>NZ_LDPO01000021.1 GCF_001021505.1 Mycolicibacter heraklionensis
AGAGTTACGGCGGAAATAGCGACAGGGAAACGCCCGGTCCCATCCCGAACCCGGAAGCTAAGCCTGTCAGCGCCGATGATACTGCCCACACGGGTGGAAAAGTAGGACACCGCCGAACACAATTTAAAGTCCTGTGCCCCCCAACAACAGTTGGGGGGCACAGGCATTTTCCACATGTTCTATGTTTTGCGCGAACAGATCGCGTAAATGCGACCGTGTCAAGAGGTCGGCGATCCCCGCCGTATCCTTTTGCCGTAGCACTGTTACGACCGGAGGGCGCGAGGTGGCCGAACACGGCAATGGCGGCGACGGGCCGCGGGGCGGCAGGGGCTCCGGGGATGCCGGGCGACGAGGCCGGCCCGGGCAATCCGGGAGCCGTCCTGGGCAGTCCGGTGGTGGTTCGTTCCGGGGAGCCGGTGATCAGCGCCGGACACCGCGGGGCGCGGGACCGGATCGTGATCGTCGTTCGCAGCCGCCGCGCGACCGCGATGGCAGTCCGCGGCCACCTCGGGACCGCGACGGCGTCTCGCGGCCGGCGCGGGAACGCGACGGTGCCGCCCGGCCCCCGCGGGACTACGACCGTTCCGCGCGGCCACGGCGGGACCAGGACAGTACGCCGCGACCTCCGCGAGCTGCCGGCGAGGAGACCACCCCGCGCTACGACGATCCGCCGCTGCCCGAGGGAATCGAGCCCAAGCAGCTGGCTCCGGAAGTGCGCCGGGAGCTGAGCACGCTCAACCGGGTCACCGCCGACGCGGTGGCCTGCCACCTGGTCGCTGCCGGGATGCTCCTCGACGACGACCCCGAGGCCGCACTGCGGCATGCCAAGGCGGCCCGGTCCCGGTCGACGCGGATCACCGCGGTCCGCGAAGCCGTCGGGATCGCCGCCTATCAGTGCGGGGATTGGTCGCAGGCGCTGGGCGAGCTGCGGGCGGCCCGGCGGATGGGCAGCAAGTCCGCGCTGCTGCCGCTGATCGCCGACTGCGAACGCGGCCTGGGTCGCCCCCAGCGGGCGATCGAGTTGGCCACCGGCCCGGATGCCGAACAGCTCGAGGGTGACGAGGCCGACGAGATGCGGATCGTCGCCGCCGGTGCTCGCGCCGACCTGGGCCAGTTGGAGCAGGCCCTGACGGTGCTGTCGTCGGCGCCGGCGGACCCCGACCGGACCGGCTCGACAGTGGCCCGGCTGCACTACGCGCACGCCGAGACGCTGGTGGCGCTCGGCCGCCAAGGCGAGGCGCTGGAGTGGTTCCTGCGCGCCGCGGCGGCCGACACCGAGGGCATCACCGATGTGGAGGACCGCATCGCGGAGCTCGGTGGCGGCGCCACGCTGGCCGAGGAATACGACTGCCTGCTGCTGGATCTCGACGGCACGGTGTTCCGCGGTGGCGAACCCACTGACGGCGCTGTCGAGACCCTGGCCGAGCTGCAGAGCCGAGCGCTGTTCATCACCAACAATTCGTCGCGCGGCGCCGACGAGGTCGCGGCACATCTGAACCAGCTGGGCTTCACCGCCACCGCAGAGGACGTCGTCACCAGCGGCCAGATCGCGGCAGGCCTGCTGGCCGCCCAACTTCCCGCCGGGGCGCGGGTCCTGGTGCTGGGCACCGACTCGCTGGCCGCCGAGATCGGCGCCGTCGGGTTGGAGGCGGTGCGCCTGGCCTCCGACGAACCGGCGGCGGTCATCCAGGGCCTCTCCACCGAGCTGGGCTGGGCCGACCTGGCCGAGGCGGCTCTGGCGATCCGGGCCGGGGCGCTGTGGATGACGACGAACGTCGACAACACGTTGCCGTCGGAGCGCGGTCTGCTGCCCGGGAACGGTTCCATGGTGGCCGCTCTTCGCGCCGCGACCGACGCCGAGCCGCAGGTGGCCGGTAAACCGGGCCCGGCGCTGCTGACTGCTGCACTGGCCCGCGGCGAGTTCTACGCCCCGCTGGTGGTGGGCGACCGGCTCGACACCGACATCGCCGCCGCCAACGCCGCCGGGCTGCCCAGCCTGATGGTGCTCACCGGGGTGAGCTCCGCACGTGACGCCGTCGGCGCTGCTGCCGAGCGTCGCCCGACCTACCTCGGCCATGACCTGCGGGCGCTCAACGTCGACGCCGGCCGGCTGGCGATCGGCCCGCAGCCGTATTGGGACCTACAGGTGGACGGCACCACCGTCACCGTCGCCGCTGCGCAACCCGAGGAAGACGACGGCGATGGCCTGTCGGTGGTCCGCGCGCTCGCGTCCGCGGTGGCCGACGCCGAGCTGGCCGGGCGCCCGTTCACGGTCGCGGCTGCCGATGGCACCGCGGATGCGGCGCTGCAACAGTGGTCGCTGCTCGGCACGTGGCCTTAAGCGGTATCGACTAGCGTGAGTGGCACCCATGAACAGTGAGATTGAGGACGTCCGAGCACGCATCGCGGCACTGCTGGCCGAGCTACCGGGGGACGCCGAGCTGGCCGACCTGCCGGCCCACAGCGATCTCAACGCCTTGGCGCAGCGGCTCGAAGAAGCCCACCAGGTGTTGGTGCGGGCGCTGGAGTCGGTAGAGAAGGGCTGAGTCAGGCATGTCGCGGCGTGCTCGCGTCGACGCCGAACTGGTCCGGCGCGGTTTGGCGCGGTCTCGTCAGCAGGCCGCCGAATTGATCGATGCCGGCAAGGTCACCATCGACGGCATCCCGGCGGTCAAGCCGGCCACCGCCGTGGCGCTGACCGCGGCGCTGGCCGTGCTGGACGACGGCGAACGCAGCTGGGTGTCTCGCGGGGCGCACAAGCTGATCGGTGCGCTGGACACCTTCGGCATCGCGGTGGCCGGCCGACAGTGTCTGGACGCCGGTGCCTCGACGGGCGGATTCACCGAAGTGCTGCTGGATCGGGGTGCGGCCCGGGTGGTCGCCGTGGACGTCGGCTACGGGCAGTTGGCCTGGTCGCTGCGCACCGACCCGCGGGTGGTGGTCATCGAACGCACCAACGTCCGCGGCCTGACGGTGGAGGCCGTCGGCGGGCCCGCGGAGCTGATCGTCGCTGACCTGTCGTTCATCTCGCTGGCCACGGTGTTGCCCGCGCTGACTGGCTGCGCGTCACCGGACGCCGATATCGTTCCGATGGTGAAGCCACAGTTCGAGGTCGGACGACAACAGGTGGGTTCCGGCGGTGTGGTGTCCGACCCGGTCCTGCGGGCAGACGCGGTCTTATCGGTGGCGCACCGCGCCGAAGAACTGGGGTGGGGCACCGTCGCCGTCACCGCCAGTCCGCTGCCGGGACCGTCCGGCAACGTCGAATACTTTCTGCACCTGCGTGCCGCCGCCGCGCCGCTGACCGGTGACGCGTTGCGCGCGGCCGTGCAGGATGCCGTCGCGAGGGGTCCGCAATGACCAGTGGAGATCGTCAACGCACCGTGCTGCTGGTGGTGCACAGTGGGCGTGAAGAGGCCACCGACACCGCTCGCCGCGTCGAGAAGGTGCTTGACGAACACGGCATCGCGCTGCGGGTGCTGACCGCCGAAGCCGTCGACAAGGGCGCGCTGCACGCGGGTTCTGACGACGGCCGCGAATTCGGTGTCGCGATCGACCTGGTGGACCCCGACAACGGGGCGGCCGAGGGCTGCGAACTGGTGCTCGTTCTCGGCGGTGACGGGACCTTCCTGCGCGCCGCCGAACTGGCTCGCAGCGCCGACATCCCGGTACTGGGCGTGAACCTGGGCCGGATCGGCTTTCTGGCCGAGGCCGAAGCCGACACCATCGACCAGGTCCTGGACAAGATCATCGCCCGCGACTACCGGGTGGAAGACCGGATGACGCTCGACGTCGTGGTGCGCGCCGACGGCGAGATCATCGACAGCGGGTGGGCGCTCAACGAGGCCAGCATGGAGAAGGGCCCGCGGCTGGGCGTGCTGGGCGTCGTCGTGGAGGTGGATGGCCGGCCGGTGTCGACGTTCGGCTGCGACGGGGTGCTGGTGTCGACCCCCACCGGATCCACCGCCTACGCGTTCTCCGCCGGTGGACCGGTGCTCTGGCCGGACCTGGACGCCATCCTGGTGGTGCCCAACAACGCGCACGCGCTGTTCGCCCGGCCCATGGTCACCAGCCCCGAATCGACCATTGCGATCGAAGTCGAAAGCGACGGCCACAACGCGCTGGTGTTCTGCGATGGTCGCCGCAAAATGCTGGTGCCGGCCGGCGGGCGCCTGGAAGTGCAGCGCGGCGTCACCCCGGTGAAGTGGGCGCGGCTGGGCCGCTCGCCGTTCACCGACCGCCTGGTGCGCAAATTCCGGTTGCCCGTCACCGGCTGGCGGGGACAGTAGGGGTGCGCTCCCGGTGCTGACTGAGATCCGTATCGAGTCCCTGGGCGCCATCAGCGCAGCCACCGCCGAATTCGACCGGGGACTGACCGTGCTGACCGGCGAGACCGGCACCGGCAAGACGATGGTGGTCACCGGGCTGCACCTGCTCGGCGGTGCTCGCGCCGACGCCAACCGGGTGCGTTCCGGCGCCGCCCGTGCCGTGGTGGAGGGCAGGTTCTGCACCGCCGACCTGGCGCAGGCCGCGGCCGCGCAGATCGACGAGCTGTTGGAGGCCGCCGGGGCGGAGCGCGACGAGGACGGCACGGTGATCGCGGCCCGCTCGGTCAGCCGCGACGGCCCTTCGCGGGCCTACCTGGGCGGTCGCGGGGTGCCCGCCAAATCGCTGACCGGATTCACCGGCAGCCTGTTGACGCTGCACGGCCAGAACGACCAGCTGCGGTTGATGCGCCCGGACGAACAGCGTGCGGCGCTGGACCGCTACGCCGCGGTCGGTCCCCGGCTGGAGCGCTACCGTGCCGCCCGCGAGGCCTGGCAATCCGCCCGGCGCGAGCTCGTCGAACGCCGCGACCGCGCCCGGGAACTGGCTCAGGAAGCCGACCGGCTCACGTTCGCGCTCCGCGAGATCGATGCCGTCGACCCCCGCGCCGGGGAAGACGACGCGCTGACCACCGAGATCCGGCGACTCTCCGAGCTCGACGCGCTGCGCGCCGCGGCCGCCGGCGCGCGGGCGGCCCTGGCCGGCGCCGACGAAGCAGTTGACGCAGCGGACGGGCCGAGCTCGGCAACCGATCGGCTGGGGCAGGCGAAGACGGCGTTGAGCACCACCGACGACACGGTGCTGCAGGCGCTGGGGGATCAGCTCGGTGAGGCGCTCACCGTGGTGGGCGACGTGGCCCGCGAGCTCGGCAGTTATCTCGAGGATCTGCCCACCGGCGCCGACGCGCTGGATGCCAAGCTGGCCCGGCAGGCCGAGCTGCGCAGCCTGACCCGCAAATACGCCGCCGACATCGACGGGGTGCTGGCCTGGGCGGCGCAATCCCGGGAGCGCCTGACCCAGCTCGACGTCTCCGAAGAAGCACTCGCCGAGTTGGCCCGCCGTGTCGACGCGCTGGGCGAGGAGGTGGCCAAGGCCGCCACCGACCTCAGTGCCGCGCGCACCAAGGCGGCCGGTGGACTGGCCAAGGCGGTCAGTGCGGAACTGTCCGGGTTGGCGATGGCCGATGCCGAATTCAGCATCGGGGTGAGCACCGGCCCGGCCGCCGCCGAGGACCCGTCCGCATTGCGGTTGCCGTCGGGACAGACCGTGCACGCGGGCGCCGACGGTATCGATGACGTGGGGTTCGGGCTGGCCCCGCACCGCGGCATGACGGTGCTGCCGCTGGCCAAGAGCGCCTCCGGCGGGGAGCTGTCGCGGGTGATGCTCGCGTTGGAGGTGGTGCTGGCCACCTCATCGCGGGACTCGGCCGGCACCACGATGGTGTTCGACGAGGTCGACGCCGGAGTGGGGGGACGGGCCGCGGTGCAGATCGGGCGGCGGCTGGCCCGCTTGGCCCGCACCCACCAGGTCATCGTGGTGACGCACCTGCCGCAGGTCGCGGCCTATGCCGACGTGCACCTGATGGTCGAGCCCACCGGGCGACAGGGCGCCAGCGGGGTCCGGCGGTTGGCGGACGACGACCGGGTCGGCGAGCTGGCGCGGATGCTGGCCGGGCTGGGGGAGACCGACACCGCCCGGGCTCACGCGCGAGAGCTGCTGGATGCCGCGCAGGAGGATCGGGGCGCCGGCTCCGAAAGCTAGGGCGACGACAGGTCAGCGCCGTGTGACTGATGTGACGTGATGAAACTTCTGGGGCTGGTGTTACGGCGCGCCTCCCCGGATTCACACGACTTCCCGGACAGAATCGCGCCCATGAAGATGTCTGCGCTGCTGTCTCGTAACACCGCTCGGCCCGGTCTCGTCGGTACGGCTCGGGTCGACCACGACATCGACCGACTGCTGCGCAGGGTGGGCCCCGGCGACATCGTGGTCCTCGACATCCTCGACCTGGACCGGATCACCGCCGACGCGCTGGTGGAAGCCCAGATCGCCGGCGTCGTCAACGCCTCGGCATCGATCTCCGGGCGCTACCCCAACCTGGGGCCGGAAGTATTGGTCGCCAACGGGGTCACGCTGATCGACGAAGCCGGACCCACGGTGTTCAAGAAGATCCGGGACGGCGCCAAGGTCCGCCTCTACAACGGCGCCGTGTACTCCGGCGACCGCCGGCTGGCCCGCGGCGTCGAGCGCAGCGACGTCGAGATCGCCGACATGATGATCGAGGCCAAGAGCGGGCTGGTGGCCCACCTGGAGTCCTTCGCCGGCAACACCATCGAGTTCATCCGCAGCGAGAGCCCGCTGCTGATCGACGGGATCGGGATCCCCGAGATCGACGTCGACCTGCGGCGCCGCCACGTGGTGCTGGTCGGTGACGAAGCCGGCGCCGTCGACGACCTCAAGTGCCTCAAACCGTTCATCAAGGAGTACCAGCCGGTGCTGATCGGCGTCGGTGCCGGAGCCGACGTGCTGCGCAAGGCCGGCTACCGCCCGCAGCTGATCGTCGGCGACCCCGACCAGATGAGCGCCGAGGTGCTGCGGTGCGGCTCGCAGGTGGTGCTGCCCGCCGACGCCGACGGCCACGCACCCGGTCTGGAGCGCATCCAGGACCTGGGTGTCGGTGCCATGACCTTCCCCGCCGCCGGTTCCGCGATGGACCTGGCGCTGCTGCTGGCCGATCACCACGGTGCGGCGCTGCTGGTGACCGCCGGGCACACCGCCAACATCGAGACGTTCTTCGACCGGACCCGCCAGCTGACCAACCCGTCGATGTTCATGACCCGGCTCAAGGTCGGCGAAAAGCTGGTGGACGCCCGGGCGGTCGCCACGCTCTACCGCAACCGGATCTCGGCCGGCGCGATCGCGCTGCTGGTGCTGACCATGCTGATGGCGATCATCGTCGCGCTGTGGATCTCGCGTACGGACGCCGTGGTGCTCGAGTGGCTCGGCAACTACTGGCACCACCTGTCGCAGTGGCTGCGGCACTGGGTGACCTAACAGGGATCGACTAAGAAGAATCGGGGTCGGCACCGCAATGATCACCCCTCGCTACCACGCGATGTCGCTGACGGCAGTGCTGCTGGCACTGGTGTTCGGCGTCGTGCTCGGCTCCGGGCTGTTGTCAGGCCCGTTGATGGCCGGGCTGCAGTCCGACAAGCAGGATCTGCGGGAGCAGATCGACGCGCTGCACGAACAGCACAACGCGCTGGGTGAGCGGCTTAGCAACGCCAACGATTTCGACGCCCAGATGGCCCCCCGGATCGTGCGCGACGCGCTGAACGGCAAATCCACGGTGATCTTCCGGACCCCCGATGCCGTCGACGGCGACGTCGAGGCGGTCTCGCGGATCATCGGGCAGGCCGGCGGAACCGTCACCGGAACGGTGACACTGACGGCCCAGTTCGTCGACGGCAACGCCGAGGAAAAGCTGCGTGCGGTGCTGGAGTCCGGCATCGTGCCGGCCGGCGCCCAACTGAGCACCAACCTCGTCGACCAGGACGCGCAGACCGGTGATCTGCTCGGGATCGCGCTGCTGATCAACCGCAACCCCACGATCGCGCCCGCCGACGACGCCGCGCGTGGCACCGTGCTGGCCGCGCTGCGCGACACCGGCTTCATCACCTACGCCCAAGAGCGTTTCCCCGCGGCCAACTCGGCCGTGGTGCTCACCGGCGGGGCGCTGCCCGAAGACGCCGGCACCAGTGGGCTGAGCGTGGCCCGGTTCGCCGCGGCACTGGCCCCGCACGGCTCGGCGACGGTCCTGGCCGGCCGGGACGGGTCGGCGTCGGGCACCGCGGCGGTGGCAATGGCCCGCACCGATTCCGCGGTGGCCGGCACGATCAGCACCGTCGACGACGTGGACATCGAGTCGGGCCGGATCACCACCGTCATGGCGGTCAGCAGCCTGATCGGCGGTGGACAGCCGGGCCAGTACGGCATCGGCCACGGCGCCGGGTCGGTCACGCTGGCGCAATAAGGCCGACGTATCACAGGCGGTGTCCGGGCGCGGGTGGGCGTGTCTGGAGCCGAGACGCCGTGTCGATGTTAGGGTGAGATTCCGTGGGTCGGCAGGCCCTCAGATCCTGCGCCGTCGTCACGGAGGTTGGTGTTGCCACCACTGCGAAAGCATCCGCAAACCGAGCCGAAGCATCTCTTCGTCACGGGCGGAGTTGCGTCCTCGCTAGGTAAAGGTTTGACCGCAAGTAGCCTGGGCCAGTTGCTGATCGCCCGGGGACTGCAGGTCACCATGCAGAAGCTGGACCCTTACCTCAACGTCGACCCCGGAACGATGAATCCGTTCCAGCACGGCGAGGTGTTCGTCACCGAGGACGGTGCCGAGACTGACCTCGACGTGGGCCACTACGAGCGATTCCTGGACCGCGATCTGTCCGGTTCGGCGAATGTGACTACCGGCCAGGTCTATTCGACCGTCATCGCCAAGGAGCGCCGCGGCGAATACCTCGGCGACACCGTGCAGGTGATCCCGCACATCACCGACGAGATCAAGCGCCGCATCCTGGCCATGTCGGAACCGGACGCCGACGGCGTGCGCCCCGACGTGGTGATCACCGAGATCGGCGGCACCGTCGGCGACATCGAGTCGCAGCCGTTCCTGGAAGCCGCCCGGCAGATCCGCCACGACGTCGGACGGGACAACGTGTTCTTCCTGCACGTGTCGCTGGTGCCCTACCTGGCCCCGTCCGGAGAACTCAAAACCAAGCCCACCCAGCACTCGGTGGCGGCGCTGCGCAGCATCGGCATCACCCCCGACGCGCTGATCCTGCGCTGCGACCGCAACGTCCCCGAGGCACTGAAGAACAAGATCGCGCTGATGTGCGACGTCGACATCGACGGGGTGATCTCCACCCCGGACGCGCCCTCGATCTACGACATCCCCAAGGTGCTGCACCGCGAAGAACTCGACGCCTACGTGGTGCGTCGGCTCAACCTGCCGTTCAAGGACGTTGACTGGACCGAGTGGGACGAGCTGCTGCGCCGCGTCCACGAACCCCACGAGACTGTGCGAATTGCTTTGGTGGGCAAGTACATCGACCTGTCGGATGCGTACCTGTCGGTGACCGAGGCGCTGCGGGCCGGCGGCTTCACCCACTACGCGAAGGTCGAGATCCACTGGGTGGCCTCCGATGCCTGCGAAACCCCCGCCGGCGCGGCCGCCGCGCTGGGGGAGATGCACGGCGTGCTGATCCCCGGCGGGTTCGGCATCCGCGGCATCGAGGGCAAGATCGGCGCCATCACCTACGCCCGCACCCACGCCCTGCCGGTGCTGGGACTGTGCCTGGGTCTGCAGTGCATCGTGATCGAGGCGGCCCGCCTGGCCGGAATCACCAACGCCAGTTCCGCGGAGTTCGACCCCGACACGCCCGATCCCGTCATCGCAACCATGGCCGACCAGCAGGAGGCAGTCGCCGGCACCGCCGACCTCGGCGGCACCATGCGGCTCGGCGCCTATCCCGCCGTGCTGGAAGCGGATTCGATTGTGGCCGAGGCATATCAGGCCACCGAGGTCTCCGAACGGCACCGGCACCGCTTCGAGGTCAACAACGCCTACCGCGACCGGATCGCCGAGAGCGGGCTGCGGTTCTCCGGCACCTCCCCGGACGGGAAGCTGGTGGAGTTCGTCGAGTACCCCCGCGAGGTGCACCCGTTCCTGGTGGGCACCCAGGCGCACCCCGAGCTCAAGAGCAGGCCCACCCGGGCGCATCCGCTGTTCGCCGCGTTCATCGGCGCGGCGATGGACTACAAGGCGGCCGAGCGGCTGCCGGTGGAGATCCCCGAGCACGCCCATGAACCTCACGGTGCTGAGCACGAAGACGCTCAGAACGGTGCCGAGGGGCATGGCGGCAGCGCCCAGCCGTTGACCGACCCACTGCAAGAAGCGCTGCCGGAACACGTCACCCGTGGCTGACCACGTCTTCGAGACCACGTCGTCGCAGCTGCTGCACAGCGGCAAAATCTTTGCGCTGCGCCGCGACGAGGTCTTGATGCCGGGCGGCGCGACGGCCACCCGGGACGTGGTGGAGCACTTCGGGGCGGTGGCGGTGGTCGCCCTGGATGCCGACGGCAGGATCCCGCTGATCTACCAGTACCGCCACGCGCTGGGCCGCCGGCTGTGGGAACTGCCCGCCGGCCTGCTCGACGTCGGTGGCGAGCCGTCGCACCTGACCGCGGGCCGCGAACTGGTCGAGGAGGCCGGTCTGACGGCGAGTACCTGGCAGGTGCTGGTCGACCTGGTCTCCACCCCGGGCTTTTCCGACGAGTCGGTGCGGGTGTATATGGCCACCGGCCTGACCGAGGTGGACCGCCCGGAGGCCCACGACGAAGAGGCCGATCTGCAACTCGAGTGGTATCCGATCGCCGAGGCGGCCCGGATGGTGTTTTCCGGTGAGATCGTCAATGCCATTGCGGTGGCGGGGATCCTGGCCGCCTTTGTCCACAGTCAGGGCTTCGCCGAGCTGCGTGACACCGGCGCCGAGTGGGTCGACCGACCGACCGCGTTCGCCGCCAGGCAGAACCGGCCATGACCGCGGCGACCCAGCCGGTGTGCCCGCTCAACGGGCAGTTGCAGGGGTATCTGGACCACCTGACCATCGAGCGCGGGGTCGCCGCCAACACCTTGAGTTCCTATCGGCGCGACCTGCGCCGCTACCGCGAGCACCTGCTGGCCCGCGGGATCGAAGACCTGGCCGGCGTCGCCGAAGGCGATGTCACCGAGTTTCTGGTGACGTTGCGTCGCGGCGACCCGGACAACGGGGTGCCCGCCCTGTCCGCGGTCTCGGCGGGGCGCGCGCTGATCGCGGTGCGCGGCCTGCACCGGTTCGCCGCCGCCGAGGGACTGGTGGCGGCCGACGTGGCGCGTTCGGTCAAGCCGCCGACCCCGGGACGGCGGCTGCCCAAGAGCCTGACTATCGACGAGGTGGCGGCGCTGCTGGCCGGCGCCGGCGGTGACAGTGCCTCGGACGGGCCGTTGACGCTGCGCAACCGCGCCCTGCTGGAAATGTTGTACTCCACCGGATCTCGTATCTCGGAGGCTGTCGGCCTGGATCTCGACGACATCGACGTCGCAGACCGATCGGTGCTGTTGCACGGCAAAGGCGGCAAGCAGCGATTGGTGCCGGTGGGCCGGCCGGCGGTGGCGGCGCTGGATGCCTACCTGGTGCGGGGCCGCCCCGATCTGGCGGGCCGGGGCCGTGGTACCGCGGCGGTGTTCCTCAACGCCCGGGGCGGGCGGCTGTCGCGCCAAAGCGCCTGGCAGGTGCTGCAGGACGCCGCCGAGCGGGCCGGGATCACCGCCAAGGTGTCACCACACACCCTGCGACACTCGTTCGCGACCCATCTGCTCGACGGCGGCGCCGACGTGCGGGTGGTGCAAGAGCTGCTCGGCCACGCCTCGGTGACCACCACCCAGATCTACACGTTGGTCACCGTCAACGCCCTGCGCGAGGTGTGGGCCGGCGCCCACCCCCGCGCCCGCTAGTTCTTTTGGCTTCTTTTGGCGCGAGAGTTTCCTGGCGCGAGAGTGCGGGTCTGTACGCCGACACGCCGCAAAAACTGTCAGTCTGCGCACGCTCGCGCAGGGAACTAACCGCCCAGATAGGTCGACTCCAGCACCAGGTCGTGGAGCAGGCTCTGATATTCCACGTGGGTGCGGTGTTCGCTGGTGTCCCAGAGCACGCCCTGCTGAGCCCGCATGTACTCGCGGTAACGCGGCGCCCCCGGCACCTTGACGTTGTCGGCCACCACGACCGCCCCCGGATGCAGCCACCCCCGGTCCAGGATCGCCTGCAAGTCGGGTAGGTAGGCGGTCTTGTCGTGGTCGATGAACAAGAAGTCCAGCCCACCGGCGGCAAAACCGTGCTTAGCGGTCAACGTGTCCAGCGTGCGCCCGCCGTCACCGATGGTTCCCACCACACAGGTCACCCGGTCGGCCACCCCGGCGTGCGCCCAGATCCGCCGGGCGTTGGCGGCGTTGGCCTCGGCCAGCTCGATCGAGTAGATCCGCGCCGCCGGTGCGGCGCGGGCAATCCGCAGCGCGCTGTAACCGCAGTAGGTGCCCAGCTCCAGCGCCAACGCCGGATTGACCCGCTGCACCGCGGCGTCCAACAGCAGGCCCTTCTCGTCGCCGATATTGATCAGCAAAGACTTCTCGTAGGCGAACTCATCGATGCGGGCGAGCACGTCGTCGATATCGCCGACGCGGGCGTTGGCCAGCACGAAGTCGACCGCTGCGGCCTCGCGGCCGTCGCCGATCTGCCCTGTTGTGACGACGTTGCGCCCACCGGTTGCCATCCGCAGGAACGACCACCGCAGGAAGGGGAAACGTCGTTTGAGGCTCATGGATGCGATCCTATGGCCGCCGGCGCCGCAATCACTGGTCATGTGGCTAATGCAGACGGCCGTCACCTATTAGACTTCTGCGGATGTCCGCCACCACAGCGCCGGTCCGGCCATGAGCGACGACGACACCTCGGGCGTCGGTTTGACCGGGCGTCCGCCGCGGAATATCCCCGAGCCGCAGCCCCGTTCGACACATGGGCCGGCCAAGGTCATTGCGATGTGCAATCAGAAGGGCGGCGTCGGCAAGACGACCTCCACCATCAACCTCGGTGCCGCGCTGGCCGAGTACGGCCGCCGGGTGCTGCTGGTGGACCTGGACCCGCAGGGTGCGCTGTCGGCGGGGCTCGGCGTGCCGCACTACGACCTGGCGCACACCGTGCACAACCTGCTGGTCGAACCTCGGGTCGGCATCGACGACGTGGTCGTGCACACCGGGGTGGAGAACCTGGACCTGGTGCCCTCCAACATCGACCTGTCCGCAGCCGAGATTCAGCTGGTCAACGAGGTGGGTCGGGAGCATTCCCTGGCGCGGGCGCTGACCCCGGTGCTGGACCGCTACGACTACCTGCTGATCGACTGCCAGCCGTCGCTGGGGTTGCTCACCGTCAACGGTCTGGCCTGCGCCGACGGCGTGGTGATCCCGACTGAGTGCGAGTACTTCTCGCTGCGCGGGCTGGCATTGTTGACCGACACCGTCGACAAGGTCCGCGACCGGCTCAACCCGAAGCTGGAGATCAGCGGCATCCTGCTGACTCGCTACGACCCGCGCACCGTCAACTCCCGCGAGGTCATGGCGCGGGTGGTGGAGCGCTTCGGCGACCTGGTGTTCGACACGGTCATCACCCGTACCGTCCGCTTCCCCGAGACCACCGTGGCCGGCGAGCCCATCACCACCTGGGCTCCGAAATCCGGGGGTGCACAGGCCTACCGTGCGCTGGCCCGCGAAGTCATCGACCGATTCGGCGCGTGAACTCCGACACTGAGACGGCCGACGCCCCACATGACGCGCAGGGCTTCCAGGTCCGGCTGACCAACTTCGAGGGTCCGTTCGACCTGCTGCTGCAGCTGATCTTCGCGCATCGCCTCGACGTCACCGAGGTGGCTCTGCACCAGGTCACCGACGACTTCATCGCCTACACCCGCGACGTCGGCGCGCAGCTGGAGCTCGAGGAGACCACGGCCTTTCTGGTGATCGCCGCGACGCTGCTCGACCTCAAGGCGGCCCGGCTGCTGCCGGCCGGCCAGGTCGACGACGAAGAAGACCTGGCGTTGCTCGAGGTCCGCGACCTGCTGTTCGCGCGGCTGCTCCAATATCGGGCGTTCAAACACGTCGCGCAGATGTTCGCCGAGCTCGAAGCCGCCGCGTTGCGCAGCTATCCGCGCGCGGTGTCGCTGGAAGACGGGTATGCCAACCTGCTCCCCGAAGTGATGCTGGGCGTCGACGTCGAGTCCTTCGCCCAGATCGCGGCGGCCGCGTTCACCCCGCGTCCGGCGCCGGTGGTGGGCCTCGGGCACCTGCATCAGGTGATGGTGTCGGTTCCCGAGCAAGCCGGTGTGGTGTTGCGGCTCTTGGAGGCTCGCGGCACGGGGCAGTGGGCGTCGTTCTCCGAACTGGTCGCCGACTGTAAGGCGCCGATCGAGATCGTCGGCCGCTTCCTAGCGCTGCTCGAACTGTATCGGGCCCGGGCGGTAGCATTTGAGCAGTCAGAACCACTTGGTGTGCTCCAGGTGTCGTGGACGGGGGAACGTCCCACCAATGAAGACCTGGTGAAAGCAGAATCGGCCGAGTAGTGCGAGACGAATTGATGACTGACCACGTGCCCGACTCCGAAGTGCCGGAGGACTTCGAGGCTCCCGAGGCCGCCGACGCTGTGGAAGACCACGAGGCCGCCGAGGAAACGGCCGGGACGTCGGGCTCCAATCTGGGGATCGACGTCGCCCTGGCACCCGAGCTCGAGGACTCCGAGCTGGGATCGGTGCTCGAGGCCCTGCTGCTGGTGGTGGACACCCCGGTGACCGTGGAGGCCCTGGCGGCCGCCACCGACCAGCCGGTCTACCGGATCACGGCCAAACTGCGGACGATGGCCGAAGAGTTCACCGAACGCGACAGCGGCATCGACCTGCGTGAGGCCGGCGGCGGCTGGCGCCTGTACAGCCGCGCCCGGTTCGCGCCGTACGTGGAGCGGTTACTGCTCGACGGCGCCCGGTCCAAGCTGACCCGCGCCGCGCTGGAGACCCTTGCCGTAGTCGCCTACCGCCAGCCCGTGACGCGGGCCCGCGTCAGCGCGGTGCGCGGCGTCAACGTCGACGCGGTGATCCGAACCTTGGTGGCGCGCGGCTTGATCACCGAGGCGGGCACGGACCCCGACACCGGGGCCGTGACGTTCGCCACCACCGAGCTGTTCCTGGAACGGCTGGGCCTGTCGTCACTGACCGACCTGCCCGACATCGCGCCGCTGCTGCCTGATGTCGACGTGATCGATGAAATGAGCGAAACCCTGGACAGCGAACCGCGTTTCATGAAACTCGGCGGTGCGCCGGCGGCCGATCAGCCGCTGACCTTCGATGTGGACCACCTCTGATGGCGTGGCCGGACGAAGAACAAGACGGAGTGCGCCTGCAGAAGGTGCTGTCGCAGGCCGGGGTCGCCTCGCGCCGGGTGGCCGAGCGGATGATTCGCGACGGCCGGGTCGAAGTGGACGGTCAGGTGGTGACCGAACTGGGCACCCGAGTGGACCCTGCCGCATCGGTCATCCGGGTCGACGGGGCGCGGGTGACCGTCGATGACACCCGGGTCTACCTGGCGCTGAACAAGCCGCGCGGGGTGCATTCGACGATGTCGGACGACCGCGGGCGGCCGTGCATCGGCGACTATGTCGAACATCGAGTTCGCGGTGACGCCAAGCTGTTTCACGTTGGGCGCCTCGACGCCGACACCGAGGGCCTGATGCTGTTGACCAACGACGGCGAACTCGCGCACCGGCTGATGCACCCGTCGTATCAGGTGCCCAAGACCTACGTGGCCACCGTGCTGGGCACCGTCCCGCGCGGGCTGGGCAAAAAGCTGCGCGAGGGCGTCGAACTCGACGACGGGCCGGCGAACGTCGACGATTTCGCGGTGGTGGACGCCGTGCCCGGCAAGTCCCTGGTGCGGGTGACGCTGCACGAAGGCCGCAAGCGGATCGTGCGGCGGATGCTGGCGGCGGTCGGATTTCCGGTCCAGGAGTTGGTGCGCACCGACATCGGCACGGTTGCGCTGGGGGAGCAGCGTCCCGGCAGCATCAGGGCGTTGACCCGCAAGGAAATCGGGGAACTGTATAAGGCAGTCGGTCTGTGAGCCCGGTCAGTGCGGCCGTCGTCGCCATCGACGGGCCGGCCGGTACCGGAAAGTCCACGGTCGCGCGGGGATTGGCAAAGGCGCTGGGGTCACGCTATTTGGACACCGGTGCGATGTACCGCGTCGTCACGCTGGCGGTGCTGCGGTCCGGTGTCGCCCTCGATGACCTCGACGGCATCGCCGCGGTCGCGCAGGGTGTCGAGGTCTCGGTGGACTCCCAACCCGACGGCGATCGCGCTTTTCTTGGCGCCGAAGACGTTTCGCGAGAGATCCGCGGCGACGAGGTGACCCGCGCGGTGTCGGCCGTGGCGGCGGTTCCCGCCGTGCGCAGCCGGCTGGTCGCCGTGCAGCAGCAGTTGGCCGCGCAAGGCGGCGGCGTGGTGGTGGAAGGCCGTGACGTGGGCACCGTGGTGCTGCCCGACGCCGACGTGAAGATCTTCCTGACCGCCTCGGCCGAGACCCGCGCCCGGCGGCGCAATGACCAGAACATCGCGGCCGGACTGCGCGACGACTACGCCGGCGTGCTGGCTGACGTGCTTCGCCGCGACGAGATGGATTCCACGAGGGCGGTGTCGCCGCTGCGGCCCGCCGACGACGCGGTGATCGTGGACACCGGAGACATGACCCAGGACCAGGTGGTCGACCACCTGCGGGACCTGGTTGAGCAGCATTGCGGGGCGATCCGATGAGTGACGGAACCTGGGTCGACGAAAGCGACTGGCAGATCGGCGAAGACGGCGGCTTCGACGATCTTGTCGAAGACTCCGGCCCGCCGCCGGTGGTGGCTGTGGTGGGCCGGCCCAACGTCGGCAAGTCGACGCTGGTCAACCGGATCCTGGGCCGGCGCGAAGCCGTGGTGCAGGACCTGCCCGGGGTGACCCGAGACCGGGTGTCCTACGACGCGCTGTGGACCGGCCGCCGATTCGTCGTGCAGGACACCGGCGGTTGGGAACCCGACGCCAAGGGTCTGCAGCAGCTGGTGGCCGAGCAGGCCGCGGTGGCCATGCGTACCGCCGATGCGGTGATTCTGGTGGTGGACGCGGTGGTGGGCGCGACCGCGGGCGACGAGGCCGCCGCGCGGATTCTGCGCCGGTCCGGCAAGCCGGTGTTCTTGGCCGCCAACAAGGTTGACAGTGAGCGAGCCGAATCCGACGCGGCGGCACTGTGGTCGCTGGGACTGGGCGAGCCGTTCACGATCAGTGCACTGCATGGACGCGGAGTGGCCGACCTGCTGGACGAGGTGATCGCCAAGCTGCCCGAGGTGGCCGAAACCGCCGGCGGGGGAGGCGGCCCGCGCCGGGTGGCTTTGGTCGGCAAACCCAACGTGGGCAAGAGCTCGCTGCTGAACCGGTTGGCCGGCGACGAGCGTTCGGTGGTGCACGATGTGGCCGGCACCACCGTCGACCCGGTCGACTCGCTGATCGAGATGGACGGCAAGATCTGGCGTTTCGTCGACACCGCCGGGCTGCGCCGTAAGGTCGGGCAGGCCAGCGGACACGAGTTCTACGCCTCGGTGCGCACCCACGGCGCTATCGACGCCGCCGAAGTGGTGATCGTGCTGGTCGATTCGTCGCAGCCGCTGACCGAGCAGGATCAGCGGGTGATCTCGATGGTGGTCGAGGCGGGCCGGGCGGTGGTGCTGGCCTACAACAAGTGGGACCTGGTCGACGAAGACCGGCGTTACCTGCTGGACAAAGAGATCGACCGGGACATGGCCCGGCTGGCGTGGGCGCCGCGGGTGAACATCTCCGCGAAAACCGGTCGCGCGGTACAGAAGTTGGTGCCTGCGCTGGAGACCTCGCTGGCTTCCTGGGACACCAGGATCTCCACGGGGCAGCTCAACACCTGGCTCAAAGAGGTGGTCGCCGCGACCCCGCCGCCGGCACGCGGCGGCCGCGCGCCGCGCATCCTGTTCGCCACCCAGGCGACGTCGCGTCCGCCGACGTTCGTGTTGTTCACATCGGGATTCCTCGAGGCCGGCTACCGCCGGTTCCTGGAGCGGCGACTGCGCGAGACGTTCGGATTCGAGGGCAGCCCGATCCGGATCAATGTGCGAGTGCGAGAGAAGCGCGGCCCCAAGCGTTCTCGCTGACCCCTCCAGTTAGCCGGCCTTGGTCAGCTGGAAGTCCCATTGCCCCACCACCCCGCCGGCCGGCCCGCGGCCGCACGGCTCCAGGGTTGCGGTGGTCCATTGCCCGGCCAGCGTCACCGCGTCGAAGCTGACCGTCTTCGACACCGGCAGCGGGGTGTGATCCACCGGGCAGTCCATGCTGCCCCGCCCGCTGTACTCCCAGCGGCCACCGTTGAGATGAAATTCGGCGTTCTGCAGCCAGCGTTCGGCGTCGACGGTGGTGCACGTCGCGCCGCACGGGGTGAACGTCCACGTCGCGGCCCGCTGCGACGGCCCGTGCTGGGCGGTGAAGGCGTACGGGCCTGACGGCACCTCCGGGGCGGCCTGGGCCGCCGGCGGCGCTCCGAGGAGGAACAGCAGCCCGCAGGCAGCACCGACCGCCCGCTTTCCCGTAATGCCGATCATCGCGTCACCTCTCAGCTCGGCTGCCCTAGCCCTGCGCACGATCAGCGTAGGGTGCTGCAAATGCCGGTATCGCAGATGGTGTTGATCATCCTGGCCGGGGTGGGCGCCGGGGTGATCAACTCCCTGGTCGGCTCGGGCACGTTGATCACCTTTCCGACCTTGGTGACGCTGGGTTTTGCGCCGCTGACCGCGACGATCTCCAATGCGATCGGCCTGGTGGCCGGCGGCATCTCCAGCACTTGGGCGTACCGTCGCGAACTGCGCGGCCAGTGGGATCGACTGCGATGGCAGATACCGGGATCGCTGCTGGGCGCGGTGCTCGGGGCGTACCTGCTGCTGCACCTGCCCGAGAGCGTGTTCAACCGGGTCGTCCCGGCGCTGTTGGTCGGTGCCCTGGCGCTGGTGGTGATCGGCCCGAAGATTCAGGCGTTGGCGCAGCGCCGCGCGGCGGCCGAGGGCCGCTCGACCGATCAGCTCAGCGATGGTCGGCTGGCGGCGTTAGCAATCGGCACTTTCGCTGTCGGCGTGTATGGCGGCTATTTCGCTGCGGCCCAAGGAATTCTGCTGATCGGCGTGATGGGGGTGCTGCTGCCCGAGTCGATGCAGCGGATGAACGCCGCGAAGAACCTGCTGGTGCTGATCGTCAATGTGGTCGCCGCGGCGGCCTACATCGCGACGGCTTTCGACCGGATCAGTTGGCCGGCAGCCGGATTGATCGCCGTTGGTTCGCTGATCGGGGGCTACCTGGGCGGTCACTACGGGCGCCGGTTGTCTCCGAACGCGCTGCGCGCGGTGATCCTGGTGGTCGGACTGATCGGGCTGTACCGGCTGTTGACGGTCTAGCCGGCTCAGGCGGGGTTCTGCCTACGCCACCGTTCCCAGCGGCTGCGCGGCGCCCGGGCCGAGGCCATCACCTCGTCCATCGACGCGGCGTGCGGGTGCTCCGGTTGCGCGGCCGCCTTCGGGGTCACCACCGCGGGCTCGGTGCCTTCCCACCAGACCGGTTGCAGCAGTGCGGAAACCACCGGAATGGCATGCTCGACACTCTTGCGTCCCCAATGACAGGCCCGGTCGATGGTTGCCGCGGACGGCGCCAGGTTGACCGGTGACAGCGTCGGGGAGAACCGGACCAGATGGTCGGCATAAGGCGCGTTGCGCACCATCTGCAACTGGATCGCCTGGGTGATCGGCACCAGCCACAGGTGCTTGGGGTCCCACTGCGGATGGAAGCAGTCGAAGGCGAGGTAGCAGGCGTTGCGGGTGCCCAACCGGCCCGCGCGGACTCGTTTCCAAGCCAGCTCCAACGGCACATTGCTGGCCGCGCCACCGTCCACCAGGGCGCCGACGTCGTTGTCGGCCAGCAGCGCGTCGAACATCGGCTCCATCGCCGGATCCTTGGGCTCGTGGTGCAACACCCCGGGGATCGCCGAGGAGAACGACGCCGCATCAACGACGTTGACGTCGCGGTCCGGGTTGTCGCCGCCGATCACGATCGGGGTCACCACCCGCGGGTCGATGAAGGCGGCCGTCTGCCACATCCGCGTCGCCACCTGCGGGCCCAGGCCGATCGACAGATAGGGGAAGGACCGCAACTGCAGGCCGGCCAGGCTCTGGTTGCGATAACGTGCCGGCAGGGCCGCAAACGGTTGGCGGCGCACCCCGGCCACCACCGCATCGAACGGAATCTCCAGATCCGACATCTTCATCGGCGCGCCGTCCTCGCGGCGGAACATCGCGTCGGCGAACAGGTCGAAGTTCAAGGCGAACACACCGGTCAGGCCGTGGCGGCGGCGCAGCCGCTCGGGCCCCAGGATGGCGCGGAACGACACCGTCTTGGCCCACTGGACGTACTCGTCGATAGGCACCGGCAAGGTGCGGCTGACCACCGAGCTCAGGATGGAACCGAAGGAGGACCCGATCAGGTAGTCGGGCACCGCCCCGGACTCCAGCAGGGCCTCCATCCCGCCGATGTAGACGAAGCCGGCGCCGCCACCCCCGCCGAGGACGGCTACCAGCTTCTTGTGGCCCACCTCCGCGTCGAGCTCGGCCAGGGAGAAGTCATTGCCGTGGCGTTCGGCCAGCAGGCGGCGCTGTTCGTCCTGCTCGGGGGCCAGCGTGCCCAGGGTGTCACGGGCGGCGACCAACGCCATCACCGGGTCGCGCTCTACGCGCAGTGGGCCGCGCAGCGCATCGGCCACCTTGGCTCGCCACCCGGCCAGCTCCGCGCCGACGGCGACGTCGCCGCGGCCGCGGGCGCCGCCCGGGCCGGCGGCGCCGGGCTCGAAGTCGTCGAGCCGGGCGAAGTTGAGCAGATACCGCAGCCGGCGCAGCTGCTCGGCGCTCAGCACGTCGGGCCGGCGCAGCGTGTGCCGGATGAGGCGGTTTTCCATCTTCTGCAGCAGCAGAACGGTGTCGCCGGTGTCGGCGACGTCGACCACTTCGTCGGTGACGGCGGGGTCGCCGCTGGTCTCGGGGATGTCTGTGGGGTCCGTGGGGTCGGGCATGGCCGACCACTGCTGCGAGGGGGGAAGCTGCATAAGTGGTGATTCCTGAGGGGTAGTCGCGCTGCCGAGGGGGCAGTCCCGCGTGGCCGAGCCTACGCGGTCAAGGTGTCCTCACGCGGATTCGGGACACCCGCGGCCGTGCGGTAGGCTTTCGACCTGCTGCCGGAGATGTTGCGGCGGTGGCGGGCTGTGGCGCAGTTTGGTAGCGCACTTGACTGGGGGTCAAGTGGTCGCAGGTTCAAATCCTGTCAGCCCGACAGTGTGAAATGTGCTTTGAACTGCGATGATTGTTCAGTGGAGCGGAGCGCAGCCGGATGTCTTGGGACCAATCTGGGACCACCGCGGCATCGGCTCGGCATGTCTGTCCGCACGAGACGTGGTGCGACGTACGTTGTCAGACTTCGATGGTGTGAACAACCAGTCAGGGCGCGATGCTTAAGGGCGGGCCCGTGTCCGAACGGCAACCCCAAATGGTGACTCATGTCCAATAATGACTTCCCGAGCAAAGAAGGCAGCACGCTTGGGCAGTTCTGGTTGCCCGGGGCTGAAAGCCGCAAGGTCACAGGGACGATCGAGGTCGATGGCCCCAGGGTGCGCCTTGAGGTGAGTCCGGGTTTGACTCCCTTCCACACGTTTGAGCCCCTCTCAAGCGGTAGATGGGCGGTCAAATCAACAGAGGATCCGCCCGACATGGTCGTGCTCGGTGAGATCCCCGTGCGCCCGCGCCTCGTGACACTGTGGGACGCCTACACATCACACCGTCACGCGGTTGGGTTGCCGAGCCCGTTCGATACGGACTCAATGCCTACCGTCCACGAGATGAAAGCGACCTGGTGTCTGGTTGGTGGCCACCTCGCCGATCCCGAAAGCAGACTCTTCGGTGTGCGCCCAGACGTCACCAACCTGGCTGAGTGGGCGTGGCAGCCTACCGTCACGCAGACTATCTATCTCAATAATCGGTTGAGGCAGGACTGGCACTTGGATCTCGCCGATAAATCTCTCGACACAGAACTCGTGGACGGCGCCGGGTACATCACGCTTGGGCCTGCGGCGTCGCTCAGTCCGCCCGGAATTCGAGGCTTTGCGGTCAAGACCAGCAGCCAGCTCGAAATCGAGCTCGTGAACGGTTGGACCATGCCGGAGGTCGTGACTCGTGCCCTCCAACCGCTCGCCGACCTCATGACCATTCTTTCGGGCGCATCGTGCGTCGTTCGGTCCCTCGACGTGTGGGCTGGCGAATGGTGTTCGGTGCACGGCTATCAGATTGATCCTGACGGACCCGCAACTGTAGGCGAACTGTTATTCGTCCAGCCACAGGTCGGACTTGATTTTCTCGCGCGGTGGCTTGACGTGCACTATCGCACCACACCCGTACCTCAAATTTTGGCTGCTGTGATGCGGAACGAATTCCCTACTGTTGAAGCACAAGCACTGTCCCTGGCGACAGCCGTCGAAGCGCTGCACCGAACCTTGTTCCCGCACGCACGTCGATTTAGCGTGGAATCGATCGATGAGTCACTGGAATCCCTTGCAGTATCGGGCATTCCGGGTCCAGTTGCAGAAACATTCGCGTCGGCATTGCGGCAGTACTGGCACGAATATAGTTATCCCCAACGTGTCAGAGCGCTGGCCGAACCGGTCTCCGCAGCGGTTCCTGAATGCGTCGGTCGACTCGGGCGATGGAAGAATGCGGTTGTTGAACAGCGCATCGCGTTAGCGCATGGCATGGAGTCGGGACGACTTGAAACCGATCAAATTCTTAGGATGAGCACCCTGAACAGATCATTGCAGTGGATGCTCGCGCTGCGATTACTTCTGGAGGCCGGTGTGCCTGCCGCGACCCTCGCGGAGGCCACCGCGCAATCGGAGCGCTTTGGCGAGGACAAAGCTCAGTGGACACGGCACTGGCCAAGGGTTTTCATCAATCAAACAGCTAAATGACCCGCAGGTTCCGCCCGCCTTTGGACGAAAGATGCCGTGTCAGCAGCTCACCCGCATCGGCGACGGACTGTCGGTCGGGGTGCAGGTAGCGCTGGGTAGTCGTGATGCTGCCGTGGCCAGCGATCTTGCGGAGACTGTGCAGGGGGACACCCGCGTCGGCCATCCAGGTCAGCCCGGTGTGCCGCAGGCCGTGGCGCTTGAGGTGTTCGTAGCCGAGTTTGGTCACGACTTCATCCCATGAGGTCGCATCCCGAAGGGTGGCGGTGGTGATTCGCCCGCCTCGGGGACCAGTGAACAATCGGGCGTCCGGGTCCCCGCCGACAAGGTCGATCCGACGCTGGACGAGTTTGCGAATCGACATAATCAACGGCACCTGGCGTGCTCGCCGCCCCTTGGTGTTCTTATCGACCAGGCCGCCGCCCGACACAGTCGTGGTGCCATCCTTGAGCGCGCCGGGGGACGGCGTTGTCTGTCGACACACAGTCCAGATCCAGTTCTCGGTGTCGATGTCACCGACCAGGCACCCGGAGACTTCGCCGATTCGCGCCGCGGTGCAGGCCTCGAAGATCACAACGTCGCCCCAACCCTGATATTGGTCCGCCGAGTTCGCCACCAACGCATCTGCGAGAGCCATGAGCGCGGGCCAGTCCGGCAGCGCCAGAGACCGCGGGTCGTCGAGTTCATCCTCCGCGAGTTTGTATTCGCGCTGCCAGCCGCTGATCCGTGCGGGTTTCCTGTCGATGATCCCGTCGCGGAGCGCCTGCTCCATCACCCGCACCAGCACTGACAGACTGTTTTTCACGGTTGGCCGGCTGCAGTCATCTGCGATCCACGCGTGGACGGCCCGGTCAACGGCGCCATTGGTGATCATCGTTACCGGTAGGTGGCCCAGCGATGGCACGATCCGCTTGCGCCAGCCCGCAAGGTAGGGGTCGGTGGTCTTGTTTTGCAGCCCGCGCAACGCCAGGGTCATGTTGGCTGCGCCGTACTCAGAGAGCGTGGTCGTCGCGGTGTTCGGATCGATGCCGCGCCCGGCGGACTGGCGCATCTGGGAGATCCAGGCTTCGGGACTGCCCCCGGTTTGGTTGATTCCTGACCTGTGAGGATTCGTCCTTGCTGGAAGGATCAATCTCGTGCCGAAGCCGTTTCCTGCCGAGTTCCGTGCTGACGTGATCGCTGTGGCCCGCAAGGGCGAGGCCCCGTTGCGCCAGATCGCGAAGGACTTCGGGATCTCCGAGGCCTGCCTGCATCGCTGGCTCAAGATCGCCGACCGTGACGAGGGTGTCGACCGGCCCGGGTCTGCTGCCGCCGATGGTGATCTGTCGGCGCAGCTGCGCGAGGCGCATAAGCGGATCAAGCTCCTGGAGCAGGAAGCCGAGGTGATGCGCCGCGCGGTGGGCTACCTTTCCCGGGACGCCAACCCAAAATGATGTACCCGCTGGTCCTTGACCTTGCCGCCGATGGGGTCCCCTTCACGGTGACCTGCCGGGTTCTTGGGTTCTCCACCCAAGCGTTCTACAAATGGCGCAAAGCACCACTAACCCAGCGTGATTGGGACGATGCACACCTGATCAACGCCGCCCGCGACATCCATGCCGATGATCCCGCTTTCGGATACCGGTTCATCGCCGACGAACTGCCCAGACGCGGGATCATCGCCGGGGAGAATCGCGTGGCACGACTGTGCTCCCAAGAACGCATCTGGTCGATCTTCGCCAAGAAACGAGGACTCCACCGTCGCTCCGGACCTCCGGTCCACGACGACCTCGTGAACCGCCAGTTCAGTACCCAGGCCGCCAACCAGGTGTGGCTGACCGACATCACCGAACACCGCACCGATGAAGGCAAGCTCTACCTCTGCGCCATCAAAGACGTCTACTCCAACCGGATCGTCGGCTACTCGATCGACTCGCGGATGAAATCCTCGCTGGCGGTAGCCGCCTTGGATCATGCTGTGGCCCTGCGCTCACCGGTCGCGACGATCGTCCATTCCGACAGGGGCAGCCAATTTCGGTCGCGAAAATTCGTCCAGGCACTGTCGCACCACGGATTACACGGATCGATGGGCCGCGTCGGCGCCTGCGGGGACAACGCCGCCATGGAGTCATTCTTCGCTCTCCTACAACGCAACGTGCTCGACCGGCAACGCTGAACCACCCGAGCCGAACTACGCCTGGCGATCGTGACCTGGATCGAGCGCACCTACCACCGCCGCCGCCGGCAACGCGCCCTCGGCAAGCTCACCCCGATAGAGTTCGAACTGCTCCACACCCCAGTCGCAACCGCGGCCTGAAATTCACACCCACCGAGTCAACTGAACTCGGGGCAGTCCCATTTGGCGAACCGCGCGACTGTGAGCTCCGTGTCCGGCAACAAGGTATCTATATAAAGGTTGCCAGAGGAAGGAGCACAGAATTGGGGCCCGCGCACGGTCAGCCAAGGGCTGGTGGAATCGATGCGCAGCTGCGTCTCGCGCGTGCGGAGGTCGCGTTCTGGGTCTGGGTCTGGGAACAGGGCGATCTGCGCCAACGCCAAACTGCTAGATATCACCCGCATCTCGAGTAGCGTCAACGTCGCCGGAGTCGAGGGCGTATACACCAACCAGTTGCCTTCTTCTGATTCCTCGACGCTGAGCGTGGATCCATCGTCTTCGACCACGCTTGATTCGTTGCCAGCCAGATGCCTCAACCGGTGCGGGTGATCAAGACGGAACCGAACGACACTGTAGGGCTGATCGAGGGTCACGTTAGCGCCGAGGACTGCGAAGGGCGCGACGTACTGTGGCGCGCCCGATACGGCGATGTCCCTCGCACCGAAAATGCTGACCGGCTCGCCGGTATCAAGCTGCCCACAGACATTGAATGGGCGGGACCTCGCGACCGACCCTGCTGCGGCCACCCTCATGATGCCAGCTAGATCGCCAGATTTGGGTGCTGGCAGGGGCGCTGGGGCGTCACGGGCGACAAGTCCCGTGGGCAGCCCACTCTCCAGCATCACTTCCACCTTTTCCCGAGCTCCGCAGTGAACTGACCGCGGATCTGCGGCTCCGGGAACTCCTCAAGCCAGAAGTGGCCGCCAATCGGTACCCCGTTCATCAGCGACAAGCCTAGTCTGCCAAAACCCGTTTAAAAACAACGAGATTGGCGACATCACATTGCACTCGTGCGAGCCACGCAGGTGCGCCGGGTTCCTCACTCAGTACCGCGGTGACATTACGGGATTCGTCAGCCGCTACGTTGACACCGATCTTGGCCGCGAACACGAGCTGTCGGGCGGTTGCTGGTTGGATGCCTTGGCTGAGGATTCGCAATGGTTCGCGCCAGTCGGGATATGAGGGCATGCACGCGCTCCGACGTCAAAGTCGGGCTGTCGGTGGTGCAGCGTACCGTTCGGTCCATGGAGAGTTTCGCCTGCCTGCTGTGCGACTGGGCGGGAACACCCGAATCGGTTCTCGTGCCACGAGGCGGCGTGGGCGGGATCGAATTTTTGCCCCTGCAACGCAGCGGGGTCAAACCGTTGCGCTACGCGCTTGAGGTCGTTATGGACGGCACCAAGATGGTCCGCGTCGGCAACTTCGACACCAGGGACCAAGCTGCTGGGCTGGGCATCTATTTCCACAACTCGTACTTGGCCAGGGGCAACTTTCACTGCCGTGTCCGACCAGTTCGGGATTACTTCGGGGCCGACGACACCGACCCGGATGTGTCAGTGGGCTGCAACGAGAACTTCGTGCCCGCAGAGCCGTGAACGACGACTCACCTGAGGCTCGGCTAGAGAGCATCATGGCTCTGCGTCGCAGATCCGAGGACCAGCTAGTGCCGCGGCGCCGCGTCGTAGAAGTCGTCGATGGCCCAGGTGCCTGATCCGATAGTCAGCAGCGTCGTCGCGGTGCAGATTCCTCGGCGGTCCATTGCGCGCGCGACGAGTTCTACGTTGAGACGCTCCGGTGCGTTCGGGAAAGGGATGACGGTGACCATGACAGTGCGAGACCAATCGTGGGGACGGATGTCGCCGAGGTCCCAGGTGACTTCGAACGAATCCGAGGTCTTTACGACCGACCCGGAACGGGGGCGGGTGATGGGGTGAGAGTAGGGCGGCACGGACTGAGGCACCCGGGTCAGAGTGCCGATCCGCAGCTGATTCACCAGAGGTTCCGGCCACTTCGGCGGCGGGAGTTCGTCGACGCTCGGCGCGGCTGTGCGCACGATTAGGCCGCCTTTCGGGATGTGGACCGTCAGTTGCACCCCGGTCACGGGGTCATCGGTCTCGTTGCCTACCCGGAAGCGCACCGTATTGGCGTCGTCGTCCAAGACGATGTTTCGCAAAACGTTGTCGAGCAGCCGTCGCGTGACAGCAGACATGTAAGTGTTAAGCCGCTGTTCGAACTCCTCAGCGTCGCGGGGGTCTGCGTACCGGCCGAACATCTGCATTGCCAACTCGGAGATCCGGACGTCGTCGACCGGGCTTCCGGTTGGTGTCCGCGGTGGCGGTTCTGGTGGGCGGCCGCTGGTGGCCCGCACATAAGCCGCATGACGCCGTAGCCAGTCCTCGAATTGCTCCCGTTCAATGCTGAGCCGGATGAGTGGTTCAGCGACGCCCGTCAGTGTGAGGTCCAGCTCTGGCTGCCGAACCCCAGCCAGAAGGCGGTTTTCGAGCATTTGAATTTCCTTTGGACCAGCTGGCGCGGACTGTGCGGCGCCGCGGTGGAAGATGGTGCCGGCCCGGTACTTGTCGAACTCTTTTTGCAGGGTGTGGAACTGGTCACCGGCCCGTGGTGGTTCCACAACGATCACCAGCACTTCCACCCGCGAGAACAAGACGTAGAAGGGTGTCCAACGAGGGCCGTCGACATAGGTCTTGAGTCTCTGGTCCAGCTTCGCGTGGTCTTCGCTGGCGACACCGTCCGCGGCTCCGGGCTCGACGCCGATGACCACGTAAGCAACGCCCTCGCAAACTAGATGTGCCTGCTCCACAGACCGGTTCATGAACCCGAGGATCGCCTTGGCGATGGCGAACTTTCCCGCAGTTGTACTGATATCGAGGCCGTTCTTCCATTCCAACCAGTTGGTTTCCTGAGTGCCGACCGGGGAGTTGTGGATCGCCTCGACCAGACCCAGTAGCTCGTCGGGAGTGCGCATCGCTCGTGTGCGGTCGATGTCATCCAACGTGGCGGGACGACTGGGCCGCGGGTGCACACACCCAGCTTATTGCCGCGCTGAGACAATTCGGCAGTGAGGCTGGCGGGTAGGGAATTCGCAGGACTGGACCGGGTCAAGGACGTTGGTAAACGGATGCGCATATGTCGGCGCGTTGCCGGGGAGCGGCCGCCAACCGTGCCTACGCTGCCGGAGACGCGGCAGGAGACACAGACGAATTCATTCGGCTGGACGCCTTCCGAACAAGACGCGCGGGAGGATCTGTTGGGACGCGACATCTTTCAGCAACGCGAACGCTGGCTCGAAGAGTTGCGTGAGTACGTGAATAGCAATGAGTCGATCATCTGCGGCGCTGGCTACATGTCGCTACCGGCGGTCACCGACGAGATCACCGAGGCCGCTGCCGATCCGCCGCCACACACCCGCCAACAGAGGTACGACTGGAAGTCGCGGGCTCGCGATCTCGACGATACTCGCGCGTGGTTGGGGCCTCAGCTTCGTGCCCAGGTTGAACCTGCGGCCGGGGACTTGTCGAGGGCAATCACCACCGACCTCCTCAAACTGAAGCAGAACGGAACCTTCGACCTCGACGATTCGAAACGGCCCCTCGTGCTGGCGAAGGCGCAGGCGCTGGGAACGCTCCTGGAGAGCGATGACACGATCTCCGCGGCGTGGCGCGACCTCGTGGCCGCGTGCCAAGACTCGGACCATTCCCTCTATCCGACCGAGCGCGTGAAGTTTCTGCGCGACACCGTGGTGGCTCTCTGCGCGCACAGGGACCAGGATCTAGGACCGTTCGGCTCACTCCGAACGGCAGTACAGGTACTTCTCGGTTCCGACTTCCAGGTGCGCCGCGCACAGTTCATCCTGGGAGACGTCGAGGGTCCCGTTGAGTTAGAGGTCGGTCGGGACTCGGACCTCACCCCGAGCGAGCTTGAAGATCTCGCCGCTCGCAGTGTGGCGGCGCCGTCGCTCGACGGGGACTACGTGGTCTGGTTTCGGATAGCGCGTGCCTACGTGAAGGGTGGGGTGTCGGTCAGCCACGGTGATGTCACTTTCTATCGAGCCCACTCGCTCTCAACCGCGCTGACTGACCACGATGTCGTGCGTGAGATGTTCGATGTGGTTCCCGAGGAGCTGCTCATCGAGGAGATTCGGCAGTTCCAAGGAGCTACAGGTGATGACGGGCCTTCCGAGATCCGCGGATTCGAGTGGCAGGACCCGGCACTGGTGTACGCCCGCGTCGAAGTACACGGTGTGAAACGACATCTCGTAGCGGAGCGCGCCCGAACACTCCTCGACGCCATCCTCCAGGTGAACGGAACACCAGAGAATGCGTGGAAGGTTCTGCGGGGCAGCCTGCTCTTCGGGGAGCGGGAACCCTTCCACTACACCTCCATTGAGTGGGGGCCGAAAGAAACTCGTGACTACGGCCAGCTCTACTACGAGAACGATGACTTCACGGAGACTCTGAAGGAGATGAGCGACGGGGGCCACGTGATCTCCGCCGAGATCGCCGAGGCTCTTGCTCCTGTTCTTCGGCTGCAAACCGAGCTGGAGGACACCCCACTCTCGGATGCCCAGGCTGTCGTACGAGCAGCTGTCCGCGCTATCGAGCACTGCAATACCTGGGCTACCCACGGAACGCTGGATTGGGTCGCCTTCATAAAGGAGTATCTGCTGGATGTCTACACGGTCGACGCGTTTGCACATCGCGCGGTCACTGATGTGTTCGACGCTGCAGTGAGGTACCTCCCAGACCACACACCGGGCGCTCCGGCTCAGCCCGACCTCGACGCCATTCGAAGAGACATCACTACCGACGACTGGAGCAACCGGATCATCCGCAGCAGGACGGTCGCCCACACGGCCGCGCTCCGAAGGATCTACACGGATCACTGGCTGGCGCGCCGGCTCGCCGAACTTGACGACACACTAGGCTCTGCGGGGGCGCTGGCCGCGGCGTTCCAGCAGGAACAGTCTCGTGTCGACGCGCGGGTGGATCGCTTGCGGAGGCAGCGCAACGCCGCCATTCACGGCGGTACCCTGTCAGCGGCAGCCTGCGAAACGATCGCATTATTCGCCCAGCGGATCGCGAGGATGGCGTTGAACAACGTGGTCCGAGCAATCGTGGATAACGACACAGTGAACGCCCACACTAAGGCTCGCCGAGACGAGTACCGTCAACGATCCGACAACCTGAAGCAGAGCGGGGACCTGGAGTATCTGTTCGGAATCCCGACGCCTCCGTCGGTATGAGTTCAAGAGTGTGGTTGCGGCAGGTGGGTGGGTCAATCTGAATCGGGTCAGGTTGGCGGCCGGCATGCCAGGAGGTGCTTACGAACTCTTTCCGCGAACTGTGATGCGCCTGCATTCTTGAGCTACGTGCATAGATTGAACGATCTCCCTTTCAAAGCCCAGTTGGCGTCGCTGGGGCGCTGTCTGCTGAGCGAGCGGCGTTGGGGCGCTGGTTACGGAGCGAGTTGGGCCAGCAATGGCGGATACCGCGAGGCCGCGCGCCGGCCGAAGGGATGGTGAAAGGGGTGTCTAAGGTGTCCAATCCACAGTTTCAGGTGATCCGCGAGCTCACCCGGGTGTCACTTCCCGTCGACGACGGGTACTTGTTTCGACTCGGTGTTGCGCTGTATGGATTTGCCTCGGTGAGCGGCTTCATGTTGGAGATCGTCTCTTACCTGGATCCGCCCGCAGACCGGCAGGCAATCTCAGAGAGGCCGGCCGGCGCCATCCTCGATCAATTCCGATCGGCGGCCAAGAAGTGGAAGGGAGCGCCCATCCAGCAGGCAGCGAGTACAGCCGCGACAGAGTTCGAGCGTCTCAACAGCGAACGGAGTGACTTCGTGCACGCCTACCCAATAACCGGGGTGGCCGGTGCACAGATCTTGCTCCGCCGGTTTGAGGAAAAGGGCAAGTACTTCGAGGTCACCGATGCATTCCTCGATGACTTCGTCAGTCGCTTGACGCGGGTGTCGGACGCTCTGTACGTGATCCGCGACGTGGTGACCTAGGACCGTGCGCCATGCGCTCAACCTGACGGGCCTACCCCCGGCCTCAAGGCGTGTACAGCCAAGGGAATTGGTTCGCACTCGTACTCGACAGGCTGCGGAGCAGCTGACCGACGAGGTCGCGCACAATGGCGTGCGGCGACTGTTGAATCTCTGCCAGCGACGCTGTCTTCGCTCGCGAGTAGTCGCGGTCCGTGTAGATCGGCAACTGGTCGTCGTAGCTAGACGTTGCGCTCAGCGCGAAGGAGTTGGCGCCCTCGATGCCCACGACGGCAACACCGAATCGCCATGAGCCGCTGAACCCATACAGCGCAACCTGGGCGGCCAGGCGTACGACGAGATCGGTGTGGCCGAGGATGACCGATTCCATGACACGCGGCCGGGGTTCTTCACTCCATACGCCGCCGTACATCCTCACAACCCCGCCGGACAGGAGCGTAATCGCACCGGACTCATGGAATTTGACCTCGGCTTGCCGCTCAGCACCTTCGAAGCGGCTGTTGTCCGACCAGCTCGTGGCCGCGATGCCACCTGGTCGTTGCCACACTCCAAACGGCTGACGGAGGCTCGGTTCGGCCGACTGATGCACCGCCGACGCCTGACACAAACTGACGACGTCTGCGCGTGCCGAATCCGATACCGCCAATTCGATCAGCAGATCGTCCCTAGCGCCTAGCGGCCTCGCGAGTACAGCCATTACGGGGGCGAAGCCGCGGCGCTGGTGGACCTCGTCGATCAGACCAAGCGCTTCAGCCGCAAGATCTACGTTCTGCGCGATCAGACTCTCATGCTTCCGAAGCACTTCCGCATTCGATAGCGGAATGTTGATCTTGTCGCCGCGAGCGTAGTACTTGTTGTCCGCCATGTGGGGCGGACGCGGCGACACCGGAACGTGGACCAGCAGGTAGCCCTCGTCCGGGTTCGCGTCGGATGGGATCTGCGTCGTCGTTACTGTGACCGCTTCGTCTACTCGCGTGCGACCGACTTGCTCGATGCGCTCCGCGAGGTTGGCGAGTGGTACCGGCGTTAGGCTCGGCGGTTTCGTTGCCTCGTCTACGCCAATGACGATGGTTCCGCCGTCCTCGGAGAACGCTGCGATGTCCTTTGCGATCTCGCGGTTTCCTGGATTGCCTCCTTGGAGCTCACGTTTTATGTCGAGATAGTGATTCTCTTCCAGCGTGCCGTTGGCTGCGGCTTGGGCTAGTGCCTCCTCGGTGAGGGGAGGCCAGCTCGGTTGGGTGGGGACGCTCATCGAGCGCCATGATTGCACCTACTCGCGGCATCGCGCATAGGAATGAGGGTGTCGCCGCCGCCCGCCCACAATCGACGATGAAGGTTGCCATCCACACTTCGGCGCGAGTCTCGTCGTCGTCGACCGCGGTGTACCGCTCCGTGCTCGTAACACTGGGATGTCCGAGCAGCGTTTGCATCGCGCGCAGATTGCGGGATCCGTGGTACGCCTTGGTTGCAAATCGGTGGCGGCAAGGTGTGGGCGGTCCCTTGGTCGGGCAGTGCACCGGCTATCAGATTGCAGGATTATCGCGGCGACAGGTGACCGTCATCGTCACCGGAAAACAGGTGGCCGTCGGCATCGGCGCCCACGATTACCGCGGCTAGGGCGAGTCTCGGGGTTGCGTGTATCAACTGGGGTGATGGTTACGCCGAGAAATTTGGTACATCAGCCATATTCAAATTGCGGACCCCCACCACCATCTCAAAACGGGCTAGTGAGGTCCCGAGTAGAAGGGGGCCTGGCAACTCGGAAGCGATCGATAGTGCATCACCCGGAGCTGGCGCAACCGCTCCCGCAATCCAGATCCCATCCGAGGTGCGCAGATTGGCGACATCCAAAGTGCCGGAACGTGTTATTAACATCGGCCCTTCTTTGCATGGAGGATCGGACGGAACCTCGATGAGGTCTGTGGCATCGTCGTCCGGCCGAATCGATGACGGGTTTTTGCTGGTTACGAAGAGTGCCATGTTGTCAAATGTGGGCTTGGTCAGAAGCTCCCAGCCAGAGTGATAGAAGCCGCTCATGTTGTAGTTGACGCCGAGGACCGCGCCAACCAATTCGCGAACGTAAGCCCAAAGACGTTGTAGTGAAGTGCGCAGTTCTGCGCGACCGGCGTCGTCCTGCGGGAGCAGATATCGGCCCGGCTTCGCGTGACTCAACGCAGAGCGCTCATCGGCATACATGTTGGCGTAAACCCAATCGATGGGCGCTGATTCGCCAGGGGGAGCCAATTTCGTTACCGGAACCAGTGCATCGGCTTGTTGTAGTGCTGCTGTGAACCATGCCTTCTCGCTCTCGACTGGACGGCCGTTTGGACCCACATTCAGTGGCCGAATGTCGCTAAGCAGGCGCTCCAAAGCCAGAAACATGTTGCGGTAAGAGTCAAACAGATACTCGGAGGTGCGCGACATCCGGATGAACCGGAAGGCGTCATGTTGCGCCGGCGTAGGAGGGGGCGGTTCAAGGACAGCTTTTCCCGATGCGTCAGTCACACTTACAGATGCGTTGATCTGGGTTCTCGTCGTGAGGATGACTCTGGCACGAAGGACGGCGCCGACGGCCGGTTCCGGCCACCACACTAGGCAGTCGTCAGAGTCAAGGCGGACCGCCGCATCGCACCAACCACGGATGCACATATAGTCCAAGGCGTTGTTGGCGGCGCGAAGTGCATCCGGGTGCGTGTCGTTGAAGTTTGCTGCTGACGATCTGCCATACGTGACAACGGCCCTCGTTGACGCTGCGACCGTCGTCGTCCAACCCCCGAGCGTGACCGTAGCGTCGGCGTTCGGCTTGTCTCGGAGCAGGAACACGGCGCCATGACGGCAAGTATCAGCGGGGTCTTGAAGCGGGATACCGGCGCAAAGCCCAATAGTCATACACCGAATTATTGCGGCCGTCCTGGCCTGGATTGTTCCAGTCTGACACCGGTGTCTCTACAGGCGCGGTTAACACCGCGTCCAACGGGCCGGTACTTTCTCTCGCCACGCTGTTCGTCGGCCCCCAAGCCGCTCCTGTTGCGATGCGCATCACCTGCTCGTTTCCCAGGGACCACGTTGGGACCACACGTCATGCGCGATGCTGAACGACCTGCACGTCCGTGAACGTCACGCACAGGGCCGAAGCCGTCGGAACGCTTCGTGACTTGCGGAAACGCTCTACCGCTACTTCCTGGGGGTCAAGTGGTCGCAGGTTCAAATCCTGTCAGCCCGACACAGGTCAGAGGGTGTTTCGGAGCCGTCCGGGGCGCCCTTTCGGCGTTTTGACCACCACTGGTGACCACCACGGATCAAACAGAGGACACCGCAAGGAGCCTTGACGGGGCGGCGGAACGCAAGGACACTTGACAGTGTGGAAGTGCGGCGCAGCGCTTACAAACACGGGAAGTCCAAGGAGGACATCGAGCACGCCTTCCGCAACGCACTCCGACTGGTGGAATATGAGTACGACGGTGAGGAACGTCTGCTAGTCATCGGTCCTGCGCGAGACGGGTCGATGCTAGGGCTGGTAGCAGTCCCCGCCGAAGACCCTGACCGAATCATTCACGCCGACGACTTGTACCCGGAACACTACGTCTATCTGAATTGAGGTGAACACCATGACCGTTATCCATGACAAAGACACCGGGCTTCACACTCTGAACCCGAAAACTAACCCGGCACGCGATGCGACCGCGTTCCGTCGCATCGTCGCAGCGGTAGAAGCCGTACACCAAGCTGACGCTGAACTGGTGGAAGCCGTTCGCGCATCCCGTGTGGCGGGGGATTCGTGGACTGTCATCGCGGTTGCGTTGGGCACCACCCGGCAGGCAGCCCAGCAGCGTTTCGCCAAGGTAGTTGATTAGCTGGATGCCGCCGCGGTGTCCCCATTGTCAGTGACCACCGACAGCTGTGCCTTGAGCACCGCCGCGGGTGATTGTCAGCACGCGGCGACCTAGGTCTGGGGACCGCTTGCCGCGCTTTACGAAGCAATATTCGGCTGTCCGCGGTGTGGCCTGAAGCTGTCAGTTCCCACCGAGCGCCTTGGCTGCCAATGCTGCTGCGGCAGGACTCACGATATTCCGTCGCGCCCGGGTGACGGGCTGGTCGGTCACGTTGATCAGGACGTCGTAGACGAGTAGGTGTTGCAGAGACGATTCTGTGATGGATCGACCGTCGGAGTAGCGCCAACCGAGTTCCGCCAGCAACGCCGCGATTTCGTCGAACGGCAGTATGGAGTCCGCTGAGACCGCCGCATAGGCCAGCAGAAGTACGGTGGCCTGTGTCTCGAATTTCTCGGCGGACTTGGGAATCAACCGGCCGGCCAGATGATTCCACAATCTGTCGGTGTCACGCTGGGCTGCTATGCCGGCCTTGGTCAGCAACAACGTGCCCTTGTGCTTACGCAGCAATCCCAACGACTGCATGCCCTCGCGGTACCGCAGCAGTGGATAGCATTGGACCTCGCGGTTGTGCTTGCCGATCCAATCACTCATTACCGGAACGACTTTGGAGGCCTCCTCTACGTCGGCCGGCTTGAGATACCCGGCGGTCGGCAACGGAATACCGCCGTCTTTGGCGCGATCCAGAAACCACTGATACCCCGCAGATTGTCGGCGACTGCGACCTGGTGCAGCGATCGCGCACCGGCCGCCGAGAGCGCCGCCCTCGTCAGGTCATCGCCATACCGCGTGTATGTCAGCCGATGAACGAGATCGACCAGGCGCATGTCGATGCTTGCCTCGTACAGCACGAAGTACGCGTCACCAAATCCTTTGTTGAGCCGTTCCGGCTCGAACAGCGCCGGGTCGGTGAGCACCTCGGCGAGGCTGTCGGCATCGACCAGATGCCCGCAGTCTTCTGGCGGCGCGGCGCGCTCACCGTCGACGACAACTGCTGCGGGGCAGTCTGTCCGGGCGGTAATGACTTCTTCAAGACACAGCGTCAGCTCCCAGTTGTCGCCGTAGTCGTAGAGATAGTGCAGGACATCGCCGGGCGCAGCGAGAGCTTCGTCGAGTCGAGTCTCCGCACAGGGAAGGCCGTCGTCGTCTTCGGGCCACTCCTTGTTGTCCATGTCGTACGGACACAGGAACAGCTGGCTGTGACGTTCGAACGCACCGCCGCCGAGGGAGAAGCGATACAGGTGCGAGTCCGTCCAATCGAACGCCACCTGCAGAACCTGGTGCAGTAGGTCCAGCGTCAAGTTCGAGCGCAGCTCCACCCGTCGCCAGATCGTTGGATCGCTCCCATCGAGGTGCACCCGGACCCGGTAGACGGCGACATCCCTGCGTCGCGGGTGACGAAGATCGGGCCGCTGGGCCGGTTCCGGCACCAGTCGCAGATGCGGGCGCGGCCACCTTAGGGTGTTGGTATGCCATTGTCGGAGACTGCGCTGCTCAGTGTTGCCGGTGATCGTGTCTACGGCCGAGGCGAGGATTACGTTCGCTACGTCCGCGGCATCCGGGTCACCGCCGAGAAGGCCTCTGCCTCGGTCCAAGCCAAGGGGTCTACACCGTGGAGCTCGATTGGTCCGGTCCGCAACCTGACGGTTTCTGTACGTGCCCGCACGCCGCCGACGGGAACTTCTGCAAGCACCTGGTGGCGGTCGGACTCGCTGTGATCGACAGTGGCACGCTCGACGACGCCACGCCGGCGGCATCGGCTCTGGAAGCGACCGTGCAAGCGATGCAGATCGACGAGCTTCGCGAACTCGTCATGAGCCTTGCCCACCGCGACGGCGAAGTCCGCCGCATGCTGGAGGTTCGCGCCACGGCATCCTCCGGTGACGATACGACCGCGAAAGCCGAGTTCGAGGCTTTTGTACGCACCGCGCTGGAATTCCGCGGATTCGTCGACTATCGCGAGTCCTACACCGTCGCACAAGACGCCAGTCGAGTACTCGACGAGCTCGAGAACCATCTGAATGACGGGGCTGCCGAAGTCGTGCGGCCGGCCCTGCTGTGCGCGTTGACGCTGCTGCGCACGATCACCGAGCAGGCGGACGATTCGTCGGGCGCGATCGGCGCTGAATGCGAGCGGGCCGCTGAGCTCTACGCGCAGGCAAGTCGACTGGGTGAACCGGACCCGGCTGAACTCGCACAGTGGCTGGCGGCGTTCCGTGCGACATCGCCGGGATGGCCGACGTTGGTGCTCGGCGATTTCGTGGAGGTATTCGACGACGATGCCCTCGGGATCTATCGCGCGGCGGTCGCGGACCTGGACCGCCAGCATGCAGGTCGCGACCATTGGAGCCGGTTTGAGATCGACGCCATGTTGCTGGAACTGGCCGATCACGACGGCGATGTCGATCGGGCCATCGACCTGCTGAACGAACGCGAACACCCGCAATACGGGGCGATCATCACCCGCTTGCGGGAAGCCGGCCGCGACGACGAAGTCGCGGATTGGATCGATCGAGCGGTTGCCGAAGGGCGGGTCAGCGGTCAAACCGGAGGTAATGACTATTGGCTCAGCCCGACCGCCGTCGCCGAGACGTACGGGGGCCTCGGCCGCATCGACGACGCGATCGCCGTTCTGCGTACGGATTTCGTCGGACGGCCTACGGTTCACGCCTATCGGTCGTTGCTGGCCTTTGCTGCCACGATCGATCGCGCCGATGCCGAACGCACCTGGGCGTTCGACCATGCGCGAGAACTCGCTGATGGATCCGGCTCAGGGTCGGTCCTGGTTCAGCTCGCCCTGAGTGACGGAGACGTGGACGCCGCGTGGAAGGCCGCCGACCGCTACGGTCCCGGTTGGGCACGGCAGGAACTCGCTACCCAAGGCGCGGAGGCTCGGCCGGTGGCCGCTGCAGATCTGTACCGACCGCAGCTCGAGAACGACTTGCAGCGTCCCAACACCAGGCTGTATCCGGGCATTGCCGCGACGCTGGCAACGATGGCCAAACTGTATGAAAGAGGCGGTCGCAGTGCAGATTTCGCGTCGTACATCGCCAAGATCCGGCAAGACTACGGCAGGCGACCTTCGTTGATGAAGGCGCTCCAAGCAAAGGGACTCTGAGCTGTGATCGCCTGTAGGGCATGGCACAGGCGCCGCGGCAGGGGCCCCGGCGAATGCTAAAGGCTCAGTACGACGCGAGACCCGTCTGGGCGCTTCACCGCGACCTCCAGCTCGCCGCCGGTGGCCTCGACGTACTTGCGGAGGGTATCGACCCGGCTGGTGCCCAGATTGCCGTGCTCCATCTGGGAAACGCGATTCTGTCCGACGCCGATGGCTGCCGCGAGGGAGGTTTGGGTATAACCAGCGTCTTCGCGCAGCTCACGAAGTCGATACTGAGCAACCTCGCGATCCATCTCGTCCTTGATTGCGTCGATGCGGGCGCGGTTGCCCGGACGGCGACGTCGAAGATCATCGAGCGTGGTCATCGTTTCTTCGCCTTTCTTGTCTTCGGCTTGGCGGCTTTGGCTGCGTCAGCCTGCTTCATCTTCTCTTGGTGCTCGCTGAATAGGCGGTCGGCGACAGGAATGTTTGTCGCATACCACTTCGTCCAATTCCCTGCCTTGTCCCCGGCGACGAGCATGACCGCCCGAGACTGGAGGTCGAAGGCGAAGAGCACTCGTATGTGGGCTCCGCCTTTCGTAGCGCGAGGCCGAAGCTCCTTCATGTTCGGGTGCTCCGACCCTTCGAGGGTGTCCACAAACGGCCGGCGCGTGACGGGTCCGTGTTCCTCCAATTGCTCCAGAGCCGCAATCACGCTGTCGTATTCCTCGTCGTCGAGGGTGTCGATCCATGCTTCGATGAGGGTCAGATCAACCTCCCATTTCCGCACACCGAGAGTCTATCAGCTTTAACTGATATCATCTAGAGATGATTCCCGCAGGCTGTGGACGTATGGCCATGCTGGGACCACCCAGGGACCACACGTCATGCGCGATGCCGAACGACCTGTACGTCCGTGAACGTCATGCACCGCGCGGTGAGGGCGAGAATTGTCGGCGGACTGGGAAAAGGCGCTACCGCTACGTCCTGATGGTCAAGTGGTCGCACGTTCAAATCCTGTCAGCCCGACAGTCAGCCTGACAGAGGTCAAAGGGTAGGCCGCCGGCGACCGCGTCGGCGGGCGACGGTCGTCCGTTGGGGTTACTTTGACGTCCATGACGAACGAAGAACGACTCCGGCAGATAGCCAGGGACGTATTCCCGGATTGGTCGCGGCCGCCCAGGATTGTGGTGGAGCAGATCGGCGAGCTGGTTAGGCGGTGGCCGGCTGAAGGCTTCGCCCGCGAGAAGCTGCCAGACCACGGGTGCCGTCTGGTGTGGATCGACCGGCACGTGATCGGACAGTTGGACTACATCGCCGACGCTGCGGAGGAGCAGAATCTGGCTGCGGTGATCCGGCCGCTCAGCCAGGTCGCTGGGGTCGACGTCAATGCCTATGGTTCGGCGGACGGTTTCGGGGAGCGGACGTACCGGCGTGCAATGCGGGTGCGTTTCGCATCGGGGGATCCGATCGAGGTCGACACAACCCAACACACCAACGACAGCCTTCGTGGCCATGCCGACCGGTTCATCGATCGGGTACTGGACGCACTGGCGGGCGCACCCGCCGGGGAATAGGTGCCGGCTCAGTAGAGGACCGCGCCCGAGTTGCTTCCCGGTAGTGGCTGGGACGCGGGCAGGATGCAGCTCAGCTAGGTTTCGAGCATGGACGCAGCACAGGTGCTGGGGCGGCTGTCGGATCGTCGCTCTCGCCTGGCGTTCCTCGATGCACCGGCAGCGCCCGGAGTTTATGCGTTTTTCCTCCGTAAGGGTGCTGTGCCGGGACTGCACTGCGGATCCGGGGACTGTCTTTACATCGGGCTGTCGCAGAACCTTGCTCAGCGGGAGTTCGACACGCATTTCCGTGTGGGCGGCAGCGGCTTCTCCACACTGCGTCGATCGCTGGGCGCGCTGCTGATCGACGAACTCGATCTGCAACCCCAACCGAGAAGCGCCGGCACCAGCGACACCAACTATCGCAACTATCGCTTCGACAAGAGCGGCGAGGAAGCACTCAGCGCCTGGATGCACGATCACCTTGATGTGGCCGTGTTCGAAGAGGCTGATCCCAAATCGCTTGAGCGCGAACTCGCCGTATTAGCCGGGCCGCCATTGAATCTCACGCACTGGCCGAACCCGGACGCGCCGACGATCAGGGCGGCGCGCAAGCGCTGCGCTGATGCGGCACGGGCCAGTCGGCGACAGTGACGCGCGAGAGCGGCTACTTCGACATTTCCTCGGCCAACTCGTCAGCCGACGCCGGCCGCAGATCCCACGCCTCCAGGCCTACACAGATGCTGCGTTCCCCGCTGCGCCGCTGATCCGAGTGGGTGTGCCCATGGATGAGCCATCCGCCCAGGTCAGGCAACTGATACTGGTCAAACTGCTTGCGCGAGTAGCGGTCCGGCACGCCGTGGTATGGGAAATGCGAAAGCAGCACGCTGGTCCCGCCGATCTTGGTCCGCGCCATCTGTTGCACGCTCGCGAACACCAGCGCGTAGTCGGCAAAACGCTTCTGTCCGCCGCGGTACATCGGGTGGATCGGATCGTGGTTCCCCGTCACAAGGTGGAGCGGTACTCGCAGCGTCGCCAGTTGCTCAAGGGCGAGGTGCATGCTCCCAACGCCGCCGGCGCAGATATCACCCAGCACCCACAGTGTGTCGGTGTCGGGGTCGAGCCGGTACAGCGAAGCCATCACCGCCGAGTCATGCGCTGCGACCGTGTCAAACCCGCGCATGGCCGCCAGTTTGGGGTGCGCAAGGTGCAGATCGGCAACGAAGAAGTCCACGGCGCTGATGATGTCACCGACTACTGACACCCATCGGGAAGGATTGCGCCGCGGGTATCTCCAGCTTCGGACTCGGTGTGCCATGCTGGCCCCAGCCTCAGGTCGCGGCATCAGCGGAATCAAAGGGAGAGGCGCCTTGCAGTTCACTCGTTGGCGGCTCACTCTTACCCTCGCGCTGCTCCTGGGCGTGGGGCTACCCGCTGCTCCACCCGCGGCTGCAATGGTGATCTTGGGCGGTGGAGCCGCCATCGTCGTTGACGGCAACAGCTACTGCACGCTGACCACGATCGGACGAGACCGGGCCGGTGACGTGGTGGGCTTCACCGGAGCGCAGTGCGGAGGACCAGGGGCAGCCGTCACGGTCGCGGGAACAGACGCCACCGTCGGCACCGTCGTCGCCGTCAACGGCGACCTTCGCTACGCGGTGATCAAGTTCGACGTGCCCGACCTGATCCCGGTGTCTGACTACGCCGGTATTGCGATCAACGGTTTAGGCCCAGAACCGCAGTTCGATTCGCTCGTATGCAAGTGGGGACCTGCCGACCCTGGTCTCTGTGGTCGCATCACTACCCCCTTCGGGCCACGGGTGAACCTGTTGGCGCAATTTGACCACGGTGACGTGGGCGCTCCGGTAACCATGGACGGCCTGCTGGTCGGCATGGTCTACGCGGGCGGAGTGACACTGGGCAGCAGGTATTCGCTTCCGAGGGCGCTCACGTACTTGACGAAATTCAGTGCGATTCTCGACGATGTCAACGCCGGCGACGGGCCGGGCAGCGGATTCATCCCCATCGGCAGCTGACGCAGCGGTACGGCGGCCGGACACGTCAGCACCGGTAGATCCGTTCGGCATTGCCGGCGAACAGCTTGTCCCGTGCCTCGGCCGGCAGCCCGGCGGTGACGGTCGAGTACGTCTGCCAGAGCTGCTGCAGTGTCCCGCGCAGGCCGTCTACGGGGAAATTGCTGGCAAAGCAACACCGGTCCACGCCGAAAGTAGCGATTGCGTACTCCAGCCATGGTGTGAACGCCCCGGCGTTCATCGTCCCGAGCGGCATGGCCAGTCCGGAGAGCTTGCACATGACATTGGGACCGACATCGGCCATCGCCCGCAGCCCCTGCTGCCACCGCCGGTACTCCGCTTCGGAATCGTCACACGGCCAGCCGGTGTGCTCGACGACCACGAGCAGATCGCCATGGTTGCGTAATCCCCGTGCCGCGGCCGTCAACTGATCCGGACGGGCCATGAACTCGAAGATCAGGCCCCGCTCGGCCAGCGCATCGAGCACCTCATCGGCCGGCAGCGAGTCCCGGTCCGCGCCCATTCGGCGGACGCCGCGAAAGCGTGACGCCGCAAGTTGGGTGTCCAACGCCTCGATGGACTCGGACACCGATTCGGTTGACGGCAGGCCGCCGATGATGGCGTCCGGCCCGCCGCCCTCGTCGGCGCGTCGGTCGAGTTCCAGCGTCTCGTCGACCGAGAACCAGTCCGTCGCCGCGGCCACATTGACGACCTTCTCGACATTCCAGTCGCCGGCCTCGGCGGCATAGTCGGACATGTCGAAACGACGGGCCATGGCGCTGACGTCGCCCATGTCGAGGTCTGCCTGCTCGGCCGACGGCGTCAGATAGGGATACCAATCGGTGCGAGCCGGATCCCACAGGTGGACATGCGCGTCGACAATGCGCGCGGGTCGCGGCGTCTCGGCGGTCATCGGGGTTGCACCACTTCCTGAAGGGCCGTGTCGAACCACGGCGGGACGTCGGGCCCGCCGAAACTGATGCTGCCGACCGGCCGGGGGTGGTTGCGCAGGCCGAACCATCCCTCCCCGGTGACCAGTTCGGCGCCGGCCAGATCACCGGTGAGCTGACTGCACAACAGATGAGCGATCAAATCCGCAGGGATGGCATCGGATTCGGCGCTGATGGTGAACGGCAGGACCAGCCCGTCGGTGGCCTGGCGGCCGGCCCGCGCCAGCTGGGCGGCTGCCTGGGCTCGGCTGTGTCCACCGGTGGTGGTGGCGTCGTGCAGGCCCACCAGCCGTATCGGGCGGTTGGTGGCGATCGCGAGGTCGGCTACCGCCCGGCTCCATCGGGCGTCCCGGTGGATCTGCGCCACGATGTCACCGTGCTCATCCAGGATGCGCTGCCACCTCGGCGCCGCCGCTGTGGACGGCGTGCTCGATGAGGCGATGACGACGGCGTCGAGGGCGGGGATGCCGGCCAGCCCCGCAGGCTCGTCGACCGTCGTCACCGAGACACCCCGGCGCCTCAGGGCCCCGGCAACGGCCGAGGCCACCGCCGGCGAGTCCGCGGCCACGGCACAAGTGTGCGTGGCGGGGCGTGGTAGTTCGGCGGGCGCGGGCTCAGCGAGGATCGACCCGAATCGGGCGTTGCCGCCGCCACCGGTGATCTGGTGAGTCTCGGCCGGTACCAGCGCAATCGAGGTCGCGGCATCGAGAAGGTGGGGCAGGTCGGCGTCCCGGACCACCTCGATCAGTCTTGGCTCGTCGATCACCGCGATCTCCGACCCCGCAGCGAACAGCACGCGACCCTGGCAGGTGGCGAAGTCGTCGGCGACCAGATGCGCGGCGAGCGCGCCGAGGTCCTCCGGGGACGGCATGGCGGCCAGTGACAACCCGCCGGTGACCGATGTCGAGGTCTTTGCCAGTGCAGCGGCCACCATCCGGGTCGCGGCGATGGGGGAGATGGCATTGACGGTGACACCGTCGGGCGCGTGCCGCCCGAGCTGCCAGGTGAGCGCCGCGACCGCGCGTTTGGCGCAACCGTAGGCCCCGGTATCCGCGGAGCGCCAGCCGGACCCGGACGTGACACCCAGGATGTGTCCCCGGCCGGCGGCGGCCATCAAAGGCATTGCCGCACAGAGCACATTGCGGTACCCGTCGAGGTGGACCGCGAGCACATCCTGCCAGTCGCGGGAGCTTCCGGTGGTGTAGCTGGTGGGGCGGCTGATGCCGGCGACGTTGACCACCGCATCGAGACCGCCGAACTCATCGGCCAGGTCGGTGAACAACTTCTGCAGCGCCGCCGCATCGGTGACCGAGACTCCCGAAGCGCGGGCAGTGCCTCCGGCCGCAATGATCCGGTCGGCGGTCGTCTGTTCCGGTGCCGGCAGGGTCTGGGATCCGTCCAGCGAGACCAGCGGATCGAGGGTCACCACGAGATCACCGGCCCGCCCCAGCGCCTGTGCGATCGCGGCGCCGATCCCGCCACCACCGCCGGTGACGGCGACCACCCGTTGCCGGTCGGTCACGCCAGGTCCAGGCCGGCCAGGTCGCCGGCGGCGAGCCAGTTCTCCAGCAGGTCCCGATAGGCGAAGTAGTCGCCGAAACCCTTGCCGTAGTTGGTATCACGCGCGCGGGTAGCGCCGGGGTCACCCTCGTTGTTGAGCCGGGACGGCGTACAGGCGGACATCACGCCGCTCGGATCGACGAACGTGTCGACTATCTGCTTGATCCAGTCGGCTTCGGCGTCGGCCCGTACATCGAAGACGGTCGCGTCGCGCTTGGTCAGCAGAGCCACCGTTCCGGCGACGAATTCAGCTCCGAGCACCGCGAGTTGGGTGTAGTTCACGGTCACCACCGATTGCTGGCCCGGCGCCGGCATGACGAACATATTGGGGAAGCCCTGACTCATCATTCCGAACAGGCTGGCGGCGCCGTCGGCCCACTTCTCGGCCAGGGTGATGCCGTTGCGGCCGATGATGTCGTGGCCGACGCGGCGCGGCAGGGGTGTCACCTCCGCCTCGAAACCGGTGCCATAGACGATGCAGTCGACGTCGAACTCGCGGCCGTCGACCACCGGACCGCGCTCAGTGATCCGCTCGATACCGGCAGGGCAGCTGATAAGAGTCACGTTGGGCCGGTTGAAGGCGTCGAAGTACTCGTCGTGGAAGCACGGGCGCTTACACAGGTAGCGGTAGTAGGGCTTGAGCTGCTCGGCGACCTCGGGATCGGTGACCAGTTCATCGATTCGGCGCCGATGCTCCTCCATGATGTCGAAATCGAGTCTTTCGGCGTTGAGCAGGAACTCGGCGATGCCGGCGCCCGGGATCCGAGGTGGATTCTGCACCGCGGCATAGTATTTCGTCCATCCATCGTCGGTCATATCGGTATCCACCGGCCGGCCCAGCATGATCGACTGAAAATTGTCCATCCGCCGCTTCTGCCAACCGGGCGCCAGACCGTGCCGGAAATCGGGTTCGGTCGGCCGGTTGTCCCGCGCTCCGATCGCCGACGGGGTGCGCTGGAACACGAATACCTGCCGCGCGGCCTCGGCCAGCGGCGGGAGGACCTGCAGTCCGCTGGCGCCGGTGCCGACCAGCGCGACAGCCTTGTCGGCGAGTCCGGTGAGGGGGGCGCCGGGGGCGCCGCCGGTGTATCCGTAATCCCAGCGTGCCGTGTGGAAGGCCTTTCCGGCGAAGTCGTCCATCCCCGGAACCACCGGCAGCTTCAGGAGGTTCAATATGCCGGCGGCCACCACGTAGTGGCGGGCGGAAAGCAGGTCGCCCCGGTCGGTGTGTATCGCCCATCTGCCGGAGTCCTCATGCCACACCGCACGCTGGATCCCGGTGTGGAAGAGCGCATCGCGCACCAGGTCGAACCGGTCGGCGACGGCCTGCAGGTGCAGCCGGATCTCTTCGCCGTAGGCGTAGCGCTGGGTCGGGATGTAATCGAGTTCCTCGAGCAGGGGCAGGTACTGATAGGACTCCACGTCACACATCACGCCCGGGTAGCGGTTCCAGTACCAGGTGCCGCCGACTCCGCCGGCCCGGTCGATGATCCGGATGCGCTCGACGCCGGCCTTGCGTAGCTGAGCTCCCGCCAGCAGCCCGGCGATCCCGCCGCCCAGGATCACGACATCGGGATCGTCCTCGACCGGTTCGCGCTCGCGCCAGGCGGTGAAGGGGTCGGTCAGGAAACCGGCGAGTCGCCGATCGTGGGTCATGTCACGGATAGCGGCCCGTCCGGGCACCAGGCGCTTGTCACGTTCCGCGCGGTATTTGGCGTGTACGGCTTCGAGGTCGAACGACATGACTCCCTTTCGGCGGCATCCGCACTGGGTTACAAAGTTCGTCATTAATGTAAACCAAGTCTTGCTGGCATGCCTAGCATTGATTGACACAAGCAGGTGTGTATGTAAACAGGAGTGCGAGGAGTTGTGATGCCACGGGTGATCTTCGGTGACAACGACGACGTAACCAGACCGTTGGCGCTCCTGGTACACGGATTTCCGGATACCCCGCACACATGGCGGCACCTCGGCCCGGTGCTCGCCGCCGCCGGCTACCGGGTGGCGGCACCCTGGCTGCCCGGATACCGCAGCCCCGCTGCGGGTCCGGTCAGCGTGGGAACCTATGTGCAGCACATCCTCGCCGAACGGTCGGTGCACCGCGGTGACCAGCGGACCGTGCTCATCGGGCATGACTGGGGCGCCAATGCGGGATACGGCGCAGTGTCATCGGCCCCCGCAGCGTTTCGCCGCTTTGTGGCACTGGCCGTGCCGCCGACGGCCGCACTGGGCGCTGGCATCTTCTCCTACGCCCAGCTCAAGCGATCCTTCTACATTTGGTTCATCCAGCAGGCCGGGCTCGCGGAATCAGTGCTGCTGGAACCGGGTTTCTGGGAGTCCTTGTGGTCGGACTGGTCGCCCGGCTACGACGCCGGAGAGGACCTGGAGATGCTGCGCCGCTACATCGGACCCGAGACCATCGCGGGCGTGCTCAGTCCGTACCGGGCATCCTTCAATGCGGCGTTCATCGACCCCGGCGCCGTGTCCGAGGCCGCAGCGACACTGACCGTGCCCCCGATACCCACGCTGTGCCTGCACGGCCGCCGCGACGGCGCGATCGGGGCCGACCTGCTCGGTGACGTCACGTCGCATCTACCCGCCGCGGGATCAGCGTTCCGGATGGTCGAGGGGGCGGGGCACTTCCTGCACCTGGAGCGTCCAGCCGAGATCGCCGCCGAGATCCTGGCCTGGCTAGCGGCCGACTGAGTTGCGCCGGCGGCGCGGTTCGAGGCCGGCGGCATGGCGCAATTCGGCCAGGAAGCTGGTGCGGTCGCCGCCGCCGACCAGGTAATGGCACACGGCAATGCGCACGACGGCGGCCGCGGCGATATCGGCATTCTCGTCGGAGAGCACCCGGCGCATACCCTCCTCCATGATCGGCAGTACCCGCACCATCTGCGCGATCGAATATTCGGGCTCCAGTTCGACCAGCATGGCCAGCGAGTGCGAGAACTGATAGTCGACGATGAACTCCAGTGTGGCATTGACTCGGTCGATGCCACGTAAACCTGCTGTGGCAGCAGCCATTCCAACTGCAAAGTTGTCCTGTTCGTAGAGCGCGAAGGCGTCCAGCAGGCCCTCCTTCGACCCGAAGTAGCGATAAACCGTGGGCCGGGACACGCCTGCAGTGGCGGCCACGTCCAGGATCTGCAGCTTGCGGCGGCCGCAGCGGGCCACCACCTCGAAGGTGGCGTCCAGGATCCGTTTGCGGATGGACTGCTCGCTCTCAGCGGGCACTCCGCCACCACCTCCTCGAGTGGTTTACACATAGCCATTGAAATGTCACACTGCCAGTACGCACCTGCTGGCAAATATTGAGTCCATGTTAGGACCTGAGCGCGTATTGGGGTGACATCCGATGACGGATCTGGTGGTGCGAAAAATCCGTTGGGACTTCGACGCGACGGTGCCCTTTCTGTGGCAGCCGGCCAATCCCAACTTCGGGATGTTCTGTAACGCTTTCACCTTCATCGCAGTACCGTTCGAGCGTTACCTGATCAAGGCGCTCCGGCAGGCGCAGCCGGACTTCGACCGCTCACCCGCGGTTGCGGCAGAGGCCGACGCATTCCTGCGGCAGGAGGGCCAGCACGCTGCGGCGCACCGCAAGCACATGGCGGCACTGATCACCCAGTACCCAGGGCTGGAACGGGCCTACGTGGATGCCACCGCAGCGTTCGACGACCTGATCGACGGTCATCCGGTGCAGTTTCACGCCTGCTATATCGCGAATCTCGAAGCCACTTTCACGCCGTTGTTCAAAGTGATTCTGGACAACCGGCATTCGCTGTTCGCCGGGTCTGATCCGCGGGTCGCCGCGTTGATGACCTGGCATTTCGTCGAAGAAATCGAGCACCGCAGCTCTGGGCTCATCCTGTGTAACCACCTGACGCCCCACCGGTGGTACCGGGCTCGGCACATTCGCCACACGTTCCGGCATATCAGTGAGATAGCCGCCGCGATCGGGCGCACCATCGATGAGGTAGTGCCCGCCGAGGAGCGGGTGGTGTCGGCAGAAGAGCTCATGTCGGCAGCGCTGTTGGTCAACGAGTTCAAGTTCCGCGGGCCCGGCGGGCACCGCCGTAGGACCCGATTATCCGGGCCGCCAACGCTGTTCGGATCAGTGCCCTCCGGTGATCTGACGCGGATGGTCTGGCGGCTGGCGCTGTCTCAGATGCCGTATCACGATCCGGCGGATCAGCCGTTGCCGGACTGGGCGGGCACCTGGATGTCCGAATACGACAACGGTGCCGACATGACGGTCTTCTCCGCGGAATGATCGCCGTTTACGTTCAGCCATCCGTATGTCACAGATAAGAGGTCGAGGTGTGAGCCCGAAACCGGACAAGCCGACCGTGGCGGTCATCGGCGCGGGCCCGGGCGGCATCGCCATGGGTACCGCGCTGGCCGCCGGCGACTACGAGTTCGCCATCTTCGACCGCAATGACGGATTCGGTGGCACCTGGCGCAAAAACACCTACCCGGGAGCAGCATGCGATGTGCCGTCGCATTTCTATTCGTTCTCGTTTGCGCTCAACCCCTGGTGGAGCAAGACTTTCGCCAACCAGCCGGAGATCCTTGCCTACCTGGAAGCGGTGGCCGACGACCACGGTCTGCGCAGTCACCTGATCCCGAACACCAGCGTGAGCACACTGCGGTGGTCAGATGCCGACGGATTGTGGTTCGTACACACCGACGACGCGCGCACCTACCAGTTCGACGTGGTGATCAGTGCGGTCGGCATGCTCGACGTCCCCAACCTCCCGGACATCCCCGGGGCGGACAGCTTCCGAGGGCGGATATTCCACTCCTCGGCATGGGATCATTCCCGCTCCACCGCCGGGGAGCGGGTCGCATCGATCGGTACCGGTGCCAGTGCGGTTCAGTACGTTCCGGCGATTGCCCGGGAAACCGAGCACCTGACGGTCTTTCAGCGCACACCCATCTGGGTCGCGCCGCGGCCCGACGAACCGTTCACGCCGGAGCAGCAACAGCTGTTCGCGCGCCATCCCGAGGAGGCCCGCAAGCTCCGCAACGCCGCATGCGAGCAGTACGAAATGGCCGACTTCGCCGAGAATGCCCGCCAAACAAGGGATTCCACCGAGATGGCGCGCAAGTACCTGCACCGCAAGATCGCGGATCCGGTGCTGCGGGCGAAGCTGACTCCGGACTACCCGGTCGGGTGCAAGCGCCCGCTTCTGTCGGCGGACTGGTGGCCCACCTTCACCTTGCCCAACGTGACCCTGGAAACCTCGCCCATCGTCGAGTTCACCACCGACGGATTGCGCACCGCCGACGGCGCCGAACACCCGGCCGACACTGTCATCTACGGAACCGGTTTCCGGGCAGCCGACTACCTGAGCAGTCTCGATGTTGTCGGCCGCGGCGGCGCACGCCTGCGCGAGGTCTGGAAAGACGGCGCCGAGGCTTACCTGGGCACCGCAATCCCGGGTTATCCCAATCTGTTCACCCTGTACGGCCCGAACACCAACGGTGTCACCTCCATCATCCACATCCTGGAGGTCCAGACGGCCTATGTGCGGCAGCTGCTGGACTCGATGTCGCAACGCCGTCTGCGCAGCGTCGAGGTGCGACGCGAGGTGCACACCCGCTACAACGCCGAAATCCAGGCCGCGATGCAGGGCAAGGTGTGGCTGGCGAACTGCAACAACTACTACCGGCACCCGAGCGGCAAGATCGTCACCCAGTTCCCGTACAGCGGCATGGCGTTCGCGGATCTGCTCCGAACGGTCCGCCTCGAGGACTACCACTTGTCCACCGCCGACACGACACTGACCGTCATCTGACGAGAGGATCTCGAGTGCGCGCCCTTCACCACACCGCGATCGTCACCGCCGATATCGACGTGTCGCTGCGGTTCTGGCGGGACGGGCTGGGACTGACCCAGCTGCTCGACCACACCTTTACCGGGGATTGGAAGACATTGTTCGGCGCCGAAACCGACACGCTGCGTTCGATCTTCCTGGGCGACCAGGCCCACCCGGAAGCCGGGATCGTGGAACTCGTGCAGTTCCTCGGTGGAGCGAGCGTCCCTGGTGCCGGCGATCCGGACCCGGGTCCGCCCCGCGCCGGCTTCTTCCTGGTCTCGCTGCAACGTGACGTGGAAGCGACCTTGCCGGCGTTGGCGGCGCTGGGATTCAGCGAAGGAGTGCGACGGATATCCATGCCGGCACCCGGCGGGAAACGTGTGGCAATGGCGGTCATCACAGCACCCGACGGCGTTCTCGTCGAACTCATCGGAGCACCCGAATGACCGCGGTCGTGGTCGGGGGAGCGTCCGGTATCGGAGAGGCGGTGGTGAGCCGACTGCGCTCGCAGGGCCTGACGGTCACCGTGTGGGATCTCCACGATGCCGACTTCATCTGCGATATCAGCGATCCCGGCGCGGTCAGCGCAGCCATGGCGCAGACCGTCGAGACGGTGGGCTGCCCCGACCGGTTCATCACCTGCGCCGGAATCGGCGCGTCCGGACTGCTCCTCGAGCAGCCGCCCGAGCAGTGGAAGCGCGTGCTGGACGTCAATCTGACCGGGACGTGGCTGGCGATGCGCGCGGGCGCCGCGGCGATGATCGACGCCGGAATCGGCGGGTCGATCATCGCGGTGTCCAGCATCAGCGGAACGCTGGCGGACCGAGATATGGGCGCCTACTGCGTATCCAAAGCCGGTCTGGACATGCTGGTGCGGGTGGCGGCCGCCGAGTGGGGCGCACACGGGATCCGGGTCAACGCGGTGGGTCCCGGGGTCACCCGTACCCCGATGCTCGCCAGACCGGAGCAGCTACCCGGCTGGGTCGAGGGGCTGACCGAACGGACCGCGCTGGGAAGGCTCGGGGCCGCCGATGACATCGCCGAGGCGATCCTGGGCCTGCTCGAGATGTCCTGGGTGACCGGTCAGACGCTTTTCGCCGATGGCGGTTTGGCGCTGCACAGTCCCATCGACGCCTATGGGCAGATGCAAAGACTGACGAAGAAGGAGCAGCCATGACCTACGACGTCGTCATCCGGAGCGGCACCGTCATCGACGGCACGGGGCAGCCCGGCCGGACCGCAGATGTGGCGATCAGCGACGGGGTGATCGCCGCAGTCGGACGCGTCGACGAGGGCGGCCGCCGGGAGATCGATGCAGATGGCGCCCTCGTCACGCCCGGATTCGTCGATATCCACACCCACTACGACGGGCAGGTGACCTGGGACAATCAGCTGCAGCCGTCGTCGACGCACGGCGTCACCACCGCGCTGATGGGCAACTGCGGCATGGGATTCGCGCCGGTGCGGCCCACCGACCACGACCAACTCATCGAGTTGATGGAAGGTGTCGAAGACCTGCCCGGCCCGGTATTGCACGAGGGGTTGCCGTGGACCTGGCGCAGCTTCGAGGAGTATCTGGACGCCGTCGACAGCCTGCCGCACGATATCGACGTGGCCGCCCAGGTCACCCACGATCCGCTGCGGCTGTTCGTGATGGGGCAGCGCGGTGCCGACCGGGAGGCCGCCACGCCGGACGATATCGCCGAGATGGCGCGGCTGGCGGCCGCCGGAATCCGGGCCGGCGCCCTGGGATTCAGCACCTCGCGCACCGAATGGCACAAGACCAGCCGTGGCGAGCAGACACCATCGGTACGGGCCGAGTTGAACGAACTCGTCGGCATCGCCAAAGCGATCGGGGAAACCGGAACCGGGGTATTCCAGGTGGTTTCGGATCTCAAGGGGTTCGACCACGAGATCGCGGTGATGTACGAGATGATGCGGGTGTCCGGGCGGCCGCTGTCGCTGTCGGTGATGCAACACGAGGCCGGTGACGGCTACCGTCGCACCCTCGCGGCCATCGAGCGGGCCAATGCCGAGGGACTGCAGATGACCGCGGTCGTCGCCCCACGTGCCATCGGGGTGCTGGTCGACTTCCGCGGGACCTACAACCCGTTCGTGCTGTCCCGGTTCTTCCGTTCCGGACCCGACCTGCACGATCCTGCGGTGAAACGTCGCGTCTTGGCCGAGATCTCCGACCGCGGGGGTCTGCGGGCGCCGTTGGACACCATCTTCGAACTCGGTGACCCGCCGAACTACGAACCAGCGCCGCAGGATTCGGTGGCGGCTCGGGCCGCTCGGGCCGGCGACGATCCGGCCGAGGTGCTCTACGACATCATGCTCGCCGGCCCGGCCTATATGCCGGTGTTCAACTATCACGGCGGCAATCTCGACGTGGTGCACGAGATGCTCTCGCACCCTAACGCGCTGCCCGGGCTCAGTGACGGTGGCGCCCACGTCTCCACCATCTGCGATGCGAGTTTTCCGACCACGCTGCTCACACACTGGGGGCGGGACCGTCTCGACGACCGGTTCGACGTGGCGTGGTTGATCCAGCGACAGACCCGCGACGCGGCCCGCATGGTGGGACTCAACGACCGCGGGGTGCTCGCACCGGGCTATAAGGCCGACGTCAACGTCATCGACTTCGACAATCTCACCGCACGGGCGCCACGACTGGTCGCTGACCTTCCGGCCGGCGGCCAGCGGGTCCTCCAGGCGGCCGACGGCTATTTGCACACCATCGTCAGCGGCATCGAGGTGTACACCAGCGGACAACACACCGGTGCGCTTCCGGGCCGGCTGGTCAGGGGAGCGAGGCAGGTGTGAATACGCCGTCGTTGGGGGTGCGTCGCCGGTCACTGAGCGGACATGTCGCCCAAGCCCGTCATTGACCGGAGTCCAGACTCCCCTTAGACTCCCGATACTGATAACGCATGTTGTCAAAAGTGGTCGATGATGACTGGGAGTGCGCGCTCGTGACTCAAGACATGTCGGAAACCTGCCCCGCGGCCAGCGAAGCGCCGATCGCCGCCGGCTGTCCGGTGAGCAACGGCGGCTACGACGCACCCCCGATTCCGCTGGGCCCCGACTCGCTGACCTGGAAGTACTTCGGCCAATGGACCGGTCTGTTCCAGGGGACGTGGGCCGGTTCGATGCAGAACATGCACCCGCAACTCGGTGCCGCGGTCAAGGACCACTCGATCTTCTTCATGGAGCGCATCCCGCGTCTGATGCGGTCGATCTACCCGATCGGCGGCGTGGTGTTCGACGGCTACCGTGCCCCGCAGACCGGCGCCGAGGTCCGCGACTACCACATCGGCATCAAGGGCGTCGACGAGCAGGGGCGCCGCTACAGCGCGCTGAACCCCGACGTCTTCTACTGGGCGCACGCGACCTTCTTCAAGTCGACCCTGCTGGCCGCCGAGAAGTTCGCCGGCGGACTGACCGAGGCCGACAAGCGGCAGCTGTTCGACGAGCACGTGCAGTGGTACCGGATGTACGGCATGAGCATGCGCCCGGTGCCCAAGTCCTGGGAAGAATTCGAAGAGTACTGGGACCACATGTGCAACAACGTCCTGGAGAACAACTGGGCGGCCCGTGAGGTCATGGACCTGTCGACCATGCCCAAACACCCGTCACTGGAATGGATTCCGGATTGGTTGTGGGCGCAGAACCTCAAGGTCATGCAGCGCTTCCTGACGTTCATGACAGTGGCCCTCTACGACCCGCCGGTGCGCGAACTCATGGGCTACACCTGGTCCCCGCGCCAGGAGCGGGTGCACGGGTATATCTGCAAGGCGATCACCTTCGTGTCCAGGTACGGTCCCAAGCGTGCCTTGATGCATCCGCGTAAGCGGTCGGCGCTGGACCGGGCGTCGGGTCGCCTTCCCGTGGACGCACCGCTGGTGCAGACCCCGGCGCGCAACCTGCCGCCGGTCGAGTACCGCAACGACCCGCACTTCTACTGCCCGAAGGTCGACTGACCCACGTCGAAGTCGCTCGGGCTCAGGCGAAGCGGCCCGGGTTCGCCGCGACAGCACGGTGCAGCGTCGGCCGGTCGGCCCGATAGGCCTGTACGACGGGCGCGAGCTCATGCGGACTCGCCCCATGCATGATCACCGAGTGCACGCCCAGGTCGAACTGCCGGGCGATGGTGTTCGCACAGTCGCGGGCCGATCCCGCGGCCACCGACGCCAACCATTCGGCGGGAATCAGCTCGGCGATCCGCTGCAGCGTCTCGTATGACGCGCTGGCGTCGATAGGCCCGGCGGTGGCCGCATCGGTGAACAGCTCGGACTGCCGGATTCGCTCCCACACGTGCGGATCCCAGCCATTGGCGGAGACCAGCACATCGGGATAGGCCTGCAAATAGGTCGCCAGGCGGCCGACCCCGCGGCGCAGTTGATCGTCCTCCGACAACGAGTCGCATACCGTCGCCAGGCAAGCCCAGATGCGGATGCTGTCGGGATCGCGGCCCGCGTGTTCGGCGCCCCGCCGCACGGCCGCGACCGAGGCGGCGGTCGCCTCGTCGGAAAAGAAGGTGTGCAGCACAACGAAATCGGCGATCTCACCGGCCAGTTCCATCGTCTTGGGACCGACCGCCACCAAGCCGATCGGTGGCCCCGCGCCCAAGCCGTTCGCGTGGCGCAGCATCGGCCACTTCCCGGCCGGGCCGTCGTGGTTGAGGATCAGCTCGCCGGCCCAGAGCCGGCGCAGGATGGAAAAGAAGTCACGCAGCCGGGCCGCGGTCACCACCGGCAGCCCCATCGCCTGCCAATAGCCGGCCATTCCGCGGCCGAACGCCATCGCGAAACGACCCTCGGTCAGTGCATGCATGGTCGACCCCACGGTCGCGGTCACGGTGGGGTGGCGAGTGTGGTGGTTGGTCGACGGGGCGATACCCAGGCTGGAGCTGCAGCCCGCCACGGCGCCGCTGAGCACCGCCGGGTCTTTCACGGTGAAGCGTTCACCGATGTGGCAGGAGCCCAGGCCGAGCGCCTCCGCCTCCCGGGCTTCCGGCAGAACCACGCGGGCGTCCGCGGGGTGTCGGGTGACGGCGTAGTAGCCGAGCTCGTTCAGTTGCACGTCAGTGCCGGCTGCGCTCGACGGGGCGGTGGCCTGCGGTGCGGCGGCGCGATTCATTTCGCAATTACACTACGTCGAGTAGCGTTATACAAGCGAGCAAGGCTGCGCGTCAGCTGTTCAGCGACCACACCGCGTAGTTCAATGCGGTCGCGAACAGGATCCAGCCGAAATACGGCACCATCAGGAGCGCTGCGCCGCGGTGGACCTTCCAAAACGCCGCGATGGTGACTGCCACGGCGACGTCCAGGAGCAGGATGTCGACCAGGGCCAGGCCGCGCCAGCCAAGCCCGAAGAACATCGGCGACCACAGCAGGTTCAGCGCCAGCTGTACGCCGTAGGCGATGATCGCGGGGTTTGTCCACCGCGGATCTGCGCGCCAGACCAGCCAGGCCGCGACCGCCATCAGCAGATAAAGGGCGCTCCACACCGGACCGAACAGGTAGCTCGGCGGCGCCCAGGCCGGTTGGGCGAGCCTTCCGTAGTCGGCTGCGGCGTCAGCCGAGGCGACACCCCCGAGGGCCGCGACGACGATGACCAGCACAAGCGAGACCAGGAACGCGGCGAGGTGCTGAGCACTCGGCTGGTGTGCTTTCGGCGAGATCGTCTCCATCGCGCCAGCGTAGGCGGAATCGGCCCAGGACGACAGGTCACGGCTCGCGCACGGTCAGCACAACCTTCCCGACCGTCTCGGAAGAGTCGAGCAGCTTGTGGGCCTCGGCTGCCTCGGTGATCGGGACTTCGGCGGCGACGACAGGCGCCACCGCGCCTTCGGCGATCATCGGCCACAGCTGCCGCCGCAGTTCGGTGATGATCTCGGCCTTGGAGCCGCGGCCCTGCTCGGGACGGCGCCGCAGATTGGTCACATGCACCGATCCCCGCTTGAACAGCAGCGCACCGAGATTCAGTTCGGCTGTGGCGCCGCCCTGCAACCCGATGATTGTCAGGTGACCGTTCTCGGTGAGGGCCTCGACGTTCTTGGCCAGATAGCTGCCGCCCATGATGTCGAGGATGACGTTGGCCCCGGCGTACTCGGCGTTCACGACCGCGGGGAAATCCTGCTCGCGATAATTGATCAAGGTCTGCGCGCCGAGTTCGCGGCAGCGCTCCAACTTCGACTGCGACCCAGCGGTCACCGCCACATTGGCGCCAATCGCTCGGCCCACTTGGATGGCATGCGTGCCGATTCCGCTTCCGCCACCGTGAATCAACAGTGTCTGACCGGGTTCGAGGCCACCGACCATCACCACGTTGGACCACACCGTCGCGGCGGCTTCCGGCAGGGCGGCGGCCGCGGTGACGCTGACCCCCTCCGGTACGGGCAGCACCTGGGTGGCCGCCACGTTGACCCGCTCGGCGTACCCGCCGCCGGCCAGTAGCGCGCACACGGCGTCGCCGGGTTCCCAGTCCGAGACTCCGGCACCGACGTCAGCGATCACACCGGAGACCTCGAGTCCGGGGACCTCGCTGACACCCGGCGGCGGCGGGTAGAAGCCCATGCGCTGCATCACATCGGCCCGGTTCACGCCCGCGGCCACCACATCGATGGCCACTTCGGCAGCACCCGGTGGGGGAAGGTCGTCGACGTGGGCCCACTCCATTACTTCGGGATCACCAAAACCGTTGAGCGTTATGGCATACATCCAAAACTTCCTTCCCCCGGTGAGCGCAGAACGTCGTGCGTACTCAATTGGATCTCACGTGGCCGTTGTCGGTCGCTGCTTCATCATCCGTCTCCGGTGTGTTCCAAGTTGTGCAAAGTGGCCAGTTCGCTGGCGCCGGCCGAGCATCCGGGGAATCCTGGGGAGATGACCAAGCGCATCCTCAATGTCGTCTCCAACGTCGCCCACTACGACGACCCCGCCGAGCCGACCGGGTTGTGGCTCTCGGAGCTGACGCACGCCTACCACGTCTTCGCCGAAGCGGGCTACCAACAGACGATCGTCAGCCCGAAAGGCGGACCGTCGCCACTGGAGCCGCGTTCGCTGAAGTTCCCCAACTTCGACAAGAGCGCCAAGGCGTGGAAAGCCGACAGCACGAAGATGGCGCTGTTGGCCGGCACCGCATCGCCAGAAGACATCGACTCGGCGGACTATGACGCGATTTACTTCACCGGCGGGCACGCAGTCATGTATGACTTCCCGAACAGTGAAGGACTGCAACGCATCACGCGTGAGATCTTCGAGAACGGGGGAGTGGTGTCCTCGGTCTGCCACGGCTACTGCGGCCTGCTCAACACCACCCTCGCAGATGGGTCGTTCTTGGTCGCCGGACGAAGGCTCACCGGCTTCGCCTGGTCGGAGGAGGTTCTGGCCCGCGTCAACAAACTGGTGCCCTACAACGCCGAAGCGGAGATGAAGAAGCGCGGCGCCCACTACGAAAAGGGCCTGATTCCATTCGCCTCGCACGTCGTCGTCGACGGCCGGTTGGTCACCGGCCAGAATCCGGGCTCGGCCAAGGCGACGGCCAAGAAGATCGTCTCCGTACTGGGGAAGTGAGGCCCTCGCCCGTCCACGCGCTCGCCCGCCAGTAAGGTTCCAGCGTGGTGGCAGCCAGCAAAACCGTCCTGCTGACCGAGGAATTCCGAGAAGCGCTGGGGCTGCTGGCCGCGGGCCGAAATCTCTTCCTGACCGGTAAGGCCGGCACCGGTAAGTCGACGCTCATCCGTCACTTCATGGCCACCACCGATCGCAACGTCGTGGTGGTCGCGCCGACCGGGATCGCCGCGCTGAACGTCGACGGCCACACCATCCACCGCCTGTTCGGATTCCGGCCCACCACAACGCTGTCTGATATCGCCGGCGGGGAGTACCGGCCGGGGCGCTTCACCAAGACACTGGCCAAGCTGCAGACGCTGATCATCGACGAGGCATCGATGGTGCGCGCCGACGTGTTCGACATGATCGCGGAAGCGTTGCAGCGGTTCGGCCCAGACCCGGGCACGCCGTTCGGCGGCGTCCAGGTGGTGTTGGTGGGTGACCTCTACCAGCTGCCGCCGGTGGTCACCGAGGGTGAGCAGCACTACTTTTCGACGACGTATGAGACCCCGTACTTCTTTTCGGCGAACACCTTCCGCCGTGCGGATTTCCCGAGCGTGTCGCTGACGACGGTGTTCCGCCAGCTCGGCGATGACCGGATGACCGCGATCCTCAACGAGATTCGCGAAGGCGTGTTACTCGGCCATGCCAAGCAGCGCCTGGACGCCAGGGTGGACGCCGACTTCGTGCCGCCAGACGACGAATTCTGGCTGACGTTGGCGCCCACCAACAGGCTGGTGACCGCCCGCAACCGCCAGCAGCTCGAGCGGTTGCCCGGCGAGGAGATGGTGCACCGCGCCAACGAATCCGGCGACCTGTCCCTGTTCGACAAGCCGCTGGACGACGAGTTGCGCTTCAAGGTCGGCGCCCAGGTGATGATGCTCAACAACGATCAGGCCGAGCGCTGGGTGAACGGCTCGATCGGCCGCGTGGTGGGGGTGGGCTACGACCGCCACGGCGCCGTGGTCGAGGTCGAGTTTCCCGACGGTGGCATCGCCGAAGTTGCCCCGTTCACCTGGGAGGCCACCCGCCCCGTGGTCGACGGCGGGACTTTGCGTCGCGACGTCGTCGGCACTTTCACTCAACTGCCGTTCAAGCTGGCGTGGGCGATCACGATCCACAAGAGTCAGGGTCAGACCCTGGAGCGGTTGGTGGTGGATCTGTCCGGCGGCATGTTCTCCACCGGCCAGCTTTATGTGGCGTTGAGCCGGTGTACCTCGTTGGCCGGGCTTGTACTGAAACGCCCTGTGCTGCCGAAGGATCTGAAAGTGGATCGCCGGATCGCCCGGTTTCTGCGCGTCTCGGCCAACAGCGACCGGGCGCGCCGCTACTGCGCGATCGGTCTGCTCACGGTCGGCGATGAAGGCCGGATGTCGCGGCCGCGCCCGGTGGAACTGGCGGTGGCTTTCGACGACGGCACGGCCGTATCGACACTGATCAACCCGCAGCGGGATCTGGCCGACGCCCGCCAGGCGTATCGGATCGGGGTGGCCGACGTGCTGCTGGCACCCACGCTGCGGGAGGCCTGGGCGGTGATCGCGCCGATGCTGGCCGGGTGCACGCCGGTGGGCGTCAAAGTCGATGAGATGCTGGGGCTGATCGACTTCGAACTCAAGCGACTGGGCCTGGTGGCTCCGATGCCGCTGGGTATCGATCTGCGGGGCACAAGCGTCACCGGTGACACGGCGCTGCAGCGTGCCAAGGCCGCGCTCGAGCGCCTCGACACCGCCGACCTGGACGCCGGCTCGTCGCCGTTCGAAGATCCCGACGAGAGCGACGCCCTATCGGGAATCCTGCTCAGCCGCGATCCCGACGTCACAACCCCGACCGCAGAACACCTTCCGGCCCTGTCCGCGCTGCTGCGGATCAGCCGAGCCCTCGGAGCGGTCCTGCTGGGCGCCAGTCCCGTCGATCAGGTGTCGCCGGCGGGGGAGACCAGTTGGGAGCAGGCGGCTCGCCAGGCCGCCGCCGACCAGCTGCTGCTGGCGGCGGACCGCACCCGACTACCGGATGAGGTACTGGCGCGCCTGCGAGACGCCTTGGTGGCGCTGGGTTCCGGCCACCTGGCGGCCGGGCTCGCTCAGACGCCGTCGACGATCGACAACATCGACACGGTGCTGGTTCCCGGTGCCCGCATCTGCTTCACCGGAACCGCGGTCGACGGCGACGGCCGGGTGGTGGATCGCGACGAGATGGAGCGGCTGGCTGCCTCGGCTGGGCTGGCGCCGGTGCGCTCGGTGACCAAGACGCGATGTGAGGTGCTGGTCATCGCCGAAGCGGGCACGCAGTCCGGAAAGGCCCGCAAAGCCCAGGACTACGGGAAGCCGGTGTTCACCGTGGACGAGTTTCTGGGTTGGCTGGCGCGCCGGTGAGCGGGGAGTGCGCGGACCTCAGTCCAAGTCCGCCAAGGCTTTCCGGGCGGCTTCAAGCTCGGCTTCGAGCGCGGCCACCCGCGCGGCATGCTGGGAGCGCGCCTCGTCCATCAGCGCCTCGATCGGTGCGAACAGCTCCTCGTGCAGTTCCTTGGCGGCCCGCGACACCGCGGCGGCCGCGACGGCGAGGTTACGCACCAGATAGCTGCTGCCCTGCTTGATCTCGGCGTGCCACTCGCCGTCGGCCGTACCGGTCACAGTCAGGGTCAACTCGAGAGTCTTGGCCTTCTTGCCGGCCGACTTCTTCACCGGCTCCTTGGCCTCGGAGGCAGCGGGCGCGGTGTCGGGGGCCGGTGTGGTGTCGGCGAACGAACCCATCCCGACGGTGTCGGGGGTGGCGGCCGGGGCTTCGGGGGCGAACGTGGGTGCAGTCATGATCGTGGCGACCTCCTTGCTGATTCGTCGCCCGCGGCGGCGGGCAAGCTCACCACGTATTAGAACACACGTTCGACAAAGCGGTCGAAGCCGCCGCTCAATCCCTCGGCGCCGGGGTCATCGAGGTGACGTAGTAGGTTTCCTGCCCGGTGGGATAGCCGCCGCCATCGGTGGCGATGTGGACGTGGTCGTAGTGGTTGGCGGTTTCGTTGCCGTAATCCGACGTCCAGTTGCCGCCGCCCACTCCCGGGTAGATCTTCTGCCGCCAGATCACGTGGTTGACACCCCAGCGTTGGGCGTTGGCCAGCGCATAGCCGGCGATCTGGTCGCCGAGCAGAATCCCGGCCTCACTGTGGTAGTCCGGGATCATCACATCGATGGCCAACCCGTCGGGATGCCATCTCAGTGGGTCCTGGCGATACCCGTAGATGGTCTTGATCTCCTGAAACAGCACGCCGATGGTGCGGGCCGCCCAAATGGTCTTGACCTGCAGCCCGTTCTCCGGCGCCACCCCCGGGGGCAGCGGGAAGGTGAATTGCTGACCTTCGGTGGGCATCGGCACGCTGGCCGCCAGTGCCGCGGCCTCCGCGGGGTTGGCGATGCGCATCCCCCCGGTAGACGGCGGCGGAGGTGCCGCCGGCGCCGACGGAGCCGCTTCGGCGGTCTCGGTGGGCTTGGGCGCCGGCTCGTGGCTGCTCTGGGCGTAGATGAGGGCGGCCGAGACCGCCAGCGACGTCAGAATGGCCAGGCTGCGACCGCAGAACCTGGCAATCTTTCGTCCGTCCACCAAGAGCACTTTAGTTACTTCTCGCTGGATAGCACGGGACCGGTGCTTTCCTGTGGTTACCGAGTCGGATAGTCCGGCGTCCAGCGGGACTGCCGGACGGCCTCGGCTATCGCGTCGTCGGAGGCCGCCGGCGCGACGCCGTCACGCACCGCCTGGAGGGCTACCGCGGTTGCGATACGGGTGGTGATCCCGGGCAGATCCTCGAACGCGGGCAGCAGCGGCTGGTCGGCGTCGACCAGGGCGGGGGACGCATCGCCGAGGGTGGTGGCGGCAACCCGCATCATGGCGTCGGTGACCCGTGACGCCCGCGCGGCCGTGACGGCCAGCCCGATCGCCGGGAAGATGTAGACGTTGTTGCACTGCGCGACGCGACGGGTGCGCTCGCCGTGTCGGATCGGGGCGAAGGGTGATCCCGTGGCGATCAGCGCGCGCCCATCGGTCCATTCGTCGAGCTCCGCAGGGTGTGCCTCGGCCCGGCTGGTGGGGTTGGACAGCGGAAAAATGATCGGACGGTCCGTCTTGGCCGCCAGCTGTCGGACGATTCCCTCGGTGAAGGCGCCGGCCACCGTCGACAGGCCCAGCAGGATGCCCACATCGACGTGCTGCACCACGTCGGCCAGCCTGCGACCGTCCCAGCCGGCCACCCGAGCTGCGGATTGAGCGAAGCGGCGCTGGCTGTCCGAGAGGTCCGCACGGTCATCGGTCAGCAGCCCGTTGACGTCAATCGCCCAGATCCGTTCGGCGGCCTCGGTTTCGGAGAGTCCTTCGGCGACCATCTGCTGGCGGATCATCTCCAGCACGCCGACGCCCGCCGAGCCGGCGCCGAGCATCACCACCTGCTGCTGAGACAGCGGGCGCCCGGCGGCGCGGACAGCGCCCTGCAGCGCGCCAAGGGCTACGGCCGCCGTGCCCTGGATGTCGTCGTTGAACGTCAGCAGCCGATCCCGGTACCGCATCAACAGCGGCAGCGCATGCGTGGTGGCGAAGTCCTCCCACTGCAGCAGCACGTAGGGCAGTTCCTCATGCACGACGGTCACGAAGTCGTCGACGAAGGCGTAGTAGTCCTCGTCGCTGATCCGGCGATGGCGCCAGCCGAGGTACTGCGGATCGTGGAGCAGGTCGACATTGTCGGTGCCGACGTCGAGGATGATCGGCAACGTCCGGGCCGGATCGATCCCGCCGATCAGGGTGTACAGCGAGAGCTTGCCGATCGGGATGCCCATGCCGCCGATACCCTGGTCGCCCAAACCCAGGATGCGCTGTCCGTCGGTGACGACGATGACGTCCACCTCTTGTTCCGGTCGGTTGCGCAGCACCTCCCGCAGCCGATCGCGATCCGGGTAGGAGACGAAGAGCCCGCGCGGGCGCCGGTAGATCTCGCTGAACCGCTGGCACGCATCACCGACTGTCGGCGTGTAGACGATCGGCAGCATCTCCTCGAGATGGTCGCGCAGCAGCCGGTAAAACAACGTCTCGTTGCGGTCCTGTAGCGCCCGCAAGTAGATGTGCTTGTCCAGGTCGTCATGCCGCGTGGAGAACTCGGCGTAGGTGTGGGCGGCTTGTTCGGCGATGGTTTTCACCGCAACCGGCAGCAGACCCAGCAGGCCGAGCTCGCGGCGCTCGTCTTGGCTGAAGGCGGTGCCCTTGGTGGTCAGCGGATCGAACAGCAGAGCCTGGCCCCGCCGTTGCCGCCCCCTAGCCGTCACCGTGTCACCTCTCTCATCTCAGCCGACGCAACTGCGGCTGCCCTTCGTCGCACAATAGAACGGTTCAGCGGCCCGCACCGGCCGTGACTCCCGATGTGCCCGGCGCTAACGCCCCGCTCGGTCGATGCGTCTGATCAACCGAGCGGTGGCGGCTTCGGCGGCGAGTCGGCGCGCGGACTCCTTGCCGCGGCCCTTGGCCCGGCGCAGAGCCGAGCGGATGGTGATGCCCCGTTCGTAGGCCTCCACCACGCGCGGGTCGACATAGGAACTGCGGGCGACCGCCGGGGTGTTGCCCAGTTCCTCGGCGACGCAGCGCATGACTGCAGCGACCTCCCGACGGCGGACGGTTTTAGAGGTCGGCTCGTTCGCGGCGGCGAAGCTCTCGGCCGCCAGCACGGTGCCATGCCAGGTGCGCAGGTCCTTGACGCTGAACTGCTCATCGGTCAGCTCCCGGAACCGCTCGTTGAGGTCGTCGGCTCGGACCTCGCACCAGCCGTCGGAGGTGCGGTACACCAGCAGCCGCGGAAGGTCGGTCGGCGCGCGCAGCAGTGCTCGCACCGCGCGCACCACCAGTGGATCGTCGACGGAAACGGTGCGCCGCACGCCGCTTTTGGCCGGATAGTCGAAGTCCACGCAACCGTTGCGCATCCGGACGTGGTCACGCAGCAGGGTCGCCAGCCCGAAACTGCCGTTTTCCTGGGCGTACTCCTCGCCACCGGCCCGGAAATAGCCCCGGTCGATGAGCTGCTGGGCGACTGCGAGCACCCGATCGCGTTTTAGGCCGCGACCGCGCAAGTCGGCGAGTACATCGGCGCGCCAGTCTGGCAGCAGGCGGGCCAGGGTCAGAACCCGGTCGTACTTCTCCTCGGATCGTTCGGCCTGCCACTGCGGGTGATACAGATACTGACGACGTCCGGCGGCGTCTTCCCCGACGGCCTGGATGTGCCCGTTGGGATAAGGGCAGATCCACACCTTTCGCCACGCCGGTGGGATGGCCAGCGTCTTGATCCGGGCGAGCGCCTCCGGATCGTCGACCGGGCGTTGCCCGTCGGTGTAGGAAAAGCCGCGGCCCCGACCGATACGGCGCAACCCGGGGCCAGCGGTATTGCTTCTGCGCAGCCTCACGGCACCGAATTACCCGCATCTGGACCGGCCGACACCCAGCGTTGGCAGCGCTTACGCCCCCGGGCACAACTCCTGGCGCGCCGCCTCGGCGATCAGCGCGAACTGCGGCCACGCCGGGTAGTGCGGCTGCTGGATCTCGACGGTTCGGCCCACATGCAGGTTCTCGCAGATCATGTGCCCGAGCGCGCGCACGCTGGACTCCGAAATCGGTTCGTCATTCGCGTAGCGGGCGGTGTAGCCGTGGGTATTGAGGTATTTCATGAAGCTGGCTTCGTCGGCGTGCGCCGGCGCGGCCCCGACCAGAGCTCCCATCGCGACACCGGCGACGGCCAGGGGTGCGGTGAACCGGGCTGCCCAACTCATACCCGCGATGCTACGGCGGGTACCGGGAAAGCGGCGCCGCAGGTGCGGGCCAGACCCGGCAAGTCCCCCCGAGCGACTTCGTGTTGCTGCTAGCGTCAGCGGCGAGAAGAAAGGCGCTGGACGTGAAATCAACCGCACTCGCGGCGACGCTGGCCGCAGGTGTGCTGGCCGGGCTGATCGGTGCCGCGTCATCCGCTCAGGCCGATCCGCTCAATCCTCGTGATCCCGACTACTGCGGCAACAGCCCCGACATCCTGTTGTGCAACGAGCAGAAGTCGACGTACCCCAGTCCGGCTGAGATGGCCTACCTCAACGCCATCCGCGGGAAGTTCCCGCCCGGCAGCGAAGCCCGCCGGTTGGCCGCCGGACGGACCGCGTGCCTGGAGTTCCCGAAGCATCCGACCAGCCTCATCGTCGAGCAGGTCTCCGTGTACCTGCAGATCTCGAAGCCCACCGCCGGTGAAGTGGTCGAGTCGGCCCGCACCAATATCTGCCCGACGGTGAAGACGCTGGGCTGAGCCGGTTCAGCGGCGGTACGCGCGCAATCCGTCGCGGATCGCAGCCTGCGCCGCCACGTCACATTCGTTGTAGCTCAGACACCACTGCCGGGCGGCGTCGGCGTGCGGTCCGTTGCCCCGGGCCGTTTCGATGGCGCCCTGGGAGGCCAGGCCCCCGGCGTCGTCGACCTCCCAGCGGAAGCCGAAGAAGCCGGCAACCTGTTTGATCGATGATGAGGTGCGGGCGAAAAACGTCGCGTCGAACCACTTTCGCAGGTCATAGGTGAGACCGTCGAGCGCCTGCTCCACCTCGGCGAACCTGCGCGTGCTGGTGATCTCGGGGTGGTGCCAATGGAAGACCTGAAGCGACTTGCCCTCCCGCGCGGCGCGGCTTCGTAATTGCTGCATCCGAGAGGCGAACTCGGCGGCCAGTTCGGCCTCGGCGGCCTCGTCGAGTGGATCGAACGAGACCACGGGTCGATAGCGGGCAGTGGTGTCGTCCTGGCCGTCGCGGATACGCAGACCCCACTGATAGATCCGGCCGTGATCATCCCACTCGATGTCGAAGTCGACCTCGATGTCGGCGGACGGAACGGTCGGTGAGGCGGGTTCGTGCGTCTCGAAATCAATTCCGGTGCAACTCATCCGGGCTCGTCGGACCGCGTTGGCCAGCCGGTCTTGCGGCATTTTCGTACCGACGGACTGGAGGCGGAACGCCTCGACGTGTGCGTCCACGTCGACGGCGGCCAACTGCGCGACGCTCAACACCGCGCCGTCGCCGCAGTGTCGATACAGGTACTGCCACTCCCGGACAGTGAGGTGCCCGGTCTCGATCGCGAACGACGCGTCGTCGTCGCCGACCACGGTGGCGCAATAGTCGAACCACGCGCAGGTGGCACAGTCGCTGATGCGGTAGGGCCGCACCAGTTCTCGTCCGGCGGCTGCGGCCCGCGCGACGTCGAGTCGGAAGGCGAACTCATGGTCGTAGCGCTGCAGGGCCGAGCGGGACTTGCGGCGTTTTGGATCGCTGGCCGAATACGTGACGATGTTCTCGGCTTCCAGGTCATACCAGGTGATACCGAGGCTCTCACCGAGAAGATCGGTGAGGTCGGAGCTGCCGATGATGCCGCCGCGGTTCACCCCGCAGTGAAAACCCAACTCCTGCAACATCCGGGTGTAGTGCGCCAGCTGCATGACGTCGTCACGCCAGCGCGCGCCGTGATCACTGTAGCCCGGATGGGACAGCCACCGATCCGGTGCCGGCAGCGTCGAGATCTTCACGTCCGCGCGTTTCGCGGAGGCCACCGTGCGGTGGTTCTTGATGTCGACGGGCAGGTAGCCGTCCTGGTGTCTGACCAACACGTCGGGAAGTCCCCTGCGGCCGTGGACATCCGGCAGGCGCCCGCCGGAGATCACCGCGACACCGGCAGTCATCGCGGCGACGGTGCGCCGCTGACGTTCGGCCCGGCTGAGGTCGGCGTCGAGGAGCAGCAGTCGCTCCGAATCGCCGTAGCGTGCCCGGAGCTCGTCAAGAACGCGTTCCTCGAATTCGATTCCGGCAGTGCGCAGCGACTCCAAGTCCGGGCGCGGCGGCGCCGGCTCCGGGGTTCCCGGGGCGAACTCATTGTGGGTGACGCGGGCACACTGCTTTGCCGGGTAGCCGCCCAGCGTGACCGGTGCCATCGCGTCCTTCCCCGAGTGGCTCTACTCCGCCGACCGCTTGACGCCGGCGGCGACTTCACCGATCAGGGCCGCGACCACCCCGAACGCGAAGTACAGCGGCACCAGCCACGGCGCCACTCCGAACAACCCGTCCGAGCCGGGGGCGTAGCGGAAGTGTCCCGCCGCGGCGATCCCGATCTCGACGACGGGACCGATGGCCGCGATCAGCACACCGCAGACAATCGCCGGACGATCACCCAAGGCGCAGAAGGTGATCGCGGCGAACGCACAGATCAGCGTCGTAAGGGGAACCACCGGCGACGCATGCAACATCGCGGTGACGACGTAGCTGCCCAGGACCGCAGCCAGACCAGCCACCCCCTGACGCACGGTGACCGTTGCCCTCGGGGCCGGGAGAAGCAGTCGCAGTTCCGCCAGGAAGACCGTCGCGGATCCGACCAGAATCGGGAAATACAGCGGACTGTTCCAGATGAAGGGCACGACGTGCGCTGCCGGCAGGTATTCGGTGGTGCCGGTGATCACGTGCGAGTGGTCACCGATCAGACCGGCCGCTCCGCCGAGGACGAACAGCAACAGTGCGATCGAGGGGCGTAATTTCACCCCCGCAGTATCGTCCATTCCGATGAGCGTCGAGGACCGCACCCGCTGGGATGCGAAATACGCAGGCCGCTCCGTTCCGGCGCCGGACACGGTCGGACCGGCCGCGGTGTTTGCGCCCTTCGTCGACGCGTTTCCGGCCGCGGGCTATGCGCTCGATATCGCCTGCGGTCAGGGCGCAGCGGCAGTCTGGCTGGCCCAGCGGGGCCTGCAGGTGAGCGGGTTCGACGTCTCGCCGGTCGCCATCGAGCAGGCGCGGGGGCTCGCCCAGCGCAGCGGTGTCGGCGACCGGTGCCGATTCGACGTCGTGGACCTCGATGACGGCCTGCCGGGCGGGCCACCAGCCGACGTCGTCTACTGCGCCCGGTTCCGCGACCGTCGGCTCGACGCACCGATGGTGCAGCGCCTGGCCCCGGGCGGACTGCTGGCGGTCACCGCGCTGAGCCAGGTCGGTGCCGCCCCCGGACGGTTCCGGGCTGCGCCCGGGGAGCTGCGCACGGTGTTCGCCGGCCTCGAGGTGATCGCCGAGGGCGAGGCGGACGGAATGGCGTGGCTGCTGGGGCGACGCCGCCAGAAGGCGACGGCGCCGTCAGCACACGAGGACGGACGAGGCTAGGCCGGCGCCGGGGCCTCGCGGTCACTGGGCTCGGCCGGTCCCGGGTCGAGCGGCAAAGCATCCATCGGCGGCGCCTCGCCAGGCGGCATGTCCATCGGCGCCTCGACGGGGGCGTCGGCCGGGGGTGCCTCAAACGGCGGAGCCTCCATGGGCGCCGCGGCCAGCTCGACGGCCATGGGCTCGGCCATCGGCTCAGCGGCGGGTTCGGGGCCCGGCTCCACCATGGCGGCAAACTCCACCACCGGGGCGTCCGGGGCAGGTGCTTCCTCCATGGGCAGGTACATGTGGTGGGTGAACTGCGGCTGGTAGGCGCCGCCACCACCGATCTTCACACCGCCGGGCTCACCGCTGGCCACCGGCGTGCCGTCGGGCAGGGTCACCGCGGTGTGATGGCTGTTCCAGCCCACCACCAGAGCGTTGGGGGCGGTGCCGTATTTGAACCCGCGGGCCAGCAGTGCCGACTCCTCGTTGGCGGTGTGGAACCGGCCGCTGAAGGCCGGTCGGCCGCTGGCGACGTTGGACACCCACGAGGCCAAACCCGAGCAATCCGTACCGGCGGGAGTGTTCCCACCAACGATGTACGGAGTGCCCGAAACCTGCTGGATGAGCGCCATCAGTGCTTCTAGACCAAACATGACCAGGCACATTAACCATGGATAACTGCACTTACCAAAATCTGTGGCGCCCATCACGTTTAGCATTCATGTTGTCAAACATAACGCCGGAACGGAAAACGCCAGGTAGATCGGCGAAAATCCACGGAGCGGGCCGGTCTATTTACGTAAGCGCTGGTAGATGACCCGTATGTGTTTGTTGAGCGTGGCCTCAAAGGTCACAAATTCGCATTATTGGGATGAAATTGCCTGATCAATGGGTGCATTGCATGTGACCCCTGCGGCCGGTATCCGCGAAAATGGCGCCGTAAGTGACGTGCCATTCTCCAAGCCGGAAGTGATGCTGCTTACAGTCCACGCTTCGCGTTTTTGATCAGATTCGACCCGATGATCAGCCGCTGAATCTCACTGGTGCCCTCGTAGAGCCGCAGAAGTCGGACATCGCGGTAGATGCGCTCCACCGGCACGCCACGGATGTATCCACTGCCGCCGTGGATCTGCACCGCCAGGTCGGCGACCTTGCCGGCCATCTCGGTGCAGAAGACCTTGGCCACCGACGGAGCGATCCGCCGATCTTCGTTGCTCACCCACTTGCGGGCGGCATCGCGGACCAGCGCCTGGCCGGCCAGCACGCCGGTTTGCTGATCGGCGAGCATCGCCTGCACCAGCTGGAAGTCGCCGATGATGCTGCCGCCCTGGGTGGCGGTGGCGGCATAGTTCACCGATTCATCCAGCGCGCGCTGCGCGGCGCCCACCGCCAGCGCCGCAATGTGGATGCGGCCGCGGGCCAACGACGTCATCGCCGCCTGGTAACCGATGTCCTCATTGCCCCCGACCAGGGCGGCGGCGGGCAGTCGCACGTGCGAGAAGGTGACATCGGCCGTCCAGGCGCCTTCCTGGCCCATCTTGGCGTCCTTGGCGCCGACTTCGACCCCGTCGGTATCGGCCGGTACCAGAAACACTGCGATACCGGCCCCCCGCTCGTCGGCCGGCCGGGTGCGGGCGAACACCACGAACAGGTCGGCCAGCGGGGCGTTGGTGATGAATCGCTTCTGACCGTCCAGTACCCAGGTGTCGCCGTCACGGACGGCCTTGGTGCGCAGACCCGCGGGATTGGAGCCCGCCCCGGGCTCGGTGAGGGCGAAGGAGGCGACCGCGCCGGAGGCGATGGGCTCGAGCCAGCGCTCCTTCTGTTCGTCGGTGCCGAACCCCACCAGCACCTGGCCGGCGATGCCGTTGTTGGTGCCGAACATCGACCGCACCGACGGGCAGGTGTAGCCCAGTTCCATGGCCAGTTCGACGTCCTGGGCCAGATTCAGGCCCAGCCCGCCCCATTCCTGGGGGATCGCGTAGCCGAACAGGCCCAGGTCCTTGGCGGCCTGCCGCAGGTCGTCGGGCACGCGATCGGTGTCGAGGATCTCCTGTTCGCGCGGGAGGACCATCGTCCGGACGAACCGGCGGGTTTGGGACAGGATGTCGGCGAAGACGTCGTCTTCAACGGACGAGACGGATGTGGTCGTCATGGCACGGCCCCTTTCGGCACTGGCCGCCAAATCATATATGAAATATGATGTGCCGGACCACGGGTGGGCAGGGCATCACGACATGTAGAGGACGGTTTCGGCGTGGCATTACTCAACGGGCAGACGGCGGTCGTCACCGGCGGGGCGCAGGGGCTCGGCTTCGCGATCGCGCAGCGCTTCGTCGCCGAGGGCGCCCGGGTGGTGCTGGGCGATCTGAACTCCGAGGCGACCGAGGCCGCGGCTGCGCGCCTCGGCGCCGACGTGGCGGTGGCGGTACGCACCGACGTCACCAATTCTGCTGATGTCGACGCACTGGTGGCAGCCGCCGTCGAGCGGTTCGGTGGTCTGGACATCATGGTCAACAACGCCGGCATCACCCGCGACGCCACCATGCGCAAGATGACCGAAGACGATTTCGACCAGGTGATCGCGGTCCACCTGAAAGGCACCTGGAACGGTCTGCGCGCGGCCGCGGCGATCATGCGCGAACGCAAGCGCGGCGCGATCGTCAACATGTCCTCTATATCGGGCAAGGTCGGCATGGTCGGGCAGACCAACTATTCAGCCGCCAAGGCCGGCATCGTGGGCATGACCAAGGCCGCCAGCAAGGAGCTGGCCTACCTCGGTGTCCGCGTCAACGCGATCCAGCCGGGGCTGATCCGCTCGGCGATGACCGAGGCCATGCCGCAGCGGATCTGGGATTCGAAGGTCGCCGAGGTACCGATGGGCCGGGCCGGCGAGCCCGACGAGGTGGCGACGGTCGCGCTGTTCCTGGCGTCCGACTTGTCCTCTTATATGACGGGCACCGTGCTCGAGGTGACCGGCGGTCGCCACCTATGACCCTGCGCGAGGCGGTGATCTGCGAACCGGTTCGGACCCCCATCGGCCGCTACGGCGGCATGTTCAAGTCGCTGACCGCCGTCGAACTCGGCGTCGCCGCACTGACCGGGCTGCTGGAGCGCACCGGCCTGCCCGCCGATGCCATCGACGACGTGGTGCTGGGGCACTGCTATCCCAGCAGCGAAGCACCGGCGATCGGGCGGGTGGTCGCCCTGGACTCCGGCCTTCCGGTGACGGTGCCGGGCATGCAGGTCGACCGGCGGTGCGGATCGGGGTTGCAGGCGGTGATCCAGGCCTGCCTGCAGGTCGGCAGTGGCGCGCACGAAGTGGTGATCGCCGGCGGTGCCGAGAGCATGAGCAATGTGGCGTTCTACTCCACCGACATGCGCTGGGGCGCAGGCCGCGACGGAGTACGGGTGCACGACGGCCTGGCACGCGGCCGGACCACTGCCGGTGGGCAATACCACCCGGTGCCCGGCGGCATGTTGGAGACCGCGGAGAACCTGCGCCGCCACTACCAGATCTCCCGCGCCGATCAGGACGAGCTTGCGGTCACCTCGCATCAGCGCGCGGTGGCGGCCCAGCGCAGCGGTGTGCTCGCCGACGAGATCGTCGGTGTCACCGTGTGCTCCCGCACCGGCGAGCAGCGGATCGACACCGACGAGCATCCCCGCGCCGACACCTCGGTGGAGTCGCTGGCCAAACTGAAACCGGTTCTGGGCAAAAGCGATCCCGACGCCACCGTCACCGCCGGCAACTCCAGCGGGCAGAACGACGCGGCCTCGATGTGCGTCGTGACCACCCGGGAGAAGGCGCAGCAACTGGGCCTGACTCCGCTGGTGCGGCTGGTCTCCTGGGGCCTGGCCGGAGTCAAGCCCGAAGTCATGGGCATCGGCCCGGTGCCGGCCACCGATATCGCCCTGGCCAAGGCCGGCCTCACGCTCGCCGACATCGACCTGATCGAGCTCAACGAGGCGTTTGCCGCTCAGGCGCTGGCGGTCATGGCGGAGTGGCGATTCGGTACCGCGGACCGGGACCGGACCAACGTGCACGGTTCCGGAATCTCGCTGGGCCATCCGGTGGGCGCGACCGGCGGCCGGATGCTGGCGACGCTGGCGCGGGAGCTGAACCGTCGCCAGGAGCGCTACGGACTGGAAACCATGTGCATCGGGGGCGGCCAGGGTTTGGCCGCCGTGTTCGAGAGGGTGGCGTAAATGACGAAGCTGTGCCAGACGTTGGGGCTGACCGAGAGCCAGACCGAGATCATCGCGGCGGTACGGGCATTCGTCGACAAAGAGGTCGTCCCGCACGCCGCCGAATTCGAACGTGCCGACGCCTACCCGCAACAGATCGTTGACGGCATGCGGCAGTTGGGCCTGTTCGGCCTGATGATTCCGGAGGCCTACGGCGGGCTGGGCGAGTCCCTGCTCACCTACGCGTTGTGCGTCGAGGAGCTCGCGCGCGGCTGGATGAGCATCTCGGGGGTGATCAACACCCACTTCATCGTCGCCTACATGCTGCGCCAGCACGGCACCGACGAGCAGAAGCAGCGTTACCTGCCGGCGATGGCGACCGGCGATGTGCGCGGGGCGTTTTCGATGTCGGAACCCGAGCTGGGCTCCGACGTCGCTGCCATCCGCACCCGGGCCACCCCCACCGGCGACGGTGACTACCTCATCAACGGCCAGAAGATGTGGCTGACCAACGGCGCCACCTCGAGCCTGGTGGCGGTGCTGGTCCACACCGACGAGGGAGCGGACACCCCGCACCGCAACATGACGGCGTTCCTGGTCGAAAAGCCCACCGGATTCGGTGAAGTCGTCCCGGGGCTGACCATCCCCGGCAAGCTCGACAAGCTCGGATACAAGGGCATCGACACCACCGAGATGATCTTCGACAACTATCGGGCCAGCGCCGCCGACATCCTGGGCGGCACCACCGGCCGCGGCTTCTATCAGATGATGGACGGCATCGAGGTCGGCCGGGTCAACGTCGCGGCACGCGCCTGCGGGGTGGGCATCCGCGCTTTCGAGCTGGCAGCCCGATACGCCCAGCAGCGCAGCACCTTCGGCAAGCCGATCGCCGAGCACCAGGCCGTCGCGTTCGGGCTCGCCGAGATGGCGACCAAGGTGGAGGCCGCACACCTGATGGTCGTCAACGCGGCTCGGTTGAAGGACTCCGGCGAACGCAACGACCTCGCGGCAGGTATGGCGAAATACCTGGCCAGCGAGTACTGCAACGAGGTCACCCAGCAGAGCTTCCGAATCCACGGCGGCTACGGCTACTCGAAGGAATACGAGATCGAGCGCCTGATGCGCGACGCGCCGTTCCTGTTGATCGGCGAGGGAACCAGCGAGATCCAGAAGCAGATCATCAGCAAGCGCCTGCTGGCCGACTACCGCATCTGAAATCATGTCTGCCCCCGACTTCAGCACCCGGCCGCAGTTGTCGGAAGCCGTCGCGCGTTTCGTGCGCCAGCGGATCTTCGACGGCGGTTACGCCGCGGGGGAGTACGTCCGATTGGACCAGCTGGCAACGGAATTGGGCATCAGCGTCACCCCGGTGCGGGAGGCATTGTTCGAGTTGCGTGCTGAAGGCCTGCTCGACCAGCAGCCGCACCGCGGGTTCGTCGTGTTGCCGGTGACCAAGCGTGATCTGGCCGATGTGGCCGAGGTCCAGGCGTTCGTGGGCGGCGAGCTGGCGGCACGGGCCGCCGCCGGCATCACCGACGAGCAGTTGAGCGAGCTGAATGAGATTCAGTCCCGGCTGGAGCAGGCCTACGCCGGAGACGACGAAGAGCGGACCGTGCGGCTCAACCACGATTTCCACCGAGCGATCAATGTGGCCGCCGCCTCACCCAAGCTGGCCCAAATGATGTCGCAGATAACCCGGTACGCGCCCGAGGCCGTTTTCCCAGGGATCGCCGGGTGGCCGGAGCGGTCCATGCAGGATCATCGGCGAGTGCTCGCCGCGCTGGCGGCACACGATCAGGCGCTGGCCCGCACCGCGATGGCCGAGCACTTGGCGGCCGGCGTGATGCCGCTGATCGAGCATCTGACCGATCGCGGTGTGGTGAAGTGCCAAGACGACTGCGTGGCGCGGGCCGATCAGCGCCCGTCGGCGACGGGGACGTGAGACCGTATCAACCTATGCAGAACCACACTTACCTGACTTACGAAGAGTTCGGGCGCAAGTTCTTCGAGGTCGCGGTCACCGAAGAACGAGTGGCAGCTGCGTTCGCGGTCCTGGCCGGCGACGAGTTCGAGATGCCCACCATGCGGCAGGGGCCGGGCGGCATCGCCAAGGTCACCGCGAAGGTGCGGGTCCAACAGCCCCGGGTGGCACGTGGCCTGGGCGACCTGCTGACGTTCGCGATCCACATTCCGTTGGAGATCGACCTGCTCATCGACCTGCGGCTGGACAAGCAACGGTTCACGGTGGCCGGCGACATCGCCCTGCGTGCCACCGCGCGCGCCGCCGAACCACTGCTGCTGATCATCGACGTGCCCAAACCGCGGTCCTCCGACATCACCGTCGAGGTGTCGTCGACGTCCATCCGTGGCGAGCTGCTGCGAATCTTCGCCGGCGTCGACGGGGAGATCCGCCGATTCATCGCGCACTACGTGGCAGCCGAGATCGACAGTCCGCAGTCCCAGCGTGCGCAGATCATCGACGTGGCCGAAAGCGTGGACGCCGCCTGGTCCGGAATCTGACCGGCCCTGCCACGGCCCCTACGGGTAGAGGATCGCGGGGATGGCCGGAATCGCCGGGATGGCGGGAATCGCCGGGATTGCCGGAATCGCGGGAACTGCCGGGACGGCGGGCGCAGACGGGGCCCGAGGTACCGCCGGAGCCGCCGGCGCCTGTTTGGCAGTGGGTTCGACCACCGGAGCAGCACTGGTGAGCGGGGCATCCGGCAGCGCAGTCGGGCCGGGTTCGGACTCGCTGCCGCCGCTGTCGGCCGGCGGGCTCGGCGCCAACGGCGCTGCGGGTGCCTCGGTGACTTCGCCGTAGGTGTCTTCCTCGGACTCGCTGTCGCAGCCGCCGCAGGCGGTCGCCACCGCACCCACGGCCAGTCCGACCACCACCACTGACAGGACTGACTTCCCGATACCGCGACCGCGCATGGATTCTCCCCGTTGTTCCGTTGCCTCATGTCACCCTACGACGTGCGGGTGGATTCGGCGGACGAGCCGTCAACAACATCAGACCGGGCTGTCGGCCGTCGTAACGTCCGCAGATGCGGCACGGCCTGACCGGTGTTCCCTGTCAGGCCGCGCGAACTCTGGTTCGGCTCAGATCGTCTGATGGCGACCGAAGAACTTGTGATCTTCGCTGTAGCCGCCGTGGCCGCTGCCGATCTCCTTGTAGCTCTCCACGAACTCGATGCCCTTGATCCACTTCACCAGCTTGTAGCCGTGCTGCAGCTCGTTGCGCAGCCGCAGCGGCCGGCCGTGCATGTAGGGCAGTGGCTGGTCGTTCATGTTGTAGGCCAGCATCGACATGTGGTGCCACATCTGGTCGACCGGGTGGGCGTTGTAGAAAATGCCGCCGGTGGCGCCTAGGCCCATCGAGTAGAAGATCGCCCACTTGGCCTGCGGCAGCGGTTTGACGATGTTCATGATCGTCGACATCTGCACGCCGCCCCACTTGGCCACGCCGGACCAGGCCTGCACGCACATGTGCTGGGTGATCTGGTCGTGATACGGGAGGGCCTTGAGATCCTCCAGCGAGAACTCCATCGGGTTCTCGACCAGGCCGTAGACCTTCAGTCGCCAGTCCTTGAAGTCGTTTGCCTCGTACTCCTTGTACTCGACGGTCTCGGGCAGCCGGCCGTTGCGCCAGTGGAACGGTGAGATGTCGGCCTCGGTGAACGTCCCGGGCTTCGGGTCGAGCTTTTCCAACGCCCGCTGGAACGGCCCGATCAGGGCGTATCCGATCTTTTGGACGACTCGCGGGTAGCGCAGGGTCAGCGGCGTGGCGGCGAGCCAGCCGACCGTACACACCACCGCCGCCGCGCAGAAGACGTAGAAGCCAACCGGGCTGTGGCATTCCGGCCCCGCCCCTTCAGCGCATCCGCGAGCGGCGAACATGTGGTTGAGATTGTCGAATGCGTCGGTCGCGAACACCATCGTGACGTGCACGAGAATGAACAGCAGGAAATAGACCAGCACCACGAAGTGCAGGGATCGAGCGATCTGCAGGTTCAGCCGCATGTGCTTGCTGATCAGCCCGAGCCGCTGTGACAGCGCCGGGGACATGCCCAGCGCGGTGATCAGCGCAGCGGGGGCAGCGATGAACACCGTGACGAAGTAGGAGATCAGCTGCAGCGCGTTGTAGTTGGTCCAGGTGTGGTCGTCCGGCCAGTCCAGCGATGCGTACTGGATCATCACCGAGGCCGCGTGCGGAATGACATCCCAGCTGGTCGGCACGATGCGGCGCCACTGACCGGTGGTGAACAGCAGGACATAGAACACAGCGCCGTTGAGCAGCCACAACACGCCGAGGCCCATGTGCCACCAGCGGGCCAGCCCGATCGAGTGTCGGAACCCTGGCAACCCGAACTGCGCCGGCAGCGCGACGGTGTCGGCGTTGGCCGTCCAGTACGGGTCATCCGGTACTGGCGGCCCCACCCGCAGCCATTCGTCCTTTCCCGGGGTGGAGTTGCGGCTGAAGTACAGCCGCGGGTGGTCGCAGAGAATCTGGATGCCCGCCCGGATGATGAAGATCATCATGAACAGGTTGAAGAAGTGCGTCCACCCGGCCCAGGCCGGCAGGCCCCCGGCGACTTCGGTGGACGGGCTGCTGCCCGGGTACTGGGCGATGAAATCCTCGACGCCCGGCATGTGCCGAACGCCCTTGCCTATCGCGATCATCGCCACCAGCCCGACGAAGCCGATCGGAATCAGCCACAGCAGGTTGAACCACTTGTCGCGACCGATACGTAGATGCGGAGCGACCGCTCGCCGGCTGAGGTCGAAACCACCACCGTAGGTCTCGACGTCGACGGTCTCGTTGTGGTTCTTGTGAATTTCTGCCCGGTAGCCCTGCTCCAGCTCCAGTTCGACGTCGACGACGTCAGCGGAGTAGCTGACCGGGTGAGTTGTCTCTTTAGTTGCTGGTGAGGTGGCCGGACCCCGCGGGTCGAGCTGCCCTTCAGCACCTTGTCCATCAATCGTGGTCACTTGTCGACGGTAGCGCGAAAAAGCTCGTGACCCGATACTCTGGCATCAGATACGCAGGCTTCTGACAGGAAACTCAGGTACCGCAGGTGCGGAATTCGACGGCGGCCGGGGTCCGCCGGGCTGCCGGAGCCGCTGTCTGGTTCGCCGACCCGCCCGATTGTGCCGTCGAGGCGATCCTTTCGGTGGGCAAACCGCGGTTTTCTGCTGAGCAAGACACGAGTGAACTCACGTGGATCTCGCGCTTTACAGATCGTTCATCTAGCGCGGTCATAATTCAGGGAAGAACGGGCGAAGTGCGTTTCGCCATCGCCATCAGATTGCAATCTGCACCGCGGGCAGTTGTAGCGCGACACAGCTAGCATGCGCAGTGGAGAAACTTGTGACCAGGCAGGGGTAGATGACGACCTATAGGGGACCGGCACCGCGCCGTAATCCGGCAGTGCTGTCAACGCTGCGGGCTGGGGTAGGGGCGCGCCGTGGCTGAGGAACAGCGGGGACCCGGTTACGGCCTTGGGCTGTCCACGCGTACCCAGATGACGGGGTACCAATTCCTGGCACGACGCACGGCGATGGCGTTGACCCGCTGGCAGGTTCGGATGGAAGTGGAGCCCGGCCGGCGCCAGTCGCTGGCCGTGGTGGCCTCGGTGTCCGCCGCGGCGGTCGTCTGCCTTGGTGCGCTGCTGTGGTCGTTTTTGAGTCCCTCGGGCCAGATGAACGAATCGCCGATCATTGCCGACCGTGATTCCGGTGCCCTCTATGTGCGGGTGGGCGACACCATATATCCGGCGCTGAATTTGGCCTCGGCGCGCCTGATCGCCGGCCGGGCCGACAACCCGCACAAGGTGCGCTCCACTCAAATAGCCGAGCAGCCGCACGGCCCGCTCGTCGGAATTCCTGGCGCGCCGTCGGACATCTTGCCGACAACGCCCACGACGTCCTCGTGGCTGATCTGCGACACCGTCGCCAATGTTCAGGGCGTCGGTGCGCCGTCGCCGGTGACGGTGACGGTGATCGACGGTGCCCCGGAACTCAACTCCCGCCGCCGGGTGCTGGATGGGCCCGACGCGGTGGTGCTGCGCTACGGCAATGACTCCTGGGTGGTTCGCCAGGGGCGCCGCTCGCGCATCGACGCCGCCGACCGGGCGGTGTTGCTGCCGCTGGGGCTGACCCCCGAGCAGGTCGACCACGCCCGGCCGATGAGCCAGGCGCTGTTCGACGCGTTGCCGGTGGGGCCGGAGCTGGCGGTGCCCTTTGTGCCCGACGCCGGTCATCCCCCGGCCTTCCCGAATGCCCCCGGCCCGGTCGGAATGGTGTTCACCACGCCGCAGTTGGCTGGGCCGCAACAGTATTCGGTGGTGCTGATGAACGGTGTGCAAACGGTGTCGTCGGTGGTGGCCCGGATTCTGCAGAACGCCGGAGCCACCGGAGGCGGCGCGCCGGCAGTGGTGACACCGCAGGATCTGGCGAAGATGCCGGTGGTCACCGGACTGGACCTGTCGGCTTACCCCGACGGACCGCTTCAGGTCGTCGACATGAAGGAGAACCCCTCCACATGCTGGTGGTGGGAGCGCTCCGCCGGTGACAGCCGGGCCCGGGTACAGGTGGTGTCGGGTCCCACGATTCCGGTGTCGCAGAAGCAGATGAACCGGGTGGTGTCCCTGGTGAAGACCAACGACACCACTGTGCCGGAGGCTGACCGGGTCTACTTCGGTTCGGGCTACGGCAATTTCGTCGCGGTGACCGGCAACGACCCGGACGCCTCCACGCGGGAGTCGTTGTGGTGGATCTCGGCGTCGGGCGTGCGATTCGGGATCCCCGGCGATGACGAGCGCAAGGCGCTGGGCCTGGTCGGCGAACCGGCACTGGCGCCGTCGGTGGCGTTGCGCCTACTGGCGCACGGCCCGACCCTGTCCCGCCAGGATGCGCTGGTGCGTCACGACACCCTGCCAACCGATATGAGCCCAGCAGAATTGGCGGTGCCCAGATGAAACGTGGATACGCCCGGCCGACGCCGGAACGCGCGCCGGTGGTCAAGCCGGAGAACATCGTATTGCCGACGCCGCTGAGCGTGCCGCCGCCAGAAGGCAAGCCGTGGTGGCTGGTGGTGGTCGGCGTGCTCGTGGTCGGCCTGCTCGTCGGCATGGTCGCGATGACGGTGGCCAGCGGCTCCCGGATGTTCCTGGGCGCCGGCTCGATCTTCCCGATCTTCATGATCGGCGGCGTCGCGATGATGATGTTCGGCGGCCGCTTCGGCGGCGGCGCCCAGCAACTGAGCCGGCCCAAGCTCGACGCGATGCGCGCCCAGTTCATGCTCATGCTGGACCGGCTGCGCGAGTCGGCGGCGGAGTCCGCGGACAGCATGGACGCCAACTACCGGTGGTACCACCCGGCGCCGTCCACCCTGGCCGCCGCGGTGGGGTCGTCGCGCATGTGGGAGCGCCAGCCCAACGGTAAGGACCTCAACTTCGGCCTGGCCCGAGTCGGGGTGGGGATGACCCGGCCCGAGGTCACCTGGGGTGAGCCCCAGAACATGCCGACCGACATCGAGCTCGAACCGGTGACCGGTAAGGCGCTGCAGGAGTTCGGGCGCTACCAGAGCGTGGTCTACAACCTGCCGAAGATGATCTCCCTGCTGGTCGAGCCCTGGTACTCGCTGGTCGGTGACCGCGAGCAGGTGCTGGGGCTGATGCGCGCGATCATCTGCCAGCTGGCCTTCTCGCACGGGCCTGACCATCTGCGGATGGTCGTGGTGACCTCAGATGTGGCGCAGTGGGATTGGGTGAAGTGGATGCCGCACTTCGGCGATCCGCGCCGCCAGGACGCCGCGGGCAACGCCCGCATGGTCTACGGCTCGGTGCAGGACTTCGCCACCGAACACGCCGAACTGTTCTCCGGGCGCGGATCGTTCATGCCGCGTCACGCCAGCTCTTCGGCGGAGACCCCGACCCCGCACCACCTGATCATCGTGGACGGCCTGGACCCGCAGTGGGAGTACGTCAACACCACCGAGGGCATCGACGGAGTGACCTTCTTCGATCTGACCGGCGCTCCGGAGTGGCGGGGCGTTTCGCAGCGGGTGCTGCGGCTCGACGACAAGGGCATCATCAACGCCCTGCCGCGTGACCGCGACACCTGGATGGTGATCGACGACAACGAGTGGTTCTTCGCCCTCGCCGACCAGGTCAGCTCGACCGACGCCGAACAGTTCGCGCAGCGGTTGGCGCACTGGCGGCTCGCGGCGGCCTATGAGGAGATCGGCCAGAAGGTGACGCACCACATCGGTGCGCGCGACATCATGGCCTACTACGGCATCGAAGATGCCGGGCGTATCGACTTCAACGAGCTGTGGGCCAGCCGGCGCGATGCGGGCAGCCGGGGCCGGCTGCGGATTCCGTTCGGAAACCGCTCCGACAACGGCGAACTGCTGTTCCTGGACATGAAGTCTCTCGACGAGGGCGGCGACGGGCCGCACGGCGTCATGTCCGGCACCACCGGTTCCGGTAAGTCGACCCTGGTGCGCACCGTGATCGAGTCGCTGCTGCTGGCTCACCCGCCGGACGAGCTGCAGTTCGTGCTGGCCGACCTCAAGGGCGGATCGGCGGTCAAGCCGTTCGCCGGGGTGCCGCACGTGTCGCGGATCATCACCGACCTGGAAGACGACCAGGCCCTCATGGAGCGTTTCCTGGAGGCCATGTGGGGTGAGATCGCCCGGCGAAAGACCATGTGCGACAACGCCGGTGTCGACGGCGCCAAGGAGTACAACGAGATTCGGTCGCGGATGCGGGCGCGTGGAGACGACAGCCTGCCGCCGCTGCCGATGCTGGTCGTGGTGATCGACGAGTTCTACGAGTGGTTCCGCATCATGCCCACCGCGGTGGAGGTGCTGGACTCGATCGGCCGACAGGGCCGCGCCTACTGGGTGCACCTGATGATGGCCTCGCAGACCATCGAGAGCCGCGCCGAGAAGCTCATGGAGAACATGGGCTACCGGCTGGTGCTCAAGGCGCAGACCGCCGGCGCCGCGCAGGCCGCCGGGGTGCCCAACGCGGTGAACCTGCCGTCCAAGGCCGGCCTCGGCTACTTCCGCAAGAGTGGTGAAGAGGTCATCCGTTTCCAGGCCGAGTTCCTGTGGCGCGACTACCACCGGGGCGGAATGCTCGACGACGAGCAGATGCCGTTGACGCATGCCGTTGACTACATCCGGCCGCAGCTGTTCACCACCGAGTTCACTCCGCTTGAAGTCAGTGTCAGCACGCCCGAGATCGAAGCGCCCGAAGACATTGCGGCGATCGACTCCAAGCCGGCAGCGGTCGCCGAGGCCGCCGAGGAAGAGGACTTCATCCGGACTCCCAAGGTCGGCACGGTGATCATCGATCAGCTGCGCCAGATCGACTTCGAGCCCTACCGGCTGTGGCAGCCGCCGCTGGACGTCCCGGTGACCGTCGAGGACTTGGTGAACCGCTACCTGGGTCACCCGTGGCAACAGGACTACGGCACCCGGCGCGACCTGGTGTTCCCGATCGGGGTCATCGACCGGCCGTTCAAGCACGACCAGCCGCCGTGGACGGTGGACACCTCCGGCCCCGGCGCCAACGTGCTGATCCTGGGTGCCGGTGGTTCGGGCAAGACGACCGCACTGCAGACCTTGATCTGCTCGGCGGCGTTGACGCACACTCCCGAACAGGTCCAGTTCTACTGTCTGGCCTACAGCGGCACGTCGCTGACCACGGTCGCCGGCCTGCCGCATGTGGGCAGCGTCTGTGGTCCGACCGACCCCGACGGGGTGCGCCGCACGGTGGCCGAACTGCTGGCGCTGGTGCGGACCCGCAAGCGCAGCTTCCTGGAGAACGACGTCGCGTCGATGGACGTCTTCCGCCGGCGGAAGTTCGAGGGTGCCCCGGGAACCGTGCCCAACGATGGTTTCGGCGACGTCTATCTGGTGGTCGACAACTACCGGGCGCTCTCGGAGGACAACGAGGTGCTCGTCGAGCAGGTCAACCAGATCATCAACCAGGGACCCTCGTTCGGTGTGCACGTGATCGTGACGGCCGACCGCGAATCGGAGCTGCGCCCGCCGGTGCGAAGCGGTTTCGGTTCCCGGGTCGAGCTGCGTCTGGCCGCGGTCGAGGACGCCAAGCTGGTGCGCTCCCGGTTCGCCAAGGACGTCCCGGTGAAGCCGGGGCGGGGCATGGTCGCGGTCAACTATGTACGCCTCGACAGCGACCCCCAGTCCGGTCTGCACACCCTGATCGCTCGGCCCGCAATGGCCGACACCGGCGCCAAGGTGTTCGAGTCCGACAGCGTCGCTGCCGCGGTCAGCCAGGTGGCGGTGGGCCGGGTGCGCCCGGTACGGCGTCTGCCGGCGCGGTTCGGGTTGGAAGAGGTGCGCGCGGTCGCGGCCAACGACCGCCGCGAAGGAGTGGGAGCGGGCGGCATCGCCTGGGCGATCTCCGAACTCGACCTGCAGCCGGTCTATCTGAACTTCGCCGAGAACGGTCACCTGATGGTGACCGGGCGTCGCGAATGTGGCCGCACCACCACGCTGGCCACCATCATGAGCGAGATCGAGCGGCTCTACGCGCCGGGGTCCAGCACCGCGCCGACACCCAGCCCGGACGGCCGGCCGTCGGCGCAGGTGTGGCTGATCGACCCGCGCCGGCAGCTGCTGACCACGCTGGGGTCGGACTACGTGGAGAAGTTCGCCTACAACCTAGATGGCACGGTGGCGCTCATAAACGAATTGGCTGCCACGCTGGCCAACCGTGAACCTCCGCCGGGGCTGTCGGCCGAAGAGCTGCTGTCGCGGACCTGGTGGAGTGGGCCGGAGATCTTCTTGATCATCGACGACATCCAACAGTTCCCGCCGGGCTTCGACTCGCCGTTCCAGAAAGCGGCGCCCTGGGTCACCCGTTCGGCCGACGTTGGGCTCCATGTGATCGCCACCCGCACCTTCGGCGGCTGGTCGTCCGCTGGCGCCGACCCGCTGCTGCGGGCCCTGCACCAGGCCAACGCACCGCTGTTGGTCATGGACGCCGACCCCGACGAGGGCTTCATCCGCGGCAAGATGAAGGGTGGCCCGCTGCCCCGTGGTCGTGGCCTGTTGATGGCCGAGGACACCGGCGTGTTCGTTCAGGTCGCCGCCACCGAACTGCGGCGGGCGCCGGCCCAAGAGCGCGCGGCCACCCCGGCGGGCTGACCGGACGGGCCGGCAACCACTGTGACGTGAGCAACAGCGTCCCGGTGGTTGCTGGCGCGGTCACAGCCCGGCGCGGGGCGGTGAATTACGTGCGGCAAGATTTTAATCAGGGCGTCATGGCCGCAGGTATCGGAGCCGAGGGCGGCCACCAACCACGCGGTAAATAACAGCCCTGTGTTTCGCCAGTTTGGAGCTATTTCACGGACCGAACTGCCTGGTCGCCGCGATCGGATTGTTACCCCAGGTGAACACTTGTTATCGCCAGATGAACACTCGGCGTTGAGGGTACTCCGGGGCACTTTGAGCCTCTACGATCGACAGCGGAGAGATTGCTGACCGCGATCCAGAGGAGGGAATCGAATGTCGTTTGTGAATGCGCAGCCCGAAGCGCTCTCGGCTGCCGCTGCGAACCTGAGCGGTATCGGTTCGGCGTTGAACGCGCAGAACGCCGCCGCTGCGGCTCCGACCACTGGCGTGGTCCCGGCCGCCGCCGACGAAGTCTCGGCACTGACCGCGGCGCAGTTCGCTGCGCACGCGACGATGTACCAGCAGGTCAGCGCGCAGGCCGCGGCGATCCACGAGATGTTCGTGGCCACGCTCAACAGCAGTGCGACCTCCTACGCCGCCACCGAGGCAGCCAACGCTGCTGCGGCGGGCTGATCAGGAACCAACCGGATTACCGGCTACGGGCTGATGGAAGGGGAATCCATTCATTCGTTCAAAGCCGGTCGTCGGTTACCGACGTAACCGGCGGCAATGACCCGTCAACTACGAATATCAACCAGAAACAACGAACTTCAGGCAAGGAGAGAGAAGCATGGCAACACGTTTTATGACTGATCCGGACGCGATGCGTTCGATGGCGGGCCGTTTTGATGTGCATGCGCAGACGGTGGAGGACGAGGCGCGTCGGATGTGGGCGTCGTCGACGAACATCTCCGGT
>NZ_LDPO01000022.1 GCF_001021505.1 Mycolicibacter heraklionensis
CTCCCGCCCGCCCCGGAATCCGGCCGAAACGTCACCGCCCCCTACCACGCGGTTGGGGCGGCTTTCGTCGTTTCTGGGTCCGTCACGGCTCGTCGGTTGCCGGCTTGGCTGCCTTGTTCCGGGGGATCATGTCGCCGAGTGTGGTCCGGCGGGGTGGTGGGGATGCCTCATCCTCGTCCTCGTCCAGGTCTTCGTCGAGTTCGAAGTCGTCATCCCACTCGTCATCGTCATCGTCATCGACGATGCTGGGCTCTGGCTTCGTTGCGTTCCACAGCAGCCGTGTTCCGGTCGCTGCCAGACCGACGCCGACGGCGGCGAGGTAGAACCCGACTCCCAAATTTGCCACCTCGCCCGGCGCGTCCGCATTTACCGTGCCGTCGATACCGACCGGATAGAGGGTGCGAGCTCCCTTGTTGGCCCAGATCACGAACAGGCAGCCAGCGCCCAGCAGAGGGAGAACCCGCGCGGCGATCCGGTAGTTCCTCTCGCCCTGGTCGGCGTGATAAGCGCAGACCACGACGCCGATGGCAACTGCGATGAGAATCCATCCGTCGGCGGACTGGATCATTGCGTTGCCCTCGATGCGCAGGAATCGACGCGATTCGAAGTACGGCAGGAACGTCGCGATCATCATGGCGACCGCACCAAGGGCCGTCAGCCCGAAAGGTAACGGGTTCTTCATTCGAGAGCCAACCTGTGCATGGGCTGGATGCTACTTAGCGGCCGAGGAACTCGGGGCATGATGCGCTGACTTCGTTAGCGACTCGGACCTTTGCCGCTTGGAAACCGATGCCCACGGCCATGTCCTCGACCATGAGCATGGCGATGTCGTGGTGGGCAGCGGCGAGTCCGCCAGCGTCTCCTGGGTGACGTCGTCGTTGAGGGTCATACCCACTCCACTCAACTCTCCGAGAAATTGTCACGGAGTTGTCACAACTCACGGGATACACACTAGTTTGCCACGGGACACGACCGAACAGTATCAGCAGGTCAGGGGTAGTTCGGCGAACATTGACGAATAGTCAGAAGCGCCATTAGCGGACCATAAATCCGTCGGCGGAAGCCTGCACAGGTTCGAATCCTGTACCTGTCACACCTGATTGTTTTTAGGAATCTGGACGCGCCGTCAAACCAGTTCAGTACGCCGACCGTTGTGAACTTGCCGGCGTAATCCCATGGTGCAGTTCGGCGACGTCCGGGTGGGCCCGGGTACGCGACTTCCACGCGTTCTCACCGTAGGTGTCGAAGATGGGGTTGTCGGGATCGGTCTCGACGCCGCGGGCCAGGGCTGCCAGCTCAGCAGGCAGGGTGATGCGCGGGACGGTGGCATCCAGTGCCGGGTTGAGGAAATACGGGATCGACACCCGGTCGGTGCCGGGCCGAGGCGAGCGCACCCGGTGACGCGTGGCCCGCAGGTAGCCGTCGGTCGCGACTTCGAGCAGTTCGCCGATGTTGACGATGAACGCACCGGCCAGCGGGGGAACGTCGACCCACTCGCCAGGCGAGATCTCCACTTGAAGCCCTTCGGAATCCGGCTCGACGAGCAGCAGGGTCAACACCCCCGAATCCTTGTGTGCGCCGACACCTTGGCCGTCCTGCGGGCTTGCCGGATAGCGGACGACCTTGATCAGCGTCGCCGGCGCCGCGGCGAATGCGTCGTCGAACAGGTCTTCGGCGGCTCCCAACGACGCTGCCCAGTGCCGCAGCAGTTGCAGGCCCACCGCTGACAGCGACCGGTCCCACGCTTCGAACGCGGAGCGGAAGGACGCGGGGCGCTCGGGCCACAGATTCAGGCCCTGCAGATGCCAGTAGCCCTCCGCTGCGGGTAATGCGGGACGTTCAGGTCCGATGTCGATCTGCTCGCGCCAGTCGACGCGGCCGTTCGTCAGCTCGCCGCCCAGGCGTGAATAGCCCCGGAAATGCGGGCTTTTCAGCTGGCTGATCCGGTTCTTCTGCTCGTCGGGCAGCTCGAAGAACTGCCGGGCCAGCTCGAGGACTTCGGTGATCTGCTCGCCGGGTATGCCGTGGCCGGTGAGATAGAAGAAGCCGCAGGTGTGCGTGGCCTCCCGCAAGGCCAGGCGAAACGCCGCCGCGTCGGTGTCGGCGTCGGACAGGTCAAGCACGGGCAGCATCACAACGAGCCTTCGGGATCAGGCGCCAAAAGCCAAAAAGCCAAGCGCCTACAGGTCGCCGGAGAAGTCGGCGGTCAGCCAGCGGTCGGGCCGGATGGTGAACAGCACGCTGGATGCGCCGTCCATGTTGGCGGCGAATGCCCGGCCGCCCTCTTCGCCCAGGTAGCGAATCGCGATGGCCTCGCGCTGCGGCAGCGGGGACGGGGTGGCCGCATCGATCACGGTTCCTTCGACCACGACGTATTGGTAGGGCAGCTCTTCGCGCTGCACCACCAGCGTCACCGCACCGGCCTGCTCGATGAGCTTGGCCTTCCGCCGGCCGGCGCCGGTGTTGACCAGGATGTTGCCGCCGGGGGTGTAGCCGTACCAAATCGGGACGCTGGCCGGGGGCCGGCCATCGGTGGCGGCGACGGACAACACCGCGATGTGCTTGTCGGCGAGGAACTGCTGACGTTCGGTCTCTGTGAAGGCTTTGGGCATACCGGCTCGAACAGCGGGCGGCCGGAGGCTATTCCGTCGATCATTTAAAGGAAACATAGGGGTCCAAAGTCCTCTAGCGGACTAAGGCTGGTAAGGCTAACCTTCGTTGCATGAGCCTGCCGATGCCTGACCGCAAGACCGCTGATCTGCCCGGCCACTGGCTGTTCGCCCGGCTGGGCAAACGCGTGCTGCGCCCCGGCGGGCTCGGTCTGACCCACCGGATGCTGGCCGATGCGCAGCTGACCGGCGCCGACGTCGTGGAACTCGCGCCCGGCATGGGGCGCACCGCGAAAGAGATCCTGCAGAGCGGCCCCGGCACCTACACCGGTGTCGAGGCCGATGAGAACGCCGCCGGCGTGGTCCGCTCGGTGGTTGGCGAACGGGGCCGGGTGGTCACCGGCGAGGCGTCGAAGACCGGACTGGATGCTGCCAGCGCGGACGTCGTCATCGGCGAAGCGATGCTGACCATGCAGACCAACGCGCACAAGGCCGAGATCATCGGGGAGGCCTTCCGGGTGCTGCGGCCGGGCGGCCGTTACGCCATTCACGAGATGGTGCTGCAGCCCGCCGACGTGCCCGAGGCCGTCAAGGAGGAGGTCCGCACCGCGCTGGCCCGCTCTATCAAGGTCAACGCCCGGCCGTTGACCGCCGCGGAATGGACCGAGCTGCTCACCGAGGCCGGTTTCACCGTGGAGAAGATCTCCTACGCGCCGATGGCGCTGTTGGAGCCGCACCGGCTGATCGCCGACGAGGGCCTGTTCGGGGCGCTGCGGTTCGTGTTCAACGTGCTGCGCGATTCCGACGCGCGAGCTCGAGTGCTCAACATGCGCGCGACGTTCCGTCGCCACCGCAACAACATGGCCGCTATCGAGGTGATTGCTGCCAAGCCCGCCTGACCGGCTTGCCATGATGGACAGGTGACAACCCGCGACCGCGACGATTCGGGCCGCCCCCGCAACGCCCGCCCGCGTGATCGGCTGGGCCGGCCGCTGCCCCGCGGCAGTCAGGGCGGGGTCGAGGGTGTGCCCGACGACCTCGACCTGCCGCCGGCCCAGATGCTCGCCTACGCGCAGCTGTTGCTGGACGACGGGCTGGCGTTCAACGCCCACGAGGTACTGGAAGCCGCCTGGAAGCATCGGCCCGCCGCCGAGCGCGAGCTGTGGCAGGGCTTGGCGCAGCTGGCCGTCGGCGTCACCCACGTTCAGCGCGGCAATGTCGCCGGGGCGGTCAGTCTGTTGCGCCGTGGCGCCGACCATCTGGCGACGGTGCGGCCCCCGGCCCCGTACGGGATCGATCTCGCTGGATTGCTGGGCTTCGCCACGCATTTGGCCGACGACCTGGCGGCCGGCGTCGAGATCGCCCCGCAGCGGCTGCATCCGCGGCTGGTCGCGTGAGCGCCCCGATCCGCTGGACGCTTGCCGACGGCCGCGACCTCCTGTTCTTCGCCCTGCCCGGTCACACCCCGGCCCCGGTGCCCGATCGTCGGCCGCTGTCGCCGCGGGACCCCGAGTCGTCGCAGTTGCGTTTCGACCGCACCACCGGCCAATGGGTGATCATCGCCGCGCAACGCCAGGACCGCACCTACAAACCTCCCGCCGAGGCCTGCCCGCTGTGCCCGGGGCCGAGCGGTGAGACCAGCGAGGTGCCGGCGGCCGACTACGACGTCGTGGTCTTCGAGAACCGGTTTCCCAGTCTGGCCGGGGCTGGCGCGACGGTCACCACACCGCCGGACGGTGCCGAGTTCGTCTCCGCACCGGGCAACGGCCGCTGCGAGGTGATCTGCTTCTCCGCCGACCACACCGGTTCATTCGCCGACCTGCCTGCCGCGCACGCCCGGCTGGTGGTGCAAGCGTGGCGGCACCGCACCGCTGATCTGTTGGCCCGGCCGGGCGTCGAGCAGGTGTTCTGCTTCGAGAACCGCGGCGAGGAGATCGGGGTGACGCTGGCCCACCCGCACGGCCAGATCTACGGCTACCCCTACCTGACCCCGCGCACCGCCGCGATGCTCACCCAAGCGCGTGCGCATCGAGTTGCGCACGGCACCAACCTGTTCGCCGACCTGCTGGCCGCCGAGCGCGCCGAGGGTGCCCGGATCGTGGCGCAGACCGCATACTTCACCGCGTTCGTGCCGTTCGCCGCGCGCTGGCCGGTGGAGGTGCACCTGTATCCCAATCGGTGGGTGCACAACCTGACCGACCTGACCGACGACGAGCTCGACGACTTCGCCGCCGTCTACCGAAACCTGTTGGGCCGCTTCGATCGCATTTACGATGCCCCGCTGCCCTATATGGCCGCGCTGCACCAGTACCGCGGCGACGGCGCGCAGGCCGACGGCTATTTTCACGTCGAGCTGATGTCGATCAGACGCAGCGCCACCAAGCTGAAATATCTGGCGGCCTCGGAGTCGGCGATGGACGCGTTCATCGCCGACGTCACCCCGGAATCCGTGGCCGCTAGGCTGCGTGAGCTGTGATCACCTACTCCGCGCCGGGCCGGGTCAACCTGATCGGCGAACACACCGACTACAACGGCGGTTTCGCGCTGCCTATCGCGTTGCCGCAACGCACCAGCGTGACCTTCACTCCGGCCGAGACCGACACGCTCACCGTGCGCAGCGATCGCGCCGACGCACCGGTTCAGATTCCGCTGAACACCACGCCTGGCCAGACCACCGGCTGGGGTGCGTACGCCGCCGGGGTGATCTGGGCGTTGCGCGACAGCGGGTTTGCAGTCCCCGGTGGAACCATGGATATCCGCAGCGACGTGCCGATCGGCTCGGGCCTGTCGTCGTCGGCGGCCCTGGAATGTGCGGTGCTCGGCGCCTTGTCCTCGGCGGCCGGCCTGAATATCGATCGGATCGAGCAGGCCCGAATCGGCCAGCGTGCCGAAAACGACTATGTCGGCGCCCCAACGGGTTTGCTGGATCAGCTGTCATCGCTGTTCGGCGAGGTGTCCAGCGCGCTGCTGATCGACTTCCGGGACGTCGCCGTGCACCCGGTGCCGTTCGACCCGGACGCTTCCGGAGTGACCCTGCTGCTACTCGACTCCGGTCAGCGGCACGGCCACGTCGACGGCGAATACGCCGCCCGGCGCGCATCGTGTGAGCGAGCCGCCGCCGCATTGGGGGTCTCTTCGCTGCGCGAGGTCCGGCACCGCGGTATTGCGGCGCTGGATGTGCTCGCTGACCCGGTCGACGCCCGGCGCGCTCGGCACGTGCTGACCGAGAACGAGCGAGTGCTGGATTTCGTTGCGGCATGCGCCGAGCTGGACTTCGCCGCTGCCGGAGAGTTGTTCACTGCGTCGCACGCCTCGATGCGCGACGACTTCGAGATCACCACCGAACACATCGACCTGATCGCCGAGAGTGCGGTGGCCGCCGGCGCGCTCGGTGCCCGGATGACCGGCGGCGGGTTCGGCGGTTGCGTGATCGCACTGGTACCGGCCGAACTCACGTTGAAGGTGGGCGACGCGGTGTGCGCCGCGGCGACGGGAGCCGGATACGCCGAGCCGGAGGTGAGCCGGGTGTATGCGGCGGCTGGGGCGGGTCCAACGTAAAGAGGTGTATCGTTGGTGTATGTCACGCACCAACATCGATCTGGATGACGAGCTCACCGCCGAGGTGATGCGCCGCTTCGGCGTGACCACCAAGAAGGCGGCCGTTGATCTCGCGTTACGCCGGCTCGTCGGAGCGCCCCTGAGCCGCGAGTTTCTGCTCAGTCTCGAAGGCGTCGGGTGGGCGGGTGACCTCGATGAGTTACGTAACGAGCAACCCGGCGAATTCGGATGATCCTGGTCGATTCCTCGGCCTGGATCGAGTACTTCCGGGCAACTGGGTCGTCAGCAGCGCTGGAGGTGCGGCGCCTGCTCTCCGACGAACCCGATCAAGTGGTGACCTGCGAGCCGATCGCAATGGAGATATTGGCTGGAGCAAGCAACGAGCAAACATACCGAAAGCTCGAGCGGCTGGTTAACGGGTTGTCCTCGCTGGAAGTCGAGACGGCAACCGACTTTCGTTCGGCCGCTGGCATTTACCGTGCGGCCAGACGCACCGGTCAGACGATTCGCAGTATCAACGACTGCCTGATCGCCGCGGTTGCGCTCCGCCATCACGCCCAGGTTGCGCACCGTGACGCCGATTTCGACGTCATCAAGGAGATAACAGGTCTGATGACTATCTCGCTGCGCTGAGCGGCCTCAGATCCCGTAGTCGGGCAGGTCGAAATCATCGCGCACGGTGCCGGCGAACAGGTTTGTCAGCATCCGGAGATTCATCGCCCGTAGCGCCAGGTTGCGAAACCACAGTCCGAAACGTGTTCGGGTGGCGAAGAATCCGAGCAGCTGTTGGGCATTGGACTGTTTGGCCTCGATCAACGGGCGCAGTCGCGCTTCGTAGGCGTCGAATGCGCGCAAGTGGTCGCCGGCGGCGCGGTGCAGCTCCCCGGCCAGCACGTAGGCTTCGGTGATCGCCAGGCCGGTGCCCTCGCCGCCGAGCAGGGAAATGCATCCGGCGGCGTCGCCGATCAACAGCACTCGGCCCCGCGACCAGTGGTTCATCCGAACCTGACTGACCACGTCGAAGTACAGGCCGTCTCCCTGGCTGCTGTCCTGGCTGTCTACGGCCGCCAGCAGCTGCGGGCATTCCCAGCCGGCATCGGCGAACCGGTTGTGCAACTGGGCTTTCGGGCTTGAAATTTCAGGGGAGGCGTCGCGGAACACGAACAGAGCCAGGGTGCGGTCTTCGCGCAGCGCGACCCGTGACACCTGCCTGCCGGGTACCGCGTATGTCACGTAGACCAGTTCGTCCCGGGGCCGATAACCCTCGACGACGGCGGCGGCGACCTTGCAGCCGAGGTAGCGCTCGAAGTCGGCGTCCGGACCGAACACCAACCGGCGCACGTTGGAGTGCAGACCGTCGGCGCCGATCACCAGGTCGAACTCGCGCGGTCCGGCGTGGCCGAAGGTGAGCCGGACGCTGTTGTCGTCTTGGTCGATGGCGGTGATGCTGTCGCCGTAGATCATCTCGACATCGTTGACGATGGTGTCGTGAATGGTGGCTGCCAGGTCGCCGCGCGGCAGGCTGGTGAAGTCGTCGCCGAGCAGATTCCGAAAGATGTTGGTGTCCAACGCCGCCACAACCTGGCCGTGATCGCCGACCGATCGGACGGACTCGATCTGGTAGCCCTTGTCCAGGATCTGAGCTTCGAGGCCCATCCGCTGAGCCACGGTGTAGCCGACGCCCCAGAAGTCGATCATGTAGCCGCCGGAGCGGAAGGCCGGCGCCTGCTCGATCACGGTCGGGGTGTGGCCGGTGCGGTGCAGCCAGTACGCGAGCGCCGTCCCGGCTACTCCTGCACCGCTGATCGCGATCCGCATCGGCTCAGATCATTTCGTTCTCGGTTAGCCATCGCATCACCGGCCAGCCGATGAACACCGGCAGCCAGCAGGTCAGTACCCGGTAGAGCAGCACTGAGGGGACCGCCAGCGCGGCGGGTACACCGAACGCGGCCAGCCCACCGATCAGGGCGGCTTCTACGGCACCCACCCCGCCGGGCGTCGGCGCGGCGGAGGCCAGCGTGCCGCCCACCATGGTCACCACCGTGACGGTGACGAACGACGTGTTGCCGCCGAATGCCTCCACGCTGGCCCACAGTGCCAGCGCCGCCCCCAGCGTGGTGCCGGCCGCGCCCAACACGATCAACGCCAGCCGCTTGGGTTCGCGGGCCAGGTCCACCAGGTCCCCCGTGACTTCCTTGAGGCGTGGCCGCAGCGCGGTGGTCAACCACCGGCGCAGGTTGGGCACCAGCAGCACAATGCCGGCCAGGCCGAGCGCCACGCCGGCGATCAGGTACAGCATGGTCGCACCGGGCACGAAGTGGGACAGGTCCGTCGAGGCGCCCGCAGCGGTGGTGAAGACGACCAGCAGGATCACGTGCACGATCACCTGTACCGACTGCTGCAGCGCGACCGCGGCGGTCGCGCGCAAGGTGCTCAGGCCGCCCTTCTGCAGGAACCGGGTGCTCAACGCCAAGCCGCCGACGCCGGCCGGGGTGGTGGTGGCCGCAAAGGTGTTGGCCACCTGCATGATCGCCAGATTGCGAAAGCTGACCAAGCCGTTAGCGCAGGCCCACAGGGCGCCCGCGGCGCCGACATAGGTCAGCGACGAGACGATCAGCCCGACCATCGCCCACCACCAGTTCGCCTGCCGCAGTTGGGAGAAGAACGTGGGCACCTGGCTGATGAAGGGATAGGCCACATACACCAGGGCCACCAGCAGGATCAGCTGGATCAGCTGACTGCGGGTGAACCGGGTGATGGTTTTGGTCTGGATCTGATCGGTGTTGGTCTGACGCTTGACCTCCTCGCGGGCGGCGGCGATCACCGTGCCTACGTCGGGGACCGCACTGCGAAGGCGGGCGGGCACCGCCGATTTGGTGAGGCGTCGCGAGGCGGCCAGCACTGCGGTGCGGCCGAAGTACTCGATCGCCGCGTCCACCGCTGCGGCCGCGTCGTAGAGCGATGACGTCGTCACCAGCAACTGGGCGATATCGGATTGCAGCTGGGTGTCGGTGGCGCCGTACTCGGCGTTGCCGAAACCCCCGAACAGCACCTGGCCGTCGTCGACGGTCATCTCCTTGCTGCGCAGGTCGCCGTGCGAGATCTGCTGATCGTGCAGGCGCCGCAGGGATTCCCACGGCTTGGCCACCGGCGTGGCGGCGGTGCAGTCGGCGATCGGGGTGCCCCGGGGCGGCGTGTGGGCGTACAGCGTCCAGCCCCGGTCGAGGGAGGCGACCGCGACGGTGTTGGTGTTGGCCAACCCGGCATCGGCGATGGAGATCGCCATCAGTGCGCGATGCTCCACCGCGCGGTGCAGCGAGGCGTGCAGCGGCGCGGTCTCGGTGGTGCGCAACCGGAACTTGCGCCAGAGCTGTCGTAGTGCGCCGCCGCTGCGCTGGTTGGGGCCGTACAACTCGATGATCACCGGGTGGTCGCCGACGGTGGACAGCACTAGCGGGCCGGGGCCGGCCGGCCGGATGACGGCGAGTTCGGAGACGGTATGACCCCGGCGGGCCAGGGTGCGGACGGTGCCGTCCAGCGGCACCTCCAGCGCGGGCGTGCCGACGATCAGGATCACCAAAGCCCCGACGAACCACCCGACGGCCAGCCCCAGCAGCGAGCGGGCCGGCACGATCGCGCTGACCACCAGATGGATCGGCACGAACGCCAGCAGCAGCGCCCACCACCAGCGGCGCCAGCGGGCCGGTAGCCAGGGGCCGGACACGGTGAGCATCGCGGCGAGCATGGCGATCCACCGCGGGTCGTCCAGGAACTGCGCCAGCGTGGTGGCCAGTCGATCGGAGAGGTCGAAATGCCAGTTCGGCGCGGCCATGCCGGTGCTGCGGATCGACAGGGACACCACCGCGAGCAGGCCGGCCACGGCATAGGCTCCGAGCAGCTTCCATTGCTGGGAGACCACCAGTCCGATCAGGATCGCGAACGGCAACGCCAGGATCGCGACGCCGTAGGCGAGGTAGACCATGTTGGCGTGGGCGGGGGAGAGCACCCCGACGATCTGGGATACCGACCGCTCGAGTGCCACCCATTCATAACGGGTGACCAGCGAGCTGGTGATGACGGTCGCGAGGAAGAGGGTGGCCAGCACCAAACGCAGAATGTCGTTGGTGCGTCGGGTCAGCGGCTGCAGCAGGTTGCCGGTGACGGCGACGTCGCGCCCCTCAACTCGCATGATCTCTTTCGGTCCGTCTCATGCCGCATCGCGTGGCGGCTCGCCACAACTTAACCGGTGAGCTGCGGTATCACGATGGTTTGCCGGTGACATGGGGGCCGCGTCGGCCCGGGTGAGTCACATGCGCCACACCCGTCACCGCCGGGGCCGGCATGAGTAGTGCCCGGCTTGCAGCGACAGCCGTTCGGAGGGAGCCGATCCGCGCTTGTCGCGGATCAGAGCGGGTAGCTGACCCCGGTCATCTTCTCCGACTCCTCCCACAGCCGCAGCCACAGCCGCCGATCCTTCGACAGCTTGTTCGACGGGCACGGTCCCATCGGGCCGCGGGACTGGTTCAGCTTGGTGGGCCCCCAGTAGATGTCCGGGTCGGCGTCAGGGGTCACGGCGGCGAACACGATCGACTCGGCGGCCCGCTCGGGCGGCTGGCCGATCAGCGCCAGGGAGTATTTGGTGACCAGACCGGGCAGGCTCTTGTCGCTGTCGAACAGCTCGGTGCTCGACACTCCGGGATGCACGCCGTAGGAGCGCAGCGGCGAGCCGGCCGCGACCAGTCGCCGCTGCAGCTCGCGGGCGAACATCAGGTTGGCCAGCTTGGACTGGGCGTAGGCCAGGTTGCGCTGGTAGGGACGGTGCTCATAGTTGAGGTCGTCGACCCAGAACTTAGGGGTCTGCTTGTGCGCGATGCTCGACACCGTCACCACCCGGTCGCTGATCCGGTCCAGCAGCAGGCCGGTCAGCGCGAAGTGGCCCAGGTGGTTGACCCCGAACTGCGTCTCGAAGCCGTCTACGGTGCGCCGCATGGGGATGTTCATGATCCCGGCGTTGTTGACCAGCACGTCGAAACCGCCCTGCTGCGCGGCGAAATCGCGCACCGACGCCAGGCTGCCCAGGTCCAGCGCCGCCACCCGGACGTCGCCGTCGATTCCCTCGGCGATCTCCTGGGCCTTGGCCGTGTTACGGCAGGCCATCACCACGCTGGCGCCCTTGGCGGCCAGGGTGCGGGTGACGACCTCACCCAGACCACCGTTGGCTCCGGTCACCACAAAACTGCGGCCGGACTGATCGGGAGTGTCCGCGATTGAAAAAGACATGCTGGTCACCGTACCTGCCGGTGGCGTTCAAGCCAGGCGCAGTAGCTGGAGGACGACCACCGGCGGGATGACGGCTAAGGCGATCGTCAGGGGCGTCGCCAGGTAGCCGATGAGGATGCCCAGGCCCACCTGAGCAGTTTTGACGCCACCGGTCTGCCACATGAAGAAGCCGGTCGGCACCAGGATCAGGGTCGCGACGCCCAAGAGGTACAGCTGGGCGAGCCAAAAAGGAACCAACACCCACGTCGCGGTCTCGACGACCGTTATTGTCCCCAGCGCGGCGACGAAACCGTACGGACCGTAGCGGTCTTCGGCGGGCGGGGCGCTCATGCGGTGAGCATTGGTAGAAAAATCAGGGCGTATGACAAGCCGACGGCGGCGGCGGCCAGGCCGGCTCCCCCGAGGGCCAATCCCAGGCTGCGCCGACGCGGTGACTCAGCGCGCAGCAGCCTCGCGCCGATCAGCAGCGATGCGACAGTGGTGATGATGACCGTGGCCACGATCAAGATGGAATACCCGGCATCGCTGTCGGTCGGAAAATGACCCAGTAGCCAGCCGACGCCCAATGCTGCTGCGAACACGACTTGGACGACGAGCGGTGCTGCCCATGTCGCGGTCTTCCACACGTCGGGGCCGCTGTCGCGGATGCGGGCTAGGGATTTTGGGCAATTATTCGCCGGCTTCTCTGTCATGGCTCAGCCCACCTGGAGGAGGTCGGCGAATACCAGCGTCGGTCCGACAGTGAGGGCAGCGGTGAGGGGAGTCGCGAGATAGCCGACGAGGACGCCGCGGCCGATTTGAGCTGCCCGGCCGCTTGCCTGGGACATGAAGAATGCCGATGGAAGGACGACCAGTGATACGACGCCGAACAACATCAGGTCGGCGACCAAGTATGGAAACCACGCCCAGGTAATGGTTTCGAAGACGGCAACAGTGATTGTCGCGGCGACGAAGCTGACAAGGCTGTAGCGTTCCATCGTCGCGGACTGCGGTTGTGGTGTCATTACAGTGCCGCATCCGAAGGCAGCATCAGGAACAGGGCATAAGTGGTGGCGCCGATCAGGACAGCGAATCCGGACCCGATGATGCTCAGGCCGAAAGCGCTGCGGCGCGGCGCCTTCGATGCAGACAACTGGGCACCGAAGGCGACCGCCACAGCGGTGGTGATGGCAGTGGCGATCAAGACGATCCCGCGGAACCCCAGATGTGGGGACAGAAACCGGTTCGCCAGCAACGAGGTGACGCCGGCAAGAATCCCTAATACCGGTTGGATGGCAACCGGTATGAGCCAGGTGGCACGGCGCCACACGTCGGGGCCCCGGCTGCCGATGCGGGCCAGGACTGCGTTGGGCATGCACGAACTCCTTTCGGTGATCAGGCCGGAACGCCACCTGGTCTACCCGGCGACGATACTGACGATGGCGCGGTGGTGGGACCGAAGTCGGTGATCGGCGGAGGAGTTCGAACGTCGAACAGTGGGTTCCAACTTCCGCCGTGCTCAAAAGGTGCGAATGCCTTGCCGCCGAGGCCTACTTCGTGATGGAACGGAAGGTTCAGGGCCGGGCCCACGCTGCTGCCGGACTGTGCGGGATCGATCAAAACCGTTCGGGTAGTTCCGTTCGGCAGATCTTGGTAGACCTCCAGCGACGGATAGTCGGTGCGTGTGCCGTCCACGTGGACGCCGCCCGCAGCAGGGGTGAACACCAAGTCGCCATTCACGCTCAGTCGGTGGTTGCCCAGCGGTCCGTGGACGTCGGTTGTGAAACCCGGAACCAGCGGGTTGCCGGCGTCGTATTTGATACGCACCGAACCGTCAGCGGCCTGTGCGATGCTTCCCTGGGGGACACCAACTTCCACCCGCCGGGGCGAGCCGTCGGGTCCGAGTTCAACAGACGGGTTCTGCCGCATCACCACGATGCCGTTGTCGTAGTCGATGTAGGTGGTGACCTTGCTGTCCTCGGGATCGAAGTTCGCATCGGGGCCGCGGCCATTGCCGGCATCGTGTGACTTGTAGCCGCTCTTCACCCACGGCTGCTCGATCCACTGCGATGCCCGCACCACGCCCTGCCCGGGCACCGGATCGATCCTGGCCACCCGAACCTCGGAGTTCACGCCCTGGAACTTGGGGTCGTAGGTATGCGCATCTAGAGCGGACGCGGTGGTCCAGTCGGATCTGGAGACCGGATCGCGGCCGAAGACTTTCCGGAAGGCGTCAATCTGGTTGAGCCGGCGTGCGTCATCGGTAGCCGGGGTCCGCTTGAAAGTGTGGTCTACCGCTTGGATGGTGGGCCGTTGCCGGTCCTCGGCCGAGTAGCCGCCCCTCAAGGAGCGCACCGTCTGCGCGCGGGCCTGACTGTCAGCGACGGTGTCGGCGATCACCTGGTGGATATCGCGGGTCTTGGCGGTCAGGAACCGCTGGAACTGCCGGGCGCCGGCCGGGGTCTCCAACGACAGTGCGCGATGGTGGGCCAGCGCCTCGCGGATCTCGGCCTCGATGCTGTCGAGCCGTTTGCGTCCCAGCACTGCCGCCTGCGCAGCCCCGTGCACCGTCGCCAGAAAGGCGCGATCGGCCTGAACGGACCTCTGCAGCCGACGTGCCAAAGCGGCCTCGCGCGCTCGCGCGGCGTCGGCGTGGGCGCCGATTTCCTCGGGCATACCGGCGACGCTAGTTCAGCGACGGCGATCCCGGTATTCACCTGAGGCCGAGTCTCGGCGTCAGTCCTTGAAATACACCAGCTGGTGCGTGCTGGCCACCAGCCGGCCCGCCCGCGACCACAGGTGCGCGCTCTGGTCGAAGTAGCCGCGGGAGAACCGGTTGGCGTGCGCGCTGGCCAGCAGGAAATCACTTCCCAGTGCATCGATTTCGCCCCGGTCGGCGTGAAAGTAGGTGGTCAGGGAGATGGTGCCGGCGGGAAGGAATCGGCCGCTGCGTAGGAACACCCGAGGGAAGAATACGTCCGACAGGCATGCCAACGCCGCGAAGTCGAGCGGTCGGTCCTCGGCGTCGCGCACCCACAACGTGGTGGTCGACGACGGGCTGGGCTCTACGGCCTTGGTGGGCACCGGGCCCTCGGTGAAGCGCATGTCGTAGCGCTTGGCCCAGACGATGGCGTCGACGAATCCGCCGGGGGCGACGTCCTCGGGAGCGGGGGCGCTCGGCGGGTGGCTTTCGTCGTCGGCCCAGGTGTCGCGGTGCAGGCCGAACAGTGCGGTGGCGGTGGTCTTGACCTCGTCGCCCTGACGGAGCTCAAGCACCCAGTGCTGGTTGCTGCGGTTGGTTCGGGCGGCGCGCACGACGATCTCGAATTCGCCGTCGGCGATCGGTGCGGCGAAGTTGACGGTCAGCGCCAGCGGGTCGCCGATGCGCTCGGGGTGGGATTCGACTGCGCGCAGTAAAACAGCCGCCGTGATCCCGCCGAATGGCCCGACCATGTTGGCCCACTCCGGGCAGGTGGCGCCGCGAAACGTCCCGGTGTCGACAGTCTCGAGTTGCATGGCACGGTCGAAGGGGTGTGGGGTCACGGGAGTCCTTACCGGGGAGCGGAGCGGTCCCGGTCACGCTATCGCGGTGACCACCCAGGTGCGGCCCGGGAACTGCACCACGCCGTCGACCCGCTGCCGGCGCAGCTCTTCGCGCAGCTCCTCGACGACACCGGCCCAGCCGTCGGCACCCAGCCGTTCCTGCAGTTCGGCGCGGGCCTGCTGCCCGGTGCGGTTGGCCAGGATCAACGTCAGCCGTTCCTCGACGCCGTCGCTGCCGCCGATGCTGAAGTTGCAGATCCCGTCGAACGGTTCCACAGCGATGTCGGTCCAGCCGGCGTCGGTCAGGATGGCTCGCACCCGCTCGGGATCGCCGAAAGCCAGCGGGCCAGGACTCGCGGGATCCAGCGCGGCGGGAGGTGATTCCAGTTTGGCGGCCAGGACGTCGATGCCCGCGGTGAACATCGGATTGTCGCCTTCGCGCCAGCACACAAACGCCAGCCGGGAACCGGGGGCCGCTGCGCGGCGGATGTTGGTGAACGCGGCCACCGGATCGTCGAAGAACATCACCCCGAACCGGGAAATGACCCGGTCGAACGATGCGCCGTCTGCGGCCTCGCGCAGGTCCACGATCTGGGCGTCTCCGAGCGCGACGGTGGCCTCTGGGACTCGTCGGCGCGCCGCCTGCACCATCGGTTCGGAGATGTCCACGCCGAACGCGATGGCGCCGAGGGCCGCCGCGCGCTGCAGCAATGTGCCCGAGCCACAGCCGATGTCGAGCACCCGCGCGCCGGGGGCGATGTCGGCGGCCTGGATCACCGCGTCGGCGAAGGGCGCCAGCACCGCCTCGAAGATGGCCGCGTTGTCGACCCAGTCGATGCCCTGGGTGGCCCACGCCTGCTGCTGTTCCTCATTCGCCATGGCCATCAGGGTAGGGGGCGACGCCGGAGTGGCACGACAGGATGTTCGCCCGGCTTTGCGCGACAACGGATGTTATGTCAGCCCGGTGGTTAGGGTTGTCGCGCAAAGCCGGGCATCAGCCCACATGGTCCCGCCGCGCATCCCGAGGCTTGTGGATGCCGGGCGGCCCATGATGTTGTTCTGAGTCAACACCCCAGCGAAGGAATCCCACATGCCCGACACTCCGCTGCGTGACGATCACCTTGAGCTGCTGCGCCGCCGCGCGCTGACCGAGGACGCGGCCCGACCGCACGCGGTACAACGCCGGCACGACGCCGGAGGCCGTACGGCCCGCGAGAACATCGCCGACCTGGTCGACCCCGGGACCTTCGTCGAGTACGGGCGGTTCGCTATCGCGGCCCAACGTGCCCGCCGCGACATCGACGACCTCATTGCCAACACCCCCGGCGACGGCCTGCTGGGGGGAACCGCCACGATCAACGGCGCGCTGTTCGGACCCGAACGCGGCGCCTGCGCCGTGTTGGCCTACGACTACACCGTGCTGGCGGGCACCCAGGGCGCGATCGGCCACTTCAAGAAGGATCGCCTGTTCGAGCTCATCGCACGGCTGCGCCTGCCGACGGTCTTCTTTGCCGAAGGCGGCGGTGGCCGGCCCGGCGACACCGACTATCCGACGGTGTCGTCACTCGATGTACCGGCATTCGCGTTGTGGGCCAAGCTGTCCGGGCTGGTGCCGCGTATCGCGGTGGTCAAGGGCCGCTGTTTTGCCGGCAATGCGGTGATCGCGGGTGCCTCGGATCTGATCATCGCGACCGCGGACACGTCGATCGGCATGGCGGGCCCGGCGATGATCGCCGGCGGCGGACTGGGCCACGTCGCCCCCGATGACGTGGGGCCGATCTCGATGCAGGCCCCCAACGGCGTCGTCGACGTGGTGGTGGCCGACGAAGCCGAGGCCGTCGCGGTGACCAAACGAGTCCTCGGCTACTTCCAAGGTGCCACCGCCCCCGGCTCTGCGGCAGACCAGAACGCATTGCGCGCCATGATTCCCGAGCGGGCACGGCGCGCCTACCCACTCAAGCCGATCATCGAGACCCTCGCCGACGTTGACTCGGTGACGTTCCTGCGGGAGCGGTTCGCACCCGAGATGGTCACCGCACTAGCGCGTATCGAAGGCCGCCCGGTCGGCATCATCGGCAACAACACCATGGTGATGGCCGGGGCCATCACCGCCGCCGCCTCGGACAAAGCCGCACGTTTCCTGCAGTTGTGCGACGCCTTCGGGCTGCCCATCGTGTCGCTGGTCGACTGCCCCGGCTATATGGTGGGCCCCGCCGCCGAAGCAGAAGCTTTGGTACGCAGGGCCTCTCGTCTGCTGGTGGCCGGCGCGGCACTGCGAGTGCCGCTGATCGCGGTCATCGTGCGGCGCGGCTACGGCTTGGGTGCCCAGGCCATGATGGGCGGCAGCCTCCACGAGCCCGTGCTGACGGTGGCCTGGCCGAGCGCGCACCTGGGACCGATGGGACTCGAGGGCGCGGTCCGGCTGGGGCTGCGCAAGGAACTGGACGCAATCGCCGATCCCGACGAGCGCGAGGAACGCGTCCGCCAAGCCACCGCCGTCGCGCAGGAGAACGCCAAAGCCCTCAACGCTGCAACGCTTTTCGAAATCGACGACGTCATTGACCCCGCCGAGACACGCGGTCTGATCGCCGCGACGCTGGCGGCGTCGGTCGGGTTCGGGAAGGACGTACCGCCGCGGCGGTTCGTCGACACGTTCTGAGAGCGGGCCTGCATCAGAGCAGCCGGCCGAGCACAACAAAGGCCGCCACAGCGAACAGCGCGGCATTCACGGCGACACTTTTCGGCTCGTGCAGTCGGGAGTGCGCCCAAGCTGCACCGACCATGACGACGCACAATCCCGCGGCGGCCAGCGGCGTCAGCATCCGCCCGATCCCCACGAGCCCGGGCGCTATGAGTCCGAGGGCCGCCAGAAGTTCCATCGCCGCGGTGAAACGCACCACCGGCATGGGAAACATCGCTACCCCGGTTTGGCCGGTGTCCAGCAGACGCTCGCGCGTCATGGTGAGTTTGGCGCCGCCGGAGGCGGCGAATACCGCGGCCAGGGCGAATTGGGCGGTCCACAGTGCGATGTTCATGGTTTCGGTCCTTCCTGTTTCGGGTGTTCATCTCCTAGGACGGCTGACGGCGCCCGAGTGTGACAGTCCGCTGGTGTCACATTCGCCGGTGCGGGATCGTCTATAGGACATGAGCAAGTACGAGACCATCCGCTATGAGGAGCGCGGGCACATCGGCACGCTGACGTTGGCGCGGCCGGGCAAGCGCAACGCGCTCAACCCGGCAATGCGTGCGGAGTTGGACCATCTCGGCAGACAGCTGCTGGCCGACGAGGCCCTTCGCTGTCTGATCGTGGCCGGCGACGGGCCGGCCTTCTCGGCCGGCATTGACCTGGTTGAAGACATGGCCGGGACGCTGGTCGCGCTCGCCGAGCGACCTGTCGATGACGAGACTGTGGAGCTCGGCCTTCGCGTGGCCGCGACGTTCGAGTGGATTCCGCAGCTCGGCTGTCCCAGCGTCGCGGCGGTCCGGGGCCACGCCTACGGGGCGGGGCTGCAGCTGGCACTGGCCTGCGACTTCCGCATCTTCTCCCACGACGCCCGGGTCGGCCTGACCGAAACCCGCTACGGCCTGCTGCCCGACATGGGCGCCACGTTTCGGCTCCCGCGGCTTGTCGGGGAGGGGCGAGCGCGAGAATTGATCCTGATCGGCGAGGTCATCGACGCGGCGGAGGCGCTGCGGATCGGACTGGCCAACCGCGTGGTCGGCGATGGTGAACTCGATTCTGCGGCGAGTGAATTCGCACAACGTCTCGCGCGTCAACCGCAGACAGCGGTTCGTGGGGCGCGGCGTGCCATCGATGCGGGCCGCCGCCTCGACGACGTCGCCAGCCTACGAGCAGCGGTCACCGAACAGGCCCGCTGTTTGGCATCCGACGATTTTCGCCAAGCCATCCCGACCCAGACAAGGTGACTGCCATGACCATCGACCTGCCCTACATCGACGAGCACACGCTACGGATCGACGCGCCGCGCGACCGGGTGTGGAGCGCCCTGCAGCGGTATGTCGAGGCCATGTTGCACGACAACGAACGCAATCCGCTTCTCGCGCCGCTCGGCCTGCGGCCCCGTGCCGGCTTCGAAGTGGCCGAAGGCGTTGAGCCGGAACGGATTGATCTGGCTGGGCAGCATCGATTTTCGCGCTATCGACTGGTGTTCGAGCTCACCGACGAGCAGGGTGGTGCGACGCGAGTGCACGCCCACAGCTACGCGGCCTTTCCCGGACTTCATGGCCGTGTCTATCGCGCCCTGGTGATCGGAACGCGGATGCACGTTGTTGCGACAAACTATTTGTTGCGGCGAATTCGCGCCGCGGCAACCAGCTAGGGTCCGACGTATTGGCTACTGGGCTCCCGATCCCGCGACGGCGTCCAGCCGACGTAGGTCAGATACAGCCCGATCAGCGCGAACAGCACGTAGGCCGCGCGCGTCCAGCCTTCAGCGCGCATCGCGACGTTCGCCGCCGACATACCGCCGTCGGGAAACACCACCAACGCAAGCCCTTTGAGCGTGGTGATCCAGCCCGTCAGCGAGACGCAGACGGCAGCCGCGCCGCGCCAATACGGGTGCAGCGCCAGGACAATCAAGCCGGCCAGCAGGGTGAACGCTCCGGTCGACCACAGCCATAGCGGGTCGGCCCGGTATTCCGAGGCGCGTTCCCACACCTGCGGCGCGCGAAATAGCGCCGTCACGGTGAGGATGATCAGGAACGGGCCGATCACCCGAGCGAACAACCGCGTCCTGGCCTGAGATTGCACTGACACACTCATCGCACTGCCCTCCTGGACCTTGTTTGACCAGGTTACGAGCATTGTGTGACTGCCGCCAGCACCGCGACGGCGCGTCAGCGGCCCGTGGTGGTGTCCAGGGTCAGCTCCCAGGCCGACAGCCACGGAGTGATGGTCTGGGCGATCGAGAAGGGGTGCGGGTCTTCGCACTTGGGCTCGGAGTAGGTGCCGTCAGAAACCGCGATGTAGATGCCGACCGCCTCGGCGGTGCCGTCGTTACGTAGTCGGTACACCGGCCCGCCGGAGTCGCCGCAGGTACCGCCGGCTTCAAACCGGACCTTGTTCGTCTCGCTGGACACCACCGGACCGCATACCGCGCCGCGACTGCGGATTCCGTAGTGACACAGCACATCACCGACCGCTACGTAGTCGGCTGACCCGGTCACCGGATGCCCGTCGACGACCGACGTCAAGGGGATCTTGCCCGGATCGTCCAGGGTGATCAGTCCGATGTCGTAGTCATCCCAGTTGCTGCCGTCGTTGACGGTCTCGGTGAACGTGCCGATCGTGCGATAGGCGAAGGCGCCGCCGTGACGGATCACCACCTGCCCCGGCCCGCCGCCCGGGTTGCAGTGCCCGGCTACCAGCAGGCCGGGTCGGCCGTCGCGGGTGCGCACCAGGAAGCCGGTGGTGCAACTGATGCCGGCTGAATCGCCGACGGGGGAGACGTTGATGCCGATGCCCGGTCCGATCGCGTGCGCCGACGGGATCGGGATCTGTGGGCGTATCGGATGGGCGCGGTTGACCTGGTACAGGCCGATGAAGATCGCGGCGACGACGAGGGCGGTCCCGATCCGCCATGCCGCTGTCTTCGCGGTGTCCCAGCGGCGCTGTTCCGTCACCGTGGCAAGGTTAGTTCCGCTGGCGGGTAGGAGCGGTCCCGGGTGATCACCGGAACACCGTGGGCGGTAGCGGTGATCCGGCCTGTGCATCCGCGGGTGATATCGCCACCGCTATCCGATTCGAACATCACACACACCGGCTCCGGCGGTGCGGAAGTGGTGGAAGTGACTTGAGCGGTGTCGAAGCGATCCAGGAGCTCGTTCATGTTCGCGCCCGCGGGCGCGAACGCCGGGATGCTGTCGCGCTGGGCCGAAGCTACGTCGAATTGCTGTGGCCGCTGGTCGGCGTCACCGCTGAGGACCTCGAGCGTGGACTGACGATGTTCGAAACGACCCCGGGTGTTGGCGCCTTCCATGCGGTCCTGGCTGCCGCCGCCAAACCCGCCGCGTCAACCCTGGTCTCGGCCGACGCTGCGTTCAGCGACATCCCCGACATCACCCACGTTGTGCCCGACGCGGCCGGCGTCGCCGCTCTACTCGGCACCGCCTGATCTGCCCGTAGGCTGGCCAGATGGCGTCCCCGATTCTGACCGCCGACTTCGCCCGCGAGTTCCCCGAACTCGCCCAGCCCTGGCAGGCCGCCACCCCACCAGAACCCAAGCTGCTGGTACTCAACGAGGGCCTAGCCGCCGAACTGGGCTTGGACCCGGCCTGGCTGAAAAGTCCCGACGGTCTAAAGCTGTTGACCGGTAACGTCGTTCCCGACGGTGCCACCCCGGTGGCCCAGGCCTACGCCGGACACCAGTTCGGCAATTACGTGCCGCTGCTCGGTGACGGCCGCGCCCTGCTGCTCGGCGAACTCGGCGGTGACCACCGACACGACATCCACCTCAAGGGCTCCGGGCCCACCCCGTTCGCCCGCGGCGGCGACGGCCTGGCCGTGGTCGGCCCGATGCTGCGCGAATACGTGATCAGCGAAGCCATGCACGCTCTGGGGATCCCCACCACCCGTTCCCTGGCCGTGGTCGCCACCGGAGCTCAGGTGCAACGGGAGACCCCGCTGCCCGGGGCGGTACTGACCCGCATCGCCGCCAGCCACCTGCGGGTCGGCAGCTTCCAACTCGTCGCCCAACAGGCCCGTGCCACCGGTGACCTGGGGCTGCTGCGGCGGTTGGCCGACTACGCGATTGCCCGGCACTACCCCGATGCCGTACACGGCGAAAACCCTTACCTGGCAATGTTTCAGGGGGTGCTTGAGGCCCAGGCGTCGCTGATCGCGAAGTGGATGCACGTCGGATTCGTGCACGGGGTGATGAACACCGACAACATGACCATCTCCGGGGAGACCATCGATTACGGGCCGTGCGCATTCATGGAGGCTTACGACCCGGCGACGGTGTTCAGCTCCATCGACTACGCCGGGCGCTACGCCTACGGCAACCAGCCGCTGGTCGCGCAATGGAACCTGGCCCGGTTCGCCGAGACCATCCTGCCGCTGCTCGCCGCCACCGAGGAGCTGGCGCTGTCGGTGGCGGTCGAAACCCTCGAAGGGTTCATGCCGCGCTACCACGGTCTCTGGTCGGCGGGGATGCTGGCGAAGTTCGGGCTGTCCGCCAGCGTGGAGGCCGCCGCGCTGATCGACCAGGCGTTGGCGCTCATGACCGACAATCAGGTGGACTACACCTCGTTCTTCCGGCAGCTGGCGGCGGCCGGGCGCGGTGACACCGACGCACTGCCCGCGGTGTTCGGTGACTGGCTGCAGCGCTGGCGGGCCATGCGGCCCGACGTCGACGCAATGGACCGGGTCAACCCGGTCTACATTGCGCGCAATCACCTGGTGGAGCAGGCGTTGACGTCCGCGATGCGCGGCGACCTGGCGCCGGTGGAAAAGCTGCTCGGCGTGATCACTGATCCCTACCGCGAGCGCGACGGCCTGGAGGCATACGCCGCGCCGGCACCGCCGGAGTTCGGTGCCTACCGCACGTTCTGCGGGACTTGAGCTGTCAGACCCTGCTCGTAGCGTCACAGCCATGAACGCTTCGATCGGGTGGGTCATCGTGATCCTGGTCCTGGCCGGGCTCGGGTACGTCGGCTACCTAGTGGGTCCCCAGATCAATCGGCAACGGGCGATTGCCGCGCGGCGCCGCGATGAGATTCGCGAGCGGGCCGACCGGCAGCACCACTGGGCACTTCGCGGCGACGCCCGGGGCTTATACGGAGCCGATGGCGCGGCGTTGATGCGCCACGTCTCCGAACAACCGCAGCTGGACGAGATCGCCGCAGAACCAGGCGAACCGCCGAAGGTGGCCGCAGTGGCCTACACCGCGGAAGACCTGGCCACGTTGATCGCCGAACGGCCCGCCTGCTGGCGCTATGCCGTGTTCGCCTCTGTGCTGGTGCAGCGGCGCACATCGCTGACCGAACGACTGCGCGATCAGCAACTGGGCTATGCCCGGATCCGCGGCGCCCGCATCCACAGCGGATTCAAGCTGGCGCAGTACCTGACCGACCTCCTGGATCAGCTGTCCGCGCTCGTCGGCCGGATGGAGGAGTTGATGCTCAGCAGCGGGTTCACCCGGATGTTCGGTGACCCCGTCGATGAAGATAGCGCCGACGCCGACGCCATCGTGCATGCGGCCAACCGGCTGATGGACCTCCACGAGCGGATCCTGAACCTGGCCGAGCGCTGTCGCGGAGTAGAGGTCCTCAGCGAACACGCGGGCGTGGTTCGTGATTGCGCCCGTGTCTTCGACGCTCCGCTGGACGGCTACCGCAACTTCATCGACGAATTCGTCGAGCGAGTCGGTGAGATGCCCGAGGTGATGTGCTACGCGCGCGGCCACATTGAGCTGGAGCCCATCATGTTGCACGTCAGCGACGACGACCGGCTGTTCGACAAGGCATTCAAAGGGCTACGCAAGTTGGCGTCGGCCGCGAACTGACTACCAAGGTACCATTTCAATGGTAGGAGGGTACCAATCATGGCGTTGAACATCAAAGATCCAGCGGTTCATGAAGCGGTCAAAGAGATCGCCCGGATCACCGGCGAATCCCAGGCGCAGGCGGTGGCCACCGCGGTGCGCGACCGGCTTGTCCACGTGCAGGCGGACGCCGCCGCCGCGCGGCTACTGGCCATCGGAAGGCGGACCGCCGCCCGGATGAGCCCGGAAACCAAGCGGCTGGACCACGGCACTCTGCTCTATGACCAACACGGAATGCCATGATCGTCGACACGTCGGCGATCATCGCGATCCTTCGGGATGAAGATGACGCGCCCCGCTACGCCCGGGCCATCGCCGGGGCGCAATCGCGTCGGCTGTCCGCGGCGGCGTACCTCGAATGTGGGATCGTCTTGGATTCGCAGCGCGATCCGATCATCAGCAGAGCCTTGGATGAACTCCTCGACGACGCCGGTTTTGTCATCGAGCCGGTCACCGAACGACAAGCCAGGCTCGCCAGGCAGGCCTACGCGGATTTCGGCAAGGGCAGCGGCCATCCTGCGGGGTTGAACTTCGGTGACTGTCTTTCGTATGCACTGGCGACGGACCTTCGCGAACCGCTGCTGTGGAAGGGCGACGACTTCGGGTACACCGGAATGCGTTCGGCCTGCGACGAGTAGGCGGCCGTGTCCGGCCTAATCCGGGGTGGACAACGCGGCCTCGTGCGTGCCCCGGTGAGCCCGATGCGCACCGTGATGCGCCGGCACGTGCGGGGTCCGAAGCCCCGGCGGCGCGGCATGGCGACCCGTTGAACCGCCGTTCTCACTGATCTCGAAGCGCCGCGCCAGCCAGGCCAGCGGGCCGGGCGCCCACCAGTTCCAACTGCCCATCAGGTGCATGAACGCCGGCACCAAAACCATCCGGATCAGGGTGGCATCCACCAGCACCGCCAGCGTCAGACCGAGCCCGAGCATCCGCATGAACGACACCTGCGCGGCGATCAACGCAGCGAACGAGATCGACATGATCAGCGCTGCGGCGGTGATCACCCGCGCGGTGTGCGCCACCCCGAGCGACACACTCTCGTCGTTGTCGGCGCGGGTGCGACCCGAGGCCAGCCAGTACTCCCGGATCCGGGACACCAGGAACACCTCGTAGTCCATCGACAGCCCGAATGAGATGCAGAACAACAACACCGGCACGTTGGCGACCAACATGCCGGTGGGCGTCGTGCCCAACGCTCCGAGATGCCCGTCCTGGAATATCCAGACCAGTGCTCCGAACGCGGCGGCCAGCGACAAGATGTTGAGGATCAGCGCCTTGAGCGGCATCACCACGCTGCCGGTCAGCAGGAACAGCAGCGCGAAGGTGATGGCGGCGATCAGCCCCATGACCAGAGGCAGCCGGTCGGTGATCGCATTGACGCTGTCGCGGTTGATCTGCGCCAGCCCGGCCATCTGTACCGGACGCTGGCCCGGGCCCGGCACCTGGTGCAGCAGATCGAGCTGGGTTTCGGAACGCTGTGAAAACAGCGGGGCGGTGCTGGCGACCGTCAGCAACACGGTGTCGTCCTTGATCCCGGTAGCCGCTGCGGGATCGCCGACCCGCTCGCCGTTGACGAAGGTGCCGGTCGGCGCCGACACCGACGACACCTCCGGTACCCGGGACAGCTCGACGGCATAGCGGTCCAGCTCCTCGGGCGCAACGCTGTGCGCGTCACGGACCACGATCGGCACCGCCCGGTCGGAGTCGTCGGCGAACCGCTCGCGCAGTGCGTCGCCGACCTGGTGCGCCGACGCGGTACTCGGCAGCACCCGGTCATCGGGGTAGCCCCACCTCACCCCGAGGAACGGCACTCCGACCGACACCAACAGCGTGACCACCACCAGACCGATCGGCACCGCGTGGCGGGCCACGAACTTCGTTGACCGGTACCAGAATCCCTGCTCAATCGGGCGGGCGACGGGCGCGGGCCGCCGCAACAACCGGCGAATGGGGCGATGCAGATCCAGGGCGTCGAGCCGGGGTCCCAGCAGCGCGATCGCCGCCGGCGTCACCGTGGTCGCGGCGAGCGCCACGAACGTCACCGTCGCCACCCCGGCGTAGGCGAACGACTTGAGGAAGTACATCGGGAACAACACCATGGCCGCCATCGACAGCGCGACCGTGATCGCCGAGAACAACACGGTGCGCCCGGCGGTGGCCATGGTTCGGATCAGCGCGCGATCGGGGGCGGCGCCCTCGGCCAGCTCGTCGCGGTAGCGGTTGATGATCAGCAGCGTGTAGTCGATCGCCAGTGCCAAGCCCATCGCGGTGGTCAGGTTCATCGCGAAGATCGACACATCGGTGCCCAGCGTGATCAGCCGCAGCACCGCCATCGAGCCCACGATGGCCAGACCGCCGAGCGCGACGGGCAATGCCGCGGCCAACAGACCGCCGAACACCCACACCAGCACCGCGAAGCTCAGCGGGATCGCGATCGACTCCATCAGCAGCAGGTCATGTTGATTCTGGTGATTGATCTGCGCGTAGACCATCGCACCACCGCCGGCGCGAACGCTGACCCCGTCCCGGTCGTGCGCCACCTGGTCGGCCAGGGTGCGGGCGTACTTCTGCGCGTCGTTCTCGCCGCCTCTGAGGTTGGCCACGATCAGGCCGGCGGAGCCGTCGGTGCTGATGAGTCGGGCGGCCGCCGACGGCGGATCCGTCCACGGCGAGGCGACGTTGAAGACCAACGGCGACTGCTGCAGCTGTCCGGCGATCTCGGTGCCGACCGTGCGGGCCCGTTCGCTGTCGGCTCCGTCGGGTGAACTCACCAGAATCAGCAGCTGCTGGTCACTCTGGCCGAACTTGTCGGTCAACAACGCAGTGGCCTGCGCGGACTCCGACCCGGGGTCCTGAAAGCCGCCCGCGGACAGCTTGTCGGCCACCGGGATCCCGAATACCGCGGCTGCGACCATCACCAGCCCGGCCAGGGCTAGGACGCGGCGTGGAGCGGCGAGGGCCAGCAGGGCGATCCGGTGCAGCACGTAGTGACCTTCCGCCGAAATGGTCAACCGAAGATGCCGACGGGCATCCCTCCCGACAAGATACGTAGTGGACAGCCCCACCGTTCAGAATTCGCCAGCTACGCCGCGCCGTTGAACCACGGCCCCGGCGGTACCGTGACCTCGACATGAGGATTCGGGCGGCGAACGTCTTGCTGGGGCGCCGGTGACCGGCTTCGACGCCGACCTGCTGATCGTCGGTGGCGGGCCGGGGGGACTGGCCACGGCGTTGTGCGCTCGGCAGCAGGGACTTTCGGTGATCGTCGCCGATCCCCGGGCCAGCCCGATCGACAAGGCCTGCGGGGAGGGCCTGATGCCCGGTGGGCTGGCCGTGCTGAAGTCGCTTGGGGTGGACCCGGTCGGTATGCCGCTGCGCGGCGTCAACTACCTCGACGAGCAGCGCCGGGCCGAGGCGTCCTTTCGCAACGGCCCGGGGCGCGGCGTGCGACGCACCACCCTGCATGCCGCTCTGACCGATCGGGCCAAGCAGACCGACGTCGACTGGATCGCCACGCGGGTGGACAACGTCGTTCAAGACGCCGGGGGAGTCACGGCGGGTGGCATTCGGGCCAGATGGTTGGTCGCCGCCGACGGGCTGCACTCCGCCGTCCGCCGCGCCGTCGGGATCTCCTGTGTCGCAGGCGCTCCGCGGCGCTACGGGCTGCGATGGCACTACCAGGTGCCGGTGTGGTCGGAGTTCGTCGAGGTGCACTGGTCGCGGTGGGGGGAGGCCTACGTGACGCCGGTAGAACCTGGCCTGGTGGGCGTCGCCATCTTGTCGCCGCACCGCCCGCAGCTCGACTGGTTTCCTGCCCTGGCGGCCCGCCTCGCCGATGCTCAACGTGGCCCCGCGCGCGGCTGCGGCCCTATGCGGCAAGTGGTTTCGCGCCGCGTCGTCGGCCGGGTGCTGCTGGTCGGTGACGCCGCCGGCTACGAGGATGCGCTGACCGGTGAAGGCGTCAGCCTGGCCGTCAAACAGGCCGCTGCCGCCGTCGCGGCGATCGTCGACGACAACCCGTCGTCCTACGAGCGCACCTGGCACTCGATCACTCGCCGCTATCGCCTGCTCACCCGCGGCCTGGTGCTGGCCAGCGCGTGGCAGCCGGCCCGACGGGCTGTGGTCCCCGCGTGTTGCGCACTGCCAGCGGCGTTTGGCCACGCGGTGCATCTGCTGGCGCATTGAGTGTCCGCTCGACGGCGGACAACACCATCCGGGTGGAGCCGCGGGAACCGACCGTGATCCGCACCGCCCCATCGGGATAGCTCCGGACCCGCAGGCCGCTGTCGGCGAAGACCTCGCTCCAGGGCTGACCCGTCGCCGGCAGATACACAAAGTTCGCGTGGGAATCGGTGGTGTAAGCACCCGATGCCCGCAGCCGGGCCCGCAGGTAGCTGCGTTCGGCGACGATATGCGCGATGCGCTGCTCCAGTTGGTCTTCGGCCGCGTAGGAGGCGGCCACCGCCACCGTGCAGCCGGCGCTGATGCCGAACGGCAGCTGCATGGACCACAGCAGACCGGCCAGCTCCGGTGCCGCCAGCGCGTAGCCGATTCGTAGGCCGGCCAGGCCATAGGCCTTGGAAAAGGTGCGCAGCACAATCACATTCGGGAAACGTGCAATGAGTCTCGGGACGTCGATGCGCTGGCTCGGTGCGACGAACTCGATGTAGGCCTCGTCGAGCAGCACGATGGTATCGGCGGGAACGTCGGCGACCAGCCGTTCGACATCGGCGACGGACTCCAGGGTTCCGGTCGGGTTGTGCGGGCGGCACACCACTAGCACCCGGGCGTCCTGGGCGGCCTGGGCCATCGCGGCCAGGTCGTGATGGCCGTAGCTGTCCAGGGGGACGTCGACCGCGGTCAGCCCGGCCATCTGCGCAAAAACGGGATAGCCCTCAAAAGTCGGCTTGCTCAGTACGATTCGCTCACCAGGAGCTGCTACCGCCTGCAGCACCCGCATGGCCAGCCCGGATGCCCCCGGTCCGAGCGCCACGTTCTCCTCGGCCACGCCGGCGTGGTCTGCCACCAGTCGGCGTAGCCGGGTGGGCAGGAAGTCCGGATAGCGGTTGGCCGCCCCGATGAAGTCAACCAGCGCGGCGCGCACCGCCGGAAGCGGCGGTAGCGGGTTCTCGTTGAGCGACAACGCACACGGGTCGACCGCCGGCGGAAGTGCGCTGCGAAGATGCGTGGTGACCGAATCCGCGTGCGCCGCCGAGGTCATCGCGGCCGTCCGCCCCATCGGATGGCCGCCGCACCGGCGAAGTCGCCGGCGTGCGCGAAGCCGGCCATCACCACCACCTCGCCCGGCTGCAGCCGGTTGCCGGTGATCGCCCGATCCAGATTGATCGGGATGCCGGCGCCGAACAGGTTGCCGCACTCATCAAAGGTGTCGACGTGCCGCGACTCGGGGACTTCGAGTGCTTCCCGCCAATTGCGCAGAAAGACCCGGTTGGGCTGGTTGGTGACCAGGAGTCCGATATCCGAGGGGGACAGGCCGTTGCGATGACAGACCGCGAGAGCGACTTCGGGAACCTGCCGGTTACCGCGCGCGAGCACCTTGGTGATCTTGTCTTCGGTGAAACCGATGTAGGGGGCGCCGGGTCCGGGCTGCCACCACTTACGGGGCGGATCGATCGTGTAGGTCATGTCGCCGGCGTACTGGCCGTAGGTTCGGCACTCGACGTCGAGGATCGGCGACGCGTCGGATCGGGTGAGCAGCCCTACCGCGGCGCCGTCACCGGGAACCGACGCCTGCGACTTACCCCGCACGTCGGGATGATCGAAGACTTGGCCGGCGGCGTTCTGCGCGATCGCGATCAAGGCGCTGCGCCCCACGCCGGCCGACAACAACTGCCGGGCTATGTTGAGCCCGAGGATGAAAGCGGCGCATCCGCCGTTGTTCAGATCCAGCACGGTGGAGGGACGCATCCCCAACCGGTGGGCGATGCCGCCGCCCGCGCCGCAGAACGGGATGTCCGGCAACTGGGTGTGGGTGATCAAGACGTCGACGTTCTCGATGACGTCGCGGCCGTGGCGCTCGATGATTCCCTGCGCTGCCTGCTCGACCATGTCGACGGCGGACTCGTTGGCGCCTACGTGATGGCGAAGTCGGGGCGCGCGGAACATCAGGTTGTCGCGCAACGCATCCGACTCGGCGTACTTGGTGTAGTAGTCGGCGCCGATGGGTTCGCCGGGAAGATAGCTGGAGACGTCGATCAGGCTGACTTCGGTTTCGCTGGGCTGGGACATGTTTCGCCTCATCGCATCCAGAACGGGGTGACCGGCAGACCGTTGTGGTGCCGGTATTCCGCAATCGCCTTCAGATTCTTCAGTTCCAGGAGGTGGCCGGCACTGAACATGTCCCAGAAGTCGCCGACCCATACCGGGCGCTGCGGCGGCGCGGTGTCCGGATAGGGGTTGTGGTCGTAGAACGGGTGATGGCAATTGGTCCACAGCACAACCGATCCGGGCTTGTTCAGCACCACCTGGGCGTCGACGATCCGAATCAGGTAGATCATCCACAGGTGGTCGGGCTGATCCCAGGCGCAGTGGTAGTCCACCGTGAGGGCTTCCCGATTGGAGACGGTGCGGGTGTAGATCTTGGTCTCCGAACCCAGTCGGTCATAGGCGAGCCAGAGGCCTGGTTCGTCGGTGGGGGTGAAGCCGCGCAGGCTGTAGGTCCACTCTTCCAGGCATCGCGTATCGGAGAGATAGTCGAACAATTCGTCGGGCGGACAGTCGATGTAGTCGTTGACGGTGCAGTAGTCGCCGAACACCACGTCGTGGGGGTAGACCGAATGCATCATCTCCATGATGATCGGGGTGGCGACCTCCCGGGGACTGGTCTCGACCCGGACCAAACCGTCGATGGGCCCGGGCGTGCCGGTGTGGACGCTGATATCAGCGAGGGCTGGTAGCGACATCGAATTGATCCTCCTCGTGGGTTGGAACTGTGCCGTTATGTCCTACTGGGGCAGTGGTTTTCGGTGACGCGTCAGCGGAGAGGAACGGCGCGAACGGCGGTATCTCGTCAGCGGCGCACTCGACGCTGATCACCGAGGGCCCCTCACGGTCCAACGCCGACTCCACGACCGCGCCGAATGTCACGGCGTCGTCCACGTCGATCGCGCTGAGCCCCGGGAACATCGACGCCAGGCCGTCACCGAGCTGGCTGGGCGTGAAGCGGTTGTAGCTGTAGAAGCCGTCATAGAAGAGCTGCTCGCGGGTGACGCACATGGCGTGCGCGTTGTTGTTCAGCAGCACGAACAGCACCGGAAGCCGGTACTGCACGGCGGTGTGGATCTCCATGCCGTGCATGAAGAACGCGCCGTCGCCGGCGATCACCACGGTGCGCCGACCGCGGCCGAAAGCCATCCCGATCCCGGCTCCGAAGCTGTAGCCCATCCCGCCCATCCCCAGTGCGACCAGGAAACGGCCGTCGCGCCGCGGCGGCAGGTAGTGGATGGCCGCGGCGCCGGTGTTGCCCGCGTCGACGACGATGTCGGTCCCGGCAGGCAACGCGCGGTCCAGCACGGCCATCGCGTCGCGATAGCGCACTCCCGGGCCGGTGTAGGACGGCGGATTCAGCTCGGTGTGCGGCACCGTCTCAGGCACCCGCAGCCACCTGGGGCGCCCGGCGCCCGAGAGCTCCCGGCAGATCGACCGCAGGGACGCCCGCAGGTCAGCCGTCTGCACGTGGGTGCACGGAACATACGGCGGCGCCGAACCGATCGACACGGTGCGCACGGAGCTCAGCGCCGCCTCGAGGCCGCCGCGGGCGGTCAGCGACAGTCGGGTGCCCACCGCCAGACACACCGCACTGCCGGTCAGCGCATCGACGACCGAGGGGTGGCCCATGATGCCAGCCACACCCAGCGCCGCCGACGACCCCAGCCCCGACGTTCCCGAGACATCCTTGGCGTCGGGGACGCACACCACCCGTGCGCGCAGTAGTGCCCGCAGGTCCTCGAGTTCGATGCGGGCGTCGTCGCGGGCCACCTGTTCGCCGGCGATGATCGTCACCGGCCCATGGGCGTTGCGCAGCGTGTGGACGATCGGATGCGGGTCGCTGATCACCGCAGGATCGCCGCCGGTGTTGCCGCCGTTGCAGTATGGGCTGGCCGTGACGGTGGCCCGCTGAACGTCCTTGGGCAGCAACAGCACCGCGGGTCCACCGGTGCGTGCCGCGGCGATCGCACGGGGCAAGGCGGTCACGATGTCTTCGGGGTCGATCACCCGCTCGCAGAACACCGACATCGCCGAGAACAAGGCCGACGCGTCGAGTGCACCGTTGCGGCCACTGGTGTCTTGGAAACTGCCCCGGCCGTCCAAGGTGCTCGGGGCCTGGCCCACCAGCGCCAGCACCGGAACCCGGCTGGCCAAGGATTCGCCGAGTCCGGCCACCAGGTTCAGGGCGCCCCCACCCGACGTCGCGGCGACCACCCCCAGCCCCGCGCCGCTGCGGCTGTAGCCGTCGGCCATGGTGGCGGCCGAGAACTCATGCTTGGCCAGCACCGCCGTGATGTCGGGACGGAAATACGCCGCGTCGTAAAGATCTTCGATATTCGCGCCGTCGACGCCGAAGATGTGACCGACTCCCATGGCCGCCAGCTGGGCGACGATGAAATCGGCCACGGAAGCGATCCTGGACATCTGCCCGCCTAACTCGTGACGATGTCATTGACACGGTTTCCGGCGGGCATTGGTTCGAAGCAGGCTGGCCCGGGGTGTTTACAGCGTGCGCTCCAGGAGGACCTGGCCGTTGTCCGCTGAAACCACTTGGACCGAGGCGATTTGATCTGAGGGTGTCGAGATGCTGCCGACCGGCGTCGCGGTGTGCCCGGGCTCGGCAACCCAGGTCGCCAGTCGGGTCTGGCTGCCGTCGCGGCCGACCACCACCAGCGCCAGGGTGTCGTGGGGAGCGTTCACCGGTGCCAGGCAGACACAGCTCAAGTCGATCAAGCTGCCCCAGGACTCGCTCTTGACCGCCACCGTCGAGGCCAACGCCGTCGTTCCCACCTGCGCCATCGGCACCGCATCGTGGCGCGGAGACGGCGTCGTCGATGAGCCGATGCCGATCAGGACACCGATCCCCAGCACGGCGGCCGCCGCAGCCGACGCTGTCCACGTCATCAGCCGGGTGCGTCGGCGCCGCCGGTGCACCTCGGTCAACAGTGCCGGCAATAGATTGGCCGGCGGGCGCGGCTCGGCGGCGTCGGAGTCGTTGATCGCGGCCACACAGTTGCCGTCGAGCTGCGACAGCAGGGCGGGCACGCCGCTGATCTCGGTGACGGCGTCCCGGCACTGCGGACAGTTGGCCAGGTGTCCCTCGAACTCCCGGCGGTCGGCCGCGGACAGCGAACCGAGCACGTAGGCGGCATCCCACATGGCGTACGGGTGCTGGTCCTCGGCCGGACCGCAGGCCGGGCCGAGGTCTCGTGGCGATGTCATCGTGTCACCCCCATCTCCTGCAGGGCGAGTCGCAAAGCCCGCACCGCGTAGTGCAGGCGTGATTTCACCGTTCCTTCGGCGATCCCCAGGTCTTCGGCAGTCTGCCCCGTACTCCATCCACGGTAATACGACCGTTCGATCACCGCCCGGTGCTCCGCTGACAGCCTGGTCATGGCGTCGGCGATCAACATCCGGTCCAGGGCGGTGTCCACCTCTTCGCGGGTGGGTTGCTCCGGCGTGGTCGACTCGTCGAGCGAGGCGACGACGTGGCGGAACTGGGCACTGCGCCGTTCGTCGATGATCATGTTGCGCGCCACGGTGCACAGCCAGGCCCGCGGTGACCGCTCGGTGTCGCCGATGACCTCCGGGTGCTGCCAGGCACGCAGCAGGGTCTCCTGCACCACGTCTTCGGCGCGGCTGGCGTCGCCGGTCAGGCGCAGCGCATAGCGCCACAACACCGCGGCGTGCTCGTCGTAGAGCGCTTTCATCAGCGCGGCTTCGTGGTCCGGCGGTATGCCGATGCGAGGCAAGCTGATCACCTCCTGCCTAGTGACACGACCTGGGTGTCCGCCGGGTTCATGCTCCGTCAGGGATCCAGCTGCCGTGAAAACCGTGCGGAACGCGCCGCGGCAGCCGCACCCGGGCGACCGGTTCGGCGTCGAACTCCGATGCGCTGAGGATCACCAGCTCGCTGCACTCGCGGACCGGGCTGTAGACGTAGGTCAGATACCAGCCGGCCGACTCGTCGGTCTGTCCCGGTGCCGGGGCGAACACCGCCTCGTCGGGTGCGCCGGCCATGCCGTTGACGCCGAACCGGTAGACCTCGGCGCTGTCGCGCGCCAGGTCGTAGCGGACCAGACCGTCTGTGCTGACGGCGACGGCGTAACGGGCCTGTGCGCCGACCAGCCGGTCGTCGACGCGGGGGAACTCGATGTCGCGGTCGTCGAGTTGCACCGCGTGTACGACGCCGGCGTCCAAGTCGATCGTCCAGCGCCACAGCGCGGCGTCGGTCTCGAAATCGCTGCTGTCGCGCCAGATTTCCGGGTAGCGGACCACCTGCATTACGATCGCGTCGCCGTGCGCCGTCGACACGTCGAAGGCGTTGGCGACGTGGAAGACGTAACACGGGTCGATGTCGAACCAGCGAACCGGACCGAAGGGGTCGTCGCGGCGCAGTACCCCCAGGCGCGCGCCGTAGTCGTCGTCCCACCGGTACGGCAGGTCGCGTTCGATGGGCCGGGTGAGCGCAACCTGCAGGTTGAACACCAACGGTAGGTCCAGGAACACCACATGCTGCGCGGTGAGCGCGAAGTCGTGCATCAGGGTCAGCCCGGGGACGTCGATCGGGCGGCGGATGGTCAAGGTGCCGTCGGCGCTGGTGCGGTAGTAGTTGACGTGCGGCTCGGCGAGGCCGCCGTGGCCGAAGAAGTGCATCTCGCCGGTGGTGGGGCAGATCTTGGGGTGGGGCGCCATGGGATCGGCCAGCTTGCCGGCGAAGTCGTAGACGCCCAGCGTCTGAAGATCGTTGGTGATCTCGTAGGGCAGCGAGGCGTCCATCAGCGCAAGCGTTTTGCCGGCGTGGCGGATCACGTGGGTGTTGGCGACGCTGGCGTGCAGATTGCGACTGCCGTCGGGGTTGAGTAGCGGCAGGGGCTGTTCGAAGCTCTCGGTGCGCACCCAGCGGTTGCGGTACCAGGCGGCCCGGCCGTTCTCCAGCCGAACGCCGTGGACCATGCCGTCGCCGGTGCACCAGTGCCCGCCCGCTTCACGTGGGTTGGGGCCGTTACGCAGATACCAGCCGTTCAGTTCGGGCGGGATACTGCCCTCGACCGGCAGATCGAAAGCCGTGAGCTCGTCGGGGACCGGGGCGTAGTTGCCGGACCGAAAGATCGGGAAGACCGTCTCCGGCGGCTGGATCACCGCCACCGATGCACCGGACTGTTGATGTTCCGCAGCACCGTTCACCTGACGGGAGACCCCGGCCCGCGCGGCTGCGAGACCCGCGCTGAGCTCGCCGTCGGCCGTCACGTAGTTGGATTCGGCGAAGTCGTCTTCATCCAACAGCGACAGCACCGCCGGCATCTCGGACAGCTCGCTGACGGCGTCCTGGCAGAACGGGCACTCGTCCAGGTGTGTCTCGAACTCGTCATGGTCGGAATCCGAGAGTGACCCCAGCACGTAGGCGGCGTCCCACATGCCGTACTCGTGGTCGAACGTCATTGCACCGTTCCCATATCTCGCAGTGTCTGTTGCAGTGTCCGTAGCGCGTAGTGCAGTTGCGTCTTCACGCTGCCGTCCGCGATGTCCAGATCGACCGCGATCTGCTCGGTGCTCCAGCCGTAGTAGTAGGCACGACGCAGCAGGGCCCGGTGTTCGGAGGAGAGCTGCGCCAGCGCGGCGGCGACCATGGCTCGGTTCGGTGCGAAGTCGCGATGCGTGGTGTTCCAAGCACTGCTCAGGCGGGGCCGGGCCTGGTCGTCGGTGGTCATGGCCGGTCAGGCCTGGCCCGTACGCGCAGAAGTGTCCGGCCGCGGCGTGCCCGCGGTCGAGTGTCGATCTGCCGCTGGTCTTCCTCTGCCCATGCACCAGCCTCCCGGAAGTGACACGGCGCAGCGTCCGGTCCGGTTCAGTGTCGCGCGTGCGGGACGGCTGCGGTAGGGGATCTTTACGCCGTGGTGACCAGCGTCAGCTGCCAGGCCTGCAGCCACGGCTTGATCAGCTGCGCGACGGAGGACTCGTGTGGTTCCGCACAGGCCGTCTCGGGGTCCTCACCGTGGGGCTCCGCGGTGAGGATGCCGACCGCTTCTGCGGTGCCGTCGGGGCGCATCCGGTAGGCCGGGCCGCCCGAATCGCCACAGGTGCCGGCCGCGGCGAACCTGACCTTGTTCTTCTCACTGGCGGCCACCGGTCCGCACACCGGCTCGCCGGTGCGGACCCCCAAGTGGCAGAGCGTGTCGCCGATCTCGACGCGGTCAGCGACGCCGCTCACGGGGTGTCCGTCGATCTCGGGCGTCAGCGGGAACTTGTCCGGGTCATCCAGGGTGATCAGGCCGATGTTGTTGCCATCTTTGCCGTCGTAGACGCTCTCGGTGAAGGCGCCGACGGTGGGGTAGAGGGCGCCGTGGTGGATGGCCACCGTGCCGGAGCCGCCGGGCTTGTTGCAGTGACCCGCCGACAACAGTCCCGGCCGGCCGTCTTTGGTGCGCACCAGGAAGCCCGCCGTGCAGCTGGTGGCCTCGGCGCTGCCGGGGGAGGAGATATTGATGCCGACGCCGGGACCGATCGCCTCGGCCGCCGGCAGCGGGATGAGCTGTCGCACCGGCTGGGCGCGGGTGGCCCACACGATGCCCGCCAAGACGGTTATCGCGAGGGCCGCGAAGCCCAGGCGGGTGAGCAGGGTTTTGAGTGGGAGTCGTCGGAAGGCAGCCACTCAGGCAACGGTACCGAGGGTGGGGCGGGTGTGCAGGTGGGGTGGTTACGCGGAGGGTGAAATTGCGCCAGGCGTGCTTTGCCGCGGTGACCTCGGTCACCGGTGTCGGACGAGGCATCTAGGCTGCTGCAAAAGCGACACCGGTGTCGTCGGTGCCGCCTTGCCTCAAGGAGCTCAAGGTGCCCGATGCCGATCACAGCGCACAGCCGGATCAAGTGCCCTATGGTCGACACGCCAAACTGGAGCCGGCGGCCATGGCGCCGCTGGCTGATGCTCAGGCCCCGGTTAGCGGCCCTCGCATCGAGATCCATGCGGTCACCGACCTGAGCTACCCGATGGCGCACTGCCGTATCCCGGTGATCGACCACATCACCGTTGACGAACTACGCGGTGCAGTACTACACCTCGATGTCACGAGTGCCGACGGTTCACACGGCGGACCAAAAGAGATTCACCTGGACCTGGCCGCCCACGCGCCGACCATTCTGCGCGACGTTGCCCTGCTACTCGACCCGGCCTCGATGCTCGCCGTCGACGAACCGCGGCCAGGCACACCTGCGCCGTGTTGGCAGACGTCCGCGGCGTCGTGCGCGCCGAAGCCGACATAGACGTGACGATACTGTCCGGTAACCACTGGAAGGCAGCCCGCTGCAGCTGACGTTGGAGACGTTGGCCGCCCACGCGCAACCCAACGCCGTGGCCGTCACCGCCCTGAGGGGCTGGACGTTCTGAATGCTTCACTACGGGTCGGCTGCGTATCGGCGCACCGACTGGGCTGCGAGGTGAGGTGCCAGCCCTTGCAATCTCTACAACGGTAGCTGCGAACTTCATGGCGACCGGTCGCCCTACCGTCCTGGGCGGCGAAATTCCGCTGTGCGGCTGCGGCATGCAGTGCGGCGACCGCCGCGGTGTGGTCGGGGAAGCGGACCTTCCCAGTGATGCAAGTCCCGAGAGATGCGTTGCACCCGCGGCGACGTGAGCGCAGTAGAGGGTTGCTTCGGTGGTTGTGGCGGCTCAATGCCGGCTCCTTCGCTTCGGTGGGTTCGTGCCGTCAACTCTGCGTGCCAGACCCGGCTACGTCACGAGATATATCGATAAGGGGGCTTATCGATGCCGGTATTAGTTATATGGCCTCGTTGGCCCTACATTCGTACTCGGTACGGGTAGGTAGTCGCAGATGGTCGGGAGGACACGGTGGACACGTTGTCGATGCAGGACATTGCCGACCTGGCCGGTGTCGCTCGTTCCGTTGTCACCATCTGGCGTGACCGCTATGCCCAGTCACACGAACCGTTCCCCGCACCGGTCACGGATGCTGCTCTCGTCTTCGATGCTGCCGAGGTGGCCGAGTGGCTTCGCAGTACCCGCCGGGGGAACAATCCGCAGGCGGCCGACGATGCGGTGATCTACTCGTCGCTGTTGGATGCAGCAGCTGGCCGGCTCGATGACGCCGCGCTGCTCCTGCTGCTTCATGCCAAGGCCGGCGAACCGCTTAAGGATTTGCGCCTCGAATCAGCGTTCTCGGAGATCGCCGCCGGCCGCGAAGCGCTGCTGCCCCTCGACACGATGTTCGAACTGCTCGACGACGATGCCCTAGTCGACCAAGTCGATCGGCTGGCCGAAGCCGGATTTAGCGCCGCGCATGTGCTGGCCCGGTTAGTGGGTCTGTCGACGGTACAGGACCAAGCGGAGATGCTCACCAAGCAGGGGGAGCGTCTGTTGCACCGCCTCGTCACCGACCTTGCTCGCGACACCCCAGGTGCAGCGGTTCCCTGGCGGACCGGCGGTCTCATGCTGGTGAACGGTGCGTTCCCAGGCTTCTCGGAATCTGAGCTGCCGGTCCTCGGGATTCGAAACGACCTCCTCGACACCCCGTGGCAGCGGGCAACCTGGCGCAGCCTCGACGCCGCGGGGGCATCACTCCGCCCGGTGGGGCAGGGTGCCGATCTCGCTAGCTCGCTGATCGTCGGGCAGTGGGCCGCCGCAACCTCCGCTGATTCGGAGGAATTCTTCGACTGGGTTGGTGACATCGTCGTCGAACTCGCACCGGGCGGGCGGGCGATCATCGTCGGACCGGCGGCACTGCTGGTGGACCCTCTTGACGGGCTCGCGGGCCGCCACCGCTTCGAGGTGCTGGCCAGCGGTGAGCACTATGTCGCCCCGCTTCGCTACATTGCACGTCTGCCGAAGGGCATGTGCCGCACTGGTGGCCGTCGTCGCCTCGCGGTCTGGGTGCTGGCGCCGACCGATCCCAGTGTCCCGGCGTGGACCGTCTACGCCGATCATTCCGACCATGCACTCAACCCGGCCGAGATCGACGCGATGGCGGCCGACGTGGTGGCCGCGGTTACCGGACCGGCCGCCGTCGCGAAGCATTCCTTTCTGCGCAGTGATGCCCGCAGCACGGAGGTGGTGCTACGTCGCCACCTGCTCAGCTGGCCGGTGACGATGCCGGTCCTCGAAGACAAAGGCGCTGTGCTAGCACGTATTTGGGACTTGGACATGCAATGCGGCGGGCACGTGATCGAGGGGATCGAAATCGCAGCAGCACCTGACGAAGTATCGCGGCCACCGATGCCTTGGGGCGTCGCAACCAAAGGGCCCGGCCGGCTCGCCCGCGTCATCAAAGGCGTCCGGCTCCCCGTCAACGATTGGCACGCCGCCGGATCCGGAACCGTTGCGGTGATCGGCCCGAAGGAGATTCAAGGGCAGGCGCCGCTCGGGGGCAGACGGATCGACCGCCTCACTCTGGAATCCACCGCGCCTCGCGCCCGGTTCACCGAGCCGGGCGATGTGGTGTTCTTGCCAACCGGCACACCCCAGGCCATCGTCGATCGGGCGGGCGGTTCGGTCGTGCAGGCCCCGGCCCGCGTCATCCGCAGCCTGAGGCCGGGAATGAGGCGTGTCCAGCTGCTGCCCGAGATGCTCGCCGCCGACATCAACGCTCAACGAGGCACCGACACCACAACGTGGGCTATCCGCACCATCCCGGTCGATGAGTGCGGCGCACTGCGTCTGAGCCTGCGGCGATCGGCAGCACGAAGGGCGGCCCTCGAGGCCGAGCTGGCTGCGCTCGATGCGCTCGACGCCGAACTGGCGGATGGACTTTCGGTAGGCGCGCTGACAGCGCGAATCAAACCTAGTAGAGACGACGCCGGGCGCAGCCCGGGAAAAGGAAGGGACACCGCCTGATGGCGAAGACAACCAAGAAGGCCGTCGATGCACCGTCGACGCCCAAGGAACTCAAAGACACACTCTGGAAGGCCGCCGACAAGCTGCGCGGTTCGATGGACGCCTCCCAGTACCGCGACGTGGTCCTCGGGCTGGTGTTCCTCAAGTACGTTTCCGATGCCTTCGACGAGCGGCGCGAGGCGATTGTTGCCGAACTCGACGGCGAGCCCGACGAGTTCGTCAGCGAGACCCTGGAGGACCGGGACGAGTACATCGGAAATGGGGTGTTCTGGGTTCCGCTCGAATCGCGTTGGGGGTACCTCGCCAAGCTGGCCAAGGGGGTACCCGCCTCAGCCACCAACGATGCGTACTCGATCGGTAACCTGATCGACCAGGCGATGCGTGACCTCATGACGGCCAACGAGTCGCTGCGCGGTGTGCTGCCGACGATGTTCGGCCGAGACAACGTCGATCAGCGCAGACTGGGGGAGTTGGTCGATCTGTTCAACTCCGCGCGCTTCGCCGGCGGCGGCGCTTCCAAGGCGCGCGATCTGCTCGGGGAGGTCTCCGAATATTTCCTCGACAAGTTCGCCAGGGCCGAGGGCAAACGGGGAGGTGAATTTTACACCCCGCAATCGGTGGTGCGGACGTTGGTCGAGATGCTCGAACCGCACTCCGGGCGGGTGTATGACCCGTGCTGCGGCTCCGGGGGCATGTTCGTGCAGGCCGAGAAATTCCTGGAGCGCCACCGTGAGGACCCAACCAACATTGCCGTCTACGGCCAAGAGTTCAACGAGCGCACCTGGCGGATGGCGAAGATGAACCTCGCCATCCACGGAATGAGCACCACAGGGCTCGGCGCGGTGTGGCAGGACACATTCGCCCGCGACATCCACCCCGACGTAAAAGCCGACTATGTCCTGGCCAACCCCCCATTCAACATCAAGGATTGGGTCCGTCGCGAGGATGACCCACGCTGGCGCTACGGTGTCCCACCGGTGCGCAACGCGAACTACGCGTGGATGCAACACATCTTGAGCAAACTGGCGCCGCGCGGTGAGGCCGGCGTGGTGATGGCCAACGGTTCGATGACTTCGAACACCGGTGGCGAGGGCGAGATCCGTAGGGCGATGGTCGAAGCCGACGTGGTTTCGTGTGTCCTTGCAATGCCGCCCAACTTGTTTCGGTCAGTTGCCATTCCCGTATGTGTGTGGTTCTTCGCGAAGGACAAGTCTGCCGGGAGGGGAGGCAAGACCGACCGTACCGGGCAGGTGCTATTCATCGACGCTCGCGACCTTGGTCACATGGTTGATCGAGTGGAGCGCGATTTCTCCGACGATGATATTCAGCACATCGCCAACACCTTCCGCACCTGGCGGGGGCGCGAGTCTGCGATCGGCGATTACGAGGACGTGCCGGGATTCTGCAAGAGTGCAACCCTCGACGAGATCAAGAACGCTGATTTCGCGTTGACTCCGGGACGTTACGTCGGAGCTGCTGACGGTGAAATTGATGATGAGCCCATCGATGAGAAGATTGCCCGGCTGACTAAGGAGCTGACGGCGGCGTTGGATGAGTCGAGACGACTGGATGGGGTGGTGCGAGAGCAGTTGGAAGGATTGCGATGACGACGTTGGCTAATTTGGTGGTTGATGGGGGAATCCAGACCGGTCCCTTCGGGTCGCAGCTGCACGCGTCGGACTACAGCGTGTGTGGGGTCGGTGTCGTAATGCCTCAGGATTTGGGAGATAACTGCATCGACATCAGCCAAATGGCATATGTCGATGAGGGAATTGCGGATCAGTTGTCGCGGCATCGCTTAGTTGCTGGCGACATTGTGTATTCACGTCGAGGGGACATCACTCGGCGCGCGTATGTGAGTGAATCGGACGGCGATCTACTGTGCGGAACAGGTTGCCTGCGGGTTCGTGTCGACCGCGACGTCGCCGATGCGCGTTTCGTGAGCTACGCGGTTGCCACTCCGGACGCGCGTACTTGGCTCATCCGGCATGCCGTTGGAGCAACGATGCCAAATCTAAATACCACTATCCTAGGGGCCCTCCCGCTCCAGGTTCCGAACCTGACAACTCAACGTGCGATCGCAGGCATCCTCGGCGCGCTGGACGACAAGATTATGGTCAATCGAAAGATTGTGTCGACTTCCAGCGACCTTTGCGATGTCTACTACCGAAGTGCCTGCCCCACGGTGTCGAGCCATGCTCTTGGGGACATAGCGACGATCGGAGGTGGCGGTACTCCGTCGACCAAGAACGGCGCGTACTGGGACGGCGACGTGTGCTGGGCTACTCCGACAGATATCACCGGGCTCGAAGGTCCGTGGTTGCTCGACTCTTCTCGTACTATCACTGCACTCGGACTAGAGGCTTGTGCTTCACCCCTTTACCCGCGGCGGAGCATTTTGATGACGTCTCGGGCCACGATCGGCGCTATAGCTCTCGCGTGTGTTCCAACCGCTGTCAATCAGGGGTTCATCGTTGTAAACGCGTTGGACCCGCAGATGCAGCTTTGGCTGATGGCGCAGATGAAGGATCGCACGAGCGAATTTTTGTCCTGGGCGAACGGTGCTACCTTCCTTGAGATCTCGCGTGGAGTATTCAAGTCGCTTCCGTTCTTCACTTGTGAGCTCGCTGACCTCGAACGGTTTAACCGCCGTGCCGAAGTACTGCTCGCCCGGCAAGAATCGGCCCAGCGAGAAAACCAAATCCTCGCCCGCACGCGCGACGAGCTCCTGCCGCTGATTATGAGCGGCAAGATCACCGTCAAGCAGGCGGAGGCTAAAGCGGAGGAGGTGCTCTGATGGCCGGAGTGATGAATGAATCAGACTGGGAGCAGTGGACTCTCGATCAGCTCGGCGAGATCGAGTGGGAACACAAGGCCGGCAAGGACGTGGCACCCGGTTCCGGGGAGCGGGAGAACTGGCATGACATCGTGCTGCGCGGCAGCGTCGAAGTCGCCCTTCGCAACCTGAACCCGAATGTTCCCGAGCAGTACCTGCAGCAGGCATACGCCGAAGTGACTACGCCGCAGTCACAGGACGCGATAACCGAGAACTACCGTCAGCACCAGATTCTCACCGAGGGCTACCGCGGTATCAGCTACATCGACGACGACGGCCGAGAGGTGAACCCGACCATCCGGTTCATCTCCGGTGACCCCGCCAAAAATGGGTACCTGGCGGTCAACCAGGTCACGATCCGCAACTACGAGCACGAGCGCCGCTTCGACGTCGTGCTGTATGTCAACGGGCTGCCACTGTCGATCATCGAACTCAAGCAGGCCGGGGCGAAGACCGCCACCGTCGACATCGCCTACAACCAGCTGCAGACCTACCTGCGCGAATTCCCGATGGCATTCCGCTTCTCCTGCATGGTGCTGGTGACCGATGGGATCAACGCCCGCTACGGCACGGTGTTCACACCCTGGAATCACTTCGCGCCGTGGAACGTCGACGACGACGGGCGACCTGTCGAGTTCGGGGAACCAGCCTCCGACGGGCGACCCGCCACCGAACTGGACCTCACCGTGGCCGGTGTCTACAACGTGGAACGGTTCGGGCAACTGCTGCGCGACTTCACCGCCTTCGATCAGGACGAGGCGGGACTGCGCAAGCGAATCGCCAAGCCGCACCAGTACTTCGCGGTGACCAAGGCAGTCGGCGCCACCGTTGAGGCCGTCGATTCCGACGGGCGAGCCGGCGTGGTGTGGCACACCCAGGGCTCGGGCAAGTCCATGGAGATGGAGCTCTACACTGCCAAGGTGATGCGCCACCCGCGGCTGGCCAACCCCACCGCCATCCTGCTCACCGACCGCACTGAACTCGACAGCCAACTCTACGACGGGTTCAACGTCAGCACACTGCTGCCCGAACGGCCTCAGCCGGTGACCAGCCGGGAGTTGCTGCGAGAAAAGCTCACCGACACCCGCAGCGGCGGCATCTACTTCTCCACGCTGCAGAAGTTCGGCCTGACCAAAGACGAACGCGACGCCGGTGCCGATCACCCGCTGCTATCTGACCGGCGTAACATCATCGTCATCGCCGACGAGGCGCACCGCAGCCACTACGACAACCTCGACGGCTACGCCGCGCACCTGAAGAACGCGCTGCCGCACGCCACATTGATCGCGTTTACCGGTACCCCGATCACCGAGAGGGAACGCGATACTCGCCGCGTGTTCGGCGACGACATCGACGTTTACGACCTGCATCGTGCGGTCGCTGACGGCGCCACCGTGCCGGTGCTGTTCGAACCGCGGCTGATCAAACTGGTGCGGCTCGACGGTGTCGATGACGACCAGATCGACGACGCCGCCGAAGAGGTCACCGTCGGCCTCGATGATGCCGACAAAGAACGCCTGCAGAAAAGCGTGGCGGTATTAGACACCGTCTACGGCGCACCGGAACGGGTGCGGGAGTTGGCTTCGGATCTGGTGCGGCACTGGGAGACCCGGCGCGAGCTGATGCGGCCGTTCATTGGCGGGCCGGGCAAGGCGATGGTCGTCTGCGCCACCCGCTCAATTGCCGCACGCCTGTATGAGGAGCTGATCGCGCTGCGCCCAGCGTGGCACAACGATGCCGACGACAAGGGTGTGGTCAAGGTCGTCTACGCCGCCCTGCCCGGTGATGAGCCGGCGATCACCAAGCACCTGCGTCGGCCCAGCGCTACGGCGGCAGTGAAGCAGCGAGTCAAAGATGCGGACGACGAACTCGAGATCGTGATCGTCAAAGACATGATGCTGACCGGGTTCGACGCACCAGCCCTGCACACACTCTACGTTGACCGACCCCTCAAGGGGGCCCTGCTGATGCAGACTCTGGCCCGGGTGAACCGCACCTTCCGCGGCAAGCAGGACGGACTGCTGGTCGCCTACTCACCGCTGGTGGAGAACCTGACCAAGGCGCTGGCCGAATTCACCCGCGACACCGCCACCACAGGGGACAAACTGGTCGGGCAGAACATCGCCGAGGCAGCGGCGATCGTCTACGACCTGCTGGCCAAACTGCACGAGCTCGTCGGGGAGGAGTGGCGCGACATCGTTAGGGCCGACCCGAAGCGAGGCTGGCTGCGAGCCACCCGCGACATTACCGTGAAGCTGCGGTCGCCGGCCACACCGGGCAACGTCGACCCCGACAATCCGGAGATCCGCCCGTTGGCCGATAAATTCCGGGATTTGTCCGCAAAGCTTGCCAGGGCCTGGGCGCTGACCGGGGGACACGCTGACCGGGACGCCGAACTGGAACGCGTACGTCCCGATGTGCGGTTTTACGAAGAAGTCCGCGGTTGGATGGCGAAACTGGATGCCCAAGCCCGCATCGCCTCGGGCCAGCCGATCCCCGACGACGTTAAACGACTGCTGGGTGAGATCATCGTCGACTCAGCCGAAACCACCGGCGTCGTGGATATCTACCGAGCGGCAGGACTGGAGTTGCCGCAACTCGACCACCTAACCCCCGCGTGGCTTGAGGATGCGCAGCAGCCCAGCAAAGCGCACCTGGCGATCGAGGCGCTCAAGGCCAGCTTGCTGCAGAAAGCGCGCGAATCGACCCGCGGCAACGATGTGCGCAGCAAGTTGTTTTCCGAACGTATCAACGACCTGATGGCCAAGTACACCAACCAACAGCTGACCGCCGCCGACGTGATCGCGCGTCTGGTCGAGCTGGCCGACGAAGTCGTGGCCGAGGCGGACCGGGGCAAGCTTTTCACTCCACCGCTGGCCACCGATGAACTCGCCTTCTACGACGTGGTCGCCCAGAACCCGTCGGCGCTCGATGTAATGGGTGACGATGTGATCGCCCAGATCGCCCGGGACCTGGTTGCCGCCATGCGCCGGGATACCCGGGTGGACTGGACCGTGCGTGAGGATGTCAAGGCCAAACTGCGGGCGTCGATCAAACGGTTGCTGCGTAAGTACGGCTATCCGCCGGATCAGCAGCCGGCGGCGATCGTGGCGGTGATGAACCAGATGGAAGCTTTCGCCCCGCGATACGCGGAGGAAGCCGCTCAATAGATCTGTTTACCAACGTTAGTGGCTGGGCCGCTCATGTCTCACTCGACGAGTTCTTTTGAGTCGGATACTTGTCTCCCTTCGCTGGGCATCAATAGATGAGCAGCGCGTTCCTGCGCACCGCCATCCCCCGTTCCGCGTTCCGTCCCTGCGACCATGTACCGATGACCGCAACACTCGTCGCCAAGACCGTCGCCGGGGGCTTCGCGCACCGCACCCTGTTCGAGGGCGTTGACCTAACCGTGGCACCGGGCGACGTCATCGGCGTCGTGGGCGCTAACGGCGCCGGCAAGAGCACCCTGTTACGGATCCTGGCCGGCGATCTGGAACCGCTCGACGGCGCGGTCAACATCGCCCCGGCCGATGCGTTCGTCGGCTGGTTGCCGCAGGAGCACGAGCGGGTGGCAGGCGAGACCGTCGGCGCCTATATCGCGCGCCGGACCGGCTGCGCTCAGGCGTCGCAGGCCATGGACGCCGTGGCCGCGGCCCTGGCAGATCCGGATCTGGCTCCTGCGCATACCGATCCGGCCGAGGCCTACTCCATCGCGCTGGACCATTGGCTTGTCACCGGCGCGGCGGACCTCGAGGACCGGGTGCCGGCAGTGCTGGCCGACCTCGGACTGGACTCCGAGGCGGTGCAGCCCGAGTCGACGCTGATGACCGGGTTGTCGGGTGGGCAGGCCGCCCGGGTGGGCCTGGCCGCACTGATGCTGTCGCGGTTCGACATCGTCCTGCTCGACGAGCCGACCAACGACCTCGACCTGGACGGGCTGGCCCGGCTGGAGCAGCTCGTCCGTGAACTTCGGGGCGGGGTGGTGCTGGTCAGCCACGACCGGGAGTTCCTGGCCCGCAGCGTCACTCGTGTCCTGGAATTGGATCTGGCGCAGAACACCACGACCGTATTCGGCGGCGGATACGACAGCTATCTCGAGGAACGCGAGATCAACCGCCGGCACCGGCGTGAGCAGTACGAGGAATTCGCCGAGAAGAAGGCCGACCTGGTCGCTCGCGCCCGCACGCAGCGGGAGTGGTCCAGCCAGGGCGTCCGCAACGCGATGCGCAAGGCGCCGGACAACGACAAGATCCGGCGCCGTGCCGCTACCGACTCCAGTGAGAAACAGGCGCAGAAGGTGCGTCAGATGGAGAGCCGGATCGCCCGCCTCGAGGAGGTCGTCGAACCCCGCAAGGAATGGACGCTGCAATTCAGCATCGGCGCTGCGCCACGGTCGAGTTCGGTGGTGGCGACACTCGACAATGCCGTAGCGCGGCAAGGCGATTTCGTCCTCGGACCGGTGTCGCTACAGGTGGATGCCGGCGAGCGGATCGGCATCGTGGGCCCCAACGGGGCGGGCAAGTCGACGTTGCTGCGACTGCTGCTCGGCCGCCAGCAGCCCGACGCGGGCCGCGCAAGCCTGGGCGCCAACGTCGCTATCGGTGAAATCGATCAGGCACGCGCCGATTTCACCGGCCCCGCCCGTCTGGTCGATCGCTTCGAGCAGCGGGTTCCGGACTGGTCGACGGCCGATGTGCGAACCCTGCTGGCGAAGTTCGGGCTGACCGCCGACCATGTGGAGCGCGCGGTCGACGACCTTTCGCCCGGGGAGCGCACACGCGCCGGCCTGGCGTTGCTGCAAGCCTGCGGAACGAACGTGCTGGTCCTCGACGAACCGACCAACCATCTAGATCTGCCCGCCATCGAACAGCTCGAACAGGCGCTGGAAACCTACGACGGTGCGCTGTTGTTGGTGACCCACGACCGCCGGATGTTGCAGAACGTCCGGTTGGACCGCACTTGGCGGGTCGAGGACGGGAGTGTTACCGAGCTGTAGGCGGAAGCGGCTATCCGAGACGGCCGCGAGCCGCCCCTCGCAGTATCGGTCCGACGGGTCACTCCGCGCCGTTGCCGCCTTGGGCGTCGATGACGGTTTGGATCAGCTCGGCGATGCGCTGCTGTCCGGCCGCGATCCACAGGCGGCGCCGCCGCCCCCACCGCAATTCACTCCGCCAGCCACCAGCACCCCACTACTCTCAGCGCACATGAGTCGCCCGGTGCGCTACCGACCCGGCGAGGCGCTGCTGGCGCTGCATCGCCACCGCGGCCCGATGGTCGACGCCGGGCTTGGCCGCCACGGCTACGTCTATCTTTTCGGCGCGGCGGCCAACAAGTTCGTCTTCGCCAACTCCGACGCCTTCAACTGGTGGGACGCCTTCCAGGCGCTGGTGCCCGTCGACGGGCCCACCGCGTTGATCGTCAGCGACGGGGCGGATCATCGTCGTCGCCGCAGCCTGGTCCAACCGGCATTCCATCAATGCCACCTCGGGGACTACCTGCAGATCATGGCGGCCAACGTCGACGCTGTCATCGACACCTGGCAGCCCGGCCAAACCGTCGATATCTTCGCCCGGCTGCGCTCGGCGATCCGGCGCAGCGCCATCGAGTCACTGTTCGGCCAGCGGATGGTCAAGCACTCCGACTTCCTGGGCGAACAGCTGCAACCACTGATGGAGCTCACCCACCGGCTGCCCCAGGTACTAAAGGCCGAGCAGCGGTTGCGCTCCCCGGCGTGGCGCCGCGCGATGGCTGCCAAGATCCGCGTCGACGAGCTGATCTACGCCGAGATCGCCCACGTCCGAAACCATCCCAGCGCCGACGGCAACGTGCTGGCCGCTTTGGTCGACGGGCGTACCGAGGCCGGCGAGACGTTGCGGGACGACGAGATCCGCGACCAGATCGTCTCGCTGATCGCCGCCGGCTATGAGACGACTAGCGCGGCGATGGGGTGGGCGGTGTATGCGCTGTTGACCACCCCCGGGGTGTGGGAGACCGCCGCCAACGAAATCCGCGACGTCGTAGGAGGCCGGGCTCCGACCGCCGCCGACCTGAAGAACCTGACCTACCTCAACGGTGTCGTGCACGAGACTTTGCGGCTCTACCCGCCCGCGGTGATCTCCGCGCGCAAGGTCATCCGGGACCTGCCGTTCGCCGGCCGCCGCATCCGCGCGGGTCGCACCCTGGTGTTCAGCCCGTACGTCACCCACCGGCTCCCCGAGCTGTGGCCCGACCCGCTGGAGTTCGAGCCGCGCCGCTGGGACCCGGGTTTCGAAGGGTATCGCCGGCCCGCCCCGTACGAGTTCCTGCCGTTCGGCGGCGGAACGCACCGCTGCATCGGGTCGGCGTTCGCGACCGCCGAGCTGACGGTGATGCTGGCCCGGTTGCTGGCCAGAACCCGGCTGAGCCTGTCTGACCAGCGCATACGTGCCGGAGGATACGCGGCGCTGCAGCCCCGCCACGGTCTCGTCGCGCACGTCGCCGAGCTCCACTAAACCGCGACTTTCCGGTGAATTGGATGGGACTGGCATTTTCCTTAGAGATATGATGTGGTGTAGACCACGTTGGAAACCCCGATGTGATGCGCACCACAGGAGAGATGGCAATGACAGCGTTCTTGACCGGTTTGGGCGTCACGGCCGCCACCGCGACCGTCGGCGCCGGCATGATGGGCCACGCCACCTTGGCGTTGTGCGTCGGTTTGGTGTCGGCGGCGTTCTTCGCCGGCCAAATCTGCTGATTCGCCTGCCCTAGCGCGCGCCACGGCGAACTGCCGTGGCCGCCTTGTCGCGTACGTCTTCCCGCCGCAATAAGTGACCCATGGCTGACTCGCCGGGGACTACCGACCCTGCCCCGCACCGAGCGGCGGTGGTCAGCTGGATTCAGCTAGACCGCTGTCCGGTCCAGCGGTCAGGGAAGGAAAGCGCAATGAGCACGTCAGAACAATCGCAGGCCGCCACGCGGATGTTTGCCCGGGTGATGGGGCCCTTCATCGTCGTCCTCGACGGCGGCGCGGCGGTCCGCGCCCCGGAGCTGTGGCAGCACTTCTCGCAGTTCTCCGCCGAGCCGCTGTGGACGTGGACGGCGGGGGCGTTCGCGCTGCTGATCGGTCTGGTGGTGATCGGCCTGCACCCGTATTGGCGAGGCGCCCCGGCCATCATCATCTCGGTGGTGGGCTGGCTGGTCGCCGTCAAGGGATTCTTCCTGATCATGTTCCCCGACACCCTGATGTCGATTCCCGACAACACGGCCGGCGCGATCACCTGGTGGCGTGTCCTTTACGTGGGCATCGCGCTGTTGGGGCTGTACCTGAGCTACGTCGGTTGGAACCCCGCGGCACGCCGGTCCGCACCGCAGGAGGCGAAAACGCTTGCTGGAACGCCGGGGGTGTAGTAGAGCACAGCTATGCGCTCCCGACAGGCCATGCTGGTGCTGCTGGCCTCGGCACTGCTGGTCGTCGGGCTAGTCGCGGCCCCGAACACGTCCTACGAATACCGGCCGGCGTTCGTGACCCATCCGGTCGACTACGTCGACACCCTGATCGGTACCGGAACCGGCGGCAGGGTCGTCGGGGAGATCAACAATTTCCCCGGCGCCTCAGTGCCGTTCGGCATGGTGCAGTACTCGCCCGACACCGTCGGCACCTACGCCGGATATGACCACGGCGTCGACCAGGCCACCGGATTCAGCGTCACCCACGCCTCGGTGGGCTGCGCGGCCTTCGGGGACATCTCGATGCTGCCCACCACCACCGAGATCGGCTCGCGGCCATGGGAAGTCACCGAGAAGATCGCCCACGACCGCACCGAGAGCGGCAGGCCCGGCTACTACACCGTCCGCTTCCCCGAGACCGGCGTGACCGCTGAACTGACCGCCACCACCCGCACCGGCGTCGGCCGGTTCCACTACCCGCGCAACGGCGAGCCGGCGCTGTTCTATGTGCGCCCGAGTGCATCGCTGGCAGGCAACTCTGCGGCGACGATCCAGATCGGAGACGACAACACCACCATCACCGGAATGGCGGCCAGCGGCGGGTTCTGCGGCAAAAACAACACCTACACGGTGTATTTCGCGATGAAGTTCAACCGTCCGTTCACCGCCTACGGCACCTGGGACGGGTACTCGGTCTATCCGGGCACCCGCGGCGCCTACTCCAGCTACATCGGCGACAGCGGCGGGTACGTGCAGTTTCCGCCCGGATCGCTGGTCGAAGTACAGACCGCGCTGTCCTACGTCAGCATCGACGGTGCGCGGGCGAACCTGGCCGCCGAAGGCAAAGCAGGTTTCGACGATGTGCGCGCCGCATCCGAACGCGAGTGGAACACTGCGCTGTCGCAGATCCGGGTGGCCGGCCGGGACCGACGTGACCTGACGACGTTCTATACCGCGCTGTATCACGCTCTGCTGCACCCGAATACGTTCAACGACGTCGACGGCCGCTACCTCGGCTTCGACAACGCCATCCACACGCTGCCCGACGGGCACACCCAGTACGCGAACTTCTCCGACTGGGACACTTACCGGGGATTGGCTGCGCTGCACGGGCTGCTGGTGCCGCAGCGTGCCTCGGACATGGCGCAGTCGCTGGTCAACGACGCCGAACACGCCGGGGCGTTTCCGCGGTGGGCACTGGCCAACGCCGCCACCGCCCAGATGACCGGCGACAGCGTGGTGCCGTTGATCGTGAACCTGTACGCATTCGGCGCCAGGGAGTTCGATACGACACGGGCGCTGCACTACATGGTCTCGGGCGCGACCACCGGCGGGGTGGGCCGCGACGGCTACGTCGAGCGTCCGGGCCTGGGCAGCTATCTGGAACGCGGGTATCTGCCGCAGGCCGGTGGATCCTGCAGGGGGCCTTCGATTCCCAGTGCATCGATCACCCTGGAGTGGTCGGTCGACGACTTCGCCATCGCCCGCTTCGCCGACGCGCTCGGCCAAAGCGATACCGCCGCGCAATTCCAGCCGAGGGCGCAGTACTGGCAGAACCTGTTCAACCCCACCACGGGCTACCTCTCGCCCCGCGACGCGGCCGGCTTCTTTCCGGACGGACCCGGGTTCGTCGAACCCGACCCGCGTTGCTTCGGTCAGCTCGGATACGACGAGGGCAACGCCGAGCAATACCTGTGGTACGTGCCGCACAATGTCGCCGGCCTGGTCACCGCGCTCGGCGGTCGCGGGGCGGCGATCGACCGGCTCGACCGGTTCACCAAAAAACTCAACGTGGGCCCCAACCAGCCCTACCTGTGGGCCGGCAACGAAGTGGGCCTGGGCGTGCCCTGGCTGTACAACTACCTCGGCCAACCGTGGAAGACGCAGCGGCTGGTCGACCGGATCCGCAGCGAACTGTTCGGCCCCACCCCCAACGGCGTACCCGGCAACGACGACCTCGGCGCGATGGCCAGCTGGTATGTCTGGTCCGCGCTGGGCCTGTACCCGGCCATCCCGGGAACCGCGATCCTGACCGTCAACACCCCGTTGTTCGAAGCGGCCGAAATCGCTTTGGCGCGCGGCAAATCCATCCGGATCAGCGCGCCCGGCGCTTCCGGATGGCACCGGTTGCGTTATATCGACGGGCTGACGGTTGACGGCCGGCCCACCGAGCAGACCTCCCTTCCGGAGTCCGTCATCCGCACCGGCGGTCAGCTCGTCTTCACCCTGTCACGCAAGCCGAACATGCAGTGGGGCAGCGCGGAATCCGCGGCGCCACCGTCGTTCGGCGCGGGTGGTCAGGCCGTGGCCGTCAACGTCACACCGGCGGTCGCCGAGATCACCCCCGGCGGCTCGGCGACCGTCACATTCGATGCGCAACGACTGAGCGCCGGTCCCGACGACTACATGATCACCGGCACCTCCGCCGACGGCAGGATCGCGGTGATGCCGGTTTCGGGCAGGTTCGATGCCGACGGAGCCGCGCATCGGCGCCTCGAGGTCACGGTGGCCCCATCGGTGCCCACGGGAAGCCATCGACTGGCCTTGACGACAACGGTTGGCCAGAGCACCCGCACGTTCACGATGCTGATCACCGTCGGCGGATAGCCCCCACTATCGTCGAGACGATGACCGTCGAAGAGCGACTGGAAGCCCTCGAACAGATCGAGGCGATCAAAGCCCTCAAGCACCGCTATTTCCGGGCCTGCGACGCCAAGGACCCCGAAACCTTCCGGGCCTGCTTCATCGCCCGCGGCGCCGACATTCATTACGGACCCCTGGGCGGGTTCGACGACGCCGACCAGATCGCAGAGGTGTTCACCCGCATCGCGCTGCACACCGTGGACGGCAAACCGGTGATCCTCGATATGCACCACGGCATGCACCCCGATATCACCGTCACCGGACCCGGCACGGCCACCGGGCGCTGGACGCTGAAGTTTCGCCAGCTCAACATGATCGAGCGCACCGAACGCCTCCTCACCGGCGAGTACGACGACGACTACGTGATCGAGGACGGGGCCTGGAAAATGGCCCGCAGCCACTTCCGGCAGCTCTGGGTGATCACCCGGCCCCTCGGCGACGACACCACCGTGGAGATCTGAGATGAGCACACGGATCGCCCTGGTGACCGGCGCCAGCCGCAGCGTCGGCAAGGGCATTGCCCTGGCGCTCGGCTCGCACGGCTGGACTGTCTACGTCACCGCCCGCGGCGAAGTCGGCGCCGACGGGCCGCTGGATGAGACCGCCCGACTGATCACCGAGCGCGGTGGGCGTGGCATACCCGTGCAGTGCGACCACCGCGACGACGACCAGATCGCCGCGCTGTTCGCCCGCGTCGCCGACGAGCGGGGCGGCCGGCTGGATCTACTGGTCAACAACGTCTGGGCGGCGCCCAAGGGGTTCGCCGGGTTCACCGAGAAGTTCTGGCAGCGGCCGCTTTCCGACTGGGACACCCTGATCGGGGTGGGCCTGCGCGCCCACTACGTCGCCTCGGTGCACGCCGCGCAGCTGATGGTGGCCCGCGGTGCCGGCCTGATCGCCAACATCTCCTCGTTCGGGGCGCGGGGGCACCTGCACTCGGTGCTCTACGGCATGTCCAAAGCCGGGCTGGACAAGATGGCCGCCGACATGGCGGTCGAACTGACCGGTACCGGGGTGAGCGCGGTGTCGCTGTGGCCGGGCCTGGTGAAAAACGAAGTCATGCAGGGCTTCATGGATCGCGGCCTGGACAACTTCCAGGGCTTTCCGCTGGCCAACGCCGAAACCCCGGAGTTCATCGGCCGCGTCATCGCTGCCCTGGCCGACGATCCGGATATCGGCGCCCGCAGCGGGCACACCCTGATCACCGCCGAGACCGCGCTCGACTACGGCGTCACCGACCTCGAAGGAAACCAGCCGGACTCGCACCGCACCCTGTTCGGCGGCGGCCCGCTGTATTGACGGCGCTACCAGGGACTCGGCGCGTAATCCTTGAGGAAACACCCGTACAGATCTTCGCCGGCTTCCCCGCGCACGATCGGGTCGTAGACCCGGGCGGCGCCGTCCACGAGATCCAACGGGGCGTGGAATCCCTCCTCGGCCAGTCGCAGCTTGGTGGGATGCGGGCGCTCATCGGTGATCCAGCCGGTGTCCACCGCGGTCATCAGGATGCCGTCGTTCTCCAGCATCTCGGCTGCGCTGGTGCGGGTCAGCATATTCAGCGCGGCCTTGGCCATGTTGGTGTGTGGATGGCCCGGGCCCTTGTAGCGGCGGCTGAACTGCCCCTCCATCGCCGACACATTCACCACGTACTTACGGCGGGCCGAAGCCGCCGCCATGGCCGGGCGCAGCCGGCTCACCAGGATGAACGGCGCGGTTTGGTTGCACAGCTGCACCTCGAGCAGCTCCAGGGCGTCGACTTCGTGCACCCGCTGGGTCCAGCTGTTCACCGCGGCGGTGTCGGGCAACAGCCCACCCGCGTCGATGGCGACGCCGGCGGCGATCCGTTGCGGGGAGGCGCTGCGGGCGGTCAGGGCCAGTTCGGTCAGCGCGTGCGGCTCCTGGTGCTCGGCCAGGCTGCCGGCCAGCGCCGCCGGGTGGGCGTCGCTGACGTGGTCGAAGGTGATCACATCAACCAGCTCGCCTGCGGGGGTGCGCTCGGCCTCGATGAGGGCGGCATACGAGCCGGGTGCGCGCCGCACCGTCTGCGCCGCGTTGTTGATCAGGATGTCCAACGGGCCCTGGGCGGCCACCGTGTCAGCCAGCGCGACGACCTGTGCCGGGTCGCGCAGGTCGATACCCACCACCTGCAGCCGATGCAGCCAGTCGGCGTGATCGGGCATGGCGGCGAAGCGGCGCACGGCATCGTTGGGGAACCGGGTGGTGATGGTGGTGTGTGCACCGTCGCGCAGCAGCCGCAGCGCGATGTACATGCCGATCTTGGCGCGTCCGCCGGTGAGCAGGGCGCGGCGGCCGGTCAAGTCGGTGCGAGCGTCACGCTTGGCCCGGCTCATCGCGGCGCAGCCCGGGCAGAGTTGGTGATAGAACGCGTCGACCTGCGTGTAGTGGACCTTGCAGATGTAGCAGGCCTGCGAGCGCAGCAGTGTGCCTGCCGACGCCCCGACCGTGGCAGACACCAGCGGAATGCCCTGCGTCTCGTCGTCGATTCGGCCCGGCGCCCCGGTGGCCGTGGCGGCGATGACGGCCTGGTCAGCGGAGCTCACTGCGTCGCGTTTGGCGTTCCGGCGGGCCTTCTTGAGGGCCTTGAACATGCGCGCGGTGGCTCGGCGCACCGCAACGGCGTCGGGGTGCTCAGCCGGCAGCGCATCAATCTCGCCGAGCACCTCTAGGCAGGTGGCAAGCCTTTCGGGGTCGATCGCGGTCACGCCGGAAGGGTATCGGGCCTAGTGCCCGATTACCGATTCGCGCAAGATCGCCCATACACTCGCTGACGCAATGACCGACAACGCCCTGGATTCGCCGACGGTCGCCGCCGCGGCGCAAACGGGCCGGATCGCCTCCGAAGCGGGCCGCCGCCGAACCTTCGCCGTCATCAGCCATCCCGACGCCGGCAAATCCACCCTGACCGAGGCGCTGGTGCTGCACGCCAAAGCCATCACCGAGGCCGGCGCGGTCCACGGCAAAGCCGGTCGTCGTGCCACCGTGTCGGACTGGATGGAGATGGAGAAAGCCCGCGGCATCTCGATCACGTCGACCGCCCTGCAGTTCCCGTACCGCACCGCCAAGGGGCAGGACTGCGTCATCAACCTGCTCGACACTCCCGGCCACGCCGACTTCTCCGAAGACACCTACCGGGTGCTGACCGCCGTCGACTCCGCCGTCATGCTCATCGATGCCGCGAAAGGCCTTGAGCCGCAGACCCTCAAGCTGTTCCAGGTGTGCCGTCATCGTCGGATCCCGATCATCACCGTGATCAACAAGTGGGACCGACCCGGCCGGCATGCCCTGGAGTTGATGGACGAGATCCATACCCGCATCGGGCTGCGCCCCACCCCGCTGACCTGGCCGGTCGGCATCGCCGGAGAGTTCAACGGGGTGCTCGACCGCCCGTCCGGAAACTTCATCCGGTTCACCCGCACCGCCGGTGGTGCCACCGCGGCACCCGAGGAGCACATCGCCGCGGCCGATGCGCGCGCCGCCGCCGGTACCGACTGGGATACCGCGGTCGAAGAGTGCGAGTTGCTGTCCGCCGACGGATCCGACTTCGACCGCGAGGCGTTCCTCGACTGCACGGCGACACCGGTGCTGTTCACCTCGGCGGCATTGAACTTCGGCGTGAACCAGCTGCTCGACGTGCTCACCGAGTTGGCGCCGGCGCCCAGCGGGGCGCTCGACGTCGACGGGGCCCGGCGCGCCACCGACGCACCGTTCAGCGCTTTCGTGTTCAAGGTGCAGGCCGGGATGGACTCGGCCCATCGCGATCGCATCGCGTTCGCGCGGGTGTACTCGGGAACCTTCGAGCGCGGCGATGTCCTCACCCACGCCGCGAGTGGCAAGCCCTTTGTCACCAAGTACGCCCAGTCGGTGTTCGGCCAGCAGCGCTCCACGTTGGACACCGCGTGGCCCGGTGATGTGATCGGGCTGGCCAACGCCGCCGCCCTGCGTCCGGGCGACACGCTGTATTGCGATGTGCCCGTGCAGTACCCGCCGATCCCGAGCTTCTCGCCGGAGCATTTCTCCGTGGCACGCAACGTCGATCCCAGCAAGCACAAGCAGTTCCGCCGCGGCATCGAGCAGTTGGACCAGGAGGGCGTGGTGCAGGTGCTGGTCTCCGATCGCCGCGGTGAGCAGGCGCCGGTGCTTGCCGCGGTCGGGCCGATGCAGTTCGAGGTGGCCGCACACCGGATGGCCAGCGAAATGGGCGCGCCGATCACGCTGGAACCGCTGCCGTATCAGGTCGCCCGCATCGTGGATCCCGGCGACGTCGACTTCGTCAGCAAGCAGTCGTTGGCCGAAGTCTTGACCCGCACCGACGGCGTTCACCTGGTGTTGTTCTCCAACGCTTGGCGCCTGCAGGGGTTTCAGCGCGACAACCCCGATGTGCAGCTGCGGTCCTTGGTGGCCGCGGAGGGGTAGCTCGGCCGCTAGGTGCGCAACCGCACCATTCGCGTCGTCGAACTCTCGTCGAGCTCCACCAGGTCCGAGTAGGACCGCAGGAAGTCGCTGAATGACTTGTACCCCAGGGCTTTCTCGCTGAAGGAGGGGTCCATGCGCTTCATCTGGGCCTTGACCGACGAGTTGTGCAGCCACTCGACGTCGTCTTTCTCCAGGCCGATCTTCAGGGCGCGGATGAGCAGTCCGGTGGCGGTGTCCTGCGGATCCGGTTGTGGCGGCTCCTCGGGCTCCTCTTTGGTTTGGCGGGTGCGCCGCTTCGGTCCTGCGTCTGCGTCGGCGGCCGCCGGCGCGGGCTCGAACACCGGCACTCCGGGCAGTGCGTCATAGCTGACGAAGTCGTCGCAGGCCGCCGCCAGCGCGCGGCTGGTCGAGCCGGCCACCCCGATCCCGACGACATAGCGGCCCAGACGTTTACAGCGCTGCGCCAGCGGGATGTAGTCGGAGTCGCCCGCCACGATCACCACGTGGGTCAGATCAGGCAGCCGGAACATGTCCTCGACCGCGTCGACGGCCAACCGGATGTCGGCGCCGTTCTTGCCGTAGGCGGCCGCCGGGAACAACTGCACCAGGTCGACCGCTCGTCCCACCAGTTGCGCGCGGTAGCCGGTGTTGACCTCGGCTGACCAGTCGGCGTAGGCGCGGGTGAGCACCAGCGTCCCGAACGACGACGCGAAGTCGATGATCGCCCCGACGTCGACGGTGGCTCGGGCGAGGCGTTCCGGGTTCTTGGCCAGGCCCTTGGCCTTGTCCTTCTGAAACGAACTGCGCCCGTTGACCTGGTCGTAGCGGGAGATCACGATGTTGTCGAAGTCGAGGTAGACCGCGACGCGGGTGTCTCCGGATTCCGTCATGGTCTCAGTGTGACGCACCACTGGTCTCATCCATAACTGGTTGGCGGGGATGGGGGAGGTGCCCACCTTTGAGCGACAACCGCGAGTGCGTCGCGGGGTGGGTGCAATTACGCGCCGGGTTGGGGTGACGTTGTCGCGCAGAGGCGGGCAAATGTCCACATGGTTCGGCCCGGCGGCCCGCCGTCGGCGACGTGCCTAACTGGCCCGGTACCAGCGCGGAATCAGCTCCGGGTCCGGCAGCGGGTACTGCCCGAAGAACCCGCGCGGGTCGCCGCGCAACACCTGGGCGTTCTGAACGTCGGCGCGCTGGCGGATTTCGCTTAACCGGGTCCATTCGGCTGCGCGGTACGCGGTGTAGCTGCGCATCAGCCGGCGCGTGACGATCACCAGCAAGGTGATCACGGCGCCGGCCAGAATGAGCCAGCGCAGCCACCACAGCAACGCGATGAACACGAGAATGGCGAAGCCCGTTCCGTTGCTGCCCGACTGTTTGCGATTCCCCATGGTCGCGACGGTAAGCCTGGGGTGTGACAGATCGGGGCGACTAGCGACCCGGGGAAACGGTCGGCAGGCCGATGGCTTCGGCGGCCGCGAGCAGGCGTTCGTCGTAGGCGACGAACGCCGTTAACCTGGCGCCGAACACCGCGTGGCCGGTCGCCAGATGGATGGCGTCCAGGGATCGCAGCGTCGGGTCGGGTAATGCCGCAGCGGCGGCCCGAACCACCTCGTTCACCTCGTAGCGGGAGACCCGTGCCAGCGTTGCCGGGGCATCGACCAGCAACGACGGCTCCGCCCGTCGGATAGCGCGAGGCAGTTCGGCCTCGATCAGCGTTGAGGACACCCATGGCGTTGGCTGCTGTGCGGCAAGCCAGTCGACGAGCGCATCACTCTCCGGTTCACGCCGGATGAGCTTCACCAGAGCCGACGTGTCCAGATACAGCATCAGTAGCGCTCGTCATCCCGCATCTGGCGGAGCAGTTCCCCTGCCTCGTGATCGGTACGAACCGGACCCGTTGGGCGAGGCACCGGCCCGCTGAGGGTCGCCGGATGAAGTTGCCCCGCCTTGATCATCTCGGCTAGTGGACTGTCCTGGGCGGGGACAAGGCGGGCGACTACCGTTCCCCGCTCGGTGATGTCCAGATGCTCGCCGCGCTTGACCCGCGCCAGTACACCGGCGGTGTTCTGGTTCAGCTCGCGTACCGGCACTTCAGACACGCTCATATCGTACTACGAATTTGTAGTACACGGCCAGCCTTCACGCCTCCCGCAGCCGCAGTGCCAGCCCGGACGCCCGTACCACCCGGCGACCCAGCGCGGCCCGCACCGAGGCCTCCGAGCCCACCACCCGCACTTTCGACTTGGCTCGCGTCACCGCGGTGTAGAACAACTCCCGGGTCAACAGTCGCGACTCGACGGGCGGCATCAACACGGTCACTTCGCCGGCCTGGCTGCCCTGGCTTTTGTGGATCGTCATCGCGTACATAGTCTCGACGTCGGCGAGCCGGCTGGTCGCGAACTCCAGCGGCCCGGATGCCGTCGCGATCACCGCGCGCAGCCCCTCGTTGCGGACCACCACCGCTCCGGTGTCGCCGTTGCGCAACCCGAGCCCATAGTCGTTGGCGGTCACCAGCAGTGGTCGGCCGGCGTACCACTCGGTCCACATCGGGTCACCGGTCTGCTCGGCCACCCACCGGCGGATCTGCTGGTTCCAGTGCTGCACTCCGTGCAGGCCCGCTCGGTGCGCACACAGCAACCGATGCTCGTCCAGCGTCGCCGAGGCCGCCGCGGCATCACCGAGCAGCGCGGCCTGGCGTACCGCCAACGCATGGGGCACCACCAGAGCCGCCAATCGCTCGGCCACGTCCACCGCGCTGTCGGTGTCGATCCACTCCACGTGTTCGCCCCCGGCGGCCAGCAGCGCGACCGCCTTATCTGCGTCGCCGTCGCGGATCGCCACTGCCAGCGCACCGATCGACTCACCGAACCGGTGCGACGTCCGCAGCGTCGCCACCCGGGTGTCCGGCCGCGCCGCCAGCCCGTCCACCAGATCGGCCAGCACCGCACCGGCTTCCACCGACGCCAGCTGGTCGGCGTCGCCCACCAGAATCAGCCGGGCATCCGGGCGCATCGCCTCCAGCAGCCGGGCCATCAGCGTCAGCGACACCATCGATGTCTCGTCGACGACGATCACGTCGTGCGGCAGCCGGTTGGCCCGATTGTGGCGGAACCGCACCGAGCTGTCCGGCCGCGAACCCAGCAGGGTGTGCAACGTGGTCGCGCCCAGCCCGGCGAGCCGCGCCTGATCCACCGGCGCCAGCTCGGCCACCTCCGCGGCGACGGCCTCGGTCAGCCGGGCCGCCGCTTTACCGGTCGGGGCGGCCAATGCGATCCGCAGCCCGGGCGTGCCCGAGCGTTCGGCATGCTCGGCCAACAGCGCCAACAGCCGCGCCACCGTAGTCGTCTTGCCGGTGCCCGGCCCACCGGTGAGCACCGTAACCGACTGCGAAAGTGCGATTTCGGCGGCCGCACGCTGCTCGTCGAACTTGCCGGACGGAAAAAGTCGCTCAAAGGCGGGCAGCTCCGCCGGTGCCGTCCCGGGCGCCGACAACGCCAGCAGGTCCGTGCAGACCTGCTCCTCCTCACGCCAATACCGGTCGAGGTAGAGCAGCCGGCCGTCATAAAGCCGCAGCACCTGCGCCTGCACCAGCCGACTGTCCCGCACCGCCGCCAGCCATGGCCCCGGCTCCGGCCAGGCCACCTCCGCGCCGTCGGTGTCAGCAGCCACCGACGACAGATCCAGGCACACCGACCCGTGCCGCAGCGCGCGCACGGTCAGCGCCAGCGCCAAGCCCACCGTCTCGTCGGGCTCGCCGCCCAGTGCCGTGATGCGTTGGGCTGCATGCACATCGGCGGCATCCAGCACGCCGGCCTGATTGAAGTCCCGCAACAGCCCGGTACCGCCGGAGGCCACCCGCCACTCCAACAACTCGCTCATGCCGCCCGCCTCGCGTGCAACAGATCCGACAACGCCACCACGAGTGCGGTCGGTGGCCGCCAGTCGAACACCCCGGCACGGTGCCCGCCTGGACCATCGGCCACCGGAGTGCGTGCGCCGCACATCCCGCGCACGAACAGATACAGCACCCCACCCAAGTGCTGCTCGGGGTCGTAGCCGGGCAGCCGCCACCGCAGGAAGCGGTGCAGCACCGCGGTATACAGCAGCGCCTGTAGCGGATAGTCCGAATGCAGCATGGCGGCGGTGAGCCGGTCGAAGCCGTAGTCGGCGGCGGTGTCACCGAGCCGGTTGGTCTTGTAGTCGACCACCAGGAAGCGCTGCTCGGGCACCCGCAGCACCACATCGATCGACCCGGACAGATATCCGCGCAGCGGCTGGCCGCCCAGGGCCTCGGTGGCCAGCCGGTCGGCATACGGGGCGAACGGGTCGTCCGCGGGCAGGTGCTCGCGCAGCAGCAATCCCACCTCCGCCAGCCGCACGTCCGGCGCCACGCCGCGAACATCTCCACCGGCCAGAGGAATCTCAAAATCCAGCTCCCGCAACCGGTCCCGGGTGCCGATCTCGCGCAATGTCAGCCCGTCGGCCAGCGGCCCCAGCGGAGTGTCGTGCATGGGCACCAGCGCCGCCGCCAGCGCGGCCGGCTCGGCATCCACCGACCACCAGGCGGCGTGCTGACGTACCTGGGCTTCCAGCTCGGCGGCCAAGTCGGCGGCGAACGGATCGGTGGTCTCCAGCACGGCGTGCACCAGCGAGCCGAACGCCGCCCCGGCGGGCAGCTCGGCCATCGGCGAGATCAGATCCGCCCCGACCGGCGGCGGCGCCACCGCTACGGGCACGTCGTCGGCCTCGTCGTCGCGGGCGCTCAACTCGGGTTCACTGTGCACCCCAGACGCCCCGCCCTCGGTGACCTCACTGGCATGCCGGATCAGCCCCGAATACGAAGTGCGACGCCACCCGGTGTCGATGTGGCGGTGGAAATGCCGCGCTTCCAAGCCATCCGGAGGCTGCGCCGGAACGACCGGTGCCAACGGGGCGATCACCGAGTCCTCGATGACCAGGCCGCCGGCGGCCTCCCACTCCCGGAAACAGGACAGTGCTTCGTCATCGGTGGGTTTGGGCTCGCAGCGATCCGGCACCGGTGCCTCGCCGCGGCACCGGCCCCGCAGCAGCCGGGACAGGCCGCCGTTGGGCTCGTCGTACGACGCCGCCCACCACGCCACCACCTGCGACTGCGCGCGGGTCAATGCCACATAGGCGAGCCGAATGTCGTTGCGGGCAGCCTCGGCCAGGCTCAGCCGTTGCACGTCGGAGTGGTCGAAGCTGTCCGGGCCGCCGACGTGCCGGCAGCGGACACCGCCGTCGTGATAGAGCGGGATGGCCTCGTCGAACATGTGCCGGTTGAACGCGAACGGCAGGTACACGATCGGGAACTGCAAACCCTTGGCGCCCCACACCGTCAGGATCTGCACGGCAGCGGCGTCGGAGTCCAGCCGACGATTGTGCTGCCCGCCGCCGTTTCCTTCGGTGCATTGGCGGCGCAACCAATCCCGCAACGCCGGCAGGCCCAGCCGGTCGCGGTGCGCGGCCTCATGCAGCAGCTGAGCCACATGCGCCAGATCGGTCATGGTGCGTTCACCGCCGTACTCGCCGAGCAGCCGGCGCTTCAGGCCGGCCAACTGCGCCGCTTCGAACACCGCCGCCGGCCCGTGCAGCCGCAGCTCATCCGCCCAGTCCCGCAACGTCGACGCCACCTTGTCGGTCAACGCCTCACCGCCGTCGGCCAGCGTGGCGGCGGTATAGCCGAAGAACACCGTCGCCGCGGCGGCCCGCACCAGCCCGCCGCGGTGGGTCGCCTCGAACGCCTCCAGCAGACACAGCCAGTCGGCGGCCGCAGCCGAGGAGAACACGTCCGCATCGCCGGTGAACACCGCGGGAATCCCGGCCCGCAGCAAGGCCTCCTGGCAGGCGGCCGCGTCCTTGCTGTTCTCGACGATCACCGCCACGTCACCGGGAGTGATCGGCCTGCCGTCGAAGGTCGCGCCGCTGGCCCACAAGGCGGCGACGTCGGCGGCCAGATCATCGGGAATGTGGCGGCGCAGCTTGGGCATCGGGACAACGCGGTCCGAGCTGACGCCGAACGCCGCGCGGCCGACCACCCGCAGCCGGAACGGGGCGGTGCTGGGCGCACCGACCAGCCGAGACCCGCCGACCGCGGCCTGGACATCGTGCACCACGATCTGCGGATCACCCAGCGCCGCACCGCCCATCACCGTCTGCAGCGCACCGACCAGGGCCGAGTCGCTGCGCCAGTTCACCGCCAGGGTGCGCTGCTGCCCGGCGGTGCGTGCCGCCTGCAGGTAGGTGTAGATGTCGCCGCCGCGGAACCCGTAGATCGCCTGCTTGGGGTCGCCGATCAGCACCACCGCCGAATGCCCGACGAAGCCGCGTTCGATCACCTGCCACTGGATCGGGTCGGTGTCCTGGAACTCATCGACCATCACGATCGGCCAGCGCTGCCGCATCCGTTCCCGCGCCGGCGAATCCGCGGGCTCCAGTGCGGCGGCCAGCCGGCGCAGCAGGTCGTCGTACCCCAATACGCCGAGCCGGCGCTTGCGCAACTCCAACTCCGCGCACACCGCGTCGATGAATCGCAGCCGCACCTCGGCTACCGAACCCGGTTCGGGATCCTGCGGGCGCAGTTGGGCATACGGGTCGCAGACCACCACCCGCGCGAGTTTCAGCGCGTCGGCGTAACTGAGCGCCACCTCGTCGCGTTGCGTCCCGAAGTTCGCGAGGTACAGGTCATCCACGACCTGGACCACCAGGTCGTCAAGGCTTTCCACCAACTCGACGCCCGCGCTGGTGTCACCGGCGATGCCCAGTGACTTCAGCACCAGATGACAGAACTGGTGGGTGGTGGCGATGGTCGCGGCGTCGAAGCCGGCCAGCGCGTCACGCAGTCGCCGACGGCGCACCTCGCGATCCTCCGCACTGCCGCTGCACAGATGCGCGACAAGATCATTGGGTTCCTGCGTGCTGGCGCCGTCGAGGGCGGCCAATGTCTCCACCAGCTGACGACGCACCCGGTCCCGCAGCTCCCGGGTGGCCGCCCGGCTGAACGTGATCAGCAGCATCTCGTCCAGGGTGGCGTGCCCCTCGGCCAGATAGCGGGTCACCAGACCGGCCAAGGTGAACGTCTTACCGGTGCCGGCGCTGGCCTCCAGGACAGTGGTGGTGGCGCGGGCGGGCAGTGGGCCCAGCAGATCGAAGCGTTCCATCAGCGCACCGGCCGTTCCGCGCGCAGCAGCGGCAGCCACAGCCGGGCCGCCAGCGCGCCGAGTCGAGTGTCTTCGCCGTCGATCTCCTCACCCGGACGAGGCGGGCCCTGCAACACGGCGAACGGCGCGCGTGGCCCCCAGACCCGGACGCACGCGGGCTCGGCGTCCTCGCCGGGGTAGCGCTGCGTGGCCCATTTGCTGCTCGCGTACCAGACCGGGTCGCGGCCGGCGTGGCGCTTCTCGGCCCACGCGAACGAAGTCTTGATCGGCAGCGGCAGCGGTTCGCAGCGCCCGATGTCGTAGAGCCACACCAGCTCCCGCAATGTCTCCATCGGATTGGGTGGCGGCCCGAGCAGCCGCTGCAGGGCGCGTTCACCGTCACGGGCCCGGCCGATGCAGCGGGCGGTCCATTCGACGCCGGGACGCTGGGCGGCCAGTGCCACCAGCGGGATCCAGGCCTGCAACAAGTGGGTGTCCCGCAGCTTGGAGTAGTTGACCGACACGGTGGTCGTGTCGAACACCGGGTTGACGGTTCCGGTCAGCCGGCGCCCACCGCCGAGATCCAGATCGATGTCATAGGTCGCGGGCGCACCGACACCATGCTCGAGCGCCGCGGCCGCCAATTGCACCACCCGGTCCCGAATCTGTTTGGCGGTGCGCCAGCCCAGCTGGCCGGGCGGCAGACTGCCGCGCCGCCACTCGGCCTCGATGGCCTTGGCCGAGTCGACCCCCAGCAGCATGTCGTGCAACATCCGATTGCCGACCGCCCATTCGCCAAGCGCGTCGATCTCGACGGGCATACCGTCTTCGACCTCGTCGACCTCCCACGGCAGCGTGTAGTTCAGCGCACTGAAAAACCCCTTGACCGGGTCCTTGAAGAACTTCAGCAGGTCGACGAGCGCAACGTCGTCCGGCGGCGGTGCGGGCAGCGGGTCGGTGATGAACTGCGTTGCGGCACAGCGGGTTCCGGCGGCGGTTCTGGCGGCCAGCGGGACGGTCGGGTCGAAGGTGAACGGCACGTCGGGGATCAGCCGGCCGGGCTCGACGTTCTTGACGTCGAACGGCTGCAGGGGATGTTCCACGACGAGGTGCTCGCGCACCGGTTCGGGCGTGGTCTGATCCAGGGCGTCGATCAACTCGGCCAGCGGCACTGCCGGCGGGCGGAGGTGGCCGGTGTGTTCGTCGGCGCCGGTGTAGGTGATCACCAGCTTCTCGGTGGCCGCGGTGATCGCGTCGAGCAGCAATTGCCGGTCCTCGGAACGGATGTCACGTTCGCCGGTCATCGGGCGCCGCGCCAGCACGTCGTCGCCGTCGGGAAGATTCAGCCGGGGGAACACGCCGTCGTCCACGCCCAGCAGACACACCACCCGGTGCGGCACCGACCGCATCGGCACCATGGTGCACACCGTGAGCGTTCCGGTGCGGAAGTTGGCCCGGGTCGGGCGCCCGGCCAGATGCCCGGCCATCAGCACGCGGACATCGGGCAGCCGCAGGACGGTGTCGCTGCGGGCCGCGGCATCGGAGAGCACCTGCGTCAACTCGCGCTGCAGATGCGCGCTCTGCCAGGCATCAGTGCCGGCGTCGGCCAGCTCGGCGACCCCGTCGCGCAGCGCGGTGATCCACTCCGCCAGCGGGCGCGTCCCGTCCAGCTTGTCGACCGCCGACTGCAACCGTGCGACGAACTCGGCCAGTTTCCCGGCCAGCTCCACCTGACTGCTGCCGACGTCGTCGAGCGGCAGCGCCGTGTCCAGCCAGGCCTGCGAATCGTCGGACATCGCCACCCCGGTCAGGATGCGGTCCAGCCCGAATCGCCAAGTGTTGTGCACGATGTGCGACAGGCCGTACCGCTCGCGGGTGTGCGGATCGAAACCCCAGCGGATGTTGGCGGTACGCACCCAGGTGGTGATCTGGGCCAGATCGTTGTCGGTGAAGCCGAACCGCGCCCGTACCGGGTCGGTGTGGGCGAGGTTGAGCACGGCGGTCGCGGTGGCGCGGCTGCCGGCGATCTCCAGCAGTTCGGCGGCCACCGCCAGCAGCGGATTGGTCTGAGTCAGCGCCCGGTCGGCGAGCTGAACCCGCAACCGGTGTGCCGGGTGGGTGTCCCCGGCCAGCTCGCCCAGCCCGAAGTCGGCGACGATCAACGGCGCGTAGGTTTCGATGTCGGGGCACATCACCACGATGTCGCGGGGCTCCAGCGTCGGATCGTCATGCAGCAGCCCGAGCAGCACCTCGCGCAGCACGTCGACTTGGCGGGCCGGGCTGTGGCAGCTGTGCACCTGCACCGAGCGGTCGGACACGGCGCGGCTGCGGCCCTCGGGGCGCAGCGCGTTGGCGCCCAGATCGGATTGCAGCCAACCCAAGAGTGTGTCCGGGTGCGTTGCGGCACTGAGATATTCATCGCTGGCGGGAGTCGCCGGCAGACTGCGCTGCAACTCCCGCAGATCACGACCCAGGGTTTCCAGCAGCGGGTGGTGTGCGCTGCGCCGGGTGTCGTCGTCGGAGCGCGGCAGGGCGCCGTGTACGTCACCGAGCGCCTGCCACAGGGCATCGGAGGGGTGCGGCAGCCACAGGTGCAGGTCGTGGTGGGTGGCCAGGGCGTCCAGCAACTCGATGTCGGTGCACGCCAACCGCGTGTGTCCGAACAGTGACAGCCGGGCCGGCAGCGTCTCGGTCGGCCCCTGGCGCAGCCGCGCGACCGTATCGCGGTGCCGAACGTGCGGAGGATCGATCCCGACGGCAGCCGCCAATGCGCGCCACAGCGGCGGCTGCCAACCCAAGTCGTCGTGCAACGCAGCGCCGGCACCGTCGGTGGCCTGACCGGCGCTCCAGTCGACGAGCAACTGCGGCCGCTGACGGGCGTAAGCGGCGAACAGTCCGGCCAGCCGGCGCGCCACCGCATAGCGCCGGCCGCGGCGCAGCTCACCCTCCGGACTGGGGTCGGCGTGGCCCAAATGCTTTGCCAGCGTGGCACACCAGGGCTCATCCAGGTTCGCGTCGATCACCGCCAACAGCGGCCAGGTCATGGCATCCGGGGACCACGGATCGTCGTCGGCAGCGCCGGTGATCTCGGCGATCAGCGAAAGCGGGCTGCGAAACTCCACGCCCGCGCATACCCCGTCGCCCCCGGGACCGGCGCCCAACACGTGCGACAGTCGCTGGGACAGCCAGCGCTCCACCCCGCGCGCCGGCACCAGCACCAGCTCCTGGGCGAACGGGTCGGCCGGCGGCGTCGCCAACAGCGCACCCAGGCCGTCGGCGAGGACGTCGGTGCGCTCGGCGCGGTGCAGGTGCAGTCCCATCGCGGCCACCATAAACCGCGGCTACGACAACGCCGCCTCGTAGGCTGGGACGGGTGAAAGCAGTCAGCTGTAGTAACGCCCAACTCGAGGTCGTCGACCTACCGACTCCAGTCCCGGCCAAAGGCCAGCTGCTCATCGACGTGCTGCGGTGCGGCATCTGCGGATCGGATCTGCACGCCCGCCAGCACTGCGACGAGGTCGCCGATGTCATGGCCTTGACCGGATACGACGGCTTCATGCGCTCGGACCAGCGGGTGGTACTCGGCCATGAAATCTGCGGCGAAGTACTCGACCACGGTCCCCGCACCCGCAAGGCGCCCCGCCCCGGCACCCGGGTGGTCGCGATACCGCTGTTGCGGCGCGGCGACGCCGTCCATGCGGTCGGGCTGTCGGAGTCGGCGCCGGGAGGCTACGCCGAGCAGATGCTCGTCGAGCAGTCGCTGGCGCTGCCGGTTCCCAACGGGCTGTCGACGGATGCGGCCGCACTCACCGAGCCGATGGCGGTGGCCTGGCATGCCGTGCGGCGCGGCGAGGTGCGCAAGCGCGACGTGGCGATCGTGATCGGCTGCGGACCGATCGGCCTGGCGGTGGTGTGCATGCTCAAGGCGCGCGGAGTACGCACGGTGATCGCCAGCGACTTCTCGCCCGGCCGGCGCGCGCTGGCCACCCGCTGCGGCGCCGACATCGTTGTCGACCCGGCACAGGACTCGCCGTATGCCGCGGCGGCGGGCCACGGCCACCTGGAGAAGGCGCCGGATGCACTGGGCCTGGCGGTGGGCACCGTCGAAAAGCTGTACAAGGCGCGACTGCCCTGGTGGCATGTCTGGCGGGCCGCCGAAGCCGTCGGCGCCGCCACGCCCAACCGTCCGGTGATCTTCGAGTGCGTCGGGGTCCCGGGAGTCATCGACAGCATCATCGCCGGGGCTCCACTGTTCTCCCGGGTGGTTGTGGTCGGGGTCTGCATGGGAACCGACGCGATCCGGCCGGCGATCGCGATCAATAAGGAGACCGACCTGCGGTTCGTACTGGGTTACACGCCAATGGAATTCCGTGACACTTTGCACATGATCGCCGAGGGCAAAGTCGACGTCTCGCCACTGATCACCGGCGCAGTCGGCCTGGGCGGGGTGGCGAACGCGTTCGACGCGCTGGGCGACCCGGCCAAGCACGCCAAGGTTCTGGTCGACCCCAAGAGCCCGGTGCAGGAGGTTTAGGCGTGACGACGAGCATCAAGCGGATCGCGATCAGCACCGGTGGCGGTGACGCGCCCGGCCTCAACGCCGTCATCTACGCCGCCACCCTGGCCGGCCGCAGCCGGGGCTGGGACGTCGTCGGGATCCGGGACGGCTACAACGGCCTGCTGCTGGGCGACGACTACCCCGACGGCGGGCTGATCGAGCTGACCCGAAACCGGGTGCGCGGCATCATCCACCAGGGCGGCACCATCTTGGGCAGCACCAACCGCGGCAACCCGACCGCGTACCCGGTGCAGCAGCCCGATGGCAGCTGGAGCGAACAGGACCGCACCGACGAGCTGTTGCAGCGCTTCGCGCAGCACGAGATCGACGCGTTGATCACCATCGGCGGCGACGGCTCCCTGGCGATCGGCAACCACCTGAACGAGGCGGGGCTGCGACTGGTCGGGGTGCCCAAGACCATCGACAATGATCTGGAGTGCACCGCGGCGACGTTCGGTTTCGACAGCGCCGTCGACTTCGCGTCGGAGTGCATCGACCGGTTGTTCTCCACCGCCACCTCGCACAGCCGGATCATCGTGGTGGAGGTGATGGGCCGCTACGCCGGCTGGATCGCGCTGCACGCCGGGATGGCGTCCGGGGTGCACGCCATCTTGATCCCGGAGATTCCGTATCGGCTTGAGCCGGTGGCCGCGCTGATCAACGAACGCGCACAACGCGGTTCGACGTACTCCATCGTCTGCGTCGCCGAGGGCGCCAAGCCGGTGGGCGGCGAGCTCACCGTGGCAGGCAAGGCGGTGGGCCAAGCCGAACGTCTGGGCGGCGTGGGCGCCAAGGTCGCGGCCGAGCTCGAGGCGCTCACCGGGCGCGAGTCCCGTGCCGTGGTGCTCGGGCACCTGCTGCGCGGCGGGTCGCCGACGTCGGCGGACCGGCTGCTGGGTCTGCGGTTCGGCGCTGCCGCGGTGCGGGCCCTCGACGAGGGCCTTAGCGGGGTGATGGTGGCGCTCAACCCGCCGACGGTGGACTACGTGCCGCTGGCGCAGGCCACCCGCCGACAGAAAACCGTTCCGCTGGACTGCGATTCGATTCAGACCGCACGCGACCTGGGTATCAGATTCGGCGACGAAAGGCTCCGCGATGACTGAGACGGCGCGGCGTCGCGGCGACTACGGCATCGACGGATCGTTTCACCGGGTGCCGCTCGGCGGGCAGCTCGCCGCCCTGGCGCTCGGGTGCGCTGCGCTTGCGGTTTACGGCGGCATTGCCCTGGACCGCGGTCCGCAGTGGGCGGGCGCGGCGGCACTGGTCCTCGACGCCGCCATCCTGGCCCAGGTCGGGCTGTATTGGCACGCGACGCGGTCGGGCAAGTTCAAGGTCTGGGCCGACATTCTCGACGGGTTGCGGCTGCGCGGCGACGAGGTGGTGCTGGACATGGGCTGCGGGCGAGGCGCGGTGTTGTGCGCCGCGGCCCAGCGGCTGCCCGACGGCCGGGCGATCGGAGTCGACCTGTGGCAGGCCGACCAGACCGACAACTCGGCTGATGCCACCCTGGCCAACGCCGCACTGGAGGGCGTCGCCGACCGGATCGAGGTGCGCACCGGCGACATGACCGCACTGCCGCTGCCCGACGCCAGTGTCGACGTGGTGGTATCCAACCTGGCGATCCACAACATCGGGTCCCGCGAGGGCCGCCGGCGCGCGTTGGCCGAGGCAGCCCGGGTGCTGCGGCCCGGAGGCCGGTTGGCCATCGCCGACCTGTGGGAGATTCGCAAGCACGCCGCCCAACTGCGTGAAATCGGTTGGCGTGACGTGACATGGCGCAACCTGGGCTGGCGAATGTGGTACGGCGGGCCGTGGGCGTCGACTCGGTTGGTCGCGGCGACAAAGCCGGGCTGAGCGCCGGGCTCGTTCACGTCTGCCTCAGGCGTCACGCGTGGGCGGAGAGGTGTTCTCCGCCCGGCTCTGAGCGACAACCGACGTTATGTCAGGCCACGGCGGGGCCCGGGTGGGCAACTGTGCGGCGGCCAGCCAAACCCGGGTGCGTCGGGGAGCCAAACCCGGGTGCGTCGGCCAACCAAACCCGGGTGCGTCGGCCGACCAAACCCGGGTGCGTCGGCCGACCAAACCCGTGTGCGTCGGCCAACCAGACCCGGGTTGACATAACCGACGTTGTCGCTCAGAGCCGGGCACACGCCCACATCCTCCCGGGCCGTGACAGGTGGGGCTGGTGCGGTCACGACCGCACCGGTGCGCGGGCTCAGTACGTGACGGTGAACCCTTGCCGCAGCACCAGATCCGCGGTCACGTCCAGGCGTTCGGCGAGGGGCCAGGACTCGACGGCGAATGCCGCGGCGTCGAAGAACGCATAGTTGACCGAGGTCTCCGGGGTGGTGCGTGAGCGGTAGACGATCGCGTCCGGGCACTCGTCGGGCTCGGGCCACCAGCGCCGCACGGCGTCCGCCAGGTGTTGGCAGGTGGCCCACACCGCGTCGTGCTGGCCGGTGCTGATCTGGTCGTCGACGCCGAGTGCGTCCAGGTTGCGTTCGGTGCGCAGATCGAGCACCCGTAGGTGCCTGGCGGCGGACAGTCGCACCAGGTGGTGGCGGGCGTGGTCGCCGGGGATCATCAGACCGGTGAGCCGGTAGCGCTCCCGGAACGCGCCGACGAGATCGGTTGCCGCGTAACGGGTGCGGAACGTAGCCGACGGCGGATCGAAGCGGTAGCGCGGTTGGGCGAAACCGTCCCAGGTCCACTGGTCGGGATGCTGGGCGTCGAGGCGCCACAGCTGTGTCCCGGCGACGATCCGGCGGCGACGCAGCCCACCGGGCCGGGCGTCGGGCAGCGGCGCCCGATAACCGGCGGGAAGCTCAGGCACCGAGCGAGGTCAGCAGTCGACGCGCAGCCGGCGCGGTCTCACCGCGGCGCAGCGCCTCGGCGATCGAGACACCGCCCAGTTCGTCATGAGTGAGCCGCATGATGCGGTCGGCGGCCAGCGGGTCGGCGGTGAACCTGCCCAGCAACTCCAGGATCTCAGGCAGGTCGGGGCGCAGCCGGGCGTCGTCGAATTGCCAGGCCGGGAACCAGGTCTGGTTGCCCACGGCTGCGCCGATGAGCTTGCCGCGGCTGCGCAGCCGGTGCACCGCCTGCGGCGTGCCCAGCCGCAGGAGTTCCTGGACCTTCGGGGTGGGCAGGGCCCCGGCGACGAAGTCGTCGATGAGCGCGGCGCGACGCTGGTCGTTCAGCGCGTGAGCGGCGATGCGCTCTAACGTGCCCTGTGGCGCCGTGGGCGCTTCCAGCAGGGCGTCGAGGACATAGGCGAACCCGGCGTCGGTGCGTGCGCGTTCGGCGACCTGACGGGCGATCGGTGCGACGGCGATGGGCATGCGATCGATACTACTCGCCGATGCCCGTTATTGAAACAATCGAAACAGTTATCGGGAGTCGGGCCCGGCCCGGCGTGCCCGCCTGCGCCAGCCCAGCGCAACGGCCGCCAGTGCGACGATCGCGCCCAGCAACGGCCAGACGCCCAGCGCGTCGACCCGATCGGCCAACCAGGACTGCACCGCACCCGCCGCCGCGATCACCGGATCGTCGGCGTCGGCCCCGGCGAAGTACAACCGGATCTCGTAGTAGCCGTAATAGCTGACATACAACCCCGTCAGCAGCACGATCACCCCGGCGATCCGGCCCACGTGCGGCAGCACCCGCCGCAGCGCCGAGGTCGCCGATGCCCCCATCAAAGCCACCGCCAGCGCCGCGACGCCGACGGTGATGCTCATGCCCGCGGCGTAGGCGATGAACGCCAGCGCGCCGGCCGACGCCGACCCCTGCCGGAACGTCGTGCTGATCACCGCCAGAAACGGTGCGATCGTGCAGGACAGTGACGCCACGGCGTAGCCGACGCCGTAGCCGTACATCGACCCCAAGCGCGCCGTCGGCGTGCCGCCCGCTGTGCCGGGCAACAGCAGTGGGAACTCGCGGCCGGCCAACAGCCAGGCGCCCAGAGCCAGCAGTGCCACGCCGATCACCACGGTGGCGAACGGCAGATACTTCTGCGCCGACGCGATCAACGGCGAGACGGCCAGCCCGAAGATCCCGAACACCGTGAGGAATCCGGTCGCCATCACCACCGTCGCCGCCGCCGCCCGAGCCAGTGCGACCGGGCGTGAGGTGTCTCGGCTGGCGGCGACCACCAGACCCAGATAACCGGGCAGAAACGCGAACCCGCACGGGTTCAACGCCGCGACCAGCCCGGCGCCCAGGGCGAAACTGAGGGAGGCGGTGTCGATCACGAACCCGTCAGGACCTGCAGGCGCCTGTTCAGCTCGTCTTCGGACAGCGAGCCCGTCACCACCTCGGCCCGTCCATCCGGCTTGATGAAGGCATAGGCGGGCTGGCGAGTCACCCCGAACCGGGCCCACACCGCGGCGTCGGTGTCGGCCAGCTCGGTGAATTCGTCGACGCCGTACCTGGCCGCGAACGCGCGCAACGCGTCCAGCCGGTCCTGCGCGCCCACCCCGACGAACGTCACCTTGGGGTGGGTGGCGGCCAGCCGGGCGACCATCGGTGCATCCCGTTGGCAGAGCGGACACCACGGCGCCCAGAACCACAGCACGGCCGGCCTGCCGACCAGGCTCGCACCGGAAAACGGTCGGCCGTCGAGGGTTTGGGCGGCGAAATCGAGTTGAGTGTTCTCGGCCCGGGTCTGCGAACCGCAGCCGAAGATCAGCACCGCTATCGCAGCCACAGCCATGAGCAGTACGGCCGATCGGCGACGCCCAGAGGCCATGTCATGCGGCATACCGGCGAGTATGCCATCGCATCCTGCGGAGCTAAGGTTCCGTCATGGCACGCGGACGCCTGGAGCACACCGCCGACATTGCTGCGCCGCCGGACACCGTTGCGGCGTTTCTGGCCGACCTGGTCAACTACGAAGCCCTGCACCCGATGCTGGTGAACGTGCGGCGGATCCCCGGCGGCACCGACGGTGTCACCCGATACCTGGCCCCGCATCGCATGCGCCTGTACGGAATACCGATCCGGTTCACCTGCCGGGTGGACCTGCGAACTCCAGCGCCCGACGAGATCCGGACCCACACCCTGCAGCGGCCCGGTATCGAGATGTGGTCCACCATGACGGTTCGCCCCCACGCCGACGGAACCAGACTGCACGAACAGGTCGACATCAGTGCTCCAAAGATGTTGATGAAGACCGTGCTGCGCGACGGCGGTAGCTCGCACGCCGCGATGTGGGATAACCTGCGTCGCTATTTCGAAGAGTGAGCCAGGCGGGCATGCTGGAAACCATGAACCGAAGCCAGATCACCGAGCAGATCATCGCCGCCCGCCTCGCCAAGGGGCTGACCTGGCAGGAACTGGCCGACGCGATCGGCAAGCCGGTCGTGTGGACAACCTCGGCACTGCTGGGCCAGCATCCGGTTCCCGCCGAGCTGGGCGCGATCCTGGCGGGCCTGCTGGGTCTGGACCCGGCGGTGGTGCCGGTGCTGGCCGCGGTACCGATGCGCGGCGGACTCACCGCACCGCCCACCGACCCGACCATCTACCGGCTCTATGAGGCGGTCGGCGTATACGGCCCGGCGATCAAGGAACTGATCCACGAGCAGTTCGGCGACGGCATCATGAGCGCGATCAATTTCAGCATGGATGTCGAGCGCAAGCCGCATCCGGGCGGTGACCGGGTAGTGATCACCTTCGACGGTAAATTCCTTCCCTACGAATGGAATTCAGCGGACTGAGCGCCCGACGATGGCCACACGTCGAGCCCGGGAAACCCAGCCGCTGACCGCCGATCTGGTGCTGTCCGGCGGGGGAGTGCGCTTCGTGGGGCTGGTCGGAGCGGTGGTCGCGCTGATGGACGCCGGCTACTCGGTGCAGCGCATCTCCGGAGTGTCCGGCGGCTCAGTGGTGGGCACGATCCTGGCGGCCGCCGCCCAGGGCGACCAGCTGACCGCGGCGCAGGTCAAAGACCTGGCACTGTCGGTACCGCTGCGCACCTGGCGCGACGCGGGGCCGATCCCACTGGTGGGGCCGGTGTGGGGATTCCTGCGCGACAGCGCCCTCTACCGCGGCGACGTCGCCCACGAGTGGATCCGCAGTGAGCTGGCGAACCTGGGGGTGCGCACCTGGGGTGACCTGACCTACGACGCCGACAACCTGCTGGCCGAGCGGCGCTACCGCGCCGTGGTCACCGCGGCCGACGTGACGACCGGGCAGCTGGTCCGCCTGCCGTGGGACTACCGGCGGGTGTACGGCCTCGATCCCGACGAGCAGTCCGTCGCCGACGCGGTGCGCGCGTCGATGGCCGTCCCGTTCTTCTACCGCCCGGTGACGCTGACCAGCGCCCGCGGGCTGCGCTCCACCCTGGTCGACGGCGGCGTGTTGTCGAACTTCCCGATCTACACCTTCGACCGGCTCGACGGCCGGCCACCGCTGTGGCCCACGTTCGGCGTCACGGTGGTTCCGGAGGTGTCCGACGGCATCGACGCCATGGTTCCGGTGCTGCGGCCGCTGCGGCTGTTCGGACAATCACTGCTGCTGGAGAACCTGATCAGCACCATGTTGATCGGCCACGACCAGACCTACCTGAACCAGCCGTGGGTCAGTGTGCGGGCCATCAAGGTCAACTCCACCGATGTCAGCGTGCTGGACTTCGACATCTCCCGTGACCGGCTCGAAAAGCTCTACGACAACGGCTACACCGCGGCGAACGAGTTCCTGTCCACCTGGGACTGGCCGGCCTACCTGCAGCAGTTCCGGGCATCGCACTACCCAGGCAAGGGGCCAGCCGGAGCCGACTGACGCCGGGGTTTGTGCGGGGGCTCAGCTGCGGTGCTTGCCCAGCTCAGCGCTGGCGTCGCCGAGCCGCACCGTGATGTCGGTATTGCCGGAGGCCTCCAGCTGCTCGCGGCCGCGCAACCGATCCTGGATCTCGCGGGCGGCCCCGTTGATCCGCTCGATCTCGCCACGGAACACGTCCGGGCGGGTCTCTTTGCTGGCGTAGTGGAAGTAGCTGAGCAGACTGCGCAGCAGCTCCAGCTTCTGCTTCTCCCGCTTGGCCAGGTCGTGCGTCGTCATCAACTCCACGCGCCGCACCGGGGGCAGGTCTCCCCAGTCGAGGACCACCTTGTTCTCATACCGAGGTTGCTTGCCCCGCCGCCCGAACCAGCCCTTCGGCTCGTCGGGGCTGTCGGCGTAGCTGATCGTCCCGGTGAACCTCGACTCGATGCCCTCGCCGAGCTCGGCCCGGTCGATCGCCGAGTCCCACACGGTGCGCCACTCCTGGTTCGGCGCCAGCACCGTCAGTTCTTCGGGCAGCTGCAGCGCGACCACGTCGGCGTAGCCGTCCGAGGCGGTTTCGTAGCGGGCCACCGTGGGGGGCTGGTCGAACGAAAACCGGATGTCATAGGCGGCGGTCTTGCCGAAGTTGCGGACCACCAGCTCGATGACATGCCAATCGGCGGCGTGCGGCTCCATGAACATCGCCACGTGCGGGCGGGTCTGCTCGGCGGCCAACCGGCGGTTGCGCTGCAGTTGACGGTTCAGATAGAGCAGTGCCAGCACGGTGATGCCGATGGCCAGCCACGCGGCCCACGCCAGCCAGGCATCCGCGCCCGCGTGCGCGACGTCGTACAAGCGGTCCTCAACTGATCCCATCAGCTATCCCCTCATCCGCCCATCAGCATGCGCCACCGGTCCAGGCTTCCGGCGCTGAATACATAGTTGGACCGCTTGACTTCGGAAAGTGCCGCGCTCGTGTCGGCCGAATACCAGTGACCGGGGAACACCGTCGGGTCGCCCGGCAGTGCGGCCAACTGCTGCAGGCTGCGGTACATCTCGTCGGAGTCGCCGCCCGGGAAGTCGGTTCGGCCGCAGCCATCCAGGAACAACGTGTCGCCGGCGACCAGCCGACCGTCCAGCAGGAAGCACTGGCTGCCCGGCGTGTGACCGGGCGTATGCAGCAGCTCGATGTCGATGTCGCCGACGCTGACCCTGTCGCCGTGATCATGCGCGGTCAGGTCGGTCATCGGAATTTCAGTCACCCGCGAAACCCACTGCGCTTCATGGGTATTCACGTGCACCGGAACGCTGACTCGCTCCAGCAGCTCGGCGAGCCCTTTGAGCTCGAAGCCCATCATCTTGCCGCCGACGTGATCGGGGTGGTGATGGGTGACCAGCACGCCGGACAGGTGCATACCGTCGGCCTCGAGCGCGTCGAGCAGATCACCTGCGGCATAGGCCGGGTCGACCACCACGGCGTCGCCGGTCTGCCGGTCGCCGATCAGGTAGGCGAAGTTGCGCATCTGGGCGGCCATCGGGTCGCCGGCCGCGAAATCGCGTCCGGAGAGCAGCTGGCGGAAATACAGCCGGTCGGATTCGGGCACGCCCTCCAGACTAAAGCAGTTACTTTCGGCAGCGTCTGTCATCGCGGTTTGGTGACCTCGTGGGCGAGGTTGTAACCTTCTACAGGCTTGCAGCGCCCGAACGGGTCGCTGTAGGTGACGGCCCCCTTAGCTCAGTCGGCAGAGCGTTTCCATGGTAAGGAAAAGGTCAACGGTTCGATTCCGTTAGGGGGCTCGGTGGACGCCAGTCGGTGCGCCGACTAGCGCCGATCGGGGCGGTGTAGCTCAGCTGGTTAGAGCGCACGACTCATAATCGTGAGGTCGGGAGATCGAGCCTCCCCACCGCTACTGCAAGCAATACGACATGTGAAGAAGGACGACAGACGTGGCCTCCAGTACTGATGTGCGGCCGAAGATCACCTTGGCCTGTGAGGTGTGCAAGCACCGCAACTACATCACCAAGAAGAACCGCCGTAACGACCCCGACCGGCTGGAGCTGAAGAAATTCTGCCCCAACTGCGGCAAGCACGAGTCGCACCGCGAATCTCGCTAAGTCAGGCCGATCCGTGTCGTTGGCAGATCGTCTCGCCGGGGCGCAGTATCGCTATCCCGACTACTACGAGGTCGAGCGGGAGAAGATCCGCGAGTACGCGCGCGCAGTCAAGGCGGTGGACCCGGCCAGCCTCGACCTGCGCGCGGCAGCTGACCTCGGCTACGACGGGCTGGTGGCCTCGCTGACCTTCATCTCGGTGTTCGGGCACATGGCGATTTCGGGTTTCTTCGACCATTGCGGTGTCACCACCGACGACGCTCAGATCGTCCAGGTCGACCAGAAGATCGAGTATTACCGGGCGATCAAGGAAGGCGACCGGCTGTACTGTGACGTGTCGGTCGAATCCGTTCGCCGCGCACACGGCACCGACATCATCGTGACCCAACAGGTGGTCACCAACCACGCCGGCGAAATCGTGCAGAAGACATATACGACGTTGGCGGGTCGCGCCGGCGAGGGAGACAAGGGTTTCACCGATGGCGTTGCGTGAGTTCAGTTCGGTCAAGGTCGGCGATCAGCTGCCCGAGCGGGTGATCCCGCTGTCGCGGCAGGACCTGGTCAACTACGCCGGTGTGTCCGGCGACCTCAACCCGATCCACTGGGACGACGAGATCGCCCAGCAGGTGGGCCTGGACACCGCTATCGCCCACGGCATGCTCACCATGGGTCTCGGCGGTGGTTACGTCACGTCCTGGGTGGGTGACCCGGGCGCGGTGACCGAGTACAACGTGCGCTTCACCTCCGTGGTGCCGGTGCCCAACGACGGCAAGGGCGCTGAGATCACCTTCAGTGGCCGGGTGAAGTCCGTCGACCCCGAATCGAAGACGGTGACCATTGCGCTCACCGCCACCACCGGTGGCAAGAAGATCTTCGGGCGGGCGGTCGCTTCGGCCAAGCTGGCGTAGGGACGCGCAGCGATGGCGATCAAAACCGATATCCGGGGCATGATCTGGCGTTACCCGGAGTCGTTCGTGGTGGGCCGCGAGAAGATCCGCGAGTTCGCCCGGGCCATCAAGGCCGAGGACCCGGCCTGTTTCGATGAGGCAGAGGCGGCCAAACTGGGCCACGACGCGTTGCTGGCGCCGCTCACCTTTGTGGCGATCCTGGCGAAGCTGGTGCAGTCCGACTTCTTCCGGCACGTCGACACCGGCTACACCACCATGCAGATGGTCCAGGTCGACCAGGGCTTCACCTACCTCAAGCCGATCAAGGCCGGCGACACGCTCTACGCCCGGATGGAGATCGCCTCGGTCAACGAGCGTTTCGGTGCTGACATCGTCACGACCCGCAACATCTTGACCAACCAGGACGGCGACGTGGTGCTCGAGGCGTTCACCACGATGATGGGCCACGAAGGAGACGATTCGGTCAACCTCAGGTGGGATGCCGAATCGGGTCAGGTCGTCCGAACAGCCTGATCCATGAGGCAGTCCCGGCTTCCGCTCACCTCCGCCGTCCCTGCGGGCCGACTCCGGTGAGCCTCGCCGAACAGCCTGATTAGTAACTGGCCATAGCGGCGAGGTACACTCGGACTTCGGGGTTTTCCCAGCATTAGCGCGCTTTCCGTGATTCCGGGGGGCGCGCGAATTGTGTGAGCCGGAGACGGCGCACAGGTGAAGCTTCCGAACCCGCAGGTTGGTGCGCCAACCGCGAAGGGGCGTAGCTCAACTGGCAGAGCAGCGGTCTCCAAAACCGCAGGTTGCAGGTTCAAGTCCTGTCGCCCCTGCTGACGTGCCATGGTGGACACTGGACACCATGCGCGGTACGGCAATGAGGTAAGCGCGAACAACGAAGGAGCATGCGGTGACCGACGAGCTCGACCGTCCCGACGCCGCAGCCGACGGCGACAGCGATGCCGAGTCCGGCCGCAGCAGTCGCACGGCCGTGGTGAGCAGGCAGGTCGGCGACCCGCTGCGGCCCACCGGCAAGCGTTCGCGGCGTCGTGGTGCAGGCGACGAGGACTCGACTGCCATCGAATTGGACGCCGAAGACGCCGCGGACGCTGCGAAGGCCAAGAAGAAGGCCAAGAAGAAGGCTGAAGGGCCCTCGCGCAACCCGTTCGTCTTCGTACTGAACTTCCTCAAGCAGGTCGTCGGCGAACTTCGCAAGGTGATCTGGCCGAACCGCAAGCAGATGGTCACCTACACCGCAGTGGTGCTGGCGTTCCTGGTCTTCATGGTGGCATTGGTCGCCGGGGCAGACTTCGGATTCGCCCGGCTGGTGCTGCTGGTGTTCGGCGAGTGAAGTTATAGGAAGGACTGACAACCGTGACTACCTTCGACGGCGACACGCCCGCGGGCGAGCCGGTCGACGTGGCGGAGGCCGCTGAGGTTCCCGCTGAGGACTCCGCGGTGGAGGCCACCGAGTCCGCCGAGGCTGAGGCCACTGAAGCCCCCGAGGCCCCCGAGGCGGCCCAGGACGAGCCGGCCGAGGAACTCGACCCCGCGGTGGCGCTGAAAGCCGAACTGCGCTCCAAGCCGGGCGACTGGTACGTCATCCACTCCTACGCCGGTTACGAGAACAAGGTGAAAGCCAACCTCGAGACCCGCGTGCAGAACCTCGACGTCGGCGACTACATCTTCCAGGTGGAAGTGCCCACCGAAGAGGTCACCGAGATCAAGAACGGCCAGCGCAAGCAGGTCAACCGCAAGGTGCTGCCGGGCTACATCCTGGTTCGGATGGACCTCACCGACGACTCCTGGTCGGCGGTGCGCAACACCCCCGGCGTCACCGGGTTCGTCGGCGCCACCTCGCGGCCCACCTCGCTCCCGCTGGACGACGTGGTCAAATTCCTGCTGCCGCAGGGTGCGGCCAAGAAGCAGGCGCGTGGCACGGCGAGCACCGCGGCGGCTGCCTCCGAGGGCGGCCTGGAGCGGCCGGTCATCGAGGTCGACTACGAGGTCGGCGAGTCGGTCACCGTCATGGACGGCCCGTTCGCCACGCTGCCCGCCTCGATCAGCGAGGTCAACGCCGAGCAGCAGAAGCTCAAGGTGCTGGTGTCGATCTTCGGTCGCGAGACACCAGTGGAACTGGCCTTTAACCAGGTCTCCAAGATTTAGTACGTAGGAAAGGAACACCCCACTCATGGCCCCGAAGAAGAAGGTCGCCGGGCTGATCAAGCTCCAGATCAAGGCCGGCGAGGCCAACCCAGCGCCGCCGGTCGGCCCCGCGCTCGGTCAGCACGGCGTGAACATCATGGAGTTCTGCAAGGCGTACAACGCCGCGACGGAAAGCCAGCGCGGCAACGTCATCCCCGTGGAGATCACCGTCTACGAGGACCGCAGCTTCACCTTTGCGCTCAAGACCCCGCCCGCGGCGCGGCTGCTGCTCAAGGCCGCCGGTATCGCCAAGGGTTCGGCCGAGCCGCACAAGACCAAGGTCGCCAAGGTGACCTGGGACCAGGTGCGCGAGATCGCCGAGACCAAGAAGGCCGACCTCAACGCCAACGACATCGAGGCCGGAGCCAAGATCATCGCCGGTACCGCCCGCTCCATGGGCATCACCGTCGAGTAGTAGCTGTTGATCCTGCGCTGACGGCGCAAAGTGCGAGTGAGCACCGCCGTGAACGCAGACTCAACGCAAGGAAAGCGTGGGAGGGCCAGCTTCGGCCCGCAGACCACAACCAACCACGAGATTGGATAACCAATGAGCAAGACCAGCAAGGCCTACCGCGCCGCCGCCGAGAAGGTGGACCGCGACAACCTCTACAGCCCGCTGCAGGCGGCCAAACTCGCCAAGGAGACGTCCTCGACCAAGCAGGACGCCACCGTCGAGGTCGCCATTCGGCTCGGTGTCGACCCGCGCAAGGCCGACCAGATGGTCCGCGGCACCGTCAACCTGCCCCACGGCACCGGTAAGACCGCCCGCGTGGCGGTATTCGCGGTCGGCGAGAAGGCCGAGCAGGCCATCGCCGCCGGCGCCGACGTGGTCGGCAGCGACGACCTGATCGAGAAGATCCAGGGTGGTTTCCTCGACTTCGACGCCGCGATCGCCACCCCCGACCAGATGGCCAAGGTGGGCCGCATCGCTCGCGTCCTGGGTCCGCGTGGTCTGATGCCCAACCCCAAGACCGGCACCGTCACCCCCGACGTCGCCAAGGCCGTCTCCGACATCAAGGGCGGCAAGATCAACTTCCGTGTCGACAAGCAGGCCAACCTGCACTTCGTCATCGGCAAGGCGTCGTTCGAAGAGGCAAAGCTGGCGGAGAACTACGGCGCCGCCCTCGACGAGGTGCTGCGGCTCAAGCCGTCGTCGTCCAAGGGCCGTTACCTCAAGAAGGTCACCATTTCGACGACGACCGGCCCCGGCATTCCGGTGGACCCGACCGTCACCCGCAACTTCGCGGCCGAATAGGACACACCGAAAAGCCCCCGCACGCTAGGGCGGTTTCTAGGGGTCGTTGCAACACTGCTGGTTAGTTGGCCAGTAGTAGATCACGCAAGCGCTCGGCTGGGGTTTCCCAGCCGAGCGTTTTGCGTGGGCGGCCGTTGAGTTCCTGGGCGACGTGT
>NZ_LDPO01000023.1 GCF_001021505.1 Mycolicibacter heraklionensis
CCTTTCCGTTCGACTTGCATGTGTTAAGCACGCCGCCAGCGTTCGTCCTGAGCCAGGATCAAACTCTCCAAACAAAAACCAATTTGGAAACAATCCCAAAACATCAGTTCCGAAAAACCGACAAAAACAACACCACACCCCCAACACGGGGCGCCAGAGGCATGGCAAAAACAACAACAAACAAAAACCACCAAACACACTATTGAGTTCTCAAACAACACGCCCATCTGAACGCGCAGACAACCCGCGGCTAAAAGCCGCGTATTGGCAGTGCGGGCAGATGAAAACCCCCGGAATCGCATCTGAATCTCTGTCGATTCCGCGGGCTTGTCGCGCTCCCCCGGCTTGGCCGTGTCGCGGCGACGTCGATAAAGTTACGCGAGGTGAAACTGGGAGTCAAATCCGCTGCTAGCAGGCCCTTTTCAAGCGATTCAAGATCAACTCGCACAGCCCACCGGCCTGCCTCCCGGCCTGGTCTAGACCCGTTCGACCCCCGCCACGTTGCGCTTGCCGCGGCGCAGCACCAGCCACCGGCCGTGCAGGAAATGCTCCGGCTGCGGCGTCCATTCCTCGCTGTCGACGCGGACGTTGTTCACTGAGACGCCGCCCTCACCGATAGTGCGCCGGGCCGCGCCCCGACTCGCCGACAGACCGGTCGCGACCAACAGGTCGACAATTCCGTCGGCAGCTCCGGGCTCCAACTGCGCCACCGAGGTCTCCCGTAGTGCCGCGGTCAGGGTGGACTCGTCCAAGCGGGTCAGCTCACCGCGGCCGAACAGCGCCTGGCTGGCCAACTCGACCGCCTCGGTGGCTGCTTCCCCATGCACCAGCGTGGTGAACTCCCGGGCCAACGTGCGCTGGGCGGCACGCTCGTGCGGGCGCTCCGCCGTCGCCTCCTCCAGCGCGGCCAGCTCCTCGGCCGACAGGAAGGTGAACCAGCGCAGGTAGCGGATCACGTCGGCGTCGGCGGTGTTGAAGAAGTACTGGTACCAGGCGTACGGGCTGGTCATCTCCGGATCCAGCCACAGGCTGCCGCCTCCGGTGGACTTGCCGAACTTGGTGCCGTCGGCGGCGGTGACCAGGGGCACGGTCAACGCGTGCACGGTCGCGCCCAGTTTCTGGCGAACCAGCCGGACCCCGGCGATGATGTTGCCCCACTGATCCGAGCCGCCGATCTGCAGCGAACAGCCGTACCGCTGATACAGCTGCACGTAGTCGTTCGCCTGCAACAGCATGTAGCTGAACTCGGTGTAGGAGATGCCCTCCTCGAGTCGGCGCCGGATGGTGTCGCGGTCCAGCATCACGTTGACCGAGAAGTGTTTGCCCACGTCACGCAGGAATTCCACCGCCGACAGCGGCGCGGTCCAGTCCAGGTTGTTCACCACCACCGCGCCGGTCGGGCCGTCGTCGAAGTCGACGAACCGCTCCAGCTGACCGCGGATCCGCTCGGACCACTCGGCCACGGTGTCGGCGGTGTTCAGGGTGCGTTCGCCGCTGTCCCGGGGGTCGCCGATGAGCCCGGTGGCGCCGCCGGCCAGCACGATGGGCCGGTGTCCGGCCCGCTGGAATCGGCGCAACGCCAGCAGCGGCACCAGGTTTCCGGCGTGCAGGCTGGGCGCGGTCGGGTCGAATCCGGCGTACACCGTGATCGGCCCGTTCGTCACGTCGGCGGTCAGGGCGTCCAGGTCAGTCGACTGGGCGATCAGCCCGCGCCAGGTCAGCTCGTCGAGAATCGTCGTCGGCATGGGTCGATTTTCCCGGATCAGTCCGAGGCGCCCGGCGCCGGTGCCCGCGGGCTGCGTCGGTAGACCGAAACCTCGGGCGTCCCGGGCGCCCACAGCCGCCATGGCCGGTCGGCGGCCTGGCTGACGCCCACCCGCGGTCCGGTCAGCGCCGTGAGCGGCCCGCCGAGCCGCAGCCGCACCGGACTGCACGGGTCGAACAAGTCGATCCCGTTGTCTTCCATAGTGATTCCCAACGCGGAACACAGATTCCCCGGACCGCGAGCCAAGGCCACGCCCGGCACGGCGTCGCCGCGGCGAACCCGCGCCAGCGACTCCCCCTCGTCCACCACCGCGGCCCGCAGCAGCACCGCGGCGGCCGTCCCGTCCGGGCCGCAGACCACATTGGCGCAGATGTGCATGCCGTAGCTGCGGTAGGTGTAAAGATGCCCGGGCGGGCCGAACATCACCGTGTTGCGCGCGGTGGGACCGCGGTAGGAATGCGCCGCCGGGTCGGGCCACGGCCCGTCGGGCACACCGCCGTAGGCCTCCACTTCGACGATGGTGGCATTGACGCCGCGACAGGTGAGGGTGGCGCCGAGCAACCGCCGGGCAGCCGCGAGCGGGTCGACGGCAAGCCCGGCAGCACTCACGCTGGAGATTCTGCCGTGAGTCCCCGACCGCCCTTGACAGGGCGTCGTACCGGGCAGAGTATTCATCACATGATGATTTCATCGCGTGATGAATTCTCGGGTTCGGGTCCGGCCGTCGCGATCGATCATCTGCGGGTGGTGCGGGGCAAAAGGCCGGTACTGCACGATCTCTCCGTGCAGATCGCCCCGGGCACCATCACCGGCCTGCTCGGGCCATCTGGCTGCGGAAAGACCACGCTGATGCGCTGCATCGTGGGCACTCAACTCATCACCGCCGGCCGGGTCGAGGTGCTGGGCAGCCCGGCCGGCTCCCCCGTGCTGCGCCATCGGGTCGGCTACATGCCGCAGCGGGCCACGATCTACGACGACCTGCGGGTGATCGACAACGTGCGGTACTTCGCCGCACTCGCCGGGGTCGACGCCCGCGACGCGGACGACGCGATCGAATCGGTGGACCTGCAGAAGCACCGCGGCGACTACTGCGCCAACCTGTCCGGTGGGCAGCGCGCCCGCGTCTCGCTGGCCTGCGCATTGGTCGGCCGGCCGGACCTGCTGGTGCTCGACGAGCCGACGATCGGCCTGGACCCGGTGCTGCGCGCCGAGCTCTGGCAGCAGTTCGCGGCGCTGGCCCGGCGCGGCGCCACGTTGCTGGTGTCCAGTCATGTGATGGACGAGGCCGAGCACTGCGGCGATCTGCTGCTGATGCGCGAGGGCTGGCTGCTGGCGCGCACCACCCCGAGGCGACTGCGAGAGGAGACCGGATGTCGAGCGATGGAGGAAGCGTTCCTGTCCATCATCCGGCGCACCACCGCGCCCCGAGCCGGCTGACCGGATTACTGCAGTTGCGGCCCTTCGTGGCCACGACACTGCGAATCCTGCGCCAGCTCGCCGGTGACCGGCGCAGTGTCGCGATGATCCTGCTGGTGCCCAGCCTGGTCATCACGCTGATGTACTTCATGTTCGCCCAAGCCGCGCACCCGCCGGGAACGCCGTCGCCATTCAATGCGGCGTGCCTGGTCATGCTGGGCCTGTTTCCGCTGTTCTTGATGTTCGTCATCACCGCAATCACCATGCAGCGCGAACGCGCCTCGGGAACCCTGGAGCGCATCTTGACCACCCCGCTGCGCCGGGGCGACCTGCTCGCCGCCTACGGAACGGCGTTCTCGGTCGCCGCGGCCGCCCAGGCCAGTCTGGCGTGTGTTGTCGCGTTCTGGCTGCTCGGTTTCCACACCGTGGGCAGCCCGGCCTGGGTGTTCGCGATCGCGATCATCAACGCGGTGCTCGGTGTCGGGCTGGGCCTGCTGTGCAGTGCGTTCGCCCGCACCGAATTTCAGGCCGTGCAGTTCATTCCGCTGGTGATGGTGCCGCAACTGTTGCTGGCCGGGATCATCGTGCCGCGCGCGGCGATGCCCGGGTGGCTGCAGTGGTTGAGCAACGCGATGCCGGCCAGCTATGCACTCGAAGCACTGCAGCAGGTGGGCGCCCACCCGGAACTGACCGGTGTCGCGGTGCGCGACATCGTCATCGTGCTGGCGTTCGCAGTCGCGGCACTGGGACTGGCCGCGGTCACGCTACGGCGACGGACGCCGTGATGGCCGCGGCGCCGCACAGCCGTAAACCGGGTCGCCCGTCGGGTGCCTCCGACACCCGCGACAGGATCCTGGCTGCGGCCCGAGAGCTATTCGCCCGCAACGGTTTCGCGAACACCTCCATCCGGGCGGTGGCCGCTCAAGCGGGCGTCGACGCGGCGCTGGTGCACCACTACCACGGCACCAAGCAACAGCTGTTCGCCGCCGCGGTCGCGCTGCCGATCGATCCGATGGTGGTGCTGGGGCCGCTGCGGGAGACACCGGTCGAGCAACTCGGGCGCACCCTGCCCGAACTGCTGCTGCCACTGTGGGATTCGCAGGCCGGCACCGGTCTGATCGCGGCAATGCGGTCGATGCTCACCGGGACCGAGGTGCCGCTGGCCCGATCGTTCTTTCGCGACATCGTGATCGCCGAACTCTCCCCGCGCATCGACGAACCGGCCGGAACCGGAGTACTGCGGGCCGAGTTCGCCGCAAGCCAGTTGATGGGCGTCGTGGTAGCCCGCTACATCGTCGGGCTGGAGCCGATCGCCTCGTTACCGGCGCAGGAGGTCGTGGCGATGATCGCCCCCACCCTGCAGCGTTATCTCACCGGGGATCTGCCGGGCCCGCTTGGGCAATGAGCAGGGCGTGCTCGTCGTCGCCGACGTCCTCGGCCTCGTCGACCAGCAGCACCGGAATGCCGTCGTCGATGCGGTAGGCCCGGTGCAGGCGCGGGTTGTAGAGCACCTGGGCGCCGGAACGCTCCACCGCCATCAGCGGGCCGCGGTCGGCCGGGCAGACCAGGATGTCCAACAGGTCGTGGGCGATCATCGCCGGCCACCGGCCAGTTCGGCACGCACCGCGGCCGTCAGCCGCTTGAACTGTCGACTGGTGGCATCGAAGTACCAGGCGTTGCGTCCGGCCTTGGGCATTCCGGCCTCGCGCAGCGCGCCCACGACCGGGCGGTACACCGTGCTCAGCTGCAGGTCCGGCACCACGTGGATGACGTCAGGACCGACGCCGGAGGGAAGAGCTGCCACCGCCTCGCTGAGGTCGGCGGCGGTGATGGTGGCGCCCGGCTGCACCGTCACCGCCGACACCACAAGGTCCGCCCCCTCGGTCGGCACCCGATAGGTCACCGCCAGGTCGACGCCGGTGACGGCACCGAGCGCATCGGTGATGACCACCGGGAACGCGATGCCCCGGTCGGTACGGACGCTGGACGCGCGGCCGCCGACCAGCCAATAGTCACCGTCGGCGTCGCGCCGGAACAAGAACTCCGTGGAGATCCAGGTGTCGGCCGGCGCGAACACCCCCCGCTTGACCGAGGCCGACGGGTCGATCGGTCCGCGGGGTTTGGCCAGCAGCACACCGACTTCGTCGGTCTCGGCGACCCGCACGAAACCCCGGTCGTCCTCGAGGATCAGGTCGTGGTCGCAGTCGTAGGCGGCCAGCTCCACATCCACCGCACCGGGCAGCGGGCGTCCCTTGCTGCCGACCTTGGCGCCGGACACGTTGGCCAGCACGGCCTGACCGTCCTTGGTGGCGAAGAACTCGACGACGTGGGCCGGCGCGAACGCCTCGGTGACCCGGTTCCACAGGCCGACGGGCATACCGGAACCGATGAACAGCCGGACCGGGTGGTTGCCCTGCAAGACGAAGTTCGGGTCGTCGATGACCTCGCCCAGCATCGCCCAGGTGTAGGACACCACGCTGACGCCGTACTGGCGAATTTCGGCGACGAACCGGTCCGGGTTCAGGCCACGTGACAGCGCGATGCGGGCGCCGCCGACCACCGCACCGCCGAGACTGACCAGCAGCCCGGATTCGTGGTGCAGCGGCGTGAGGCAGTACACCGTGTCGCCTGCGCCCAGGGCCGCCGTCGACGCGGTGCCGAACGCCGAGAGCGCCCAGCGGAAGTTGGTGATCTGCTTGGCCACCAGCTCGCCGGCCGCGTTGCCGAAAGCCACGAATGCCAGGTCGCGGGCGAAGCCCGGGTTCGGCCGGTACCAGCCGGGCAGTTCGACGGCATCCGGGTCGATCTGCTCCATGTCGACGACGTCGATGTCGGTGGGCAGGTCCAGGTCGCGGGCTTCACCACCGCCGAGCACCAGCACCTGGCAGTCCAGTTCGCGGGCGGCCGCGCCGGCCAGCTCGAGAGTGTCCGGGTCGACGATGATGTCGGAGATGCCGCCCAGACGAGCCGCGGGCAGCAGGTCCCCGTCGGTGGGCATCAGCACGGCCACCGCGCCCAGCCGGGACAACGCCGCGATCGCGACCAGGGCGCTGGGCCGGGTGGCCATCAGCACGCCGACGTGGACGCCTTGGCGCACCCCGACGTCGATCAGGCCGCGGACGACGTTGTCGATGCGCTTGTTGACCGCCTCGTAGGTGTGTACCCGACCGTCGAACAACAGGAATTCGCCGTTGGGTGAGTCGGCGGCCTGCTCATCGATGATGCGGCCCAGCGAGATTCGGGTGTGGTCGTTGATCTGTCCCAGCCGGGCCAGCCGGGGCAGCGTGCGGGCGGTCTCAACCGCCATGGTGCGCACCGATTTCTGCGCCGCCACCATGGCGTCCGCGGCGCCGCGCGCCAGTGTCAGCGCGACCTCGGAGGCCTCCCCCAGCCCGTGCGCGATCCGTGACGTCATCGCGACGCCGCGCTTGGCGCCCTCGGATGGCTGCGCGGACATCAGTGCCACTCCTGGTGGCTGCGGGCCCATCCCGGACTGCCACAGCACCCAGCGCGCCACGGTCGGCCAGGTCAGCTCGGCGGCCTTGGAGCCCACCACCAGACCGAAGTGGCCCGCCCGCAGCAGATATTCGAAGACCTTGGCATCCGGCGCGGCGCGGCGGATCCCGCGGACGGCCGCCGGCTGGCCGATGTCATCGACCTCGCCGACGAATGCCAGCACCGGGCAGGTGATGTCGGCGAGCGTGACCAGTTGACCGTTGATGGCGAAACCACCGGTCATCATCCGGTTGTGGGCGATGAACTGCTTGAGCAGCTCGGAGATCGCCGGACCCGACCAGGCGATCCAGCCCTCGGACTCCAGGAACCGCCGCTGCGCCTCGCGGGGCAGCAGGGCCTCCCGGTCGTGCAGCTGACGCAGGAAGTCCATCCGCGCCTTCGCCGTCTTGAGCGGGTCCATCATCTGAAAGCCGACACGCGCCTGCCATCCCGAGATGTCCAGCCGGTTGAAGACGTGGTCGGCCATGAAACCGGCGACACCGGAAGCCAGGTTGGGCGGCAGGCCCATCGGCAGCGCGGCCAGGGTGTCCACCGGCGAACCGAACGCGATGATGCTGGCGATGTTCTTCGAATGCCGGTATGCCCCGGTCTGATAGGCGAACATGCCGCCCTGGGAGTAGCCGGCCAGGTGCACGTCGCGCCCGGTGGTCTCGGCGACGGTGTCGATGGCCTGGCTCAGGCCGACGATGTGGTCGGCCAGATTGCGGCGCATGCCGCCTTCGATCTGGTCCGGTGAACCGAAGTCGATCACCCACGGGTCCACCCCGGCGTCGTGCAGAATGCCGACCGCGCCCTCATCGTGTGTGACGTCCCACATGTTTGCCGACATCATCATCGGGTGCACCAGCAGCACCGGCGGTCCGGGCTGCGGTTGCCCCGGCCGGTTGTCCGGCGGGAAGTACCGCCGCAGCTTGTACATCGGGGTGCTCTCGACGATCTGGAACGGTGACGGCACCGTTCCGGTCTCCAGGCCGCCCCAGCGCAGCACCTCCAGGCCGTTCTGTGCGGTGGCCATCAGCCACTCGACCGGCCGGGTAATGGCCGACAAGTTCAGATCCACCGCAGCTCCCCTACTTCGCGCTCGATCCTGGAATGACGTGCACATTCTGGCACATCAGCACCGTAGGTCCGGCTGGTTCACCATTCGGCGAGGGGCAGGCAGTACCGTTCCTGCAGTGGCACACCTGCTCGGAGCCGAGGCCCTTCACCTGCGGTACGCCACCGGTGTGGTGTTGGACTCAGTCACCCTCGGGGTGAACGATGGCGCCCGGATCGGGATCGTCGGCCGCAACGGGGACGGAAAATCGTCGCTGCTGCGCCTGCTGGCCGGCGCCGCGACCCCGGATTCGGGCCGCGTCACCCGGCGCAGCGGTCTGCGAGTCGGGTTGCTGGACCAGGCCGACACCCTCGACCCGGACAGCACGTTGGAGGCGTCTTTGGTCGGTGAGCAAGCCGACCACGAATGGGCGTCCGACCCACGGATCCGTGACGTGGTCGAGGGCTTGGTCTCCGACATCTCGTGGGACGCAACCATCTCCGAGCTGTCCGGCGGACAGCGCCGACGAGTGCAGTTGGCGGCGTTGCTGATCGGCGAGTGGGATGTGATCTGCCTCGACGAGCCGACCAACCACCTCGACGTGGAGGGGATCACCTGGCTGGCCCGGCATCTTCAGCAGCGCTGGGCCCGCAACAGCGGCGGTCTGCTGGTGGTCACCCACGACCGGTGGTTTCTCGACGAAGTGGCCACCACCACCTGGGAGGTGCACGACGGAGCCGTCGCACCCTTTGAAGGCGGCTACGCGGCTTACGTCCTGCAGCGGGTGGAGCGCGATCGGATGGCCGCGGCCAGTGAGGCCAGGCGGCAGAACCTGTTACGCAAAGAGTTGGCCTGGCTGCGACGTGGGGCACCGGCCCGCACGTCCAAGCCGAAGTTCCGCATCGAGGCGGCCAACGCACTGATCGCCGACGTCCCGCCGCTGCGCAACGACGTCGAGCTGATGAAGCTGGCGACCGCGCGGCTGGGCAAGGACGTCATCGACCTGCTCGATGTGTCGGTGACTTTCGACGGCAAATCGGTGCTGCGCGACGTCGAATGGCGGATCGGCCCCGGTGAGCGCACCGGGATCGTCGGCGCCAACGGTGCTGGGAAATCCACCCTGCTCGGTCTGATCGCCGGCACGGTGGTGCCGGACAGCGGCCGGGTCAAGCGCGGCAAAACGGTGCGACTGGGCATGTTGGACCAGCAGTCGGCGGAGTTGGCGACGCTCGCGCAAGACCGGGTGGCCGACGTGCTGGGCCGGCTGCGCAACGACTATCAGGTCGACGGCAAGGAGATGACGCCCGCGCAGCTGTTGGAGCGGCTCGGGTTCGGCAGCGCTCAGCTGTCGGCGCGGGTGGGCGAGCTCTCCGGCGGGCAGCAGCGGCGGCTGCAGTTGATGCTCACCTTGCTCGCCGAGCCGAACGTGCTGGTGCTCGACGAGCCCACCAACGACGTCGACACCGACATGCTGACCGCGACCGAGGACCTATTGGACTCCTGGCCGGGCACCTTGATCGTGGTCTCCCATGACCGGTATCTGCTGGAGCGGGTGACCGACAACCAATACGCGATCCTGGACGGGCAACTGCGCCACCTGCCGGGCGGTGTCGACGAATACCTACAGCTGGCCGCCGACGCCCGTCGCGCACCGGTGTCGCGGCCCGTGGCCGCGGCCGCCGATGCCCCCGGGCCGCTGTCCGGAGCGGAACTGCGTGCGGCACAGAAGGATCTGGCCGCCGTCGATCGCCGGCTGGCCCGGCTGGCCGAGCAGATCGAGGCCAAACATCACCAGCTGGCCGACTACGACCAGTCCGATCATGTGGGCCTGGCGGAGCTCACCCGGGAGCTGCGGGCACTCGAGGCCGAGGTGGCCGAGCAGGAGGGCCGTTGGTTGGAGCTCTCGGAGCTCGTGGAATAGGCGTCAGCGCCGCTCAAAATGCTGGTAGTCCACCGGCGACTTCCAGTTGCCGCCCCAACGCCACCCGGCGTCGGTGAAGACGCGGACTGCGGCGTCACCGGCATGCAGCAGGCCCGGCTCGATCCGACGGCGGTCCAGGTACACCTTCGCGTTGCGCGGCTCGAATTTTCCGTGGTCGACCGACGGATTCAGCAGCGGGTTGACGTCGATGGCACGGCCATAGGCGTGTAGCGCCCAGTTGCCGGAGCCCGGGATGCGCCGGCAGTTGAACGCCGAGGTGTTGTTGTCCTCCATCGACAGCTCGTCGTCGCCGCCCCGGTAGTGGGCCACCGGTTGCATCCGCTCGATCGGGAACTCCAGCCGGTAGAGCCGCTCGAATACAGCGATGACCTGCCCGACCAGCTCCTGGTGCACGATCAGTTCGCCGCGGTGCGGCCGGTCGTCGAAGCCGAGGTGGGTCAGCGTGACGCGCCGCAGCTGCGCGGGGGTAACCGGGCAGTCGGGGTGCCAGGTCGGGCCGAGTTCGGCGGCGGTGACGCCGGTGACGGTGGCGGGTTCGGGAGCGACATTCCGCGGCGAGGGTGCTGCCGATGTGGGTGCCGGCGGTGCGCCACCGGTGCACTGCGGCAGCAGCCCGCAGAGCGCGATCGCCGCCATCAGGCGCCACGCGGTCGAGATCGTTCGGCTGCCGTTGATCCATTCACGCTAGCGCAGCGCCAGATCTGCTACTGTCGCCGCTTAGGTAAGGCATACCTAATCTTATTCGACTTACGGGAGACCGCCGTGGCACCGCTCCTCGACTCGTTACCGCTCGTCAGCACCCTGCGCGACGCCCTGTTTCTGTCCGCAACCGTCGGGGAGATCGAACAGCTGACGCCGACGATGCGCCGCATCCGTTTCACCGGTCCGCGCCTGCGGGGCCTGACCTGGACACCGGGCCAGCATGTCCGTCTGCAGGTCGCCGGTCTGCTCGATTCCGTGCTGCGGCTGCATCCCCACGACGCACTGCGCAGCTATTCCATCTACGACGCCGATCCCGATGCCGGAACGCTCGACATCGTGATGTGCCAACACGGCTACGACCAAGACTCCGTAACGCCTGCCCGGCGATGGGCGGCGGCAGTGGCCCTCGGGGACCACGTCGATTTCACCCGGCCGCAGGGCAACTTCGTCGTCCGCCGCGACGCTGCCTACCACGTGTTCGCCGGGGAGGAGACGGCGTCGGTCGCGTTCGCCGCGATGCTGCGGTCGCTGCGGCCCGACGCGAAGGTCTACGGCGTCATCGAGGCGGCCACCGAGGCCGACCACCTTCCCCTCACCCGGCCGGTGACCCACGTCGAGCGCGGTGACGCCTCGGCCGCGAACTCCGCCGTCCTCGCTGACGCCCTGCGCGCCCTCGACCTGCCCGACCATCCCGGCGTCGCTTACCTCGCCGGTGAGGCCCGCACCATCCAGACTCTCCGAAAAATCCTGATCACCGAACGTGGCTGGGATCGACGCCGCATCCGTACCAAACCTTTCTGGACGCCCGGCCGTACCGGCATGGAGTGAGCCCGCGATCATGACCACACCCATTTGGATGGCGTTGCCCCCTGAGGTGCACTCCACCCTGCTCAGCAGCGGGCTGGGTGCCGGGTCACTGCTGGCAGCTGCCGATGCCTGGACCGCACTGAGCAGCGAATACACCACGGCTGCAGCCGAACTCACGACAATCCTGGGCGCGGTGCAGGCCGGGACGTGGGAGGGCCAGGGCGCGGCACGCTACCTTGCCGCACACGCGCCCTACCTGACCTGGCTGATGCAGGCCGGTGCGAACAGCGCCAGCGCGGCCGCCCAGCTCCAGACTGCGGCCGGCTCCTACACCGCGGCTCTGGCAGCCATGCCGACCGTGGCCGAGCTGGCCGCCAACCGCGCGACGTTGGGCGTCTTGGTGGCGACGAATTTCTTCGGTGTCAACGCGATCCCGATCGCGGTCACCGAGGCGGACTACATCCGGATGTGGCTGCAGGCCGCGACGACCATGAGCGTGTATCAGGCCGTCTCCGCGGCGACCGTGGCATCAACACCGCAGACGGCGCCGGCACCGTCTGTCCTCGAGCCGGGTGTCGGTGAGGCGGGGTCCGCCGCCTTCACCGACCCCATCGAGGAATGGCTGTCGTGGTCCGAGCACTTCAGCAGCATGTACCGCATGCTCAAACAGGTACTTGCCGATCCGCTCGGCACCCTGATTCAGGTCATCATGGATTTTGCGGCCGACCCGGCGGCGGCCGTCGCCACCTGGATGCCGTTGTTCTACCTCTTCGCCTACGCGGCAACCTTCGGCGTGATGGGAACGCCGATCTACGCCGCCATCATGGCGCCGGCAGCAGGATCGTCGGCGATCCCGATCGCATTGGGATTGTCCGGGCTCGCCTACCTGGCCCAGGTACCCCCCTTGGAGCTACCGCCCGTGGTCACGCCCCAGAACCTGCCGGCTGCGGTCATGGTTCCGACTCCCCCGGCGTCTGCGCTGTCCACTCCTCCCGCGCCGGCTCCGGCGCCCGCAAGCATGGCCACCGCACCGGCACCGCCGGTGCCGAATCCGCCTCCGGCTACCGGCGCCCCACCGCTGTACTACGCGGTTGCCGGCGGCGGCCCCGGCGTGGGCTTCGGCCCACCGATGCAGCAGCGGGCCGCGGAGGCCTCACGCCGTTCGAGGAGCGCGAGTGAAGCCGTAGACGCAGCGGCAGTGGCTGGGTCCGGCAGAAAATCCAGGACTCGCAGACGCCGCGGCGCCGAGGTCAAAGCCCGTGGCTATCGCTACGAGTTCATCACGATGGACGACGAGACGCCCGCTGCGCCTGTCCCGGTGCACCAGGCGCGGGTCAGTGCCTCGGGCGGCGGCACGATCGGATCGACCGGGGCTACGGCGAAGTCTGGACTGGCGGACCCGGCCGGACTCACTACGCTGGCGGAAGATGCATTCGGCAACGGGGCCACCACCCCGATGATGCCGGGAAGCTGGACCAGCCAACGCACCCGCGAAGAAGGGAACGGATCACAGCATGCCGCTGAAGGCCCCGGTTGAACCCGATGCCGTCCGATCACTGTCCACCGCAATGCGGGAAGGATCGCAAGCGGCACACGACGCTGCCGAGGCCTCGCCGTTTGTGTCAGAACTGATGAGCGGCAAGGTCAACGAACAGGGCTACGTCGACTACCTGTTGCGGTTGCGGAGGGTCTACGCCGCACTGGAGGCCGCGGTGCGGGCGCGACGTGACGACGCACTCGTCGCGTCGGTGTACGACCCTGCGCTGGAACGGCTGTCGGCGATCGAAGCCGACCTGCAGTTCTGGGCCGGGGGCCCCGTCGCGGATGTCGATTCACCCGCCGCGCAGGCCTATTGCGACCGGATTGCGGTCGCCTCGAACAGCGACTTGCTGGCCCACCACTACACGCGCTACCTCGGGGATCTCTCCGGCGGCCAGGCGATCGGACGCGTGCTGGACCGCACGTTCGAGCTCGGCGGCGCCGGCCTGTCGTTCTACGAGTTCCCGGTGCGGGCGAAACCGTACAAGGACGCCTACCGTGCCCGTCTCGACGGGCTCGGCCTGGCGCCCGACGAAATCGCTCGCGTGGTCGATGAGGTCAGGCTCGCGTTCGGCCTGAACCAGGACTTGTTCGACGAGCTGGCCGCGAACCTGGCGTCCTATTACCGCGAATCCTGAGTCCATCGGGGGGCCGGCGGTCTACGTCACCGGCCCCACCGGCACGGAGTAGCCCACCGAGTCAGGGGCTGTTGGTGCCCACTGTGCCGGGACTACCGGGGGTGCCGTCGGCGCCGCCGTCACCGCCGTCACCCCCGTTGCCGCCGACGCCCGGCACGTTGCTCACGCCACCGGAGCCGCCGTTACCGCCGGCCCCGCCGACACCGGAGCCGTGGACGCCGGGCGTCCCTCCGTCTCCGCCATCGCCGCCGTTACCGCCGGCGGAGACTCCGTTGGTGAGCACGGTGCCGGTGACGGCTCTCACCGTGCCGCTGCCGCCGCTCCCACCGTCACCACCGACGGCACCGCCGGGGCCGTAGCCACCGGAGTCGCCGCCGGCACCGCCGGTCGCGGCGCCATTGAGGACCTGTGATCCCGGATTGTTGGTGCTCAGCTCGGCCGCACCGCCGTACCCGCCGAAAGCGCCGTCGGTGCCCACGCCACCGTCACCCGCGGTGGCAATGCCGGTCACTAATCCGTCGCCGAGCGCGGACGACACCTGCAGCTTGGCGGTGCCTCCATCGCCGCCGACGCCACCGGCGGTGCCCAGCCCGCCGTCGCCCCCGAGGGCGGTGCCGGCTGCGTAGCCGGCGCTGACGCTGGCGGAGTTGATCTGGCCCAAGGCGCCGTTACCGCCCACGCTGCCGACGCCGATTCCGGCGCCGCCGTTGCCACCGACAGCGGTGCCGTCGGCGTAGTTCTGTTGTCCCCTGGAGGTGATGTTGCCGTCTCCGCCGGTTCCGCCCCGGCCACCACCACTGCCGGCGCCGCCGTCGCCTCCGGTGGCCGAGCCGAAGGTCTTGGCGTCCGGTCTCTCCGCGTGGATCTCAGCCGCGCCGCCGTTACCGCCGCCGCTGCCGGCGCCGACGCCGGCGCCGCCGTCACCGCCGGCCGCGGTGGCGTATGCCGAGCCCTCCACGCCGTCGATCAGACCGCCGCCTCCGTTACCGCCCGTGCCGCCTGCGTTGCCCGCACCACCGTCCCCGCCGGTCGCGATGCCGCCGGAAGTGCCGCCGAGCTCTGCCTGGATGACTGCGCTGCCGCCGTTGCCGCCGGCACCGTTGCCGAAGGCAGCGCCTCCCGCCCCGCCGGTCGCGATGGTGTCGGCATCGCCGGCGAGGCTGCCCGTACCGTCGGCAGCGATCATCGCGTCGCCCCCGGTACCGCCGTCACCGCCGGCCGCGCTAGCCGACCCGTTACCGCCGTTGCCACCGGCACCGCCGACCGCCGTGCCGGCAGCCGTCCCGCCACCGGTGCCGTAGACGGCGGCACCACCGAGACCGCCGGTCGCCGTACTCCCCGTGACAGCGAGGTAGCCGGCACCGGCACCACCGTCGCCGCCCGTCCCACCATTGCCGCCGACGCCACCCGTCAAGGTGCTCAACCCGCCGGTGCCACCGGTACCGCCCGTGCCGCCGGACTGGCCGTGCTGTATGCCGAGCAGATCGGTGATCAGGCCGGAACCGTTCGCGCCGTTGCCACCGTTTCCGGCGTTTCCGGCGACCAGGCCGTTGCCGCCGTCGCCACCGTCGCCACCGTTGCCCGCACTGGCGTTGGTGCCCCCGCCACCGACCCCGTTGCCGCCATTGCCGCCGTCGCCGCCGTTGCTCACGGCGCCGTTACTGCCGTGGCTGCCGTGGTGGCCGAACGCGCTACCGGTACCGCCGGTGCCGCCGGTGCCGACCGTGGTTCCCCCGTTGCCGCCGTTACCGCCGTCACCACCGTCGTATCGCGCGAGGGCGGCGTTCCCGTCGGCGCCGGCGCCGCCGCGACCACCGTTCCCGCTGTTTCCGCCGGGACCGCCGTTGCCGCCGCTGGCAAGGATGCCCGCGGCATTACCGCCAGCACCGCCCGTACCACCGGCGCCGCCGACACCCCCATTGCCGCCGGCACCGTTGTTGACAGCCCAATCCCCCGCAGCGCCGGCTGCGCCGACCCCGCCGGCACCACCGAGACCGCCGTCGCCGGCGATGCCGAATAGCCAGCCGGGGGCATCACCACCGACACCACCCGCACCGCCCGCACCGCCGGCGATCCCCTCACCGCCCGCACCGCCGACGCCGCCATAGCCGGCTATCGTGCCGCCGAAACCACCCGCGCCACCGACTGCGCCGATGCCGCCATCACCTCCGGCACCACCATTGCCGATCCAGCCCAGCGCATTCCCACCATTACCACCGGCCATGCCGTCAGCAGCGCCGCTGAAACCGGCCCCGCCGTCACCGAACCACAATCCACTATCGCCACCATCGGGATGCTCCAGCGTTCCCGCAACCCCATCACCGATCAGGAACTGCCCGAACACCTGATTGACGAAACCGTCGGCCTGCTCCCCGAAGGAACTATTGATCCACAGCTCCAAACCCGTGTGCAACGGCTGGTAAATCAGCTGATCGAACAGCGAAGTCATGTCCCAGATGCCGTAATCGACCGCAGCTCCAGGATCGGCTACCGCTGACAGGGCCAGCGGATCGAACAGGTCGGCAACCCAGTCCAGCTCATCGGCCTGGGCCACGGGCGCAGGCAACGGCGCCAGCCCGAACGCCAGGAAGGCGCTTGCCGTACTCGCAGCGCCGATGGCACGCCGTCCCACTTTGATCGGCTTGCGGCCGCCGTACCCAGCTCCCATTTGGGAACACCTCCCCCATGCCGATTCAGCTGACACTGAATAGACTGAGATAATCCTGAAGGTTGGAACAAGACGTCGTTCCACTGATCGGAACAGCCCCGCCGCCGATAGGCCCCATCACTGGGTCGAGCGGACTATATTTTCTTTCGTGTCGGCGCCAGACACCAGGCCATCACGGGTCAGTACCGACCCGTCGAGACGTGGTGTCTTGGAAGCTGGGTTCCAACTGATCGACGCGGTAGCCGGGGTTTCTGAGGGACTCTGTATCACGGAGCTGGCCCGTGCGACGGACCTACCGAAGACAACCGCGCACCGGCTGGCTCGACAGTTGGTCGAGGTCGGCGCGCTGGAGCGGATCGGCGACCGTTACATCGTCGGAGACAGCGTGTTGCGGTGGGGCAAAGTCCGGCCCAGCGCCGGCCGACTGTATACGGCCGCGTATTTGCCGGTGCGGCGGCTGGGGCAGCTCAGCGGCGCATTGACCGGCGTGATCGAGGATTCGCCCGACGGCCCGAACGTGGTGGTGCACTACTCGCGTGATGGAGTCCCCTTCACCGTCGATCCGTCGTCGACGCAATGGCACCACACCGCCGTCGCTCGGCTTTTCGCCCTCGGCATCGGCAAAAGCGGCATGGTGGCCTACGATCGCGGCGACGTGATGCCGGGGCTGAGTTGCGTAGCAGTGAGTCTGCGCCTGAAGGACCACATTCCCGCAGCTGTGGCGGCGCTGTACTTCCGGCCGGACCTGCCGCCCGCAGCCGCGTCCATGGCTATCGCCACGGCACGAACCATCCAGCGCAACTGGGCGCTGCCCCAGCCGGCCAGCGCCTAGCTGTTCGCCCAGTGACGTTGGAGCGCCACGCGTTCGGCAAGGCCGGCAAGCTGATCGGCAACCCGGTCCGGCGCGGTCCCGCCACGGGCGTCGCGGGATGCCACCGAGCCTTCGACGGTGAGCACCTCCCGCACTTGCGGTGTGAGGTCCGGGCTGATGGCGGCCAGTTCGTCGTCGGTGAGCTCATCCAGACCGACACCACGCTGCTCGGCGACTTTGACCGCCGCACCGGCCGCCTCGTGTGCGATGCGGAACGGAACACCTTGGCGCACCAGCCATTCGGCGATGTCAGTGGCCAGGGTGTAGCCGGCCGGTGCCAGCGCGGCCATCCGCTCGGTGTCGAAGCGCAAGGTGCCGACCAGCCCGGCCATCGCCGGCAGCAGCAGCTCGAGTTGCGCCGCCGAGTCGAACACCGGCTCCTTGTCCTCCTGCAGGTCCCGGTTGTAGGCCAGCGGCTGGGCTTTGAGCGTTGCCAGCAGGCCGGTCAGGTTGCCGATCAGCCGGCCGGACTTGCCGCGGGCCAGCTCGGCGATGTCGGGGTTCTTCTTCTGCGGCATGATCGAGCTGCCGGTCGACCAGGAGTCGTGCAGGACGGCGTAGCCGAATTCCGTTGAGCTCCACAAGATGATGTCTTCGGCCAGCCGCGACAGGTCGACCCCGATCATGGCGAACACGAACGCGGCCTCGGCCGCGAAGTCGCGCGCGGCAGTGGCGTCGATCGAATTATCGGCAGCCGCGGCAAAGCCGAGTTCGGCGGCAATAGCGTCCGGGTTGAGGCCCAGTGACGACCCGGCCAGCGCGCCGGACCCGTACGGCGAGACCGCGGCGCGGGCGTCGAAGTCGATGATCCGGTCCACGTCGCGCAGCAGCGGGTGGGCGTGGGCCAGCAGGTGATGGGCCAGCAGCACCGGTTGCGCGGACTGCAGGTGCGTCTTGCCCGGCATGATCGCGCTCGGGTGGGCGGCGGCCTGCTGTGCCAGCGCGCCGACCACGTCGAGCACCCCGGCGGCGACGCGACGGACCGCGTCGCGCAGCCACATCCGAAACAGCGTGGCCACCTGGTCGTTTCGCGATCGCCCGGCGCGCAGCCGGCCGCCCAGATCCGCGCCGACTCGGTCGATCAGGCCGCGCTCCAGCGCGCCGTGGACGTCTTCGTCGGTGACCAGCGGTCCGAAGCTGCCGTCGGCGACGTCTTCGCCGAGGCTGTCCAGGCCGGCCAGCAGCCCGTCACGCTGCTCGTCGGTGAGCAGCCCGGCGCTGTGCAGCACCTTCGCGTGCGCCTTGGACGCGGCCACGTCGTAAGGAGCCAGCACCCAGTCGAAGTGGGTGGATTTGCTCAGCGCCGCCAACGCGTCGGACGGACCTTCGGCGAACCGTCCGCCCCACAGGGATCCCTCGTTGGTGCTCATGGCATCCCTCCGAGCGCGAGCGTGCGTAAACCCGGCGACACGCTCGGCGAGTCGCCCGGGGACACGCACGCTCGCGGGAAAGGCGTCACCCCAGGTCCCGGCGGGCGGAGATCTTGGAGCTCAACCCGTGGATCTGAACGAAGCCGCGAGCCGCGGTCTGGTCGAAGGTGTCGCCCTCGTCGTAGGTGGCCAGGTTGAAGTCATACAGCGACTCCGCGCTGCGCCGGCCGTTGATGATGATGCTGCCGCCGTGCAGCACCAGCCGGATATCCCCCGACACGTGCTGCTGGGTGTCCTCGACGAACACCTCCAGCGACCGCTTGAGCGGGCTGAACCACAGTCCGTCATAGGTGAGCTCGCCCCACTTGCGGTCCACACCGCGCTTGTAGCGGCCCAGCTCGCGCTCCAGGGTGACGTGCTCCAGCTCGGTGTGCGCGGTGATCAGCACCATCGCGCCGGGCGCCTCGTAGATCTCGCGGCTCTTGATGCCCACCAGCCGGTCCTCGACCACATCCAGGCGTCCCACACCCTGCGCGCCGGCGCGGGCGTTGAGCTCCTGGATGATCTGCAGCACGCTGAGCGGACGGCCGTCGATGGCCACCGGGCGGCCCTTGTCGAAGCTGATGATCAGCTCGTCGGGGGCGTTGAAGTTGACCGTCGGGTCCTCGGTGTAGTCGTAGACGTCCTTGGTCGGGGCGTTCCACAGGTCCTCCAGGAACCCGGTCTCCACCGCGCGGCCCCACACGTTCTGGTCGACGGAGAACGGCGAGCGCTTGGTGACGTTGATCGGGATGTCGTTCTGCTCGGCGAACGCGATGGCCTTCTCCCGGGTCCAGGCGTAGTCGCGGACCGGGGCGATGACGTTCAGTTCGGGGGCCAAGGAGGCGAAGCCGACCTCGAAGCGGACCTGGTCGTTGCCCTTGCCGGTGCAGCCGTGCGCGACGATGGTGCCGCCGTGGCTGCGCGCGGCCTCCACCAGATGCTTGACGATCAGCGGCCGGCTGATGGCCGAGACCAGCGGGTAGCGGTCCATGTAGAGCGCGTTGGCCTTGATGGTCGGCAGGCAGTACTCGTCGGCGAACTCGTTGCGGGCGTCGACCACGACGGCTTCCACCGCACCGCAGTCCAGGGCGCGCTGGCGCACCACCTCCATGTCCTCGCCGCCCTGGCCGAGGTCGATGGCGACGGCGACGACTTCGCGGCCGGTCTCCTTGCCGATCCAGCTGATCGCCACCGAAGTGTCCAGGCCGCCGGAATACGCCAGGATGACGCGTTCGGACATCGAGTTCTCCTTGCTTTGTGTTGCTTTTGGGTTTTATTGCAGGTCGTTGAGGGTGGCGGCGAGTTCGGCGCCGGTCATCGGCTCCCGGGCCGCCACGAAGATGGTGTCATCCCCGGCGATGGTGCCGACGACGTACGGTAGCGCGGCCCGATCAATGGCACTGGCCAGGTAGTCCGCCGCCCCGGGTGGGGTGCGCAGCACCGCGAGGTTTCCGGTGGCATCGGTGGACACCAGCAGCTCCCCCAGCAACCGGCACAACCGATCGGTGCCGCCGGACACTGCGCGCACCGGGCTGCCGTCCTCGGGCACCACGTACACCCCGGCACCCCCGTCGACGCCGCGCAGCTTCACCGCGCCCAGCTCTTCGAGGTCCCGCGACAGGGTGGCCTGGGTGACCTCGATGCCGTCCGCGGCCAGGATCGAGGCCAGCTCCGTCTGGCTGCGCACCGATGCCGAGGACAGCACCTCGACGATGCGGGCCTGGCGGCCCACTCGCGTGACGGTGCTCTCGGCTCGGCTCATCGTGACCGTTCCAACAACCACACCAACAGCGCCTTCTGCGCGTGCAGACGGTTCTCGGCTTCGTCCCAGACCGCGCTGCGCGGCCCGTCGATCACCGAGTCGGTGATCTCGTCGCCGCGGTGCGCCGGAAGACAGTGCAGCACCGTGACTTCCGGGTCGGCCAGCGCGACGAGTTCGTCGTTGATCTGGAACGGCCGAAACGGCGCCACCCGGTCCAGGCCGTCGTCCTCCTGGCCCATCGAGGTCCAGGTGTCGGTGACCAGTACATCGGCGCCCGCGGCGGCCTTGGCCGGGTCCACGGTGAGCGTGACCGAGGCCCCGGTGTCCGCGGCGCGCTGCTGCGCGGCGGCGACGACGGCGGGATCGGGCGTGAAGCCCTCCGGGGCGGCGACGGTGACGTGCACTCCGGCGGTGACGCCGCCGAGCATCAGCGAGTGCGCCATGTTGTTGGCGCCGTCACCGAGATACGTCAGCCGCAGACCCCTGAGGGCCCCCTTGCGCTCGGCGAGGGTCTGCAGGTCGGCCAGCACCTGACAGGGGTGGAACTCATCGGAGAGCGCGTTGACGATCGGCACCGTGGCGGTCGAGGCCATCGCGGTCAGCCGGTCCTGGGCGAACGTGCGCCACACGATGGCGTCGACGTAGCGCGACAGCACCCGTCCGGTGTCTTCCAAGGTTTCGTCGCGGCCCAGCTGGGTGGACCGGCCGTCGACGACCACGGCGTGCCCGCCGAGTTGGGCGATGCCGATCTCGAAGGAGAACCGGGTGCGGGTGGAGTTCTTGTCGAAGATCACCGCGACCCCGCGAGGGCCTTCCAGTGGCCGGTGGCTGAACGGCTGCGCTTTCAGTTCCGCTGCCAGGGAAAGGATCTCGGCCTGCTCGGCCGGGGTGACGTCGTCGTCGCGCAGGAAATGGCGGATCATTGTGCAGCCTCCTTCGCGGTGTCGAGGATGCCCGGCAGGGCGGTGATGAAGCTGCCGATCTGCTCTTCGGTGACGATCAACGGCGGCGCCAACCGGACCACGCCCGCCGCGGCGGCGTTGACCAGGAAGCCGGCCTCCCGAGCGGCCAGTTCGACGGCTTTGGCCTTCGGCGCGGTCAGCACCACGCCCTGCAGCAGACCCTTGCCGCGGACGTGGTCGACCAGCGGATGGCCCAGTTCCTCAATGCCGTGGCTCAGCGTCTTGCCGAGCGTGCCAGCCCGGGTGATCAGGTCGTCGTCGGCCAGCGTCCGCAGCACCGCCAGCGCGGCCGCGGTGCACACCGGGTTGCCGCCGAAAGTGCTGCCGTGCAGGCCCGGAGTCAACAGGTCGCCGGCCGCGCCGACCGCCAGGCAGGCGCCGATCGGCAGCCCACCGCCCAAGCCCTTGGCCAGCGTGATGACGTCCGGGGTGATGCCGTCGTGCTGGTGGGCGTAGAAGGCGCCGGTGCGCCCGATCCCGGTCTGGACCTCGTCGAGCACCAGCAGTGCGCCGTGGGCTGCGGTGATACCGCGGGCTTCGGCCAGGTAGCCGGCGGGCGGGGTGACGACACCGCCCTCCCCCATGATCGGCTCCAAGAAGACGGCAGCGGTACCCGAATCGACCGCCGCGGCAAGTGCTTTGGTGTCGCCGTAGGGGACGTGGGTGACGTCGCCGGGCAGGGGCTCGAACGGCTTCTGCTTGTCGGGCTGTCCGGTCAGCGCCAGCGATCCCATGGTCCGGCCGTGGAAGGCGCCCTGGGCGGCAACGATCTTCGTCTTGCCGGTGAGCCGGGTCATCTTGAAGGCGACTTCGTTGGCCTCGGTCCCGGAGTTGCAGAAGAACACCCGCGCCGGCGCGCCGAGATGATCGACCAGGCCCTCGGCCAGCGCGATGCCCGGCTCGGTCGCGTACAGGTTGGAGGTGTGGCCCAACGTGTTCAGCTGGGTGGTGACGGCCTCGATCACCGCCGGGTGCCGGTGGCCGAGCACGTTGACCGCGATACCGCCGAGCAGATCGACGTAGCCCTTACCGGAATCGTCGGTCACCACTGCGCCCTCGCCGCTGACCAGTGCCAGCGGCGGGGTGCCGTAGTTGTTCATCATCACCGCTTGCCAGCGATCTTGGAGGGTCACGCTTTCACCACCTTGGTTCCGGTGCCGGCGTGGGTGAACAGCTCCACCAGCACGCAATGTTCGACGCGGCCGTCGATGATGTGGGCGCTGGGCACCCCGCCGCGAACCGCACGCAGGCAGGCTTCGACTTTAGGGATCATGCCGGACTCCAGGCTCGGCAACAGTTGCTCCAGCGTCGCGGTGTCGATCTCGCTGACCAGCGAATCGGTGTTGGGCCAGTCCGTGTAGAGGCCGTCGACGTCGGTGAGCATCAGCAGCTTCTCCGCCTGCAGCGCTTCGGCCAGGGCGGCCGCAGCGGTGTCGGCGTTGATGTTGTGCACCACGCCGTCGGGGTCGGGCGCCAGCGTCGAGACCACCGGAATCCGTCCCGCGGCAATCAGATCCAGCACCGCGGCGGTGTTGACCTGATCGACGTCGCCGACCAGCCCGATATCGGTGGCGACCCCGTCGACGGTGACGCTGCGCCGCACCGCGGTGAACAGCGCCGCGTCCTCTCCGGTGATGCCGACCGCATACGGGCCGTGGGCGTTGATCAGGCCGACGAGTTCGCGGCCGACCTGACCGAACAGCACCATGCGCGCCACGTCGAGCACTTCCGGTGTGGTGACCCGGAATCCGCCCTTGAAGTCACCTTCGATGCCGAGCTTCTTGAGCATGGCGCTGATCTGCGGGCCGCCGCCGTGCACCACCACCGGGTGGATGCCGCAGTTGCGCAGGAAAGCCATGTCGGCAGCGAACGCGTGCTTGAGGGTGTCGTCGGTCATGGCGTTGCCGCCGTATTTGACGACGACGATCTTGCCGTGCAGCTGCTTGAGCCACGGCAGGGCCTCGGCCAGCACCTGGGCCTTGACGTGCGTGCTGAGTTGTTCGGTCATGAGCTATACGCGGAGTTCTCTTCGACGTAGGCGTGTGACAGGTCGGTGGTGCGCACCATGGCCTGCCCACTGCCGAGGTTGAGTTCCACGGTCACGTGGATGTCCGCCCCGGACAGGTCGACTTCCCGGGCACCCGGCATGGGCATGCCATCGTGAAAGACCGGGGAGCCGTTGAACGACACCGTGATCCGGTCCGGGTCGATGGTGAACGGCACCATCCCCACGGCGGCCAGCACCCGTCCCCAGTTGGGGTCCGAGCCGAACAGCGCGGTCTTGACCAGGCTGTCGCGGGCCACGATCCGGGCGGCGATCAGGGCGTCGTCGTCGCTGCCCGCGCCGCTGACGGTGATACTCACCCGCTTGGTGACGCCCTCGGCGTCGGCCTGAAGTTGGGCGCACAGGTCATCGCAGACGGCCAACACCGCGGCATCGAGGTCGTCCTGGCTGGGCGTGATCTCGCTGGCGCCCGACGACAGCAGCAGCACCGTGTCGTTGGTGGAGCAGCTCCCGTCGATGTCGAGCCGGTCGAACGTCACCGCGGTGGCCCGGCGCAGGGCGGTGTCCAGCGCCTGGGCGTCGACCTTGGCGTCGGTGGTCAGCACCACCAGCATGGTGGCCAGTGACGGCGCCAGCATGCCGGCGCCCTTGGCCATGCCACCCACGGTCCAGTCGCCCTTGTGGTGCAGCGCAACCTGTTTGGGGACGGTGTCGGTGGTCATGATGGCGCGGGCGGCTTCGTCGCCGCCCACCAGGCCGCCGGCCATGGCCTGCACCACCTCGGTGACACCGGCCAGCAGCTTGTCCATCGGCAGCCGGTCACCGATCAGACCGGTGGAACAGACCGCCACCTCGGCCGCCCCGGTCTCGGTGCCCCAGTCCGACAGCGCCGCCGCGACCGCTTCGGCCGTGCTGTGGGTGTCTTGGAAGCCGCCCGGGCCGGTGCATGCGTTGGCGCCGCCGGAGTTCAGGATCACCGCCCGCAGCCGGCCGGCCTTGAGCACCTGCCGGCTCCACAGGACCGGCGCGGCCTTGACCTGGTTGCTGGTGAACACGCCGGCCGCGGCGTAGTCCGGCCCTTCGTTGAACACCAGCGCCAGGTCCGGATTTCCGGAAACCTTGATGCCGGCGGCGATTCCGGCGGCCCGGAAGCCTCCGGGTGCGGTGACGCCCTGCTCCCGCAGCAGTTTCTGGTCGGTCATGGCGCCACTCCCACGGTCGAAAGCCCTTCGGTCTCCGGCCAGCCCAACGCCAGGTTCATCGCCTGGACGGCGGCACCGCCGGTGCCCTTGACCAGGTTGTCGATCGCGGCGATCGCGATAAACGTCGAGGCGTCCTCGTCGACGGCGACCGCGAGGTGGGCGGCGTTGCTGCCGATCACCGATCCGGTCTTGGGCAGCTGCCCCTGGGGCAGCAGGTGCACGAACGGCTCGTCGTGGTAGGCCTTTTCGTAGACCGCCCGCAGTTCGGACAGCGGCGCCGTGGTTTTCGCGGTGCAGGTGGCCAGGATGCCCCGCGACGCCGGGATCAGCACCGGGACGAAGGCGACGGTGACGTCGCGGTGGGTGACCGCCCGCAGTCCCTGGCCGATCTCCGGGGTGTGCCGGTGGGCGCCGCCGATGTTGTAGGCCCGCGCCGATCCGATCACCTCCGAGCCCAGCAGGTCGACCTTGGCGGCCTTGCCGGCGCCGGAGGTGCCGCTGACCGCGACCACGGTGACGTCGGGTTCCACCAGTCCGGCGGCGACGGCCGGGAACAGCGCCAGCAACGCCGCGGTCGGATAGCAGCCCGGCACCGCGATCCGCCGGGCGTTGATGAGTTTGTCGCGGCCGCCGGGCAGCTCCGGCAACCCGTACGGCCAAGTGCCGGCATGCGCCGAGCCGTAGAAGCGTTCCCAATCGGTTGGGTCGCCCAGCCGGAAGTCCGCTCCGCAGTCGACCACCAGGGTGTCGTCGTCGAGCTGCTCGGCCAGCACCGCCGAATGTCCGTGCGGCAGGCCCAGAAACACCACGTCGTGTCCGGCGAGGGTGTCGACCTCGGTCGGTTCGAGGACACGGTCGGCCAGCGGCACCAGATGCGGGTGTTGTTCGCCCAGGGTGCTGCCGGCGTTGCCGGCGGCCGTCAGCGCGCCGATGCTCAGCCGGCCGTCGGCGTAGGCGGGGTGTCCGAGCAGCAGCCGCAGGATCTCCCCGCCGGCGTAGCCGCTGGCCCCAGCCACCGCCACTTTGATCGCTTTGGTCACCGGGCGATTCTGCATGATTATGCGTCTATACGCAAACTAATTACGTTCACTTCCGCGAGAGTGCGTGTTTGCACCGCAACCTGCGGCGTGTCGCGTACAACCACGCACCGTCGCCGCCGGTGACTGACGGTAGCCGACGGTCAGTTCGACCCGGCATCGCGGTAGGCCTCCAACAGGCGCAGCCACACTTCGCTGATCGTCGGGAAACACGGCACGGCGTGCCACAGCCGGCTGATCGGCACCCGGCCGGCGACGGCGATGGTGGCCGAATGCAGGAGCTCGGCCACACCCGGACCTACGAATGTGACCCCGAGCAGGACCAATTCGTCGGCGTCGACCACCATGTGCGCCCGCCCCCGGTAGCCGTCGGCGTGCAGCTTGGCGCCCGTCACCGCGTCACCGATCTCCACGTCCACCACCTGCACCCGGTGACCGGCCTGTCGTGCCTGCTCGGCGGTGAGCCCGACCGCGGACGCTTCGGGGTCGGTGAAGAAGACCTGCGGCACGGCGTGATGGTCCGCGGTGGCGGCGTGCACGCCCCACGGCGCGGTGTCCAGCGGTGTCCCGGCGGCTCGGGCTCCGATGGCGTCACCGGCGATGCGGGCTTGGTATTTGCCCTCGTGGGTCAGCAGTGCGCGGTGGTTGGCGTCGCCGCACGCATACAGCCAGCCGTCGTCGACGGCCCGCACCCGGCAGGTGTCGTCGACCTCCAGCCAGTCGCCGGGAGTCAGTCCGACGGTTTCCAGGCCGATGTCGCCGGTGGCCGGGGTGCGGCCGGTCGCGAACAGGATTTCGTCGACTTCTAGTTCGCTGCCGTCGGTCAGCTCCAAGCGCACCGGACCGTCGCCCACACGCTGCAGCCGGGCGACCGAAACTCCGGTGCGCACATCGACACCCGAGTCGGCCAGCCCGCGGGCGACGTATTCGCCGACGAACGGCTCCATTCGCGGCAACAACCCTGATCCGCGCACCAGCAGGGTCACCGCCGAGCCCAATCCCTGCCAGGCGGTGGCCATTTCAACGCCCACCCCGCCGGCGCCGACCACGGCGAGGCGGCCAGGCACCGACGTGGCCTCGGTGGCCTCGCGATTGGTCCACGGACGGGCTTCGGCCATACCGGGCAGGTCCGGGAGGGCCGCGCGGGTGCCGGTGCAGACGACGACGGCGTGCCGGGCGGTCAGCGTCACGTCACCATCGGCCTTCGTCACGACCACCCGTCGCGGCCCGTCCAGGCGGCCGTGGCCGCGCACCAGCGTCCCGCCGATCCCGTCGATCCAGTCCGCCTGCCCGGAGTCGTCCCAGTCCCCCACATAGTGGTTGCGGCGCTTGAAGACCGCGGCGGCGTCGATCGGGGAACTGACGGCTTCGCGGGCGCCGGCCACCCGGCGGGCGTCGTCGAGAGCGAGCACCGGCCGCAGCAGGGCCTTGCTGGGCACGCATGCCCAGTAGGAACACTCGCCGCCGGCGAGTTCGCGTTCCACGATCGCCACGGTCAGCCCGGCAGCCCGGGCGCGGTCGGCGACGTTCTCCCCGACCGGTCCGGCGCCGAGGACGACGAGGTCATAACTGGCGGATCGGGTCATGTGTCCGAGTCCTCTCGGCCGGGGTTTCCCCCAGCATGCCGGAGCATAGGGGTTCGCGATACCCCGCGAGCGTGCGCAGTTGTACACCTGGCCGCGGCGTGTCGTGTGCAAACACGCACCCCCGCGCCAGGAGGAGCTACCCCCGCAAGGCGGCGCCGACGGCCTCGGCGGCACGGGCCACGGCGGCGTCGCGGGCGGCGCTGGCCTCGTCCTCGGTGAGCGTGCGATCGGCGGCCCGGAAGCGCAGCGCGAACGCGAGCGACTTGCGGCCCTCACCGACCTGCGGGCCGGTGTAGACGTCGAACAGCGCGATGTCCTCCAGCAGCTCACCGGCGCCCTCACGCACCGCATCGGCCACCGATTGGGCCGTCACCTTCTCATCGACCACCAGGGCCAGATCCTGGAACACCGCCGGGAACGGCGACACCCGGGGCGCCGGCAGCGCGGCGGTCACCGGGATGGCGTCCAGGTTCAGCTCAACAGCGCAGGTGCCCTTGGGCAGGCCGGCGCGTTCGACGACGGCCGGGTGCAGCTGTCCGGCATGGCCGATCAGGGTCCCTCCCACCAGCACCTCGGCGCAGCGGCCCGGGTGCCACGGCAGATACGCCGCGGAGCGCAGCGTGACCTCGACACCGCTGGCACGGGCGATCACCCGTGCCGCCTCGATGGCGTCGGCGGCTTCCACCGGCCGGCCCGGGCCCCACGGCCCGCGGGGTTCGGCCAGGCCGGTCAGCGCGACCGCGATGTGCTGCGGCTGGCGCGGCAGGGCCGCGTCGATGCCGGCGATCTCGGCGTCGGTGGGGCGCCGGACCGGGGTGACGGCCGGGAACTCGGCCGGGCCCGCCGACTGCACCACCTGGGCGATCGCGAACAGTGCGACGTCGCTCATCCCCCGGGACACATTGCGGCCCAACGCTTCCAGCAGGCCCGGCAGCAGGGTGCTGGCCAGCTGGGGCCGGTCGGCCTCCAGCGGGTTGAGCACCGACACGGTGTTACGGCGCGGGTCGTCGTCGGCCAGGCCCCAGGTGTCGAAGACTCCGGCGGGCAAGAACGGTGTGGTGAGCACCTCGACGTAGCCGGCCAGGGCCAGCGACTTGCCGATCGCGCGGCGTCGGCGCTGGGTGGCACTCAGCCCACGCCCGGCCGGCGCGGTCGGCAGGACCGACGGGATGGACTCCAGCCCCTCCAGCCGCAACACCTCCTCGACCAGGTCGGCGGGCTGACGCAGGTCCGGACGCCAGCTCGGTGGGGTGACCGTGAGTACGTCACCGGCGGCCGCCACGTGGCAGCCGATCTGGGTGAGCCGCCGCACGGTGGTGCCATCGGGGTAGCTCACCCCCGCGGTGCGGTCCGGCAGGTCGGCGGCGATCTCGACGGGAGCCTGACTCCAATTCTGGACCGGCGGGTCGCCGCGCCAGTCGGTCAGCCCCGCCCCGATGACTCCGCCGGCGATCTCGGCCAGCAGCGCCGCGCAGCGGTCCAGCACGGCCACCGAGATAGCCGGGTCGACGGAGCGCTCGTAGCGCCGCGCCGCCTCGCTAGGCAGGTGTAGGCGCCGCGCGGTCCGCGACACCGCCGCGGGATCCCAGATCGCGGCCTCCAGCAGCACATCGGTTGAGTCGTCGCGCATTTCGGTGCTGCCCGAGCCCATCACGCCGCCGATCGCGGCGGTCGCGACGTCGTCGACGATGAGCACGTCGACCGGCTCCAGCTTGCGTTCGATGTCATCCAACGTGGTGACGGTCTCGCCATCCCGAGCAAACCGGATGTCGAATCCGCCGGTGATGCGGGCCCGGTCGTGGGCGTGCATCGGGTGGCCGAGTTCGACCATGACGTAGTTGGTGGCGTCGACGGCCGGCGAGATCGCCCGGATGCCGCACAGTGCCAGGCGGCGCTGCAGCCACCACGGCGATACCGCCGCCGGGTCGATACCGGTGACACTGCGCAGCGCGAAGCGGCGCACCCCGGTGCCCGGCTGCACGCTCAGCGGCCAGGCCTCCCCCTCCGCGGGCAGCGCCGGTACCGCAGTCGGGTCGGCGAAGTCCAAGTCCAAGGCGCAGGCGATGTCACGCGCCAGCCCGCGCACCGACATGCAGTAGCCGCGGTCGGGGGTGATCGCTAGCTCATAGACCACATCGTCCAGACCCAGCACCTCATGAGCGTCGGCGCCGGGTTCGGCCGTGCCCGCCGGCAGCACCAGGATGCCGGAATGGTCGGTGCTCAGCCGGATTTCGGAAGCCGAGCAGATCATGCCGTCGGAGGTGCGGCCGTAGGTCTTGCGGGTGGCAATCGCGAAGTCACCAGGCAGCACCGCTCCCGGCAACGCCACCGCCACCAGATCGCCGACGGCGAAATTGCTGGCACCGCAGACGATGTCACGCGGCTCCGCTTCTCCGACGTCGACGCGGCAGGCCCGGATCAGCTTCTTGAATTCGGTGAGTTCCTCGATCTCGACGACGCGGCCGACCTTGAACGGACCGGTGACCGGACCCAGGGTGTGCACGCCCTCGACCTCGTGGCCGATTCGCAGCAGCGCCTGCTCAAGTTCCTCGGCGGTAATGTCGAAGCCCGGCGCGCCGGCGATCAGCGTCTCACGCAACCAGCTGTAGGGGATGCGCATCAGGCACCCACCCCGAACGGCAGGGAGAACCGGACGTCGCCCTCGACCATGTCGCGCATGTCGGGAATTCCGTTGCGGAACTGCAGGGTTCGCTCCAATCCCATGCCGAACGCGAAGCCGGAGTATTCGGCCGGGTCGATGCCCACCGCACGCAGCACGTTGGGGTGCACCATTCCGCAGCCGCCCCATTCCACCCAGCCGGGTCCGCCCTTCTTGCCCTCGAACCAGATGTCGACCTCGGCCGACGGCTCGGTGAACGGGAAGAAGTGCGGCCGGATACGGGTCTTGGCGGCCGGCCCGAACTCCGACTGAGCGAAGGCGTCCAGGGTGCCGCGCAGGTGCGCCATGGTCAGTCCACGGTCGACCGCCAGGCCTTCGACCTGGTGGAACACCGGGGTGTGGGTGGCGTCGAGTTCGTCGGTGCGGAAGGTGCGCCCGATCGAGACGACGTAGACGGGCAGTTCGCGGGCCAGCAGGGCGCGGATCTGCACCGGGGAGGTGTGGGTGCGCAGCAGTTGCCGCGATCCGGGCGGGGCGATGTGGAAGGTGTCCTGGTCGCTGCGCGCGGGGTGGTCGACCGGGAAGTTCAGTGCGTCGAAGTTGAAGTGTTCGGCTTCGACCTCGGGGCCCTCGGCCAGTTCCCAGCCCATCGCGACGAAGGTGTCGGCGACGTGTTCGGCCAGCATGGTGATGGGGTGCCGCGCGCCGACGGGCTTCCGGGCCGAGGGCAGGGTGACGTCGATGCTCTCGGCGGCCAGCACGGCAGCGTCGCGCTCGGCGCGCAGGGCCGCCAGGCGCTCGTCGTAGGCGCGCTGGGCGTCGGTGCGGGCGGCGTTGACACGCTTCCCCGCGTCGGCGCGCGCGGTCTTGTCCAGTTTGGCCAGCGCCTGGCGTGCCAGTGCCAGCGGCGCCTTGTCACCGAGGTGCTCGGTTTTGGCGTGGGCCAACGCATCCAGGTCGGCGGCCGCGGCAAAGGCGGCCTGCGCTGCCTGCAGCGCCGAGGTCAGGGTCGCGTCGGAGACGACGGACGGGTCGACTGGTTGTTCGCCCACGCGAGGAAACTCCCCCTACTGGCTGTGATTTTGGCTGAGACGCAAGCGTCGATCTTATCGACATCACGACGAAAGCCCCGCACGCGGTGGCCGGTGTGCGGGGCTTTCGTCGGATGGGTTAAGGCGCCTTGGGCTCGGCTCCAGCGCCGCCGGCGCCACCTTCGACACCGTTGGTGTCGGTAGGTGCGGCGGGCTTGGTGCCGGCCGCACCTGCCACGCTGCCCGCCTTACCGCCGGTGCCGCCGGTGCCGCCGGCACCGCCCTTGGTGGTGCCGACGCCGTTGCCGCCGTTGCCACCCTTGCCGCCGTCGCCACCGTGGCCGGTAGTGGCGGAATCGGTGCTGCTGCCGCCGTTACCGCCCGCACCGCCGGCGCCGACTGTGACCGCCTGGCCGTTGGTCGGTGCGGTAGCACTGCCGTTGAGGCTGCCGCCGTTACCACCGGCGCCGCCCTTACCGCCGTCACCGCTGGTGCTGTTGCCGCCCGCGCCACCGGCGCCGCCGGCCTGTGCCCGCCAACTGCCGTTGCCGCTGTCGCCGCCCTTGCCGCCGTCGCCGCCATCTCCGGTGGTGCCGGTTCCGCCCGCTCCGCCGGCCCCGCCGGTGCCGCCGGAGCCGTACTTGCTTCCGCCGGTAATGCCGGCGGCGGCCGTACCGCCGTCACCGCCGTTGCCGCCGGTCTCACCGTTGCCACCGGCGCCGCCGGTGCCCCCGCTGCCGCCGAAGCCGAGGATCTGGCCCTTGCCGGCCAGGTTGCCGTTGGCGTCATTCCAGCCAGTGCTCTCGCTGCCGGTGCCACCGTTGCCGCCCTTGCCGCCGACACCGTCGGTGCTGGCCCCACCGGCCCCACCACTGCCACCGCTGCCGCCGGTGATGGTGCCCTGCCCACCAGCGCCACCGTTGCCGCCATTGCCGCCGTTGCCGCTGTCGGGGGCCGGAGCGTCATCCGTGCCGGCACTGACGGTTGCAGCGCCCCCGGCGCCGCCGGCGCCACCCGCACCACCCCAGATGACCACCGTGCCGTCGTCGGGAGCTTTCGCGATCGCACCGCCGATGCCACCATTGCCGCCGGTGCCACCGGTACCGGTGGTTGCCGCACCACCAGCACCGCCGGCGCCACCAGCGCCGGAGACGCCGAGGATGGTGCCGGCCGCGAACTTGTTAGTGAATCCGTCGATGCCCCAGGTGCCGTCGGACGACCAGCCGGTAGCGACTGCGCCGGCACCACCGTCGCCGCCCTTACCGCCTCCGGTAGTTCCGGCACCGCCGGCACCACCCGCGCCACCGGTGCCGCCGTACTGAGTGCCGGAGCCGGCGGTGCCGCCCTTGCCCCCGTCGCCGCCGACGCCGTTGGTCGCGGCTCCGCCCTTTCCGCCCGCACCGCCGTTGCCGCCCTTGGTGGCGGTGGTGGTGTTGGTGAAGTCGGATTTAGTGCTGGACCCGTTGCCGCCGTTACCGCCGTCACCACCATCACCGGCGACCGTGCCGCCCGCACCGCCCTTGCCACCAACACCGCCATTGCCGCCGGTGGTTGCGGTGCCGGTGGTGGCGTAGGCGTTTCCGCCCAAACCACCGGTGCCGCCATCGCCGTTGGTCCCGCCGGTGCCACCGTCACCACCGGTGCCACCGTTCAGGTGCAGAGAGTCGCCGGCCGCGCCGTTGCCGCCACTGCCGCCATGGACATTGTTGGGGTCGTAGATCCCTTGGCCGTCCGCACCGGCGGTACCGGCTTCGCCGCCCGTGCCGCCAGTACCTGCGTCGCCCGCCGCGCCGGCCTTACCCACCGAGCCCACGCTGCCGACGTTGCCGCCGGTGCCACCGGACCCGTAGCCATACTGGCCCTTGGAATCCCACTCCCCGTTGGCCCCGTCACCACCGTTGCCCCCCGCACCCGCCTGGCCACCGTCACCGCCGTTGCCGCCGTTGCCGTTGGTGCCGGAGTCGGACCCGCCGCCGGCACCGCCGGCGCCGCCGTTACCACCGTTGTAGCCGGCGCCGCCGTTACCGCCATTTCCGTTGCCGCTGGCGAAGTCGCCGTCAGCACCCGTCAGGCCGGTTCCGCCGTTACCCCCATCGCCACCATTGCCGCCCTGACCGCCAGCGCCGGTACCGGCGGCCTTGCCGCCATTGCCACCTGTGCCGCCGTGACCGCCGTTGCTCGGGATTGAGCCGTTGCCGTCGGCGCCGTTGCCGCCGGTGCCACCGTCGCCACCGGCACCATTGCTCCCTGCGTAGGCGTTGCCGCCGTTGCCGCCGCTGCCGCCATCGCCGCCGTATTTACCGTCGCCACCGTTGCCGCCCTTGCCGCCGTCGTTGTGCAGCGCGGTACCGGCGGCGCCGTTGCCGCCGTTACCACCCGAGCTGGCCTGGGAGGGGAAGATGCTGCCGTCTTCACCCTGAGCGCCGGTGGCGCCTGCATCGTCGCCTTCGCCGCCGCCGGCGCCGCCGGCTCCGCCGTTGCCGACCTCTTCGCCGTTTTGACCTGCCTGACCGCCATTGCCGCCGCTACCGTCGCCGCCGTTGTCCCAGGTGCCGTTCGCGCCGTTGCCGCCGTTTCCGCCCGCACCGACGGCCCCGCCGGCACCGCCCTGGCCACCAGCACCGTTAGCTCCGTCGGAGCCGGTGTCGCTCTGGGCCGCACCGGCTAGACCGCCCTTGCCGCCCACACCGCCGTCGAAGCCGTTGCCGCCTTGGCCACCATTGCCGCCGTTGTCGCCCGCAACGGTGGCGTCTTGACCGTTCGTGCCCTTAATGCCGTCGTGCCCGGCTCCACCGGCACCACCGACACCGCCATTGCCGCCGTTGCCCGCTTCGGTACCGCCCTTGCCGCCGTTGCCGCCGACACCGCCCGTCCCGCCGACAGCCGCGCTGCCGCCGTTCATGTCGTTACCGGCCGTACCGCTGATCCCGCCGGCACCGCCGGTACCACCCGAGCCGCCGTTGCCGATCTTGCCGCCGTCACCACCGGTCCCACCGTTGCCACCGGTACCAGCATCGTGCGTGGCATCACCGGCACCACCTGCGCCACCGGTACCACCAGCGCCGCCGTTACCGGTGTCGCCGCCGACGCCACCGTTACCGCCGAGACCACCATTGCCGGCGGCATTGCCGCCCTCGGCGTCGGCGCCGGCGCCACCGGTGCCGCCCCTACCGCCGTTGCCGTTGATCGTGCTGGCCGCGCCGTCCGCGCCCTTGACACCGAGCGTGCCGCCGGCACCGCCGGTGCCGCCCACACCACCGACGCCACCATTACCGCCGTTGCCGCCGGTACCGCCGTTGAGCCCACCGGGGTTGTCCTCGCCCGCTGCGCCGGTGCCGCCCTGGCCGCCTTCGCCGCCGGCGCCGCCCTTGCCGCCGGCACCGCCGGTGCCGAACAGGGAGCCGCTCGCAGCACCGCCGTTGCCGCCCTTGCCGCCCGCGGCGCCATCGTTACCGGTACCACCAATGCCGGTGCCGCTATCGGCCCACGTGCCAATGATGCCGGTCGCGCCGGTCGCGCCCACACCACCGTCGCCACCCGCGCCGCCGATCCCGAAGAGCCAGCCCATCGCGGCGCCACCGTCACCCCCGTCACCCCCGTCACCGCCGGCGCCACCCGCGCCGCCGATGCCCATGATCGAGCCGCCGAGGCCGCCCGCGCCGCCGTCGCCGCCCACAGCACCCGCGCCACCGGCGCCGCCGTTGCCGAACCAGCCGGCGTTACCACCCATGCCGCCGCCGATCGAAGCGTCGGCGTCCTCGTCAGCGCCCGCGGAGTAACCGGCCCCGCCGTCACCGAACCACAGCCCGCCGTTGCCGCCGTCAGGGTTCTCCGCCGTGCCGTCAGCGCCATCGCCCAGATAAATCTGGCCTTCGGGCGCCCAGCTGTTGACCATGTTGACGATCCAGGCGTTGGCCGAGTTGTCGATCCACGACTCCATGGCCGAGTGGAACGGCTGGTAGAACAGCGTGTTGAACAGCGCCGAGACGTCGAACGCACTGGTGTCGGCGGCGCTGCCCGGGTCCGAGCTGAACCACGAACTGATGTCCCAGGCGTTGCTGTCCCAGCCGCTCGACGAGTCTGAGACGGGGGTGAACAGGTTGTCCAACCAGTCGAAGTCCCAGTCGGCGCGCGCCGTGGGAGCCGCTGCCAACGGGGCCATGCCGAACGTCAGGAACGCCGCCGCCGTGCCACCGGCGCCCACCAGCCGATTCGTCTTACGGCCGTTGTTCCGACGCTGCTGCCGACCTGACATGATTCCCCGCTTCTGCGTTAAGACGACCTGTGTAAACCGGTCAAATAGTTACGTTGCTCACCGCAGGGTATTCCAAGGAACGGGCTTCATCCACTCGTGCGCAGCAATCTGACCGGCCCACAAGCCAGTTAACGACGCGCAATCAGTCGGTGTCCGAAGGGCTCTGGCGAACTACCTTCAGGCGGTACATCGTCAGATCCGCCGGGACGCCGCTGGTCTTGGCGGCGAGCACCTGACGGCGCGCCCGCTTGGCTACCACGCCCAGCTCATCAAGGGCGGCCGGATCGATACGTTCCAATGTCGGCCCGGAAACCACGATCCCGCCCTTGGCGGCGCGTTCCATGACCCGGGCGGCGATGTTGACGTCCACGCCCAGCCAGTCGTCGGCCAACCGCTGCGGCCGGCCGGTGTGGATGCCGACCCGCATCCGCGGCGTGTGCCCGTTGACCTCTACTTCGCGGATGGCCTCTTGTGCCTCCAGGACCGCGGCGACGGCGACCAGCGGATCCCGGAACACGGCCATCAGCCCGTCGCCCATCCGTTTGACGATGCGTCCACCCGCATCCAGCAGCGGCGGCTCGATCGCCCGCGACACCCGCCGCAGCAGCGTGAGAGTGGCGTCGTCGCCGGACTGCAGCGACCACGTTGAGAAACCGACCAGGTCGGTGAAGACCAGCGTCGCCTCAGCATTGCCCGGCACCCGCGACATCCGTTGGGTCAGGGCCTGCCAGACCTGCAACGCGCCCAGGCTGACCTCGCGGGAGGCTGCCGAGCGATCTCCCATCAGGCGATCGGCCGCCCGCGCGGCGGCCTGCGGTCCCCCGTCTCCGGCGGTGGACAGCGGATCACCGAATTCCGGGTCCCCGGGCAACACCCGTCGCACCCGCCGGACCAGGTCGACGATCCGGACGTCGTTGGTGGTGCGGTTCAGCCAGGCCGCGGCCTCATCCAGGGAGAACGTTGGGCGGCGGTTGGGGCTGGGCTGGTCGGGCATCTCCACCGCCTCCCCGAGCCCATCAGCCTGCCGAGGGGCCGGCTCGAGGTCCATGTGACTCAGGGTAGGTGGCGCTCGCGGAGACCGGCAACGACCCCGACAGTGGCACACGCCACGATCGGCGGTTTTGACGCGACGCGCCACAACGAATGTAGACAACGGCCGTTGTCACAATTATCGTAGTTTCAGGTTTCAAGACAGGAGACGTGATGACCGTTACGCCGACCGCGTCCGTTGAGCAGGCTTCCCCGCCCGCCGACGAAGGTGCCCAGAGCGTTGCCAAAACCGCTCCCAAACCCGCTCCCGCGGTGGAGCCGTTGAACTCCGATTCGCTGACCTGGAAGTACTTCGGCGACCTGCGCACCGGCATCATGGGCGTCTGGATCGGCGCCATCGAGAACATGTACCCCGGCCTGGGCGCCGGCGTGACCGAGCACTCCAGCATCTTGAGTGAGCCGATGCAGCGGGTGACGCGGTCGGTGTACCCGATCATGGGCGTGGTCTATGACGGCATCCGGGCACAGCACACCGGCGCATCGATCCGCGACTACCACCGCGACATCAAGGGGGTCGATGAGAAGGGCCGGCGCTATCACGCGCTGGACCCCGACACCTTCTACTGGGCGCACGCCACGTTCTTCATGTTGATCATCAAACTCGCTGAGTACTTCGACGGCGGGCTCACCTTGGCCGAGAAGCGCCAGCTCTTCGACGAGCACGTGCAGTGGTACCAGATGTACGGCATGAGCATGCGCCCCGTCCCGAAGTCCTGGGAAGAGTTCTGCGAGTACTGGAACCGGGTCTGCGAGGACGAGCTGGAGCTGACACCGGCTGCCATCGACATCTTGAACATCCGCATCCCGAAGCCCTGGTTCGTCCCGATGCCCGACGCGGTGTGGCACCAGATGTTCAAACCGGCGCTGGCGGCCCAACGCTGGGTGGCGGCAGGGTTGTTCGAGCCGGTGGTGCGGGAAAAGGCCGGTCTGCGCTGGTCAGAGAGCGACGAGGTGCTGCTGCGGCTGCTGGGCAAGGTCAGCCACGTGGCATTCAGCTTCGTGCCCGACGAGATCCGGCTGCACCCGCGCGCGCTGGCCGGATACCGACGCGAGCAGGGCAAGATCCCCAGCGACACACCGCCCATCGAAGCCCCGTGGTTCAGCGGACCACCAAAAGACCGGCGCCGCAGCGGGATGCACTACGTCCCGCCGGTCAGCCGGGGCATGAAACTGGTGGAGCGCGCCGGGGCGCTGATGCACAGCACCTTCTCGCTGGCCGCCGGCAGCGGCCTGACCCCGCGACCGCCACGCCGCAAGCCCAAGGCCGCCTAGCCCCGGCGCTGGGCTCGCGCGCTTTGGTAGAGGCAGATCGCTGCTGCCGCAGCAACATTGAGGCTCTCAGCGCCGCCTGCCATCGGAATGCGTACCCGGTGGTCGGCGGCGGCTGCGGCCTCGGCCGGCAGACCCTGGGCTTCCGGGCCGAATAGCCACGCAGTCGGCGCGGTCAGCACCGGATCCGCGTCGTCGAGGCTCAGCTCCCCGTCCAGTGCCGTCGCGAGCACCTGTAAACCCGCCTCCCCCAACGCGGCGAGCACGGCGTCGGTGTCAGCGGCCACGACCACCGGGACGTGGAAGATGCTGCCCGCAGAGGAGCGCAGACACTTGCCGTTGTAGGGATCAACGCTGTTGCCGGTCAGCACCACCAGATCGGCGCCGGTGGCGTCGGCGATACGGATCAGAGTCCCGGCGTTACCGGGCTCGCCGATGCCCACCGCCACGGCCACCAGCTGCGGATGCTCGGCCAGTGATGCGCGCAGATCCGCTTCGGCGTGCGCGCACACCGCGACCAATCCGGCCGGAGTGACGGTGTCCGACAATGCTTTAGCCGCGCGGTCGGTGACCAGCTGGACCGGTACCTGCGAGCAAGCCAGCAGGTCGTGGTGACGCTGCGCCGCCGACTCGGTGGCGAAGACCTCGAGGACCAGGCCGCGAGCGATGGCGGCCTCGATCAGATTGGGCCCCTCGGCCAGGAAGCGCTGTTCGCGCTTCCTGGCCACGTGCCGATGCAGCTTGACCGCCGCGACCACCCGGGCCGAACGTTCGGTCAGCATCGGCTCGGTTCGGGTCAGGCAGCCTCGCCGGAGGGCGCGTTGACATCCTCGGGCAGCGCGGCCCGGGCGACCTCGACCAGCGCGGTGAAGGCAGCCGCGTCGCTGACGGCGATCTCGGCCAGGTTCTTGCGGTCCACCTCGACACCGGCGGCCTTGAGGCCCTGGATCAGCCGGTTGTAGGTGATGTCGTTGGCGCGGGCCGCGGCGTTGATGCGCGAGATCCACAGCTTGCGGAACTCACCCTTGCGGGCGCGACGGTCGCGGTAGGCGTAGGTCATTGAGTGGAGCTGCTGCTCCTTGGCCTTGCGGTACAGCCGCGACCGCTGGCCACGGTAACCCTTCGAAGCCTTCAGGACTGTACGGCGCTTCTTCTGGGCGTTGACTGCGCGCTTCACGCGTGCCATGGGGTGTTCCTACTCTCGTTGGGGCGTAAGGGGGTTGCGTTGCAAAAGCGGCAATTAGCCGTTCAGCATCGCGTTGACGCGCTTGGTGTCGTTGGCAGACACCGCGGTGCGGCCGGCCAGCCGACGGGTGCGGGTGCTCGGCTTGTGCTCGAGCAGGTGGCGGGCGTTGGCCTTCTGCCGGACGATCTTGCCGGTTCCGGTGCGACGGAATCGCTTCGAAGCGCCGCTGTGGGTTTTCGCCTTGGGCATGTTTCCTCAGTTCTGCTGTCGGGTTTTCAGTTCTCGGGCTGCTGCTCGGCCGCGTCCGCCGCGGGGGCGGGGGCGGGGGGCTTGGCGCCCGCGCCGGCGTCTTCTGCTGCCTTGGCACGGGTTTTCGCGCCGCGGTGCGGTGCCAGCACCATCGTCATGTTGCGTCCGTCTTGCTTGGCGGAGGTCTCGACGAAGCCGTACTCGGCCACGTCGGCGCCCAGCCGCTGCAGCAGGCGGTAGCCGAGTTCGGGCCGGGACTGCTCACGGCCGCGGAACATGATCGTCACCTTGACCTTCGCCCCGGCTTCGAGGAAGCGGACCACGTGGCCCTTCTTCGTCGCATAGTCGTGGTCGTCGATCTTGGGACGCAGCTTCTGTTCCTTGACGACGGTCTGCTGCTGGTTCTTGCGAGACTCGCGCTCCTTCTGAGCCGCCTCGTACTTGTACTTGCCGTAGTCCATGATCTTGCAGACCGGCGGTTTGGCGGTCGGTGCGACTTCGACAAGATCGAGATCGGCATCCGCGGCGACGCGAAGCGCATCTTCGATGCGCACAATGCCTACCTGCTCCCCGCCCGGGCCGATCAAACGAACCTCAGGTACACGAATGCGCTCGTTGACGCGGATCTCAGTGCTGATGGGACCTCCTTGGGTAGTCTTCGGTCGCGGCCGCCGCAGTGCTCGTCCGGACGCAGCGGCGCTGACCCCACCCACCAGCAAAAAAGCCCTGCACGAAGCAGGGCCCATACCGACCGATCACGGCCTGAACAACATCAAGCCGCCTGCGCACCGCGCAGAGCAGGCGGTTTACACCGCCTGCGACCGGACCACTGAGCCCAAGGATTGCTCCTCGGCTAGTGGTGGGAGGGAACTCCACTTGCTGTCCTGGCGTACGCCGGGACGGTCGCGAAAGCGAGTCTAGCAGCAGTTCAGCGCTGCTTCCTCCCGGCGATCGCGACCACCGGCGATTCCTCACATATTTTTCGCGGCTTTTCTGCTTATTCTCGCGGGCTATGACGTTGACTGTGCCGTCCGCGCCGCGCTCACGCAGCCGCTCGACGACCCGGTTCCACTGGGTGCCCGCGGCAGCCGCCTGGGCCGTCGGTATCGCCGCCACGTTGTCGCTGCTGGCGAGCATGTCACCGGTGATCCGCTGGGTGATCCGGGTGCCGCGTGAGTTCATCGACAAATATCTGTTCAACTTTCCCGACACCAGCCTGGCCTGGGCATTCGTGCTGGCCTTGCTGGCCGCCGCACTCAATGCGCACAAACGCATCGCCTGGTGGTTGCTGATCGCCAACCTGGTGGTCGCCGGCGGGTGGAACGTCAGCCGGCTGGTGTCGGACACCTCCGACCGGTTCCAAGTCGTCAGCGGCGTCGCCGGCCTGGTGCTGCACGTGGTCGCCATCGTGGTGCTGGTGCTGGCCCGCGATGAGTTCTGGGCCAAAGTACGGCGCGGTGCGCTGCTCAAGTCCGCCGCGGCACTGGTCGCCGGCTGGGCGGTGGCGATCCTGCTGTGCTGGGGGCTCATCGAGCTGTTCCCCGGCACGGTGACGCGTCCGTTGCGGCTGCCCTATGTGGTGAACCGGGTGGTCGGCTTCGGGCTGCTCGAACCGGACTTCTTCCCCGGAAAACCGGATTTCGGGCTCAAGGCCCTGTGCGGGCTGCTCGGGGCGCTGGCCCTGATCATCGCGGCCATCGTGTTGTTCCTGTCCCAGCGGGCCGACAACGCCCTGACCGGCCAGGACGAGTCGGCGATCCGCGGGCTGCTCGAGCAGTACGGCCAGAACGACTCGCTGGGCTACTTCGCCACCCGCCGCGACAAGTCGGTGGTGTTCGCCCCCAACGGGCGCGCCGCCATCACCTACCGGGTCGAGGTGGGTGTCTGCCTGGCCAGCGGCGACCCGGTGGGCGACCCGAAGGCATGGCCGCAGGCCATCAACACCTGGTTGCGGGTCTGCAAGGACTACGGCTGGGCGCCCGGGGTGATGGGTGCCAGCTTCGCCGGTGCGCAGGCCTTCCGCGACGCCGGCCTGAGCGCCCTGGAACTGGGCGACGAGGCGATCCTGCGACCCTCGGAGTTCAAACTGTCCGGGCCGGACATGCGCGGGGTCCGCCAGGCGGTAACCCGGGCCCGTCGCTCGGGCCTGACCGTGCGGATGCGCCGGCACGGCGAGATCGGCGCCGACGAAATGGCGCGGGTCATCGAACACGCCGACGCCTGGCGCGACACCGAATCCGAGCGCGGGTTCTCCATGGCGCTGGGCCGCCTCGGCGACCCGGCCGACGCCGACTGCCTGCTGGTCGAGGCGGTACGCGGCGATCCGCAAACCGGCGAAGTGGTGGCGATGCTGTCGCTGGTGCCGTGGGGCCACAGCGGAGTGTCGCTGGATCTGATGCGCCGCTCACCGCAATCCCCCAACGGCACCATCGAACTGATGGTCAGTGAACTGGCGCTGCAGGCCGCCACCATCGGCGTCAGCCGGATCTCGTTGAACTTCGCGATGTTCCGGGCTGCCTTCGAACAGGGCGCGCAGCTGGGCGCGGGTCCGGTGCTGCGACTGTGGCGCCGGCTGCTGATGTTCTTCTCCCGCTGGTGGCAGCTGGAGACGCTGTACCGCTCGAACATGAAATACCGGCCGGAGTGGGTGCCGCGCTACGCCTGCTACGAGGACGCCCGGTTGATCCCCCGCGTCGGCGTGGCCTCGGTGATCGCCGAAGGTTTTCTGGTGCTGCCCTTCTCACGGCGCAACGAGCAGCACACCGGACACCACTCGGCCGTACCGGCCACGGTGGCCGCCACCGGACGGCTGCACAACGACGGGACCGCACCCGACGACGTGCACGGCAGTGCTGCCGGCGAGTTCGGCGAGCCCGTCGAGGCGCTCCCCCGGCTGCCCGAACAGGTCCGGGTCCGGATGGCCAAGTTGAAGTCCTTGCAGGACAGCGGCGTCGACGCCTACCCGGTGGGGGCCCCGCCCAGCCACAGCGTTGCCCAAGCTCTGGCGAGCAGTGGCGACGAGACCGTGTCGGTGGCCGGCCGGGTGCTGCGGATGCGCGACTACGGCGGCGTGCTCTTCGCCCAGCTGCGTGACTGGTCGGGTGAGGTGCAGTTGCTGCTCGACAATTCGGTTTTGGCCGAGGTCAGCCATGCACGGGCCGCGGACTTCAGCGCGGGTGTCGATCTCGGCGACCTGGTCCAGGCGACCGGCCGAATGGGCCACAGCCGCAACGGAACACCGTCGCTGCTGGTGCAGCACTGGCGGCTGGTCGGCAAATGCCTGCGCCCGCTGCCCGACAAGTGGAAAGGGCTGACCGACCCCGAGGCCCGGTTGCGGACCCGCTACGTGGACCTGGCGATCAACACGCAGGCGCGCGAGCTGATCGCAGCCCGCAGCAATGTGCTGCGTTCCATCCGGGACACCTTGTTCGCCAAGGGATTTCTGGAGGTCGAGACCCCGATCCTGCAGCAGCTGCACGGTGGGGCGAACGCGCGCCCGTTCGTCACCCACATCAACGCCTACGACCTCGACCTGTATCTGCGGATCGCCCCGGAGCTCTACCTCAAGCGGTTGTGCGTGGGCGGGGTGGAGCGGGTGTTCGAGCTGGGCCGAGCATTTCGCAACGAGGGCGTCGACTACAGCCACAACCCGGAGTTCACCCTGCTCGAGGCCTACCAGGCCCACGGCGACTACCTGGCCTGGATCGACGGAGCACGCGAGCTGATCCAGAACGCCGCGGTGGCGGCCAACGGTGCGCCGGTGGTGCTGCGCCCGGGCGCCGACGACAAGCTGGAGCCGGTCGACATCTCCGGGCAGTGGCCGGTGCGCAGCGTGCACGACGCGGTGTCCGACGCGCTCGGCGAGCAGATCGACGCCGGCACCGACCTGGCCACGCTGCGCCGATTGTGCGACCGCGCCGGTGTCCACTACCTGCGGCAGTGGGATGCCGGAGCGGTGGTGCTCGAACTCTACGAGCACCTGGTCGAGGCCCGCACCGAGAAGCCGACGTTCTACACCGACTTCCCCACTTCGGTGTCGCCGCTGACCCGGCCGCACCGCAGCAAGCCGGGCGTGGCCGAGCGGTGGGACCTGGTGGCGTGGGGTGTGGAGCTGGGCACCGCCTACAGCGAACTCACCGATCCGGTGGAGCAGCGCCGCCGGCTGCACCAGCAGTCGCTGCTGGCCGCCGGCGGCGACCCCGAGGCGATGGAACTCGACGAGGACTTCCTGGCGGCCATGGAGTACGCGATGCCGCCGACCGGCGGGCTGGGCATGGGCGTGGACCGCGTCGTCATGCTCATCACCGGCCACAGCATCCGGGACACACTGCCGTTTCCGCTGGCCAAGCCCCGCTGACCGGCGTTCCGGTCCATCATGGAGGGGTGATCCTGGCGAGTGGCGCACACACCTCGCTGATGCATGGCTGGATCCCGGTCACGGTGCAGGCGGCGGCGGTGTTGTCGCTGGTTGTGGCCGTGGGCTGGCGGTCGCGGCGCTGGCTGGGGCGGCTTCCGCTGATCGGCGGCGTGGGGCTCGCGGCGGCGGCGTGCGCGTATTGGTTTGTCGCCGACGACGGTCTGTCCGGGCAGCCGCCGCCGCTAACCCTGTGGCTGTGGATCGCGCTGACCGGCGCCGCCGCGGCGCTGCTGGTCCTGGGCTGGGCAGGTGCGGCCTGGTGGCGCCGCGGCATAGCCCTGCTGGCGGTGCCGCTGTGTCTGATCAGCGCGGGATTGACGCTCAACGCCTGGGTCGGCTACTTCCCGACCGTGCAGAGCGCCTGGGATCAGCTGACGTCCGGCCCACTGCCGGATCAGAGCGACATGGCCACGGTGAACGCGCTGGCCGGCTCTGGCACACTGCCCGGGCGCGGCCATGTGCTGCAGGTGACGATTCCCGCGGACGCCTCGCATTTCAAGCATCGCGGTGAGCTGGTGTACCTGCCGCCGGTGTGGTTCGCCCAGAGTCCGCCGCCGGCGCTGCCGTCCGTGATGATGATCGGCGGCGAGTTCAACACGCCCGCCGACTGGCTGCGCTCCGGGGGCGCGATCAAGGCCGTCGACGACTTCGCGGCCGCACACCACGGCAACGCACCGGTGCTGGTGTTCGTCGACTCGGGCGGCTCCTTCAACAACGACACCGAATGCGTCAACGGCCCACGCGGCAACGCCGCCGACCATCTGACCGAAGACGTGGTGCCGTACGTGATCTCGCACTTCGGCGTCAGCCCCGAACCGTCGCACTGGGGAGTGGTCGGCTGGTCCATGGGCGGCACCTGCGCGGTCGACCTGACCACGATGCATCCCGACAAGTTCAGCGCCTTTGTCGACATCGCCGGCGACCTCAGCCCCAACGCGGGAACCCGCTCCCAGACCATCAACCGGCTGTTCGGCGGCAGCGTCGATGCCTGGGCGGCGTTCGACCCGTCGACCGTGATCGCCAAGCACGGCCGATATTCCGGGGTTTCGGGGTGGTTCGCGGTCAACGGCAGCGCCACCACGTCCGACACCGGCGGCCAGCTCGCCGCCGCGAAGTCGCTGTGCACGCTGGGCCAGTCCAACGGCATCGACTGCGCTGTGATCACCGAACCGGGCCAGCATGACTGGCCGTTCGCCGGGCGGGTGTTCACCCACGCGCTGCCGTGGCTGGCCGCCCGGCTGAGCACCCCGGGCGTGCAACCGGTTCCGTTCCCGGACGCGTCGCGTGACGCGGCTCGCCACCTTACCCAGACAGGCCGGTGATCCGCCCGATGCCGACCATCACCCGCATCCGCCGCGCGATGTTCGCCCGGCACGCCAACCCGTGGAGCGCCTGGACCCGCTGGGCGACGACGCCGCTGATCCTGGTCCCGGTGTGGCGACGGTCATGGCGGGATGCGGCGTGGGTGTCGGTGTGGTTCGCGCTGAACCCGGCGATCTTCCCGGCGCCGGCCGATCAAGCGGCGTGGTCGACCCGCGCGATGCTCGGCGAGGAACGGTGGATCATCGCCCGGCCGCGAGACACCGCACTGCTGGTGAATCTGGCCGGCGGCGCGGCGACCGCGGCGGCGCTGCTCTACGCCCGACGGCGACGGCTCGGGCCGACGGTGATCGCGACGGTGGTCGCGATGGCACTGACCATGGGCTACTGGGCATTGATGGTCCGCTACTTCGATCGCCGGCGGTAACGTGACGACCATGGGTGACGATCCGAGCGACCCGCAGCCCGACACTGGATACGACGACTCCGGCGTGCCGACCTTCGAATCGGTGCGCGACAAGATCGAGCGCCGCTTTGAGACCTCGATCGGCGCTCAGGAGCTGGATGCCGAGACCCCGGAAGGCCGCACCGTCGAGAAGCAGTTCGAGGACCGCCAGCGCGCGGCCGCCGACCGGTTGGAGCAGATCCGCAAGTCCATGCGCGAGGGTGAGCACTGACCGGTGCGGACTTTTACCGTCGCCGAGCGGCGAAACCGTTTGGCGCGCCGGCATTTTCTGGCATCCGACACCGCCGCTGAGTCGATAGCCACGATCGCGGCAACACTGGTCGGGCTGCACGCCACCGATCCCGCTACCCCGTACCTGTCGCTGTGGGCGCGGCATTCCCCATTCGCCGTGACCGACCTGGACGACGCCTTCTATGAAAAGCGTTCGCTGGTCAAGCATCTGGCGATGCGCCGCACACTGTGGGTGTTCGATCCCGCCGACCTGCCCGCCGTGCAGGCCGCGGCCAGCGACCGGGTGGCCGACACCGAACGACGCCGGCTGATCGCCGATGTGGCCAAAGCGGGTGTGGCCGATGACGGCGAAGAATGGCTGGCTCGAGCCGCTGCCGCGGTGCTACGGCACCTCGATGAGCATGGCCCGGCGAGCAGCATCGCGCTGCGCGCGGCCCTGCCCGAACTGGCCGGTACCTACGATCCGGCGCCCGGTAAGTCCTACGGCGGCCAGACCCATCTGGCGCCGCGCGCACTGACCGTGCTGGGCGCGCAGGGCCACATCGTGCGGGGGCCCAACGACGGAGGCTGGACCTCGTCGCGACCACAGTGGGCGACCGCGGCGAGCTGGCTCGGTGATCCCGCTGCCCCGATGACCGCCGAGCCGGCGCAGACCCAGCTGATCCGAACCTGGCTGCGAGCGTTCGGCCCGGCCACCGCCGACGACATCAAGTGGTGGTTCGGTACCACCAAGACCGTGGTCCGCAGGGCGTTGAGCGAGATCGGCGCGGTGGACGTCGACCTGCACGGCACGCCGGGGTATGCGCTGGCCGACGACCTGGAGCCCGAACCCGAGCCTGAGCCGTGGGGTGCACTGCTGCCGGGGCTCGACGTCACCACGATGGGCTGGTATCACCGCGACTGGTACCTCGGCGAGCACCGCGGCCAGCTCTTCGACAACAACGGCAACGCCGGCCCCACGGTGTGGTGGAACGGGCGGATCGTCGGCGGCTGGTATCAGAATGCGGCCGCCGAGGTGCAACTGCAGCTGCTCGAGGACCCGGGCAGCGCGGCCCGCTCTGCGCTGGAGAAGCGGGCGCAGGAGCTCACCGCGTGGCTGGACGGGGTGCGGGTGCCGCCGCGATTCCCGTCGCCGCTGGTGAAGGCGGCGCGGTGATATATGGTACTGGTACCATAACCATATGGCACTGAAAAAGACGACGGTGATGGTCGACGAGGACGACTTGGCGGTGATCAAAGAGGCTGCCGCGAGGAACGGGCGACCCGAGTCCGAGTACTTTCGCGAAGCCTTCCACCTCGCCGCCCTAAGGGCCCGTCGCTGGTCTGAAGACTGGGACATTCCCGTGCTGAGCTTCGGGCATCCGGTGACAGCTGACGAGATCCATCAGGTGGTCGCGGAAGCTTCCGCAGACAGCGCGGGATGATCGTCGTCGCTGACACATCCGGATTGGTGGCCGCGTTCAACTCCGCCGACCCGGAGCATCTGGCCGCGCGGAAGGCGCTGGTCGACGCGGCACTCACCGTCGTCTCCCCGCTCGTCCTGCTGGAGATCGAACACGTCACCACCCGAAATGTCGGCAGGCAGGCGGCCCTGGCAATCAACGATTGGCTACTCGCGCAGGAGCGTACCGGCCGCGTCGCCATCGCCACCGTTACGGCCTCCACATTGCGGACCGCTCGTACCGTGCAAAACCGTTACGCGGCACTGCGACTCGACCTCACCGATGCGATCTCCGTCGTGATGGCCGAACAGTATGAAACGGACGCGGTGCTCACGCTCGACCGTCGCGACTTCCGTGCCATCACGCCCCTGAACAACGTTCCGGCATTCCGGTTGCTGCCCGATGACGGTTAAGCGCTGGCCTTGCGGCGGCGCTTGGCGGCTTTGACGGGTTTGGCCGGCGCGCCCAGTATTTCGGCGAGGAACTTGCCGGTGTAGCTCTCCGGCACCGCCACCACGTCCTCGGGTGTGCCGGTGGCCACCACCGTCCCACCGCCCGCGCCGCCTTCGGGCCCCATGTCGATGATCCAGTCCGCGGTCTTGATCACGTCCAGGTTGTGCTCGATGACGATCACGGTGTTGCCCTTGTCGACCAGGCCGTTGATGACGCCCAGCAGCTTGGCGATGTCCTCGAAATGCAGGCCGGTGGTGGGCTCGTCGAGGATGTAGACCGTCCGTCCGGTGGACCGCTTCTGCAGTTCGGAGGCCAGCTTCACCCGCTGTGCCTCTCCCCCGGACAGCGTCGGCGCCGGCTGGCCCAACCGCACATATCCGAGCCCGACGTCGACCAGGGTGCGCAGGTAGCGGTGGATACCGGTGATCGGCGCGAAGAACTCCGCCGCCTCCTCGATGGACATGTCCAACACCTCGGCGATGGTCTTGCCCTTGTAGTGCACCTCCAGGGTCTCCCGGTTGTAGCGGGCGCCGTGGCAGACCTCGCAGGGCACGTAGACGTCGGGCAGGAAGTTCATCTCGATCTTGATGGTGCCGTCACCGGTGCACGCCTCGCAGCGGCCGCCCTTGACGTTGAACGAGAACCGGCCGGGCTGATAACCGCGGACCTTGGCCTCGGTGGTGGCGGCGAACAGGGTGCGGATCTTGTCGAACACCCCGGTGTAGGTGGCCGGGTTGGAGCGCGGCGTGCGCCCGATCGGTGACTGGTCCACCCGCACCAGCTTGTCCAGGTGATCGAGTCCGGTGATCCGGGTGTGCCGGCCGGGCACCAGCCGGGCGCCGTTGAGTTTGTTGGCCAGCACCGTCGCCAGGATGTCGTTGACCAGGGTCGACTTGCCCGAGCCGGAGACCCCGGTGACCGCGGTGAGCACGCCGAGCGGAAACGCCACGTCGACACCGGACAGGTTGTGCTCGCGCGCCCCGACCACCCCGAGTTGGCGCTTGGCGTCCACCGGCCGGCGGATCTCGGGCACCGCAATGCTTTTCGCACCGGACAGGTAGGCGCCGGTGATCGAGTCGGCGTTGGCCAGCAGCTCGCTGTAGGGGCCGCTGTGCACGATCTTGCCGCCGTGCTCACCGGCCGCCGGGCCGATGTCGACGATCCAGTCGGCGTGCGCGATGGTGTCCAGGTCATGCTCGACGACGATCAGGGTGTTGCCCAGATCGCGCAGCCGCACCAGCGTTTCGATCAGCCGCCGGTTGTCGCGCTGGTGCAGCCCGATCGACGGCTCGTCGAGCACGTAGAGCACTCCGACCAGGCCCGAACCGATCTGAGTGGCCAGCCGAATGCGTTGCGCCTCACCGCCGGACAGGGTTCCGGCGGCGCGGGACAGCGTCAGGTACTCCAACCCGACGTCGAGCAGGAAGCTCAGCCGGGACTGGATCTCCTTGAGCACCTGCCCGGCGATGGCCTGCTCACGGGGGCCCAGGGTCAGCGCGTTGAGGAAGTCCGAGCAGTCCGCGATCGACAGCTCACTCACCTGCGCAATGGATTTGCTGCCGTAGTCGCCCGCGGCGAGCGTCACCGCCAGGATCTCCGGCTTGAGCCGGGTGCCGGCGCATTCCGGACAGGGCACGTCTCGCATGAACCCGGCGTAGCGTTCCTTCATCTGCTCGGATTCGGTCTGCTCCATCTTGCGCTGCAGGAACGCCATCACACCTTCGAAATCGGTGTAGTAGGAGCGGGTGCGGCCGTAGCGGTTGCGGTAGCGCACGTGCACCTGCTCGTCGGAGCCCTCCAGGATCGCCTTGCGGGCCTTGGCCGGCAGTTTGCGCCACGGGGTGTCGACGTCGAAGCCCATCGCCTCACCGAGGCTGGCCATCATCCGGGTGAAGTACTCACTGGTGGGGCCCATCGACCAGGGCACCACCGCGCCCTCGGCCAGGGTGCGGTCCGGGTCGGGCACCACCAGGTCGGCGTCGACCTCCTTGCGGATGCCCAGGCCCGCGCACTCCGGGCAGGCCCCGTAGGGCGAGTTGAACGAGAACGACCGCGGCTCCAGGTCGTCGACCGACAGCGCGTGCCCGTTGGGGCAGGCCAACTTCTCGGAGAACCGCTGCTCACGATGCGGGTGGTCATCCTCCCGGTCGACGAACTCCAGCACCACGATGCCGTCGGCGAGGCCCAGCGCGGTCTCCACCGAGTCGGTGAGGCGCTGCTTGGCCGACTCCTTGACGGTGAGGCGGTCCACGACCACCTCGATGTCGTGCTTCTCCTGCTTCTTGAGCTTGGGTGGATCGGTCAGCGAATGCACCACGCCGTCCACCCGCACCCGGCTGTAGCCCTGGGAGTTCAGCTTCTCGAAGAGGTCGGCGAACTCCCCCTTGCGGGTGCGCACCACCGGCGCCAGCACCTGGAACCGCAGACCCTCGTCCATGGCCAGCACCTGGTCGACGATCTGCTGCGGGGTCTGGCGGGCGATCCGCTCGCCACAGACCGGGCAGTGCGGGGTCCCGGCCCGCGCGTAGAGCAGCCGCAGGTAGTCATAGACCTCGGTGATGGTGCCGACCGTCGAGCGCGGGTTGCGGTTGGTGGACTTCTGGTCGATGGACACCGCCGGCGACAGGCCCTCGATGAAGTCGACATCGGGCTTGTCCATCTGGCCCAGGAACTGGCGGGCGTAGGCCGACAGGGATTCGACGTAGCGGCGCTGGCCCTCGGCGAAGATGGTGTCGAAGGCCAGCGAGGATTTACCCGAACCGGACAACCCGGTGAACACGATCAGCGCGTCGCGCGGCAGATCCAGGTCCACACTGCGCAGGTTGTGTTCACGCGCACCCTTGACGATCAGCCGGTCAGCCACGGGTCCATGCTAGGTGGCGCTACCGACAACCAGCTCAGGGCCAGTACCGTGGCGGACATGACCTCCAAGATCGCGGTTGACGACAACTACACCGGACACGTCGAACCCGGTACCGCGGCGAGGCGCACCCTGCCCGGGGCCACGATCATCAAGGCCTCGGTGGGCCCGATGGACAACAACGCCTACCTGGTGACCTGCACCAACACCGGCCAGACGCTGCTGATCGACGCGGCCAACGACGCCGAGACCCTGGTGGCGCTGGTGCGCGAGTACGCCCCGGACGTGGCGCTGATCGTCACCAGCCACCAGCACTTCGACCACTGGCAGGCGCTGACCGCGCTGGCCGAGGCCACCGGGGCTCCGACGGCCGCGCACGCCCTGGACGCCGAACCTCTGCCGGTGAAACCGGACCGCATCCTGGCCGACGGCGACACCGTGACGGTGGGCGATCTGAGCTTCGACGTGATCCATCTGCAGGGCCACACCGAGGGGTCGGTGGCGCTGGCGCTGGACGGCCCGGCCACCGGCGGTGTGACCCAACTGTTTACTGGCGACTGCCTCTTTCCGGGCGGAGTCGGGAAGACTTGGCAGCCCGGGGATTTCGAGCGCCTGCTGGGTGATGTGAGCCGCAAGGTGTTCGACCGGTTCGGCGACGACACCGTCGTCTACCCCGGGCACGGAGATGACACCGTCCTGGGGGTTGAGCGCCCGCACCTGGCCGAATGGCGCGAACGGGGCTGGTGATATCCGGGGATTACCCGGTGGTGTGAACGATCAGCACGTCGATCTTGGAGCGCCGCGACACGTTGGCCGGCACCGAACCGAGCAGCCGCCCGGCGATGGTGCTCAGGCCGACATTGCCGACCACCAGCAGGTCGGCCTTGACCGACTCGGCCAGCTCCACCAGCGCGTCGACCGGGGCACCGACGATGGCCCGCTCCTCCACCTCGTAGGCGCCGGCAGCGATAGCCCGCTCCTTGGCCTCCTTGAGGATGGCGTAGATCGGGGCGTTGCCCGAGGCCTTGTAGCCCTCGTCCTTGAGAGCGTCGGCGGCGCGGGGGTCGTCGGCGTGCGGCAGGTAGGCAGTGGCGATGACGACCTTGGAGCCCTCAGCCGATGCCAGGTGAGCCGCACGGTCGACGGCGCGCAGCGACGAGTCCGAGCCGTCCGTACCGACCACCACGGTCTTGTAGCCGCTCATTCGTAACCCTCCCGGTGCATTGGTCGCCTGTTCGCAAATTGAGCCATGGCGACATTAACGCGTCGACGGCCTCGATGGGGGCGATTGACGTCACATGTCGTTTGCGCCGCGGCGCGCGCAGCCGTCTGACCGGCCAGAAAGGCCGGTTTGACGGGCCTCGTGACGTAGCTGACATGTCGTGTCGACCGGTAGCGTGGAGTGTTATCACCGTCACCGCTACCGACAGCACACGCCGTTGAGCCAGGTATTGAGCCCGGCCCCGGTGCGTACGGATGCGGGCCCGCCACCCCGCCCGCCGCGCTCACCGGACGCGGCCGTAATCGCCGTAGCGGCAACGTTGATCAGCGTGATCGGTGCGAGCCGGCCGTCTCTGTGGTTCGACGAGGCAGCCACCATTTCGGCGTCGACGCACCGCTCACTTCCGGAACTGTGGCGATTGCTCACCCACATCGACGCGGTGCACGGGCTGTATTACCTGTTCATGCACGGCTGGTTTGCCGTCTTCCCCGCGACCGAATTCTGGTCGCGGGTGCCGAGCAGTCTGGCAGTCGGGCTAGGGGCCGCCGGTGTGGTGGTGCTGGCACGCGGGTTCACCGGCCGACAGGTATCGGTCTGCGCCGGTGCGCTTTACGCGATATTGCCGAGGATGACATGGGCCGGCGTCGAGGCGCGCCCCTATGCGTTCTCGGCGATGGCCGCGGTCTGGCTCACCGTGCTGTGGGTGACCGCGGCGCGGCGCAACACCGTGCGACTGTGGACGGGCTACGGCTTGGCGCTTGTGGCGGCGACGCTGCTGAACACCTTCACCGTGCTGATGGTGGCGGTACACGCGGTGGCGCTGCGTGCGGTGGGGGGCGAGGGCTCCGCGAAGCGGAGATGGGCCACGGCGGCCGGTATCGCGTTGGCCGGGCTGGCCCCATTCCTCTGGTTCAGCCAGGGACAGATCCGGCAGGTCGCCTGGATTCAGTCGCTGAACCCGCACACCGTCATCGAGATCGTCGAGCAGCAGTACTTCGACAACAGTGTGCCGTTCGCAATCCTGGCCTGGCTGGTGCTCGCCGCCGCCGTCGTGTCCGTTCGGACCGGCACCCGCCGGGCCCCTGACGACGACGCACGACGGCTGGTGGTGCTGTGCGTGGCCTGGATGCTCATTCCCACCGTGGCCACGCTGGCCTATTCGGTGCTGGTGAAACCCGTTTACTACCCGCGGTATTTGATCAGCACCGCTCCGGCGATGGCGATCGCACTGGCGATCGCGGTCACCACAATCGCCGGTTCGCGCCGCGCCGTCATCGGCGTCGTTGCCCTGCTGGCGATCGCGGCGGTGCCCAATTACGTTGCCAATCAACGCGATCGCTACACCAAGGAGAAGGGCTGGGACTACAGCGCGGTGGCCGACGTGATCGTCGCGCACGCCCAGCCCGGGGACTGCCTGCTGATCGACAACACCACCAGGTGGCTACCCGGCCCGATCCGGGCGCTGACCGCGGCGCGCCCCGAGGCGTTCGCGAAGCTGACCGACCCCGGCCTCGGCCCGCACCGCCAAACTTTGGGGCGACTGTGGGACGGACACCTGTCGGTGTCGGCACTGAAGGACCAGTTCGACCGCTGCCCGACGATCTGGGCGATCACCGATCACGACCGCAGCCTGCCGGCCCATCAGGCGGCAGCGGCGCTGCCGGTGGGCACCCGGTTCGCCCGCACACCCGACGGTCAGGTGCTGCACGCGCTGCGCTTCTACGCCGTGGAACGCTGGCAGTTCACCTTCGCCCAGGTGATCAAAGCCAGCCGGTAACCACTAGATACAGCAGTTGGGGTCCAGGGCCGCGCACAAAGCCTGCAAGGCATCCGGCCGCACCCGGTGGAACATGTTCATCCCCCGCCGGTCCGACACCACAAAACCGGCCTTACGCAGCTGCGTCAGGTGGTGGCTGACCGTGGATTCACTCAAGCCCAGGACCGTGGCCAGGTCGCCGGACTTCTCCTCTCCGGCGGTCGAGCTGAACAGATACGACACGATCTTGACCCGAACCGGATCCGCTAACGCCTTGAGCCGCAAAGCGATCTGCAATGCATCGGTGTCAGTCATGGGCCCTGCGGCGACCGGGGCGCAACACACCGGCGCGGTCATGTCGATCACCGGCAACGCTTTGGGCATGCATCCATCATGACACATCTCGTTGACATATATCGAAAAGGTTGGCATGCTGACCCCGGCATCGCTAGTTCGACATATGTCTTATAACCGGAGGTGGTTGCCGTGTCCCGCGTACAACTCGCACTCAACGTCGATGACCTCTATGCGGCAATCGCGTTCTACTCCCGGCTGTTCGGTGCCGAGCCGGCCAAGGTCAAGCCCGGCTACGCCAATTTCGCGATCGCCGACCCGCCGCTGAAGCTGGTGCTGCTGGAAAACCCGGGTCACGGCGGGACGCTGAACCACCTCGGCGTCGAGGTGGCCTCGAGCGAGATCGTCCACGAGGAGATCACCCGCCTGAGCGAAGCGGGCCTGCTGACCGAGGAGGAGATGGGCACCACCTGCTGTTACGCCACTCAGGACAAGGTCTGGGTCAGCGGCCCGGACCGAGAACGCTGGGAGGTCTACACCAAGATCGCCGATACCGACTCTGCCGCAGCCCCGGCCTCGTGCTGCTGATGGTCGACGACGCCACGGCAATGCACTCGGCCGCGACCACTCGGCTGTCCACCCTGAACCGATTGCTGCCGTTCTGGATCGGACTGGCCATGGCCGCCGGCCTGATCTTGGGACGGATGATCCCGGGCCTGGGTGACGACCTCAGCGCGGTGCAGATCGACAGGATCTCACTGCCGATCGCGGTCGGGCTGCTGATCATGATGTATCCCGTGCTGGCCAACGTCCGCTACGACCGGCTCGACACCGTCACCTCCGACCGGCGACTGCTGGTCAGCTCGCTACTGCTCAACTGGGTTGTCGGTCCAGCGGTGATGTTCGCCCTGGCATGGCTGCTGCTGGCCGATCTGCCCGAATACCGCACCGGGCTCATCGTGGTCGGGTTGGCCCGCTGTATCGCGATGGTCATCATCTGGAACGACCTGGCCCGCGGGGACCGCGAAGCCGCCGCCGTCCTCGTCGCGCTCAACTCGATCTTCCAAGTCGTGATGTTCGCCGTGCTGGGCTGGTTCTACCTCTCCGTGCTGCCCGGCTGGGTGGGACTGCCCCAGACAAGCATCGCGGTCTCTCCGTGGCAGATCGCCAAGTCCGTGGCCATCTTCCTCGGCATACCGCTGGCCGCCGGCTTCTTGACTCGCCGCTGGGCCGAACGCACCAAGGGCCGCGAATGGTATGAAAGCCGGCTGTTGCCGCGGATCGGACCCTGGGCGCTGTACGGCCTGCTCGGCACGATCGTCATCCTTTTCGCGTTACAAGGCGATCAGATCACCCGCCACCCCCTCGACGTGATCCGTATCGCGATCCCGCTGCTGGCCTATTTCGCGGTCATGTGGGGTGGCGGCTACCTCGTCGGGGCCGCTCTCGGCCTGGGCTATGCGCGCACCACCACCTTGGCGTTCACCGCCGCGGGCAACAATTTCGAACTCGCCATCGCGGTGGCGATCGCTACGTGGGGCGCCGCCAGTGGACAGGCACTCGCCGGGGTGGTCGGGCCCCTGATCGAGGTGCCCGTCCTGGTCGGTCTGGTCTACGCGTCGCTGGCCCTGCGGTCCCGTTTCACCCCAGCCACCAGACCCAGCGTGTTGTTCGTCTGCGTGCACAACGCCGGTCGGTCACAAATGGCCGCGGCACTGCTGCGCCATCTCGCCGGAGACCGCATCGAGGTTCGTTCCGCCGGTACCGAACCCACCGACCAGCTCAACCCCGGCGCCGTTGCTGCCATGGCCGAAATCGGAATCGACCTCACCACCAGCACACCCAAGGTCCTCACCGCCGACGCCGTCGAGTCCAGCGACGTCGTCATCACCATGGGCTGCGGTGACACCTGTCCCTACTTCCCGGGCGTGACCTACCGCGACTGGAAACTCGATGATCCGGCCGGTCAGCCCCTCGACACTGTCCGCGCCATCCGCGACGACATCGCCAACTACGTCAACGCGCTCATCGCCGAACTCTTGCCAGGTGTGGCACCGCGTCAGGCGGTGCCGCCGACGAGTTCACCGGCACCCCGGCTGGCCCGATAGGCGACCACGAATCCCAGGGCGGCGAGCACGGCGAAGATCGCGAACAGCCAGCGGGCCGCGGGCTGGCCGGCGCTCATCGCGGTGTTGACCACCAGGCCGGCGATGCCGGCGCCGAACGCCCCGCCGATCAACGTGACGGTGTTGACCGCAGCGGCGGCGGTACCGCCCTCGGCGGGATCGTCGACGCAGCTCATCGCCCACGCCGACAGGTGCGGCCAGCCGGCGCCGACGCCGATACCCACGACCAGCAGGGCCAGCGCCCAGATCGCGGCGACCGCGGTCGGGTTGTAGTGGCTCATCCGGGCGAACGCGACCACCGCCAGACCCGCCGACATCACCAGCGGCGCGCTGATCACCAGGCCGATGACCACTCGCACCTTGCTCACCGACGCGCTGGCGATCTCGCTAAACGTCCAGCCGGTCGACAGCGCGGCGCCCAGGAAGCCGGCCATCACCGGCGGCAGGTGAGCCAGCCGCTGCCCGAGCAGCGGGATGTACAGGTTGGCCTTCGTGGTGGCCATCAGCAGGCCCAGCGTCAGGTAGATCCACTTCTCCCGACCCGGGTGGAACGCGCTGGACGGCAGCACCGCCGACGACGAGCGCCGGTCCACGACCAGGAACAGCCCCAGCAGGACCCCGCCCGCGACCAGCAGACCTGCCGCACCGATGAGACTGCGCGGCAACTGCGCGACACTGACCGCCAGCGCGGCGCCGCCCAGCAGCAGCAGCGACCGCACCGGGATCTTCATCGGCTCGCCGCGGTGCCCGCTGGTCCCGGCCGGCAGCACCACGCTCACTGCCACGCCCATCGCCACGGTCAGCATCGCCATGACACCGAACGCCCACCGCCAGATACCGAACTGCGCAAACAGGCCGCCGGCCGCCGGGCCAACCAGGGTGCCGATCCCCCACATGGCCGAGACCAGTCCCGACGCCCGGGTCCACAACCAGCTGGGTAGGACCGCGTTGATCAGCGCCCACCCCAGCCCGGCCAACAGGCCGCCGCCTATGCCCTGCAGGGTGCGACCTACCAGCAGAACTTCCATCTCGGGCGCCAGCGCACAGAGCACCGTGCCCAGGCCGAACGACAGCAGACCCATCAGGTAGGCCGCGCGGGACCCCACCCGGACCAGCACCGCGTTGGCCGCGGCTGCGGCGATCACGGATCCGACCAGGTACAGGGTGGTCACCCAGGCGTAAAACCGCTCACCGCCGATGTCCTTGATCGTGTTGGGCAGCAGGCTGATCGTCAGGAACTCATTGGTGGCGTACAGCGCCACACCGCCGGCCAGCACGGCCGCGGTGCCCAGATAGCGCTTACCGAGCAGCTCACGCCAGCTGCCAGTGCTAACAGCGGGCTCATGCACCACCGCTTCAGTCAGTTCCACCACCGCTTGCAGTCAATCACGGATCACCATCACACGCGAAAATGGATCGGCTGCCTGGCGCGTCACTTGATTCCGGCCGCGTCCATACCCCGCAGTTCCTTCTTGAGGTCGGCGATCTCGTCGCGAATCCGGGCCGCCAGCTCGAATTGCAGATCACGCGCCGCGTTCATCATCTGCTCGGTGAGGTCCTTGACCAGATCGGCGAGCTCGGCTCGCGGCATGTTGCTGGTGTCGCGGCCCTCGAAGACCCCGGCGCTCACGGATTGGCCTGCCCGGCCCGGTGCCCCCTGGGCGCGCCGCCCGCGTGAGGCGTTGCGGCCCGACCCGGCGACCTCGATGGTTTCGGTGTCCTCCACCTCCCGGTACACCTGGTCGAGGATGTCGGCGATCTTCTTGCGCAGCGGCTGCGGGTCGATGCCGTTCGCCTCGTTGTAGGCGACCTGCTTGGCCCGGCGGCGTTCGGTTTCGTCGATGGCCTCCCGCATCGAGTCGGTGATCTTGTCGGCGTACATGTGCACTTCGCCGGAGACGTTGCGGGCGGCCCGGCCGATGGTCTGGATCAGGCTGCGGGTGGAGCGCAGGAAGCCCTCCTTGTCGGCGTCCAGGATCGCCACCAGCGACACCTCGGGCAGGTCCAGGCCCTCCCGCAGCAGGTTGATGCCGATCAGCACGTCGTAGTCGCCGAGCCGCAGCTGCCGCAGCAGCTCCACCCGGCGCAGCGTGTCGACCTCGGAGTGCAGGTAGCGCACCCGAATCCCCATCTCCAGCAGGTAGTCGGTGAGGTCTTCGGCCATTTTCTTGGTCAGCGTGGTCACCAGCACCCGCTCGTCGGCCGCGGTGCGCTGCCGGATCTCGGCGATCAGGTCGTCGATCTGCCCCTTGGTCGGCTTCACCACCACCTTGGGGTCCACCAGGCCGGTCGGGCGGATCACCTGCTCGACGAACTCGCCGCTGGCCTGGCTGAGCTCATAGGGGCCCGGAGTGGCCGACATGTAGACCGTCTGGCCGATCCGGTCGGCGAACTCCTCCCAGGTCAGCGGCCGGTTGTCGCAGGCCGAGGGCAACCGGAACCCGAACTCCACCAGGTTGCGTTTGCGCGACATGTCGCCCTCGTACATGCCCCCGATCTGCGGCACGGTGACGTGCGACTCGTCGATGATGAGCAGGAAGTCCTCGGGGAAGTAATCCAGCAGGGTGGCCGGGGGCGTGCCGGCGCCGCGACCGTCGATGTGGCGCGAATAGTTCTCGATGCCCGAGCAGAAGCCGACCTGACGCATCATCTCGATGTCGTAGTTGGTGCGCATCCGCAGCCGCTGGGCCTCCAGCAGCTTGCCGTGGTTCTCCAGCTCTTCGAGGCGGGCGGCCAGCTCCTCCTCGATGGTGGAGATGGCCTGCGTCATCCGTTCCGGACCGGCGACGTAGTGGGTGGCCGGGAAGATGCGGAGCGAATCGACCTTGCGGACCACGTCCCCGGTGAGCGGATGCAGGTAGTACAGCGCCTCGATCTCGTCGCCGAAGTACTCGATCCGGACCGCCAGCTCCTCGTAGGACGGGATGATCTCGACGGTGTCGCCGCGCACCCGGAACGAGCCGCGGGTGAACGCCATGTCGTTGCGGGTGTACTGCACGTCGACCAGCAGCCGCAGCAGGGCGTCGCGCGGCACCTCCACGCCGACCTGCAGCTCGACGGAGCGGTCCAGGTAGGACTGCGGGGTGCCCAGGCCGTAGATGCAGGACACCGACGCGACCACCACCACGTCGCGCCGGGACAGCAGGCTGGAGGTCGCCGAATGACGCAGCCGCTCGACGTCGTCGTTGATCGAGCTGTCCTTCTCGATGTAGGTGTCGGTCTGCGCGATATAGGCTTCCGGCTGGTAGTAGTCGTAGTACGAGACGAAATACTCGACTGCGTTGTGCGGCAGCATCTCTCGTAGCTCGTTTGCCAGCTGCGCGGCCAGCGTCTTGTTCGGCGCCATCACCAGGGTGGGCCGCTGCAGCCGCTCGATCAGCCAGGCCGCGGTGGCCGACTTGCCGGTGCCGGTGGCGCCGAGCAGCACCACGTCCTTCTCCCCCGAGGTGATGCGGCGTTCCAGTTCGGCAATGGCGGTCGGCTGGTCGCCGGCCGGCTGGTACTCGCTGACGACGTCGAACCGGCCGCCGGCGCGGACGATGCCCTCGACGGCGTCAGCGGCGGGTCGGTACTCCGAATGCGCGACGATGGGGTGTTCCGTTGCGAAGGCCACGGAAACCAGAGTAGGCCCGGCCGGCGACGATGCAGAGCGCGCCAGCGCGATGAGGAGGAGCCGGGCAATAGACCGGGGAGCCGACAGGGAGAGGCGGTCAGTGGTGCACCCACCCAAGGAAGAGACCTTCGACCTGCACGGCTACACCAACACCGACCCCAAAGGGGTGGTGCGCGCCGTCGACGTCTACGAGGTGCATCCCTGGGGCCTCTACCTGGCCCGCCCCACCCCGGGGCGGGCCCAATTCCACTACCTGGAGTCCTGGCTGCTGCCGTCGCTGGGTCTGCGGGCGAGCATCTTCCACTTCAACGCCGGACACGAGCGCGACCAGGACTTCTACCTTGACGTCGGCGAGTACACCGCGGGACCGGAGCGCTGGCACTCCCGGGACCACTACCTGGACCTGGTGGTCCGCACCGGGTCCAGCGTCGAGCTCACCGACACCGACGAGCTGATGGCCGCCGTCGCCGAGGGTCTGCTGAGTCAGCATGACGCCGAGCAGGCGGTGCTGCGCGCGGTGGCCGCCGTGGACGGCCTGGCCCGCAACGGCTACGACCTGCACCGCTGGCTGGCCGACCTCGGAATGCAACTATCCTGGGCCGGGTAATCTCGCTGATATGAACGCCAAACTGCGAATCGGTGTCGCCGCTGCCACCACCGCAGCCGTACTCGGGTGCGGTCAGCTGATCCCGGCGCCGGCGGGGGCCGATGACAACGACACCACCACCGAGCTGCACAACGTGACCTACATCGCGAAGGTCGACGCCTGGTCCAGCGGCAACGTGGTGACCTTCATGCGCAACGACTACGAGACCGCCAGCGCGGACCTCGACGCGTTCGGCACCCCGTTCGAGGCCAACACCGTGATGTCCGACCCCAGCAAGGCCGGCATGGTGATCCGGCTGCGCTTCCCGACCACCGCAACCGTGCACTGCGAGATCAAGGTCGACGACGTCACCACCGTCAAGAGCGAGCGCTTCATCAACACCTGGGGCAACACCAACGACCCCCACACCGGCGCGATGCTGTGCGGCGCGCTGATCAGCAGCATGGCCTGATCAGGCTTTAACGCAGCTAAGGCCGCCACCCGGTGCGATCGGCCCAGGCCCACGCCTGCCGGTAGGCGGCGTCGAACCAGGGTTCCTTGACCTCGGCATACGCCGCGATGCCACCGTGCGCCCCCGCACGTTCCGCGTCGCGTTTGACGCCCAGGTACTCGGTCCGGGCCTCGGCGTCGGCGGACAGCCAGGCCGGGAACAGCAGGGCGAACTGCTGATTGGGCCAACCGGCCACTCGGATGTGGACGTTGGTGGCCCGGCCCGGGTCGGCGGAGGCGTGAATCCGCTTCTGCCACAACGCCGGGTCTGCCGCGTGATCGAACTCGTCGACGGTGCTGCGGGCGTTGGGCTTTCCGTTGTCGGTGGTGATCGCCTCCACCCGAGGGTAGCCGGCGCGCAGCAGGGATTCGGCGAGTTCGTCGGCCACCGCGAGGGATTCGACCGTGACCTGGACATCGATGACATCCTTGGCGTCCAGTCCGGGCACCGCCGTGGAGCCGATGTGATCAACGCGGGTGGCCCGGTGCCCACAGGCGGTGCGCACCCGGGCCAAGATTCGCTGCGCCTGATCCGGCCAGGTCGGATCGGCCGGCATCAGCTGCGTCGGGGACGGCACCGTCTGGCGCGTGGTGAGGTTGTGCGCGAACGGCAGGATGCGCTGGTGCCACAGCTCAAGGGCCTGCTTCGACAGCTCATCCGGGTTGCCGGAATTGTCCAGCCAGACGTCGGCGACGTCGCGTCGCTGCGGCTCGGTGGCCTGCGCGGCAATCCTGGCTCGCGCGTCGTCCTCCGACATACCGCGGTATTCACGCAGCCGAGCTACTCGGGTTTCTATCTCGGCGTGCACCACGACCACCAGCGGGAAAAGCGGCGCCATCTGAGACTCGACCAGCAGCGGGATGTCCTCGACGATCACCGCTTCGTCACCGGCCGCTGCGATCAGCTCAGCACGGCGGTGCGCCACCAGCGGATGCACGATGCCGTTGAGCGTTGCCCGCTTGTCGTCGTCGCTGAAAGCGATCGCGGCCAGCGCCGGACGGTCCAGTGCCCCGTCCGGCAACAAGATGCCCGGCCCGAAGGCCTCGACCAATGCGGCCAGGCCTTCGGTACCGGGTTCCACGACCTCGCGTGCGATGACGTCACCGTCGACGATGACGCCACCGCACCGGCTGAAGGTAGCCGACACCGTCGACTTCCCGGCGCCGATACCGCCGGTCAGACCGATACGCAGCATCTGCGCCCCTTCAAAGCCCCTTCGAGCGCCCAGACGCTACTACGCGCTGTTACCGGCGAGCTTCTCCCGCAGCGCGGCGAGCTGCTCGTCGCTGGCCAGCGAACCACCGGCCGGAGCCTCGTCGCGGTGCGAACCGTTGGCACCTGAGCGCGGCTCGGCCTGCTCGGCAGCGGCGAACTTCTCCATCTGCGCGGTGTGCATCTTGTGCCGGCGCTCGGCCTCGGCGTAGCGGGCCTCCCACTCGGTGCGCTGCTTGTCGAAACCGTCGATCCACTCGTTGGTCTCGGCGTCGAAGCCCTCGGGGAAGATGTAGTTGCCCTGCTCGTCGTAGCTGTCGGCCATGCCGTACTTCGAGGGGTCGAACTCCTCGGTGTAGTCCTCGTTGGCCTGCTTGAGGCTCAGCGAGATCCGGCGGCGGTCCAGGTCGATGTCGATGACCTTGACCATGGCGTCGTCGCCGACCGCGACCACCTGGTCCGGGACCTCGACGTGGTGCTCAGCCAGCTCGGAGATGTGCACCAGACCCTCGATGCCCTCCTCGACACGGACGAACGCACCGAACGGCACCAGCTTGGTGACCTTGCCCGGGACGATCTGACCGATCGCGTGGGTGCGGGCGAAGTGGCGCCACGGGTCTTCCTGGGTGGCCTTGAGCGACAGCGAAACCCGCTCGCGGTCCATGTCGACGTCGAGCACCTCGACGGTGACCTCGTCGCCCACCTGGACGACCTCGGACGGGTGGTCGATGTGCTTCCAGGACAGCTCGGAGACGTGCACCAGGCCGTCCACGCCGCCCAGGTCGACGAAGGCGCCGAAGTTGACGATCGAGGAGACGACGCCCTTGCGGACGGCGCCCTTCTGCAGCTGGTTGAGGAACTCGCTGCGCACCTCGGACTGGGTCTGCTCCAGCCAGGCGCGACGCGACAGCACCACGTTGTTGCGGTTCTTGTCCAGCTCGATGATCTTGGCTTCGATCTCTTTGCCGATGTAGGGCTGCAGGTCGCGGACCCGGCGCATCTCCACCAGCGAGGCCGGCAGGAAGCCGCGCAGCCCGATGTCGAGGATCAGGCCGCCCTTGACGACCTCGATGACGGTGCCCTTGACGGCCTCGTCCTTCTCCTTGAGCTCTTCGATCGTGCCCCAGGCGCGCTCGTACTGGGCGCGCTTCTTGGACAGGATCAGACGACCCTCTTTGTCCTCTTTGGTCAGGACCAGGGCCTCGACCTCATCACCGACGGACACCACCTCGTGGGGGTCGACGTCGTGCTTGATGGACAGTTCGCGGGAGGGGATGACCCCTTCGGTCTTGTAACCGATGTCGAGCAGGACCTCGTCCCGGTCAACCTTGACGATCGTCCCTTCCACGATGTCGCCATCGTTGAAGTACTTGATCGTTTTGTCGATGGCGGCGAGAAAGTCCTCGGCCGAGCCGATGTCGTTGACGGCTACTTGCGGCGAGGTGACGGTGGGACTTGGCATGTGTTGGGTTGCTCCGGACATTGTGACGTAGTAGGGACGGGGTGCTATCACGCATGCTGCGCATGCGGTGGCCCGCGATCTGGCCTAGGACTAGTCGAGGACTACCTGTTGAGGCTACTCGACGCGTTGCACGCTGGACAAACCGGTGGCTACGCTCCCTCGCTATGCCTCAGATGCGGAACCGGCGGAGAGTCGGAGCGCCGCTCATCGTGATCGTCCTGCTCGCCATTCTCACCGTGTTCCTGTTGCTGCTGTTCACCGCGGCGAACCCGGGCGGGACGCTGACCGCGCTGGTACTGGCGAGCATGTCGATGCTGGTGGTGCTGTTGTGCTACCGCTGGCTGGACCGTTGGGAGCCCGAGCCGCGCCGGCTGCTGCAACTGGCGTTCTTGTGGGGAGCGTCGGTGGCCGTGGTGCTGGCGGTGGCGTTGGAGACCTTCGGGTCATCGGTGGCCACTGTGCGGCCGCTGGTGTCGAAGGCCTTCGACATGGCAGCCATCCAGGCGCCGTTCATCGAGGAGGCCGCGAAGGGCCTGTTCCTGCTGATCATGCTGACCGGGCGCCGGCGGCTGGCGCTCAACTCGCTGACCGACTGCATGGTCTACGCGGGCATCACGGCGGTGGGTTTCGCCTGGATGGAGGACATCGTCTACATCGCGCCGGCCGACTCACCGGCCAAGATGGCCGCGGTGGCCATCGCCCGGCTGATCTTCGGCCCGTTCGCCCACCCGCTGTTCACCACGATGACCGGGATCGGGGTGTTCTTCGCATTGCGCCGCCACGGCTTCTGGTCGAAAGCCTTCGTGATCCTGCTCGGCTATCTGGCGGCGGTGGCGATGCACGCCTCGTGGAACGCCTCGCTGGCGATGGGCGGCGGGCAACTTTTCCTGGTGACCTACGTGTTCTGGTTGGTCCCGGTGTTCCTGCTGATGGTGGTGCTGGGGATGCTGAGCCGCCGGCACGAGCAGCAGCTGGTCGCTTCGAAGCTGCCCGCGATGGTGACCGGTGGCCTGATCACCCCCAATGAGGCGTCCTGGCTGGGCTCGATCCGGGCCCGCAAGCTGGCGATCCGCGAGGCGAAGCGCATCGGTGGCCGGCCCGCCGGTCGGGCCGTCAAGAAGTTCGCCGCCCAGGTGATCCAGCTGGCGTTCATCCGGGATCGCATCGACCGCGGCTTCGGTGATCCCGAGGTGTTCGCGGTGCAGCAGGAGGACGCCTACGGCGTGGTGGCCGCCCGCACAGCCGCTCCGGTGCTCTACACCATGGCGGGGTATCACTCGCCGGTGCCGGTGCGGCGGTGATCTTCGGGAGGCATCGCGATGTCGCTGCGCAATCGCCTCACCGACTACTTCGGTATCGAACACCCGATCGTGCTGGCGCCCATGGCGCAAGCTTCCGGCGGCCGGCTCGCCGCTGCGGTCACGCATGCCGGTGGACTCGGTCTGCTCGGCGGGGGCTACGGCGACGCTGACTGGGTGCAGCGCGAATTCGATGCCGCCGGCGACGCGCGCGTCGGGTGCGGTTTCATCACCTGGAGCCTGTCCCGGGTGCCGGAGGTTTTCGACCTCGCACTCAGCCGGCGCCCGGCGGCGATCATGCTGTCCTTCGGTGATCCCGAGCCCTTCGCCGAAGCCATCCGCGACGCGGGGGTTCCGCTCATCTGCCAGGTGCAGACCCTGGAGCAGGCACATGCCGCGCTGCGGGCGGGAGCGAATGTCATCGTGGCCCAGGGCGCCGAGGCCGGCGGCCACGGAATGTCGGGCTGCTCGACTCTCACGTTCGTCCCAGCCGTCGTCGACCTGGTGGCGGAGAGCTCCCCGGAAACTTTCGTACTGGCCGCGGGCGGTATCGCCGACGGCCGCGGGGTGGCCGCGGCGCTGGCGCTCGGTGCCGACGGAGTCTTGGTCGGCACTCGGTTCTGGGCCTGCAGCGAGGCCATCGTGTCAGGGGCCGCACACCAGCGAGCCATCCGGGCCAGCGGCGAAGACACCGTCCGCACTCGCGTCTACGACCTTGTGCGACAACTCGATTGGCCCGCCCACTACGACGAGCGGGCGCTGGTCAACGCGTTCCTGCAGAGCTGGCACGGCGACGACAGCCACTTGCTGGCTAACCTGCCCGAAGCCATCGCCGCCTTCCAGGCGGGGCTTTCCGCCGGGGATTTCGACATTGCGCACATCCTGATCGGCGAGGCCGTCGGCCTCATCCACGACGTGGTCCCCGCGGGTGGCATCGTGGCGCAGATGGCGTGCGACGCCACCCGAATCCTGAACCGCGGTTCGTAACGTTCTTGATGGCCCTCCAACCCGAACTTTAAGTACCGTCGATACAGACGAGGGGGCTGGCTGATGGGGACTTCGGAAGAATTGATTGCGCTGGAACAACGCGGGTGGGAGGCGCTCGCGACGAGCGGTGAAGCCGCTGCGGACTTCTACCGGCAGGTTCTCGACGACGACATCGCGATGGTGTTCCCAGGCGGTATGTCGATTTTTGACCGCGACGCCGTCATCGCATCCATGGGCGGCGATGCGTGGTCGTCCTTTGAGCTCAGCGATATCCACGTGCTTGTGCCGGTGCCCGATGTTGGCATCGTCACCTATCGCTCGACCTCGCAACGCGGAGATCAGCCCACCTACGTTGCCCTTGTCACCAGCGTCTACACACGGCGCGGCAACGCCTGGCGGCTCACGCTGCACCAACAGACCGCCGCCTGACCGCCGCTAGAAGGGTGGTGGGTCGTCGGGGTCGATGCCGGGGCCTACTTTCGGGAACCAGATGGCGTCGCGGGCGGCGCGTCGGGCTTGGCGGGCTTTGTGGTTTTGGTTGCGTTCGGTGGTGATGCGGGCGGCGCGGTGTTGGGCGCGGGTGCGTCGGCGGCGGGGCATCATCGCGGTGCGGTGACCGCAGCGGTCATCATCGCGGCGCAGCGATGCCGGCAGTTCCCCGGTGGGTGCGCACAGGTGCGGGAACAGCAGGGAGCTGCCCGGGGTGGTGACGTAGGTCTGCCCGGAGGGTGAGGTCAGGATCACCGTGCCATCGGGCAGCTGCTGATCTCGCCAGCCCCAGAACGTTTTCACCAGGTGGTGGGTGCGGCAATAGCATTTGAGGTTCGACGGATGGGTGAGGCCGCCGTCACCGCGGGGAATGGTGTGGTCGATGTCGCAGTCGAGTGCTGGCCGGTCACAGCCCGGCCAGCGGCACGTCAGATCCCGGCACCGCACGAAATCCGCCAGCGCCTTCGAAGGCACATACCCGGACTCGGGTGGTGCGTCGGCGGGGTGCACCAACGCCACCAGCCGGGCCGATCGGGCGAGCTCGGCGACCAGTTCCGGTGGGATGAGTCCATCGGCCTCGACCAACGAGCCCGCCGCCTCACCGGTGCCGTCGAGGGTGGCCTGCTCAGCGATCACATGAATCACCACCGGCGAGGCGCCCGGGCGCCCACCTGCCGCACAGTCGGACCGGCCGCAGCGGCATCCCAGCCGATCCGCCCGCGCCGCCAACGCCCCCATCGCATCGGCGCGCCGCTGCGCGCGAGTCCGTGGGTCGTGTTCACAGACCGTGGCGGCCAAGGCATCCAAGGCCTTATCCACTGCACGGGCATCGACGCTGAACAAGCTGCCCTGGATCTCCGAGAGACCGCCTTCGACGTAGTCCCCGAACAGGATCTCGCGTTCGGCCTGCCGTTCCTTGCGGCGGCGCACCGCATCGGCGTCGGCTTTGGCCACGATCTTGTCGATCTTGCCCGCCAACCGGTTCATCGTCAGCGACGGCCAGCGCACCACTTGGGCCGCCAACTGCGCATCCACGGCCGCCAGCACCTCACGGTCGGTGATCAACCCGGTGCGATACACCATCGTCTGAAACAACCGGATATCGATATCACCGGCCTGGAAGACCTGCGCCACCTGCGGCAGCTGCTCGCGCATCGCCCGGGCATACCGCAGCCGACTCGCCGCCAGCCCCTGGCTGATCCGCAACGCCGCGGCGACCTCGGCGGCCACTGCCGCCTCGGTATCGACCGCCCACTCCTCGGTTTCACTACAACGACTCAACCGCAGCGCAAACAACTCCCCGATCGCCGCCAGGTGCGCCGCCGCCGCTCGATTCTCCGCCCGCGCCGAGACGCAGATCCGATCCACCAAAGCCGCCGACTCCGGCGTCACCGAGGGATACCGCCGCTCAAAGCGCTCCGACAGCCGCGCGATCGACTCCGCAGACGGAAGCCTCGATGACGACTGCTCGAACATACGTTCGACTATAGCGGAAATGTCTGACGCGTGCCGGTGTCGAGGCGAGCAGAGGTCAGTGCGCGGCAGCGTCCCAACTACGCCCGTAACCGACCGCGACCTCCAGCGGGACGCTGAGCGGATAGGCGCTGCCCATCTTGTCGCGTACCAGCGCTTCGAGCGGCTCGCGTTCGCCCTCGGCCACCTCGAACAGCAATTCGTCGTGCACCTGCAACAACATCCGCGACCGCAGGCCAGACGCCTTGAGGGCTCGGTCGACGTTGATCATCGCGACCTTGATGATGTCGGCCGCGCTGCCCTGAATCGGCGCGTTGAGCGCAGCACGCTCGGCGGACTCCCGGACCTGGCGGTTGCTGCTGTCCAGCTCCGGCAGGTAGCGCCGCCGGCCCAGCACCGTCGAGGTGTAGCCGTCCTTGCGGGCCTGCTCGACGACCTCGTGCAGGTAGTCGCGCACCCGGCCGAACCGGTCGAAGTAGGCGTCCATCTGCTCTTTGGCCTCTTCGGTGGAGATCTTGAGCTGGGAGGCCAACCCGTAGGCGCTCAACCCGTAGGCCAGGCCGTACGACATGGCCTTGACGCGGCGCCGCATGTCCGGGGTCACCTCGTCGATCGGCACCGAGAACGCCCGCGACCCGACGAACGAGTGCAGGTCTTCGCCGGTGTTGAACGCTTCGATGAGGCCCTCGTCCGCCGACAGGTGCGCCATGATGCGCATCTCGATCTGGCTGTAGTCGACCGTCATCAGCTCGGGGTAGCCGTCCCCCACCACGAAGGCGTCGCGGATCTGGCGTCCGGCGTCGGTGCGGATCGGGATGTTCTGCAGGTTCGGATCGGTGGACGACAACCGGCCGGTCGCGGCGATCGTCTGGTTCAGCGTGGTGTGGATTCGTCCGTCGGAGGCAACCGATTTCAGCAATCCGTCGACGGTCACCTTCAGGCGAGTGACGTCGCGGTGCGTCAGCAGGTGCTCCAGGAACGGATGACCGGTCTTGTCGAACAGCGACTGCAGCGCGTCGGCGTCGGTGGTGTAGCCGGTCTTGGTCTTCTTGGTCTTGGGCATGCCCAGTTCGTCGAAGAGCACCACCTGCAGCTGCTTGGGTGATCCGAGGTTGATCTGCTTGCCGATCACCGCGTAAGCGGCTTCGGCGGCGTCGCGGATCTCGTCACCGAACCGACTCTGCAGCTGGCTCAGGTGATCGAGGTCCACACCGATCCCGGCGGTCTCCAGCTCGGCCAGCACCCGCTGCAGGGGCAGCTCGATGTCGGCGAGCAGGCCGGAGGAGTCGATGCGGGCCAGTTCGAGATCCAGCGCGTCGGCCAGGTCGGCGACGGCCCGGGCCCGCAGGATGGCGGTCTGCACCGCTTGGTCGTCGATGCCTTCAGTGTCATCCAGCAGCGAGAGTTGTTGTTGCTCATCGGATTCGGCGCGCAGTTCCCGGCGCAGGTAGCGCACCGAGAGGTCGTCGAGACTGAAGCTGCGCTGACCGGGCCGCACCAGGTAAGCGGCCAGGGCGGTGTCACAGGTGACGCCGTCCAGAGTCCAGCCTCGCCCGGCCAGGTCGTGGATGGCCAGCTTGGCCTCGTGCAGCGCCTTGGGCTTGTCCGGATCGGCCAGCCACGCGGCCAGCGCGGCGTCGTCCTCGGCGGTCAGCGTCGCGGTGTCGAGGTAGCCGCCGTCGCCGTCCGCCGAGGCCAGGGCCAGTGCGGTGGCGTCGCTGTCGAAACTGCGGTGGGTGCCGATCACGGCCAGCCCGGTGCGACGCCCGTCGGCGGCGTGTTCGGCCAGCCAGGCCCCGACCGTGCCCGGCTCCAGGGCGGCGCCGCGCACCTCGAAGCCCTCCTCGGCCTCGGGCACCGTGCCCCCTGCGGTGGACAGCGTCTCGAAGAGCCGGTCGCGCAGCACCCGGAACTCGAGGTCGTCGAAGAGCTGATGGATCTGCTCACGGTCCCACGGCACCAGTCGCAGGGTGTCCGGCGTCTGGGCCAGCGGCACGTTGCGGACCAGGTCGGTCAGCTCGCGGTTGAGGATCACGGTGGACAGGTTGGCGCGCAACGCATCTCCGACCTTGCCCTTGACGGTGTCGACCTGGTCCACCAGCCCCTGCAGCGACCCGTATTCGGTGATCCACTTCGAGGCGGTCTTCTCCCCCACCCCGGGGATGCCCGGCAGGTTGTCGCTGGGGTCGCCGCGCAGCGCCGCGAAGTCCGGGTACTGCGCCGGAGTCAGGCCGTACTTCTCGACGACCGCATCCGGGGTGAACCGGGTCAGGTCGCTGACCCCCTTACGCGGGTAGAGCACGGTCACGTTCTCGTTGACCAACTGCAGGGCGTCGCGGTCGCCAGTGACCACCAGGACCCGGTAGCCCTCGGCGTCGGCCTGGGTGGCCAGCGTGGCGATCAGGTCGTCGGCCTCATAACCGGGCTCCGACAGCGTGGTGATGCCCAGCGCGACGAGGACTTCCTTGGTGATGTCGATCTGGCCGCGGAACTCATCGGGCGTGGTCGAGCGGGTGGCCTTGTACTCCGGGAAGCGCTCGGAGCGGAAGGTCTGCCGCGACACGTCGAACGCGGCGGCGACGTGGGTGGGAGCCTCGTCGCGCAGCAGGTTGATGAGCATCGCGGTGAACCCGTAGACGGCGTTGGTGGTCAGGCCGCTGCGCGTCTTGAAATTCTCCGCGGGCAGCGCGTAGAAGGCCCGGTACGCCAGCGAGTTTCCGTCCAGCAGCAGCAGCGTCGGTTTGGTCTGACTCACAGGGCCAACTCTAGGCACCGCCGGCGGGCGCCCGTCAGCGCCGGTGGAATTGCAACACGTTTCAGTTTTGCGGTCGCGGTTGGGTACGCTGACCGGGTGCCAGATGTAGCCTCGCAGCCAGCCATCGACGGGTGGTTCGCCACCGACGACGCCGGCCTCCCCCACCTGATCGGCGCCAAGTGTCCGCAGTGCGGCACCTATGTGTTCCCGCCGCGTGAGAACAACTGCCCCAACCCGGCCTGCGACGGCGACGTGTTGGAGCCGGTCGCGCTGTCGCGGCGCGGCACGATCTGGAGCTACACCGAGAACCGGTACCTGCCGCCGGCCCCCTACCCGCCGAGCGACCCGTTCGAGCCGTTCGCGATCGCCGCGGTGGAGCTGGCCGACGAGGGCCTGATCGTGCTGGGCAAGGTCGTCGAGGGGACCCTGGCCGCGGACTTGAAGGTCGGCATGGAGATGGAGCTGACCACCATGCCGCTCTACACCGACGACGACGGCGTCACGCGCACCGTCTACGCGTGGAAGAAGGTGGACGCCAATGCCTGAACCGCTGTACATCCTGGGTGCGGGCATGCACCCGTGGGGCAAGTGGGGCCGCGACTTCACCGAGTACGGGGTGGTCGCCGCCCGTGCCGCGCTGGCCGACGCCGGCCTGAACGCGCAGCAGATCCAGTTCATCGCCGGCGCGGACACCATCCGCAACGGCTACCCGGGCTTCATCGCCGGTTCGACGTTCGCCCAGAAGCTGGGCTGGAACGGCGTTCCGGTGTCGTCCTCGTACGCCGCGTGCGCCTCTGGTTCGCAGGCGCTGCAGAGCGCCCGGGCCCAGATCCTGGCCGGTTTCTGCGATGTGGCGCTGGTGATCGGCGCCGACACCACCCCCAAGGGCGCGTTCGCCCCGGTCGGCGGTGAGCGCAAGAACGACCCGGACTGGCAGCGCTTCCACCTGATCGGTGCGATGAACCCGGTGTATTTCGCGCTGCTGGCGCGCCGCCGGATGGACCTCTACGGCGCCACCTCCGAGGACTTCGCGCAGGTGAAGGTGAAGAACTCCCGGCATGGCCTGAACAACCCCAATGCCCGCTACCACAAGGAAGCCACCGTCGACGACGTGCTGGCCAGCCCGGTGGTCTCCGATCCGCTGCGCCAGCTCGACATCTGCGCCACCTCCGACGGTGCGGCTGCGCTGATCGTGGCCAGCGCGGAATTCGCCCGCAAGCACCTGGGTTCGCTCGAGGGTGTGCCGTCGGTGCGCGCGGTGTCGACCGTGACCCCTCGCTACCCGCAGCACCTGCCCGAATTGCCGGACATCGCAACCGATTCCACCGCCGTGGTAGCCGCGCCCGAGCGGGTTTTCAAGGACCAGATCCTGGACGCCGCCTACGCCGAGGCCGGAATCGGCCCCGAGGACGTCAGCCTGGCCGAGGTCTACGACCTGTCCACCGCGCTGGAGATCGACTGGTACGAGCACCTGGGCCTGTGCGCCAAGGGTGAGGGCGAGCAACTGCTGCGCAGCGGTGCCACCACCATCGGTGGCCGGGTACCGGTGAACCCGTCCGGCGGGCTGGCCTGCTTCGGCGAGGCGATCCCGGCGCAGGCCATTGCCCAGGTGTGCGAACTGACCTGGCAGCTGCGCGGGACCGCCACCGGCCGGCAAGTCGAGGGCGCCACGGTGGGCGTCACGGCCAACCAGGGCCTGTTCGGGCACGGCTCCTCGGTGATCGTCGCCCGGTAGTTCTTCCGGCGCGAGCGTGCGTAGTAAGAGAGCTATGGCGCGTGTCGTTGAAAGTCTGGATGTAGAAGACGTCCTCCTGCTGTCGTTGACGGGCTTGGTGTCCCAAAACAGCGAGGAGGACGTCGTGGTTCAGGGTAGTGGAT
>NZ_LDPO01000024.1 GCF_001021505.1 Mycolicibacter heraklionensis
TCTAGGACGGCCACGCGCGCTTTGGACATGACCCATGACTGTCACCTATGACGCGACTCAGCAGCCACCGATGCAGGTGTCACCCATGTCGCGACTCATCTGTCACCTATGTCGTGAACTCACACACCCCCTCGGACACAGTGTGATGAGTCGGGTCATGGGTTACACCTGCGTCGCGTCATCGGTTACAGATTTGTTCCCAGCCGGGTTAGCACAACTCCGGCAGCTATCGGGTGCGCAGCTATTGAAAGCGTGCCGTCAGCGGCATCAGAAGCCGGTGGTAATTGGACGGTGCAATGCGGACGATCAGGTCGAGGACTCTCGCGTCTGGTCCGACCAATACGCGGGCCTTGCGCTTGCGTACCGCTTTCAGGATGATGCGCGCGGCGCGTTCAGGCCCCGTGATCGCGATCTTGTCAAAAGCCTGCACCGTCTTCGTCTTATCGACACCCTCTGCTGTGGTCGCATTGCGGGCAACGGCAGTTTTGACGTATCCGGGATGCACCACCGTGACCGCCACCGGATGGTGTGCCAACAGCATTTCCTGCCGCAGCGCCTCCGTGAAGCCGCGAACCGCGAATTTCGCCGAAGTGTAAGCCGCTTGGCCTGGTACCCCGGCCAAACCGAACATGCTCGACATGTTGATGACGTGGCCGTCGCCGGAAGCGATGAGGTGAGGAATGAATGCTTTGGTGCCGTTCACGACGCCCCAATAGTCAACGTCCATCACCCGCTCGACATCCTTGAACTGGCTGATTTCAATGTCACCAAGGAACGCGATGCCAGCAATGTTGTAAATCTGGTTAACAGCACCAAAGTGATCTGCAACGGAATCGGCATATGCCGCGATCGCGTCGCGCTCGGTCACATCAATTCTTTCCGCACGTACCGGGCTGCCGATTCGCCGTAAAAGTTCCTCAGTGTGCGCGAGTCCATCGGCGTCCACGTCGCTGATGGCCAGCTTCGCGCCCGAGCGGGCCAGTTCAATGGCGAGCGCCTGTCCGATACCCGAACCTGCGCCGGTCACGGCAGCGACTTTCCCGGCGAAACCGTCCACGAATAACCTCCGCAAAGGCCATATCCCCTGGAGCGAGTGTGGCAGCGAGGCAACTGCCTTGTCTGGTGATTCGGCCGATATGCGCGCGTTCACCATCGCATCGCATGCCCCAACCGTCGTAGGCTCGATGGGGAGATGACTCGTTCAGGCGCGTACCTTCGCCAGCCGGCGCCACGCTCCTTCCACGACCGCCGTGACGCCGGCCGGGCCTTGGCCGAGCTGCTGACGGCTTACCTAGCCGACTACCTGCCCGGTGTAGCGGGCGCCCAGGGCGTGGTGGTGCTGGGATTGGCCCGCGGCGGCGTGCCGGTCGCCTGGGAGGTCGCCGCCGCCCTGCGGGCGCCGTTGGACGTGTTCCTTGTCCGCAAGCTCGGTGTGCCGCAGCAACCCGAGCTGGCGATGGGTGCGCTGGCCGGCGGCCACGTGGTGATGAACGACGAAGTGGTTCGCAGCCTGGGTATCAGCGACGACGTGGTGCAGTCGGTGATCGAGCGCGAGAAGACCGAGTTGCGCCGCCGCGAACGTGCCTACCGCGGGGACCGGCCGCCGGCCGACCTGCGCGGCCGGGTGGTGATCTTGGTCGACGACGGTATCGCCACCGGAGCGAGTGTGCTGGCGGCCGTGCGGGCGGTCCAGGCGGCCGAACCGGCGTCGATCATCGTCGCCGTGCCGGTGGCGCCACGCTCGGCGTGCCGCAAGATCGCCCAGGAAGCCGACGACATCGTCTGCGTCACGAACCCCGAGGCATTCGATGCCGTAGGGCAGGCCTACCGCGACTTTCACCAGACCGACGACGACGAAGTCCGCGACCTACTGGCCACACCGACTACGGGCCGAGCGGCAGGCTAATCGGCCGGGTGGGCGGCCGGCTCGTCGGCGGGCTCTTCCGTCGCCTCGGCGTCGAAGTCCACCTCGTCAACCGCGTCGGAGCTCTCGATGTCAGCACTGTCGTCATCGTCGGCGGGAACCTCGGACTCATCGACAGCGTCCCCGGCATCCAAGGGGGCCTCGACCGCTGGAGCGTTCGCGCGCCGCTCCCGCAACGCGTCCACGATCAGCAGCAGCACGCCCAGCACGCTCGCGCCGATGCAGACCCAGGCGACCAGCGCATTGCTGGTGACGACGGCGAACACCAACGCGGCAAGGCCGATTACCGCCAATACCAATGCGATGACCAGCATCTCATCACCTCCAGTCCGACGGGCGAACTACTCGACTCCGACGGTCAGTTGGTGCCGCGGTTGAAATGGTTGAACCCGCCGCCGTCGCCGGAGGCACTGCTGTCGACCGGTGCCGCCGAGCCCCGCTGGCCCAACTCCTCGAGCTGGGATTCCAGATACGTCTTGAGCCGGGTGCGGTACTCGCGCTCGAAGGTGCGCAGTTGTTCGAGGCGACCTTCCAGCACGGTGCGCTGCTGGTTGATCGTGCCCATGATCTCGGAGTGCTTGCGCTCCGCGTCGGCCTGCAGCGCGTCGGCCTTCTCCTGAGCCTGGCGCAGCTGGGTCTCCGAACGGGTCTGGGCGTCTGCCAGCATGGCGTCGGCCCGCTGACGGGCTTCGGCGACCGTCGTCTCGGCGGTCTGCCGCGCCTCGCTGAGGATCTGGTCGGCGTTGGCGCGGGCGTCGGCCATCAGCTTCTCCGACTCGGCCCGGGCGGTGCTGGTCAACCGGTCCGCGGTGTCCTGGGCCAGGCTCAGCACGCGGGCCGCCTTGAGGTGCTGCTCCTCGGAAGTCACTTCGGCCGCCGGCGGGGCCACCACGGGCTGCGGCGGGGCGACCGGTTCAGGGCTGGGCTCGTACACCGGGATAGAGGGAATCGGCTGCGCGCCGCCACCGGCACGGGCCGCGGCCAGATCCTGGTCGAGCTCGCTGACCCGCTGACGCAGGTCGGCGTTCTCCTCGATGAGACGAGTCAGCTCGGTCTCCACCAAGTCAAGGAAGGCGTCGACCTCGTCCTCGTTGTAGCCGCGCTTCCCAATCGGCGGTTTGCTGAACGCGACATTATGTACGTCGGCCGGTGTTAGTGGCATCGTCTGCCCCCTCGAGTCAGGTAGTAGGTAGCGCCGATCGGGCACGGGTTAGGTCGACCTGGAAAACGCTCGCCGTGTGTAACTGCCGTCCATCCTGTCACATCCGCCGCTGCGCTCGGCAATGTGAACGATATTAAGAGTGAATTTCAAATTGCTGCCACAGAAATCACGCTTTGGCAAACGGACGCTCTGAGGGCGATCGGCGATCCCGGCCGGTGAGCAGCGCCGCCGGACCACCGTGTCCGGGCCAAAGCCCCGGGACCAGGGGCTCGGCCGCCGGCGACAGCGGGCGGACGGTTCTGCCAATCCGACCGCCGGCAGCAAAGTGCTTAGGTATCCAGCCAGCGAAATGTGATCTATTTCGCTGCGCCGCGAAACGTGTCGCCAGCCGATCCCGGGCGCCCCACCCGGCCCGCGGGGGTACCGGTCCGGCCCGCTCCGCCGTATTATTCACAATCGCGACCCGTAAATATTCATGGCGGGGTCGAACCGTGCGGGACCGACCGGAGGGACACTCGGGAATGACAACGAATGACGTGGTCATGGCGACCAGCGCAGCGGACTCGGCAGCCGTCGATGACATCCGATCCCGCTACGCCGAACTGCTCGGCCGCCAGGCTGCGTTGGGTGCAGCGGCATTCGCCGCGCTGGGCGCGACCGGCCCGGCATTCGACGAGGCCCACCATGCAGTGCAGGCGTTCATCGACCAGGCGGTGCGGCCCCAATTGCGCGCCGCGGTGCAGTTGATCTTCCCCGCCTCGGCCGGTGTCGAGCGCGCCCGGCTGCTGGTCGAAGGCCTGCTCGGTGACACCCAGCTGATCGAGCAGACGGCGGCACGCATCGCCCACGCAACCGACCGGGTTCAGGTCGTCGCGCACGTGGAGGCGCTGCGCGTACTCGTGGAGGCACTGCTGGGTAAGGTCGCCGACCTGCTGCTGCCCGCGCTCGCCCAGGACAGCGGCGTCTCGCTGGCCGAGCTGGCTGCCCAACTTCCCGCGGCCACAGCCGGCTCCGCTCCAGCCGCCCAGCCGGCCCCGCAGGCCCACGGACACGACGGCCACGCCGGGTGCGGGTGCGGCGAGGAAGACGACGAGATGCCCGAACTGGACGTACGAGAGGTTCCGCACGCCATCAGGCATGCGACGGTGTTCGGTGCCTTCGACGCGGTTCCGGTGGGCGGATCGATGCTGCTGGTGGCGCCGCACGACCCGATTCCGCTGCTGCGTCAGCTCGCGGAGCGCAGCGGTGGCCGCCTGGCGGTCGGCTACGAGGAACGCGGACCGGAGGCCTGGCGGTTGCGCCTGACCCGGGTCTGAGTCCGAGTCACGCGGCGTGCTGCAGGGCCAGTTCCATGCCGACGAACGCGATCAGCAGCAGCACCATGATCGAGAGGTCGATGCGCACCGCCCCGATGGTCAGCTGCGGTATGAGGCGTCGCAGCAGCTTCACCGGCGGATCGGTGATGCTCATGATCAGCTCCAGGATCACCACCGTGGCCCCCCGCGGGTGCCAGTCACGGCTGAACGAGCGGATGAACTCGATGACGATTCGGGCGATCAGCAACAGCCAGAAAACAAATAGCGCGATACCGAGAATCGTGAAGAACAGCGCCAACGGAATGCGACCTTACTGACGAGGGTGGGCCCGCATCAGCAGTGCTGACCGGCTCGACTGCCCTCCCAGACTACCGATAAGCGTAGAAGCCGGTCTCGGCGATGCGGCGGCGCTCCTCCGGAGACACGTCGACGTCGGCCGGGGACAGCAGAAACACCTTGGTCGCGACCTTGTCGAAAGAGCCGCGCAGGGCGAAGGCGAGTCCAGCCGCGAAGTCGACCAGCCGCTTGGCGTCGGCGTTGTCCATCGACACCAAGTCCATGATGACCGGGGTGCCGTCGCGGAACCGCTCGCCGATGGTGCGGGCCTCGCTGTAGTCCTTGGGCCGCAGCGTGGTGATCTTCGACAGTGGGCTGCTCTCGTCGAACATCATCGCCATCCGCCGCGGCTCCATCGCCAAGGCGCCGCGGGTCGAGCCCCGCAGCGAGGAAAACCGGCGCTCGAAGTCACGGGGACGGTCGAACTCACGCGTGCGGTAGCGAGGGTCGCGGACATCGTCGTCGTAGCCGCCCCGGTAGCCGGCGGGCGCGTCGTCGTAGTCCCGGTCCTCGAAGCGGTCGTCGTAACGGCTCTCGGAGCGGCCGCCGACCCGGTCGAAAACATCCTCTCCGAACCGCTCCGCCCGAGGTGCGTAGTCACGCGAGCCGGCGCGGTCATCGCCGTCCTCGTAGTAGTCGTCGTCGTAGTCCTCCATAGGAGCCATCCCGAAGTAGGCCTTGACCTTGTGGAGTGTGCTCATCCCTGGACCCTTCTAGGCTGATGACTGTGATGAAGGTGTGACTGAAGTGACTAATAACGGTGACGGTAACGGCAGCGAGCGCGTTGGCGCGGCACCGACACGCGGACAGCTCCCACCGTTTTCACTCACCCCCTCCAGCGACCTCTACCGCGGACTCATTCCAGCCACACCAGGGACGCCAGCCGGCCGGTGAGCCCGTCGCGACGGTGACTGAAAAGTTTCGGGTCCGCCGCCGTACAACGCGGGTCCGCGTCGATCGCGGTGACGCCCAATCCCCGTAGTTGACGGGCGATTCCAGCCCGCAGGTCCAGCCCGACAGTGCCGGCCGACGTGACGGTGCGACTGCCGGGCAAGGCCGCCTCGACCTCGTCGGCCATCTCGGCGGGCACCTCGTAGTGCAGTCCACTCACCGCCGGGCCCAGCAAAACCGAAACGTCGCTCGCGCGCGCTCCTGCCGTCAGCATTGCCTCCAGCGCGCGAGCGACCACACCGTGCTGCGCGCCGACCCGGCCGGCATGGACCGCGGCGACCACTCCCGCCCGCGCGTCGGCCATCAGCACCGGAACGCAGTCGGCGGTCACCACCACCATCGCCAGCCGGGGCACGGTGGTGACCAGGGCATCGGTGGCGTCGATCGGGGTGTCACGCGGCCCGTCGACGACCACCACGTGATCGCCGTGGACCTGGTTCATCCACACCAGCCGGTCGGGACCAAGGCCGGTGGCCTTGGCCAGCCGCGCGCGGTTGGCAGCCACCGCGACCGGGTCGTCGCCGACATGATCGCCGAGGTTGAAGCTGTCGAACGGAGCCGCCGACACGCCGCCGGAGCGGGTGGTCGTCACCCGCCGGACGCGAAAACTCACCGACCCGGGGCCCAAACGCTAGTGCCGCATGAACGGCGGGACGTCGACGTCGTCGTCATCGCTGCCGTCATCGCCATTGCGCCCACCGACACTGACCGTCGCACCGTTGGTGGGAGCCGGCACACTGACCGCGTCCACCGGGTCGAACAGCGACGTGGTGACCTTGCCGGCCTGTCCGGACGCCATCGCGTGCCGGGCCTGACCAGCCGTGCCGGTCACCGGCTTGCGGCCGGAGCCTGCCGAGTCGAAGCCGGCCGCGATCACCGTCACCCGCACCTCGTCGCCGAGGGAGTCGTCGATCACGGTGCCGAAGATGATGTTGGCCTCGGGGTGCGCGGCGTCCTGAACCAGCGATGCCGCCTCGTTGATCTCGAACAACCCCAGGTCGCTGCCACCGGCGACCGACATCAGCACGCCCTGGGCGCCCTCCATCGAGGCTTCCAGCAGCGGCGAGTTGATCGCGATCTCGGCGGCCTTGAGCGCCCGGCCGTCGCCACGGGCCGATCCGATGCCCATCAGCGCGGTGCCGGCGCCGCTCATGATGCCCTTGACGTCGGCGAAGTCGACGTTGATCAGGCCGGGGGTGGTGATCAGGTCGGTGATGCCCTGGACACCGTTGAGCAGCACCTCGTCGGCGCTGCGGAACGCGTCCATCAGCGAGACCTGGGCGTCGCCCATCTGCAGCAGTCGGTCGTTGGGGATCACGATCAGGGTGTCGCAGCTCTCCCGCAGCGCGCCGATGCCGTTCTCGGCCTGATTGCTGCGCCGCTTGCCCTCGAAGGAGAACGGCCGGGTGACCACGCCGACGGTCAGTGCGCCGAGCTTGCGCGCGATGGTCGCGACCACCGGTGCACCGCCGGTGCCGGTGCCGCCGCCCTCCCCGGCGGTGACGAATACCATGTCGGCGCCGCGCAGCAGCTCCTCGATCTCGTCCTTGGCGTCCTCGGCGGCGCGGCGGCCCACTTCGGGGTCGGCGCCGGCGCCGAGGCCGCGGGTGGAGTCACGGCCGACGTCGAGCTTGACGTCGGCGTCGCTCATCAGCAATGCCTGCGCGTCGGTGTTGATCGCGATGAACTCAACGCCCTTGAGGCCCTGCTCGATCATCCGGTTGACGGCATTGACGCCGCCACCACCGATGCCCACGACTTTGATGACGGCCAGATAGTTGTGCGGTGGGGTCATCGTTCGTCTTCCTCCCTGGTGGGATTGGAGTCCTCTCTGGGGCCGGGCCTGGCGCGGAACTCCCCGATCTGCCTGTACCAAACCCTGCCAAACCCTCAACCTCAACCAAAGGCTTAGAGTTATGTCAAGTTGTTCCGCGCAACCGCCACAGTAGGGCCGCCCCGGCCGTCATCGGCGCCGACGCGCCGAGACACGCCCCGCGAATTTTCCTGTAGGGCGGGGTCTTCCCGCTGCCCCTTTCGCCGAGTGTGAACCTGGCGACGGGATTTCCGCGTGTCGTGCAGCCGGATTCACACTCGGCGGGGACGACGGGTCGTTCGGCGGCGCTAGCGGACGGTGGGCAGATCCGGGCTCGACACGTCATAGGTGTGGCCGGGCTGGGTCAACAACGCGGCCAGCTTCTGCGCCTTCTCCGCGGTGCGGTCGGTATTGCCCCACACCACCACCCGTCCGTCGGCCAGCGTCAAGGTGATCGACGCCACCGACGGGGCGGCCACCCGACTGATCTGCCCGGCTACCTCGGGCGCCAGCGAGGTCATCACCTGCAGGGCGGCCAGGGACGACGGGTCCGCCGGGCCGGGATTCTCCACATCGAAGAACGGCAGCATCCTCGGCGGCGCCCCCGTCGCGAAATCGACACCGTCCCGGTCGAACAGGTGCGGGCCGTCCGGAAAGTCCTTGTAGACCACCGGGACCCGCTCGACCACCGCGATCCCCAACACCGAAGGATACTGGCGCTGCACCCGCGTGCTGGCCACCCGTCGGATCGTCGCGACCCGATCGGCCACACTGCCGGTGTCAATCTGCAGCAACGGCGTACCGAGCCCCACCCGCGCCACATCCAGCACTTCCTCACGGGTCACCGCTGCGATCCCGGTGACCTCGATCTCGCGCACCGACATCAGCGGTGTGAAGTACAAGATGAGCCCGAGCCCGACGATCAGCACCGCCGTCAGGAAGACCGCCAGCGCCATCTTCAGGCCTCGGATGGTTCCGCGGGGAACACCTTTGGCCGGTTCGGCGGAACCGGCGCGCAGTTTCCGCTTGGCCTCCCGGCGGGCCTGTTCGATCGCCTCGGCGCGCGCCTGCGCGGCACGCCGCTCCGCGCGTTCGCGGCGGGCCCGGCGTCGCGGCCCCTCCTCCTCGGCGGGCTCGTCGGCGGCTGCGGCGTCCTGGTCGTCCGTGGCGGCGTCGCCTTCCGGGGCCTCCGGTGCGGCCGCGGCAGCGCTGGTCTCGGCGGCTTCCGTTACGTCGCTTTCGGGGGCGTCCGCGACGTCCTCCGGTTCATCCGGTGGCACATCGGAGGTTTCGGGCGGCATGGTCACAGCGCGCCCGGGCGGCCGGGAGGGGTCCGATCGGACCGCGCCCGCAGCGCGGTGACGATCTCCGGGCCCAACACGGTCACGTCGCCGGCGCCCATGGTGACGATCACGTCACCGGGGCCGGCCGCCGCGGCCACCGCCTCGGGCACCGCCGAGAAATCGGGCAGGTAATGCACCGGCACGCTGACGTGCTCGGCAACAGTGGCGCCGCTCACCCCGGGCAACGGCTGCTCGCGCGCACCGTAGACGTCCAGGACGAAAACCTCGTCGGCGCCGTCCAGTGACCGGCCGAACTCGGTGGCGAATTCCTTTGTCCGCGAGTACAGATGCGGTTGGAACACCACCAGGCTGCGCCCGGTTCCCCGCTCGTCCAGCAGAGCTCGGACCGCGGTCAGCGTCGCGGCGATCTCGGTGGGATGGTGCGCGTAGTCGTCGAAGACCCGCACCGACCCCGCGCCGCCTGCCGAGCCGACCAGCTCAAATCGGCGGCGCACCCCGTCGAACCCGGCCAGGCCGTCGAGCACCGCATCCAGCGGCGCACCGACCTCGACCGCCGCCAGCAGCGCGCCGAGCGCATTGAGAGCCATGTGCCGTCCGGGCACCGCCAGTCGCATCGCCCTGCGCTCACCCGTTCCGGCCAGCGTGATCTCGGCGACCGCGCCGGTGCCCTGCTGCTCCCAGCTGACCAGCTCGCCGTCGAGCGCCGCCCGCCCGGGGCGTTCGGTGCCGTAGCGCAGTACCCGGATGCCCTGCGCCGCAGTGCGGTCGGCCAGCTCGGCGGCGCCCGGGTCATCGACGCACACCACCACTGCCCCACCGGGCGCGATGCGCTCGACGAACGCGTCGAACACCCGCGTGTAGGCCTCGGCGCTGCCGAAGAAGTCGAGGTGGTCCGCCTCGATGTTGGTCACCACCGCGACGTTGGGGGTGTACTCCAACAGCGAGCCGTCGCTCTCGTCGGCCTCGGCGACGAACAGCGGACCGCTGCCATGATGGGCGTTGGTCCCGGCTTCTGAACCGGCAGAGCCCAATTCGCCGCCGACCGCAAACGACGGATCCAGCCCACAGTGCTGCAATGCGACCACCAGCATCGAGGTCGTGGTCGTCTTGCCGTGGGTGCCGGTGACCATCAGCGTGGTGCGCCCGGCCATCAGCTTCGCCAGCACCGCCGGCCGCAACACCACCGGGATACCGCGACGACGGGCCTCGACGAGTTCGGGATTGGTCTTGGGGATCGCCGCGTGGGTGGTGACCACCGTGGTGACCCCGCCCGGCAGCAGGTCCAGGGCCGTTGCGTCGTGACCGATGCGGACCTGCGCGCCCCGGGCCCGCAGCGCGTGAATCCCTCGGGACTCCTTGGCATCCGAGCCCGAGACGAGGCCTCCGCGGTCCAGCAGGATGCGGGCGATGCCGGACATGCCCGCTCCGCCGATGCCGACCATGTGTACCCGGCTCAGTTCCGGCGGCAGTTGGTCGGAGCTCATGCCGCTCACCGGCCGTCCCTCGCTGCGCTCGCGACATCCAGCGCGACGGAAGCCACCCGTCGCGCCGCCTGCGGGTGCCCGGCCAGGACCGCGGCACTGGTCATCGCGGCCAGCCGCGCTGTGTCGGTGAGCAGCCCGGCGACGGTGTCGGCCACGAAATCCGGAGTCAGCGACGCATCGTCGACCAAGATGCCGCCTCCGGCGTTGACCACCGGAAGTGCGTTGAGGCGCTGTTCGCCGTTGCCGATCGGCAGCGGCACATACACCGCGGGCAGCCCGACCGCCGACACTTCGGCAACCGTCATCGCCCCGGAACGGCAGATCGCCAGGTCCGCGGCCGCATACGCCAGGTCCATCCGGTCCAGGTAGGGCACCGCGACGTACGGCGGATCACCCGGCTCGGCTTCCGGCAGGTCCAGGGTGTTCTTCGGTCCGTGCGCGTGCAGCACCGAAACGCCGGCGGCGGCAAGATGTTTGGCTGCTCCCGCCACGGCCCGGTTGATCGATTGGGCGCCCTGCGATCCGCCGAACACCAGCAGCACCCGGGCGTCGTCGGCGAAGCCGAACTCGGCGCGGGCCGCCGCCCGCAGCGCGGCCCGGTCCAAAGTGGTGATCGCCGCCCGGACCGGCACCCCGACCACCTCGGGATGGGCCAGACCGCAGTCCGGAACTGCCGACAGCACCCGCTGCGCGCCCCGGGCGCCGACCCGGTTGGCCAGGCCGGCACGTGCGTTGGCCTCGTGGATCACCACCGGCACCCGCTTCGCGCCGAGACCGCGCGCGGCCAGATACGCCGGCAGCGCCACATAGCCGCCGAAACCGATCACCACGTCGGCCTGCACGTCGCGCAGCACCGCCCGGGCCTCCCGCACAGCACGCAGCACCCGCAGCGGTAGCCGGACGAGGTCGGCGTTGATCTTGCGGGGCAACGGCACCGGAGTGATCAGCTCCAGGTCGTAACCGCGGGCCGGCACCAGCCGGGTCTCCAGACCGCGGGCGGTGCCCAACGCGGTGATCCGGACGTCGGCGTCCAGGGCGCGGAGCGCGTCGGCGACCGCCATCGCAGGCTCGACATGGCCGGCAGTACCCCCGCCGGCGAGGACTACCGATAACGACGCGCCGCGGTCCGATGAGATGACCGAGTCGTTCACTCCCCTATCGCTGACCTTCCAATGCGCGTACGCGTCCGCCAGTCGGACGCGCCCCGGCATGACGCCGGCCGCCTCCATTTTGCCCTGCGCGCCCGGCGCCTCGACTCGCTGCCCGGGCCGGCGCCTGCGCGGCGGCGCGCTGCCGGCCCGAGCGGGCCGGCGTGCGTCCGGTCGTTCGCGGCCGTGCCGCCGGCTGCGGACGCGACCGCAGCCGGTCGCGCAGCGCCTCGAGACGGGTCGGCGAGTACGGCTCGGGCAGCGGCAGCCGCAGGATCCGGTTCATCCGGTCGTCCTGGCCGGCCCGCAGCGCGGCCACCGCCTCGGGTTCGTGCCGGGCCGCGTTGGCCATGATGCCGATCATGAACAGCGTTGTCGCCGTGGAGGTTCCGCCCGCCGATATCAGCGGTAGCTGAATTCCGGTGACGGGCAGCAGCCCGATCACATAGCCGACGTTGATGAACGACTGCCCGATAACCCACATCGTGGTGGCGGCGGTCAGCAGCCGCAGGAACGGGTCCGCGGAGCGCTTCGCGATCCGCATGCCGGTGTAGGCGAACAGCCCGAACAGCGCCAGCAGCCCGAACCCGCCGATGAAGCCGAGCTCCTCGCCGATGATCGCGAAGATGAAGTCATTGTGCGCGTTGGGCAGGTAGTTCCACTTCGCGGTTCCCTGGCCCAGGCCGTCGCCGAAGATACCGCCGTTGGCCAGCGCGAATTTCGCCTGGCGTGCCTGATAGCCGGCGTTCTGCGGGTCCGCGTCGGGGTCCAGCCAGGACCGCACCCGGTCGGAGCGGTAGCCCTCCGAGATGGCGAGGATCGCAGCGGCCGACACCACCGAGAACAGCGAGCTGGTGAACACCTTCAGCGGCAGACCGGCGTACCACAGCAGCGCCAGCAGGATGATGCCCAGCGAGACCGTCTGCCCCAGGTCAGGCTGGGCGACGATCAGCGCCAGCGCCACCACCGCGGCCGGCACCAGCGGGACCAGCATCTCGCGCAGCGTCGCCCGCTCCATGCGGCGGCTCGCCAGCAGGTGTGCGCCCCAGATGGCGAACGCGATCTTGGCCAGCTCGGACGGTTGCATAGAAAAGCCGGCGATGACAAACCAGCCGCGGGATCCGTTGGACAGCGTGCCGATGCCCGGGATGAGCACCAGCACCAGCAACACGATGGTGAAGGCGAAACCAGGAAAAGCCATCCGGCGCATGAACCGAACCGGCATCCGCAACGCGATGTAGCAACCGAACAGCCCGATCACCGTCCACAGCACCTGCTTGCCGAAGATCCGCCAGGCGGACCCGTCGGTGCCGTAGGACTCCACGCCGGAGGCGGACAGCACCATGATCAGGCCGAGCGTGGTCAGCAGCGCGGCCACGGCCACGATCAGGTGGAACGACGTCATCGGCCGGCCCAGCCAGGCCCCGAACCGGGTGCGCGGCTCGGTCTTGGCGGGCTTGTCCGCAGTTTGGTCGGAGGAGGCGGCAGCGGCTTCTGGGGCCCCGGCATCCCGTCGCAGCCGGGCCAGGATCCCGATCACACCGATCCTGCCGCGGAACGCGCAGCGGCGGCGAACGCGTCGCCCCGGGCGCCGTAGCCGGAGAACTGGTCGAAGGATGCCCCCGCCGGGGCCAGCAGCACCGTGTCACCGGGCCGGGCCAGGTCGCGGGCGGCGGCCACCACCGCTGTCATCACCCGTGAGCCCAGCGTCTCATCAGACCCATCAGCTACTCGCCTCACATGAGTAACTGGAGACACAGCAGTATCACCCATATCACTATCCTCGCCCGTCACAACGTGGACGACGGGGACATCCGGTGCGTGTCGTGATAACGCCTTGGCAACCTCGCCGCGATCGCGGCCGATCAACACGGCCCCGCCCAGGTGGCCAGCGATTCTGGCAACCGTCGGCTCGATCGCGGCGCCCTTGAGCAGTCCGCCGGCCACCCAGATCACCCGCGGGTGGGCCAGCACCGACGCCTCGGCCGCGTGCGGGTTGGTGGCCTTGGAATCGTCGACGTAGCGGATGCCGCCGTCGACGACGACCAGTTCGGCGCGATGCCGTCCGACCTCAAACGAGGCCAACGCCGCCGCGATCGCCGCCGGGGGCACGTCCACACTGCGGGCCAGCGCGGCGGCCGCCAGCGCGTCCAGGATCCCGACCGGGCCCGGCACCGGTATCGACGCCGCCGGGGCCAGCGCCACCTGGTCAGCGAAGGCGCGATCGATCAGCATGCCGTCGAGCACGCCGAGCTCGCCGGGTGCCGGTTCGCCGAGCCGGAAGCCCACCTTGACCGGGGCGGGCGCCGCACCCAGCAGCGCCGCGGCAGGCCCGTCGTCCATGCCGACCACCGCCACCCGGCCGGCCAGCGCGCGGGCCTTGTCGGCGGTGTAGGCGGCCATGCTGCCGTGCCAGTCCAGGTGGTCCTCGGCGATGTTGAGCACCGCGCCGGCCTCCGGGCGCAGCGACGGGGCCCAGTGCAGCTGGAAGCTGGACAGCTCCACGGCCAGCAGTTCGGATTCATGCGGCGGTCCCAGCTTCCGCTCTCCTCCGTCGAGCCTCGCTGAACCGCCGGCGGGCTCGCCCAGCACGTCCAGAACCGGACTGCCGATGTTGCCGCACAACTGGGCACGCCGGCCCGCGGCGACCAGCATGGCGTGCAGCATCGAGGTGGTGGTGGTCTTGCCGTTGGTGCCGGTCACCACCAGCCAGCGCCGCGGCGGCCCGTAGTGGCCCGCGACGTCGAGGCGCCAGGCCAGCTCCACGTCACCCCAGATCGGCACGCCGGCCGCTGCGGCGGAGGCCAGCACCGGTGTGTCCGGGCCGAATCCGGGACTGGTCACCACCAGCGCGTAGCCGCCGATCTGCGCCGCGGCCTGGGCCGGGGTGCAGGTGGTGACCTCGGGGTGGGCTTGCAGCGCGGTCGCGTTGTCGTCGCACAGCGTCACGTCCAGCCCGAACGGCGCCAAGGCGTTCAGCACCGCCCGCCCGGTGACCCCGGCCCCGGCGACCAGCACCCGCGCCCCCGGAGACAGCGGGGCCAACCCGGTCACCTCAGCCGCCTACGGCGGTGAACCACTCGCCGTAGAACATGGAGACACCCAAGCCGCAGGCAATGGCGGTGAGCAGCCAGAACCGGATGATCACGGTGGTCTCGGCCCAGCCGGCCAACTCGAAGTGGTGATGGAACGGGGCCATCCGGAACACCCGGCGGCCGGTGCTGCGGAACGCCACGATCTGCACGACCACCGAGGTGATCTCGGCGACGAAGAGCCCACCGAGCACCACCGCGAGGATCTCGGTGCGGGTGGTGATCGACATGCCGGCGATCACGCCACCCAGCGCCAGCGAACCGGTGTCACCCATGAAGATCTTCGCCGGCGCGGCGTTCCACCACAGGAACCCGATGCAGGCACCCGCGGTCGCGGCGGCGATCAGCGCCAGGTCCAGCGGGTCGCGCACGTTATAGCAGCCCAGACCGGGTGCGATCGCGCAGGCGTTGCGGTGCTGCATGACGGTGATCAGCACGTAGGCGGCGCTGACCATCGCCATGGATCCGGCGGCCAGGCCGTCCAGGCCGTCGGTGAAGTTGACCGCGTTGGACCAGGCGCTGACGATCAGGATGACGAACAGCACGAACACCGCCGCGGGCAGCGTGACGGTGGCGATGTCGCGCACATAGGACAGTTGCAGGCTGCCCGGCGTCAGGCCGGAGCCGTTGCGGAAGCACAGCACCAGCAGGCCGAACAGGGTCGCGGCGGTTACCTGCCCGACGGTCTTGGCGGTCTTGTTCAGACCGAGGTTGCGGGAGCGGCGGATCTTGATCAGGTCGTCGACGAAGCCGACCGCGCCCAGCGCGGTGGCCAGCCCCAGGACCAGCAGGCCCGACGCCGTCGGTCCGGTGCCGTAGAACACCAGGCCGGCCAGTTCCGCGGTCAGGTAGCCCGCCCAGATCCCGGCCACGATGGCCACACCGCCCATCGACGGGGTACCGCGTTTGCTCTGGTGGCTGGCCGGGCCGTCCTCACGGATCTCCTGCCCGAAGCCCTGCTTGGTGAACACCCGGATCAGCACCGGGGTCAGCAGGATCGCGACCAGCAGCGCGACACCGGCCGCGATGAGGATCATTATCATCGGCGATCTCCTGGGTTTTCGCTGGTCAGCGCCTCAGCTAGCGCGGTCAGTCCCGCGGAGTTCGACGCCTTGACCAGTACCACGTCTCCCGCCCGCAGTTCGGCGCGTAAGAGAGCCAGGGCAGCATCGACGTCTTGTACCGCAGCGGCCCCTCTTTCTTCCGTGCCCCAGGAGCCCTCCATGACCGCGCCGTGCAGCATCGCGCCCATCGATCTCCCTACTCCGACGACAATGAGACGAGACACATCTAAGCGCACCGCAAGCCGTCCGATGCGGTCATGCTCAGATATCGCGTCCTCACCCAACTCGGCCATCTCCCCCAGCACCGCCCAGCTGCGGCGCTTCGCCCCCGGATTCTCACCGCGGGAGATCCAGGCCAGCGCCTGCAGCGCCGCCCGCATGGAGTCCGGGTTGGCGTTGTAGGAGTCATCGATCACGGTCACGCCGTCCGCGCGGGTGCTGACCTGCATCCGGTGCCCGGAGGCCGGTCCGGCGCCGGCCAGGGCGTCGGCCACCTGCTGCGGCGTGGCGCCGCATTCCAAGGCGACGGCGGCGGCGCACAGTGCGTTGCCGACCTGGTGATCGCCGGACACCCCAAGCGAGACAGGGACTTCGGCGCCCTCGCCACCGGAGTGCAGGGTGAACCGCGGGCGGGCCAGCTCGTTGAGCACCACCGGCCCGGCCCACACGTCGGCAGGAGCTGAACGGCTGACCCGCACCACGCGGGCGACGGTCTTGTCGGCCATCGCGGCCACCGCCGAGTCGTCGACGTTGAGGATCACCACACCGGACTCGGGAACGGCTTGTGCCAGCTCGGCTTTGGTCTCGGCGATGGCTTCCCGTGAGCCGAACTCGCCCAGGTGCGCCGTCCCGACGTTGAGCACCACCGCGATCTGCGGGGGGGCGATGGCCGCCAGCGCGGCGATGTTGCCGCGATGCCGCGCCGACAGCTCGAGGACCAGATAGTCGGTGTTCTCGTCGGCTCGCAGCACCGTCCACGGGTGACCCAGTTCGTTGTTGAACGATCCGGGCGGGGCGATCACCTCCCCCAGCGGCGCCAGTACCGCGGCGATCAGATCCTTGGTGGAGGTCTTGCCGGACGACCCGGTCACGCCGATGATCGTCAGTCCCTTGGCGACCAGGGCGGCCGCCACTGCCGCAGCCAGTTTGGCCAGCGCGGCCAGCACCGCGGCGCCGGATCCGGCCTCGTCGTCATGCTCGAGCGCACCGGACTGACTGTCGGATGCGACCGGTTCCACAACAACGGCCGGGACTCCGACCGGGCGGGCCGCCAGCACCGCCACCGCGCCGGCATCCACCGCGGAGGCCGCGTGGTCGTGGCCGTCGGCCCGCGCGCCGGGCAGAGCCAGGAACAGTGCGCCCGGGGTGATCCGGCGGGAGTCGAATTCGACGGTGCCGGTGACGACGGTGCGCTCGGCCTGCTCGGGGGTGATGTCGGCCAGCCGGCCGCCGACGATCTCGGCGATCTGCGCGACGGTCAGCGCGATCATCGGTGCTCCTCGCGCGCTTCCAGCGCCTGGGCCAGCTCCACCCGGTCGTCGAAGGGCTGGGTGTGCCCGGCGGCGGTCTGCCCGGTCTCGTGTCCCTTGCCAGCGACCAGCACCACATCGCCGGGCTGCGCCCATGCCACCGCGTGCGCGATCGCGGCCCGCCGGTCCCCGATCTCGACCACCTGCGCGCTACCCGCGGCGGCACCGGCCAGAACCGCGCGCCGGATGTCGGCGGGGTCTTCGCCGCGCGGGTTGTCGTCGGTGACCACCACCAGGTCGGCGGCCTGGGCGGCGATCCGTCCCATCGGTTCGCGCTTGCCGTGGTCACGGTCGCCACCGGCGCCGAACACCACGGCCAGTCGCCCGGTGGTGTCGCGCAGTTCCTGACGCAGGGTCGCCAGCACCGCTGCCAGCGCGCCGGGCTTGTGCGCGTAGTCGACCAGGGCCAGGAATCCCTGACCACGGTCGATCGACTCCATCCGCCCCGGCACCCGAGCCTCTCGCAGGCCGGGCGCCGCCTGCTCCGGCGACACTCCGACCGCATCGAGAATGGCCAGCGCCACAAGGCAATTGGCCACGTTGTAGTCGCCGGGCAGCCCGATGCCGATCGGGTGGTGCACACCGGCGGGGTCGACGGCCAGGAACTCTCTCCCGCGAGAACCGCCCGCGCTCACTTGCTCCACACCCCAGTCCGCGGGGCGGCCCGTCGCGCTGACAGTGACCGGCGCGGTCGCCCGCGCCGCCATCGCCGCGCCGGCGTCGTCGTCGACGCAGACCACCGACCGGGCGGCGTGCAGCGGCGACGCCGGATCGAACAACCGGGCCTTGGCCTCGAAGTAGTCCGCCATGGTCGGGTGGAAGTCGAGATGATCGCGCGACAGGTTGGTGAAGGCGCCCACCGCGAATCGGGTGCCGTCGACCCGGCCCAACGTCAGGGCGTGACTGGACACCTCCATCACCGCGGTGTCCACCCCGCGCTGCGCCATCACGGCCAGCAGCGCCTGCAGCGCGGGCGCCTCGGGGGTGGTCAAAGCGCTGGGCAGGTCGACGCCGTCGATGCGGACGCCGACCGTGCCGATCAGACCGGCGGTGCGGCCCGCTGCCCGCAACCCCGCCTCGACCAGATAGGTGGTGGTGGTTTTGCCCGACGTGCCGGTGATGCCGATGACGGTGACCCGGTCGCAGGGATGTCCGTACACCTGTGCCGCCAGTTCGCCCAACACGGTGCGGGGTGTCGGATGAACCAGGACCGGTATGCCGGGTAGCGGTGTGCCGTCGGCGATCTCGGCGGACCCGGCGCCATCGGAGAGCACCGCGACCGCACCGCGGGCGACCGCGTCGGCCGCGAATCGTGCGCCGTGGGTGGTGGCACCGGGCAACGCCGCGAACAGGTCACCGGGCCGCACGTCCTGGGCACGCAGGGTCAACCCGGTGATCGGCAGCTCCGGCACCACCTCACCGGTTACCGCGACCGCCCCGATCTGGGCCGCGAGCACACGCAGTGACGTGCCTGCACCGACGTCAGGGCGCAGAGCACCAGGCACCGCCATCACCTCCATCCGCTGCGGCCGGGTCGTCCGGATCGGCCCTGAGACTACCTAGAGGGGCCGTGCCCACAGCGCAGGCGATCCGGCTTGCGCCGACGGCGGGTCGTGGCGGCGGCGCGGCTCGCCAGAGGCGAGGCCCGCGGTTCAGCCGTCAGACGGTGGCGGCTGCTTGTTGAGCTTCTTGTCGAACATGCATTGGAAATCCCCGGCCGGACATCCGTACTCGGTCGGGTCCGGCAAGTCCACGCACGCGTCTCCGGACTTGGTCATGAAACAGCCGCTGGCGTGGTGGTCACTCGCGATGGGTGCGCCGAGCAGCCCCACAGCCACGATGCCTGCCGCTGCGGCGAGAACCCCCGGAATTGTGTAACCGATCGCACTTGCTTTTCGGGCCATGATCGACCCTTTCTCTTCGGCGCCGGAACCCCCTTTGTCCCCGCGTTGTCCGAACGATAACCACAAGTCCCACGCCAAAACGGCGGAATCACGTCGTTATTTACGGACGAGAGTGGACGGATCAGCCGCCTAGGGTGCGGTGGCTACATCGCCTGCAGGACCAGCGGCGGCCCTGGGTCGGGCGACAACGGCACGTTGTGGCGCTGCAACAACCACCCGGCGATGTTGTGGAACAGCGGCGCCGCCGAGGTGCCCGGCGACCCGTCCGCGGCACGGTGGGGGTTGTTCATCATCAGGCCGATGACGTAGCGCGGATTGTCCGCCGGCGCTATCCCGGCGAAGGTGATCCAGTAGACGTCGTCGTAGTAGCAACCGCAGGCCGGGTTGATCTGCTGTGCGGTACCGGTTTTCCCGGCGATCTGGTAGCCGTCGACCGCGGCCTGCCATCCGGTGCCCTGCTGCACGCCGGTCGGATCACGTTGCACCACCGAGCGCAGCATGTTGCGCACGGTCGCCGCGGTCTGCTCCGAGACGACCCGGACGCCCTCGGGCCGCGGTTCCTCGGTGCGGCTGCCATCGGGGGAAATGGTCGCCTTGATGATTCGCGGCGGAATTCGCAGGCCGTCGTTGGCGATGGCCTGGTACATCCCGGTCATCTGCAGCAGCGTCATCGACAGCCCCTGGCCGATGGGCAGGTTGGCGAAGGAGCTGCCGGACCATTGGTCCACCGGAGGTACCAGCCCGGCGCTCTCACCGGGCAGAGCCACGCCGGTGCGCTGTCCCAGACCGAACTTCTCCAGCATGTCGAACCAGCGCTCGGGGCCCACCCGTTGCGCCAGCATCAGGGTGCCGACGTTGGAGGACTTCCCGAAGACTCCGGTCACGGTGTACGGCGCGACGCCGTGCTCCCAGGCGTCGCTGACGGTGACGTCGGCGATGTTGATCGATCCGGGCACCTGCAGGACATCGTCGGGGTGACCGAGGCCGTATTCGATCACCGAGGCGGCGGTGATGATCTTGTTCACCGAGCCCGGCTCGAACGGCGACGAGACCGCCAGGTTGCCGAGCTCGCGGTCCTCCTGGCGCCCGATGTCCTGAGAGGGATCGAACGTGTTGTCGCCGGCCATCGCCAGCACCTCACCGCTGTGCGCGTCGAGCACCACGGCCGTGACGTCGTGAGCGCCGGTGACGTTCTTGGCCTGCTGCACCTGCTGCTGCACGTAGAACTGAATGTCGTCGTCGAGGGTGAGCTGGATCGTCGACCCGTTGACGGCCTTGTGCCGGTTGCGGTAGCTGCCCGGGATCACCACGCCGTCCGAACCGCGGTCGTAGGTGACCGACCCGTCCGTTCCGGCCAGCACGGCGTCCATCGAGTCCTCCAGCCCCAGCAGGCCGTGGCCGTCCCAGTCGATGCCGCCGATGATGTTGGCCGCCAGCGACCCGCCCGGGTACTGCCGCAGGTCCTGGCGCTCGCTACCGACCTCCGGGCACTTCTCGGTGATCACCTCGGCCACCGCCGGGTCGACGGCACGGGCGAGATAGACGAAGGTCTCGTTGCTGCGCAGCTTCTTCAGCAGGGCCGCTGAGTCCGGCTTGTTGCCGAGGCGGGTGGAGATCTCCTTGGCGATCTCCTGCAGCCGCAGTTGTGGATCGGGGGCCGACGGGTCCTTCTTCTTGGCGTCGGCGAGCTGCTTGCCGATCTTGACCGGCTGGAAGGACAGCGCCCGAGCCTCGATGGTGAACGCAAGCTTGTCACCGGTGCGGTCGATGATGTCGCCGCGCATCGCCTGCTGGACGTCGGTGACCTTGAGTTGTCCGGCGGCTTCGGCCCGCAGCCCGGAGGCCCGAGGGACCTGCAGGTAGAACAGCTGTGCCGCCGACAATGCCAGCACCAGGAAGATGACCGCGTTGCCGGTGCGGTGCCGAAAGACGAACGAAGCGCTGCGCAGGCCCATCTCGGTGGCCGGGCGAGTACGGCGCTCGCGGGCCGAATGCCCGGTTGCCTGAGTCGCTTTCGAGGTCGCCTTCAGAGCCTTGCCGGACTTGGCGGTTTTGGCCGGTTTGGCCGGCGGGGTGGCGGATCGACGGTTCTTTCGCGTGACAGCTGTGGCCGAGCCGTCGGCGCGACGTGCCGGGCCGGTCCCCCGCGCGGTCCGTCTCATCGCGCGGCTCCGGGAACCACCGGCGTCGCCACGGCTGCCGGCGGCAACGGGGGTTGCGGCGGCAGCACCGCCTCGGGCGGCAGCACCGCCGCCGGCGGCAGGACCGCCGCCGGAGGAAGCGTCCCGCCCAGCGGGAGCACCGTCTCCGGCGGCACCACCGACCCGGGCGGCAAGGCGACGGGCGGCAAGCCGTCAGACGGGAGGGCCGGAGGCGTCGCCAGGGGCGGGATGTCTTGCGCGCCGGGCCCGGGCAACGGCCCGGCCTGGGGCACGCCCGGAACTCCAGGCAGACCCGGAATGGTCAGCGGCGCGCCGGGCGCCGCCGGTACCGGCGGGACCGCGGCGGGCAGATGGCGGCTGTCGAGCTTCGGCCCGGCCGGCGGCACCCGAACCGGCACCTCTGCCGGTGGTGCCACATCGTCGGGCAACTTGGTGTTCAGCGGCGGCGGCGGGACTCCCTCGGCGGGCTTCGGGGTCCCGACGACCACCCAGTTGCCGACCGGGTCCTGGACCAGATGCGCGGTGTCGCGGCTGGGGATCATGCCCAGTTCGCGGGCCGCCTCGGCCAGCGCCGGTGCGGACTCGGCGGTGAGCACGTCACGCTCGAGTGCTTCCTTCTGCTGCATCAGGACCCGGTTGCGCTCCCGGATGCTGCCCAACTGGTAGGACCGCTCGGCGGCATCCGTCGACAGCCACAGGGTGATTCCCAGCCCGACGCCGAGCGCGCCGATGATCAGCACGACGAATGGAACCTTGGCCGCCAGCGTGCGCGGCCGCAGGTCGACCGAGGCCAGTCGAGCGATCAGGCGTTCGCGCAGCGGTACGCGCACAACCTTGGGCGCCTTGGCCTTTCGGGCCTTGGCTCGCGCCTTGGCCTGCTTGGTGTTCTTCGGCGGCACCGGTCGCGGATCGGGGCGAAGCGACGCCGCCTTCTGCGGGCCGGTGCGCGGTCGCGACTGGAGACCCGCTGCGGGCGCGGCTCCGCGCTGCCGGCGCGGGCCCCGGGCCTGCGTCGGCTCGTTGACGCGCCGCGGGCCGTTGCGAGTTGCGCCCTCGGGGCTACGGCGACGGTCGCCCTGCCGTACCGCGGGCTTGCGCTTGGCCGCCATCACTTCCCCCTCGATGCCACGATCGGCCCGGCCTGGACCCGTTCCACAGCACGCAGCCGGACCGAGCCCGCCCGTGGGTTGCGCTCGACCTCATCCGCCTCGGCCCGTTCGGCGCCGCGCGTCAACGTCACGAACTTCGGTTCGTCGCCGGGCAATTCGACCGGGAGACCGACCGGTGTGCGCGATGCGGTGGCCGCGGCAAACAGCTGCTTGACGATGCGGTCCTCCAACGACTGGTAGGACATCACCGCCACCCGTCCGCCCACCGCCAGCGCATTCAGCGCCGCCGGCAGCGCGTCTCGCAGCGAGTCCAGTTCGCCGTTGACCGCGATACGCAGCGCCTGAAACGTGCGCTTGGCCGGGTGTCCCCCGGTGCGCCGCGCCGGCGCCGGAATCGCCTCGTAGAGCAGCTCTGTCAGTTCCCCGGTCGAGGTGAACGGGGTCTGAGCTCGGCGCCGCACGATGTACTTGGCGATCCGCGACGCGAACCGCTCCTCGCCGAAGCGCCGCAGAATGTCGGTGAGCGCCGCCGCGTCGTAGGTGTTCACGATGTCTGCGGCGGTGAGTTCAGCCTGCGGGTCCATCCGCATGTCCAGCGGCGCGTCCTGCGCGTAGGAAAATCCCCGCTCCACCCGGTCGAGCTGCATCGAGGACACCCCGAGGTCGAACAACACCGCATCAACCGATCCGGTTGCGGCCAAGCCTGATTCGGTCAGTGCCGCGGCGATCCCGTCGTATCGGGTGCGGACCGTCTGGAGGCGATCGCCGAAGCGGGCCAACCGCGCCCCGGCGATGTCGAGTGCGGTGGTGTCGCGGTCCAACCCGATGACTCGCAAGCCGGGGAACTGGCTCAGAAAACGCTCCGTGTGCCCGCCGGCGCCCAGGGTGGCGTCCACCAGGGTCGCACCCTGGCCGTCGGCCGACTGCCTGGTCAGCGCCGGAGCCAGCAGCTCCACACAGCGGTCCAGCAGGACCGGCACGTGTCCGAATTCGCCCTGTTCGGCCACGGCAACACCTCCCGATCCAGAGTGGCAGTGCAACCGACCGTCGACCCGCTGCGCCCGGCTCCGCCGCGCTTGCGATCGCCGGGCCCCTGCCTCGAGGTCCCTGCCCGACGGCACGAACCTGACGTTGGGGAAGTACGTCAGGGTCGGTTCGGACAGAGGCCACGAGGCACGGGCGTGCGCCTCAGATGATGTCGCTGAGTGCTTCATCGCTGGCCGCGGAGAAGTTCTCTTCGTGCGTCTGCTGGTAGTCGCTCCAGGCTTGTGCGTCCCAGATCTCCAGGTAGTCCACCGACCCGATGACCACGCACTCCTTGGACAGGTTGGCGTAGCGACGGTGGTCGGGCGACAAGGTGATCCGGCCCTGGGCGTCGGGGTGCTGTTCGTCCGTGGCGGCGGCGAGGTTGCGCAGGAATGCTCGCGCGTCCGGGTTGCTGCGCGAAGCCTTGGCCGCCCGGCGGGCCAACTGCTCGAACTCCGCGCGCGGATACACGGCCAGGCTGTGGTCCTGACTCTTGGTGACCATCAACCCTCCTGCCAGCGCATCACGAAACTTCGCGGGCAGTGTCAGCCGCCCCTTGTCGTCGAGCTTGGGCGTGTAGGTGCCGAGGAACATCGGCCACCTCCCGCCACGTCGACATCGTCAGCCCACGATACCCCACATTCCCCCACTACGCACCATTTCCTAGGTCGAATCCACCCCTATGCCCCACTAGATCTGCCACTTTGTCTCCCCAACAGGCGAAACGGGGCCCCAACGGTCACCAAATGACCAGCTCAGGGCTGGTGGAGGCAAAGTGGGGCGAGGTGGGGCGGGGGCCTCGACGGGCTGGGCCCCAGACGCGACCCGGAAGCGGCTGTGCACACAAAAAAAGGGCAGCCGATCGGCTGCCCTTTCACATCACCCGTGCCGCTGGATCGGCCTACGGCTCGAACCGGCGGCGGAAACGGTCTTCCATCCGGCTGGCGAACGTACCGCCGCCCTTGACCCGCCGCTGCGAACCCCCGCCCGCCTTGGCCGCACCGTCTCGGGCGGCGACGGCGTGGTTGCCGGTGATGGCGAACACCACCCCACCGAACATCACCACGAATCCCAGCACGCTCAGAATCAGGAATGCCGCATTGACGGTGGTCGCATAGAACGGGATACCGGAGACCAGCATCACGAGGCCGACCACGAAGAAGGTCATACCCTGCACCCGCCGGCGGGTGGTCGGGGTACGCAGGGCACCGCCGCGAACGCTGGAAGCGAACTTGGGGTCCTCGGCGTACAGCGCGCTCTCAATCTCGTCGAGCATGCGCTGTTCATGATCGGAGAGTGGCATTCGTCCCTCCTTGCCGACGGCCGCTCATGTCACTGCCCACGGCGCGATACGGACTGGTGCGGGCAACTAACACTGATAATACGAGGTAGGCCTGCGCCGTACCACAGGCTTCACCCGCCGATTGTAGCGGCGGTCCGGCAATGTCGATCCACAACGGCCGACGCCGCAGGGCCGAATCCGGATAATGGGACTTTGGACATGGGGCACACTCCCACTTCTCCGGGAAAGGAACCTGCACGTTGGTGACCTTCCTCCTCGACATGTCGCCGCGCGAAATGGCGGATCACCTCGGTGCGGCGCTGCGCGTCTACGTCACCGCAATGGGCTACCCGCCGGGCACCGAGAGCCAACGTGCCGCGATGTGGCTGGATCACACCCGCCGAAGCGGCTGGCGGGCGGTGGCCGCCTTCCAAGACAACAAAGACAACGAGCCCGGCGAGGTCGGCGAGATTCGTCAGCCGGGCGCGGCACCGGCGGGATTAAACGGAGCCGAGCTGCTGGGAGTGGCCTACGGCTACTGCGGAGCGCCCGACCAGTGGTGGCAGCAGCAGGTGGTGCTGGGCTTGCAGCGCCGCGGTCTGCCGCACCCCGACATCGCCCGCCTGATGGCCAGTTACTTCGAGCTGACCGAGTTGCACGTCGCGCCACGCGCCCAGGGCGGCGGCTTGGGTGAGGCCCTGGCCCGACGCCTGCTGGCCGGGCGTCCGGAAGCCAACGTGCTGCTGTCCACACCGGAGACCAACGGCGAAGGCAACCGCGCCTGGCGGTTGTACCGTCGGCTGGGGTTCACCGACGTGATCCGCGGTCATCACTTCGCCGGTGATCCCCGCCCATTCGCCATCTTGGGCCGGCCACTGCCGTTGTAGCAGCCGCGTCGTCGCCGGACCCGCCGACGGGTCTGGCACGATGACGTCGTGCATGTTCGCACCTACCGTCGCCTGGTTGCCATGGTCGCGCTGCTCTTGATCGCGGCGCCGTTGGCCGGATGCGTGCGCATTCGGGCCAACATCACCGTCTCCCCCAACGATCAGGTCTCCGGCCAGATCGTCGTCGCGGCCAAGCCGCGCAACGACAACGACACCGGCCCCAAGCTCAGCGCCGACCTGCCGTTCCCCCAGAAGATCGCGATCTCCAACTACAGCCGGGACGGCTACGTCGGCTCCCAGGCGGTGTTCTCCGACCTGACCTTCGCCGAACTGCCGCAGCTGGCCGGAATGCACCGCGACGCGGCCGGGGTGGACCTGTCGCTGCGCCGCGCCGGAAACCTGGTGATCCTGGAAGGCCGAGTGGACCTCACCTCACTCAACGACCCGGAGGCCGACGTCGAGTTGAGCGTCGCGTTCCCCGGTGAGGTGACGTCCACCAACGGCGACCGCATCGGTGGCGACACGGTGCAGTGGCGGCTCAAGCCTGGCGTGGTGAGCACCATGAGCGCCCAAGCCCGCTACACCGATCCCAGCACCCGATCATTCGCCCACGCCGCCATCTGGCTGATCCTGTCCACGTTCGCCGCGGCGGGCGCGGTTGCGGCAATCGCCTGGTACGGCCGGGACCGCGCACCGCGGTTCAGCTCCCCCGACGACAACGCCGGCTGAACAGCCTCCCGGGTCAGCGGGGCGCCGGTGACCAGTACTCGAGCATCTGCGCGAAGGTCCGAAACGCCGCCGCGGACACCCCGTAGGTCGCCTCGAAATGGATGCTCAGCGGGAAGCCCAGCTCCGCGACACCATCGATCACCCGCTTGTACAGGTCGAGCATCAGTTTGCGTCGCTGGTCGGGTTCGGCGTCGGCGAGCGTCTTGACGAAGTCCTGTTCGGCGGCCACCGCCGCGTTGCCCGGATCCTGAATCAGCCAGTTGATCAGGCCAGTCCGGTTCTCGAACGACGGCACGAAGCCGAACGACAGCAAGATCTCCGGGCGCGCGTCGCTGCGCTTGGCGAACTCGGTCAAGAACGGCACGATCGCGTCGGAGTACAGCAGCTGGGTCAGCGCGAACGTCGCGCCGCTCTCGCATTTGAAGTTGAACCGGCCGATCTCGTCGGCCCGGGTGGGAATCAAGATGACGCCGCGGTTGGCCACGTCGGCGCGGAACGTCGCCAGCGCGTCGGTCGGCGGGATGCCCGAGCCCTCGCCGTCGGCCATGGTGCGGGGCACGCCGACGAAGACCACGCCCTCGATCCCCGCGCCGGTCAGATCGCCCAGCCGCCTCCGCAGCGCCGCCTCGTCGGAGAACGAGGTGACCTGGGTGCACAACCCGGCCATGCCCGGCAGCTCGGGGCGGATCGCGTTCCAGAAGTCCAGCACGTCGAGCTTGGGCTTCATCTCGATCGGGCGGTCGTCGTCCTCGGCGATCATGCTCGGCATCAGAATGTGGCGGATCCGCCCTTCGATGCCAGCCTCGGCAGCGAACCGCAGAACCTTGTGTGCCTCCTCGATCGTCTGCTCGGGGCCCTTGTCCACGTTCGGTGGGACAAGCTCGAGTGCGACGGTGTTCAAGGTCACGTACCAGCTCCTTGTGAAAGACAGTCAGCAGACGGTCAACGTTGCCACAGGGCAGGACCGGGCAGCATTGGCCGCCTCCGGCCGCTACCGGCCTGAGTCCCCCCGGCTGTGGTGGCACACTCTACGCTGGACCCACGCTGGGGGTCCCCGGCCGGGCAGCACAGAAAGGGGCGCCGAGCTGAGTTCCAAGGCAACCGCAGCGACTACTCCGTCGGCCGCCGAGCTGGCCGCGGCCGTGACCGAACAGCTGCGCTCCCACCTGCGCACCCGTCGCACCGAGACCGCCTATATCGGCGACGACTACGAGGCGTTGATCACCGGCCTCGAAGAATTCGTGCTGGTCGGCGGCAAGCGGCTGCGTCCGGCGTTCGCCTACTGGGGCTGGCGCGCCATCACCGGCCGGGATGCCGACGACGGCGAGTTGCTGCTGTTCTCCGCACTGGAACTGCTGCACGCCTGCGCCCTGGTGCACGACGACGTGATCGACGCCTCAGCCACCCGCCGCGGCAACCCCACCACCCACCGCAAGTTCGCCGAGCTGCACCGCGCCCGCGGGTGGCGGGGCTCGGCCGACCAGTTCGGGATGTCGGCCGCCATCCTGCTCGGCGACCTGGCGCTGGTGTGGGCCGACGACATCGTCGCCGGTGCCGATCTGCCGGCCGATGCTCGGCAGCGGGTGCGGGGCGTGTGGTCGGACATCCGCACCGAGGTGCTGGGCGGCCAGTACCTCGACATCGTCGCCGAGTCCAGCGGCGTGGACTCGATCGCCTCGGCAATGCGGGTCAACACCTACAAGACCGCCTCCTACACGGTGGTGCGCCCGCTGCAGCTGGGCGTCGCCGCCGCTGCCGACCGGCCCGACATCCAGGCGCTGTTCCACGAACTCGGCACCGACCTGGGCGTCGCGTTCCAGTTGCGCGACGACGTGCTGGGAGTCTTCGGCGATCCAGCGGTGACCGGCAAGCCCTCCGGCGACGACTTGCGTTCGGGCAAGCGCACCGTGCTGCTGGCCGAAGCCGTTGAGCTGGCCGACAAGTCGGATCCGTTGGCGGCCAATCGGTTACGCAGCGCGATCGGCACTGCGCTGACCGAGGCGCAGGTCCGCGAGCTGTGCGAGATGATCGAGGCGGTAGGCGCTCTGGCGGCTGTCGAGGACCGTATCGATCTGCTGACCCGCCGCGCCATGGCCGCGCTGGCGGCCGCGCCCATCGACGAGGTTGCCAAAGCCGGACTGACCGACCTGGCCCGCCGGGTCGCCGACCGGTCCGCCTGATCGCCCGGAGCGCCGATGTCGAACCCCACCATCCCACCGGTCACGAGTGCGTCCAGCGACGCCGCCAGCGGCCTTCGGCGACTGCGGCAGTTCGCCGCCGGCGAGCAGGCGGGGGCCGCCTGGCTCGGCTGCCTGGGTGCCCTGCTGATCACGCTGGGCGGCTTGGGCGCCGGCAGCACCCGCATCCAGGACCCGGTGCTGGATTCCCTGCACCTGTCATGGCTGCGCTTCGGTCACGGTCTGGTGCTGTCGTCGGTGCTGCTGTGGGCCGGAGTCGCGGTGATGCTGGTGGCCTGGCTCGGCTTGGGCCGGCGGGTGATCGAGGGCACCGTGAGCACCTACACGTTGATCGCCACCACGGGCTTCTGGCTGGCGCCGCTGCTGCTCTCGGTCCCGGTGTTCAGCCGCGACACCTACTCCTACCTGGCCCAGGGCGCCCTGCTGCGCGATGGATTCGACCCGTATCAGGTGGGGCCGGTCGACAACCCCAATCCCCTGCTCGACGATGTCAGCCCGATCTGGGCCGCGACGACAGCACCGTACGGCCCGGCATTCATTCTGGTCGCCAAGCTCGTCACGATGCTGGTGGGCAACAATGTGGTGGCCGGCACCATGGTGCTGCGCCTGTGCATGCTGCCCGGGCTGGCGCTGCTGATCTGGGCCGCGCCCCGGGTGGCCGCCCGAGTCGGTGGCAGCGCGCCCGCGGCGCTGTTTCTGGCCGTGCTCAACCCGTTGGTGATCATCCACCTGATGGGCGGGGTGCACAACGAGATGCTGATGGTCGGCCTGGTGCTCGCCGGGATCGCGCTGACCCTGGAACGCCGCCACCTGGCGGGGATAACGCTGGTGGCGCTGGCAGCAGCGGTAAAAGCCACTGCCGCAATCGCATTGCCTTTCCTGGTGTGGGTGTGGATGCGTCGCCTGCGGGAGCCCCGCGGTTCAGCGAGGCTCGACGAAGGAGAGCCGAAGCTGGAACCGCGGCATGAACCCCGCGGTTCAGCGAGGCTCGACGAAGGAGAGCCGAAGCTGGAACCGCGGCTTGAACACCGCGGTTCAGCGAGGCTCGACGAAGGAGAGCCGAAGCTGGAACCGCGGCTTGAGCCCCGCGGCTATCCGACAGTGGTCGCCTTCGCCGCCGCGACTGCGGTGTCCACGGCGATCGTTGTCGCGGTGTTCGCGGTGCTGTCGGCCCTGGCCGGAGTGGGCCTGGGCTGGTTGACCGCATTGCTGGCCGGCAACGTCAAGATCATCAACTGGCTCACCGTGCCGACGGCGGCCGCCAACCTGATCCACGCCGTCGGCGGGTTGTTCGCCCCGGTCAACTTCTACGCCGTTCTGCACATCACCCGGATCAGCGGGGTCGCGGTGATCGGGCTGGCGCTGCCGGTGCTGTGGTGGCGGTCGCGGCGCGACGATCGCGCTGCGGTCGCCGGAATCGCCTGGGCCATGCTGGTGGTGGTGCTGTTCGTGCCCGCCGCCTTGCCCTGGTACTACACCTGGCCGCTGGCGGTGGCGGCCACCCTGGTCCGTTCACCGACCGCGATCGCCGCGATCGCCGCGGCCTCGACGTGGATCATGGTGATCTTCAAACCCGACGGCTCGCACGGCATGTACACCTGGCTGCATGTGATCGGTGCGACCGGCTGCGCCGTGTACGCCTGGCGCCGACTGTCCCAGGCACAGCCGGCGCCGGAACTCGACGCCGCTTGAGCGACGCCGCTTGAAGTCAGTAGGCCATGGCTTGCGCCCGGCGCATCACCTCGCGGGCCTGATGTGCGTGCAGCGCATCGATCGGGCGGGCGTTGTCGATCGACTCCCGCACGCCGTCGCGGGTCAACGACAGCGACGAATCCGGCGTGAACAGCCACCGCACGATGTCGGTCTGCTGATATCCGCCGTCGTGCAGCAGTGCCAGTAGCCCGGGCAGGCTCTTGACGACGTCCCCGTCTGCGGTGAAGAACACCTGCGGGACCACCAGCACACCGGCCCGCCGCACCGCGACCAGATGGTTGTCGCGCAGGTACTGGTGCACCTTGGTGACTGGCACCCCGAGCATTTCGGCGACCGTCGGCAGATCAAAGGTGGGTTCGTCGGGCTCAAGCACGTCTTCGGAGGCCGGAATGCTGCTCACGACACAAGTTTAAAGCCGCCGGACCGGCCGTCCACACACATACCATGACCAGGTGACTGGAGCGTGGGGCGGCGACGCACTGGTGGGCGCCCTGCTCGACGACCGGTACCGGGTGGGCGCCCGGATCGCCACCGGCGGCACCTCCACGGTGTACCGCGGTCTCGACGAGCGCCTGGACCGCCCGGTCGCGGTCAAGGTGATGGATCTGCGCTACGCCGGTGACCAGCAATTCCTGACCCGGTTCCAGCTCGAGGCCCGAGCGGTCGCCCGGCTCAAAGACCCCGGGCTGGTCGCGGTCTACGACCAGGGTTTCGGTACCCCGCACGACCCCGGGCAGCCGTTTCTGGTGATGGAACTCGTCGAGGGCGGGACCCTGCGAGAGCTGCTCAACGAACGTGGCCCGATGCCGCCGCATGCGGTCGCCGCGGTACTGCGGCCGGTGCTGGGGGCACTGGGGATCGCGCACCGGGCCGGGCTGGTGCACCGTGACGTCAAACCGGAGAACATCCTGATCTCCGACGACGGCGACGTGAAGGTGGTCGACTTCGGGTTGGTCCGCGCCCTCGCGGCGGCGGGAATCACCTCCACCAACGTGATTTTGGGCACCGCGGCCTACCTGTCACCGGAGCAGGTCCGGGACGGAAACGCCGGACCCGCCAGCGACGTGTACGGGGTCGGCGTGCTCACCTACGAGCTGTTGACCGGACAGACACCCTTCTCCGGCGATTCGGCGTTGACGGTGGCCTACCAACGACTGGATCACGATGTCCCCCCGCCGAGTTCCGCCATCGACGGGGTCCCAGGCGAATTCGACGACCTGGTTGCCCGGGCGACCGCCCGTGAACCGGCGGAGCGCTATGCCGACGGGCTCGAGATGGCGCACGCAGTCGACGTGATCAGCGAGCGGCTGGCACTGCCGGCGTTTCGGGTGCCGGCCCCCCGCAATTCCGCTCAGCACAACGCGGCCCCGCCCCGGCGCGCCGCCGAGCGCCCGGTGCCGCCGGCGCACCAGACACTGCATATGACTCGCGGGCCGGCGGACTGGGTGGACGACACCGACACCCAATATCAGCTGGTGACAGGGCAATTCGGCGGGGTCGAACTGAGCCGGTTCGTGTTGGAGCGCCAGCACGCCCGCCGGATGGTGATCATCTGGCTGGCCGTGTTGTTCGCGGTCACCACGCTGGTGGCCGCGTCGGCGTGGACGCTGGGCAACAACGTCGGCGCGCTGCTGTAGCCCCCCTGGACCCCCTTTGGTGCGAGCGTGCATGTTTGTACGCCCAGCACGGCGTGTCGCCGGGCAAACACGCACCCTCGCGCCCCGGGGGGACGTCAGCCGCGTAGCATCTCGGCGACCAGGAAGGCCAACTCCAGGCTCTGCTGGGTGTTGAGCCGCGGGTCGCACGCCGTCTCGTAGCGGCCGCCCAGGTCCGCGTCCGAAATGTCTTGGGCGCCACCGAGACACTCGGTGACGTCCTCCCCGGTGAACTCCAGGTGGATGCCGCCGGGGTGAGTGCCCAGCGCGTGATGCACCTCGAAGAACCCCTGTACCTCGTCGACGATCCGATCGAAGTGCCGGGTCTTGTGGCCGGTGGAGGCCTCGTGAGTGTTGCCGTGCATCGGGTCGCACTGCCAGATCACCTGGTGTCCGGTGGCCTGCACCTTCTCGATGATCCCCGGCAGCAGGTCGCGCACCTTGCTGTTCCCCATCCGACTGATCAGGGTGAGTCGCCCCGGGACATTGTGCGGGTCAAGACGTTCCACGTACTCGACTGCCTGGTCCGGTGTGGTGGTAGGACCGAGTTTGACCCCGATCGGGTTGGCGATCACCTCGGCGAGCGCGATGTGGGCGTGATCGAGCTGGCGGGTCCGCTCGCCGATCCACACGTAGTGCGCCGACAGGTCGTAGAGCTGCGGTGTGCCTGCGACGTCAGCCATCCGCAGCATGGCCCGCTCGTAGTCGAGCACCAAAGCTTCGTGGCTGGCGTAGATCTCGGCGGTCTGCAACTCCCGGTCGGCGACCCCGCACGCGCTCATGAACTTCAGGCCACGGTCGATCTCACCGGCCAGGGCCTCGTAGCGGGCACCCGCCGGCGAGGTGCGGACGAATTCCCGGTTCCAGTCGTGCACCAGTTCCAGCGACGCCAGGCCCGACGACGTCAGCGCCCGCACCAGGTTCATCGCGGCGCTGGCGTTGGCGTAGGCCCGCACCAGCCGCGACGGGTCGTGTTCGCGCACCGCGGCATCGGGAGCCAGGCCGTTGATCATGTCTCCGCGGTAAGACTTCAGCCCCAGCGCGTCGATGTCGGCCGAGCGCGGCTTGGCGTATTGACCGGCGATGCGGGCCATCTTGACCACCGGCATGCTGGCGCCGTAGGTCAGCACCACGGCCATCTGCAGCAGAGTGCGGATGTTGCCCTTGATGTGCGGCTCGGTGTTGTCGGTGAAGGTCTCGGCGCAGTCGCCGCCCTGCAGCAGGAATGCCTCCCCGCGAGCTACCTGGGCCAGCTGCGCCTTGAGGCGCTCGATCTCGGACGCCACTGTGATCGGCGGGACGCTCTCCAGCACGGTACGCATGGCCTTGGCCTGGTCGGCGGGCCAGCTCGGTTGCTGGACGGCCGGCCGGGCCAGCGCGGCGTCGAGGCGCTCGCGCAGATCCGCGGGCAGCGGCGGCAACGCCGGCAGCTGGTCGATGGGTACGTCAACGGTCCAGTTCACCCGACCATGGTAGCCGGGTGCCGACCCGCCCTGATCAGGCCAGTTCGCTGCCGGTGATGACCTGGAAACGGCGCAGCTGGTCGCGGGCGTCCACCAGCGCATCGTGACTGCCCGTCGACCGAGGTGGCAGCCGCGGCTGGTCCCGGTCCTCCCACAGTTGCTTGAGCTCACGGGTAAAACGTGGGATCGGCGCCGGCAGATCCGGCATGGTGCCCCACAACTGGCAGAGCACCACGTGGTCGTAGGCGCCGACCCAGGCCCACAACTCGATCGGCTCGCCGCGCTCGACGCCGAAGAACTCCTCCAGATCCGCGCGGATCCGGCTGCGCGACCGCCAGGCCTGTGACGCCGGCGACGGCAGCTTCGGCAGTACATGGGTGCGCACCCACGGCCCCGCCCGATCCGGGTCGAACTCGGTGGAGACCGCATAGTATTCGCGCCCGTCCTCGGCGACCACACCGATCGAGATCAGCTCGATGGTGCGGCCGTCCTCGATGAACTCGGTGTCGTAGAAGTACCTCACTGCCACGGCCCGCCCGGCCGATGGATCCGCGGAATCGCGACCGGCATGGTGGGCGCAGATGCCTCCGACACCGCCCGGTTGGGGCCCGGCCGGCCCGGCGCTCCGGCGGCGGGCCCCCGCCGGACGGGAGGCCTGCCGATGGGAACCTGCTGCCGGGGAGCCATGAACTGCACCGTCGGCGCCGACGCGGCCCGCACCTCACGGTCGAGCTCGGCGTCGACGGCGCGCTCATCGGGCACCTGGGGCCGGCCCGCGATCGCGTCCTGCAACCAGAGCTTGGCCGCAATCGCCGGGCGGCGCAGCCGGCGCTCGCGCTCCAGCGCACGGTGCATCCGGTCCCGACGAGTCAGGTAGCGCCAGCGGGCCCAGGGCGCGTGCGGCCGCGACAACCGCACCGCGCCCACCACCAGCAGCGGAAAGAAGAACATCCCGATCAATCCGGTCCACACCTTGCCTTTCAACAACACCATCACGCCCAGCGGCAACGCCATCACCAGGCTGGCGATCACACCCGCGTGGATCAGCGGCGACGAGGTGTCGTGCCACGTCGACAGCACAAATGTCAGCGGATGAAAGCCCAGCACCAAGAGGCCGGTGACCGCGGCGGCGGCGAACACGGCGTCCACCGAGGCACGGCCGTCCTCCTCCCAGTACACGTCGGACAAATGCAGGATCAGCGCGTACTCGTCGAGCACCAGCGCCGCTCCGATCCCGAACGCTATCGCGGCCAGGCTGAACGCCGGCTCGTGCGCGTTCGGCCCGGCGGCCACCAGGGTCACCCCGGCGACCATCACCAACACCACCCCGAAGACCACGTGGTGGATGTGCTTGGACCCGAAGTGCAGATTGCGTGGCTGCCACCAGCGGGGCGGACGGGGGTTGTCGGCTTGGCTGCGGATGTAGCGCACCACCGAGCGGGTCACCAGAAACGTCACCAGGAAGGCCAGCAGACAGCACAGCAATGGCAGTCTGCCACGGCCGATGATGTCGTCGCGGAACCATTCCAGCACCTAATGCAACGTACGCCCTCGCGGCACACCACGCCCGGATCGCCACAGGCGTGCCTCGGTATAACGTCGCTACCCGATAGGCTGTGCTGCGACATGACTACATCGCGGCCGCCCGACCCGGGCCGTCGGCACGGGGGCATCAGCGGTTGGGCCGTTTGGTGGATCTTCACGCTGCTGACGGTTGCGGCTCTGGGCTACACGACGTGGCGGGCGCTGGGCAGCACGCCGTACCACATCGACGTCGACGTCTACCGGATGGCGGCACAGGCCTGGCGTGCGGGCCGACCGCTCTACGGCGAGGACTGGTTCCAAACCCAGATCGACGGGACGGTGCTGCCGTTCACCTATCCCCCGATCGCCGCGGTGTTGTTCGCCCCCCTTACCTGGGTGTCGCTGGGCACCGCGACCGCCGCGCTGACCATCCTCTCGACGCTGCTTCTGGTGGTCTCGATCACCATCGTGCTCACCGGCCTGGGGGTCCGCTTCGACGCGCGGCCCGGCAGCGGGCCGGACTGGTGGCACCGCGGTGTGGTGGCCGCAGCGATCGTGGCGGCGTCCATCTGGTTGGACGCCGAACCGATCTGGGCCAACTTCGACTTCGGCCAGGTCAATGCGGTGTTGATGACGCTGGTGATCGCCGACTGTGTGCCACGGCGCACCTACTGGCCGCGCGGCGCGCTGCTGGGTGTCGCGGTGGCGCTGAAGCTGACCCCGGCGGTGTTCCTGCTCTACTTCCTGTTACGCCGCGACAGGCGCGCCGCGATGACCACCGTGGTGTCGTTCCTGGCGGCGACCTTGGTGGGGTTCGCGATGGCCTGGAGCGACTCCTGGCAGTACTGGACGCACACCGTCCGCGACACCGACCGCATCGGTGGGGCGAGCCTGAACACCAACCAGAACCTGGCCGGCGCGCTGGCTCGGCTGCCGCTGGACGACCACGTGCGCTCCGTGCTGTGGCTGGCGGGTTGCCTGCTGGTGCTCGCGGCGATGTGGTGGGCGGCCCGGCAGGTGATCGCCGCCGGTGAGCCGATCTTGGCGCTGGTCTGCGTGGCACTGTTCGGGTTGGTGGTCTCACCGGTGTCGTGGTCGCACCATTGGGTGTGGATGCTGCCGGCCGTGGTGGTGACGGCGGTGGTGGCCTACCGGCATCGAGCGGTCGGGCTGGGCGTGCTCAGTGTGGCGGGGGTGGCGCTGATGATGCGCAGTCCGATCGAGTTGCTGCCCGAACATCACGAGGCCGGCGCGGCGTGGTGGCGCCAACTGGCCGGGACGTCCTACGTGTGGTGGGCGCTGGCGATGATCGTCACGGCCGGCGCGACGCTGCGGCCCGGCCCCCGGACGAGTCCGGATCAGCCCGCCGCGGTCTCCGGAAACCGGGCAACCGGCTGACCCGTTGCCCCGTCCTGTTGCGGGACACCGTTTTTGACGCTGGCGGCGTAGATGTCGACGTATTCCTGGCCGGACAGCCGCATCAGCTCGTAGATCACCTCGTCGGTGACAGCACGTTCGATGAAGCGGTTGTCGGCCATCCCCTCGAAACGGGAGAAGTCCATCGGCTCGCCGAAGCGGACCGTGACCCGGCCGAAGCGCAGCATTTTGGTGCCGGGCGGGTTGACGACGTTGGTACCGACCATCACGACCGGGATCACCGGGACGCCGGTGTGCAGCGCGAGCCGGGCCAGTCCGGTCTTGCCCTTGTACAGCCGGCCGTCGGGCGAGCGGGTGCCCTCGGGATAGATACCGAGCAGCTTGCCCTGCGCCAGGATCCGCTGGGCGGTGGTCAGCGCGGCCTGCGCGGCGTCAGAGTCGTTGCGGTCGATGGGAACCTGCCCGACTGCGGTGTAGAACGCGCGAGTCAGCCAGCCCTTGATCCCGGTGCCGGTGAAGTATTCCGACTTGGCCAGGAAGGTGATCCGCCGGCGCACCACCAGTGGCAGATAGAAGCTGTCCATGACGGCCAGGTGATTGCTGGCCAGGATGGCCGCACCCTCGTCAGGGATGTTCTCCAGGCCCTCGACTTTCGGCCGCCCGATCAGAGCCAGCAGAGGCCCGAAGAAGACGTACTTGACCAACCAGTACCACATGGCCCCTCCCTCCTACCCCGACTCGGCGGCCGTGTTCGCGCCAACTTTACCGACCGGGCGTGGCTAGGGCCACACGGTGATTCGTCACAGCGCGAATTCCGTGGAATTCCTCAGCTTTCGGTCTTTCAGGTTTCGGTTTCGATGGTGACCGGAATGGGTTCATAGCTGGGCCGGGCCGGCGGCTGCCCGCCACCACCGTCTCCGCCGGGCGGGCCGGGGTCGGGCGGGCGTGGCGCCCCGCCCGTCGGGTCGGCCTCCCCCACCACCGCGCGGATCACCTCATACAGCGCGACGCTGTGCTCGGCGACGATGGTGAGCAGCGGATGTTCTTCCCCGGTTACCAGCGCTGCCAGGGCGCACACCGGGCACCACACCTGTTGGCATTTGCCCGGGCCGTCACCGGCGGCCACCAGCAGCGCCGCGGCACGCACCGCCGGGTCGAGTCGATCCAGGATCGCCTGGGCGAGCTTGCGCAGCTCGGGCCCGAGTTCACCCAGATCCGGGTGCGCGCCAGCGTTCAACGTCGCACCTCCTCATCGCCAGTCACCGGCCACACGTCCGGATCCGGCCGGAAGCGCACCGTCAGTTCGCTGCCACGCAGCGTTGCGTCCACGACCGTGCACCGCCGCAGCACCGACGCCAACCGAACCCGACGTCGGGTGCCACCTGCACCGATGATCAGATCGTCTCCGGATCGCCCCAGGCTCAGCGCACCGGAATCGACCTGGGGTAACTCTAGCCGCAGTCGATACACCGCCCCCAGCCCGGAACCGGACTCCCGGTCGACCACCGGCCGCACCGGACCCGGTGGCGCCGACCCGTCGCGGCGGCGGCTGTTCGCGAGCAGATCACCCAGCGCCTTGGGGCCGATCGGCTCACCCGCCAGGTGCGGGACCAGCACCATCGCCACATCGCCGATGGCGCGGTCGACCTCTTCGAGGACACTGCTCTGTTCACCGATCCGCTCGGCGTACCAGTCGAACGCGGGGTGGGCCGGCAGGTTGGTGTAGACGTACGAATCGTCCTGCAACAAAATCTGATTGACGATCAGCTCTGCGACCCGAACACCCGTCAGCGACAGCGCCCCCAGGGTCCGGATGGCTTCGGCGGCCACCACGCGCTCGGCGGTCAGCACCAGGTGCGCCGCGACCGTCGTCTCATCGGTCAGCCGCTCGGCAAGCCGCTCGGCGGCGCGGCTGATCCGCTCGATCAGCTCGACCAGGGCGGTCGACCGGGGGTCCTCGGTTCCGCTGAGCCGACGGTGCCGCGGCCAGGACCGCTCGGCGTAGAGCGCCACGGTCGCCGGCAGGGTCAGCATCCGCATCGCATCGGCGGTCGACGCGCAGTCGACGACGACCCGGTCCCATTGCCCACTGTCTGCGAGTTCGCCGACCTCGTGCAGGCCCAGCACCTCCTGGACACCGGGAAGCGCCGAAAGTTCTTCGGGCGCAACGCTGCCCAGATCCGACTCCGGGAACCGTGCGGCCAAGACGTCGACCACGCCGGCCCAGTGCCGCTCAAGCAGAGCCAGCGTGTCCAGCGCCAGGACGTCCAAGCGCCCACCGCCGGCTCCGGCGTCATCGACGGCCACCGGGATGGGGTCCCGGTCACCGCTGGGGGGCACCGGCAGGCCGAGCACGTCCCCGACCGAATGGGCCTGGTCGGTGGAGATCAGCAGCACCCGGTCTCCAGCGCATGCCAACGAGACAGCGGTCGCCGCCGCACACGTGGACTTGCCTACGCCGCCCTTGCCGACGAACAGACTGATCGCAGCCACCGGGAGCGCGGCCGTTCCTGCCTCAGGCGGCCTCACTCAGCCTCTGCTCGCTTCTTCAGGTCCTTCAGTGCGGTGTCGGTCAGCCGCCGCTCCGCTTTGCGCTTGAGCAGGCCGATCATCGGAATCATCAGATCCACCGACAACTCGTATAGAACCTCGGTTCCGGATCCCTTGGGCGTCAGGCGATATTCGCCGTTGAGGGCTTTCAGGAGCGAACTCGACGCCAAGGACCAGCGCACCGATCGACGGTCCGCCGACCAGTCGTAGTCCAGCACCATGGTGTCCTTGATCACGGCTGCGTCGAGCACCAGCCGCGCCACCTTCGGGTAACCGTCGGCATCGGTTTCGAGTACTTCGGCCTCGGTGTACTCCGAGACCCAGTCGGGGTAAGCGCCGATGTCGGCGATCACCTTCATCACCGTGTCCGGATCCGCCGCGATGTAGATCGTCTGAGCTGTCTTATCCGCCACGTACTTACTTCCCTAACTCGCTCGCGCCTGCCGCCGGCCCTCGGCAGAGACGGTACCTCGCCGGCCCCGGCGAAGCCGGGTCAACTGACGGCGATCGGAGGGACCCCCACCGGCCGGGAACGCTCAAGGCGGTCCTTGACTTCGAAGGCCATCCGCTTGCCGGCCACCCGGCGGCGGTGGTTCAGCTTCGCCAGGTTCAGCCGGGCCAGCTGCCGGCCGGTCACACCGGTGGGTTCGGCATGCAGGAAGTAGTGCAGCAGTACGCCGTCGAGCATCGGCTCCAGCCAGATCTCCATAGTGCCGGTCAGCGGCCCGCTCACCGTCCACCGAATGCCCTTGTCGGCGCGATCCTCGACCACCTGCAGCTGCAGGTCGGGCCACCACCGCTGCCAACTCGACGGGTCGCCGACTGCCGCGCCGACCTGTTCGCCGGAAGCGGCGACGAACGTCTCGTCGGCAACCTGGATACTGTTCATGGCCCGCAAGCGTATCGAATACGTTTGCTGAACAAACCTCCGCTATCACTGCTGCGGGCCGCTGCCGGGGCTCAATCTCTCCCGGTGGGTGAACCGCAACGTGAACACCGTCACGCTCATCATCAGGCGGCGACTAGGCTGAGCGGATCGACACCCAGGTTGGCAAGAGAGGTCATCGCAATGCGTGAGTTCAGTGTTCCCGCGCCGTTCACCGTCGAGGAGCACGACAACGTCGCCGCGGTCGTCTTCGAGCACGAGCGCAACAGTCCCGACTTCGTCATCTACCAGCGTCTCGTCGACGGGGTCTGGACGGATGTCACCTGTGCCACCGCCGCCGCGCAGATCCGTTCGGCCGCGCTGGGCCTGATCAGCCAGGGCGTGGCGGCCGGCGACCGGCTGGTCATCTTCTCGGCGACACGCTACGAGTGGGCCATCCTGGACTACGCGATCCTGTCCATCGGCGCGGTGACCGTACCGATCTACGAAACGTCGTCGGCCGAGCAGGTCCGGTGGGTGATGCAGGACTCCAGCGCGGTGGTGGCGTTCGCCGAAACCGACGCCCACGCCAAGATCGTCAACGAACTCGCCGGCGACCTGCCCGCGCTGCGGCGGGTGCTGACCATCGACGGCTCGGGCCCCCAGGCCCTCGACGAGCTCAGCGAGGCCGCCACCGGCCAAGACCCGGTACAGCTCACCGCGCGGATCGACGCGCTGCGGGCCACCGACGCGGCGACGCTGATCTACACCTCGGGCACCACCGGGCGGCCCAAGGGCTGCCAGCTCACCCACTCCAACATCCTCCACGAGCTGCGCGGCACGCAGGCTGCGCTGCCGACCCTGCTGGCTCCCGGCCAGCGCCTGCTGGTCTTCCTGCCGCTGGCGCACGTCCTGGCCCGCGCACTGAGCATCGCGGCCTTCGCCAACAAGGTGACGGTCGGGTTCACCAGTGACATCAAGAACCTGGTGCCGATGTTCTCGGTGTTCAAGCCAACGGTGGTGGTCTCGGTACCGCGGGTGTTCGAGAAGGTGTACAACACCGCCGCCCAGAACGCCGCCAACGACGGCAAGGGCCGCATCTTCGAGATCGCGGCCCAGACCGCGGTGGACTGGAGCGAGGCCATCGATCACGGCGGGCCGGGCCTGTTGCTGCGCGCCAAGCACGCCCTGTTCGACAAGCTCGTCTATCACAAGTTGCGTACGGCGCTGGGCGGCAACTGCCGCGCCTCGGTCTCCGGTGGTGCGCCGCTGGGCGAACGGCTGGGCCACTTCTACCGTGGTGTCGGCCTGTCCATCTACGAGGGCTACGGGCTGACCGAGACCACCGCCGCCATCACCGTCAACCCGGTCAGTGGCATGAAGGTGGGGACCGTCGGAAAGCTGGTGCCCGGCAACAGCATGCGCGTCGCCGAAGACGGCGAGTTGCTGGTGCGCGGCGGCGTGGTGTTCAACGGCTACTGGCGCAACGAGCAGGCCACCGCCGATGCGTTCACCGACGGCTGGTTCCGGACCGGCGACCTGGCCCACATCGACGCCGACGGTTACCTGAAGATCACCGGCCGTAAGAAGGAGATCATCGTCACCGCCGGCGGCAAGAACGTCGCCCCCGCGGTGCTCGAGGACCAGCTGCGCGCGCACCCGCTGATCAGCCAGGCGATGGTCGTCGGTGACGCCAAGCCGTTCATCGGCGCGCTGATCACCATCGACCCGGAGGCCATCGAGGGCTGGAAGCAGCGCAACAGCAAGGCCGACACCGCCACGGTGGCCGACTTGACGACCGACCCCGACCTGATCGCCGAGGTGGACGCGGCCGTCAAGCAGGCCAATCTGGCGGTCTCGCACGCCGAGTCGATCCGAAAGTTCCAGATCCTGCCGGTCGACTTCACCGAGGCCACCGGCGAGCTGACGCCCACGATGAAGGTGAAGCGCAACGTGGTCGCGGAGAAGTTCGCCGACGCGATCGAGGCGATCTACGCCAAGGGCTGACCGGCGGTTCAGCGAGGCTCGACGAAGGAGAGCCGAAGCTGGGACCGCCGCATGAACCCGGCGGTTCAGCGAGGCTCGACGAAGGAGAGCCGAAGCTGGAACCGCCGCATGAACCAGCTTCAGGCTTGCAGCAGGTCGGCCATCCGCCCGGCCAGGGTGTCCCAGCGCCAGTGCCCCGTCACCCATTCGCGACCGGCGGCACCCATCGCAGCGGCCCGGTCGGGGTCGGCGAGCAATCCGGCGACGGCATCACCGATCTGAGCTACGGCCCGGCCGTCGACCACCAGACCGGTCCGGTTGTGCAGGACGGTTTCGGGGGCGCCACCCGAGTTGCCGGCGACCACCGGGACGCCGGCCGCCGACGCCTCCAGGAACACGATGCCCAGACCCTCCACGTCAAGCCCGGCACCGCGGGTGCGGCACGGCATCGCGAACACGTCGCCGAGTAAGTAGTAGGCCGGCAGCTCGGCCGCCGGAACACCGCCGGTGAAGGTCACCGCATCGGCAACCCCGCACTCGCCGGCCAGCTTGTGCAGCGTCTCGGCGTAGGGTCCGCCGCCGACGATCACCAGCGCCGCGCCGTCGACGCGTTGCCGAATCGCCGGCAGGGCCCTGATCAGCATGTCCTGGCCCTTGCGGGGTACCAGTCGCGATACGCAGACCACGGTGGGACGCTCCCCCAGCCCATGCCGGGCCCGTAGTTCGGCGCGGGCAGCGGGGTCGGGACGGAACCGGTCGGTGTCCACTCCGGGCGGCAGATGCTCCAGCGCGGCGTCGGGGCCGAACGCCGAGGCGAAGCGCCCGCGGGTGTAGTGGCTGACGAAAGTGACGGTGTCGCAGGACTCACCGATCCGGCGCAGCACCGAGCGGGCCCCCGGCAGCATCGACCAGCCGACCTCGTGACCGTGTGTGCTGGCCACCACCCGGGTGGCGCCGGCGGCGCGCGCCCGGTTCGCCAGCAACGCCAGCGGGGCGGCCGCACCGAACCAGACGGTCTGGGCGCCCAGGTCGCCGATGAGCCGGCGCATCCGGGAGTCGACGGCCGGGCCCGGCAACATCAGCGTGCCGGGATGGCGCACCACCTGATACCCGGCGGACTGGGCGGCCGCGTCGAAGGTGTCCGCGCCCTTCCACTGGGGCGCGTAGACCGTCACATCGTGACGAGCGTCACCGGCGATGCGGCGCACCAGCTCTTCCAGGTAGCACTGGATGCCGCCGGGGCGCGGCGGAAAATCGTTGGTTACCAGCAGGACCCGGCTCACTGCAGGGATGCTAGCGGGCTGACGATGCGGGCCGCCCGCGGCCCGGGGGTGGCGCTCAACCCCGCCACCGCTGCCACCCGGCAAGCAACTCGGGCAGATCCACGCCGAGCACCAGCGGCACCGCCACCGCCGGCGGCACATGCCCGGGACCGCAGGCGGTCAGGTAGAGCTCGCGCAGCTTGGCCGTCCCGAAGCGGTCGGCCACAAAACGAGCGAACTCCCACGCCCGGTCATAGGCCTGCACCCGACGCGGTCCGGGCGCATCCAGGTCGGCATCCGAGGGCAACGCGAGCACCGGCCCCGCCGGCCCGATCGCCCGATCCCCGGTGGGCCGCGCGACGAAATCGGCTACGCCCTCGGTGAGCCAGCGCGGCGCATCGAGCGCGGTATCGGTCCGGGCCGCGTAGTGAAAAAGCTCGTGGGTCAACACGATTCGCAGCGCCGGTGTGCTCATCGCATTCGCACCGGGCGCGAAGACTATTCGTTGACCAACTGCTGCCCGACGCTCCGGGTCCACCCGGTCGGCGACCGCGACCGCGGCGACATCGGCCCACTGCGCAACATCAGCGCTGTCGTGACCGGCAAGCTCGGCGAACTGCCGATCCGAGCCGGTGGCCGTGACCTGAATGCGGTGCGTCCAATCGGTCCCCCAGAACGCTTCGACCGCGTCGACGGCGGGCCCGATATTTGCGGCCACCCGCGACAGCAGCTCTTCGCCGGGCTGGCCGCCGAGATTCTCCAGCACGACGCTGCGGTCATCGCCCACGATCAGCGGCACAGCTGCCGGCCGGCGAGCAGCTGCGCCCAGCAGCGCAACACCGCTGATCAGCTCGACAGCCAACAGCGCCGCAAGCAGGCGGCGGATTCCCCGGCGCTCAGTAACGGCGGGCGTTGTGGATCGGGCCGGAGGAGTTCATCGGCACCACCCGGACCGGCTGACCAAAGGTGGACGAGTGGATCATCATGCCGTCGCCGACGTAGATACCCGAGTGCGACGCATCTGAATAGAAGGTCAGCACGTCACCGGGCTGCAGGTCTGACAGCGACACCGGCTGCCCGCCGTTGGCCTGCGCCTGGCTGGAGTGCGGCAAGTTGATGCCGGCCTGGTGGAACGCCCACATCACCAGCCCGGAGCAGTCGAATCCGCCCGGCGCGGCCCCGCCCCAGACATAGGGCGTGCCGACCTGGGTCAACGCCGCCTGGACGGCGGTCGCGGCGGCTCCGCCACCGGACCCGCCCCATGCCCCGTCCATCGGAGGCGGCGCATCGGAGCCGGGCATCGGGAATCCCGGGAATCCGGGTGCCGGCGGCACGCCCTCGGGGGCGGGCTCTCCCGGTACGGCTTCGGGCACCGGGCCGGGTGCGGCCATCGCGGTGCGCTGCTGCGGCGTCAGGGCGTAGTACTGCGATTTCACCACCGAGATCTGCAGTTGCAGACGGCTTTGGCGGGCCTGCAGCTCGGCGCGCACCGCGGCGGCCTGCTCGGCTGCCGTGCGGGCGTCGTCAGCCGACTTGGCGGACGCCTGCTCGGCCTGATCGGCCTGTTCGCTGGCGGTACGGAAACGGTCCAGTTGCACCGACAGGTCGCCGGCCACCACCCGCTGCACGCCGAGCTTGTCGATCAATTGTTGCGGCGACTCGGCGGTCAGGATGGCGTCCGCGCCGCCGACCCGGCCCCCCATGTAGGTGGTGGCGGCGAAGCGGTTGACGGCCGCTCGGTAGGTGGACAGCTGGTCCCGGGCCGCGTCCAGGGCGGCTTGATCGGCGGCGTGCGCGGTGTCCGCGGCCTGCTGCGCGGCGAGCTTCTCATCGAGATTGAGCTGCGCGGTGTGCATGGCCTCAGTGGTCTGTTCGGCCTGCCGGGACAGTTCGCTGAGCTTCGCCAGGGCGTCGTCGGCGGGGTCTGCGTGGACGTTTCCGACCAATACGCTGCTCAGAGTCGTGATACCGGCCAGCAAACCGGCTGCGGCGCCGAGGGCTGGGCGCCTCAAAGCACGCAGACGCCACTGCATACGTTCGAGCTCCAAGATTGCATCCTTAACACTGCCCAGGGAGGCACGGGGGTTGCGCCGCCGCCGAAACGTAAGGTCTCGAATAGGTTACGGAATGGCAACGCCGTTGTCCATCACGAGTTGCCCACATTAACAGTCGGGATTGTGAAAATCGTAAGGCGGCTCGCCGGCGGTCCGTCCCTGGTCAGGCCACTCCCGGGCGGCGCAACGGCCCGCGCTCACCGCGGATCGGCACCAGCCGCAGTCGGGGCGCCATCCCGGCCTCGGCAAGCACATCCAGCGCCGCCCGCTCGTCTTCGAGTAGCTCGTTGGGCACCCCCAGCAACACGCTGACCACACAGTCGCGGCAGGCCGGTCCGCGCACCGCGCAGTCATCGCAGTCGATCACCATCGGATCCGCATCCACCCGGCGTGCGCCGCGGTCATCCGAGTGTCCCGAGATCTGTCCCATGACGATTCCTCTCGATCAGTTGCCGGCACGCTAACTCCGGGCACCGACAACCTCTCGCTTCATTGCGGCGGCCGCTCCTTCACCTCGCCTCCGGCGAGCATTGCTGAACCGGGGGTGTCGGTGCGCCCGCCTACGGTTCGGCCATGACCTCCGGCTCTGACACCGGGCAGCTGAGCTTCGCCCATTTCGAAGCCGAACTCGAAGCTGCCCCGGCCACCCTGCGGGACACCACGTTCGTGGTGGTGGACCTGGAGACCACCGGCGGCCGGGCCTCGGCCGGCGGGGACGACGACGCGGACGCCATCACCGAGATCGGCGCGGTCAAGGTGCGTGGCGGGGTGGTGGAGGGCGAGTTCGCCACGCTGATCAACCCGCAGCGCGGCATTCCGCCGCAGATCGTCCGGCTCACCGGAATCACCACCGCCATGGTCTACGACGCGCCCACGATCGACGCCGTGCTGCCGTCCTTCCTCGAATTCGCCGGATTCGACCGCGGGTCGGTGCTGGTCGCCCATAACGCCGGGTTCGACGTCGGGTTCCTGACCGCCGCCGCACGCCGCTGCGAATTGGCCTGGCCGCGGCCGCCGGTGCTGTGCACGGTGCGGCTGGCGCGCCGGGTGCTCAGCCGCGACGAGGCGCCCAGTGTCCGGCTTGCCGAGTTGTCCCGGCTGTTCGCGGTCAGCACCACGCCCACCCACCGGGCACTCGATGACGCCCGCGCCACCGTCGACGTCCTGCACGCGCTGATCGAGCGGCTCGGCAACCAGCAGGTCAGCACTTTCGTCGACCTGCGCGCCTATCTGTCGCACACCACACCGGCCCAGCGCCGCAAGCGCAGCCTGGCCGTCGGGCTGCCGCACCGGCCGGGCGTCTACCTGTTTCGCGGACCGTCCGACGAAGTGCTCTACATCGGCACCTCCACCAACCTGCGCCGCCGGGTCGCGCAGTACTTCAACGGCTCCGAACGCCGCACCCGCATCGGCGAGATGGTGGCACTGGCCACCCGGATCGACCACGTCGAATGCGCGCATCCGCTGGAGGCCGGAGTCCGCGAACTGCGGCTGCTGGCCGCCCACGCTCCGCCCTACAACCGACGATCGAAGTTCCCCCGGCGGTGGTGGTGGATCACGCTGACAGACGAGGCTTTTCCACGACTGACCGTGGTGCGCTCCCCCCGCCACCACCGGGCCGTCGGCCCGTTCCGATCGCGGGCCGACGCCGCCGAAACCGCCATCCTGCTAGCACGGTTCACCGGAATCCGAACCTGCACAAGGCGATTGAGCCGCGCCGGTCGGCACTCCTGCCCGCCGGTCGAAGTCGGTCCCTGCCCAGCGACGGCTGACGCCACCGCAGACGAGTACGCCGAAACGGTCGGACGTGCGGCCGCTCTGCTCGACGGTGCCGACAACTCCGCCCTGGGCGCCGCGGTGCAGCAGGTGCACGCGCTGGCCGATCGCGGACACTACGAAAGTGCCGCACGGCTGCGCGACCGCACCGCGGCAGCCATCGATGCCCTGTGGCGCAGCCAGCGCGCCCGCGCCCTGGCGGCGCTGCCCGAGCTGGTGGCCGCGGCGCCGGATGGCACCGGTGGGTGGCAGTTGGCGGTGATCCGCCACGGCCGGCTGGCCGCCGCTGGGTGCGCCGCGCGCGGGGTGCCGCCGATGCCCGTCGTCGATGCGATCACCCTGGGGGCCGAGGCGGTGCTGCCCGAGCCGGCGCCGTTGGCCGGAGCTCTGGTCGAGGAGACCATGCTCATCGCCCGTTGGCTGGCAACGCCCGGGGTGCGCATCGTGCGGGTCGCGCCCGCCGACGGCGCCGACGGATGGACCTCGCCGCTGGCTTCGGCCGGGCCGTGGACGTCGTGGGCGGCGCTGGCCCGCTCGGCCCGGCCGGCCTCAGAGCTGGGCGCCGAAGCGGACCCAACGGGCCAGCAACTGTTCGGCCGCGCCGCTGTCGATCGCCTCGGCAGCGCGCGCCAGCCCGTCCTTCCAGGCCGGCAACCACTCAGCGCTGCTGGATAACCCGGTATGGGCGACGATCGCCCCGGCGGCGTTGAGCACCACGGCATCCCGCACCGCGCCCTTGGTTCCGGCGAGCACCGAACGGGCCTCCTCGGCATTGGCCTGCGCGTCGCCGCCGAGCAGCTCGCCCACCTCGGCCCGGGCGAATCCGAAACCGGCCGGGTCGAACGTCAGCCGATCGATGGTGCCGGCCTGCACCCGCCAGATGGTGCTGGTCGTGGTGGTGGTCAGTTCGTCGAGGCCGTCATCACCGTGCACCACCAGCACGCTGGACCGCCGCGCCGCGAACACACCGGCCATCACCTCGGCCAACTCCCCGAACGCGCACCCGATCAACCCGGCCCGCGGTCGCGCCGGGTTGGTCAGCGGTCCCAGCAGGTTGAACACCGTGGGGACGCCGATCTCGCGCCGGGCCACCGAGGCGTTGCGATACGACGGCTGGAATTGCGGAGCGAAGCAGAACCCGATGCCGACCTCGGCGACACTGCGCGCCACCTCGTCCGGCCCCAGGTCGATGCGCACCCCCAACGCCTCCAGGGTGTCGGCGCCCCCGGACAGCGAGCCCGCCGACCGGTTGCCGTGTTTGACCACCGGCACACCTGCGGCGGCCACCACGATCGCCGCCATCGTGGACAGATTCACCGTGTTGGCGCCGTCTCCACCGGTGCCCACCACATCGACGGTGTCGGTGCCGATCTTGTCGGTGGGCACCTTGCGGCCGTAGGCCAGCATGACGTCGGCCAGCTCGCCTACCTCGGCGGCGGTCGGGCCCTTCATCTGCATCGCCACGCCGAACGCCGCGATCTGGGCGGACGTGGCGGAACCGGCCATGATCTGCTCCATCGCCCAGGCCGCCTGGCCCGCAGGCAGGTCCCTACCGGACGTCAGGCCGCCCAGCACCTGCCGCCACTGCCCTATCTGCGCTTTCGGCTGCACCGCACTACCTGGCTCGACCACGCGCCGATCGTCGCATGCGGCCTCCGCGACGCCAAAGCCAACCGGAAACAGGGCCCGAAACAGGTTGACGACGCAGCGCTAACAGTGCGCTCACGCGCGCGTAACGGCACAGACAACACCAGTTCAAACGAATTGCCAGCCCCGGGTGGAGATCTACAACTACATAGCGTCATACTTGCGGGGTGACGAGCGCTGTGGGGTCCTCGGGTACTGCCATTACTTCTCGTGTGCATTCGCTGAACCGGCCCAACATGGTCAGCGTCGGCACCATCGTGTGGCTGTCCAGTGAATTGATGTTCTTTGCCGGTCTGTTCGCGATGTACTTCACGGCACGCGCGCAGTCGGGTGGCGCCTGGCCGCCGCCGCCGACGGAGCTGAATCTGTGGCAGTCGGTGCCGGTGACGCTGGTGCTGATCGCGTCGTCGTTCACCTGCCAGATGGGCGTGTTCGCCGCCGAGCGTGGCGACGTGTTCGGGCTGCGCCGGTGGTACCTGCTGACCTTCCTCATGGGACTGTTCTTCGTCTGCGGTCAGGCCTACGAGTACTCCCACCTGATCTCGCACGGCACCACGATCCCGTCGAGCGCCTACGGCACCGTGTTCTACCTGACCACCGGGTTCCACGGCCTGCACGTCATCGGTGGGTTGGTCGCCTTCATCTTCCTGATGCTGCGCACCACGATGAGCAAGTTCACCCCGGCTCAGGCCACCGCCTCGATCGTCGTGTCCTACTACTGGCACTTCGTCGACATCGTGTGGATCGCACTGTTCGCCACGATCTACTTCATCCGATGAGCAACCGCCCGATGAACAGGAGTGTCCGGTTGAAGACACTGAAGAAGTGGGCCCGACCTGGCAACAACGAGACCGTCGCCCGGCGGCGCCTGCGCCGTCGGGTCTCCGGTGGACTGCTGCTGCTGGTAGCCCTGGCCCTGGCCGGCGGGATGGCCGCGCTGCTGACCCCGACCCCGCAGGTCGCGGTTGCCGACGAGTCGTCCTCGGCCCTGCTGCGGACCGGTAAGCAGCTCTTCGACACCTCGTGCGTGAGCTGCCACGGCGCCAACCTGCAGGGTGAGCCGGGCCGCGGACCGAGCCTGATCGGCGTCGGCGAAGCCGCCGTCTACTTCCAGGTCTCCAGCGGCCGGATGCCCGCGGTCCGCGGCGAGGCCCAGGCCCCCCGCACCTACCCGATCTTCGACGACAAGCAGATCGACGCCCTGGGCGCCTATGTGCAGGCCAACGGCGGCGGCCCCACCGTGGTGCGCAACGCCGACGGCAGCATCGCTCAGGCTTCGCTGCGCGGCGACGACCTGGGCCGCGGTGGCGACCTCTTCCGGCTCAACTGCGCGTCCTGCCACAACTTCACCGGCCGGGGCGGCGCGCTGTCCTCCGGTAAGTACGCGCCCGACCTGGAACCGGCCAGCGAGCAACAGATCCTGACCGCGATGCTGTCCGGCCCGCAGAACATGCCGCGCTTCTCCGACCGGCAGATCTCCATGGAAGAGAAGAAGGACATCATCGCCTACGTGAAATCCGTTACCGAGGAACGTGATCCGGGCGGCTACGGGCTCGGCGGGTTCGGCCCGGCTCCCGAGGGCATGGTGATTTGGATCGTCGGCATGGTCGCAGCCATCGCCGCAGCATTGTGGATCGGGGCACGCTCATGAGCAGCAACGACAAGACCGAACTCCCAGATGACGCCGCATTGGCGACGATGACCACCGAGGAGCTGCTGGCTCTCGGCGGCCAGATCGACGGTGTCGACACCGTCTTCAAGGAGCCCCGCTGGCCGGTCGAGGGCACTCGGGCCGAGAAGCGCGCCGAGCGCCGGGTCGCGGCCTGGTTCCTGGCGGGCGGCGGCTTCGGACTGGCCCTGCTCCTGATCTTCCTGTTCTGGCCGTGGGAGTACGCACCGCTGGAGTCCCCGAACGGCCTGGCCTACTCGCTGGCGACTCCGCTGTACGGGCTGACCTTCGGTCTCTCGGTGCTGTGCATCGCGGTCGGCGCGGTGCTGTTCGTCAAAAAGTTCATCCCCGAAGAGATCACCATCCAGGAGCGTCACGACGGCAGCTCCCCCGAGATCGACCGTAAGACGGTGGCGGCCCAGCTGACCGACGCGTTCGAAGGCTCGACGATCGGGCGGCGCAAGCTGCTCGGTGCGTCGCTGGGCGTGGGGTTCGGCGCGTTCGGCCTGGGCACTCTGGTGGCCGGTGCCGGCGGCCTGATCAAGAACCCCTGGAAGCCGGTCGTCGACACCGCCGAAGGCAAGAAGGCCGCACTGTGGACGTCCGGGTGGACCCCGCGCTACCCCGGCGAGACCATCTACCTGGCCCGCGCGACCGGCCAGAGCACCAACTCGCCGTTCGTCAAGATGCGGCCCGAAGACCTGGACGCCGGCGGCATGGAGACGGTGTTCCCGTGGCGGGAGTCCGACGGCGACGGCACCACCGAGGAATCGAACGAGAAGCTCACCGCGATCATGATGGGCGTCCGTAACCCGGTGATGCTGATCCGCATCCGGCCCGACGACATGCCCAAGGTGGTCAAGCGCCAAGGCCAGGAGAGCTTCAACTACGGCGACTTCTTCGCCTACACCAAGATCTGCTCGCACCTGGGCTGTCCGTCTTCCCTGTTCGAGCAGCAGACCTATCGGATCCTGTGCCCGTGCCACCAGTCGCAGTTCGACGCGCTGCACTTCGCCAAGCCGGTCTTCGGCCCGGCGGCTCGCGCGCTGGCACAGCTGCCGATCACCATTGACGCCAATGGGCATCTGGTCGCCAATGGCGACTTCGTCGAACCTGTCGGACCGGCATTCTGGGAGCGCACCTCATGAGCCCTGCAATCGGCGACCTGCTCGCCCGCCAAGCAGACGACATCGATACCCGGTACCACCCGGCCGCCGCGCTGCGCCGCCAGTTCAACAAGGTCTTCCCGACGCACTGGTCGTTCCTGCTCGGTGAGATCGCGTTGTACAGCTTCATCATCTTGCTGCTGTCCGGCGTCTACCTGACGCTGTTCTTCGACCCGTCGATGGCCGAGGTCATCTACCACGGCGTCTACCAGCCGCTCAACGGCGTGCAGATGTCGCGGGCCTACGAGTCGGCGCTGGACATCTCCTTCGAGGTCCGCGGCGGCCTGTTCGTCCGTCAACTCCACCACTGGGCCGCGCTGATGTTCGCGGCGTCGATCATGGTGCACCTGGCGCGCATCTTCTTCACCGGCGCGTTCCGCCGGCCGCGCGAGGCGAACTGGGTGATCGGGTCGCTGCTGCTGATCCTGGCCATGTTCGAGGGCTACTTCGGTTACTCGCTGCCCGACGACCTGCTGTCCGGTATCGGTCTGCGCGCCGCGCTGTCCTCGATCACGCTGGGCATGCCGGTGATCGGCACCTGGCTGCACTGGGCGCTGTTCGGCGGCGACTTCCCGGGCACCATCTTGATCCCCCGGCTCTACGCCCTGCACATCCTGCTGATCCCGGGCATCATCCTGGCCCTGATCGGCGTGCACATGGCGCTGGTGTGGTTCCAGAAGCACACCCAGTTCCCCGGCCCGGGCCGCACCGAGACCAACGTTGTCGGTGTGCGAGTGCTGCCGGTCTTCGCGATCAAGTCCGGTGCGTTCTTCGCGATGATCACCGGCATCCTCGGCCTGATGGGCGGGCTGCTGCAGATCAACGCGATCTGGAACCTGGGCCCCTACCGGCCTTCTCAGGTGTCGGCGGGTAGCCAGCCGGACTTCTACATGATGTGGACCGAGGGCCTGGCCCGTCTGTGGCCGGCCTGGGAGTTCTACTTCTGGGGCCACACCGTGCCCGGACCGGTCGGGGTCGCGCTGATCATGGGCGGGGTCTTCATCCTGCTGATGATCTACCCGTTCCTGGAGAAGAAGTTCACCGGCGACTACGCGCACCACAACCTGCTGCAGCGGCCCCGGGACGCTCCGGTCCGCACCGCGATCGGCGCCATGGCGATCAGCTTCTACATGGTGCTGACCCTGGCTGCGATGAACGACATCATCGCGTGGAAGTTCCACATCTCGCTGAATGCGACGACCTGGATCGGCCGTATCGGGATGGTGGTGCTGCCACCGCTGATCTTCTTCGCCACCTACCGGTGGTGCATCGGCTTGCAGCGCAGTGACCGCGACGTGCTCGAGCACGGCGTCGAGACCGGCATCATCAAGCGGCTGCCGCACGGTGCCTACATCGAGCTGCACCAGCCGCTGGGCCCGGTCGACGACCACGGCCACCCCATTCCGCTGGAATACGCCGGTGCGCCGCTGCCCAAGAAGATGAACAAGCTCGGTTCGGGCGGTGCCCCGGGTCGGGGCAGCTTCCTGACGGCCGACCCGGTCGACGAGGACGCCGCGCTCAACGAGGCCGCGCATGCCAGCGAGCGGCGTGCGCTGACCGCGCTGGCCGAGCACCAAGGCGGTAACACCAACGGCCACCACTAGGCCCACTGGGTCCGGACAAGCGGGCAGCCTGCGCAATCTCCTGCGCGGGCTGCCCGTTTTGGTCGGTGCGGCTCCAGAGTTCGACCCGGCGCAGGCACCCGGCGACCCCGTCGCACTGTTCATCCAATGGTTGTTGCACGCTGTCGACAGCGGCATCGTGGAGCCGCACGCGATGACGTTGTCGACGGTCGGCGCGGCGGCCGGAACCGGCGGTGCGCGGCCGTCGGCGCGGGTGCTGATCCTCAAAGACATCGATGCCGCCGGTTGGCATTTCGGAGTCAGCTCGGCGAGCCGCAAGGGCGCCGACCTCGCCCGCAATCCGGCTGTCTCACTGACGTTTTACTGGCCCGCGCTGGGCCGTCAGGTCAGGGTCGACGGCATTGCCCTCCCCGACCCGCCACCGGTGACTGCCGACGACTTCCTGGCCCGCTCGGAAGGCGCCCGGGCGATGGTGCTCACCGGCCGGCAGAGCGAGCCCTACGACGATCCGGCAGAGATCAGCGAGGCCCTGGCCAAGGCGCACCTGGAGCTCGAACGCTCCCCCACCCTGGTGCCCGCCGAATGGGTGTCGTATGCGGTACAGGCCGACGCGGTCGAATTCTGGCAGGCCGACTCCACCCGCCGGCACCGCAGGCTGCGTTATGAACGTGACGGGACGAGCTGGTCAACGACGCTGCTCTGGCCGTAGCGGAGAACGGGGCTGTGACGACGGCTCAGCCGAAGCGAGACGGAAGCTCCAGTACCTCACCCAGCCGACGCAGGTACAGCCACGGAATAACCGGCATGGCGGCAGTGCCGACCCCAGCCAGCCCGTAGCAGACCCACGAGCCGGTGTCCTTGCCGACGGCCATCAGGTAGGTGGCCAACGCGACCAGGGTCAAGGCGCCGCCCAGCGCGCCGGCCAGCACCGTGATGCCACGCAGCAGCACCCGATCCACCTGAGCCTGGTTGGGCAGCACCGGGCGTGTGCTGGCCGCCCGCCGGCCCGGAGCGTCGAAACCGCGCTGCGGGAGCGGGGCGTTCTGGCGCAGCGGCTTGGCCGGCGCCGGGGACGGGAAGCCGGGGGGCCGCGGAGGGCTGGGCTGGCGCGCCCGGAGCAGCACCGGGATGGCCGCGAGGATGACCAACGCGGACACCCCGATCACGATGTAGAGCAGGCCGCTGTGCGAACTCTTGGTCGGCTCGTGAAAGCCCCGCCCCAGATCGACGAGCGCCACCGTGGCCGCCACGCTCATGCCCAGCCACGTCAGCCAGATCGCGGCGCACGCGCCCAGCAGGACACGATCGGTGACCTCCGGGGACTGCCCCGGTCGAATGAATCGCTCTACCATGTTCCCGCCGGTCATCCGCAGCTCGTCGCCGGTGCGTCGTTGCTGTTGGAGAACAACACCCTACCGTCACTGCTGGTGATCGAGCAGTTCAGTTTGCTCAGCCGCAGCATGCTGGTGGCCTCCACCGAACCGATCTCGGACTGGGATATCGGGGTCAGGGTCAGCGACCACGGGATGTAGGCGTTGCGCTGCGTGCGACGTTGCCCGGACGCATCCACGTAGGTGATCGTGATCTGGTCGAACGGCGCCTTGGTGCCCGTCACCGAGTAGGTCACCTGCAGCGGCTTCGGCGGGGTGGTCGTGGTGGTCTCCTGCGTCGTGGTCGATGGCTCGGGCGCCGGCTCCTCGCTCGGCGGCGGCGGGGGCGGCGGCTCCTCGCTGCTGGGCGGCGGGGGCGGCGCGGTGGTGCTGGTGCTGGTCCGGGTGATCTCGTCCTGCACCGGCGGCACCGAGACCGTGCTGCTCGTCGTGCCGGGCGTAGCCAGATCGTGAGTCTCGGTGCGGGCGAACAGCAACGCCACCGACACCACCAGGGAGACCGCGGCGATGATCACGGTGACACCGACCACCCACGGCCACCGTGGCGTCTTGGCGTCCAGGTCCGGTTCGTCGGGTGCGTCGTAGTTGTCGTAGTCGTAGAGCCGCGGATCCACCGGGACGTAGGGCCCGCTCAGAAACTGCTCGGATTCGGGAGCCGAATACGCCTGCGAGTAGGCGGTGTTGTCCGGAGCAGCGGCGGTAGGAGTGGCAGCCACGTCGTCAAGCGGCTGGATCTCTCCGCCTGCCTCGGGGGCCAGGTCAGAGGCCGGCTGACCGTTGCCGGAGCCCTCGTCTCCAGAGCCCGCCTCTGGGGGATTCGGCCCGCTCATTCCCGCCTATCCTGTTCAAACCGCCGCGCCACGCCCTGACCGGTTGCGGTCGACATCAACCACCGTTGGTCATTGTGCATCGGCAACCCTACCCAAATGGGTCGACACGGCGGAGGCGACGGAGGTGTGGTCAGTGTTTCTCGGGGCCGATGTAGTACTCGAAGACCAGTCCGGCCACGCTCGACAACACGAACACCACTCCGGCAGCGATCAGCCACGGGAGCCACAGGGCGATTCCGACAGCGGCCACCGACCCGGACAACGCGACCAGAATGGGCCACCAGCTGTGCGGGCTGAAAAAGCCCAGCTCGCCGGCGCCGTCACTGACCTCGGCCGCTTCGTAGTCCTCGGGACGAGTGTCCAGCCGGCGTGCCACGAACCGGAAGAAGGTGGCCACGATCATGGCCATCATCCCGGTCAGGAACAGCGCGGTGGTGCCGGCCCATTCCACGCCGCCGGTGGCGAACTTCCCGGTCAGCACCGCGTAGATCACCCCGACCACCAGGAAGAAGGTGGCGACGAACTCGAACAGCCTGGATTCGATGCGCATGCGGTTGTCCCTACTTGTTGCTGGCTTGCGGGGCTAGCAGGCCACGGCGGCTGTCGAACGGGAACGTGGTGGTCGCCAGCGGTTCCTGCTTGATCGCCTCCAGCGCCTCGGCGTTGGTCTTTCCGGCGATGCGCTGATCCAGATAGGCCTTGAAGTCGTTGGGCGAGACCACTCGGACTTCGAAGTTCATCATCGCGTGGTAGGTGCCGCACATCTCGGCGCAGTGGCCGACGAACGCGCCTTCCTTGGTGATCTCGGAGACCTGGAAGGTGTTCACCTGGTTGTTGCGTTCGGGCCAGGCGATGACGTCGCGCTTGAACAGGAACTCGGGCACCCAGAAGGCGTGGATGACGTCGGCCGAGTTGAGCACGAACTCGATGCGCTTACCGCTGGGCAGCACCAACACCGGGATCTCGCCGGTGGTGCCCACCGTCTCGATCTTGTCGAAGTTGAGGTAGGTGCGGTCCTCGGTGTTGAGGCCGCGCACCGGGCCGACCAGTTCTTCGCCGTGCGCGTCGACGCCCTCGGGCTTGGAGGCCATCGCGTCCTTGCGGGCCGGGTCCACCCCGTCGTAGCTCAGCGTATGGTCGTGGAAGTCGACCTTCTGGTAGCCGAACTTCCAGTTCCACTGGAAGGCGGTGACGTCGACGACGACCTCCGGGTCGGGCTCGTGGTGCAGCATCTCCTCCTGGACCACGACGGTGAAGTAGAAGATCACCGCGACGGCCAGGAACGGCAAGACGGTCAGCCCGAGCTCCAGCGGCATGTTGTAGCCGAACTGGCGCGGCAGCTCAGTGTCGGTCGCCTTCTTACGGTGGAAGATCATCGACCAGAAGATCATTCCCCAGACCAGCCCACCGATCACCACCGAAGCGATGACCATGCCGATCCACAGCTGGTAGTTCGCCTCGGCCTGCGGCGTGATGCCCTTGGGCCAGCCGAAACCGACCACATCGGTCCAGTCGACGCTGCAACCGCTGAGCGTCACCGCCAGCAGTCCGAGCACGCTGACCGCGGTCAGCGGTCGAAGCAGACGGCGATGTGCAACGCCCTGCCCGCGACGTGTCACGTTGGTGCCTCCTCGAGTCACAGAACGGGCCGACTGACCCGGCGGAGCAGTCGAATACTACGCAGCGTAGACCACCCGGATCACCGAGGTTTGATGTACCTGCCGGTTGGCCGCCCCAGTGTGTTGACCGCCTCATCCGACTCCCCCGGTCCGCACCCGCCCTGCGCAGGCCTACATGGTTAAAGGCCGATACCGGTGCGGCATACTGGGACCCGATGTGTGGACTGCTGGCCTTCGTCTGTGCCCCGGCCGGCACGACACCGGGCCCTGATGTGGCCGAAGTCGCCGGCGCGGTGTCGCGCGCAACCCACCTGATGCGCCACCGCGGCCCGGACGAGCCAGGCGGCATCTGGGCCGGCGACCGCGTGGTGTTCGGCTTCAACCGGCTGTCGTTCATCGACATCGCCCATTCGCACCAGCCCATGCGGTGGGGCCCGCCGGAGGCTCCGGAGCGCTACGAACTGGTGTTCAACGGCGAGATTTACAACTACCTGGAGTTACGCGAAGAGCTGGCCGCCGAGCACGGCGCGGTGTTCGCCACCGACGGCGACGGCGAGGCGATCGTCGCGGGCTACCACTACTGGGGCGTCGACGTGCTGACGCGGTTGCGCGGCATGTTCGCCTTCGCGGTGTGGGACACCGTGGCCGGCGAGCTGTTCTGCGCCCGCGACCCGTTCGGGATCAAACCGCTGTTCATGGCGTCCGGCCCGGGCGGCACGGTGGTGGGCAGCGAGAAGAAGTGCCTGCTGGACCTGGCCGACGTGGTGGGTTTCGACACCGACATCGACGCCCGCGCCGTCCAGCACTACACGGTGCTGCAGTACGTGCCGGAACCGGAGACGCTGCACCGCGGCATCCGCCGGCTGGAGTCGGGCTGCTACGCCCGGATTCGGCCCGGCGGCGCGCCGGAGACCACTCGCTATTTCCGGCCGCGGTTCGACGCCACCCCGATCACCCGCGACACCGAGCAAGCCCGCTACGACGAGATCACCGCGGTGCTGGAGGATTCGGTGGCCAAGCACATGCGGGCCGACGTCACCGTCGGCGCGTTTCTGTCCGGGGGGATCGACTCCACCGCGATCGCGGCGCTGGCGATGCGGCACAACCCCAAGCTGATCACCTTCACCACCGGGTTCGAGCGGGAGGGCTTCTCCGAGATCGACGTGGCCGCCGCGTCCGCCGAGGCGATCGGCGCCCGGCACGTGGTCAAGGTGGTGAGCCCGGCCGAGTTCGTCGCCGCCCTGCCCGAGATCGTCTGGTATCTGGACGACCCGGTCGCCGACCCGGCCCTGGTTCCGCTGTACTTCATCGCCGCCGAAGCCCGCAAGCACGTCAAGGTGGTGCTCTCCGGCGAAGGCGCCGACGAGCTGTTCGGCGGCTACACGATCTACCGCGAGCCGCTGTCGCTGCGCCCGTTCGACTACCTGCCGGCGCCGGTGCGCCGGTCGCTGGGCAAGGCGTCGCGGCCGTTGCCCGAGGGAATGCGCGGCAAGAGCCTGCTGCACCGCGGGTCGCTGACGCTGGAAGAGCGCTACTACGGCAACGCGCGCAGCTTCTCCGACGAGCAACTGCGCGCGGTACTGCCCGGCTTCTCCCCCGAATGGACCCACACCGACGTCACCGCGCCGCTGTATGCCGAATCGGCCGGCTGGGACCCGGTGGCCCGGATGCAGCACATCGACCTGTTCACCTGGCTGCGCGGCGACATCCTGGTCAAGGCCGACAAGATGACCATGGCCAATTCACTGGAGCTGCGGGTGCCGTTCCTGGACCCTGAGGTGTTCGCGGTGGCGTCGCGGCTTCCGGTATCGGCCAAGATCACCCGCACCACCACCAAGTACGCGCTGCGCCGGGCGCTGGAGCCGATCATTCCCGCGCACGTGCTGCACCGCCCCAAGCTCGGCTTCCCGGTGCCGTTGCGGCACTGGCTGCGCGCCGGTGAGCTGCTGGAGTGGGCGTACGCCACGGTGGACGCCACCGGCGCCGATCACCTGATCGATGTCGCCGCCGTGCGCACGATGCTCGACGAACACCGCGTCGGCACCGCCGATCACAGCCGTCGGCTGTGGACCGTGCTGATCTTCATGTTGTGGCACGCGATCTTCGTCGAGCACAGCGTGGTGCCCGCCATCCGGGAGCCGGACTACCCGGTGCGGCTGTAGCCGTTCACTCTGCGCCCACCAGGCCAGCTACTCGCACGTTTGCCTGGTAGGCGCAGAGTCAGCGTCGATTACTTGAGCGCAGCGCTGATCTCGGCTGCGGCCGCGTCACCGTAGGCGTCCGCCAACCGGCTCACCGCGACGTCGCGGTCCCACACCCACTCCTGGGTTCCGGTGGACTCCAGCACCAGCACGGCCACCAGCGAACCGAGCTGCGCGGAGCGCTCCAGGTTCAGCCCGGCGCTGCGTCCGGTGAGGAAGCCGGCGCGGAAGGCGTCGCCGACCCCGGTCGGGTCGGTCTGGGACTTCTCCGGAACCACGCCGACGTGGATGCGGGAGCCGTCCGGGGAGACGATGTCGACGCCGTCGCCGCCCAGGGTGGTCACCCGCAGCCCGACCTGCTTGGCGACGTCGGCCTCGGTCCAGCCGGTCTTAGACAGCAGCAGATCCCACTCGTAGTCGTTGGTGAACAGGTAGGTGGCACCGTCGATGAGCTTGCGGATCTCGTCCCCGGTCAGCCGGGCCAACTGCTGCGACGGGTCGGCGGCGAACGCCAGCCCGAGCTTGCGGCACTCCTCGGTGTGCAGGAACATCGCCTCGGGGTCGTTGGCCCCGACGATCACCAGCTCCGGCTTCCCCGCGGTCTCGACCAGCTTGGCCAGCGAGATGTTGCGGGCCTCCGACATCGCGCCGGGGTAGAACGACGCGATCTGGGCCATGTCCTGGTCGGTGGTGCAGACAAACCGGGCGGTATGCGCGGTCGTCGAGGTCAGCACGTGGTCGCAGTTGACCCCGTGGGAGACCAGCCACTGCCGGTAGTCGGCGAAGTCCGCGCCGGCGGCACCGACCAGGGCGGCGTCACCACCGAGCACACCGATGGCGAAGGCGATGTTGCCCGCCACCCCACCGCGGTGCACCACCAGGTCGTCGACCAGGAAGCTCAGCGACACCTTCTGCAGGTGATCGGCCAGCAGCTGTTCGGAAAACCGACCCGGAAAGCGCATCAGATGGTCGGTCGCGATCGAACCGGTCACCGCAATCGTCACTGAAGAATCCCCCTCGTATGGTCACCATGGGCCTGGATGTGGGTACCCACGGTAGCGGTCCGGTGCCGCCGGTTCGTCGTCGGGCAGCACAAAACCCCCGACGTTCAGGTGTTATTCAGGCGCTCAGTTGAACGAGTCGCCGCACGAGCACGAGCCGCCGGCGTTGGGGTTCTCGATGGTGAAGCCCTGCTTGTCGATCTGGTCGGCGTAGCCGATCTCGGCTCCTTGCAGATACGGCGCGCTCATCCGGTCGACGGTCAGCGTGACGCCGTTGAACTCCGCGACCACGTCACCGTCGAGGCTGCGGTCGTCGAAGAACAGGTTGTAGCGCAGGCCGGCGCAGCCGCCCGGCTGGACCGAGATCCGCAGGGTCAGGTCGTCACGACCTTCCTGTTCCAGCAGCGCCTTCACCTTGGCCGCGGCCTCATCGGTCAAGACCACGCCGTGAGACTCGGTGGCCGACTGATCTCGAACAGTCATTGCGTCTCCCTATTGCGGTTGATCATGGGGGCGGGCCCGACCTCGACGCGAGGCACTCGAGCCCACCACAACAACGATACCCTGCGCCAACGTGTTCCCCACCCATGCGGCGAACCCGGCGATTAGCGAGGCTCGACGCAGGAGAGGCGAAGCTGGAGCGCCGAATCACCCGGGCTAGCCCGCCGGGCGGCCACCGATCTGCGCCGCCGTGACGGCGGTCAGCCCGATCAGCTGGTTCGCGGCGTCGATCAGGGCCAGCCCCACCGAGCCGGCATAATCGGCGATCGCCCGGGCGGCCAACACGCCGGCCGACCGCAATGCCGGTTCGTCCAGGCTGATCTGTCCGGCCAACACCAGCAGCGGTATCTCCCGCGCCCGGGCCGCAGCCGCCAGCGAACCGATCACCTTTCCGTGCAGCGACTGCTGGTCGAAGTGGCCCTCGCCGGTGACCAGGACGTCGGTGCCGGCGAGCGCGGCCTCCAGACCGGTGTGACGGGCCACGATCTCCGCCCCGGACTCGACGGTGCCGCCCAGGGCCAGCACGGCTGCTCCGATCCCCCCGGCCGCCCCGGCGCCCGACGCGGAGCTGGCCTCCCATCCGGCGGCGGCGTCCAGTTCGGTCGCCCAGGCGGCCAGCCGGCTCTCGAGTACCGCGACCGTGGCCGCGTCGGCGCCCTTCTGCGGGCCGAACACGCGGGCCGCGCCCCACGGCCCCAGCAGTGGGTATTCGACGTCGCAGGCCGCGACCAGTTCGACCCCCGCGAGCCGCCGTCGGCCAGCGGCCAGGCCGCCCAGTTCATCGACCATGCCGCGGCCCCCGTCGGTGCAGGCACTGCCGCCGAGGCCGACGACGATCCGCTGCGCCCCGGCCGCCAGCGCCACCGCGACAAGCTGGCCCACGCCGGCGCTGTGGGCGACCAGGGCGGTCCGTGGTGACGGCGGTTCGCCGAGCAGTGCCAGCCCGCAGGCCTGCGCGCACTCCAGGTAGGCGGTCTTGGTTTCGGCGTCCCAGACCCATTCCGCCTCGACCGACTCCTCCAGCGGCCCGATGACCCGCGACCGCTGCACGGTGCCCAGCGCGGTGGCCAGCACCGCGACAAAGCCTGGGCCACCATCAGACTGCGGTGCGATCGCCAGCCGGTCGTGTGGTCGGCTGCGATGCCAGCCCGTCGAGATGGCGGCGGCGGCCTGCACCGCGGTCAGGCTCTCGCCGAAACAGTCCGGCGCGATCAGCACCCGAAGCACCCGCACCCGAGAACCGGCTGAGCCGCCGACACCCGGGTGATCAGCCATCTCTGCAGCGTATTCCAGGCGCGCGGACGGCGACGCAGGCCGGGCGGAGGAGGCAAGTAATCTGGCGGGCGTGAAGTTGCCGGGGCGCAGAAAAGACGAGACTCAGCCCGCTGAGTCCGTGGTCTCCGCCGTCTCTCTCGACGGCGACGAGTCTGAGGACGCCGGTCGCGGCGGTGTGACCCCGCCCAAGGGCCGGCCCACCCCCAAGCGCAGCGCCGCGGCCAAGCGTCGCGGCCCGGTGGCACCGGCGCCGATGACCTCCGCGGAGGCCCGGGCCCGGCGCAAGTCGCTGGCCGGCCCGAAGCTGAGCAAAGAGGAACGCCGGATCGCGAAGGCGCAGCGCCGTGAGCGAATGGCCGACCGCCGGCAACGGATGCTGGCCGGCGACGAGTCCGCGTTGCTGGAACGCGACCGCGGCCCGGTACGCCGGTATGTTCGCGACATCGTCGACGCCCGCTACAACCTGTTGGGCCTATTCATGCCGGTCGCGCTGGGGCTGATGTTCATCATGATGGCGGTCCCGCAGATCCAGTACTACATTTCGCCGGCGATGATGCTGCTGATGGTCTTGATGGCCGTCGACGGAGTGCTGGTGGCCCGCAAGGCCGGCAGGCTGGTCGACGCCAAGTTCCCCGACAATCTCGAAAGCCGTTGGAAGCTGGGGCTGTACGCCGCCAGCCGCGCCTCCACGCTGCGCCGTATGCGAGCACCCCGCCCGCAGGTGCGGCGCGGCGAACGCCTCGACTGAGCCCGAATCGGGGCCGACAACCTTGGATTTCCCGGATTTCCCACCGGTCAGCCCGCCCGATGCCGAGGTGGCGGCGGCCGCCTGGGCCCGGCAGGACGCCCTGACCAAGCCCGCGGGTTCACTGGGCCGCCTGGAGGCTCTGTCGGTCTGGGCCGCGTCCTGTCAAGGGCATTGTCCGCCAAGACAATTCGAGCGTGTTCGCATTGTGGTGTTCGCCGGCGATCACGGTGTGACCCGGGAACGGGTGTCCGCCTACCCCGCCGAGGTGACGGCGCAGATGGTCGCCAACATCGACCGTGGCGGGGCGGCCATCAACGCGCTGGCCGCCGTCGGCGGGGCCGGGGTGCGGGTGGTGGACATGGCCGTAAACGGAGAAGCCACCAGTGCCTACAAGGTGCGTCGCGGCAGCGGTGACATCACGTGCGAGGACGCCCTGACCGCCGAGGAGACCCTCGCCGCGGTCGAAGCGGGCCGGCGAATCGCCGACGAAGAAGTCGACGGCGGAGCAGATCTGCTCATCCCCGGCGATATGGGAATTGGAAATACCACCGTCGCAACGACATTGATCGCCGCGCTGACCGGCGCCGAGCCCGCCGAGGTGGTGGGCCACGGGACGGGGATCGATGACGCCGGCTGGGCGCGCAAGACGGCGGCAGTGCGCGACGCGCTCTTCCGATCCCGCCCGCAGCACGCCGATCCTCTGGCGTTGCTGCGCTGCTGCGGCGGCGCCGACTTGGCGGCGCTGGCGGGCTTCTGCGCCCAGGCCGCGGTGCGGCGCACCCCGGTGCTGCTCGACGGCGTGGCGTCGACGGCTGCCGCACTGGTGGCCGACCGGCTGGCCCCCGGGGCTCGGGCCTGGTGGCAGGCCGGGCATCGTTCGCCGGAGCCGGCGCACGCGATGGCCTGCGCGGCTCTGAGTCTGGAGCCAATCCTCGACCTGCGGATGCGGTTGGGCGAGGGCACCGGCGCCGCGGTGGCGCTGCCGGTGCTGCGCGCCGCCGTCGCGGCGTTGTCGTCGATGTCGACCTTCGCCGAGGCGGGTGTGTCCGGGCCGGCCGACGGGGCGCCCGGGTGATCCGTTCACTGGTCGCCGCGGTGGGGTTCGGAACGGCCGTGCGGCTGCCGGGGGCGGCAGCCCATCCGCCGGGGCGCGGGGCGCTGACGGCGCTGCCGGTGATCGGCGCCGCTCTCGGCGCGCTGGCCGCGGCCGTGGTGTGGGCCGGCGGATATGCCTTCGGCCCGGGCAGCCCGGTGACCGGCCTACTGGCCGTGGCGGCGCTGCTGGCCGCCACCCGTGGGCTGCACATCGACGGGGTGGCCGACACCGCCGACGGCCTGGGGTGCTATCGGCCCGCGCCGCAGGCGCTGCAGGTGATGCGCGAGGGATCGACCGGCCCGTTCGGGGTCGTCGCGGTGGTGTTGGTGATCGGCTTGCAGGCGACCACCTTCCCGATGCTGAGCGCCGGGCAGATCGTGGTCGCGGTCTGCGCCGGCCGGGTGGCCGCCGTGCTGGCCTGCCTTCGCTCGGTGCCCGCCGCTGCGGGAAGCATGCTGGGCGCCACGGTGGCCGGCAGTCAGCCGCTGCCGGTCGCGGCCGCCTGGGTAGTGGCGCTGCTCGTCGGGGCGATACCTGCCGGCGCGGCGCCGTGGCACGGGCCGGCGGCCGTCGCGGTGGCCCTATGTTGCGCCGCCGTTCTGGTCAGACACTGTGTGCGCCGCCTGGGTGGTATCACCGGCGACGTGCTGGGGGCCGTCATCGAGTGGACGACGACGCTGGTCGCAGTGGCTCTGGCCGCGCTCTGACCACTTCGAACGAGCAACGCATTTCTCCGGACTTATACACATTTCTCCCACCCGGATTCTTACCTTCAGGGTAGTTTTGTAAAAATTGGTCGGCATTAACATCTGGTCCACGGGGAGGGGCGCCGATGGCTCGCCACCATAGTTACAGCAAGCGGAGTCGGGAATCACGCAAGGCGATGACCGACGGCAGCGTCGATGACGGCTATCCCGATTGTTGTGAGTGCATGACCGAGGACTGGTCGGCGTTGGCCGACGAGATCATCCTGCCGTCAGATCCGGTGGGCTGAGCTGCGGCTCAGTCCAGCCGGGCCATCCACCCGTGGGTGTCGGCGAAGGTGCCGCGCTGGATTCCGGTCAGGGTGTCGCGCAGCGCCATGGTGACCTCACCGGGCTGGCCGTCGGCGATGGTGAACTCGCCGTCGGCGGATTTGACCTGCGAGACCGGAGTGATGACGGCGGCCGTTCCGCAGGCGAAGACCTCGGTGATCTCACCGGAGGCGGCTTTCTTCTGCCATTCACTGACATCGATCTTGCGTTCTTCGACAGCGAACCCGGCGTCACTTGCCAACTGCAACAACGAATCCCGTGTGATACCCGGCAGCAGTGAGCCGGACAGCTCGGGAGTGACCAGGCGCGCCGACCCACCGGTGCCGAACACGAAGAACAGGTTCATCCCGCCCATCTCTTCGACGTAGCGGCGCTCGGCCGCATCCAGCCACACCACCTGGTCGCAGCCGTTGTCGGCGGCCTGCGCCTGGGCGACCAGCGACGCGGCGTAGTTACCGCCGAACTTGGCCGCGCCGGTACCGCCGGGGCAGGCCCGCACGTACTCGGTCGACAGCCACACGCTCACCGGCTTGATCCCGCCCTTGAAGTACGCCCCGGCCGGTGAGCCCATCACCAGGCAGCGGTACTCATTGGCCGGGCGCACCCCCAGCCCCGGCTCGGTGGCGAAGACGAACGGGCGGAGGTAGAGCGATTCCTCACCGCCCGGCGCGGGCACCCAGGCTCCGTCCACGGCGATCAACTGCCGCAACGACTCGATGAACAGATCGTCGGGCAACTCCGGAATCGCCAGCCGCCGCGACGACGCGCGCATCCGGGCAGCATTTGCCTCCGGCCGGAACGAGACGATCGATCCGTCGGTCCACCGGTAGGCCTTGAGCCCTTCGAACACCTCTTGCGCGTAGTGCAGGACGATGGCCGACGGGTCCAGTTCGATGGGCCCGTAAGGGATGACCCGCGCATTGTGCCAACCCGCGTCCACGGTGTAGTCGATCGACACCATGTGGTCGGTGTGGTATTTACCGAAACCCGGCTCCGCCAAAATGGATTCGCGCACCTCGTCGGGCGTCGGGTTCGCGGTGACCGACACGTGGAACTCGAGGAGGCTGCTCGTCATGCAGCGATTGTATAACCGGTGCGCTAGCGGGTTTTTGCCGTGACGAACGGCGGCGTCACCACCTCGCATTCGACGGCGCGGCCGCGCACGTCGACATCCAGCCGTCCACCATCTTTGATGCCCGCATCTACGTCGATCAGTGCCAGCGCAATACCGGCCTTCAGCGTCGGCGAGAACGTGCCCGACGTGGTGACCCCGACCCGGCGGTCACCGTCGAGCACGGCCAGGTCGGCACGCAGCACTCCCCGACCCGTGGCGCGCAGACCGCGCAGCAGCCGAGCCGGGCCGGCGGCTTTCTCCGCCAGCAGCGCGTCGCGGCCGAAGAACGATTCCTTCTTCCAGCCGATCGCCCAACCGCAGCGGGCCTGCAGCGGCGAGATGGTCGGCGACAGTTCGTGTCCGTGCAGCGCGTAGCCCATCTCGGTGCGCAGGGTGTCGCGGGCGCCCAGGCCGGCCGGCTCACCACCGATCTGCCGTACGGCCTCTACCAGTGCGTCGAACACCGGCCCCGCGGATTCCCACTCCGGCAGCAGCTCGTAGCCGTGTTCACCGGTGTAACCGGACCGGCACACCCGGACCGGCACGCCGGCGAAGGCGGCATCGGCGAACGCCATGTAGTCCATTTCGGTCGGCAGGCCGAGACCGGCGACCACTTCCGTCGACCGCGGGCCCTGCACCGCCAGCACTGCGCGCGACCGGTGTTCGTCGGTGATCGTCACCCCGGCCGGAGCCACTTCCTGCAGGGCAGCCACCACGGCTGCGGTGTTAGCGGCGTTGGGCACCAGGAAGATCTCGTCGTCGGAGACGTAGTAGGCGATCAGGTCGTCGATTACGCCACCGGATTCATTGCAGCACAACGTGTATTGAGCCTGCCCCGGCACGATCCTGGCCAGGTCGTTGGTGAGCGTCGCATTGACGAAGGCCGCCGCACCCGGACCGCGAACGGTCGCCTTACCCAGGTGGCTGACATCGAAGAGGCCCACCGTTTCGCGGGTGGCATTGTGCTCGGCGACCGTGCCGGCGTAGGACACCGGCATCAGCCACCCGCCGAACTCGGCGAAGCTGGCGCCCAGCGCGCGGTGGCGGTCTTCCAGGGGTCCGTGTTGCAGTTCGCTCACGTCGAGCCACCCTAATCGGCACACTGGTGTGAATGGTGGATTGGGATGCGCTCGAGGCTGCCGGTATCGCTGACCCCAGGGGCCGTGCGGGCCTGGTCGAGTACCTCGACGGCCTGGGTTTCACCGTCGAAGAGATGGCCGAGGCCGAGCGCCAGGGCCGGTTGTTCGGCTTGGCCGGTGACGCGGTGGGACGCTCGGGCCCGCCCGACTACACGTTGCGCACCGCGGCCGAGGCGCTGGGTCTGCCGGTCGACGACGTCGCGCAGGCGTGGCGGATGCTCGGGCTCACTGTTCCCGGCCCGGACACGCCCGCGCTGAGTCAGGCCGACGTGGACGGGCTGGCCACCTGGGTCCAGATGCGGTCCTATCTCGGGGAGCCCGTCGACGGCTTTCTGCGGGTGCTGGGGGCCACGATGGCGCGGCTGGCCGAGGCCGAGTCGTCGATGATCCGGCTCAGCGAGCCCGACATGTGGCTGGGCCACACCCGCGACGAACTGCGCACCGCCCGGGCCTGGCGCTCGGTCGCGGGCTATATCCCGCGTATCGGCGCCATGATCGACGCCGTCCACCGCCAGCATCAGGTCAGCCACCGGACCTTCCTCGAGGGGCTGGCCGGCGGGCCGGCGGCCAGCCTGATGTGCGGCGTCGGGTTCGCCGACCTGACCGGTTTCACCGCGCTGACCCAGGTCCTCACCTCCGCGGAGCTGGCGACGCTGCTCACCGATTTCGCCGGCACCGTCGCCGACGTCGTGCATTGCGACGGTGGGCGGGTGGTCAAGTTCATCGGTGACGCGGTGATGTGGGTGAGTGCGACCGGAGAACTGCTGGCCAGGGCGGCGATCGACCTTGTCGACCACCCGAAGGCCCGCAAAGCCGGATTGCAGGTACGTGCCGGTGTGGCCTACGGCGAGATGGTGGCCATCAACGGCGATTACTTCGGCACCCCGGTCAATCTGGCCGCGCGCCTGGTGGATGCGGCCGCACCCGGCCAGGTGCTGGCCTCTACCTGCGTCCGCGACGAACTCCCCGACTGGCCGGCAACCCTGCAGGAACCGTTGACGCTCAAGGGTTTCGACGAACCCGTCCCGGCATACCAATTGCACCCGAACCCAGATCGTTAGGGTGAGTGCTTGTGAGCACTGAACCCGGATACCCCGCCCCCTCCGTCACTGTCGCCTCCTCGCTGCCCGCCAACGCGGATGAGGCCGTGCTGATCGTGCCGATCGTCGCAGCCGATGACGAGGCCGAATCCGGCGCTTCAGCCACGGTCGCCGCTACCGAGCCGGCGCTGCCCGCCGAGGCGGTCGCTGAGATCGAGGCTGGTCTGCGCGCGCTGGGCGCCAAGGGCAGCAGTGAGCAGGTGAACCGGCTCGTGGTGGCATCGCTGCCGGTGGCCAGTGTGGTGACCGTCGGACTGGGCAAGGCGCGCGATTCCTGGCCGGCCGACACCGTCCGGCGGGCCGCCGGAAGTGCGGCACGTTCACTCAACGGCACCTCGACGGTGATCAGCATGCTGAGCGGGCTGCCCGGTGACGGGGTACTCGCCGCCGGCGTCGAGGGGCTGCTGCTGGGCGGCTACCGATTCACCGCCTTCCGCAGCGAGAAGACCGCCCCCAAGGAACCCGGCCTGCGGTCCGTGACCGTGCTGTCCACCGCGGCCAACGCCGAGGCGCAGGCGGCGCGCGGCGCCGACATCGCCGCCGCGGTGGCCACCGCGCGCGACTTCGTCAACACCCCGCCGAGTCACCTGTTTCCGGCCGAATTCGCCGACCGCGCCAGGGCATTGGGCGAGTCGGCCGGCCTGGAGGTCGAGGTGCTCGACGAGCAGGCGCTCGCCGACGCCGGCTACGGCGGGGTGATCGGTGTCGGTCAGGGCTCCTCGCGCGCGCCGCGTCTGGTGCGACTGACCCATCGTGGATCACGCCTGGCCCCGAATCCGGCCGGCGCGAAGAAGGTGGCGCTGGTCGGCAAGGGCATCACCTTCGACACCGGGGGCATCTCGATCAAGCCGGCGGCCTCGATGCACCACATGACCTCCGACATGGGCGGGGCGGCCGCGGTGATCGCGACGGTCGTGCTCGCTGCGCGTCGCGGGCTGACGGTCGACGTGACCGCGACCGTGCCGATGGCCGAGAACATGCCGTCGTCGACCGCGCAGCGCCCGGGCGACGTGCTCACGCAGTACGGCGGCACCACCGTCGAGGTGCTCAACACCGACGCCGAAGGCCGGCTGATCCTGGCCGATGCGATCGTGCGGGCCTGCGAGGACGACCCGGACTACCTCATTGAGACCTCGACGCTGACCGGCGCGCAGACGGTGGCGCTCGGCGCGCGCATCCCCGGGGTTATGGGCTCAGACGAGTTCCGCGACCGAGTGGCAGCGATCTCGCAGGCCGTCGGCGAGAACGGCTGGCCGATGCCGTTGCCCGACGAGCTCAAAGAGGACCTGAAGTCGACGGTGGCCGACCTGGCCAACGTCAGTGGCCAGCGTTTCGCCGGCATGCTGGTCGCCGGGGTGTTCCTGCGTGAGTTCGTGGCCGACGGAGTGGCCTGGGTGCATATCGACGTTGCCGGGCCGGCCTATAACTCCGGCGGCGCCTGGGGCTACACCGGCAAGGGTGGCACCGGGGTGCCGACTCGCACCATGTTCGCGGTGCTGGAAGACATCGCCGCGAACGGCTGACCCACGGTCGGCCGTCAGGCTTGGACTTCCGCGTCTGGCGCGCTCTGCGGCGTCGGCGCCGGGCGGTGCAGGCTTTCCACGCCCTGTTGAAACGACAGCGCAGCACTTTGCACCAGCATCAACCCGGCGAACACGACAACCCAGCACCAGGCTTCCGACGAATCCAGGTGCGATGCCACATCGGTTTTCGGCAGCGCCGCCATCGAGCGAACGATCGCCGCGATGATGACGACGGTGCTCAAGTACGGAAACGCCGTCCGAATCCGCGCGGCCATGGACCCGATCGGCGATTCGCTACGCCGGCGCCCGCGCCCGAGGAACCAGCCGATCGCACAGGCGATCGCGATGCCCGCCGTGATGGGCACAGACAGCCGGTTGGCGTCGTCCCACAGCGGCTGCAACGGCCGATGCGCCTGCTGGTCACCCAGCGAGAGCGCCAGGTCGGTCAGCGTCGCCTCCACGAAGAACACCGCGATCGGCGGGACCAGGACCGCCACAATGAACACGCAGTGTCTGATCAGCGTTCCGGCGCTGCCCGACACGAACTGCACGACCGCGTACAGCAGAATGTAGAGCGAGGCCACAAACGATATGCCGCCCAACAGTTCTGCGGACGTGGCACGGCCGCTGGCCACCGCACACCCCTGTTCACCGGCCAGCAGACTGTATTGCACCGCGGTCAGGAACAGCCCGAGAAATGCGTTCATCAGCGCGACCCCGGTGAGGGTCTCGTGCTCGACCTCGCGAGGGTCCGGCGAATGACCATCGCTACGACGCCGGTACGCGCGATCAAGCACCAGATTGATGACGACGAACGCGAAACCGGCCAGCAAACCGGCTAGTTGGGCGTAGTTGCGGGCCACGATGGATACGTCGAAGCCGGTCCACAGCTCACAGGTTGCGGCGATCTGCTCAGCGGGCACCCGCGAGATAGTAGTGACGCTTCAGCGGCCGCAGTAGTGCTTTGGCGGACTGCGTTTCGTGCACTACTGCACAGTGCCGAGAGCCGTTCGACCGCCACCTCAGTGTGTGCCCGCGGCACCGCAATGACAGGATGGTTTTCGACAGTCCACCTGGGCACCGCCCTCGCCGCACCACTGACGTGGTATCCAGGAAACGACGTGCAGCGACCGATCGAGCGAGGAGTCAACAACGATGGCCTTCTCAGTCCAGATGCCCGCCCTCGGTGAGAGCGTCACCGAGGGAACGGTGACCCGCTGGCTCAAGCAGGAAGGCGACACCGTCGAGGTTGACGAGCCGCTCCTGGAGGTCTCCACCGACAAGGTCGACACCGAGATCCCGTCACCGGTAGCGGGTGTGCTGACCAAGATCATCGCCGGCGAGGACACCACGGTCGAGGTCGGCGGTGAGCTGGCGTTGATCGGTGAGGCCGGGGACAGCGCCGCGGCGCCGGCGGCCCCCGCGGCACCGGCAGCCGAGCCCCCACCCGCGCCGGCTGAGCCGGCACCCGCTGCCGAGGCACCGGCCGAGCCGGCCGCCGCTGCTCCCCCGCCCGCCGCCCCGGAGGCTCCTGCACCCGCCGGTGACGGCACCCCGGTGCTCATGCCCGAGCTGGGTGAGTCGGTCACCGAAGGCACCGTGACGCGCTGGCTCAAGCAGGTCGGTGACACCGTCGAGGTCGACGAGCCGCTGGTGGAGGTCTCCACCGACAAGGTCGACACCGAGATTCCGTCACCGGTGGCCGGCACCCTGCTGTCGATCACCGCCGGCGAGGACACCACTGTCGAGGTCGGCGGTGAATTGGCCAGAATCGGCTCCGGTGCCCCGGCGGCCCCCGCCGCCGCGCCGGCTCCCACGCCCGCTCCCACCGCTCCCGCCCCTGCAC
>NZ_LDPO01000025.1 GCF_001021505.1 Mycolicibacter heraklionensis
GGGTACGCCCGATCAGCGCATGGCGGCCGACCGGCCCGCCGATGGTGTTCGACAGCGCATGACCGACGACGTCGGTGCGGCTGGGCAGGTCGCGGTCGTCGGCGCTGCGCAGGTCCGCCGCCGGCGCCGGAGGCTCTGCCGTGACGGAGGAGACAACCGAACGCCCTATGCGCTCACCCCGCCGGCTGGCGGCGGGGGCGGTGGTGGAGGCGGCGGAAACGGCTCCGGCATCGGGAAGCCCGGCGGCGGCGGCTCGTCAAAGTCCTGTGGTGGTGGCGGCGGCGAATACCAGTCGTTCTGCACCGGGATAGGTGCGCTGGCCGGCACCCCCGCGAAACCGCCGATCTCAGTGGGCTTGGGGAACTGCACGATCGGGTCGCCCCACAGCGCGCCATCCATGCTGGCTTTCCAGATGTCGGCTGGCAGGCCCGCGCCGTATACCGGCCCGCCCCACTTGTTCGTCAGCGGTTCGTCGCCGCCGGTGGTGCCCACCCAGACCGCGGTCGACAGGGTCGGCGTGTAGCCGACCATCCAGGCGTCCCGGTTGGCCCCGGTGTTGCCCAGCTGGGTGGTGCCGGTCTTGGCGGCGGCCGGCCGGCCACCCGCCAGGTCATGTCCACCCGACCAGCTGGGGATGGCCTTCATGGCGTCGGTCACGTTGTCGGCGACCGCTTTCGGGATCCGCTGCTCGCCGGAGTCCTTGGCGGCCGCGATGTCGAAGAGCACCCGGTCGTCGGGGCCCACGACCTTCGCGATGAAGTGCGGTCGGTGATACATCCCGGAGTCGGCAAGGGTGGCGTACGCCGACGCCATGTCGATCACCCGAGTCTGGTACTGGCCGAGCACGATGCCGTTCTCCGGGGGCCCGCCAAGGCCGTCCTGGGACAGGGTGTGCGCGACACCCGGGAAGCTCTCGGCGACCCCGAGCTGGTGTGCGGCATCGGCGACGTCCTGCGGTCCGTGCTTGAGCTTGAGCATCAGCCGGTAGTAGGCCGTGTTGAGCGACCGTTTGAGTGCCTCGGCGATGTTGCAGACACCGCAGCTGGCGCCGCCCACGTTGCTGATCTTGGTCTTGCCGACCGTCAGCGGGCCGCTGTCGATCTGCTCACCCAGGCCGATGCCCTGCTTCAGCGCCGCCACCAAGGCGAACACCTTGAACGAGGAACCGGTCTGCAAGCCGGCCTGGGCGAAGTCGAAGCCGCCGACCTCGTCGCCGCCGTAGTAGGCCCGCACCGCGCCGTTGCGTGGATCGATGGAGACCACGGCGGTCCGCATAGTCGGTCTTTGCCCAGCCATGGTCGCCCTGACGGCCTTCTCCACCGCCCGCTGTGCCTTCATGTCGATCGTGGTGGTGATGCGCAGTCCCTCCATGTTCAGGGTCTGCTCGTCGATGTGGAACATGTCGAGCAATTCCTCGGTGACCTGGCGCTGAATCAGCCCGTTGGGCCCGGAGGCCTGGTCGGCATTGCGCGCCTGGTCGGGCGGGATGGTCGTCGGGAAGAACTGCTTGGCCCGCTCGCTGAGTGTCAGGGCGCCGGTCTGCACCATGCCGTCGAGTACCCAGTTCCAACGCTCAACGGCCCGATCCCGGTTGATGGCCGGATCCAAGGCGGATGGCCGCTGAATCACCGCCGCCAGCAAAGCACCTTCGGAGATGGTGAGGTCCTCGACCCGCTTGTCGAAGTACGCTCGGGCGGCCGCGGCGATCCCGTAGGTGGTGCGGCCGAAGTAGATGATGTTGAGGTAGGCCTCCAGCACTTCGTCTTTGGGCCACGCCTCCGACATCTTGGTGGCGATGACGAGCTCTTTGCCCTTGCGGACCAAGCCGCCCATGCCGGCCCGCTCCGACCCGACCAGCGCGTTCTTGACGTACTGCTGGGTGATCGTCGAGCCGCCCTGGGTGTCACCGCCGGTCAGGTTGTTCTTGACCGCCCGGAACAGCCCCGAGACCGAGAAGCCGGAGTTGGTGTAGAAGTCGCGGTCCTCGGCGGCCAGCACCGCGTCACGTACGTGAACCGGCACTCGGTCGAGTTTGATGTCAATCCGATTCCCGTCCGGCGGAACGATTTTTGCCAGCTCAGTACCGTCGGCTGCCAGGATTGTCGACACCTGAGTGGTGTGGATGTCACCGGGTTCGGGGACCTCCACGGCGCGGTAGGCCATCCCGAAGGTGACGACCGGCACCACCAGCAGCACAGCGGTGGCGGCGTACAGGCCACGTCGGGCCCAGAGCCAATTCCGCCGCCGTCGGGCCCCGTGCTGGTCCGGCTCGTCATCGAGATCTGTCGGCGGTTCCTCTGGTACACAGAGCTTTTCGCTGTCCGGGCGGGGCCGCTCCATGGCGGCCTTGACCGCTTCGAGGCGCTCCTGGCGATCCGCCTCGTCATCGGAGCTCTCGCCGGAGTTGTGCGCGGAGCCGTCGGCGTCCGCGCCATTTGCTTCGTCGGTCGGCTTGGCGTCGGTCGTCGTCAAGAAGTGCTCTTCTTCAGCGCTGTCGGCACCCGGCGCTGTCGGGCCCTGGGTTTTCACCGGCGCCCAGGGCATCCCCGCGGGTTGGAGTCAGGCTTCCGGCCCTTCGCCAACCCGATTCGGGCGCAACCCATTTCGGCGATCGGCGAAGTGCTCAGCAGCCAGTCGTCCCCCACGCGTCGCTGCAGTCGCATGGCCAACAGACTACTTCCGTGGACTCACTATCGGGTTGAAACCAGGTCACAAACGCACTACGGCGCAGCGGGCGGCTGCTCTGCCGGCGGTGGACCGCCCGGTTCGGGCCCGGGCGGCGCCGCCGGTGCAGGCGGAGCGGCCGTGATCGTCGTGGGCGGACCGATCGGGATGGTGATGCCCGGGGCGATCTCGATGGTCGGCTGGATGACGGTCTCCTCCGGTGGCGGCGGCGGGCCGGCGTCCATCGGCGGGGGTGGTGGCGGCGCGGCCGGTACGCCGGCATAACCACCGATCTCGGTGGGCGTGGGGAAGGATTCGTTGGGGGTGCCCTTCAGGGCGCCATCCATGGTGGCCTTCCAGATGTCGGCCGGAATGCCCGCGCCGTAGACCGGGCCGCCCCACTGATTCACCAGGGGTTCGTCTCCCCCGGTGGTGCCCACCCAGACCGCGGTCGACAGCGACGGCGTGTAGCCGACCATCCAACCGTCGCGGTTGGCCCCGGTGTCGCCCAGCTGGGTGGTTCCGGTCTTGGCCGCCGACTGCCGGCCGCCGGCCAGGTTGTGCCCGCGCGACCAGCCCGCGATGGGCTGCATGGCGGCGGTGACGTTGTCGGCGACGGCCTTGGGGATGCGCTGCTCGCCGGTGTCTTCGGAGGTCTTCGCATCGAACAGCACACGGCCGTCGGCGCTGACCACCTTCTCCACGAAGTGCGGCGGGTGGTAGATCCCGGAGTCCGCCAGCGTCGCGTACGCCGAGGCCATGTCGATCACCCGGGTCTGGTACTGCCCCAGCACCACTCCGCCTTCGGGCGGGCCGCCGTCCTGCGACAGGGTGTGCGGCACACCGGGGAAGCTCTTGGCGACCCCGGCCTGATGCGCGGCGTCGGCGACGTCCTGCGCCCCGTTCTTGAGCTTGAGCATCAGCCGGTAGTAGGCGGTGTTCAGCGAGCGCTTGAGCGCCTCGGCGATGTTGCAGACACCGCAGCCCTCGCCCTCGGCATTGGTGATCTTGGTCCGGCCGTTGTCGAGGGTCAGCGGCGAACTGTCGATCTGGTAGCCCAAGCCGATGCCCTGCTCGAGCGCGGCCACCAGCGCGAACACCTTGAACGACGACCCGGTCTGCAAACCGGCCTGGGCGAAGTCGAAGCCGGTCGCATCCGAGCCGCCATAGTAGGCGCGCACCGCACCGTCACGCGGGTCGATGGACACGACCGCCGAGCGCATGTTGGGGATCTGGTCCTTGAGGTAGGTGGTGACCGCTTCCTCGGCGGCCTCCTGCGCCTGGGGATCGATGGTGCTGGTGATCTGCAGGCCCTGGGTGTTGAGCGTCTGTTCGTCGATGTTGAACAGCTCGAGCAGTTCCTGGGTGACCTGCCGCTGGATCAGCCCGTTGGGCCCGGTGGTGATGTTCTGGGTGCGGGCCAGCTCCGGCGACACCGTGAACGGAAACTCTTGGGCGGCACGCTCACCGGCGGAAAGGGCTCCGGTCTCCACCATGCCGTCGAGCACCCAGTTCCACCGGTCGAGGGCGCCTTCGGGATCGACCGCGGGATCCAGCGTGGACGGCCGCTGGATCAGTGCGGCCAGCAGCGCACCCTCGGCGATGTCGAGTTGCTCGACGGGCTTGTCGAAGTAGGCCCGAGACGCCGCGGCGATTCCATAGGCGCCGCGGCCGAAGTAGATGATGTTCAGGTAGGCCTGCAGCACATCGTCTTTGCGCCACGCACTGGACATCTTCGTGGCGATCACCAGTTCTTTGGCCTTGCGGACCAGCCCGCCCATGCCGGCCCGTTCGGATCCGACGAGGGCGTTCTTGACGTACTGCTGGGTGATCGTCGAACCGCCCTGGGTGTCACCGCCGAAGAGGTTGTTCTTGATCGCGCGGGCGAAGCCCGACACCGAGAAGCCCGGGTTGGAGTAAAAGTCGCGGTCCTCGGCCGCCAACACCGCGTTACGCACGTAGACCGGCACCTGGTTGATGTCGATGTCGACCCGGTTGCCTTCCGGCGGAATGATTTTGGCCAGCTCGGATCCGTCGCTGGCCAGGATCGTCGACACCTGGTTGGTCCGGATGTCGCCGGGCGAGGGCACATCGGTGATGGAGTAGGCCATCGCGAACGTGATGACCGGCAGCAGCAGCATCACCACCACAGCGATATAGAGCCCGCGCCGGACCCACCGCCAATTCGGCGGATGCGCACGCAGCCACTCCAGCGGATTCGGCACGGCCGGTGCGTCGGTGGGAGCAGAGTGCTCGGCCCGCCGCGGCGGCTGCGCGGCCGGTTTCTCGGGAGGCGGCTCGCGCCGCGGGATCCGGCCGCTCAGCGTCTGCTCGCGTTGCGGGGGCGCCCCGTCGAGGGCCGCCCGGACCGCGTCGATCGGGTCCCGCAAGTCGGCGGTCACGGCGTCGTCGACCGCGGGAATGATCGCGGTCAGTCGGTCATCCGGCCCCGCCGGTGGGCGTCGGCTGCCGGCGTCGGAGGGCCGGGGCGAGCCAGCATCGGACCCGTCATCGTGGTGTTTACTCACTGGCGGTACGGGCTCCGCTGCGTGCCGGCCGTCGACCGCGGGATCCCTTGGGCGGGCGCGCGATGCCCAGCACGTATGACTTCACCAGATGATTCCAGCTACAGGTCCGGCAGACCTCGACCACGTGCACCGAGAACTCCGGGTAACGGGTGGCCAGCAGCACCAGCTCCTCGGCGGACCGCGCCGAGCCCGAGACCGGACCCAGATGGTCGCCGTAGACCCAAGACACCAGGGTGAGCTGCTCTTTGCGGCAGATGGGACAGACCACCGCGCTCTGCTTGCCGTGGAACTTCGCGGCGCGCAGCAGATACGGGTTGGCGTCGCACACTTCGGAGACCCCGGTACGTCCGGAGTAGACCTCGGCCAGCAGGGAACGGCGCCGAAGCGCGTAGTCCACTACCTGTCGCTGCAATCGCACGCTGACCAGAGTACGTCGGGTGCTGACCGGCGGTCGCGATCAACGCCCCCAACCGCCGCTAACCGGCGGATTCGGCGTCACCACGGGGCGGAGTTCTTCTACTATCGTCGCCGTGGCGACACGGCAGACCGCGGGCACCCGAGCCAAAGACAGCGACCGGGAAGACGTCTGCCGAATCCTGGACAGCGCCCTGGGTGAGGGGCAGCTTTCCAGCGCCGAGCACCAGGAGCGGATCAGTGCCGCCACCCGCGCCGTGACCCTGGGAGATCTGTATTCACTGGTCAGCGACCTGCAGACCGAGACCGCGCCGGTGAAGCTTCCGACGTTGGGCAATCCCGCGAAATTCGCCGTGCGCAGCGTCGCCGTCAAAGCACTGGCCGCGTTGGGCACCGCCGTGCTGGCGGGCATGCTGCTCGGTTGGGCGATGTACGGAAACACCAGCTCCCCGCTGAGTTTCACCTCCGACCCCGGCGCCAAGCCGGACGGTGTCGCGCCGCTGGTGCTCACCCCGCCGCGGCAGCTGCACTCGCTGGGCGGGCTCACCGGCCTGCTGGAGCAGGCCCGCCAGAAGTTCGGCGACACCATGGGCTACCGGCTGGTGGTCTATCCCGAATACGCGTCCCTGGAGCGCGCCGACCCAGGCGAGGAGCGCCGCAAACTGGACTACTCCTACCGGGGCGGCTGGGACGATCCGTCCACCTCGTCCCGAAGCAGTGACGACGTGCTGGTCGATCTGGGCGCATTCGACGTGAAGACCGTGGTCGGGATCCTGCGCGGCGGCGCCGAGACGCTCGGCATCAAACCGTCCGAGGTGAAAAACACCTACCTGATCGTCGATCCGGCCAGGGATCCGACGACGCCGGGGGCGCTGTCGCTGTCGGTCTACGTTTCCAGCGACTACGGCAGCGGCTACATCGCCTTCGCCGGCGACGGCAGCATCAAGCGCATCAATTACCCGTCCTGAACCAGCTTTACCTCCCCTGAACCGCCGGATTCGCCTGCCTGAACACCGGGCGAACAATAGCCACTTGGGCTTGGTTATATCGGCGCGATACTATGGCGCGAACCGTCGACCGATCGTAGCTACGCCACCTGGAGGAGGTGATTGGAGTGCTTGAGCTTGCCATTTTGGGCTTGCTGCTCGAGTCTCCGATGCACGGCTACGAACTCCGGAAGCGGTTGACCGGTCTGCTGGGTGCGTTCCGGGCGTTCTCCTACGGCTCGCTGTATCCCGCGCTGCGGCGCATGCAGCTGGCCGGAGTGATCGCCGAGGACGCCGCACCGACGGGGACCCCGGTGCGCCGGGCCCGGCGGGTGTACCGGCTGACCGACGCCGGCCGTCAGCGGTTCAACGAGCTGGTGTCTGACACCGGCCCGCAGAACTACACCGACGACGGCTTCGGAGTCCACCTGGCGTTCTTCAACCGCACCCCCGCCGAGGCTCGGATGCGGATCCTCGAAGGCCGCCGCCGGCAGGTGGAAGAACGCCGGGAAGGCCTGCGCAATGCGGTGGCACGGGCCAGCAACTCATTGGACCGCTACACCCGCCAACTGCACCAGCTCGGGCTGGAATCCAGTGAGCGGGAGGTCAAGTGGCTCAACGAGCTGATCGCGGCCGAACGCGTATCGCAGGGTCGGGCCGAACAACCCTGAGCCTGCCGGACGCGGGCATCGGGGAAACACAACAGCACGTCAGCAGTGAAAGCAGAAAAAGGAGAGCGTCGAAAATGACTGAGCAAACGACGGATGTGCGGGTCGCCATTGTCGGCGTCGGTAACTGCGCGTCCTCGCTGGTCCAAGGCGTCCAGTACTACCAGAACGCCGATGACACCTCGACGGTCCCCGGCTTGATGCACGTGCGCTTCGGTCCGTACCACGTCCGCGACGTCAAGTTCGTCGCCGCGTTCGACGTGGACGCCAAGAAGGTCGGCTTCGACCTCTCCGAGGCCATCTTCGCCTCGGAGAACAACACCATCAAGATCGCCGACGTGCCGCCGACCAACGTCATCGTGCAGCGCGGCCCGACCCTCGACGGCATCGGCAAGTACTACGCCGAGACCATCGAGGTGTCCGACGTCGAGGCCGTGGACGTAGTCGCCGCGCTGCGGGAAGCCAAGGTCGACGTGCTGGTCTCCTACCTGCCGGTGGGATCGGAGGAAGCCGACAAGTTCTACGCCCAGTGCGCCATCGACGCAGGCGTGGCGTTCGTCAACGCGCTGCCGGTGTTCATCGCCTCCGACCCGGTGTGGGCCAAGAAGTTCGCCGACGCCGGTGTGCCGATCGTCGGCGACGACATCAAGAGCCAGGTCGGCGCCACCATCACCCACCGGGTGATGGCCAAGCTGTTCGAGGACCGCGGCGTCACCCTCGACCGCACCTACCAGCTCAACGTCGGCGGCAACATGGACTTCAAGAACATGCTCGAGCGCGAGCGCCTGGAGTCCAAGAAGGTCTCCAAGACCCAGGCTGTCACCTCCAACCTGACCGGCTCGCTGGCCGGCAAGGTCGAGGACAAGAACGTCCACATCGGACCGAGCGACCACGTCGCCTGGCTCGATGACCGCAAGTGGGCCTACGTGCGGCTGGAGGGCCGCGCCTTCGGTGACGCACCGCTGAACCTGGAGTACAAGCTCGAGGTGTGGGACTCGCCGAACTCGGCCGGCATCATCATCGACGCGGTGCGTGCCGCCAAGATCGCCAAGGACCGCGGCATCGGCGGGCCGATCCTGCCGGCGTCGGCGTACCTGATGAAGAGCCCGCCCAAGCAGCTGCCCGACGACGTCGCGCGCGCCCAGCTCGAAGAATTCATCGTCGGCTAGACGCCGACTCTGCGCCGAACATGACTGACGACGAGCTGGCCGGCCTCTCGGAGTTCGCCCTATTGGGGGGCAACGCCGAGCAGGCCGGCCTAGCTGGTCCGTTGCCCGACGTCGAGCGCATCGAGACCGCCGACGTCAGTGCGCTGCGCTGGGGGTCGGCGCCGCCGCGGGTGGTGTTCCTGCACGGCGGCGCGCAGAACGCCCATACCTGGGACACCGTCATCCTCGGGCTCGGCGAGCCCGCGCTGGCGGTGGACCTGCCGGGGCACGGCCGCTCGGCGTGGCGCGAGGACGGCGACTACTCACCCCAGCGCAATGCCGCCACTCTGGCGCCGGTGCTGCAGGAGCTGGCACCCGACGCCGAGTTGGTGGTCGGTATGTCCCTGGGCGGGTTGACCGCGATCCGGTTGGCGGCCACCGCCGGCGAGCTGGTGCGCCGGTTGGCCATCGTGGATGTGACACCGTCGGCGTTGCAGCGGCATGCCCAGATGAGTGCCGCCGACCGCGGGACCGTGGCATTGGCCCAAGGGGATCGGACCTTCCCCGACTTCGAGTCACTGCTGGCGGTCACCACGGCCGCGGCACCACACCGGGATCCGGAATCCCTGCGACGCGGGCTGTTCCACAACACCCGTCGGCTGCCGGACGGCAGTTGGACGTGGCGTTACGACGCCATCCGGTCGGTCGGCGACTTCACCGAGCTGTGGACCGATGTCTCGGCGATCACCGCGCCGACCACCTTGATCCGCGGCGGCGATTCGTTCTTCGTGACCGCCGACGACGTCGCCGAGTACGCGCAACGCTCACCGGGGTTGACCACGCACGTCGTGGACGGTGCCGGACACTCGGTACAAAGTGATCGGCCTCGCGTGCTGGTCGAGCTGCTTCGCATGACCCTCGCCTGAATCCGTCGGTTCACTGGCATCGATCCCGCAATTCCGGGGATAAGGTGGCGAGATGGCCCGACCCCTCCGCATCGCGGTGCAACTGCAGCCTCAGCACGCGGCGCACTACGGCGCGATCCGCGACGCGGTCCGGCGTTGTGAAGACGCCGGGGTCGACATCGCCTTCAACTGGGATCACTTCTTTCCGCTCTACGGCGACCGCGACGGACCGCACTTCGAGTGCTGGACCATGCTGGCCGCCTGGGCGGAGCAGACCTCGCGCATCGAGATCGGTGCGCTGGTGTCGTGCAACTCCTACCGCAACCCGGAGCTGCTCGCCGACATGGCCCGCACCGTCGACCACATCGGCGACGGCCGGCTGATCCTGGGCATCGGCTCGGGCTGGAAGCATCGGGACTACCGGGAATACGGCTACGAGTTCGGGACCGCAGGCAGCCGCCTCGACGACTTGGCCGGCGCACTGCCGCGAATCAAAAGCCGCCTGGCCCAGCTCAATCCGCCGCCCACCCGCGCGATCCCGTTGCTGATCGGCGGCGGTGGCGAGCGCAAGACGCTGCGCCTCGTCGCCGAGCACGCCGACATGTGGCACAGCTTCGCCGACGCCGACAGCTACCCGCACAAGGCCGCCGTGCTGGCGCAGCACTGCGCCGCAGTCGGGCGTGACCCCGCCACGATCGAGCACTCCGCGGCGCTGGGCGGCGACCAGACGCGCGGCAGCGTGGCCGAGTTGCTCGCCGAGGCCGACGCGTTGACCGGACTCGGGGTGAGCCTGCTGACCATCGGCAGCACCGGCCCCGACTACGACCTGTCCGCCGCCGAGGCGCTGTGCCGATGGCGCGACCAGCAATAAGGCTCGCGGCGTTCATCGCCACCTGCCTGATCGTGTGCGGTCTGGCGGCGGTGCCGCCGGCCGGGGCCGCCCCGGACCTGTGCACCCCGCCCGGGGAGCAGGCCGCCGTCGCGCTGCCGGTCAAACTGGCCAACGCCAAGTGGCCACGCGAGGACAAATACACCACGGCGGGCGTCGAACCGCTCAGTTCGATTGATGTGACCAAGCTCGGGCTGGGCACCCCGGGTGTGCTGACGGTCGGCACGCTGACCGAAAGCCCGCCGACGAACTGCATCAACGCCAAAGGCCGCTACAGCGGGTTCGACAATGAACTGCTGCGGGCCATCGCCAAGAAACTGGGCCTACGAGTCCACTTCGTCGGCACCGACTTCTTCGGCCTGCTGGCCCAAGTGGAGTCGGGACGTTTCGACGTCGGGTCGGCATCGATCAACGCCACCGACGAGCGGCGCCGCACCGTTGGTTTCACCAACGGCTACGACTTCGGCTACATGGCCCTGGTGGTCCCGGCCGGATCGGGAATCACCGGATACGACTCCCTGACCAGCGGGCAGCGCATCGCGGTGGTCCAGGGCACCGTCGAAGACGCCTACGTCGTCGACACCCTGGAAGTCGAACCGGTGCGGTTCCCCGACTCGATCACGCTGTACGCCAGCCTGAAAAGCCGCCAGGTGGACGCGTGGGTGGCGCCGTCGCTCACCGCACTGAACCTGCTGAAGCCCGGCGATCCGGCGCAGATCGTGAGCTATACCTTCAGCCCGGCCGGCTTCGAGGCCTACGCGGTGGCCAAGGGCAACCAGGCGCTGATCTCGGCGCTGAACTCCGGCCTGGACGCGGTCATCGACGACGGCACCTGGCCGCAGCTCTTCACCGACTGGGTGCCGCGGCCGTTGCCGCCGGACTGGCAGCCGGGTTCCAAGTCGGCGGCCACCCCGCATCTGCCGGACTTCGCCGCGATCGCGGCGCGGCATCACCGGCTCGAGTCAGAGCCGTACACGCCCAAATCGACGCTGGCGCAGCTCCGCGACTCCTTCTTCGACTGGCACCTGTACCGGCGCGCGCTGCCGGACCTGCTCAAGACCGGTCTGCCCAACACGCTGCTGCTGACGGTGAGCGGTGGCGCCATCGGCTTGGTGGCGGGGCTGGGTCTGGCCGTGGCCGGACTCTCGCGCACCCGATGGCTGCGCTGGCCGGCGCGGATCTACACCGACATCTTCCGGGGACTGCCCGAGGTGCTGATCATCCTGCTGATCGGCCTGGCGGTCGGGCCGCTGGTGGGCGGGCTGACACACAACAACCCGTACCCACTGGGGATCGCGGCGCTGGGGCTGACCGCGGCGGCCTATATCGGGGAGATCTTGCGCTCGGGCATCCAGAGCGTGGAGTCCGGCCAGCTGGAGGCCTCGCGCGCACTGGGTTTCGGCTACCCGGCGGCGATGCGCCTGGTGGTGATCCCGCAGGGCATCCGGCGAGTACTGCCGGCGCTGGTCAACCAGTTCATCGCTCTGCTGAAGGCATCGGCGCTGCTGTACTTCCTCGGTCTGGTCGCCGGTCAGCGGGAGCTTTTCCAGGTGGGCCGCGACTTCAACGCCCAGACCGGCAGCCTCTCCCCCCTGGTGGCCGCCGGCGTCCTCTACCTGGCCCTGACCATCCCGCTGACACACCTGGTCAACTTCGTCGATCATCGGTTGCGGCGCGGCCGGCCCGCCGAAGCCGACGATTTCGTCGAGCTGAGCCCGGCGATCTCCAGTCAGGAGATGACGTGACAGCGCCGTCGGACCGCGAGCCGGTGTCGTTGGCGGCCAAGGGGATTCAGTTGTCCTTCGGCAAACATCAGGTGCTGCGCGGGGTCGACCTCGACGTGCCGGCGGGCGCCACCGCCGCGGTGATCGGTCCCTCCGGCTCGGGTAAGTCGACGATGCTGCGCACCTTGAACCGGCTCCACGAACCCGACGCAGGCGATGTCCTGCTGGGTGGCCGGTCGGTGCTGGCCGACGACCCCGACGAGCTGCGCCAGCGGATCGGGATGGTGTTCCAGCATTTCAATCTGTTCCCGCACCGCAGCGTGCTGGACAACATCACGCTGGCTCCGCGCAAGCTGCGCGGGATGTCCGACGACGCGGCCCGCGAGCTCGCGCTGGGCCTGCTGGACCGCGTCGGGCTGAAGAACAAGGCCGCCTCGCGCCCGTCGGCGCTCTCCGGCGGCCAGCAACAACGGGTGGCGATCGCCCGGGCGCTGGCGATGCAGCCGCAGGTGATGCTTTTCGACGAGGCCACCTCGGCGCTGGACCCGGAGTTGGTCAAGGGGATCCTGGCGTTGATCGCCGAACTCGGCGCCGACGGCATGACGATGGTCGTGGTCACCCATGAGATGGGCTTCGCCCGCTCCGCGTCGGACACGGTGGTCTTCATGGACCGGGGCAGGGTCGTGGAGTCCGGCCCGCCGGATCAGCTGTTCGACAACGCAGCGACGGAGCGGCTGCAGAAGTTCCTGTCCCAAGTGTTGTGACAGCAACCTTCGCAGACCTATCACCCCTCGTGGGAACCGCCGGTTAGACTGGCGAACTATGACGGAGAGCACTGCCGATACGCCGCAGGTGACGGCGATCGCGGAAGGCTTGCACCGCTCGCTGTCCAAACTCTTTTCGATACTGCGGCGCGGCGACATCAGCAGAGGCACGCCGACCGGTGAGTTGACCCTGGCTCAGCTGTCGATCCTGATCACGCTGCTGGACCGCGGCCCCATCCGCATGACCGAGCTGGCCGCCCACGAACGGGTCCGCACCCCCACCACCACGGTGGCGATCCGCCGCCTGGAGAAGATCGGCCTGGTCAAGCGCAGCCGGGATCCGTCCGACCTGCGGGCGGTGCTGGTTGACATCACCCCCGAAGGCCTGGCCAGCCACCGCGAGTCGCTGGCAAACCGGCACGCCGCGCTGGCGGCGATGCTGAGCAAGCTCAGCCAGGAAGACCTGGACACCCTGACCCGGGCGCTGGAACCGCTGGAGCGGCTGGCCACCTGCGATGGGGTCGAGGCCGCCGCTGACGACGGGGCGGGCTGCCCCCTGGACTGCGGTTGATGCCGACCGCGCTGATCACCGGAGCCGGCGGCGGGATCGGTTCGGCGATAGCAGAGGCGCTGGCGCCCACCCACACGCTGTTGCTGGCCGGCCGGCCGTCAGCGCGTCTGGACGCGGTGGCGCAGCGGCTCGGCGCCACCACCTGGCCGCTTGACCTCGCCGACGCCGACGGGATCGAGGCGGCCACCGAGATCGTCGACGAACTCGACGTGCTGGTGCACAACGCCGGGGTGATGCTGCCCGGGGCGGCCGGGGAGTCCTATATCGAAGAGTGGCGGGCCACTTTCGAAGTGAACGTGTTCGGTGCGGTGGCCCTGACGTGCGCGCTGCTGCCCGCGTTGCGGGCGGCCCGAGGTCAGGTGGTCTTCATCAACTCCGGTGCCGGGCAACGGGTCTCTGCGGGCATGGCGTCGTATTCGGCGAGCAAGTTCGCGCTTCGGGCGTTCGCCGATTCACTGCGCAGTGACGAGCCGGCGCTGCGGGTCACCACGGTCTACCCCGGCCGGGTCGACACCGACATGCAGCACGACCTGGTGGCCTATGAGGGCGGCGAGTACGACCCCGGCCGCTTCCTGCGTCCCGCCACCGTCGCCGAAGTGGTGGCCGCCGCGATACGCACCCCGGCCGACGCGCAGCTACAGGAAGTGGTGATCCGGCCGCGCTGACCCGGGTCAGCCGGTGATTCCCGCCCGTACCTGGTCGGCGACCTTGAGTGCCTGGTCGGACACGATCCCGCTGCTGCACACCAGAACCTCGATGGCCGCGTTGGACTTTCCGGTGATCACGTGCGAGCACGTCGAGTGGTCTGACACCCGGTTGGTGCGCACCGCGAAGCCGTCGCCGGCCTCCGACGGGGTCTGCACGTACCACTGCTCGTCGTCCTGCCCGGGCAGCGTCAGGTTGACCTGGTCGCCGGCGCAGTTCTGCCAGGACTGCGCGGTCTCACTCACGAAGGCCGACGCGGCTTCCTCGGTCGGGAACGCCGCTATCACTGTCGTCACCCGCACTCGCACCGGGCCGGTGGTGTCACTGGTCAGGGTCTGCAGATCGATCCCTCGGTAGGAGCTGCCGCCGTAGGTCGCTTCGGTGGCCGGATAGACCGCTCCGACACACCCCTGCTCAACGGATTTGTAGTTGCGCAGCCCATTGGAGTGGTCGGTGACCGTCAGCGACGGATTCCGCAGTCCCGGCCCCGCGAAGATGCTGTTGAGCGAGGCGGGATCGGGTTGCAGCGCCGCGAGGTCATCGGCGTCGACCGGGGCGGCGACGGCCGGTGCCGCAAGCAACAGGCCGACCGCAGCGATGCCGGCGGTGAACATGCCGAGGGAGTGCGAATTGCGCATGGAGAGCTGGCCTTTCGTCGACATAGTTTGCGAGCCGGGGTTAGCCGAGGTTCCGGACGATCTGCGAACGCAGGCTGCGCCCCTTGCCGCCCGGGTTGTCGTCGGTGCATAGCCGGACGTCGACGACGTAGTTGCTCTTGGCCTGTAGCACCCGCTCGCAGCCCGCGGTGCCCTTCATGGGATTCGCGAACAGGGTGGCGAACAGTTCCAGCCCTCCCGCGGTGACGACACCGGCCTTGACGTCGGCAGTCATCCCGTTGGTGTATTCGGCGGTCAACGGCGTGCCTTTGCAGCCCTTCCAAATGGCGGCCTGGTCGTTGAGGTAGGTCTGCGCAGCCTTGGCGTCGGGGAATTCGGCAACGGCCTGCACCACGTTGGGGTTCACCTCGCCACCGGGCTGCCGAAGGGTCTGCACGACGAAGTCCGTGTAGCCGGAACCGTCGTAGGCCGCTGCCGAGCCAGGCGCATACACCGCCGTGCAGTTCGACGGTGTGGTGGTCGGCGTGCTCAGCGGCTGGGTGCCGGACTCGGAGCTGATCACCTGCATCGTGGTGTCCAGCCGCTCGCTGACCTCATCGGCGGGAACCAGCACGTCAGCCAGGTCCACCGCACTGGGCGCAGCCTGCGCGATCGAACCGTCTGTGACCACCCCGATTAACGTCGCGGCCGAGACTGCCACCACTGCGGCTAGGTGAATTCGCATCGAAATCCCTTCTGTTTCGCCGTGCTGAAATCCCCCTACCGGCGGCTGGGGCTGACCGCATGTTATCCGGTGTTCCGCGCGGAGACCCCACCGTTGGAGTCCGCGATGTGGTTCCATCGATAACCGAACCGACCGACCCCAACGTGAAGGACGTGTAATGCAACGGGACGACACCGACCGGAGAATCGGTTACCTGGCGCTCGCGATCGCGACCGGCGCCGCCGGGGCGCTGACGGTACTGCCCGGCCTGGCCTCGGCCACCCCGGGCGCGCCCGGCATCGACGACACCACCACCTCCGCGGGCGTCGACCTGGCCGCTCTCCAGCTGACCTCGGCGGAGGCGTCGCCCATCGTCAAGTGGCCGTCGGATCCGCCCGCCGAGTTGACCGTCTACAAGACTGCGACCTCACCGATCGCCGGTGCGGCCAGCACCTCCGATGCGCAATGCGCCAGTGCCGTCTACGCCGGCCTGGACAAAACCTATGACGGCAGTGGCTACACCGGACTGAACTACCAAGAGCTCACCGGATTCGGTTCCAAGAACAGCTATACGGTGATCTCGGTGGCCTCCAGCTACACCGACGAACACGCCGCGGCCAACATGGTGGCCAACACCATTCAGAACTGGACCGACTGCAACCGCAAGAAGGTGACCGGCGACCTCAGCGGCTCGACGCAAACCCGGACCGTCAACAACGTGGTCTCCACCACCGACGACATCTACCTCGTCAACAACATCACCGACGACGGCGGTGCCTGCTCGCACGCGATGACGTCGCGGGGCAACGTGGTGGTCGAGGTGTCGGCATGCCGATCCAACATCGGTCTGGTCAAGCAGAGTCTTCAGCTGGCCAACAAGATGCTGGTCAAGCTGCCATGACGCACCGACTTATCGCCGGCTGGTGTGTCGGGCTGGCCGCGCTGGCTCTCGCCGGGTGCGCCGGTGACGACCCCGACCAGGACAGCGCTGCCGCGGTTGCGCCGGCGGCGGCAGCGACGCCGCCCCGCGTCCAACAAGACCCGACGGCACCCGCCGCCCCGGCCGGTGAGTCGGGCGGCAAAGCCGCAACGGCTCCGACTCCGGCACCGGCCGCCGGGCCCCGTTTGGTGACACCAGGCAAGCTTGGCGCACTGTTGGTCCCGATCGAGGACCTCAACGACGTCGTCGGCGCGAAGCTGGGGTTCGAGACGGTGTTCACCAGGCCCGGCGCGCCGGCGGGCGGCCTGGGCGACAAGGCCGGCTGCGCAGTGTTGTTCGGCTCCAACACCGACAGCTACGCAGGCGAATACACCGCATTCCGGCGCCAGAGCGTGCGCGACGGTGAGGACAGCTCGCAACATTTCGTCGCCCAGGAAGTGGCTGCCTTCGCCGATGTCGCCACCGCGACCGAGAACTTCGGCAAGACCTTCGACAAGAAGGCACTGGCCGGCTGTGACGGTGCCGTCGTGCATCGCCAGGGTGACGACGACCGCATCACCTGGCGTCTCAACCTGGCCGGCATCACCGCCGACACCGCCCGGTGGACGCTGGACCAGTACGCCGACGGCAAACCCAACGACTGGACTTGCGCGCATGAGGCGCGCACCCGCAGCAACGTCGAATTCACGGTCACCGTATGCCAGTTCGGCAACGCGGCGCCGGCTGCGACAGCGATCGGCGATCAGATCACCGACTGGATCCCCCACCCGTGACCGGCATGCGAGGAAAGGCGGCAGCGATGAAGGCACCGCAGGGACTGCTTTTCGGGATAGGCGTCATGTGCCTGAGCACGGTGACCGCAGGACTCCTTCCAGTCGCGGCGGCCGACTCGGGCGAGGCGACTGTGCCTGCCGGCAAGGTCGAGTCACTGCTGTTGTCCCCAGACGCGGTCGGCGACGTAGTCGGGGTCACGTTCGAGTGGCAGAAGGCGAACCGGCGGCCCTACAAATCCGATGACCTCGGCAAGGATTCGGCCTGCGCCATGCTGACCGGTCCCGACGTGGAGACTTTCGGCCGCGACTACACCGGCTACCGGTTCCGCGCCGACCGCGACGACGCCGAGAACTGGGAGTTCACCGTCCAGCAGCGGGTGGCGACCTACGCCGACGCCGCCACGGCCACGCAGACCTTCCAGAAAGTGTTCACCAAGGCCGCGATGGCCAAGTGCAATGGCGTCATCGCCAGCATCAAGGACAACACGGATGCGCAGTGGCGGTTCCGGATTCAGACGGTCGCCCCGACTTCGGCACGGTGGGTGGAGGACCAGCTGTCCGACCAGCAGCCCATCGGCTACAGCTGCTCGGACGTTGCCGGGGTGACACACAATGTGCTCTACAGCGTCAAGGTGTGTCAGTACGGCAACGGCGGACCGGCCGCGGCCACCATCGCCGAACGCATCACCAGTCAGGTCGCCGGCGTGCGCACCTGATTCGCGCGACGACTGAAACACCCATGGCCCCGAACAAGGTCACGTACCGCCTCGCAGCGCTGGGCCCCTGGCTGCGCGGTGAGCTCAAGCGGCGCAAGCTGCGTCAACTGCGGACATTCACGGCCGGCGTGATCCTGGCCGTTGCCGGCCTCTTCGGCGGCCTGGACACGGTCGAGTCCGGTCCCACGGTCTTTGCGGCCGACGAAGCACACAGCGACGGCGAATTCACCCTGACCGTCGCGCGTGCTTCGGTGGTCAAAGAGCTGCGCGCCGGGCGCCGGATCATCGCACCGGCACAACCCGGCCATCGCTATCTCGGGGTGGTGAGCACTGTCCGCAACGACGGCACCATCCCAGGCCGGCTGATCGGCGAACTGCAGCTGCGCGACCAGCCGCACAGCACCCCGGTCGGAGTGTTTCGAATGATCGACGGCTCCCCCATCACCCAGTTGGGGCCGGGACTCGAGGAGCAGCTCGTGTTCGTGTGGCGCATTCCCGACAGTGCGATTCATCCGGACCTCACCGTGACCTTGCGGGTCACCCAGAAGCGCTTCACCGAGCTGCTGGTCACCTACGGACGGGACTGGGTGGACAGCTCCGACTACGCCGAGATCACCCTGCCGGTGACGGTCAAATGAGCGCACCCATCCGGCGATCCCGCGCCGGACTGACTGCAGCCCTGGTCGCGGCGCCTATCCTGGTGGCCGCCGCGCTGCTGTGGCAACACCTTCCCGACAGCACCCGCGTCTACGGACCGTTCGATGTCCCCGGCCGGTTCGGAGTCGAGACCAGTGGGCGGTCACTGACGGTCACCGTCGACGGCGTGCAGCTGACCCGGGAGGTGCAGGGTTCGGCCCGGTGGGCGAATCCGCCGCCCGTGACCGCGGCAGGTGCGTGGGTGGTGGTGCGCGCGAGCGTGTCGGCGACGGTGCGCACGGTAATGCCCAGCGTCGAACTTCGTGTCGGCCCGAACACCTACCGGCCCTCCGACCGGTTCCCCAGCTACACGCTGGGCTATCGGGCCGATCCCGGCATCACCCAGCGCGGCGCCTGGGTCTTCGATGTGCCGCCCGAGCTGTTCGACCCGCCCGGAGCCGACCCGTTCGAGCTGCGGGTGTGGCCCGGCCTCGACGACCGGCTGGATGACCGGCTGGTCATCAACCTGCGCGGCCACTTGGATTCCACCTCCGGCACGGTTCTGGTGCTGGCGCCCGAGGTGACCGGATGAGCGACCGTACGCTTCGCCCCTGGCAGCGCAACGTGATCGGCCTCGCGGTGGCCGCGATCGCCGCGACGGTCCTCGTGATCACCGACTTGTATCCGGACTGGTCGGCCTACCGCGCCCGCGTCACCCCGGCCGCGCTGGTCGCCAAGGGTGACACTGTCACGGCCTACGGGCAGACCTGGCGGCTGGGTTCGATCCACCATCTCAACGCAGTGCCGCACGCGCCCGCGAGCACGCTGCCCGTCCACACGGCGCTAACCGTTGTCACCGTCGAGCGGACCGGGACGCCACCCGCCGGGGAGTGCACCGCGGTCATCACCGACGGGCGGCGGCGCTGGCAGACCGCCGCCATCGGAAACGCGGCGCCATTGGTCGGCGACGCCACCGACCGGTGCACCAAGCCCGGGCCGCTGCAGCTCAGTTTCCTGCTGCCCTCGGAGGCAGTGCCCACCGCGGTCGACCTGATCGACACGGACGGCGGAATCATACTGCGAATCACCTTGTGAAACAGGGCTTCCCGCTGCCGTGGTGACGGCGGCCAGGTTGGCCCGGCGCACGCAATAGGCGAACATCGCCGCGACCAGGGCGATGCGCAACGGCTGAACGATCAGCTGCGAGGCCAGGCTCATGGTGCCGCCGAAAGCCGACCAGAACTCCGGGCCGTGCGGTCCGAGAATCTTTGCCATCCCCCGGTATAGGTAGCCCTCGGTCAATTGGCTGCGGTAGAAGCTGCCCCGCATGTCCAGCCATGCCAACACGAGATACGCCAGCACGTAACCCGACAGACCGACCACACCGCCGTGCAGGATCAGCCGGGCCGCATCGACTATCGGGCCGAACCGTCCGGTCTTGGACTTGGCATACTCCGTGGCCCGGGATCGCAGCTGTTCGGGTGTCTGTCGCCAGCGCTCGGTGACCCCGGCGGCCGTCTCACCCCGCGTGCCGGCCCGGCGCAAGATCGTCGGCCAATCGATCTGTACGGACACCCCGTAGACGATTCCCGCCGCGGCCAGCCACATCAGCGGTACGGCAGCGCCACCGAAGGCGGTCCGCACCAACCAGATGAACCCCTGCCAGGCTGTCTGCAGTGGTTGGATGTGGGAGAAAGCATCGGCACGAACGGTGTTGAACCACACCACAAGCCGACGGTGGCTGATCCAGTCGCCGGGTTTGATCAACACGGTGATCCCCGCCGCCAGCGAGAAGGTCAGCACCAGGAACACCCACAGCGCGTCGATGTAGACGCGCAGCGCAATCAGTGCCGTTGGCAGCCGACTACTGAAGTGCCCCAACACATAACGGGCCGCCAACGCGGCGCCGACGACCACCCACGTGGTCCGGGAGATCGGCAGCATCTCGGTGTTGATCCCGCTCATCGCGTCGGCCACCCGGTAATTGAGCGCCAGACGCTGATAGGCCAGCCAGTCTTCCTTGAACATCTGCCAGGCCAGATAGATGGCGAAGAACGGCACGATCACACTGGTGAACAGGTCGACGCTGCGCAGCGACCGGCGCGGCAGCGCAGCCACCTCGGGGAGCCCGCGGCGCAGTACCAGGAACATCGCCACGTAGGACCCCAGCTGCGCCAGCCCCGCACCGGGCATGATCAGCGCCGCCCACAACGGATTGCGGTGCCCGGCCCACGCGGCCGCGGCGATCACCACCCGTCGGGCCACCAGTCCGGCTAGGTAACACGCTGCCAGTTGCGGCCAGTACCGCCACCACAGGACGAATGGCGTCAGGAGGTTCCGCAGCACCGCCATCGTTGTCACACCACCAAATTCACCAACCGGCCGGGCACCACGATCACCTTCTTCGGGGTGGCACCGGACAGGAACGCCTGCACCTTCTCGTCGGCCAGGGCGGCGGCCTTGATCGCCTCGTCGGTCGCGTCGGTGGGCACCGTGACCAGCCCGCGCTTCTTGCCGTTGACCTGTACCGGGTAGTCGACGGTGTCGGTCACCAGGTAGGCCGGGTCGGCCACCGGGAACGGTCCGTGTGCCAACGAGGAGTCGTGGCCGAGTCGACGCCACAGTTCCTCCGCCAGGTGCGGCGCCAGCGGCGCGAGCATCAGCGCCAGCGGCTCCACGGCCGCGCGCGGAACCCCGTCGCGGTGCTCCTTGGTGAGGTGGTTGGTGTACTCGATCAGCTTGGCGGCTGCGGTGTTGTTGCGCAACGCCGCATAGTCTTCCGACACTCCGACGATGGTGCGGTGCAGCAGCCGCAGGGTCTCGGTGTCGGGTTCGCCGTCGAGCACCCGGGTCTCGCCGGTTTCCTCGTCGACGACCAGCCTCCATACCCGCTGCAGGAAACGATGTGCGCCGACCACGTCCTTGGTGGCCCACGGCCGCGACATCTCCAACGGGCCCATCGACATCTCGTAGACCCGCAGGGTGTCGGCGCCGTAGCTGTCGCAGATCTCGTCGGGCGACACCGAATTCTTCAGGCTCTTGCCCATTTTGCCGTATTCGGCGAAGACTTCCGTGTCGCCGTCCGCGCCCGGGAGGTAGAACTTTCCGTCGCGTTCCACGACATCGGCGGCCGGCACGTAAGACCCCCGGGAGTCGGTGTAGGCGGCGGCCTGGATGTAGCCCTGGTTGACCAGGCGACGGTAGGGCTCACGCGAGCTGACGTGGCCGAGGTCGTAGAGCACCTTGTGCCAGAAGCGGCAGTACAGCAGGTGCAGCACCGCGTGCTCGACGCCACCGACGTAGACGTCCACGCCGCCCGGATCGTCGGGGCCGTGCTCGGCCGGCCGTGGACCCATCCAATACGCCTCGTTCTCCGGGGCGCAGAATTGTTCGGCGTTGTGCGGGTCGGCGTAGCGCAACTCGTACCAGGAGCTACCGGCCCACTGCGGCATGACATTGGTGTCGCGGGTGTAGGACTGCAGGCCGTCGCCGAGGTCCAGGTCGACATGCACCCAGTCCGTCGCCTTGGCCAACGGCGGTGAGGGTTCACTGTCCGCGTCGTCGGGGTCGAACAGCACCGGCGAGTAGTCCCCGACGTCGGGCAGCTCGACCGGCAGCGCCGCGGAGTCCAGGGCGTGCGGGCGCCCGTCGCTGTCGTAGACGATCGGGAACGGCTCGCCCCAGTACCGCTGCCGGGCGAAAAGCCAGTCCCGCAACTTGTATTCGATGCGTGCCCAGCCGCGGCCCTGCGCCTCCAGCCGCTGCGTCATGGCCTTCTTGGCGTCGCCGACGGTCATGCCGTCCAGCGGGCCGGAATTGACCAGCGTGCCGTCGCCTGCGTAGGCGGCTTCCGAAATGTCGCCGCCGGCAATGACTTCCACCACCGGCAAGCCGAACTCCGCGGCGAACTCCCAGTCCCGCTGATCGTGTCCGGGAACCGCCATGATGGCGCCGGTGCCGTAACCGGCCAACACATAGTCGGCGATGAAGATCGGCACCCGTTGCCCGTTGGCCGGGTTGGTGGCGTAACTACCCAGGAACACACCGGTTTTGGTCTTGTTCTCTTGGCGCTCAAGGTCGGATTTCGCCCCGATCGCCTTGCGGTAGTCGGCGACGGCCGCCGCCGGGGTGGCGGCTCCGAACGTCCAGCGCCCGTCCACCCCGTCCGGCCACTCGGCGGCGGTCAGCCCGTCGACCAGCTCATGCTCGGGTGCCAGCACCAGGTAGCTGGCGCCGAAGAGCGTGTCCGGGCGGGTGGTGAACACCTCGATGTCCACCGTGGAACCGTCGGTGGTGGCCGCACCGAACAACGCCGCCGCACCGGTGGAACGTCCGATCCAGTTGCGCTGCATGGTCTTGACCTTCTCCGGCCAGTCCAGCAAGTCGAGGTCGTCGAGCAGTCGGTCGGAGTACGCCGTGATCCGCATCATCCACTGCCGCAACCGCTTCCGGAACACCGGGAAATTGCCGCGGTCGCTTCGCCCATCAGCGGTGACCTCTTCGTTGGCCAACACGGTGCCCAGCCCCGGACACCAGTTGACCATCGAGTCGGAGCGGTAGACCAGCCGGTGGCCGTCGATGACGTCGGCGCGCTCACCGGCCGACAGTTGCGCCCAGTCCCGGCCGTCGTCCAGAGTGCGTGTTCCGGAGTCGAATTCGGCGATCAGCTCGCCGATCGGGCGGGCCTTGTTCGCGCTCGTGTCGAACCAGGCGTTGTAGATCTGCAGGAAGATCCATTGCGTCCACTTGTAGAAGTCGACGTCGGTGGTGGAGAAGCTGCGCCGGCCGTCGTGACCGAGTCCGAGGCGCCGCAGTTGCCGGCGGAAGTTCTCGATGTTGGCCTCGGTCCGGATGCGCGGATGGGTGCCGGTCTGCACGGCGTATTGCTCGGCGGGCAGGCCGAACGCGTCGAAGCCCAGGGCGTGCAGCACGTTGTGGCCGGTCATCCGGAAGTAGCGGGCATAGACGTCGGTGGCGATGTAGCCCAGCGGGTGCCCGACGTGCAGGCCGTCACCGGACGGGTAGGGGAACATGTCCTGGACGAACATCTTGTCGGCGGGCACCGCCGAACCGTCCGTCGGTGCGAGCGAGCCGACCGGGTTGGCGACGTTGAAGGTCCCCGCCTGCTCCCAGTGCTGCTGCCAGGTGTCTTCGATACGCCCGGCCAGCGTCGCGTTGTAGCGGTGCCGGGGTGCCTGGTCGCTGGATCCCTGGGTGGTCGGGGCTTCGTTCACCTCAACAGGGTAAGGGGCGGCGTTTCCCGGTCTGATCGCCACAGCTTGGTATCGGTTGGATTGCGACCCGGTGAGGGCTTCGTTCCAGGTCGGTTGCAGCCCTGGCGACGCTGCCGGCACCTGGCTACCGTCATTTCACGGCCAGGGCATCGCTGCCCGGCCCGCCCCGGAAGGACCCTGGAGATGACGAACACCGCGCCCCGTTGGCGATTCCTTTTCGGCTGCGCCGCAGTCATGGCGGCCGGCCTGGCAGGTATTCCCGCCGTGGCGGCTGATCCGCTGGTCCCGGTGCAGCCGAACCCCTATGCCCCACCCGCCCAGGCGGCGGGGGCGCCGGTGACCGGGCCACTGGCGGCAGCGGCGCGCCCGGCGGCTCCGGCGCCCGCGGTCCCAGCTCCCGCGGGCGTACCGGCCGCTCCGGGTGCCGTAGCGCCGCCCGCGCCGCCGAGCGGTCTGGTGCCGGCGACCTCAGGCACCCTGCGCGACTACTTCGCCGCCAAGAAGGTGCAGTTGGAACCGCAACAGCCCGCCGGATTCGACGCGTTCAACATCACCTTGCCGATGCCGGCGGGATGGTCCCACGTTCCCGACCCGAACGTCCCCGACGCGTTCGCCGTGATCGCCGACCGGCGCAGTGGGTCGCTCTACACCCCCAACGCCCAAGTGGTGGTCTACCGGCTGGTTGGGCAGTTCGACCCGAAAGAAGCGATCACTCACGGGTTCGTCGACAGCCAGTCGCTGCTGGCCTGGCAGACCACCAACGCCTCCCTGGACGACTTCAACGGATTCCCGTCCTCGATCATCGAGGGGACCTATCGCGATGCCGACATGACGCTGAACACGTCGCGGCGCCACGTGATCGTGCCGACGGAGGACGCGGCCTACCTGGTGTCGCTGACCGTGACCACCGGTGCAGGTCGCGCGATCGGTGCCGCCCCGGCGACCGACGGGATCATCAACGGATTCCGCGTCGAGCGCCCCGGTACCAACCCGCCGCCCCCCGCCCCGAGCGGTCCGGTGCAGTCGGGCACGGTGCGGCACCAGGTGGGGACCGCCCCGCCGCCGCTCGACGCCCCCCACCCTCCGGTGGAGTCGGGCGTCATCCGGCACCAGGTGGGCACCACGGGCTGACGGCCCGGCTCGTATTGTGGACCCATGCTGATCATGGGTGTGTTGTGCCTGGTTGCGGCGGCGGTGTCGCTGGTGTTCGGGGTTCGGACGCTGGTGCGCCCGCTCACCGGTGACCCCGAGCAGCTGGTGCTGCGGGCCGTCGCGCCCGCCCAGGTAGCCGTCGGGGTGATCCTGGGGGCGGGCGGTGCACTGGTGCTGGCCGGCCCGTCGTCGATGGCACTGCTGGCGCTGATCATCTCGATCACCGGGGCGCTCGCCACCCTCGCCGCCGGAGCCTGGCAGGGCGCCCGCTACGCGGCACGCCTGTCTGCTCAGGCCGGCGCGGCGGCCGACGCCGGCTGTTGCGGGTCGGGCTGCGGCTGCGGTGACAGCGCGCCCGTCGAGGAGGCGGGTTGTGGAGCGGGCTGTGGCTGCGGCGAAGCCGCGCCGGCGGAGCCGGCCTCCGGGTGCGGCAGCGGCTGCGGCTGTTCCTGAAGCGTTTCGAGCGGCGCTGACCGCCGGCTCAGTTGCGGCTGATGTCGATGGGGTGGGTGGCCAACAACGCGGTGGGCCAGGGCTGGCGTCGCAGGGCACGCCCCCACAGGTCAACTCGCGGCGGCACCATCACGTCCGACGGCAGCGCCGACAGCACGATCCAGTCGTCGCGCTCGATCTCTCCCTCGAGCTGGCCGATGGTCCAGCCGGCATAGCCGGCGAAGATCCGGACTCCCTCCACATGCGGCGCGATCGTCTCGGGGTCGGCGTCGAGGTCGACCATCACCAACCGGCCGTCGATGTGACGGAGACCGGGCACACCGTGGGGTTCGGCACCGACCCGCAACAGCCCGACGCACAGCGCGGCATCGCGTTTCACCGGGCCGCCGATGAACATGGTCTTGGGTTTGGCGGCCAGCTCGGACCACTGCGGCAGCACGTTGTAGACGGCGGTCTCACTGGGGCGGTTGAGCACCACGCCCAAGGTTCCCCCGTCGTTGTGCTCGACCACGTAGATCACGGTGCGACGAAAGGTGGGTTCGAGCAGATCCGTGTTGGCCAACAGCAGCGTGCCGGCCCGTACCCGATGCGCAGCGGGCGCGACATAGTCCTCGGGGTCTTCGGGTTGGGCCATTTTTCCATCATGGCACCCGACGCCGTCATTCGTGTTGAGCTGTGCCGAACATCGGCCGGCCCGCAATATTTGTAGGCTGGTTTGGGGCCGGCGCCGCGCCGCCGCCCGAGTCTGGAAGAGGTTCTGTGGTGGACAACCGCGCACCGGCATCACTGTGGCGGTCGGCGCGTGGCCTGCCGGAGTTCCGCCGTCTGCTGGAACTGCGGGCCGCCAGCCAATTCGGGGACGGGCTGTTCCAAGCCGGGTTGGCCGGGGCGTTGCTGTTCAACCCCGACCGGGCCGCCTCCCCGTGGGCGATCGCGGGCGCTTTCGCCGTACTGTTCCTGCCGTATTCGGTGCTGGGGCCGTTCGCCGGCGCGCTTTTAGACCGGTGGGACCGGCGCCTGGTGCTGGTGGTGGCCAACCTCGCCCGGCTGGTGCTGGTGCTCGGGATCGCGGCGCTGCTGGCGTGCGGCGCGGGTGATCTGCCGGTGCTGTGCGCGGCGCTGATCGCCAACGGGTTCACCCGGTTCATCGCCTCCGGGCTGTCGGCGGCGCTGCCGCATGTGGTGCCGCGCGACCAGGTCGTGACGATGAACGCGTTGGCGATCGCGACCGGTGCGGTGGCGGCCTTCTTGGGCGCCAACTTCATGCTGCTGCCGCGTTGGCTGATCGGTGCCGACGACCGCGGTGCGGCATCGATCATCGCGGCGGTGGCCGTTCCGGTCGCGATCGCGCTGGTGCTCTCGCTGCGCTTCGGTGCCCATGTGCTCGGTCCGGACGACACCAAACGTGCGATCCATGGCTCGGTGCTCTATGCCGTGACGACGGGCTGGATGCACGGCATCCGGACGGTGCGCGACCGGCCCACCGTGGCCGCCACCCTGTCCGGACTGGCCGCGCACCGGATGGCCTTCGGCATCAACACCCTGGTGGTGCTGGTGCTGGTCCGGCATGTCGGCGAGCACACGGTATCCGGCCTGGGAACCACCGCATTGTTCGTCGCCTCGGCGGGCGCCGGGTCATTTCTGGCCACGGTGCTGACCCCGCCGGCGGTGCATCGCTGGGGCCAATACGCCACCACCAACGGTGCCCTGGCCGCGGCCGCGGTCATCCAACTGGCCGCCGTCGGCCTGTACCTGCCGGTGCTGGTGCTGTGCGGCTTCCTGCTTGGAGTGGCCGGGCAGGTGGTCAAGCTGTGTGCCGACACCGCGATGCAGATCGACGTCGACGACGCCCTGCGCGGGCATGTCTTTGCGGTGCAGGATTCGCTGTTCTGGGTGTCGTTCATCATCGCCGTGGCCGGTGCCGCGGCGCTGATTCCTCCTGACGGACAGGCTCCGTCGCTGATCGTGGCCGGCACCCTGCTGTATCTGGCCGGTTTGGCCGGGCACGCGTTCATCGGGCGGCGCCGCGAACCGGTGGGCCTAAAGTAACGAACATGGCCGAAACTGAACCGATCGTCGCCGATCTGAGTGCCGAAAGCGACGAGCTCGACGCCCTGGTGGCCCCCCTTGCCGACAGCCAGTGGGGTACGCCCACACCGGCGGCCGGCTGGTCGATCGCCCATCAGATCGGCCATCTGTTGTGGACCGACCGGCTCTCGCTGACCGCCATCGTCGACGAGGCGGGTTTCGCTGCCGCACTCACCGACGCGATGAAAGATCCGGCCGGATTCGTCGACGCCGGCGCCGCCGAACTCGCCCAGCTGCCGCCGGCCGAGCTGCTGGCGGACTGGCGGTCGACCCGGGCCAAGTTGCACGAAGCGTTGCTCGGTGTTGCCGACGGGCGCAAGCTGCCGTGGTTCGGCCCGCCGATGAGCGCCGCCTCGATGGCCACCGCCCGGCTGATGGAGACCTGGGCGCACGGTCTGGACGTGGCCGACGCGCTCGGGGTGCGGCGCCGCCCCACGGCGCGGTTGCGGTCGATCGCACATCTGGGGGTGCGGACCCGTGATTTCGCCTTCAGCGTGCACAATCTGACCCCGCCGGCCGAGCCGTTTCGCGTGGAACTACACGCTCCCGAGGGCGGGGTATGGGCCTGGGGACCGGTGAATGCCGAGCAACGGGTGACCGGAACCGCCGAGGACTTCTGCTTTTTGGTCACGCAGCGGCGTGCGCTGGCGGACCTGGACATCACGGCCCACGGTGACGATGCGCAGCGCTGGTTGGAGATCGCCCAAGCCTTCGCGGGGCCTCCCGGCCGGGGGCGCTGAGCGCGCCAGCGCGAAAGCGAGACCCGGCCGCACCAGCACTGCGGGGGCGCTGAGCGCGCCAGCGCGAAGGCGAGACCCGGCCGCATCAGCACGGCACTGGTCGCTGGAGGCGCAAACCCCTCCCCCACAAGGAATTCAGCGACGCCGCCACGGCGTGTCGCGTCGTCAGATTCCGCCTCAGCGCGGCGCCGGAAGCGATGAGCGCGCGGCTCAGAACCAGGCCAGGACTCCGCCCATGATCATGTCGAGCGAATTCAGCAACGCCTGGAACATGTCCACGTTGGCGGAGTCGATCATGTGATAGGTCGTGTTTCCGATCACCTCATCGGTCGCACCGGCGATCTCCGCCGGCGTCAGGCCCAGGTACGCGAGGTGGTCGCTGAACATGCCGGCCATCTGCTGGCCGTTATCCCAGTTCGCGAAGCCGTCGCTGGACAGGGAGTAGATGTCTGTCGTGTACAGATCACTCGGGGTCACCAGGCCGATGACCGAGTCGATGTGCATCATCTCGGCGAACTGATAGACCATGTTGATCACATCGTCATGCCACGACTCTGGCACCCATTGCAGCAGCGTCGGCATGAATCCGCTCAAGAATCCGCCGACTGCGGCACTGTCGCCCACCATCACGAAATGCAGTGCGTCCAAAGGCATGTCGGGATACTGCTGATGAAGTTGTTCTTCAGCCAGCCCCGCCGCGACATCGGCCTGCGAATACCCGAAGATGTACAGCGGGTCTTCGGAGCTGAACTCGTCGGCGCTCCACCGCTGCGCGATCGCGTCAACCAGGATCTGGGTGGCTCCGCTGATGCTCGTGTTCAGGTCGGAGGTCTCCGGCACCTGAAGGAACGTCGCCGTTCCGTCTTGGGCGAATCCGTTCGGCACCAGGTACAGGTCTTTGCTCAGGTCGAGCCAATCCTGATTCATCGCCGGGATCATGATCAGGGCCTCTGCGGCCAAGCCGTATTCGAGGATCTGGTGATCGACGTCCGGAACCACGGCAGCGCCGCTCGCCGCTCCGATCACCGTCGGAACGGCCACCATCGGTGCCCCCAGGAGGGCGCCCACCCACATCTTCTTCACTGGTGCCTCCCCGGTTGGGCGTCGTAACGGAGGCAGAGCTGTCGCCGCGTCCAGTATTTCTGGCTTCGTCGTTCGCCGACACCCCTAGAGCCTGGGCAGTTGCTGTCGCTTCGCGGCAGTTTCACAGCACGGTGGCGCCATCGGCGGCACCGTCACCATCGGCGTCGGTGAGCTTGATGTCCCACCTCCCATCGCCGTCGGTGTCGACGTAGGCCGAGCCATAGCCGCCCGCACCATTGCCGATCAGCACCCGATCGGCCCGTCCGTCACCGTCGGCGTCCAGCAGCCGGTCACTGATACGTCCGTCGCCGTCGAAATCCACCAGGGGACCGCCGGTGTGCTCGACACCGTCGAGCCCCATCCAGCGCAGCCCGCCCGATCGATCCGCTGAACCCGCCGCGACGCCGTGTCCCCAGGTGCCAGAGCCGTCGTCGATGAAGGAGGCCTCCGGAATGCCGTCGTCGTCGAGGTCCAGCAGGAGGTGGTCGGCCACCCCGTCCCCGTCAAGATCCACCAGCGCGTCGTCGCGCAGTCCGTCCCCGTCGAAATCGAGGCCGATGGCGTCGGCCAACCCGTCCCCGTCGAGATCCAAGTCGGCAGGGCCGGTCCACATCGTCGCCGCGCCGTCACCGTCACCCAGGCAGTAGTCCATACCCTGCTCAGACGCGGCGCTGCGGCTATCGGTTCCCCTGGGTCTGCCACCACGACAGCAGCTCGGCCGTCGCCTCCTCGCGGGTCAACGGCCCACGCTCCAGGCGCAGCTCCTTGAGATAGCTCCACGCGCGTCCCACCTGCGGGCCCGCCGGAATGTCGAGCAGCGCCATGATCTCGTTGCCGTCGAGGTCCGGCCGCACCCGCTGCAGGTCTTCCTGCTCGGCCAGGACTGCGATGCGTTCCTCGAGCTGGTCATAGCTGGCCTGCAGGCGCGCCGCGCGCCGCTTGTTGCGGGTGGTGCAGTCGGCCCGGACCAGCTTGTGCAGCCGCCCCAGCAGCGGTCCCGCATCGGTGACGTAGCGCCGCACCGCCGAGTCGGTCCACTTGCCGTCGCCGTAGCCGTGAAACCGCAGGTGCAGGTAGACCAGCTGGGACACGTCGTCGATCATCTGCTTGGAGTAGCGCAGCGCGCGCATCCGTTTCCGGGCCATCTTCGCGCCCACCACCTCGTGGTGGTGGAAACTGACGCCCCCGTCAGTTTCGTGGCGGCGGGTGGCCGGCTTGCCGATGTCGTGCAGCAGCGCCGCCCAGCGCAGGACCAAATCGGGGCCGCCTTCGGGACCAGGGTCCTCCAGGTCGATCGCCTGACGCAGCACCGTCAGCGAGTGCTGGTAGACGTCCTTGTGCTGGTGATGCTCGTCGATCGCCATCCGCATGCCGCCGACTTCGGGCAGCACCACATCGCCCATGCCGGTGGCCACCATCAGATCCAGACCGGCCACCGGGTCAGCTCCCACCAGCAGCTTGTCCAATTCGGCGGCCACGCGTTCCGGAGTGATCCGGCCGAGCTCCGACGCCATGTCCTCGATCGCGGCGCGCACCCGCGGCACCACCGTGAACCCGAGTTGGGAAACGAACCGGGCGGCGCGCAGCATCCGCAGCGGGTCATCGCCGAAGGAATCCTGCGGTGCGGTGGGTGTGTCCAGCACCCGGTCCCGCAACGCCGCCAGCCCACCGAGCGGGTCGAGGAACTCCCCCGGCCCGGCCGACGTGATGCGGACCGCCATCGCGTTGGCGGTGAAGTCGCGGCGCACCAGATCCACCTCGAGCGAATCACCGAAGCGCACTTCGGGATTGCGGGTCACCCGGTCATATTTGTCGGCCCGGAACGTGGTGATCTCCACGCGTTGACCGCCCAGGGTTGCCCCCACGGTGCCGAACTCGATGCCGGTGTCCCACATCGCGTCGGCCCGGCCCCGCAGAATGTGCTGCACCTGCTCGGGGCGCGCGTCGGTGGTGAAGTCCAGATCCGGGCTCGGCCGGCCCAGCAGCGCATCGCGGACCGATCCGCCGACCAGGTAGAGCTCCTGGCCCGCTTCGGCGAACATCGCGCCGAGGCCGCTCAGCAGTTCGGCGTGCCGGTTCAGCGCGACGGCCGCCGTGGTCAGCAGGTCGGCGTCTTGATGGGCTTCAGGCACGTTCGATGAGCTTAGACGGTGGGGCTGGCCGAGGCCCCCTGCACCGGCGCCCGCAACCGAGTGTGCGGTTTCGTAGGTTTTTCGCGGGCCGCGCCCACAATTCCGCACACTCGGCGGACTCAACCCGGCGAAGCCGGGCGACGCGGGGAACCGGCGAGGGAGGCAGGTCGGCCCGCGCGTGCCAGCTACTATCACATGGGTGTCGGCCGACGGCGGAGAAGCCAATTCGGGACGGCGCCGCAGGCGGCGTCGTGGTCGACGCACGTCTGGCCCGAAAATCAACCACGCCGAAACTCCTGCCACCGAGGGCTCCCCGAGCGCGAACGCGACCCCCGGGCGTGTCGCCCAGCGCCGGCCGCGCACCGCGCGACACGGACCGGAACGCTTGCGCACCGTGCACGAGACCTCCGCGGGCGGGCTTGTCGTCGACGGCATCGACGGCCCGCGGGAAGAACAGGTCGCGGCGCTCATCGGCCGCGTCGACCGGCGAGGCAGGATGCTGTGGTCGCTGCCCAAGGGACATATCGAGGTCGGTGAGACCGCCGAACAGACCGCGATCCGCGAGGTCGCCGAAGAGACCGGCGTGCGGGGCAGCGTGCTGGCCGCGCTGGGCAGCATCGACTACTGGTTCGTCACCGACGGCCGCCGGGTGCACAAGACCGTGCACCACTACCTGATGCGGTTCGCCAGCGGAGAGCTGTGCGACGACGACATGGAGGTCGCCGAAGTGGCGTGGGTGCCGATCCGGGAGCTGCCGTCCCGGTTGGCTTACGCCGACGAACGACGGTTGGCGCTGGTCGCCGACGAATTGATCGACCGACTGCAGGCCGACGGTCCGGCAGCCCTGCCGCCCCTGCCGGTGACCGCACCCTGGCGACGCCCGCAGACGCATTCCCGCGCCCGCCGTACTCGCGCAGGCGAGAACTCGCCGGACCCGAAGAACGGTCGCAGGCTGGACCCGTGACCCGCACGCGACGAAGCGGTGGGGGTCCCTTGCCGAGGCGGTTGGCGGCCCTCCCGATGGTGGTGGCCGCCCTCTTGATGACCCTCGGCACGGCGCTCGGTGGCGCCTCCCCGCACGTCGCCGCCGGCGAACCCGACGTGGCGCCGTTCGTCCAGATCCGCATCGACCGCGTCACCCCGGAGGTCGTCACCACTTCCAGCGTCCCGCTGGTCACCGTCGCCGGCACGGTGAGCAACGTCGGCGACCGACCGGTCCGCGATGTGATGGTGCGCCTCGAGCAGGCCGGCGCCGTCGCCTCCTCCGCGGGCCTGCGCACCAACCTCAGCGGAGCCAACGACCAGTACCGCGCGGTGGGCGCCTTCAGCACGGTGGCCGCCGAACTACAGCGCGGTCAGGAAGCCCGCTTCACGCTGACCGCGCCGCTGCGCTCGGCGAGCGAGCCGGCCTTGAACGTCGACCGCCCCGGCATCTATCCGGTGCTGGTCAACGTCAACGGCACACCCGACTACGGCGAGCCGACCCGTCTCGACGACGCCCGCTTCCTGCTCCCGGTGACCGGCCTGCCCAAACCCGACCCGGACTCCGAGCTGCCCGCCGGCGCCGTCGCACCCGACATCTCCCAGCCGGTGCGGCTCACCATGTTCTGGCCGCTGGCCGACCGGCCCCGGCTGACACCCGGAGCGCCCGGCGGCACCCTGCCGGTTCGGCTCACCGACGACGACCTGGCGACATCACTGGCTCCGGGCGGGCGCCTCGACGCCCTGCTGTCCGCCGCCGAATTCGCCACCAGCCCCGCGGTGGACGCCAACGGAGTGGTCAACCGGGCGCTATGCCTGGCCATCGACCCCGACCTGGTGGTCACGGTCAACGCGATGACCAACGGCTACGTGGTCGCCGACTCCCCCGACAGCGCTACCTCGCACCCGGGCACCGGCCGGGACGCCGCCCGGACCTGGCTGGAACGGCTGCGGCGGTTGGCGCACCACACCTGTGTCACGGCAACCCCGTACGCGCAGGCCGACCTGGACGCGCTGGCGCGGGTGGGCGACGCGCGGCTCAACGAGATCGCCGTGCACAAGCCCGCCGACATCGTCGACCGCATCCTCGAGGTGACCTCGACCCGTGGCGCGGTCCTGCTCGGCGACGGCCGGCTCACGACCGGCGCCGCGGACCTGATCAGTGCGCAGGGCTCAGAGGGCACAGCGGTGGTGATCAACGCCGGCGACTGTGCGGCCCAGGACTCGGTGGCGGGCGCCTCTGCCACCGCCGACGTCACCCCGCGGCGACTGTCCCCGCACCTGGTGTCGGTGCCCTACGACCCCGCCGTCGGCGCCGCGCTGGCGGCGATGGGCACCGACCCGTTCGCACCCAGCTACCAGGACACCTCGCTGGCCGTCCGGCTTCGCCACGACTCCGCGCTGGCCCGTCGCCAGGACGCCCTGGGCTCCATGCTGTGGCGCGGACTGGAATCCCCGGACAGCCCCGGCGCGCCACGCGACGAGATTCTGATGCCGCCGGCGTACTGGAAGCCCCGGGCCGACGACGCCCAGGCGGTGCTGACCACCTTGGCCACCGCACTGCGCTCCGGGCTGGCCGTGGCCCGGCCGCTGACCACGGTGCTCGCCGAATCGCGTGACGTCACAGCCCAACCCGAGCACCCGCTGCCGGCCCAGCAGCCGGCGGGCGGTTTCAGCCCGGACGTGCTCGGCGCAGTAGCCAACGACATCGGCCGGCTGACCGCCTTGACCTCGGCGTTGACCACCGACGCCCGCACCGGCCTGACCGGTGAGGCGTACACGGCGCCGCTCGCCGAGGGCATGCTGCGCGCGCTGACCCAGTCCGAGCCGGTCGATGTCCGCAACGGCCTGGCGGCGCAGCGGCTGGCGATCATCGGCAACACCGTCACCGACCTGATCGGCGCGGTCACCATCGTCAACCCCGCCGACTCCTACACCCTGGCCACCGAGCACAGCCCCCTGCCGCTTGCGCTGCGCAATGACCTGGCGGTGCCGATCCGGGTGCGGCTGCACGTCGATGCCCCACCCGGAATGACGGTGACCGACGTCGGGGAATTGGAGCTGCCGCCGGGGTATCTGCCGCTGCGGGTCCCGGTCGAGGTGCGCGTCAACCAGCACTTCGTCGTCGACGCAGCGCTGCAAACCCCCGACGGTCTGCCGCTGGGCGAGTCCGTGCGGCTCTCGGTGCATTCCAACGCCTACGGCATGGTGCTGTTCCTGATCACCATGACCGCCGCGGCGGCGCTGACGGTGCTGACCGGGCGCCGGCTCTGGCACCGCTTCCGCGGCCAGCCCGACCGCGCCGACCTGCCCGCGCCCCCAGCCGGCCCGGGCGGTGCCCGGTGAGCCCGCCGGCCCAGCAACCCGCGCGCCCCGAGCTGACCGACGCCGCGGTGGTGTCGCGCTCCTGGGGGATGGCGTTAGCGACCCTGGTCAGCCGGATCACCGGGTTCATCCGGGTGGTGCTGCTGGCGGCCATCCTGGGCGCCGCGCTGTCCAGCGCCTTCTCGGTGGCCAACCAGTTGCCGAATCAGATCGCCGCCCTGGTGCTGGAGGCGACGTTCACCGCGATCTTCGTGCCGGTGCTGGCCCGCGCCGAGCGCGACGACGCCGACGGCGGCGCGGCGTTCGTGCGTCGGCTGGTGACGCTGGCCACCGCGCTGCTGCTGGCCACCACCGTGATCTCGGTGGCGGCGGCGCCGCTGCTGGTGCGGTTGATGCTGGGCGGCGACCCACAGGTCAACGAGCCGCTGACCATCGCGTTCGCCTATCTGCTGCTGCCGCAGGTGATCTGCTACGGGTTGTCCTCGGTGTTCATGGCGATCTTGAACACCCGCAACATCTTCGGGGCACCGGCTTGGGCGCCGGTGGTCAACAACGTCGTCGCGATCGCCACCCTGGTGGCCTACCTGCTGGTGCCGGGGGAACTGTCGGTCGACCCGGTGCGGATGGGCAACGCCAAGCTGCTGGTGCTCGGCCTGGGCACCACGGCGGGCGTCGTCGCCCAGACCGCCGTTCTGCTGGTGGCGATCCGGCGGCAGCGGATCAGCCTGCGCCCACTGTGGGGAATCGACGACCGGCTCAAGCGTTTCGGCACCATGGCGTCGGCGATGGTGCTCTACGTGCTGATCAGCCAGATCGGCCTGGTGGTGACCAACCAGATCGCCAGCACCGCTGCCGCGTCCGGCCCGGCGATCTACTACTACACCTGGCTATTGCTGCAGCTGCCGTTCGGCATGATCGGCGTGACGGTGCTGACCGTGGTGATGCCCCGGTTGAGCCGCAACGCCGCCGCCGGCGACGACCCCGCGGTGCTGGCCGACCTGTCCCTGGCCACCCGGCTGATGATGATCACCCTCATTCCGATCGTGGCGCTGATGACCGTCGGCGGCCCGGCGATCGGCAGCGCGCTGTTCGCCTACGGCAACTTCGGCAACGTCGACGCGGGATATCTGGGCGCCGCAGTCGCCATGTCGGCCTTCACGCTCATCCCCTACGCCATGGTGCTGCTGCAGCTGCGAGTGTTCTACGCCCGGGAACAGCCGTGGACTCCCATCGCCATCATCGTGGTGATCACCGCGGTGAAAATCGTCGCGTCGGTGGCAGCCCCGCACCTGACCGACAATCCGGATCTGGTGGCCGCCTACCTCGGCCTGGCCAACGGCCTGGGCTTTCTCGCCGGGGCAATCGTGGGGCACCTGCTGCTGCGGCGCTCCTTGCGCCCGGTGAGTGGAGATCTGTTGGGGCCGGACGTGATCCGCACCGTTCTGGTCACACTGACGGCGTCGCTGCTGGCCGGACTGGTCGCCGAGGTGCTGGATCGCGCCCTGGGCCTGCGGACACTGACCGACCACGGGGCAGCGGGATCGATGCTGCGCCTGCTGGTGATGACGGTGGTGATGCTGCCGATCATCGGCGCGGTCATGGTGCGCGCCGAGGTGCCCGAGGCCGTCGCCGCCCTGGCCGCGGTGCGCCGCAGAATCGGCGGGGGCCGGCCCCCGTCCGGCATGCCGAACCCGCCTTCTCCCGATCTCGCCGTCCCGTACGCTGAGCACAACCGTTTGCCCACAGCCGGCGGGGACGTGCCGAACGATCCCGCCGCGCACACGCCGCCGGAGCACATCGCCGGTGGCTGGACACCGAAAGGCGCGGAGGTGGCCAACACTCCTTCCGAAGGCGCCGGGTCTCGGGCCGCGTCGCGGACCGTTGCTCCGCAGCAGCCGCAGCGGGCCGCCGAGGCCCCCGAGTCAGCCAGCAACGACAGCTTGCTGACACCGGGCCTGAGCATCGCCGGCGGCCGCTACCGGCTGCTGGTACGCCACGGCGGCACCCCGGTGCTGCAGTTCTGGCAGGCACTGGACACCGCGCTGGACCGCCAGGTGGCCCTGACGTTCGTCGACCCGAATCAGACCATGCCCGACGACCAGCTCACCGGCATCCTGTCGCGCACCCAGCGGCTCAGCCAGATCGACCTGCCCGGTATCGCCCGCGTACTCGACGTGGTGCGCATCGGGGCGGGCGGGCTGGTGGTCTCCGAATGGGTGCGCGGCGCCTCCCTGCAGGAGGTGGCCGGCACGTCGCCGTCGCCGATCGGCGCCGCCCGTGCGATCCGGTCGCTGGCCAGCGCCGCCGAGTCCGCGCACCACAGCGGCGTGGCACTGTCGATCGACCACCCGGCGCGGGTCCGGGTCAGCATCGACGGCGACGTCACCTTGGCCTTCCCCGCCACGCTGCCCGACACCAAGCCCGAGGACGACATCCGCGGGATCGGCGCCACCCTGTACGCGCTGCTGGTCAACCGGTGGCCGCTGCCCGATGCCGGGGCCGACGTCGGGCTGGAACCCGCGGACCGGGACGAGACCGGCAACCCGGTCAAACCCGACTCGATCAACCCCGACATCCCGTTCCAGATCGCGGCAGCGGCCAGCCACGCGATCCAGCCCGACGGCGGGATCCGCGGCGCATCCACGCTGTCGAACCTGCTGCAGCAGGCCACCGCCCTGCACGAGCAGACCGAGCTGTTGGGCACGGTCGGCGACGAGCCGCCCGCGCCGCGTCCGGCACCGGTACCACCAGACGCCGAGACGCGGGCCGAGCGGCGCCGCCGGGTGCTGATCGGCCTGGGCATCGGCGGGGCGGTCATCCTGGTCGCGCTGCTGGTGTTGGCCTCGGTGCTCAACCGGATCTTCGGCGACGTCAACGGGTTGGACAAGACCGAACTGGGCTTGAGCAGCCCCTCGGCGTCGTCGCAGCCGGGCGCGTCCGGCCCCAGCGGCATCGTGAAGCCGGTGCAGGTGACGGTCTTCTCCCCCGGCGGCGAGGCGGACCGGCCCCAGGACGCCGGTCTGGCGATCGACGGAAACCCGGCCACCGCCTGGTCGACAGACACCTACTCGGATTCCGTGCCGTTCCCGAATTTCAAGAACGGCGTCGGGCTGATGCTGCAGCTGCCCAAGCCCACGGTGATCGGCACCGTCACACTCAACGTGTCCAGCACCGGCACCCGAGTGGAGCTGCGCTCCGCGCCCACCCCGAAGCCCTCGCGGCTCGAAGACACCACCCTGCTGGCCCCGGCAAAGGCGCTGCAGCCCGGTTCCAACAAGATCACCGCCGACTCGGCGTCCCCGACGTCGAACCTGCTGGTGTGGATCTCCACCATGGGCAACACCGGAGGCGAGAGCCGCACCCAGATCTCCGAGATCACCGTGCAGGGGGCTTCCTAACCGGGCTGTGCACAAGTCCTTTGGGTGAAGTGCCGGCGACGACGACGCTGGTTACTGTCCGCCCATGGGGCACCCGGATCGCAGTGACGCCGAGCTGTTGGCCGCGCATGTCGCCGGTGACCGCTACGCCTTCGGCGAGCTCTATGGCCGCCACCACCGCCGGCTGCGGCGGTTGGCCCGGCTCACCACCGGATGCCCGGAAGAGGCCGAGGACGCCCTGCAGGAGGCGATGTTGTCGGCGCATCGGGCGGCGGGCTCGTTTCGCCACAACGCCGCCGTCAGCAGCTGGCTGCACCGGATCGTGATCAACGCCTGCTTGGACCGCTTGCGCCGCAACAGGGTTCCTTCCACCGAGCTGCTCGTCACCCACGCCGTCGTTGGTGATCGCACCGCTGAGGTAGAGACCGCGCTGGAAGTGCACGCGGCATTGCGCCGGTTGCCCGCCGACCAGCGTGCCGCGGTGGTCGCCGTCGACATGCAGGGCTATTCGGTGGCTGATGCCGCCCACGCGTTCGGCGTGGCACCGGGCACCGTCAAGAGTCGCTGCGCCCGGGGCCGCGCTCGGCTGGCCGTCCTGCTCGGGCGATCCCACCACCCCGGGCCCGGCGCTGCGGTCTCGCCGGCCCGCGGCCGGATAGCCTTGGCGCCTGAGGGCGGGTTACCAGAGCGAGCGGAAGCGGCGGCATGCCAATCGATGCGGGCGACGAACAGTCCCGGGCCCAGTCCGGGCCACCAGCGCACTCCAGCCGGCCCCTCCCCTCGCTCAGCCGGATCGCCGCCTGGGCCGGTGGTGCGGCCGCGGTGATCGCGATCGGGGTCGGCACCGCCGCGTTGATCCGGTTCCCCGGCGACACTCCCAGCGGCCCCCGCTCCCTGGACGCCATAACGGTGGCGTCCGCGCCCACGGCGGTGCTGCCACTGTCCGAACCGGAGATTCTCGAGCTACTGGACCGGCGCCCCGAGTACGGCCCGCTGGCCGACCCGGCACGGCGGGCCGGCTGCCTGGCCGGGCTGGGCTACCCGGCCTCGACGCACGTCCTGGGGGCCCGTGAGGTCACCGTCAACGGTCACTCCGGCGTCGTGCTGCTGCTGCCGGGCACGCCAGAGGGCACGATCATCGCTTTGGCGGTGGCTCCGCACTGCAGTTCCGCGGACACCGGACTGCTGGCCGACACGACCGTCCGGCGCCCCTAGACCCGTCCGTCGAGGTTCGGGGAACAATCGCCGCCTACGCTGACGTTGCTAGCCCCAGTGACCAAGATCCCCGAGCGGATCCGAGAAGAAATGGCCCTCGATGTCTGAGACACCATCCACCCACGATGTGATCATCATCGGCTCCGGCCCGGCCGGGTACACCGCCGCCATCTACGCCGCCCGGGCACAACTGGCCCCGCTGGTGTTCGAGGGAACCGCGTTCGGCGGCGCGCTGATGACCACCACCGAGGTGGAGAACTTCCCCGGCTTCCGCAACGGCATCATGGGCCCGGAGCTGATGGATGAGATGCGCGAGCAGGCGTTGCGCTTCGGTGCTGACCTGCGCATGGAGGACATCGAATCGGTGGAGCTGGACGGGCCGGTCAAGACCGTCGTCACCGCCGACGGCGAGACGCACCGGGCCCGGGCGGTCATCTTGGCCATGGGCGCCGCGGCCCGCTACCTGAACATCCCCGGTGAGCAGGAACTGCTCGGCCGCGGGGTGAGCTCGTGTGCCACCTGCGACGGGTTCTTCTTCCGTGACCAGGACATCGCGGTGATCGGCGGCGGCGACTCCGCCATGGAGGAGGCCACCTTCTTGACCCGCTTCGCCCGCAGCGTGACCCTGGTGCACCGCCGCGAAGAGTTCCGCGCCTCGAAGATCATGTTGAAGCGGGCCCGCGAGAACGACAAGATCCGGTTCCTCACCAATAGCGTGCCGGTGGCGGTGGAGGGCGAGGCGACGGTGACCGGGCTGCGGGTGCGTGACACCAAGACCGACGCGGAAACCACCCTGCCGGTGACCGGCGTGTTCGTCGCGATCGGCCACGACCCGCGCTCGGCGCTGGTGCGCGGAGCCGTCGACCTGGACCCGGACGGCTACGTGTTGGTCGAGCAGCCGAGCTCCCGCACCTCGTTGGAGGGGGTATTCGCGGCCGGCGACCTGGTGGACCGCACCTACCGGCAGGCGATCACCGCCGCCGGGACCGGCTGCGCGGCCGCCATCGACGCCGAACGCTGGCTGGCAGAATCCGAAGATGCGGCCGACACCGCCGACGCCCACGACACCGGTACCGAAACCTTGATGGGAGCACCCCGATGACCGACCACGCCACGGTGACCGTCTCCGACGCCACCTTTGCCGCCGACGTCCTGGCCAGCAGCAAGCCCGTGCTGGTGGACTTCTGGGCGACTTGGTGCGGCCCCTGCAAGATGGTGGCCCCGGTGCTCGAGGAGATCGCCGCCGAGCAGGCTGACCAGCTCACCGTCGCCAAGCTCGACGTGGACGCCAACCCGGACACCGCGCGGGACTTCAACGTGGTCTCCATCCCCACCCTGATCCTGTTTAAGGACGGTCAGCCGGTGAAGCGGATCGTCGGCGCCAAGGGCAAAGCGGCCCTGCTGCGCGAGCTCGCCGACGCCACCTAGCGGTTCCGGGCACTGCCTGGCGGGCTTGTGAGTCTCGGCTCTCAGGGCCCGTTTGTGGCCTCGCCGTTTTCGAAAATTGGCCGAGGATCTGAGACAATTCTGGCTAATCTGCTGGCAACCACCAGCTACGGCTCCACTGCCAACAGCGACGACCGGAGGGCTCAGTAATGTCGGGTCGGCATCGCGGCACCGAGCAGGGCCTGCGCCGCGGCGACCGCAGCGGTGCCGTTGTGGAAATCCGGGCAGCGCTGGCCGCGCTGGGTCTGGTGGACAGCCCCGACGCGGACTTGAGCACCGGCAAACACGTCGCGCTGGACGTCTTCGACGACCACCTCGACCAAGCGGTGCGTGCCTTCCAGCAGCAGCGTGGCCTGCTGGTCGACGGCGTGATCGGCGAGGCCACCTACCGCGCGCTCAAGGAGGCGTCCTACCGACTGGGCGCCCGCATCCTCAACCACCAGTTCGGGGCGCCGATGTACGGCGACGACGTGGCCACGTTGCAAGCCCGCCTGCAGGATCTGGGTTTCTACACCGGGCTGGTCGACGGCTACTTCGGCATCCAGACGCACAACGCGTTGATGTCGTATCAGCGCGAGTACGGTTTGTACGCCGACGGTATCTGCGGGCCGGAAACGTTGCGTTCCTTGAACTTCCTGGCCTCGAGGGTGACCGGCGGCTCGCCCCACGCGATCCGCGAAGAGGAATTGGTGCGGCGGTCCGGACCCCGGCTGTCCGGCAAGCGGATCGTCATCGACCCAGGCCGTGGCGGTCGTGACCACGGGCTGATCACCCAGACTCCGTCGGGACCGATCAGTGAAGCAGATATCTTGTGGGACTTGGCAAGTCGTTTAGAAGGCCGGATGACGGCCATCGGGATGGACACCTTCCTGTCCCGTCCCAGCGGCCGCAACCCGTCGGACGCCGAGCGTGCCGCGACCGCGAACGCCGTGGGTGCCGACCTGATGATCAGCCTGCGCTGCGCCACCCATGTCAGCCCGGCGGCCAATGGTGTGGCCTCGTTCCACTTCGGCAACTCCCATGGTTCGGTGTCCACCATCGGCCGGAATCTCGCGGACTTCATTCAGCGAGAGATCGTGGCCCGCACCGGATTACAGGATTGCCGGGCACACGGCCGGACCTGGGACTTGCTGCGCCTGACCCGGATGCCCACCGTCGAGGTCGACGTCGGTTACATCACCAGCCCGCGTGATCGCGGGATGCTGGCCTCTCCGGCAACCCGCGACGCCATCGCCGAGGGAATGCTCGCCGCGGTCAAGCGGCTGTATCTGCTCGGCAAGAACGACCGGCCCACCGGAACCTTCACGTTCGCCGAACTGCTGGCCCACGAACTGTCGGTCGAGCGGACCGGCCAGCTCGGCGGTTCCTGACCCGGCGGTTCAGCAAGGCTCGACGCAGGAGAGCCGAAGCTGGAACCGCCGCACCAGCCCGGTCGCAGACCCCGAGGCGGCGGGGGCGCCCGCCCCGATCGGTTGCTCCAGCCGCGAGCTCTCCAGCAGACGCTCCAGCGCAGCCTCCACCTCCGCCTTCCAACCCAGGCCCTTGTCGAGTTCCAGTCGCAGCCGCGGGAAGTACCGGTGCGGTGACACCACGGTGAACCCGACGTCGGTCAGGAAATCCGCCGAGATGATGCAGTGCTCGACCGAGCAGTCGCCGACCGCCTCCAACACCGGCGCGACGTCGGGCGGGACGGTGCCCCCATCCAAGAGTTCGGAAACCGCCGACGTACGGCCGAAGGCTTCCAGGGCGCGGACCCCGCGCCGCATCAACTCCTCGACGACCCGGGCGATCAGTTCCCGCGGCAGACCGTCGGCCATCGGAGCCGGATCGGTGCCGATCGAAGTCAGTAGCACCGCGTCGGCCGAAACCGGCCCGGTGGGAAAGCGGTGCGCCCGGGGCACAGCACGCGGGGGTGCGTACAGCACGTAGCCGAGGCACGGCGGATCCCCGACTCCTCGCGCGGCGGCCGACGGCGTGGCTACCTGCCCACAGGTCCCCCACTCCAACATCACCATCGACAGCCAGGCTTCCTTCTCGAACTCCGGGTCCGAGAGGTGATCGTCACGGCCGAGGGTGGCCGGATCCACCTCCCAGAAGACGCAGCGGCGTGCGTGCTTGGGAAGCTGCTCGAAACCCTCGAGCTTCAGGGGTGCGATGCGGACAGACACTGGACTCCCGGTCTCAACCCGTGCTGTCGGCGACGACAGCCCCTTAAGAATAGGAGGGTCGAGCCGCCGGATGCCACCCTCGGCGCCATTTGGTGGATCGACCCATCGAAAAAACGAAAGCTGCTGTTAATCAACATGTTTCAGCTCCGCCAGCGGACCGGGGCCGCCGTACCGTCACAGTGACGTAACGGCCGTGTGGCCCTGGACCTGGGCGAACAACGCCTCAGGAGGTTGTCGAGTCCATCATCGCGACGATGCGCTGCAAATCGTCGACGGATCCGAACTCGACCACGATCTTGCCCTTGCGCTTACCGAGACTGACCGTCACGCGGGTGTCGAAGGTAGTCGACAGCCGCTCGGCGACGTCCTGCAGACCGGGCATCTGGATCGGCTTGCGCCGCGGCGCGACCGGTGTCGGGGTGCCTCCGCGGTTGGCCAGGGTGACCGCCTCCTCGGTGGCGCGCACCGACAGGCCCTCGGCCACGATCCGCGCCGCAAGCTCCTCCTGGGCCTCCGATCCGGCCTCCAGAGACAGCAGCGCCCGGGCATGGCCCGCCGACAACACGCCGGCGGCGACCCTGCGCTGCACGGCGATGGGCAGTCGCAACAGCCGGATCATGTTGGTCACCAAGGGGCGGGAGCGTCCGATGCGGGTGGCCAGTTCGTCGTGGGTCACCCCGAACTCGTCCAGCAATTGCTGGTAGGCCGCTGCCTCTTCCAACGGGTTCAGCTGTACCCGGTGGATGTTCTCCAGCAGCGCGTCGCGCAGCAGGTTGTCGTCCTCGGTCTCCCGAACGATCGCCGGGATCGTCTCCAGACCGGCTTGCTGGGAGGCCCGCCAACGCCGCTCCCCCATGACTAACTGGTACCGCGACGAGCCGGGCACCGCCCGCACCACGATGGGCTGCATGAGCCCGAATTCTCGGATCGAATGCACCAGCTCGGCCAGTGCCTCGTCATCGAAAACCTGTCGGGGTTGGCGGGGGTTGGGCTCGATGTCGGCCGGTCTGATCTCGCGGTACACCGCGCCCACGTCGGGGGTTGCCGCCGGGGCTGCGCTGCGCGCGCCGCCCAGAACGACATCGGCGGCGGCATCGCCCATCCGCGGGCCCAGGCCGGCGCCGCGGTCGCCCTGGGCGTCGTTCCCCTCGCCGGGGCCGGTCGGGATGAGCGAGGCCAGGCCGCGGCCCAAGCCGCCCTTCTTACGCGACGGTCCGGTCATCTGTGGCGCTCCTGTTCTTCTCCGGGTCGTCGGATACCGGCGGTCACTGCTGTCCCCCTCCGTCGACCAGGTCCCGCTCGACGAGCTCCCGGCTGGCGTCCAAGTAGCTCATCGCCCCGCGTGAGCCGGGGTCATAGTCGATGATCGTCATGCTGTAGCCCGGCGCTTCCGACACCTTGACGCTGCGTGGGATGACCGTGCGCAGCACCCGGTCGCCGAAGTAGCGCCGGACCTCGTCGGCTACCTGGTCCGCGAGCTTGGTGCGCCCGTCATACATCGTCAGCAGCACGGTGGTCACTTCCAGCCGCGGGTTGAGGTGCGCCTTGACCATCTCGATGTTGCGCATCAACTGGGACACGCCTTCCAGCGCGTAGTACTCGCATTGGATCGGGATCAGCACCTCCGGCGCGGCAACCAACGCGTTGACGGTCAGGAGGCCCAGCGAGGGCGGGCAGTCGATGAAGACGTAGTCGAAGTCGAAGCTGTCCAGATCGGTCAGCGCATTGCGCAGCCGGTTCTCCCGCGCCACCATGCTTACCAATTCGATCTCGGCGCCGGCCAGATCGATGGTGGCCGGGATGCAATACAGCCGCTCGTTGTGCGGGCTCTGCTGCAAGGCGGATGTCACCGGGATCGCACCGATCAACACTTCGTACGACGACGGTGTGCCGGATTTACGGTCGGCGATTCCCAATGCGGTGCTCGCGTTGCCCTGCGGGTCGAGATCGATCACCAGGGTCTTGATCCCCTGCACCGCGAGGGCGGCGGCGAGGTTGACCGCGGTGGTGGTCTTGCCGACGCCGCCCTTCTGGTTGGCGACGGTGAACACGCGCCGGCGCTTCGGGCGGGGCAGCAGGTTGTTGGTGTGCAGTACCTGCATCGCCCGCTCAGCGGCCGCGCCGATCGGGGTGTCGACAAAGTCCGGCGATGTTTCACGTGAAACCGGGCCGTGCGATGTTTCACGTGAAACCGCCTCGGCAGAACCCGCGGCGTTCGTGGCTGACGACCGTGGCGTGACGCCCGGGGGGACTGATCTGCTCATGCGTTCCTCCTGGTCGACCGTCGCGCCGGGCTGCCCGATGTCCGACGGCCCGCGCGCCTCGCTTCGGGCTCTGCCCGCAGTGCCAGCACCACGGTCGCGGGCGGGGTTAAATAGTTCACGCCACATCTCACCACCCTTACGTCGTTCGCGCCTAGTCTGGCCATCACGCCGCGGTGCTCGTCGACCTCGGCCTGTGCCCGCTCCCCCTTCATCGCCAGCATCCGGCCGCCCTTGCGTAGCAGCGGCAGGCTCCACCGGCTGATCTTGTCCAGGCTCGCGACGGCCCGTGACAGGACGGCGTCGCAGTCCCCGACCGCGTCGCGCACCGCGGGATCTTCGGCACGTCCGCGGACCACCTCCACCCCGCCGAGGTCCAGCTCCGCGACCGCCTCACGCAGGAAGTCGCTGCGCCGGAGGAGCGGTTCGACGAGGGTCATAGCTACGTCCGGACGGACGATCGCCACCGGTATTCCCGGCAAGCCGGCTCCGCTTCCGATGTCTGCGACCCGCTCCCCGGCCTCCAGCAGCTCCCCGACCGCCGCGCAGTTGAGCAGGTGGCGTTCCCAGAGCCGCTCGACTTCCCGGGGTCCGATCAATCCGCGCTCGACACCGGGGCCCGCCAAGAGGGCTGCGTAGCGCCGCGCCGTGGGAAGGCGATCGCCGAAGACTTCCGCCGCCTCCGGGGGCGGCTCGGGTGCCGGTGCTCCCTCGACATGTTTCACGTGAAACATTCCTCCGGCTTCCCGGGAACGGACCGCGGGCAGGGAATCACATTGCTGTAATTCCCTACGCTGGGTCTGGTCAGTCCCGCCGAACCACTACTCGGCGCGACGGCTCGACGCCCTGACTCTCGCTGTGCACGCCGGCCACGGCGGCCACCGCATCGTGGACGATCTTACGTTCGAACGGGCTCATCGGGGCCAGTTCCTCGTCGGCACCGCTTTCCAACACGCGCCGGGCCACCTCGTCGCCCAGGGCGGTCAAGTCGTCGCGGCGCCGGCGGCGCCAGCCGGCGATGTCGAGCATCAGCCGGCTGCGCTCACCGGTCTTCTGGTGCACCGCCAATCGAGTCAGCTCCTGCAGTGCATCGAGCACCTCACCCTTGCGGCCCACCAGCTTGGTCAGGTCCGCGCCGCCGTCGATGCTCACCACCGCGCGCCGGCCTTCGACGTCGAGATCGATATCCCCGTCGAAGTCCAGCAAGTCGAGCAACTCTTCCAGGTAGTCGCCGGCGATCTCGCCTTCGGCAACCAGTCGGTCTTCCAGGTCGACCGCGGGCGCGGCCTGCCCCTCCTGCGTCGTCTCCCCCTCGGAATTCACAGCCTCGCGCTCCGTGGTGTCCGAATCGGTCGTGTCAGTCATGTCGTCTCCCTCCGTGCCCGGCGGCTCACGCGCCGGTTGGCTTGTCGCGGTACGTCACCGCTTACGTTTCTTCGGCTTCGCTCCGGCGCCGGGGCGTCCGCCGCGGGCGGCAGGTCGGCCCGGGTTCCGCTTGGCGGCCTCGGGGTTCGCGGGCTCGCCGGTCTCTGCCTCGGTCACGCCCGGCTCCTCGACTTCGGCCTCGGACTCCGCTGTCGCCGCCCGGGCGCCCCGTTTCGGCTTGGCCCCGGGCGCCGGGGCGTTGGCGGCACGGCGCCGCAGCGCCTCCTCCTTCTTGGCCTCTTCCTCCTTGGCGATCAGGCCGAACACGTAGTGCTGCTGGCCGAACGTCCAGATGTTGTTGGAGAACCAGTACAGGATGATCGCCAGCGGCAGGAAGGGCCCGCCGACCACCACGCCCAGCGGGAAGACGTAGAGCGCCAGCTTGTTCATCATCGCGGTCTGCGGGTTGGCCGCGGCTTCCGGACTCTGCCGCGCCACCGAAGCCCGGCTGTTGAAGTACGTCGCGATGCCGGCCGCGATCATGATCGGCACCCCGACCGCGATCACGGAGAACCGGTTGAACTCGGCGAAGGCGTCCAGCCCGGTGCGTTGGATCATGGTCGCGCCCAGTGGGGCGCCGAACAGATTCGCATCCAGGAAGTTGCCCACGTCGGCGGCGCTGAAGAAGTAGTTGCCCAGCTGACGGTTCAGGTCAGGCGACAGGCCCAGCTGGCCGATCCCGGTACTGGTCCGGTTGAACGACCGCAGCACATGGAACAGACCCAGGAAGACCGGGACCTGCGCCAGCATCGGCAGGCATCCCAGGATGGGATTGAAGCCGTGCTCACGCTGGAGCTTCTGCATCTCCAGCGCCATCTTCTGGCGGTCCTTGCCGTACTTCTTCTGCAACGCCTTGATCTGCGGCTGCAGCTCCTGCATCTGCCGGGTGGTCCGGATCTGCTTGACGAACGGCTTATACAGCAGCGCCCGCAGCGTGAACACCAGGAAGACCACTGAAAGCGCCCAGGTGAAGAAGTTCGCCGGCCCTAGTAGAAGTCCAAAAGCCTTGTACCACAACCACATAATGCCCGACACCGGGTAGTACACGTAGTCCAGGCTGCCCGGATCAAAGGACACGGTATTCACCCTCCGCTCGATTGTCCGAGGAGTTCTCGGACGGGCAGCCGTACTCGGCAGCCCTCTGGGACCGTTCGGGGATGGGGTCCCATCCGCCTTGATGCCATGGCCCGCACTTGGCCAGCCGTACTGCCGCCAACCAGCTACCCCGGATCAACCCGTACTCGGTCAACGCATCCACCGCGTACTGGCTGCAGGTCGGCATGAACCGACAACTGGGCAGACGCAGCGGGGAGATCAGATTCCGGTACAGCTCAATCACGAAGATCAGTCCGCGTACCGGTGCGACCGCGAGCGCGTGCATCAGCGCACCGCCCCCGCGGCGCGGCGGATCGACCGCAAGCCGGCCCGCAGTTGTGTGCCGAGGGCGTCCGAGGTGGCACCGTTGCTTCCGGGCAGTGCCCGAATCACCAGTTGCTCACAGGGTTCCAAGTCGGCCAACACGTCGCGCGCCACATGGCGCAGTCGCCGAGCCACGCGATGGCGGTCAACGGCAGACCCGACCGACTTGGCGATGATCAGGCCTACCCGTGGAGGACTTGCCGTCGCGGCATCCAACGCCGACTCCTCGGACAGGTCCGTCCGTCGGTCGCAGATGACCCGGCTGTACACGATGACGTCCGGCTGCACTGCCCTTTGGCCATGCTTGACCGTTGCACCGAAGTCGGCCGATCGTCTCATCCGGTATTGAGCCGGGAGCACCGCCGAGCTGCCTGTGCTCAGGCGGTCAGCGAGCGCCGGCCCTTATTGCGCCGGGCGGTGACGATGGCACGCCCGGCACGGGTACGCATCCGCAGCCGGAACCCGTGCACGCGGGCCCGACGACGGTTGTTGGGCTGGAAGGTCCGCTTGCCCTTGGCCACGGCACACTCTCCTTATTGCATCTTGCGCCGCGTAAGCCCGACACACCGGAAGCCCGTTGTGCCTGCCGCACGCGACGCACTCGGTAAGCTCGGTGAACTTCTGCGTCCTGCTCGTAACCGGCGCGGGCTCCGGCCTACAGGCCGGTCGCTGCCGTATCGCCAGCGTTCGGGCGACTGTTCGAGGGTACTGATGCGCGTTCGCCGGGTCAAACCCCGGTGCAATCGCCGTGCGGACCCCCCTCGCCCGCCTACGAAACTGGCCCACTGTTCACACTGGTCACACGCGTATCGATCGTCTTCATGACGCTCGTTTTCATTCGATTCATCTCGGTGAAATGAGTAGTCGTCTGCCCAGAAACCTGTTAGCTTGCTTGCCAGCGCCGTTTCGGAACCGGAGCGGTTCTCGTCCACGAACCGAAGATCACGAAGCGGCTGGCGCTTCAGATATAGCGTCTTTTGTCTGGAGTATCCGTTGCTGAGCAACCGGCCCAGGGGGCCTCACCGCGGAATGCGCACCTCATCCACACCTGTGGATAAGTGTGTGGATAGCATGTCCCGGGAGGGCATCCGCGCACCGGGTGCCCGGCCAGACGGCGTCGAACCAGGGGGATGGGGCTTTGAGTGAGGACCCCGGCACTGCGTTCCTCAGTCTCTGGGACGAGGTAGTAGCCGAACTCAACGGTGACGCCCCACCAACCAACGGTTCGGCCCCAACCCTGACTCCACAGCAGAAGGCCTGGCTCAAACTCGTCCACCCGCTGGCCATCGTTGAGGGCTTCGCCCTGTTGGCGGTGCCGAGCAGCTTCGTCCAGAACGAGATCGAACGGCATCTGCGTGCCCAGATCACCGAGGCGCTCAGCCGGCGCCTCGGTCACGCCATCGAGCTCGGTGTTCGGATCTCACCGCAAGCCACCGACGAGCAACCCAGCACCTCGAACACCGACGGTGCCGCCGACGTCCGCGCCGACGAAGAGGACGACGAGACCACCGACGTCGAATACGACTGGCCCAACTATTTCACCGAACGACCCAGTGATGACTCGCCCACGGCCGACGGTGCGAGCCTCAACCGGCGCTACACCTTCGACACCTTCGTCATCGGAACCTCCAACCGATTCGCCCACGCCGCCGCCTTGGCCATCGCCGAAGCACCGGCGCGTGCCTACAACCCGCTCTTCATCTGGGGTGAGTCCGGACTGGGCAAGACCCATCTGTTGCACGCGGCCGGCAACTACACCCAGCGGCTCTTCCCCGGGATGCGCGTCAAGTACGTCTCCACCGAAGAGTTCACGAACGACTTCATCAACTCTCTTCGTGACGACCGCAAGGTCGCTTTCAAGCGCAGCTACCGCGACATCGACGTACTGCTGGTCGACGACATCCAGTTCATCGAGGGGAAAGAAGGTATCCAGGAAGAGTTCTTCCATACCTTCAATACTCTGCACAACGCCAACAAGCAGATCGTGATCACGTCCGATCGGGCGCCCAAACAGCTTGCCACCCTGGAAGATCGGCTTCGCACTCGTTTCGAATGGGGCTTGATCACCGACGTCCAGCCGCCGGATCTGGAGACCCGGATCGCCATTTTGCGCAAGAAGGCGCAGATGGAGCGCCTCGACGTGCCGGGCGACGTGCTCGAACTCATTGCCACCAGCATCGAGCGGAACATCCGGGAACTCGAGGGCGCGCTGATCCGTGTCACCGCATTTGCTTCGCTCAACAAGACCCCGATCGACCGGTCCTTGGCCGAGATCGTGTTGCGTGACCTGATCGCCGACGCCAGCACCATGCAGATCAGCGCCGCGATCATCATGGCGGTGATCGCCGAGTACTTCGACACCTCAGTTGAGGAACTGCGCGGTCCCGGCAAGACCCGGCCGCTGGCGCAGTCCCGCCAGATCGCGATGTATCTGTGCCGCGAACTGACCGACCTGTCGCTGCCCAAGATCGGCCAGGCATTCGGCCGTGATCACACCACCGTGATGTATGCCGAGCGCAAGATCCGCGGCGAGATGGCCGAGCGTCGTGAGGTCTTCGATCAAGTCAAAGAGCTCACCACCCGGATCCGGCAGCGCGCCAAGCGCTGATTCCCGGGCTGTTGTTGCGGACGTTCTTACAAAAAACTTTGGACCCACTCGTACCACCCGTCACGGTGTGGCCCTGTGGATACCGCTGCGGACAACCTGTCCACGATCGAATGAGGAACCGTCAGTCGATACACACCGGCTGCTTCATGCACAGCCGCGCCGACCGGCCCGGGCGTGTCATTCACCGCTCCTCCCCAACCCCGCGCCCCCGCTCAGCAGCGACGATGCCACGCTGTACCCACCATCCACAGGACTTACTACTAATACTGGAAGTTATCCCTCGATTCTTTCTAAAAACAGGTCGTTGGGGATTCGGGTGAACCCGGCCTGTTCACAACCGGCTCGTCTCCGCGCCGGCCAAGCCCGTCCTGAGCCACTCGGTGTCGAGGTTTAACTTTCAAGAAGGCCGTCCAGGCTCTACGGTTGGTGACCTACCGCTCTTACACTTCGGCGTGGGGCGTTACACGGCCGCGGGTGGGGGTGTTCACCAGTCGCCGCAGGGTAGAGCTCGATATCGGGGTGACGAGAGGACGCTATGGACGCGGCGACCACGAACGCGGGTCTGACCGACTTGAAGTTCCGCCTGGACCGGGATGACTTCGCTGACGCGGTGGCGTGGGTGGCGAAGTCTTTGCCTGCCCGGCCCACCGTGCCACTGCTGGCCGGGGTGCTGCTGACCGGTTCCGACAACGGCTTGACGGTGTCCGGATTCGACTACGAAGTCTCCGCTGAAGTTCAGCTGGCCGCTGAGATCGCTTCTCCGGGAAGCGTTTTGGTGTCCGGTCGACTGCTTTCGGATATCACCAGGGCACTGCCCGCCAAGCCGGTCGAAGTCCAGGTCGAGGCCACCCGGGTCTCTTTGACCTGTGGTAACGCGCGATTCTCGCTGCCGACCATGACGGTCGAGGACTACCCCACCCTGCCGACCCTGCCCGACGAGACCGGTGTGTTGTCCGCAGATGTGTTCGCCGAGGCCATCGGCCAGGTAGCCGTGGCGGCCGGCCGCGACGACACGTTGCCCATGTTGACCGGCATACGTGTCGAAATCTCTGGTAATACAGTGGTTTTGGCAGCGACCGACCGCTTCCGTCTGGCGGTCCGAGAGTTGAGTTGGACCGCGGCACCAGGTACCGAAGCCGCGGTACTGGTTCCGGCCAAAACTCTCGCCGAAGCGGCGAAGGCCAGCAGCGACGGCAACGAGGTGCACCTGGCTCTGGGAGCTGGGGCGGCGGTCGGCAACGAGGGGCTGTTGGGAATCACCAGCGCTGGAAAGCGCAGCACCACCCGACTGCTGGATGCGGAATTCCCGAAGTTCCGGCAGCTATTGCCCAGCGAACACCTCGCGGTAGCGACCATCGGTGTGGCCGAGCTCACCGAAGCGATCAAGCGTGTGGCGTTGGTGGCTGACCGGGGCGCCCAGGTGCGCATGGAGTTGTCCGAGGGCACCCTGCGCCTTTCGGCGGGCGCCGAAGATGTCGGCCGCGCCGAGGAGGATCTGCCGATCGACTTCGTCGGCGAGCCGTTGACCATCGCGTTCAACCCGACCTACCTCACGGACGGCTTGGGTTCGCTGCACAGCGAGAAGGTGTCGATGGGTTTCACCGATCCGAAGAAACCCGCGGTGCTGCGCCCCGCCAGTGCGGAGGACCCGGCGCTGATCGGCGAGGGTCCGTTCCCGGCGGTGCCGTCGGATTACGTCTACCTGTTGATGCCGGTTCGCCTGCCCGGCTGATCGGCGCGGGCCCCGACGACGGGAGGGGTTGGTTTCTCGGTGTATGTCCGCCACGTGGGCCTGCGGGATTTCCGGTCCTGGGCGCACGTCGACCTGGAACTGGAACCGGGCGCGACGGTGCTGGTCGGGCCGAACGGCTTCGGGAAGACCAATCTTGTTGAAGCACTGTGGTATTCATCTACTTTGGGTTCACACCGGGTGGCCACGGACGCGCCACTGATTCGATCCGGCGCCACTCGCGCGGTGGTTTCTACGATCGTGGTGAACGAGGGCCGCGAACTGGCGGTTGATCTGGAGATCGCCGCAGGCCGAGCCAACAAGGTGCGGCTCAACCGCGCTCCGGTGCGGCACGCCCGTGAAGTCATAGGGGTACTGCGCGCGGTGTTGTTCGCCCCGGAAGACCTGGCGCTGGTGCGCGGAGATCCCGGTGAGCGCCGCCGCTACCTCGACGAGTTGGCAAGCGTGCGCCGTCCGCGGATCGCCGCGGTGCGGGCCGACTATGACAAGGTGCTGCGACAACGCACCGCACTGCTCAAGAGTGCGCCGGGTGCACTGCATCGCGGTGACCGAGCGGTGCTCGACACCCTCGACGTGTGGGATTCCCAATTGGCCCTGCACGGTGCGGAGCTGATGGCCGCCCGGATCGAGCTGGTCAACCAGTTGGCGCCGGAAGTCGAGAAGGCCTACCAACTGCTGGCGCCCGGAACCAGGACCGCCGCCGTGGCCTATCGGCCAAAACTGGAGATCGCCCTCGGTGCGGAGAACCAGGGCGCGGCCGAACTACAAGAGGCCCTGCTCGCCGAGTTGGCGCGCCGCCGCAGCGCGGAGTTGGACCGCGGCGTGTGCTTGGTGGGCCCGCACCGCGATGAGTTGGAGTTGCGGCTCGGCGACCGACCGGTGAAAGGCTTTGCCAGCCACGGTGAGTCGTGGTCGATGGCGCTGGCGCTGCGATTGGCTTCCTATGAACTCCTCCGTAGTGAGGGTGCCGAACCAGTGCTGCTGCTCGATGACGTCTTCGCGGAATTGGACGCGGCGCGGCGCCGGGCGCTGGCCGGCGTCGCCGCGTCGGCCGAACAGGTCTTGATCACCGCGGCCGTCCCGGACGACATCCCCGCCGACTGGCAAGCCCGCCAGATTCGGATCGCCGTCACCGAAGGCGACGAGGGCAGGGTGTCGGAATTGGTTGGTGGCATTCCGTGACCGACTTCGACGAGTCGAAGGACGAACCGGCTCTGCAGCCACCGGCGCACCTGGCCGGGCTGACTGGCATGGATCTTGTTCGCCGGACCCTTGCCGAAGCGCGCGAAGCGGCCCGCAGCCAGGGCAAAGACGTCGGGCAGGGACGCCGCGCCCCGCTGCGCCGCCGTACCCCGGCTACCGGTGGCGGTCGCCGCAGCTGGTCGGGGCCGGGACCGGATCGGCGTGATCCCCAGACCCTGGGCGCGGCCACCCGCGATCTTGCGCAGTCCCGAGGATGGTCAGCACAAGTGGCCGAAGGCACGGTGCTGGGACAGTGGCGTTCGGTGGTCGGTGACGACATCGCCTCGCACGCAACCCCGACCCGGCTCTCCGACGGTGTGCTCAGCGTCGTGGCCGAATCGACCGCCTGGGCCACCCAGTTGCGCCTGGTCCAGGCCCAGTTGCTGGCCAAGATCGCCGCCGCCGTCGGTGACGGCGTGGTCAAGACCCTGAAGATCACCGGTCCGACCGCGCCGTCGTGGCGCAAAGGACCGTTGCACGTCTCGGGCCGGGGACCGCGCGACACCTACGGCTGAGGCGCCGCCGGAATCGGGCGGCTCAGTGGCGCTACGAGCAAAAAAATCGTTCCGGCCAGCGGCCGGACACGAGGCAAACCGTGATATCGACGCCACGGCGCAACCAGATAGGCAGAAACACCCCGAGAAAATGCTCGCCGTCGGGACCCCAAGGTAGACTGGCTCAGTATCCCGCCCATACACCTGAGTGATGCGGCGAATGCTGACTTGCGAACCTGAGGAGAGCTCCCCGACCGTGGCTGCCCAAAACAAGTATGGTGCCGATTCGATCAAGGTTCTCGAAGGCCTCGAAGCAGTCCGCAAAAGACCCGGTATGTACATCGGCTCCACCGGTGAACGCGGTCTACACCACCTGATCTGGGAGGTGGTCGACAACGCGGTCGACGAGGCCATGGCCGGGTTCGCCTCCAAGGTGACGGTGCGCATCCTCGAAGACGGCGGCGTCGAGGTCACCGATGACGGTCGTGGCATCCCGGTGGCGATGCACGCCACCGGCGTACCGACGGTGGACGTCGTCATGACCGTGCTGCACGCCGGCGGAAAATTCGAAGAAGGCGCCTACAGCGTCTCCGGCGGTTTGCACGGCGTCGGCGTCTCGGTGGTCAACGCGCTGTCGACCCGCCTGGAAGCCGACATCTTCCGGGACGGTTACGAGTGGTTCCAGACCTACGACAAGTCGGTGCCAGGAACCCTGCGCAAGGGTGAGAAGAGCAAGAAGACCGGCACCACCATCCGATTCTGGGCTGATCCGGACATCTTCGAAACCACCACCTACGACTTCGAGACGGTCGCGCGGCGCCTGCAGGAGATGGCGTTCCTCAACAAGGGCCTGACCATCGACCTGACCGACGAGCGGGTGCGGGTCGAAGAGGTCGTCGACGAGGTGGTCAGCGACACCGCCGAAGCCCCGAAGACCGCCGAGGAACAGGCCGCCGAGGCCGTCGCCCCGCACAAGGTCAAGCACCGTGTCTTCCACTACCCGGGCGGCCTGCGCGATTTCGTTCAACACATCAACCGCAGCAAGACCGCGATTCACCCGACCATCGTCGACTTCGACGGCAAGGGAACCGGACACGAAGTCGAGATCGCTCTGCAGTGGAACGGTGGTTACTCGGAGTCGGTGCACACCTTCGCCAACACCATCAACACCGCCGAGGGCGGAACGCATGAAGAGGGCTTCCGGTCGGCGTTGACCAGCGTCGTCAACAAATACGCCAAAGACAAGAAGCTGCTCAAGGACAAAGACCCCAACCTCACCGGCGACGACATCCGGGAGGGTCTGGCCGCGGTCATCTCGGTGAAGGTGTCTCAGCCGCAGTTCGAGGGCCAGACCAAGACCAAGCTGGGCAACACCGAGGTCAAGTCGTTCGTGCAGAAGGTCTGCAATGAGCAACTCGGCCACTGGTTCGAGGCCAACCCTGCCGAAGCCAAGACCATCATCAACAAGGCGGTCTCCTCGGCGCAGGCTCGGATGGCCGCCCGCAAGGCCCGAGAACTGGTGCGGCGCAAGAGCGCTACGGATCTGGGCGGCCTTCCCGGCAAGCTGGCCGACTGCCGCTCCAACGACCCAAGCAAGTCCGAACTGTATGTGGTGGAGGGTGATTCGGCCGGCGGCTCGGCCAAGAGCGGCCGGGACTCGATGTTCCAGGCGATCCTGCCGCTGCGCGGCAAGATCATCAACGTCGAGAAGGCACGCATCGACCGCGTCCTGAAGAACAACGAGGTCCAGGCGATCATCACCGCCCTGGGCACCGGTATTCACGACGAGTTCGACATCTCCAAGCTGCGCTATCACAAGATCGTGCTGATGGCCGACGCCGACGTCGACGGCCAGCACATCTCGACACTGCTGCTCACCCTGCTGTTCCGTTTCATGCGGCCGCTGGTGGAGCACGGACACGTGTTCTTGGCGCAGCCGCCGCTGTACAAGCTCAAGTGGCAGCGCGGTAACGAGGCCGAATTCGCCTACTCCGACCGCGAACGCGACGGTCTGCTCGAGGCCGGCAAGGCCGCCGGCAAGAAGATCAACATGGACGACGGCATCCAGCGCTACAAGGGTCTCGGCGAGATGGACGCCAAGGAGCTGTGGGAAACCACGATGGACCCCAGTGTGCGGGTGCTGCGTCAGATCACCCTCGACGACGCCGCCGCAGCGGACGAGCTGTTCTCGATCCTGATGGGCGAGGACGTTGAGGCCCGGCGCAGTTTTATCACGCGGAACGCGAAAGACGTGCGTTTCCTGGATGTTTAGCGATGTACCGCGACGTTGGACGACGTCGACGAGATAACGCGATATCCGACCCGACTGACCTCTGACAGAACGAGGAATAGATGACAGACACCACGCTGCCACCCGGAGACGACTCGGTAGACCGGATCGAGCCGGTCGACATCCAACAGGAGATGCAGCGCAGCTACATCGACTACGCCATGAGCGTGATCGTGGGCCGTGCCCTTCCCGAAGTTCGTGACGGTCTCAAGCCGGTGCACCGCCGGGTGCTCTACGCGATGTACGACTCCGGATTCCGGCCGGACCGCAGCCACGCGAAATCCGCACGGTCGGTTGCCGAAACGATGGGTAACTACCACCCGCACGGTGACGCCTCGATCTACGACACCCTGGTCCGGATGGCCCAGCCCTGGTCGCTGCGCTACCCCCTGGTCGACGGTCAGGGCAACTTCGGGTCGCCGGGTAACGACCCCGCGGCCGCGATGCGTTACACCGAAGCGCGCCTCACCCCGCTGGCCATGGAGATGCTGCGCGAAATCGACGAGGAAACAGTCGATTTCGTTCCGAACTACGACGGCCGGGTGCAGGAGCCGACCGTGCTGCCCAGCCGGTTCCCGAACCTGCTGGCCAACGGTTCTGGCGGTATCGCGGTCGGTATGGCGACCAACATCCCACCGCACAACCTGCGGGAACTCGCCGAGGCGGTGTTCTGGTGCCTGGACAACCACGAAGCCGATGAAGAGAGCACCCTGGAAGCGGTGATGGAGCGGGTCAAGGGCCCGGACTTCCCCACCTCCGGCCTGATCGTCGGTTCCCAGGGCATCAGCGACGCCTACCGCACGGGCCGGGGTTCCATCCGGATGCGCGGTGTGGTCGAAATCGAGGAGGACTCGCGCGGGCGGTCCCTGCTGGTCATCACCGAGCTGCCGTACCAGGTCAACCACGACAACTTCATCACGTCGATCGCCGAGCAGGTGCGCGACGGAAAGTTGGTGGGAATCGCCAACATTGAGGATCAGAGCAGCGACCGGGTGGGCCCGCGCATCGTCGTGGAGATCAAGCGCGACGCCGTGGCCAAGGTGGTGCTGAACAACCTTTACAAGCACACCCAGCTGCAGACCAGCTTCGGTGCCAACATGCTCTCGATCGTCGACGGCGTGCCGCGCACCCTGCGGCTGGACCAGATGATCCGGTACTACGTGGCCCACCAGCTCGACGTGATCGTGCGGCGCACCACCTACCGGCTGCGCAAGGCCAACGAACGGGCCCACATTCTGCGCGGCCTGGTCAAGGCGCTCGACGCCCTGGACGAAGTCATCGCGTTGATCCGCCGGTCGGAGACCGTCGACGTGGCCCGCCAAGGGTTGATCGAACTGCTCGACATCGATGACATTCAGGCGCAAGCGATCCTGGACATGCAGCTGCGCCGGCTGGCCGCGCTGGAACGCCAGAAGATCATCGACGACCTGGCCAAGATCGAAGCCGAGATCGCTGACTTGGAAGACATCCTGGCCAAGCCGGAGCGGCAGCGCGCGATCGTGCACGACGAGCTCGCCGAGATCGTCGAGAAGCACGGCGACGACCGCCGGACCCGGATCATCCCCGCCGACGGTGACGTCGCCGACGAGGACCTGATCGCCCGCGAGGATGTCGTCGTCACGATCACCGAGACCGGTTACGCCAAACGCACCAAGACCGATCTGTACCGCAGCCAGAAGCGGGGCGGTAAGGGCGTGCAGGGCGCCGGCCTCAAGCAGGACGACATCGTGGCGCACTTCTTCGTCTGTTCGACGCACGACTGGATCCTGTTCTTCACCACGCAGGGCCGGGTGTACCGAGCGAAGGCCTACGACCTGCCGGAGGCGTTGCGCACCGCGCGCGGCCAGCACGTCGCCAACCTGCTGGCCTTCCAGCCCGAGGAGCGCATCGCTCAGGTCATCCAGATCAAGAGCTACGAAGATGCGCCGTATCTGGTGCTGGCCACCCGCAACGGACTGGTCAAGAAGTCCAAGCTGACTGACTTCGACTCGAACCGCTCCGGCGGCATCGTGGCGATCAACCTGCGCGATGGGGACGAGTTGGTCGGCGCGATGTTGTGCTCCGCCGAGGACGACCTGCTGCTGGTGTCGGCCCTCGGACAGTCCATCCGCTTCTCGGCGACCGACGAGGCGCTGCGGCCGATGGGCCGGGCCACCTCCGGTGTGCAGGGTATGCGGTTCAACGCCGAGGACTACCTGCTGTCGCTCAATGTGGTCCGGGAGGGCACCTATCTGCTGGTGGCCACCGCTGGTGGGTATGCCAAGCGGACCGCGATCGAGGAGTACACCACGCAGGGCCGTGGCGGTAAGGGCATTCTGACCGTCCAGTACGACAAACGCCGTGGCCGGCTGGTCGGGGCCCTGATCGTCGACGACGAGAGCGAGCTGTATGCGATCACCTCCGGCGGCGGAGTGATTCGCACCGCGGCGCGGCAGGTTCGCAAGGCCGGACGGCAGACCAAGGGCGTTCGGTTGATGAACTTGGGTGAGGGCGACACACTGATAGCGATTGCGCGGAACGCCGACGAAGAGGCGGCCGACGAGGACTCGGGTAGCTGAACCCGACCGAGACCCGGCCGCGGCGCGGTGGGGATACGCAGGTAAGGAGCCGTGGGTGAGCGCACCGAACGAACCGGGGCACCCGGGCAACGGGGGCAAGGCGGAGTCGGCCGGAAACGGTCCGGCCGACGCAGGCCAGCGGCCCCCGGGCCGTCCCGGCCGGATTACCGAGACCGGGGAAGCCCCGCCGTGGCAACGCGGCGGCCAGGGCCGGCCGCCCGGCCCGGCCCGGCCCGCAGACGCCGGCTCGCACTCCCCCGGCGTTGACGAGCGGATACGCCGGTTCGTGTCCGGTACGGCCGCCCCGACAGCGCCTCCCGCGCCCGGTGCGCCGCAGCAGGCTCCGGCCAAAGCCCCGGCGCAGGCCAAGCCGCCGGCTCCCGCTAAGCCGCCGGCGCAACCGGCCAAGCCGCCGGCGCAACCGGCTAAGGCCGCACCGCCGGTGAAGCCCGCCCAGCCCGACGACGCCTACGGCAGCGAGCTGCCGGATCTGTCCGAACCGGCGCAGCGCCGCTCTGCGGTCCGCCGCCCCCCGGTGTCGGCGGGGCCGCGCGGCCCGTTGCGGGCCAGCATGCAGATCCGGCGGATCGACCCCTGGAGCGCGCTCAAGGTGTCGTTGCTGCTGTCGACGGCGCTGTTCTTCGTCTGGATGATCGCGGTGGCGGTCCTGTACGTCGCGTTGGGCGCGATGGGTGTCTGGAGCAAGCTGAACAGCAACGTGGGCGACTTGCTGACCAACAACAGTGCCGCCGAACTGGTTTCCGCCGGTTCGATTTTCGGCGGCGCCGCGTTGATCGGGCTAGTGAACGTCGTGGTGCTGACCGCGATGGCCACCCTCGGCGTGGTGATCTACAACCTCAGCACCGACGTTGTCGGCGGCGTGGAGGTAACCCTGGCTGACCGGGACTGACCGGCCGGGTGGCGGCGGCATTTTGGTGAGCGGGCGCCCGGTGCGGTAATCTCGCTCGGTCGCAGACGACTACGGGCCTATAGCTCAGGCGGTTAGAGCGCTTCGCTGATAACGAAGAGGTCGGAGGTTCGAGTCCTCCTAGGCCCACGAGTCCCACCAGGGGCCTTAGCTCAGTTGGTAGAGCGCTGCCTTTGCAAGGCAGATGTCAGGAGTTCGAATCTCCTAGGCTCCACAATGCGACCGCGAACGCGTCGCCCCCCGGCGTACTAAATCTTGTGCTGTGCGTCCACGCTCGGTGGGCGCGGCGACGGCTCCTCCGGCCGCTTCGAGCGGCGGATCACCACCACCGCGACCCCGCCCGCCAGCAGCGCCGCACCGGCGGCCGCCGCGATCACCCAAGACCGGCGAACATGACGGCGAGGAGCGCTCCCTTCCAGCAGCTCCGGGAAGGCGGCAACGGCTTCTTGGGCGGCGGCAAGCTCCCGGGCCGCGGCTTCGGCGGCTTCGGCAACCCGGTCGGACAGCTGGCTCTCGCGATAACGCCGGCGCAATTCCACCGCCCCGCGGCGCACTGCGTCGCCACTGAGCCCGACGGCGCCCCGCGCCACGTCCACCGGCCCGGCAGCGGTATGGGCCAGCCCCCGCGTCAGGCGCTCTCGGTGGGTCAACGGGGTCTCGGTCGCCAGGCGCATGGGCACAACGCTACCCGTGACGCACCCCACCACGCCGGGAATGGCAGACTGTGATCCCATGACCTCCAGCTCTATTGCCACCGCAACTGCCACGCTGCACACCAACCGCGGTGACATCAAGATCGCGCTGTTCGGCAACCACGCCCCCAAGACCGTCGCCAACTTCGTCGGCCTGGCCCAGGGCACCAAGGAGTACTCGACCACCAACGCCTCCGGCGGCTCGTCGGGGCCGTTCTACGACGGCGCGGTGTTCCACCGGGTGATCGGCGGCTTCATGATCCAGGGCGGCGACCCGACCGGCACCGGTCGCGGCGGGCCCGGCTACAAGTTCGAGGACGAGTTCCACCCCGAGCTGGTGTTCGACAAGCCCTACCTGCTGGCGATGGCCAACGCCGGTCCCGGCACCAACGGCTCGCAGTTCTTCATCACCGTGGGCCAGACCCCGCACCTGAACCGCAAGCACACCATCTTCGGTGAGGTCGTGGACCCGGACTCGCAGGCCGTTGTGGACGCCATCGCCACCACCGCGACCGACCGCGCCGACCGGCCCACCGAGCCGGTCGTGATCGAGTCGATCACCGTCGCCTAAACAACGGTCTCAGCGGCCGGTGTAACCGGCCGCTGACAGCGCCTCGAACACGTCGCGCGGGTCGGTTCCCAGATCCCACCGCGACAGGATCAGCATCTGGTCATCGCGCGTCTCGATCTCGAGTAGCCGGTGTTTGCGCCCGATGCGCTGATACTCCGTGACGCGAAGCCGGGTCAGGCTGTCCGGGGTCAGCACCCGGGTGCGCCACCAACCGCGCACCGCCAGGCCGTCGAACGTCAGCGCAAGCTTGGGCCGGGCCCGCCAGGAGAATCCGGCAAACACCAGCAGGCCGACTCCGGCAATGCCGGCGAGAACACGTCCGGGCACATCTGTGGCGAGCGTCACAGCGCTGATAGCTAACGCTGCCCCGACCAGCGCGCAACCAGCGATTCCGCCGGAAGGTGGCGACCATTCGGTTTGCTCCTGCCCGCCCTGAGTCATTTCGACCTGCGGGTTTCAAAGTTATCTACAGGAGTTGTCCACAGTGGGGATAAATCACATCGTTGTGATTGAGCAATTGCTTGGTTGCCCAGCTGGCATCGGCGGCTGCGCGACATAACCGAAAAACCGCGTCTGCGCAGCTCAGTGCCAGCGCATGGTCAGCAACAGCCCGGTGATCATGAAGGCAAACGCGATGGCGTAGTTCCACGGGCCCAGCTCAGCCATCCAGTTGAGCGCCGCGGGAGCGTCCAGTCCGGTGGCCCCCAGCTGATACACCATCAGCCACACCAGTCCGAGGAGCATCAGCCCCAGGAACAGGGCGACGAACCATGCGCTGGATGGGCCGCCCTTCACCTTGACCGGGGTACGGCTCACCGCCGAGGGGGTGAAGCTGGTGGTCTTCTTGCGAACCTTGGACTTGGGCATCGGTACCTCGGGACGGTGCGGCGTGAAGCTGCGAGTATGGGTCGGTACGAGATTAGCCCAGCAGCACAATCTAACCGAGAACGGGAGAGCCGATGGAGCGCAACGGGCCGCCGTCTCCCGGCCGCCGCTCCCCATGGCAGCTCGGAGTCCCGCTGGTCTGCTTACTGGCCGGCTTGCTGCTGGCGGCCACCCACGGTGTCTCCGGCGGCAAAGAGATCCGCCGTGGGGACGCCCCCCGGCTGGTCGACCTGGTCCGCTCGACCCAGGCCACGGTGGAAGAACTCACCACGCAGCGCGACACGTTGGCAACCGCCGTGGGTTCGGTACACGGCCGAGGCTCCGGCGTTGCCCTGTCGGCGATGCGCAAACGCACCGAGCAACTCGCCGAGGCCGCCGGTTTGGAGGCGATGCACGGACCGGGCCTGGTGGTGACGCTCACCGACGCCCAGCGCGACGCCAACGGCCGGTTCCCCCGCGATGCCTCCCCCGACGATCTCGTGGTGCACCAACAGGACATCTCCGCCGTACTCAACGCACTGTGGAGCTCCGGGGCTGAAGCGGTGCAGATGCAGGACCAGCGGATCACCGCTACGTCGGCACCGCGCTGTGTGGGCAACACCCTGCTGCTGGACGGCCGAACCTACAGCCCCCCGTATGTGGTGACCGCGATCGGTGACCCGGCCGCGATGCAGGCCGCGTTGGCCGCAGATCCCCTGGTCACCCTCTACAAGCAGTACGTGATCCGGTTCGGTCTGGGCTACAGCGAGCAGGTCAGTACGGACCTGGAGGTCGTCGAGACACCGGCGCTCGCCCGGATGCGCTATGCCGTGCCGGCCGGGCCGGTCGACTACTGACACCGGTCCCCGCGCCGTGCGGCGGTAGCCTGTTGGGCGTGCGGATCCTCGTCGTCGACAATTACGACAGCTTTGTGTTCAACCTGGTCCAGTATCTGGGCCAGCTGGGCGTACAGGCTGCCGTCTGGCGTAACGACGACGCCCGGCTGGCCGACCCGGCCGCTGCCGTTGCCGACTTCGACGGGGTGCTGCTCAGCCCCGGACCGGGCACGCCCGAACGCGCCGGTGCGTCGATCGCTCTGGTCGGTGCATGCGCGGCGGCGCGGGTCCCGGTGCTGGGAGTATGCCTGGGGCACCAGGCGATCGGCGTCGCCTTCGGCGGCACCGTGGGCCGGGCGCCGGAGCTGCTGCACGGCAAGACCAGCACCGTCTTCCACACCGACGCCGGGGTGCTCAAGGGTTTGCCGGACCCGTTCACGGCCACCCGCTATCACTCGTTGACGATCCTGCCCGAGACGTTGCCCCCCGTTCTGGAGGCCACGGCGCGCACCCGCGGCGGGGTGATCATGGCGGTGCGGCACACCCAGCTGCCCATCCACGGGGTGCAGTTCCACCCGGAGTCCATCCTCACCGAGGGCGGTCACCGGATGCTGGCCAACTGGCTGGGCTACTGCGGCTACACCTGCGACGACGCCTTGGTGCGCCGGCTGGAGGAGGAGATCGCCGCGACCGTGCAGACCGCGCGTATCGCCAGCAGTACGGCCAGCTGACTACTGGCCGAAGCGCAGCGTGATGTTGCCGTCGGTGTTGACGCCCTGGCCCGCTGCCGGGCTCTGGTAGAGCACCCGGTTGTGCCCGGACCCGCCGGCGTCGACGTCGGCGCCCTTGACCAGCATCCCGGTCCAGCCCAGGGCCCGCAGCTGCGGTTCGGCGTCGGTCCAGAACATGCCGGTCAGATCCGGCATCACGAACTGGTTGCCGCGGGAGACCCGTAGCTCGATCACCGCGTCGACGGGCACGGTCTCGCCGCTGGGCGGGCTGGTGGCGATCACCTCACCGGCCGGCCGCGGACTGTCCACCGTCACTTCGGTGATCTTGGTGAATCCGTAGACCGTCAGGTTCTTCTGCGCCAGGTCCAGCGTCTGGCCGGTGACGTCGGGAACGGGCTTGGTGGCCGGGCCGCTGCCGATCACGATGATGATCTCGTTGGTGACCGCCGTGGTCTGATTCGCCGGCGGGTTGGTGCCGATCACCTTGTCTTTGAGTTCCGGGGTCGACGGCGAGTTGACCTGTTTGAACTTGCCGAAACCGGCGGCGGTCAGCTTCTTGACCGCGTCGGCGTAGCTCAGGGTCGCCACGTCGGGAAGCTGGCGCTGTTCGGGACCGTAGGACACGTCGACGGTGATCTTGTCGCCCTTGTTCGCCGGGGCGCCGGCGGGCGGGTCGGTGCCGATCACGTGGTCGGGCGGGACGGTGGAATCGGCGCGCTGCTCGGTGCGGGTCTTGAAGCCCTTGTTCTGTAGTTCGGCGATCGCGTCGACCGACGCACGGCCGCTGACGTCGGGAACCTGGATCTGGTGGGTACGGCCGCCGAACGTGTTGATCGACACCGTGACGATCACGGTCAACACGGCGAGCACGATCGCGGCGATCAGCCACCGGCCCACCGAGCCCGGCCGCTCGTGGGCGAAGTCGAGTTCCTGACGGGGCAGCGGGTCGGTCTGAGCCCCGGTGCTGTCGCCGGACCGGGGCGTCATGATCGAGGCACGGTCGGCCGCCGTGAGCACCCGGGGGGCCTCGGGAGTCTCCCCGTTGTGGACCCGCACCAGATCGGCACGCATCTCGGCGGCCGTCTGGTAGCGATTGTCCGGGTTCTTCGCCAACGCCTTGAGCACCACCGCGTCCAGGTCGGCGGGCAGGCCCGGGAGCCGCTGCGACGGGGGCACCGGGTCTTCGCGGACGTGCTGGTAGGCCACCGCCACCGGTGAGTCGCCGACGAAAGGTGGGTCGCCGGTGAGGATTTCATACAGCACGCAGCCCAGCGAGTACACGTCCGAGCGGGCGTCGACGCCCTCGCCGCGAGCCTGTTCGGGCGACAGGTACTGGGCGGTGCCGATCACCGCGGCGGTCTGCGTGACGCTGTTGCCGGCGTCGGCGACCGCGCGGGCGATGCCGAAGTCCATGACCTTCACCGCGTTGTGCCGGTCGATCATGATGTTGGCCGGCTTGACGTCCCGGTGGATGATGCCGTGCTGGTGGCTGAAGTTCAGTGCCTGGCAGGCATCCGCGATCACCTCGATGGCCCGGATCGGCGGCATCGGGCCGTCGTTGTGCACGATGTCGCGCAGCGTGACGCCCTCGACCAGCTCCATCACGATGTAGGGCAGCGGCCCGGCCGGGGTCTCGGCTTCGCCGGTGTCGTAGACGGCGACGATCGCCGGGTGGTTCAAGGCCGCGGCGTTCTGCGCCTCCCGGCGGAAGCGCAGATAGAAGCTGGGATCGCGGGCCAGGTCGGCGCGCAGCACCTTGACGGCCACCTCGCGGTGCAGCCGGGTGTCGACGGCGCGGTGCACCTCCGACATCCCGCCAAAGCCGAGGATCTCGCCGAGTTCGTAGCGGTCGGAGAGCCGCTGCGGCGTCGTCATTCTGAAATCCTGTGCCAGGTCCATCCCGACGAGTGCGCGGGTGGCGTCGCCGACGACGATTCGGAGCTCGACGAGCTGGTCAGTGGTGCCCCGGTGTCGGTGACAGTGGCCGGCGCCAGGGAGCCGCCCGGGCTCTTGGCGTTGACCACGATCAGCACCGCGATGATGATCGCCAGCGTGCCCAGCACCCCGGCCGCCCACAGCAGCGCGCGCTGCCCGGCGGTGAACGTGCGTCGGGGGGGCGGCGTGCGATGGTTGCCGGCGCTGGGCCGGGCCCGGCGCGCCGCGGTGGCTCGAGCCGACACCGGCGGTGCGGCGCGGGTGGCTGCCGTCGACGGGATGGCCGACGGGGCGGCGCGCCCGACCGGAAGTGCCTGACTGGGCCGGGTGGGACGGCGACCGGACCGCACCGCGGCGACCGCGTCGGCGAACGGGCCGCCGCTGCGGTAGCGCATCCCCGGGTTCTTGGCCAGCGTGATCTCGATCAGTTCGCGCACGTTGGGCGGCAACTCGGCCGGCAGCGGCGGCGGCGGTTCCTTGATGTGCTTCATCGCTACCGTCAGCGCACCGTCTCCGGTGAACGGCCGACGGCCTGAGAGCACCTCGTAGCCGACCACGCCCAGGGAGTACACGTCACTGGCGGCTGTGGCGTCCTGCCCCAGCGCCTGCTCCGGAGCGATGTATTGGGCGGTGCCCATCACCATGCCGGTCTGGGTGACCGGCGCGGCGTCGACGGCCTTGGCGATGCCGAAGTCGGTGATCTTCACCTGGCCGGTGGGCGTGATCATGATGTTGCCGGGCTTGACGTCGCGGTGCACCAGCCCGGTGCTGTGCGCCACCTGCAAGGCGCGCCCGGTCTGCTCCAGCATGTCCAGGGCGTGCCGCAGCGACAACCGCCCGGTCCGCTTGAGCACCGAGTTCAGCGGCTCACCGTTGACCAGTTCCATCACCAGGAACGCGGTGCGGCCCTCGCCGTCCAGCTCGGTCTCGCCGTAGTCGTGCACGCTGGCGATACCCGGGTGGTTGAGCATCGCGGTGTTGCGGGCCTCGGCCCGGAACCGCTCGATGAACTCCGGGTCGGAGGAGAACTCCGGCTTGAGCACCTTGACCGCGACGCGGCGGCCCAACCGGTTGTCGACGGCCTCCCACACCTGGCCCATACCGCCGGTGGCGATGAGCCGCTGCAACCGATAGCGCCCGGCCAGCGCCGCGCCGACTTGGGGGCTCATGATCGCCCCTGCAGGGCGGCTTGGATGACGGCCCGCCCGATCGGTGCGGCCAATGCGCCGCCGGTGGCCGCCAACCGGTCGCCACCGTCTTCCACCACAACGGCAACGGCCACTTTCGGGGCGCTGGCCGGGGCAAAGGCGATGTACCACGCGTGCGGCGGGGTGTTCCGCGGATCGGGACCGTGTTCGGCGGTGCCGGTCTTCGACGCGATCTGTACGCCCGGGATGGCCCCCTCCTGCTGGGTCATTCTTTCGGCGTCGATCATTAGTTCAGTTAGCTTAGCCGCGACCTGCGAGGACACTGCACGGCGCTGCTCGTGCGGCTGGGTGGTGGCGATGCCCGCCAGGTCGGGACCCTCCAGCCCGTCGACCAGGTAGGGCTGCATGGTCAGCCCGCCGTTGGCGATGGTCGCCGCGATGACCGCGTTCTTCAGCGGGGTGACCGCGACGTCCTTCTGGCCGATGCTGGTCATTCCAAGCGCGGCGGCGTCGCCGATCCGGCCGACGGTGGACTCCGCGACCTGCAGGGGCATCGGTTCGGGGGTGATATCCAGCCCGAACCCCTGGGCGGTGCTGCGCAGGGCGTCCACGCCGGTACGAATACCCAACTGGACGAAGGCGGTGTTGCAGGATCGGGCGAACGCGACCCGCAGCGGAACAGTCTGCTCGCTGCCCTCGCAGGTGTTGCCGCCGTAGTTCTCCAGCGTGACGGTGCTGTCGGGCAGGGCGATGCGCGCCGCGTTGGTCAGCTGCTCGTTCTCACTGACGCCGGCCTGCAGCGCGGCAGCTGTCGTGATGACCTTGAACGTCGAGCCCGGCGGGTAGGTCTCACTGATGGCGCGGTTGGTCAGCGGCGAGTCCGGGTCGTCGCGCAGCTGTTGCCAGGCCTGGCCCTGCTTGGCCGAATCGTGCGAGGACAGCAGGTTGGGGTCATACGACGGTGCCGAAACCATCGCCAGCACCTTGCCGGTGGACGGCTCCAGGGCCACCACCGCACCGCGGCAGCCGCCGGTGCATCCCTTCTGCATCGCCTCCCAGCCGGCTTGCTGCACCCGGGGCCGGATGGTGGTCTCCACCGTGCCGCCACGCGGGCTGCGGCCGGTGAAGAAGTCGGCCAACCGCAGCCCGAACAGGCGCGGGTCCGATCCGTTGAGCACGGTGTCCTCGGCGCGCTCGAGGCCGCTGCTGGAGTAGCGCAGCGAGTAGAAACCGGTGACCGGCGCATACACCGCGGGGTCGGGGTAAATGCGCTGGTATTTGATTCGATCGTCGGTGGCGACCGAGTAGGCCAGCAGTTGGCCGGCGGCGGTGATCTGGCCGCGTTGCCGGGAGTATTCGTCGAGCAGCACCCGCTGATTGCGGGGGTCGGCCCGCAGCCCGTCGGCGGCGAAGACCTGGGTCAGGGTGGCGTTGCCCAACAGCAGCACGATCAGCGCCATCAGGGTCATCGCGACGCGGCGCAGGGAGGTATTCATACGCGCTCGATCACCGCCGTGCCGGTGTCGCCGATCGGGGCCGAGCGCACGGGCTGCGTGCTCAGCGGCCGGCGGGCGGCGTGCGAGACCCGCAGCAGGATCGCGAGCAGCACATAGTTGGCCAGCAACGAGGATCCGCCGTAGGACAGCCACGGGGTGGTGAGCCCGGTCAGCGGAATCAGCTTCGTCACGCCCCCGACCACGATGAACAGCTGAATGCCCAGCGTGGCGGCCAAACCGGCGGACAGCAGCTTGCCGAAGCTGTCGCGCACCGCGATCGCCGTGCGCATGCCGCGCACGATCACGATGGTGTAGAGAATCAGTACCCCGGCCAGCCCGACCAGGCCCAGCTCTTCGCCGAACGCGGCGATGATGAAGTCCGTCGAGGCCGCGGGCACATAACCCGGCTGGCCGTTGCCCAGCCCGGTGCCGAAGATGCCGCCGGTGGCGAAGCTGAACAGCGACTGCACCATCTGATAGCCGGCGCCCTCCGGGTCGGCGAACGGGTCCAGCCAGGTCTGCACCCGCACCCGGACGTGGCTGAACAGGAAGTAGGCGGCCACGCTGCCTGCGGCGAACAGCAGCATCCCGATCACCATCCAGCTGAACCGCCGAGTGGCCAGGTACACCACCACCAGGAACGACGCATACAGCAGCAGGGACGTGCCGAGGTCCTTCTCGAACGCCATCACGCCGACCGAGATCACCCACGCGGCGAGCAACGGCGCCAGGTCGCGCGGCCGGGGCAGGTTCATGCCCAGCACGTGCTTGCCGGCGCTGGTGAACAACCGGCGCTTGGACACCAGCACCGCGGCGAAGAAGATCAGCAACAAGATCTTGGAGAACTCGGCGGGCTGAATTGAGAAGCCCGGCAACCGAATCCAAATCTTGGCACCCTGGCGCTCGGACAGCGACGCGGGCAGCAGGGCGGGGATCACCAACAGCACCAAGCCCACCAGACCGCAGACGTAGCCACTGCCGGCGAGCTGGCGGTGGTCCTTGAGCGCCACCAGTACCAGGGCGAAGACTCCGACACCGACCAGCGTCCACAGCATCTGCGCGCTGGCCCCGGGGCGGGCGTCAGCGCCGTCGATCCCGACCCCCAGGTCGATGCGGTGAATCATCACCAGCCCAAGGCCGTTGAGCAGGGCCACCACCGGCAGCAGCAGCGGGTCGGCGTAGCGCGCCGACCGCCGGATGACCAGGTGCGCGAAGCCGAACAGCACCAGAAACGCCACCCCGTAGCCGACCAGGTCGGGGCGCAGGCCCTGCTCGTGACCGGCCTCGACGATCAGCATCGCCACGGCGATGATCATGGTCGCGAAGCACAGCAGCAGCAGTTCGGCGTTGCGTCGATCCGGCAGCGCCGGGGTCAGCGCCACCGGCGGCTGCGGCTGTGTGCTCATGATGCCGCCCGGCAGTCGGTCCCCGGTTCTGGAGGTGCCGGCGGCAGGTTGGTCAGGGTGGGCAGGCGCGGCTTTCCGGAGGTTTGCGG
>NZ_LDPO01000026.1 GCF_001021505.1 Mycolicibacter heraklionensis
CGTCGCCCGAACAGCCCCAGCCGACTCAACGTCTAGATGAACACCCGAACCCCGAAACCCCGTTTCGTGACCCATGCAGCACCGACCCCTTCCTGGTCAGGTGTTGCAGCGATCACTTGAGTCTGAGGCGTTACGGCCGATCAGACCGCACACTCGGCGCTCCGGCGGGCCGGTTTGGAGGGTTCTGGGACAATCGAGGCTGACATGACTGCCGTATCCCGAACGTCCGGTCTGCTCGCGCAAGCGCTGGTGGACCTGGACGCCATTGCCCACAACGTGCGGGTGCTGGCCGATCACGCCGGCGCCGCCGGGGTGATGGCTGTGGTCAAGGCCGACGGCTACGGCCACGGCGCAGTTCAGGTGGCCCGCGCCGCGCTGGCCGCCGGCGCGGCCGAACTCGGGGTCGCCACCGTCGACGAGGCGCTGACGTTGCGCGCGGCCGGCATCACCGCGCCGGTGCTGGCGTGGCTGCACGGGCCGCACACCGACTTCGCTCCGGCCCTGGCTGCCGACGTACAGATCGCCGTCTCCTCGGTGCCGCAGCTGGGCGAGCTGCTCGAGGCGGTGGCGCGTACCGGGCGGACCGCCACCGTCACGGTCAAGGCCGACACCGGTATGAACCGCAACGGGGTGGGCGCCGCCGACTTCCCGGCACTGGTGACCGCGCTGCGGCGAGCCGTCGCCGACGACGCGATCCGGGTGCGCGGCCTGATGTCGCATCTGGCTTGCGCCGATGAGACTGCTAGCCCGGTCAACGACATTCAGGCCCAACGCTTTTCCGGACTGCTGAGCGTGGCCCGCGAGCAGGGCCTGGAGTTCCCGGTCGCCCACCTGGCCAACTCGGCTGCCGCGATGACCCGCCCCGATCTGGCCTACGACATGGTTCGGCCCGGAATAGCCATGTACGGCCTGAGCCCCATCCCGGAGCGCGGCGATATGGGCCTGATTCCGGCGATGACGCTGAAATCGCTTGTGGTGCTGGTTCGTCCGATCAAAGCCGGGGAGGCGGTCTCCTACGGGCACACCTGGGTCGCCCCGGTCGACACCACCGTGGCGCTGGTGCCGATGGGCTACGCCGACGGGGTGTTCCGACCGCTGAGCGGACGGTTCGAGGTGTTGATCAACGGGCGGCGTCGGCCCAGCGTCGGGCGGGTGTGTATGGACCAGTTCGTCGTCGACCTGGGACCTGGCCCGGTCGACGTCACCGAGGGTGACGAGGTCATCCTGTTCGGGTCCGGAGCAGACGGCGAACCGCTGGCCCAGGACTGGGCCGACGCGCTGGGGACCATTCACTACGAGGTGGTCAACAGCCCGCGCGGGCGGGTCGCCAGGACGTATCGGGGCGCCGATGGCCGGTAATCGGCGCGGGTCCCGGCGGGCCGGTGGCTGGCTGGCGGGGATGGCCGGTCTGGCCGCCGTCGGCACCATCGCCGGAAGCACCATCGCCCGGTCGGTGACACGACGCACTACCGCCGAAGACGCTTACGCCGACGAGGATTTCGAGATCCTCGCAAACGACCACAGCTCGGTCGTGGTCACCGACGACGGGGTCGAACTGGCGGTGCGCGACACCGGTCCGCGCAACGCACCGTTGACGGTGGTGTTCGCGCACGGATTCTGTCTGCGGATGGGGTCCTTCCACTTTCAGCGGGCGCGGCTGGCAGCCGAGTGGGGCGATCAGGTCCGCATGGTCTTCTACGACCAGCGCGGCCACGGCGATTCCAGTGTCGCCCCACCGGGCACCTACACCGTGCCGCGACTCGGCCAGGATCTGGAGGCGGTGCTGCGGGCCACCGTCCCGCGCGGCCCGGTGGTGCTGGTCGGGCATTCGATGGGCGGCATGACGGTGCTGGCACACGCGCGACAGTTTCCCCAGCGCTACGGCAGCCGGATCGTCGGCGCAGCGTTGATAGCGTCTGCCGCCAAAGGGGTTTCCCGGTCCCCGCTGGGCCAGATCCTGCGTAACCCGGCGCTGGAAGCCGTGCAGTTCAGTGTGCGCTACGCACCGAAACTGGTGCACCGCGGCCGCGGGGCGGCCCGCGGGGTGATCGCACCGATCCTGCGCGCCGCTTCCTACGGCACCGACAAGATCAGTCCGAGCGTGGTGGCGTACTCCGAGGAGATGATGCACGCCACCCCGGTCGCGACCATGGTGGGCTTCCTGCACGCCCTGGAGGTGCACGACGAGAGTGCCGCGCTGGCGACGCTGGCCAAGATCCCGACCCTGGTCGCCTGCGGCGACCAGGACCTGCTCACCCCGCCGGGGTACTCGCGGGCGATGGCGGCCACGCTGTGGGATTGTGAGCTGGTGATCGTGCCCGGGGCCGGGCATCTGGTGCAGCTGGAGGAACCCGATGTCATCGACGAGGCACTGGTGCGACTGGTGGAGCGTGCCGCGCCGCGCCGTGCCATGCTGACTCACCGGTTACGCCGAAGGGCCGGGCGCAGTGGCTGATCCGCAGGAGGCGACCCTGGCCACCGCCGAGGACACTGTCGCGCTGGGAACTCGGCTGGGCGAGCAGCTGCGGGCCGGCGACGTGGTGGTGCTGTCCGGCCCGCTGGGTGCCGGAAAAACCGTGCTGGCCAAGGGGATCGCCGCCGCCCTCGACGTCGACGGCCCGGTCACCTCGCCAACGTTCGTGCTGGCCCGCGAGCACCGGGCCCGCCGGCCGAACAGCCCGGCGATGATTCACGTCGACCTTTACCGGCTGCTCGACGAGACGGGCCTGGACCTGCCGGCCGAGCTGGACTCACTCGACCTCGACACCGAACTCGACGACGCCGTCGTCGTGGTGGAGTGGGGTGAAGGACTGGCCGAGCGGCTCTCCGAACGGCACTTGGACATCCGGCTGGACCGCGCAGCGGACTCCGAGACGCGCACCGCGACCTGGCGGTGGCACACGCCGTGACCGGAGCGATTCTGACCATCGACACCGCCACCCCCGCCGTCACCGCGGGCGTGGTGGCCGCCGATCGGCACACCGTGTTGGCCGAGCGGGTCACCCCTGACGCTCGCGCGCACGCCGAACGGCTGACCCCCAATGTGCTGGGCGCACTGGCCGACGCCGGCCTGACCATGGCCGACCTGTCAGCGGTCGTAGTGGGTTGCGGCCCGGGACCGTTCACCGGCCTGCGGGTCGGGATGGCCAGCGCCGCCGCCTACGGCCACGCCCTGGGCATACCGGTGTACGGGGTGTGCAGCCTGGATGCGATCGGGGTGCGCACCACGGGGCCGGTCCTGGTGGTCACCGATGCGCGCCGTCGGGAGGTCTACTGGGCGCGCTATCGCGACGGCGCTCGGGTAGCCGGCCCGGCGGTGTGTGCCCCGGCCGGTGTCGATCCCGCCGATGCCGTCGCGGTGGCCGGCTCGCCGGCACACGCCGGGCTGTTCGACCTGCCGGTTCTCGACGCCACCTACCCGACCCCTGCGGGACTGGTTGCCGCGGTGCGGGATTGGAACGAAGCGCCGGAATCGCTGGTGCCGCTGTATCTGCGCCGCCCCGACGCCAAACCCCCGGCGACGGCCGCTGCACCGGCGACGCTGGGTGCGCTGGTGGACAGCGACGCGGAGCGCTGCGCCGAATTGGAAGCCCAACTGTTCGGCGGCGACGACCCGTGGCCGGCCGAGGCGTTCAGCCGGGCGATCGGAGCCCGCGACCACCACTACGTCGCCGCCCGGATCGGCGACGCCGTGGTGGGCTACGGCGGAATCGCGCGGCTTGGACGCACCCCGCCGTTCGAGTACGAGGTGCACACCATCGGGGTGGACAAGGCGCATCAGGGGCGTGGCATTGGGCGGCAGCTGCTCACCGACCTGCTGGAGTACGCCGACGGCGGCGTGGTGCACCTGGAGGTCCGCACGGACAACGCTGCGGCGATCGCGCTCTACCGCGACGTCGGCTTTGTCGAGACCGGACTTCGCAAGCGCTACTACCGCAACGGCGCCGACGCCTACACCATGCGGCGGGGAGCTGTCTCATGACCATCGTCCTGGCGATCGAATCCTCTTGTGACGAAACGGGTGTCGGCATCACCCGGCTGGAAGCCGACGGCACCCTGACGCTGCTGGCCGACGAGGTGGCCTCCAGCGTGGAGGAGCACACCCGCTTCGGCGGGGTGGTGCCCGAGATCGCGTCGCGAGCACATCTGGAGGCGTTGGGCCCGACCATGCGCCGGGCGCTGGCGGCAGCGGGGGTGGACAAGCCCGACGCAGTGGCGGCCACCATCGGGCCGGGTTTGGCCGGTGCGCTGTTGGTGGGGGCGGCCGCAGCCAAGGCCTACGCGGCGGCCTGGGGAGTGCCGTTCTACGCGGTCAACCACCTGGGCGGGCACCTGGCCGCGGACGTCTACGCCCATGGCCCGCTGCCCGAGTGTGTGGGCCTGCTGGTCTCCGGCGGCCACACCCATCTGCTGTATGTGCGGTCGCTGGGGGAGCCGATCGTCGAGCTGGGCAGCACCGTCGACGACGCCGCGGGGGAGGCCTACGACAAGGTGGCCCGGCTGCTCGGGCTGGGCTACCCGGGCGGGCGGGCGCTGGACGAGCTGGCCCGCACCTGCGGCCGGAAGGCCGCGGAGATCCCAGTGTTCCCGCGCGGCATGACCGGCCCGCGCGATGCCCCGTACACGTTCAGCTTCTCCGGGCTCAAGACGGCCGTCGCCCGCTATGTGGAGCGCAACCCCGACTTCGTCGCCGCGGATGTGGCGGCCGGTTTCCAGGAGTCGGTCGCCGACGTCTTGACGGCCAAAGCGGTGCGTGCGGCCACGGATCTCGGGGTCGGCACCCTGCTGATCGCCGGCGGGGTGGCGGCCAACTCCCGGTTGCGCGAACTCGCCGAACAACGCTGTGCAGCAGCGGGGTTGACGCTGCGCATCCCGCCGTTGCGGCTGTGCACCGACAACGGGGCGATGATCGCGTCGTTCGCGGCACACCTGATCGCCGCCGGGGCGGCGCCGTCACCGCTGGACGTAGCCACCAACCCGGGCCTGCCGGTGGTGCAAGGCCAAGTGGGCTGACCGAGACTCGCCGCTAAATTTTGGGCTCCCACGGCAGCGTGCGGTACCCGGTCGCCTGGGTGACGATCAGCAGGTTGTCGCCGGTCGCCCAGGCCTGGGTGAAGGTGGTCATCGGGATCTGCTCGTCACGGCCGGTGGGGGTGCCGCTGTCGTTGAGGTGCACCACATTGTTCGCCGTGTCGACGCCGGTGACGACGACGGCGTGGTCGGCCTGGCTGCGCTGGCCCTGTCCGGCCGGGTAGTTCCAGATGGTCTCGGCGTTGAGCCCGGCGATCACCTTGTGGCCGGCCGCCAGATCCTGCTCCAGGGCCGTCATGGTGTTGCCGGAGGTCAGCTCCGAGGTGACACCGTAGTTGCTCAGCAGCACCACCATGTCCTGCGGCGACGTGCCGTCGAATTCGTAGACGCTGCCCTGGTGGTCGCTGCTCGGGGTGAACAGGCCGCGCAACTCGATGCCGATCTGCAGCGGTTCATGGCCGGTGAGCTGACCGACCACGTCGGCGACCGCCATCAGCCCACAGTCCTCCTGGTGTTGATAGCGCCAGTAGGGCGCGGCGGCACCCGGGTCGCCGTACATCCGGCCGTTGGGGTCGGCGTGAACCGGCCCGGCAACGCCGATGGCGACGGCGGTGATCAGGGCGGCTGCCCCGGCGGAGCGCATGGTGGTCAACATGTGCGCCATTGTCGGTTCGCTTCCTGGATGCAGACTGGGAAATAATCCCGGCACCGGGGTCACCTTGAGTGCTAGCACTCTCATGTATAGAGTGCTAGGTGGCAGTCGCTCGAATTCTCGCTCGGCACCCGCGACGACGACGCGAGGGCTCGCACGAATGCCGAACACCTTAAGTAAGTACGTTCCGATGGGCTCGGCAAGCGCCGGGTCGCATCCAGACAATGTGGAGGGCTCCAATCGTGGCGAGCGTGAACATCAAGCCACTCGAGGACAAGATCCTCGTTCAGGCCAACGAGGCCGAGACCACGACCGCTTCCGGTCTGGTCATTCCGGACACTGCCAAGGAGAAGCCGCAAGAAGGCACCGTCGTCGCTGTCGGCCCCGGCCGGTGGGACGAGGATGGCGACAAGCGGATCCCGCTGGACGTCAAGGAAGGCGACGTCGTCATCTACAGCAAGTACGGCGGCACCGAGATCAAGTACGGCGGCGAGGAGTACCTCATCCTGTCCGCGCGCGACGTGCTGGCGATCGTCGGCAAGTAGCCACAAGCAACCACCGTGCCCGCCCCGGAGATCCCCGTAATACGGGTGATGTCCGGGGCGGCACGCGTAGAGAAAAGGGCTTAAACAGCTATGAGCAAGCAGATTGAGTTCAACGAGGCCGCGCGCCGGGCGATGGAAGCCGGCGTGAACAAGCTCGCCGACGCAGTCCGGGTGACACTGGGCCCGCGCGGCCGCACGGTGGTGCTGGCCAAGTCCTTCGGCGGCCCGACGGTGACCATGGACGGCGTCACCGTGGCGCGCGACGTGGACCTGGAGGACCCGTTCGAGAACCTCGGCGCACAGCTGGTGAAGTCGGTGGCCACCAAGACCAACGACGTGGCCGGCGACGGCACCACCACCGCCACCGTGCTGGCCCAGGCCATCATCTCCGGCGGACTGCGCAACGTCGCGGCCGGCGCCAACCCGATCGCACTTGGTGCCGGTATCGCCAAGGCAGCCGACGCGGTGTCGCAAGCGCTGCTGGCCGCGGCCACCCCGGTCTCGGGCAAGGAATCGATCGCGCAGGTGGCCACCGTGTCCTCGCGCGACGAGGAGATCGGCGAGCTGGTCGGCGAGGCGATGACCAAGGTCGGCAGCGACGGCGTGGTCAGCGTGGAGGAGTCCTCGACCCTGTCCACCGAGCTGGAGATCACCGACGGTGTCGGCTTCGACAAGGGTTTCCTGTCGGCGTACTTCGTCACCGACTTCGACTCGCAGGAAGCCGTCCTCGAAGACGCCCTGATCCTGCTGCACCGCGACAAGATCAGCTCGCTGCCGGACCTGCTGCCGCTGCTGGAGAAGGTCGTCGAGGCAAACAAGCCGCTGCTGATCATCGCCGAGGACGTCGAAGGTGAGCCGCTGTCGACCCTGGTGGTCAACGCAATCCGCAAGACGCTCAAGGCCGTCGCGGTCAAGGCGCCCTACTTCGGCGACCGGCGCAAGGCGTTCCTGGAGGACCTCGCGGTCGTCACCGGCGCCCAGGTGATCAACCCCGACGTCGGCCTGACGCTGCGCGACGCCGGTCTGGACGTGCTGGGCACGGCACGCCGGGTGGTGGTCAGCAAGGACGACACCGTGATCGTCGACGGTGCCGGGACCGCCGAGGCCATCGCCGGCCGGGTCAAGCAGCTGCGCGCCGAGATCGAGGCGACCGACTCCGACTGGGACCGCGAAAAGCTCGAGGAGCGGCTGGCCAAGCTGGCCGGCGGCGTGGCCGTGATCAAGGTCGGCGCGGCCACCGAGACCGCACTCAAGGAGCGCAAGCACCGGGTCGAAGACGCGGTGGCGGCGGCCAAGGCTGCGGTCGAGGAGGGCATCGTCACCGGCGGCGGCGCGGCGCTGGTGCAGGCCCGCGCGGCGCTGTCGGAGCTGCGGTCCTCGCTGACCGGCGACGAGAAGCAGGGCGTGGAGGTGTTCGCCGCTGCGCTGAGTGCGCCGCTGTACTGGATCGCCACCAACGCCGGCGTGGACGGTGCCGTGGTGACCAGCAAGGTCGCCGAGTTGCCGGCCGGGCAGGGCTTCAACGCCGCGACGCTGTCCTACGGCGACCTGGCTGCCGACGGCGTCATCGACCCGGTCAAGGTGACCCGCTCCGCGGTGCTCAACGCCGCGTCGGTGGCGCGGATGGTGCTGACCACCGAGACGGCGGTTGTCGAGAAGCCCGTCGAGGTCGACGCGCACGCTGGCCATGGGCATCACGGGCACGCCCACTAGATAGTTCGCACGCAACACCCTCGGTCCGCTTTGGGCCGGGGGTGTTGCGCTTTCGGGCCACCGCCATGACACGCCAGCGCAACATCTGGTCATGGTTGGCCATTCCATTACGCCCACAACAGACCACGGGCTTGCATTACCTGACGATGCGGCAATGACGTCGAGGACGCCATCCGCTCCAACTCAGCCCTCTGTTCTAAGGTTGCCGACAACGCCGCAGCCACCATCATCAAAGCCGACAACCAAATAGCCAGACTATTTGACCGACACACCAGTAGGGCGGTGAATAAGTTTACCGCCATTGTTCTGGGGACTGCTGTCCGCTATGTTGTGCCTGCGTCTGACTCGGTTCCACTGCCGAGTCGCAGCCGACGGAATGGGGGCAGCCTGATGACCGCTGCGTACAAGAACAATGGAGCACGTCAAGTGTTTGCTAGCGGCGTGGCAACCGCAGGGGCGCTGAGTGCTCTGTTCGCTTTCGGGATGGCCCCGGGGTCAGGTATGCCCACTGCCCGTGCGGACTTCGGTTTCGACGAGGCGATCGATTACGTTCTGGCGTCACTGGGTGTGCAGACGACTCAGTATGGGGACTGGGCGGATCTGGCTGGCCCCCTCGGTCTCACCGTAGGAGTCGCTGAATCTGATGTGATGGCCGGTCTTGGTGCTGCCGCAGATCTGGGCAGCTTTTACGACCAGGTCCACCAGATCGGTGAGGGCCTCATTCCGATCTTCAGCTTCGTCAACCCGTTGTTCGCCTTTGACAATCATTGCGGCCTGATCTGCAACGGCGTGGACGCCAGTGTCAATGTCGACGGCACAATCACGCAGGCCGGCGACGGCGGTTGGCTCTTCGGTGATGGCGGCGACGGCATCTATGGCTCCGACGGCGGTGCCGCCGGTCTGTTCGGCGATGGCGGTGACGGTGGCGCGGGGATCGCCGCCACGATTGGCCTCGGCGGCGAGATCGATGGCTCAGCTGTTGACGGAGGCACTGGGGGTGCCGGTGGTGCCTTGTTTGGTAACGGCGGTGCTGGCGGTGACGGCGGGGCAGGTCTCACTGGTGCAGATGGTGCCACCGGCGTTACCGGAGGAGATGGCGCCGCTGGTGGTAATGGGGGCAACGGAGGTATCGGCGGTTCCCTCTTCGGTAACGGTGGTGCAGGTGGCCACGGCGGACGCGGTGGCGATGGCGGTGCTGGTGGTGCAGGTTCCACTGGCGCTGTCGGTATTGCTGGCGTCAACAACGGCGCGGGAGGCGATGGTGGCGCAGCGGGCAACGGCGGCAGCGGCGGCGCAGGAGGCCGGGGCGGCAGCGGCGGCGCAGCTGTAAACGGGGTCGCTGGGGTCAACGGCGATGGCGGCACCGGCGGAAACGGTGGCAACGCTGGCGCGCCGGGCAGCGGCGGCGATGGTGCAGCAGGCATATGGGGGTTGGCCGGAAGTAACGGATTGTTGGGGGCTGGCGGTGATGGCGGCAACGCGGGCGCGGCCAGCGCCGTCAACGGTCACGGTGGTGCAGGCGGAGCAGCCGGCCATGGAGGGACCGGCGGAGCGACTGGCGCCGCGGGCACGGATGGCGACGCTGCTGGCGACGTAGCAGTTCACGGTGGCAATGGCGGTGCAGGTGCAGCTGGAAATGCGCTCAATCCTTACGGCGGCAACGGCGGATCTGGCGGTAGCGCTGCGGGCTACGCGGCACAAGACGTCACCGGAGGTAACGGCGGTGCCGGTGGCGCGGGCTGGGCCGACACCAGTGGGAATTCGCCTTCTTCAGGTTCAGCTGGCCCGTCCGGTCCTACCGGATTTAGCTCGGGCGGAGGCGGGGGCAACGGAGGTGCAGGTGGAAACGCCACAATCTTGAACATTTCGTCCGCGTCAACGGCGACAGCCGGCAACGGCGGCGACGGTGGGGCTGGAGCCGGCTACGGGTACGGAGGGGCCGGCGGCAATGGCGGCAACGCGTTCACCAACGGAACCGGGCAAGTCGTCGCTGGCCGAGGCGGATCAGGCGGAAACGCTACCGGCGATGGCGACAGTGCCAATGGCGCCTCGTGGTTCAACCAGGGCAGCGGAGGGGCCGGCGGAGCCGGCGGTCAAGCGATCATCGATAACGGCACTAATGTTCATACCGCTATTGGTGGGGAGGGTGGATCTGGCGGCCAGGGCACAACAGGCGTCGGTGGATCCGGCGGAATGGGCGGGTCCGCAGTGATCAGCAGCAGCGCCTCCACAGCCGATGCAATCGGAGGATCCGGCGGAGTCGGCGGTGGTGCCTTAACCGGCGGAGGTAGCACCGGCGGTTCAGGCGGGCTAGCCGTCAATTACGGATCCGGAGATGCAACTGGCGGCATCGCCGGCGCAGCGGGCGTTGGCCTCAGCTCCGGCGCATCTGGCGGCAACGGTGGTGCTGCAATCAACTTCGGCACCGGAAACGCTATTGGCGGCGATGGTGCAAATGGAACCGCGGGTGGCAGCCCGGATAGCTATGGGGGGTCAGGCGGTTATGGCGGCAGCGCGGCGATCCAAAACAGCTCTTCAGGGGCTAGCGCCGTAGGCGGCAATGGAGGAGCCGGCGCTACCGGATCCACGGGTGGCAGCGGTGGTGTGGGTGGCAACGCGTACACCGAAGGAACGGGACACGTCATTGCCGGTAACGGAGGGGACGGCGCTGCCGGCACTGGGACTAGCGGATCGACCCCTTCTGGCGGCACACGATACTTCTATGGAGGATCCGGTGGGGCGGGCGGTTCCGCGGCGATCGCAAACACCGCCAACACTAATTCGGCCGTAGGCGGTACCGGCGGTGACGGCGCAAACGGTAGCTTCGGCGGCGCTGGAGGCGCCGGAGGAAACGCCACAGTCAATGGATCAGGGATGGCTACTGGCGGCAACGGCGGCGACGGCGGTGACAGCAGTGCGATCAATGCGAGCGGGGGAAATGGCGGCAATGGAGGGAATGCCATCGCTCCTCATGTCGGTAGCGCGATGGGCGGTGACGGTGGGAGCGGCGGTAAGGGCGCATACCCTGGCGCTCCGGGGCAACACGGAAGCGCGAGTTCTGAGTAGCTCTCGCGCCAATTGCGGCACTTCTAGCGAGCACACAGCGACCTTTATCCGGCCAACCCGAGAGGCGTCTCGCTGATCTGGCCAGCGAAGGGGCTAGCCGATTAACGTGCTCGGCGACCATCTCGGCCACTGAATCGTAGTTGTGGCTCCGGCCCCGCGCGCCCACCGATGACGACACCGCGAGGCCGGCGGGCGGTGCCTCAGAGTCCGACGATAACAATGATCACCCCGACCACGATCGACACGGCGAGGGACACCAAGAGGAAGCCGACGATCCCTTCTTTGTCCGCTGATGTCGCATGGTCACCCGCCGCGATCGGGGCGAATTTCCGGCCGGCGCCCCAGGCCGCCGCGAGCAGTGTCGCCAGCCAGTTCGCGTAGGCGGCGTAGACGATCAGTGCGACTGCCGTAACTCCCCACGCGTTGGGCAGATGGATGTGTGGCCACAGTAGGCCCAACAGCGCCAGGAACATTCCGTTGAGCGTCGCCTCCAGATGGCTCGACAGCGCCATGCGCGGGTTCTTGCACACCGGAATGGCGAGCCCGGTGAGCAGGCCGAGCAGGAACAGGACCAATCCGAGCTTGAACAGCACTGTCTGCATGTCAGAAGCGTAGGAGTCCGGGTCAGACGGCGAAGTGAAACAGCCCGTACCAAACGACAAAGGCGAACAGCGCCAGACCGCCCAGTAGGGCCAGGGTGAACTGGCGGCCGGTGAGGACCTTCTCCTTGACGGTGACGGTCCCGACCACCAGGCAGATCGGGTAGTAGAGCAGCATGGCGGTGACGACGCCGGGCGAATACCGATCGAGGGCTGGCGTCATCGCCAGATGAAAGAGTGCGTCCCAGAACAGGTTTGCGCTGGCGAAGGCGACCAGTGCAGCGCTGCGGGCCAGGGTCTGCTTGCGGTAGTTCGCATAGACGAGCGTCACCAGGATCGCCATGAAGGCGACGTTGTTGGCGGCGAAGGCGGCATCGTCGAAGCGGCCGTGGACGTCCTGGGTGACCCAGGCGGGAAATCCGCCGAGGTATTCCTCGACGATGTGCAGGAGGTAGGCGGCCGGCATCAGCCAGATGACGCTCCGGAAGCGCGGCAGCGGCAGGTTCGCGCTGGGTCCGGCCGCCGCAGGCTGTCGTTGCGTGTCGTTGCCGTCCATGCCGCCGATCATCGCTCACTGCGGGGCCCACAGTGGCGGTTCGAGCGGGACCGCGGCGGATTCCCGCCCGGCATGCTTGACGCGCCGCCGCGCGCGGCGCAGTGTGATACACGTCATGAGACCACTGGTCACACCCGGTAAAGGCGGCAGCGCATGACCACAAGGGACAAGTACACCGAAGTGCCCACGCCCTACTCGTGGGAGGTCGCCAGCGCCGGCGACGCGCGCTTCACGTGGGAGTACGACGACGGGCGGGCCCGGCTGCTGTCGCTGTACCAGAAGGGCAAGGACAAACAGTGGGACGCCCAGTCACGCATTGACTGGTCCCAAGACGTGGACCCGATGAACCCGATCGGTCTGCCCGACGAGTTCCATCCACTGTTCGGCAGTCCGATGTGGGAGTCCGCGGACGACGCACGCCGGGCCGAGATGCGCCAGCACTCCCAGGCCTGGCAGTTCTCCCAGTTCCTGCACGGTGAGCAGGGCGCGATGGTGTGCGCGGCCAAGATCGTCGAAGTCGTCCCGGATCTGGACGCGAAGTTCTACGCGGCCACCCAGACCATGGACGAGGCCCGGCACGTCGAGACATTCTCGCGGTTCCTGCAGGAGAAGATCGGCATCGTCTACCCGATCAACAAGAACCTGACCGCACTGCTGGACGACACCCTGCGTGACTCGCGCTGGGACATGCCCTATCTGGGCATGCAGGTCCTCATCGAGGGGCTGGCACTGGCGGCATTCGGGGTGCAGCGCGATCTGGCAGCACCGGACTCACTGGCCAAGAAGGTACTGGCCTACGTGATGCAGGACGAGGCCCGCCATGTTGCCTTCGGTCGAATCTCGTTGAAGGACTACTACTCTGAGCTCACTGACTCTGAGCGGGACGAGCGCGAAGAGTTCGTCGTGGACGCCTGTTACCTGATGCGCGACCGATTCCGCGGCGAGGAGGTCTTCGAGACCCTCGGCATGAACGTCAAAGAGTGCGCGGAATGGGTCGACTCGTCACCGCTGATGATCCAGTTCCGTTCGCACCTGTTCAGTCGCATCGTGCCGATCGTCAAGGACATCGGGTTGTGGGGTCCCAAGGTGCAGAAGGCGTTCCGGGACATGGGTGTGCTCGACATGGGCGGCTTCGACATCGAGGCGTTGATGAAGGCCGACGAGGATCAGGCCGAGTCACTGGACAGGGCGCACGCCGAGATGGCCGCGCGGGCCGTCGAGGTCAACGAAGTGATCACGGCGGGCGCGAGTTAGCAGCGTCAGGGGAAGGCTAATGCATTGCATTGGTTATCAATTCATTTTCCGGTCCAATGGCGAATAGAAGCGATGGGTGATTAGCCACCGCGCAGAACGGGTATGAATCCTCCGCGGCGTCGGCCTCGACGGCGCTAAGGGTGTTGAAAAGGAGATCACCATGGACGCAGTGGCGGCCACCGAATTCCTGGCTCGTTCCACAACGTTGACCAGTGTCGGGTGGATCGGCTATATCGTGATCGGTGCGATTGCCGGCTGGATCGCGGGTATCGCCATGAAGACCAAATATGGCCTGCTCGCCGACGTGGTCGTGGGTGTCGTTGGAGCGTTGATCGGCGGGTTCCTGCTCAGCTTCGTCGTCGACACGGCCAGCGGCGGCTGGTGGTTTACCTTGTTCACCGCAATTTTGGGTGCGATCATCCTGCTCTGGCTGCTGCGCCTGTTCGGTCGCGAGGCGTAAGGAGTGACGATGATGAAAAACGTTGCGTTCGTCGCCGTTGCGCTGGGGGTGCTGATTTCCAGCGGTTGCTCGGCCTCGCAAGTGATCAACACCGGCGGCGACACGAAGTGCAAGGACTTCGTCGACCAGGACGAGAAGAAGCAGGACGACGAAATCACCAAGATGCTCAAAGACCAAAGCGGTGCAGAACCGTCGAACCTGGAGATCTCGGCGACTCGGCTGTCGGTATCGACCTACTGCAAGACGCTGGGAAAGCCGGAGAGCAAGATATCTGAGGCGCCGCACGGCTAACGGCACGGCGCAGTTCGAGCCGGATAAGACCGGCTGAGCTCAGTACGAGTTGGTGAACAGCAGCACCAGCGAGTCCCACAAGCTCTGGAACGGATCACTGTTGGCGACCCCGTGCTCGAGCAGCGCGCTGAGCCAGGCATCGAAGCCGTTGATGTCATCGTCGTTGATGTTCACGTAGGTCAGCATGCCATCGACCGTGGTGGTGGCGTCGGCGATCTGCTCCGGGGTCAGTCCCAGGTACTCCACGTGCGGGCCGAAGATGTTCAGCAGCGCGCCCCACAGGCCGTTCGCGGCGTAGGAGTCCACGAAGTTGGCCACCGGGTCGGTGGGCAGGCTGTAAATGGTGGTGGGGTACAGGTCATTCGGCGTAGAGCTGCCGATGCTCGCGTCCATACCCGTAAAACTGAGCACAAAATCCGTGAACTGGGTGCCTAGCGTCGCATCCATGGCCGATTCCAGATGCTGCCAGACACCGTCGGGGGCGGAGGGGTCGCCAATGAATACGAAATGCAGTGCATCGGTGGGGATCCCGTACGCCGCGAGTTGGGCCATGGCTATCGACTCGGCGGTGGCGCTCTGTGAATATCCGAAGATCGTCAGCGGGTGGTCGGCGTCGAAAGCGCCGGGGTTGGCGTTGAATTCGTTCTCCACGGCGAGGACGACGGCTGTTGCGTCGGCGAGGCTGCTCTGCTGGAACAGCTCGGGTGTGGTCAGCACCTGCAGTGGGGCGCTGCACGGGTCGGTGTCGTCCATGTGGCAGACCATCGAGTCGGTGGAACCACCGTTGAAGCCCAGCGCGTTCAGATAAAGATCTTCGGCGGACCGTGCGTACTCCGGCGACGGCGTCGGCTGGCCGGTCCCGCCGAGGATCAGCGCGGTTTGGCTGCCCGCCAGCGGACCGGTGGTGGCCAGCAGTGCCGCCTCGGCGAGCAGAGACCCGGCGGGTTGGATGATCGCTGCGCCGGACGCAGCGAGGATCATGCTGACTGCGGCCAGTCGCCCGCCAGCCTTAGACCCACTGCCCCTGGGCAGTATTACCTGAGCCATGAGAACCCCCCGGTTGTGTATGGCACATGAATATCACATTCTCATTTTTGAAGTCTAGAGTTCTCGTGGCCGCCGACGGCCGCCCCCCGGAGTGGCGCTGCCGCGCACAAAGTGTTGGAGAAAACCGTCGACGCCACCGTGGGGGCGGTCAGAAGAAGTCGTTGAAAAACAGTTGTAGAGAGTCGAATACGCTCTCGAACAATCCGCTGTTGGCGACCCCGCCGCAGAAAACCGCATTGATCCAGGCGTCGAAGCCGTTGATGTCGCTGGCGGAGATGTCGACGTAGGTCAGGCTGCCGTCGACCGTGATGGTGGCGTCGGCGACCTGCTCCGGTGTCAACCCCAGATACCAGGCGTGCGGTCCCACGACGTCCAGCAGCGCTCCCCACAAGCCCTCGGAGGCGTAGACGCCGGCGAAGTTGGAGACCGGGTCGCCGGGCAGGCCGTAGATGGTGGCCGCATACAGATCATTCGGCGTCTCGACGCCCAGGACGTCGGTCATACCGAACAGGTTGAACAGATAGGCCGTCAGGCTTGGGCCGAGCAGCGCCTCCACTGCCGCTTCCAGGTGTTGCCAGATCCCGGTCGGGGTGGAGGGGTCGCCGATGAACACGAAGTGCAGCGCGTCGCTGGGAATGCCGGCCTCGGCCAGCCGGGTCATTGCGATCGACTCTGCGGTGGCGCTCTGCGAGTAGCCAAAGATCGTCAGCGGGTGCTCGGCATCGAAAGCACCTGGGTTGGCGTTGAATTGGTTCTCGACGGCCAGAACGATGGCCGACGCGGCCGTGAGACTACTGGGACCCTGCTGGATCAGTTCGGGCGTCGTCAGCACTTGCAGTGGGGCGCTGCACGGGTCGGTGCCGTCCATGTAGCAGACCATCGAGCCGGTGGAACCGCCGTTGAAACCCAATGGGTTCAGAAACAGGTTCTCGGCGGAGCGTGCGAATTCGGGCGACGGTGTCGGTTGGGTGGTTCCGCCGAGGATGAGCGCCGTTTGACTGCCCGCCAGCGGTCCGGTGGCAGACAGCAGGGTCGCTGCGGCGTGAACCGGTTGGCTGGTCGCCACACCGGCCGCGGCCGCCATCAGGCCGACGACGGCGACGTGAGCAACTGCGTTTTTGCCGGCCCTACCCTGCGATGTCATCGCATGTACGTATCACACGCTGACGCCGTGTTCGACGGTTTTGCGAGCGTTGATGGGCGCCGGGACTACTCAGAGCGTGTCGGGGCACAGGTGATGCTGCGCGGCGTTGATCAGCATGCGTCCCGTTTCGACGTCGTTCGGATTCACCTGGGCCAGCGTCTGTTCGGGCTTCTCGCCCAGCCGCAGCCGATTACAGGCCATCCAGCCGTTGGCCACCACCACGCCGTCGGGCAGCTGCTGGTCTCCCAGCGTCAGACCCGGAAACCCATGGGAACGCAGTTCATTGAGGAATCCCTCGTCGTCGGCGCTCGCGATGGGTGCGCCGATGAACCCCACGGCGAACCCTGCTGCGACGGTTCCGAATAGCAGGTGCTTTTTCACAGTGCTCTCCTTGCCCTTCTTGCCCGCGCAGCTCCGCGGGACTGCCGAAAGAGCAGCGTAATGGCGCAAGCGGCCTGTGATCGCCAGAACCGAGCGGTCCGAGCTCAACTCAGCGGCGACAACGCTGCTCTACGCAGGATCTCGTCACCGGGGGAGGCGCCGTAGTGGGCGAACAGCCCCCGGGAAACCGGGGGCTGCTCAGGTACCCACTGGGCCGCGGATGTGACGCCGCCGGCCCGGTCGGGAAGCAATCAGCCGCTGGGGCGCAGGTTGCAGCGCAGCGCGGCGTGCCGCTCGGCTTCGGACATGCCGCCCCAGATGCCATAGGGCTCACCTACCGCGAGCGCGTGCGTCCGGCACTGTTCCAGCACCGGGCAGGCGCGGCACCACTTCTTGGCGTTCTGTTCGCGCTGTGCTCGGGCGCGGCCGCGCTCTCCGTCGGGCGGGAAGAACACCGACGAGTCGACCCCCCGACACGCTCCTCGGAGCTGCCAATCCCATACGTCCGCGTTGCGGCCGGGCAACTGCTCAACCTGTGGCATGGGAACCCCTCTCAAGACGCTGTTCGGCCGATCTTGGGAATACGGCCTGCCGAGCGGTGTCTGGGTGGTGCGCGTAAAACAGCGCCGGCTGTAATTCCGGCGCCGAGGGGACGGTAACTAAACGATCTGAAGTAAAACCAACGTGATGGTTAAGAAAGGCTGGCCTAAACGGGTGGACATTCCGTGAGAGTGGATGTTATTCCGCATTCTGTGAAGTGGTTATGGCGCGGCGATACCGCGTAACGTCGCGCAGCGATGATTGAGGACCCCAAAGCAGCCCTGGCGGCTGCCGCGTTCGGGGATGAACCCGGCCGCTGGCCCCTGCCCGAAGCCACCACGCCCCGGCAGCGGTGGCTGCGCGCCGTCGCGGCCGGCGGGCAGGGGCGCTACGCCAGCGCTGCGACTGATCTGGCGGTGCTGGTGCGCGAGGTGCCGACCGGCCCGCTGGCCTCCCTGGCATACAGCACCCGGGGTTCGTTCCTGCGCCAACTCGGCGGGCACGACGCGGCTCGCGGCTTCGACGGGCGGGCGCTGGCGCTGGCCGGCGACGAGTTCGAAGCCCATGCCGATGCACTGGTCGGGTTGGCCGCCGACGCCCTGGGAGTCGGGCGTTTCGCGGCGTCGGCGGCACTGCTGGCCCGGGCCGAGCCCGAGCCGTCCGCCGCACCGCCGCGCCTGGCGGTCCGCCGGCACTGGGTGACCGCAGAATTGGCGATGGTCACCGGCGACGGAGCCACCGCGGTGCGCCATGCCGAGCAGGCGTGCGAGCTCGCGAGCGACGTCATGGTGCGCCACCGGGTGAAAAGTCAGGTGGTGCTGGCCGGCGCGCTGTGCTGCGCGGGGAACGTCGATCGAGCGCGCAACGTCGCCGAGGCCGCACTACAGGACACCGGCCGGTTGGGGCTGATCCCGCTGCGATGGGCACTGGCGTGCATGTTGGCCGATGTCGGCAGCACTACGCGGACGGCTGAAGAGCTACGCGGTCTGCGTGACGAGGCCGCCGAGCTGGTGCGCCACCGCGGCGGCAACTGGCATAGGCCCTGATCAGCGGTAGCCGTCGGCTTCCGAGGTCGCCCCGTTGAGCGACGCGTCGGCGTAGCCGCGGCAGTAATCCCACGTCACGTAGCTGTCCGGCTCCGGGTCATAGGCCGGCTCGTGCGGGCGGACGGTGCCGTCGATGAGCAGCTGCAGCAGGTTGGCGCGCAGCATGTCCCAGTCGTGGTAATGGTCCTGCTGGCAGTCGTCGCAGCACACCACCAGGCCGCGAATTCCCCGGTGTGCCAGTAAGGCTTCGTAGACCGCCAGGTCGGCGAGGTCGGCCTCGACTGCGGTCCGCTCCTGCGGGTCCAGTGGCTGGCCAGGTTCGACGGCGTCCAGCGCGGCGGACGGGTCATGCGGATCGTCGGCAAACGGGTCGGGTGGCAAACCGGGTGGCAGGTGGTCACGCACGCCCATCAGGGTACGCAGTCGCCATGACAGAACGCCAGCGGTAGGCCGCGGGACCTCGCCCGGCGACTAAGGTGGTGGCGGGCGAAAGCTTCCGCGCGCCGCGATTAGGATGGACTTCTCACCCCGGCTGCGTAGTGGAGGCTCCCGATGTCCGTTGGTGACGCCAACCCTTTGACGGTGTCCTATGCCATGGGTCCGCAAGACGATGCGGTGTACGCCGGTGGTGCGTTCGGCGGGCAGTCTCCCAAGATCGCGATGCTGGGGCTGACCTTCGACGATGTCCTGCTGCTTCCGGCAGCGTCCGACGTGGTGCCGGCCACCGCCGACACCGCGAGTCGGCTCACCCGCAACATCGCGCTCAAGGTGCCGTTGGTCAGTTCCGCGATGGACACCGTCACCGAGGCCCGAATGGCGATCGCGATGGCCCGCGCCGGCGGTATGGGCGTGCTGCACCGCAATCTGCCCGTCACCGAGCAGGCCGGCCAGGTGGAGACCGTCAAGCGATCCGAGGCCGGGATGGTCACCGACCCGGTCACCTGTACGCCGGAGAACACCCTCGCCGAGGTGGATGCGCTGTGCGCCCGCTTCCGGATCTCCGGGCTGCCGGTCGTCGACAAGAACGGCTCCCTGGTCGGGATCATCACCAACCGGGACATGCGTTTCGAGGTCGACCAGAACAAGCCGGTCGCCGAGGTGATGACCAAGGCGCCGCTGATCACCGCGCAGGAGGGTGTCTCCGCCGACGCCGCGCTGGGCCTGCTGCGCCGGCACAAGATCGAGAAGCTGCCGATCGTCGACGGCCACGGCAAGCTGACCGGGCTGATCACCGTCAAGGACTTCGTCAAGACCGAGCAGCACCCGCTGGCCACCAAGGACAGCGACGGCCGGCTGCTGGTCGGCGCTGCCGTCGGCGTCGGTGACGACGCCTGGGTGCGGGCGATGACGCTGGTAGACGCCGGGGTCGACGTGCTGATCGTGGACACCGCGCACGCCCACAACCGGGGAGTGCTGGACATGGTCGGCAAGCTCAAGGCCGAAGTGGGGGAGCGTGTCGACGTGGTCGGCGGCAACGTGGCCACCCGCAGTGGCGCCGCCGCGCTGGTCGAAGCGGGCGCCGACGCGGTGAAGGTCGGGGTGGGTCCCGGCTCGATCTGCACCACCCGGGTGGTCGCCGGGGTGGGCGCCCCGCAGATCACCGCCATCATGGAAGCCGTGGCAGTGTGCCAACCGGCCGGTGTGCCGGTGATCGCCGACGGCGGGCTGCAGTACTCCGGTGACATCGCCAAGGCGCTGGCCGCCGGCGCGTCGACCACCATGCTCGGCTCACTGTTGGCCGGCACCGCCGAGTCGCCCGGCGAGCTGATCTTCGTCAACGGCAAGCAGTTCAAGAGCTACCGCGGGATGGGTTCGCTGGGCGCCATGCAGGGCCGCGGTGGAGCCAAGTCCTACTCCAAGGACCGCTACTTCCAGGACGACGCGCTCTCCGAGGACAAGCTGGTGCCCGAGGGCATCGAGGGCCGGGTGCCGTTCCGGGGCCCGTTGAGCACGGTCATCCACCAGCTCACCGGCGGCCTGCGCGCCGCGATGGGCTACACCGGTTCGGCCACCATCGAGGCGCTGCAGCAGGCGCAGTTCGTGCGGATCACCGCCGCGGGCTTGAAGGAAAGCCACCCGCACGACATCACCATGACCGTCGAAGCGCCCAACTACTACGTGCGTTGAGCAGGCGTTCGTCCCGGCATTCTCGCGCAGCGAAACAGAAACGAGGCTGACCCGTCATGCGTGACATGGTTGAGATCGGCATGGGCCGCACCGCCCGTCGCACCTATGAACTCGACGACATCAACATCGTGCCGTCTCGGCGCACCCGCTCCTCCAAGGACGTGTCCACGGCCTGGCAGCTGGATGCCTACCGGTTCGAGATGCCGGTACTGGCACATCCCACCGACGCACTGGTCTCCCCGGAGTTCGCCATCGAGCTGGGCCGGCTCGGCGGGCTGGGTGTGCTCAACGGCGAAGGGCTGATCGGCCGGCACGCCGACGTCGAGGCCAAGATCGCCCAGGTCACCGAGGCCGCCGCCAAAGAACCCGAGCCGTCGGCGGCGATCCGGCTGCTGCAGCAGTTGCACGCCGCGCCGCTGAACCCCGAGCTGCTCGGTGCCGCGGTGGCGCGCATCAGCGAGGCCGGAGTGACCACCGCGGTGCGGGTGAGCCCGCAGAACGCCGCCGCGCTGACCCCGGCACTGGTGGCTGCCGGTGTCGACCTGCTGGTCATCCAGGGCACCATCATCTCCGCCGAGCGGGTCGCCGTGGACCGCGACGGGGCCGGGGAACCGCTCAACTTGAAGACCTTCATCTCCGAGCTGGACATCCCGGTGGTGGCCGGCGGGGTGATCGACCACCGCACCGCGCTGCACCTGATGCGGACCGGCGCGGCCGGGGTGATCGTCGGCTACGGCTCCACCTCCGGGGTGACCACCTCCGATGAGGTGCTGGGCATCTCGGTGCCGATGGCCACCGCGATCGCCGACGCGGCCGCCGCGCGCCGCGAGTACCTGGACGAGACCGGCGGGCGCTACGTGCACGTGCTGGCCGACGGTGACATCCACACCTCCGGGGATCTGGCCAAGGCGATCGCCTGCGGCGCCGACGCGGTGGTGCTGGGTACGCCGCTGGCGGCCGCCGCCGAGGCGCAGGGCGACGGCTGGTTCTGGCCGTCGGCCGCCGCCCACCCGTCCCTGCCGCGCGGTGCGCTGATGCAGGTCGCCTACGGCGAGCGCCCCGGCCTGGCGCAGGTGCTCGAGGGCCCCTCCGACGACCCGTTCGGCTCGCTGAACCTGGTTGGCGGGCTGCGTCGCTCGATGGCCAAGGCCGGTTACTGCGACCTCAAGGAGTTTCAGAAGGTCGGGCTGACCGTCGGCTCCTGACTCCAGGTAAGGGCAGCCTTTCTAGCAAGTTACTGCTGAGTACGGTCATACTTGCTGGCTATGGAGCCGGACTACGACGTTCTCATCATCGGCTCGGGTTTTGGTGGCAGCGTGAGCGCGCTGCGGCTGACCGAGAAGGGCTATCGCGTAGGCGTTTTGGAAGCGGGACGCCGATACGCCGACGAGGATTTCGCCAAGAACTCCTGGCACCTGCGCGAGTTCCTCTGGGCGCCGAAGCTGGGTTGCTACGGCATCCAGCGCATCCACCTGCTCAACAACGTCATGGTGCTGGCCGGCGCAGGGGTCGGCGGCGGGTCGCTGAACTACGCCAACACGCTCTACGTACCGCCGGAGCCGTTCTTCGCCGACAAACAGTGGGCGCACATCACCGACTGGCGCGCCGAGCTGATGCCGCACTACGACCAGGCCCAGCGGATGCTCGGTGTGGTCAAGAACCCGACATTCACCGACGCGGACCGCATCGTCAAGCAGGTCGCCGATGACATGGGGGTCGGCGACACGTTCGTGGCCACCCCGGTCGGGGTGTTCTTCGGACCGGACGGCGCCAGCGGAGCCAAGACGCCGGGCAAGACCGTCGCCGACCCGTTCTTCGGCGGCGCCGGGCCCAACCGCACCGGCTGCATCGAATGCGGTGAGTGCATGACCGGCTGTCGCTGGGGCGCCAAGAACACCCTGGTGAAGAACTACCTGTATCTGGCGGAATCGTCTGGCGCGCAGGTGCATCCGATGACCACCGTGACCGCGTTCGAGCAGGGCGGCGACGGGCTGTGGCAGGTGACGACGGTGCGCACCGGCTTGCGGGCGCGCCGGCACCGCAAGACTTTCACCGCCCGGTATCTGATCCTGGCGGCCGGCACCTACAACACCCAGCGGCTGCTGTTCAAGATGCGCGACAAAGGCAAGCTGCCCAAGCTGTCCGACAAACTGGGCGTGCTGACCCGCACCAACTCCGAATCCATCGTGGGTGCGGCGACATTGAACGTCAATCCGGACCTGAACCTGACCCACGGCGTGGCGATCACCTCCTCGATTCACCCCACCGCCGACACCCACGTCGAACCGGTCCGCTACGGCAAGGGCTCCAACGCCATGGGGCTGTTGCAGACCCTGATGACCGATGGCTCCGGCCCGCAGGGAACCGATGTGCCACGTTGGCGCCAACTGCTGGACCAGGCCCGCGAAGACCCCCGCCACATCCTGCGGTTGCTCAACCCGCGGCACTGGAGCGAGCGCACCGTGATCGCCCTGGTCATGCAGCATCTGGACAACTCGATCACCACCTTCACCAAACGCGGCAAGCTGGGCATCCGCCGCTACACCAGCAAGCAGGGTCACGGCGAGCCGAACCCGAGCTGGATCCCGGTCGGCAACGAGGTCACCCGCCGCATCGCCGCCAAGATCGACGGGGTGGCCGGCGGCACCTGGGGCGAGCTGTTCAACATCCCACTCACCGCGCACTTTCTGGGCGGGGCGGCGATCGGTGACAGCCCCGAGCACGGCGTCATCGACCCCTACCAGCGGGTGTACGGCTACCCGACTCTGGCGGTGATGGACGGCGCGGCGGTGTCGGCCAACCTCGGCGTCAACCCGTCACTGTCGATCACTGCGCAGGCCGAGCGCGCGGCGTCGCTGTGGCCCAACAAGGGCGAAGCCGATCTGCGGCCGGCCCAGGGCGAGGCCTACCGGCGCCTCGACCCGATCGCCCCGCGCGACCCGGCGGTGCCCAGCGGCGCATTCGGCGCGCTGCGCTGGCCGGACAAGCGCACCGACGCGGTCGGCTGAGTCCGCAGCGGGTGTCAGCCGGCGAGCGTTTGCAGCGGAATGCCGCTGATCACCCGGCTGGGGTTTCCGTGCACGTCGACGGGGACGTCGCCGGCCAGCGTGACTCGGTGCATCACCCGGTGCTGGTCGTCGTAGTCGGCAACAGCGCGGTGCTGGGTGGCGCGGTTGTCCCAGACAGCGACGTCGCCGGGTTCCCAGCTCCGTCGAACGGTATTCTCCGGCAAGGTGATCCGCTGCTGCAGTAGATCCAGCAGTACGCGTGACTCGTGGTCGTCGAGGCCGACGAAGCCGCGCACGAAATCACCCGCCACCAGTGTGCGTTCCCCGGTCTCCGGGTGCACCCGTACTACCGGGTGCTCGGTGCGCAGGTCGGGCATCTGGAACCGCACCGCCATGGCGCGGACCTCGTCGGGAACCGCGACGGCGCCGCCCAGGGCGTAGTCGAAACGGTTGCTGTGCAGCGCTCGCAGGTTCTCGGTGAGCCGCTTCAGCGGTTCGGGCAGTGCGTCGTAGGCGGCCGCCGTGGACGCCCAGAGGGTGGACCCGCCGTAGCTGGGCAGGGTGACCGCCCGCAGGATCGACGCCGCCGGATAGTCGGGTACGAACGTGACGTCGGTGTGCCAGCGGTTGGCCTTGGCGTACTCGGAGTCGATCGGGGTGATGAGCGGCGCGTCGTCGCGGTGCAGCGTCGGGTGGGCGACCGGGTTGCCCAGCAGCGTGGCGAACGCGTGCTGGGAGTCGTCGTCGAGGTGGTGCTGGCCCTGGAAGAACAGCACCTTGTGGCGCAGCAGCGCCTGGTGGATTTCGTCGACCATGGCCTGGTCGAGGTCACCGCCGAGGCGCACGCCGTCGACGCGGGCGCCGATGCGGCTGCCGAGCCGGGTGATGGAGAGCGGGGGAACGGTCATCGGGTTGTCCTTTCAGATCATCCGTAGTCAAGTGACTACACGATGTGTGCGCTAGTGTAGTCACATGACTACAGACTCGGCAACCGAGCGGCGGGCCGCGACCCCGGTCGGCAGGGAAGAGGTGTCTGCGGCGATCCTGGCGGCCGCCGCCGAGCTGTTCGCCGAACGCGGACCAGCCGCCACGTCGATCCGGGACATCGCTGCGCGGGCCAAGGTCAACCACGGCTTGGTGTTCCGCCATTTCGGCGCCAAGGATCGGCTGGTGGGTGCCGTGCTCGACCACCTCGGCGGCGAGCTCACCGTGCTGCTGGAGGCCGGGGCCCCCGCCGATCAGGTGGAACCGGTGGCCGACCGGCAGCTGCGGGTGATGGCCCGCGCACTGCTCGACGGCTATCCGGTGGGGCAGTTACAGAGCCGGTTTCCCGCGATCGAGCGGCTGCTGGACCAGCAGCGCTCCCGTCACGACGAGCCGACCGCCCGGCTGGCCGTCGCGAACGCCGTTGCGCTGCAACTCGGATGGTGGCTGTTCGAGCCGTTCCTGCGCTCGGCGGCCGGTCTGGAGAAGCTGACCGGCGAGGAGCTGCGTGCGGAGGTGGCCGCACAGCTGGAGCGGATCAGCGGGCCGCCAAGCTGACGGCGCCCTGCGCTGGTCGGCGAAGATGCGCTGAGGCTCCTAGCGCGCGACATCCCGGCGGTGCTTCGGTTCGCGGCCGGGCGGCTGCGTCGGGGTGGGCAGCAGCGGTTCACGCCGGCGGGCCGGCAGCGTCGTCGGCGACTGTGTGCTCAGTTCGATTTCCTCCCCGGCATGGTTGATCGTCAGCCGACCGTCGGGGCCGTCGCGCAGCGTGTAGGTGACCTCTTTGTGGTTGGCGTCTACCGTCACCCGAAAACCCCGCCAGCGCAACCGGAACCGTAGCCGTGAGATCCCGTCCGGCAGCGCGGGATCCAGTGACAGCACGCCGGCGTCGTCACGCAGGCCGCCGAACCCGGCCACCAGGGAGAGCCAGGTCCCGGCCAGCGCCGCCATATGCAGGCCGTCGCGGGTGTTGTCGTGCAGATCGCGCAGGTCGACGAACGCCGTCTCATAGGTGTAGTCGTGGGCCAACTCCAAGTGCCCCACCTCGGCGCACATCACCGCCTGGGTGCACGCCGACAGCGACGAGTCCCGCACCGTGCGCCGCTCGTAGTAGTCGACGTTGCGCGCCTTCTGCTCGTCGGTGAACGCATGGCTGCGCCACTGCATGGCCAGCAGCAGATCGGCCTGCTTGACCACCTGAGCCGGATACAGCCGCACATAGGGTTCGTTGAGCAGCAGCGGGTAGGTGTTGCGGGTGTCGAAGTCCCATTCCGCGGCCGTGGTGAAACCGTCGCACTGCGGATGCACCCCGAGTTCCTCGTCGTAGGGGATGTGCGCCGCGTCGGCCGCATGTCGCCAGCCGGCCATCTCCTCGGTGGTGACCCCCAGCTCGTGGGCGGCATCGGGGTGGCGGGCACATGCCTCGGCGGCGGTATGCAGATTGTGGGCGGCCATCAGGTTGGTGAAGACGTTGTCCCGGACGATCGCGGTGTATTCGTCGGGGCCGGTGACCCCGTACAGGTGCCACACCCCGTGCCGGTCGTGGTGTCCCAGCGACCGCCAGAGCCGCGCGGTCTCGATCAGCACCGCCAGCCCGCACTCCTGCTCCACGGTGGTGTCGCCGGTGACCACCCGGTACTGCTCGAACGCCGCCGCGATATCGGCGTTGATGTGCCAGGCCGCGGTGCCCGCCGGCCAGTACCCGGAGCACTCCTGGCCGCGGATCGTCCGCCAGGGGAAGGCCGCCCCGGACAGCCCCAGCTCGGTGGCACGCCCGCGCGCGAGATCGAGCGTGGTGGCCCGCCAGCGCAGCGCGTCGGCCGCGGCGTGCGGAGCGGTGTAGATCAGCACCGGCAGGATGAAACTCTCGCTGTCCCAGAAGGTATGGCCGTCATAACCGGTGCCGGTCAGACCCTTGCTGGGGATCGCGCGGCGTTCGGCGCGGGCACTGGCCTGCAGTAGGTGGAACAGTGCGAAGCGGACCGCCTGCTGGCAGTCCGGGTCGCCGTGGACCTCGACGTCGGCACCGTCCCAGAACTCGTCGAGGTAGGCCCGTTGGGCCTCCAGCAGCCCCTGCCAGCCGCTGTAGCGGGCGCCGGTCAGCGCAGCGATGGCCTGGTCGCGCAGCGCGGGCCGCGACCGTTCGCTGGACCACCCGTAGGCCAGGTACTTGACGATCCGCAGCTTTTGCCCGGGACGCAGGCCGCACACCACGGTGGTCGCCGCCACGTCCGGGATCGTCATGGTGTTGACCTGAACCCGGCCGGGTACGTCGACCTCGTGATCCATGGCCGCGGCCATCATCAGTTGGCTTGCGCGGGTGCGATGCACCAGCACCGCGCCGGTGTTGGTGTTCTCGCGTTCGACGGCCTCCAGCGGGTTCTCCAGGATCGCCGCAACCCGCGGGTCGTCGGAGGTCGGCGGCTGGTCCTCGTTGGCGACCAGCTCGGATTGCACTGTCACACGGACGAATTCGTCGATGGCCTCGACGACGTATTCGATGGCCGCGACACTGCGGAGAGCCAGCGACACCAGCCGGGTCGAGTGCACTTTGACCTGTTTTCCCGCCGGTGAGCGCCAGTGCACGCGGCGGGTCAGGGTGCCTGCCCGCATGTCGAGGATGCGCTCGTGGTCGATCAACTCGCCGTAGCGGACGTCCAACGGTTCGTCGTCGACCACCAGCCGGATGATCTTGCCGTTGGTCACGTCGACGACGGTCTGCCCGGCCTGCGGGTAGCCGAATCCGGACTCGGCATGCGGCAGCGGACGCACCTCGTAGAACGAGTTCAGGTAGGTGCCGGGCAGACCGTACGGTTCGCCCTCGTCGAGGTTGCCGCGCAGGCCGATGTGTCCGTTGGACAGCGCGAACAGGGACTCGGTCTGCCCGAGCAGATCCAGGTCGAGGTGGGTTTCGCGAATCTGCCACGGTTCGATCGGAAAGTAATCGTCTGCGATCATTGGCCCGCTTTCACAACAGTTCCTCCAGATCGGTGACGACGACGTCGGCGCCGTGGCTCAGCAGGTCATCGCGCTGGCCCACCCGGTCGACGCCCACCACGAAGCCGAACCCGCCGGCTCGACCGGCCGCCACGCCTGCGAGCGCATCCTCGAACACTGCGGCCGCGGCGGGGGCGACACCGAGCAGCTGCGCCGCCCGCAGGAACGAATCCGGTGCGGGCTTGCCCGCGATGTGTTCGGTGCGCAGCGTCACGCCGTCGACTCGCTCGCCGATGAACTTGTCCAGACCGGTGCGCGCCAGGACTTCACCGGCGTTGGCGCTGGCCGACACCACCGCGGTGGCCAGGCCGGCGCCGGTGACCGCCGCCAGGTAGCGCCGGGACCCCTCGAACACCTCCACCCCGTCGGCCTGCAGTGTCACCTGGAACGCCTGGTTCTTGCGGTTGCCCAGACCGTGCACGGTTTCGGCGTCGGGCGGGTCGTCGTCGGCACCGTCGGGCAGCGTGATGCCGCGGCTGGCCAGAAATGAGCGCACCCCGTCGTCGCGTTTCCGGCCGTCGACGAAGCGCCGGTAATCGTCTTCCGGGTCGAACGGCACGAACGGTTCGCCGGTGAGTTCGGCGCGCGCCGACAGGTAGGCATCGAACATGGCCTTCCAGGCGCGAGTGTGCACGCTTGCGGTGTCAGTGAGCACTCCGTCGAGGTCGAACAGGCAGGCACGCACCGTTTCGGGCAGACCCAGCACATGTTCTCCTTCTTCTGGGGCGGTGTGCCTCTACTTCACCATGCCCGCCGTTGGTCCGGCCGACTTTTGCCGCCACTAGACTCTTTGCGGTGTCGTCACCATCGTCTCGCCCCGTCTTGGTCATCGACTTCGGCGCGCAGTACGCCCAATTGATCGCCCGCCGGGTCCGCGAGGCACGGGTGTTCTCCGAGGTGGTCCCGCACACCGCGACCGTCGAAGAGATCAAAGCCCGTGATCCACTGGCGATCGTGCTGTCCGGCGGGCCGGCCAGCGTCTACGCCGAGGGCGCCCCGCGGCTCGATCCGGCGCTGTTCGACCTCGACATTCCGGTGTTCGGCATCTGCTACGGCTTCCAGGCCATGGCCGCCGCGCTCGGCGGCACCGTCGAGCACACCGGGACCAGTGAGTACGGCCGCACCGAACTGACGGTGACCGGCGGAGAACTCCACTCGGGCCTGCCGGGCACCCAGCCGGTGTGGATGAGCCACGGCGACGCCGTGACCGTTGCGCCGGACGGGTTCACCGTGGTGGCCGGCACCGCGGGTGCCCCGGTGGCCGCGTTCGAGAACCGCGCCCGCCGGCTGGCCGGGGTGCAGTACCACCCCGAGGTGATCCACACCCCCTACGGGCAGCGGGTGCTCAGCCGGTTCCTGCATGAGTTCGCCGGCATCGACGCCGCCTGGACGCCCGCCAGCATCGCCGAGGCGCTGATCGAGCAGGTGCGCGAACAGATCGGCGACGGCCACGCCATCTGCGGACTGTCCGGCGGCGTGGACTCCGCGGTGGCCGCGGCGCTGGTGCAGCGCGCCATCGGTGACCGGCTGACGTGTGTGTTCGTCGACCATGGGCTGCTGCGCGCCGGGGAACGCGAGCAGGTGCAGAACGACTTCGTCTCCGCCACCGGCGCGAAGCTGGTCACTGTAGACGCCGAAGCGGTCTTCCTCGACGCGCTGTCGGGGGTGTCCGATCCCGAGGGCAAACGAAAGATCATCGGGCGCCAGTTCATCCGGGCTTTCGAGGGTGCGGTGCGAGACACCTTGGGAGACCACGATGTCGAGTTCCTGGTGCAGGGCACGCTGTATCCGGACGTGGTGGAATCCGGTGGGGGCGCCGGCACCGCGAACATCAAGAGTCACCACAACGTCGGCGGGTTGCCCGACGACCTGAAGTTCAGCCTCGTCGAACCGCTGCGGCTGCTGTTCAAAGACGAGGTGCGCGCGGTCGGGCGCGAGTTGGGACTGCCGGAGGAGATCGTTGCCCGCCAACCGTTCCCGGGCCCCGGGCTGGGCATCCGGATCGTCGGCGAGGTCACCGGCCCGCGGCTGGCGACGCTGCGTCAGGCCGACGCGATAGCCCGCGAGGAGTTGACCGCAGCCGGTCTGGACCACCAGATCTGGCAGTGCCCGGTGGTGCTGCTGGCCGATGTCCGGTCGGTGGGTGTGCAGGGCGACGGCCGCACCTACGGCCATCCGGTCGTGCTGCGGCCGGTGTCCAGTGAGGACGCCATGACCGCCGACTGGACCCGGGTGCCCTACGAAGTGCTGGAGCGGATCTCAACTCGGATAACCAATGAGGTTCCCGAGGTCAACCGCGTAGTGTTGGATGTCACCAGCAAACCACCCGGCACTATTGAGTGGGAGTAGTCACGATGATCGCTGCGCTTTCGGCGGCCGACGTTGCGCGTCGCGAATTCTGGGCGCAACTGTGCCCGGGGATGTCGATAGAAGCCGGGGGCGCCCGCCCATCGGCGGCGGTCGGCGAGCTCGATACCCAGCTGGCCAACTTGAAGCGCGAGGGCTACGTCCAGGTCCCCGACGCCTTCCCGGAAGCGGTCGTCGCCCCCATTCGCACGGGTGTGTCGACGCTGTACCAACGAGGAATCCCGCTGGCTTTCGCCTTCGTCTACGACGAGTTGTGGCTGGCTTTCCAGGGACTTTCGGAGTTCCTCGCCAGCGTGATGGGTGAGGGCTATCGGGCGTTGCCCGACTTCTGGGTCTGGCACGTCAACCCCAGCGACAACTCCATCGGCTGGGGACCACATCGGGACAAGTTGATCAACACCCTCGACGGCGACAACTCGCCCCGGACACTGACCGTGTGGCTCCCGTTCACCGATGCCACCACGCTCAACGGATGCATGTACATGCTGCCCGCCCATCTCGATGATCGTTTTGTTCAGCGGCGATGGGACGGGCCGGACAACGCGATCGTCCACAATCTGCAGGACATTCGGGCGCTGCCCGCCACGGCCGGCACCATGTTCGCCTGGAACCAGGCAGTGCTGCATTGGGGTGGGCGCGGCAGCCGCCTGGGAGCCGCGCCGCGGATCAGCGCCGCTTTCGAGTTTCAGCGCTCCGACTGCGCCCCGTTCAACAGCCCGTTGCTGGATCCGGGCCGTACGCCGACGTTCACCGAGCGGCTCGGGCTGATCGGCAAACAGGTGCTGCAATATCGCCACATGTATCCGCTGTCCGCTGAGATCGAGGCTATCGCCACTGTGCTCGCGGAGCGGTACATGCCTGAGGTGGCCGCCTCGATGGGGGTTGCCGCCGCGGCGCTCTGACGGGCGTGCTGTCCCTACACCGGCATGCTGCGCAGCGCCGCGGGAAGACTGGGCAGGAAATGCACGGTCGCGAACGTGCGGATGTCTTCGACGGAATCCAGCGGGTCGCGCGACGGCAATAACAGTGCCATCGCCGCGTATCGCAGGATGGTGTCGGCCAATTCGGTGACCACCTGCGGGCCGATGCGCTCGGCGAACCCGGCCGGGAAGATCACCTGCAGGGCTTCGGACATCCGGTCCACGATCGCACCGTAGTGCTGTCGGGAGAGCTCCAGCGCCAGCGCCGGCTCATCGGTGATCATCCGGTTGAGCACTCGATGCCGGCGGAACTGCATGATCGCGGAGGTGAATGCCTCGACATAGTAGTTCGACTGGGCGCCAGAGTTTTTCAGCTCGGCGGCGATATCGGCGTAGAGCGCGGCGTTCTCCCGGTCGATGACCGCGGCGACCAGCTCGTCGCGGCCGGCGAACCGGCGGTAGATGGTGGTGCGGCTGACTCCGGCGCGGCGAGCGACGTCGTCGAGCGCGACCCGCCGGAAGCCGTGCTGCTCGAACTCGACGACCGCGGCATCGAGGATGGCGGTGGTCGCCGGGTCAGACCCGGGTGTAGCCGGCATAGGCGAATTTGTTGTAGCGCAGTCGCATCGGCAAATGATCCCACGCCCAGTTGACCGGCCGTGACCGGCAGACCGCGGCGAACCGCTGATAGCGCCGTTCCTGTCGATCACTCCATGGCAGACCCAGTTGGGCGCGGGTGCTCGGCGGCATGCCGCCGGTGGTGAGAAACGCCGCGAGCGGATTGAAGACTGTCGCGATCGCCCGCCACAGCGTCGGCGGCACCCCCTTGGGGCAGGGGAAGCCCTTGGTGACATAGCCGACGCCGTACTTGGCGGTCGGGTGGTCGACGAGAACCTTGTCCAGCATCCGATTCCAGTAGCGCTCGAACTCGGCGTAGTCGGCCGGCATCGCCCGGTCGCTGACACCGTAGCGGCGATACCAGGTCTTCGATTCGAGGTAGATCCGCTCCTTCTCGGCGGGGGTCAGCCGCTTGACGAAGGTGTCGGCGAAGTACAGCACCTGCTCGACGAAGGTGGCGTGCGCCCAGAAGTAGGTCTCGGGATCCAGGGCGTGGTACCGGTTTCCGTCCGGCATCGTGCCCTTGATGTTGACGTGGAAGTCGCGCACCTGTTGGCCGGGGTTGTCGGACTCGGCGCCGTAGACGGTCATGAAGATCGGCGGCAGCGAACGTTTGACGCGGGCGGCGGTGTCGGTGAAGAACACCGAGTGGTCCAGCACGCCCTGGCCGAGCTCGGCGAGCATGTTCTGCAGCACGGCGGGCCGCGGCCCGATCAAGAACATCCGGTTGTCGCCGAAGTAGCGCCATACCAGGGACTGCGGTCCCAACGGGAGCACATCGGTAGCCGCGTCGGTCTCCACGGACTGGGTCATGCGGAACAGTGTTACATATTTTGAACTGTGTACCAACCCTTCGGTCTGGCGGCCTTTGGCGCGGTGCTGATGGGGCGCGCGAGGCCGTTGTTGCGCCGCCGGGAGATCCGGCTTGACGGTTGTCGGTGGGGGAGTGTTCACTCGGGGTCAATCGAACATAGTTTCGAACATATGCGAGTTTTTCCGGAGGCGATCATGACGGCGGCGGTGGACTTGGGGCAACGTCATAACTCCGGAGGAAATCGCGCCGACCAGCTGGAACAGCTGCGTCGGCAGATGGCGGCAGTGTCGGGCAAGGTGGGTGCGGGCCGGCGGGGGTCCGCACCGTCGGCCGCGGCGGCCCCGGTTTTCGAGGCAGCGCTGCCGGTCCCGTCGCTGCTGGCCGGGGTGTTGCCCGCCGGACTGCCGCGCGGCACGGTGGCGGTGCTCTCGGGGGCCCGCTCACTGATGCTGAACATGGTGGCCACGGTGACGGCGGCCGGCGGCAACACGGCCATCGTCGGTCAACCGGACCTCGGGCTGCTGGCCGCCTCCGAGATGGGCGCCGACCTGAGCCGGCTCGCGGTGATCCCCGACCCCGGCAACGACCCGGTGGAGGTGGCCACGGTGCTGATGGACGGCATGGACCTGGTGGTGCTCGGCCTGGGCGGCCGATCGGTGCCGCCGGCGCGCACCCGGGTGGTGCTGGCCCGCGCCCGCCACCGTGGCTGCGCCCTGCTGGTCTCCGGCGGCACCTGGCAGGGCACGGCGCTGCAGCTGGACGCCCGGGTGAGCGGCTACGAGACCATAGGCGACAAGATGACGGGCTGCGGCGCCATCTCCGGCTTTGGGCGGATCGGCGCGGTGCGGCTCGAGGTGCGGGCCGCCGGACGCGCGGCCGGGCGAACCAGAGCCGGGTAGCGAGCCTTCTCATGGCCGACCCTCGAGTACTGGCGCTCTGGTGCATGGACTGGCCCGCGGTCGCCGCGGCGGCCGCGGCGGGATTGCCGGCCACCGCGCCGGTTGCGGTCACCCTGGCCAACCGGGTGATCGCCTGTTCTGCGGGCGCCCGTGCGGCGGGGGTGCGGCGCGGGCTGCGGCGCCGAGAAGCGGCGGCCCGCTGCCCGGCACTGCATGTGGTGGCCGCCGACACCGATCGCGACGCCCGGCTGTTCGAGCCGGTCCTGGCTGCGGTCGACGACCTGATACCGGCCGCCGAGGTGTTGCGGCCCGGACTGCTGGTGGTGTCGGTGCGCGGTGCGGTGCGGGCCTTCGGCTCCGAGGAGCAAGCCGCCGAACGTCTCGTCGACGCAGTGGCCGCGGCCGATGTCGAATGCCAGGTCGGGATCGCCGGCGGGCTCTCCACCGCGGTGCTCGCCGCACGTGCCGGCGCCGTGGTGCCACCCGGGGGAGACGCCCGATTCCTGTCCGGGCTGTCGATCCGGCAGCTGGCCGCCGAGCCCAGCCTGTCCGGACCCGGACGTGACGGCCTGATCGACCTGTTGTGGCGCTTGGGTATTCGGACCATCGGGCAATTCGCTGCGCTACCACGCCCGGATGTCACCTCGCGGTTCGGTCCCGACGCGCTCACCGCGCACCGGTTCGCCCGCGCCGAGCCGGAACGTGGGCCGTCCGGGCGGGAGCCCACGCCGGATCTCGATGCCGAGCTGCACTGCGATCCGCCGATCGACCGGGTCGACGCCGCGGCGTTCGCCGGCCGCTCGCTGGCCGGTGTGCTGCACCGCACGCTGATGGCCGCCGGGGTCGGGTGCACCCGGCTGGCCATTCACGCCGTCACCGAAACCGGGGAAGAGCTGACCCGGGTGTGGCGGTGCGCCGAGCCGTTGACCGAGGACGCCACCGCGGATCGGGTGCGCTGGCAGCTCGACGGCTGGCTGAACAGCCGCGTAGCCGGAGACCGGCCCACCGGCCCGGTGACGCTGTTGCGGCTGGAGCCGGTGGAGGTGCTCTCGGCGACCGAGGCGCTGCAGCTACCGCTGTGGGGCGGTCTGGGCGAGGAAGACCGGTTGCGTGCCCGCCGCGCCCTGGTACGGGTGCAGGGCCTGCTCGGCCCCGAAGCGGTGCGGGTGCCGGTGCTCTCCGGCGGCCGCGGCCCCGCGGAGCGCATCACCCTGACCCCGCTGGGGGATGAGCCGGTGCCGATGGCTGACCCGCGCCAGCCGTGGCCCGGCCGGCTCCCCGAACCCTCGCCGGCGGTACTACTCGACGACCCGGTGGAACTGCTTGACGCCGAACGCAATCCGATCCGGGTGACCGGCCGTGGACTCTTCTCCGCCGACCCGGCGTGGCTGGTCGCCCGGGGCCGCGACGACCGGCTGCGCTGGTGGGCCGGGCCCTGGTCGGTCGACGAACGCTGGTGGGACCCGCAGCGGGAGGGGCCGGGATCGGGGCGCACCGCCCGGGTTCAGGCGCTGCTGGAGGACTCGCCGGGGAGCGCAGCGCCCGGCCAGGCGCTGTTGCTGTGCTATCGGCTGCGGCGGTGGTATCTGGAGGGGGTGTACGAGTGAACCGGGCTATCAGCCCAGCCGGCCGGCGAATGCGCCGACCCGCTGCACGAACCGGTCGAAGAACACCGCCGGGTCGACTCCGACGCCGATCAGCGCGTTGGGATGGCGCGCGTCCCAGTCGGGGATCGTCCGCCCGCGCGCCGCCCCGGGCGCGAGCTCGACCCTGAGTGCAGCCGGGCGGGTCGTCACCAGTTCGGGTTCCAGTGCGACCGCCGCGGCCAGCGGGTCGTGCAGATACGCCAGGTAGCCGTGGCCCCGCGCCTCGTGTGCCTCGAAATAGAACCGCAGCGCGTCGTTCAGCATCCGGACCACCGGGTTCATGCGGCGGTTCCAGCTTCGCCTCTCCTTCGTCGAGCCTCGCTGAACCACCGGGTTGTCAGCCGGCGCGGCCAGCCGCGCCAGGATCGCCGGCGTGATCGCGATATGTCGGGTCAGATCCAGACCGCACACGATCGGGAGCCGTTGCGGCGCAACCGCTCCCCACGCCGTGAACACCTCAGCGGCTGCCTCCGGGTCGAATCCGATGTTGAACTCGGCCCAGCCGGACCGCTCGCCTTCGAAGGCGCCGCCCATGATCACCAGCCGACGCACCAGCGTGGGCAGTGCGGGTTCGGCTCGCAGCGTCAATGCCAGGTTGGTCAGCGGGCCGGTGGCCAACCCGATCAGCTGCCCCGGATGTTCCCGCGCGGCGGCGACCCAGGCCGCGGCGGCGTCGTATCCGGTGAGCTGCCCGGTGCCGGGCGGCAATTCGGCATATCCCAGTCCCTGGGGCCCGTGCAGAGTCTCCGCGGTGTGGACCGGGCCGTTCAGCGGCGCGTCGGCGCCCTGGGACACCGGGACTCCGGATGCCCCGCACAGCTCCAACAGGGCCAGGTTGTTGCGGCAGACCTGCTGCACCGCAACGTTTCCGCCGGTTGCCGCGATCCCGACAAGTTCGGCCTCCGGGCTGGACAGCAGGTACACCAGCGCGACCGCGTCGTCGACGCCGGTGTCGAAGTCGGCGAAGACGGGCGGCGTCACGGGCGCAGGTTCACCAGTACACGCCCGGAACCAACCGCACCGCCCGCTTGACCGGGCGGGGCACCCGCACCCGGGTGATCGCCCGTACCGGCCGCTTCGGGCGGCGCCGAGCCGGTCGCGCCGCAACGGGCGCAACGGCTGCAACGGTGTCACTGGGCGCCACACCGCGCGCCGCGGGCGAGTCGGGGTAGCCCAGGTAGACCTGGTGCAGAACCCGGCGCGCCAGCCCGGGGGTGATGTAGTTGCCGGTCTCGGCCAGGGTGCCCAGCGGGGTGTCGATCCGGTCCGGCTTCTCTACCAGGCCACGCACCACCATGGCCGCCGCGTGCTCGGCGCTGATCGCCCCGACCGGCAGATGCTTTCGCGACGGCGCGATCATCGGAGTGGCCACCAGCGGCATATGGATGGTGGTGAACGTGATGTGGTCCGACAGCGTCTCGGTCGACACCACGTCGGCGAACGCGTCCAGCGCCGCCTTGGTGGGCACGTACGCGCTGTAGCGGGGGCTGTTGGCCAGCACCCCTTCGCTGGAGACGTTGACGACGTGGCCGAATCGCCGTTCCCGCCAGTGCGGTAGCAAGGCCAGCACCATCCGCACCGCACCGAAGTAGTTGACCGCCATCGTGCGTTCGTAGTCGTGTAGCCGGTCGGTGGAGTTGGTCACCGAGCGGCGGATCGACCGGCCGGCGTTGTTCACCAGGTAGTCGACGTGCTCGAACCGGCCCAGGATGTCCTTGACGGTGTGCTCCACCGACGCCGAGTCGGTGACGTCACAAGTGAACGCATACGCCTGCCCACCGGCGGCTCGGATCTCGGCCACCAGCTCGTCGAGCGCCGAGCCACTGCGGGCCAGCGCGAAGACCGTGCCGCCGCGCTCGGCCACGGCGACCGCCGAGGCCCGGCCGATGCCGCTGGAGGCCCCGGTGATGATGACGTGCCGCCCGACCAGCGGCCCGGCCGGATCGTCGCGGCGGGCCCGGTCGGGATCCAGGTGCGCCGCCCAGTACCGCCACAGTCTCGGCGCGTAGTCGGCGAACTCGGGTAGCCGAACGCCCGTGCCCTGCAGCGCCGCGCGGGTGGCGTCGGCGACGAACGTCGGCCGCAGGTTCACCAGGTCGAGCACCTCGGCGGGTAGACCCAGCTGGGTGGCCATCATGTTGCGCCACACCCGGGCTCGTCCGCGGACATTGAGCACCGGCGCCGCCACGGAACCGGGCAGCGTGGCGCGCAGCGGCGGAAGCCCGGCTTCGCGAGCGACGGCCCGGTAGATGTCGGGCAGCCCGATGGATCGCGGTGCGGTGAGGTGGAAGGTGCGCCCGTCGTACCCCTCGGCGTGCATCAGCTCGATCAGCGCATCGGCGACGTAGTCGACCGGAACGACGTTGGTGCGTCCGGTGTGGGGCAGCGCCATCGGGGTGAGCCGGGGCAGGGCCGCCAGCTTGGCCAGCAGCGGAAAGAAGTAGTACGGCCCGTCGACCTTGTCCATCTCGCCGGTGCGGGAATCGCCCACCACCACCGCCGGGCGGTACACCCGGTAGCGCAGTCCCGGTGTCGAGCGCACCAGCGCTTCGGCCTCGAACTTGGTCTGGTGATAGGGGGTCGGCAGCTCCTGGCCGATGTCGAAGTCGTCTTCGGTGAACTCGCCGGCGTAGTTGCCGGCCACCGCGATCGACGACACGTGCGACAAGGTGGCGTCGAGTCGCTTTGCCAGTCCGATCACCGCGCGAGTGCCCTCGACGTTGGCCGCCTGCTGCTCGGCCGCGCCGGCGGTGATGTCGTAGATGGCCGCGCAGTGCAGCACATGGTCGATGTCGCCGAGTTCGGCGAGCACCGTGTCGTTCAGCCCGAGATTCTCCGCTGTCAGGTCGCCGACCAGCGGTTTGACCCGTTCGCCCCACGCCTGGCCGTGCGGAGAGGCGAGGGCTTCGAAGCGGCCCAGCGAGGCGCGGCGCACCAGCACCCACACCTGCGCATCCGGCCTGGTCTCCAGCAGACGCGACACCGCCCGCCGCCCAATAAACCCGGTACCGCCGGTAACGACATAACGCATGCGGTCATGGTGGTCGCTCGGGTCGGCTACGTCAATGGTGAGTTGAGTCTCGCCGTCCGATGCCCGGGATGTTGATCGCGTAGAAGGCCGGCATCACGACGAAAACCGCCAGCGCGACCATCGGCGACCACACCACGCCGATCACGCCCGCCACCAGATAGGCGACGATCCCGGTCAGCGACCGAAACCGTTGGGCGGCGAACACGCGCGGATCCGCCTGGTCGGCGACCAGCTGCTCGGGGCATCGGCTGACCTGGTCGAACAGCAGCAGCCAACTCGCGCACATGGCCGCCAGAATGCCGGCGTACAGGGCCACCGCGGTACGCGCGTCGGGGGTGTCGGCGCCGTCGATGAACGCGCGGGAGAGCACCGCGGTCGGAAACGGGATGAGCGCCGTGGTGAACAGCAGCGCGATGTTGGCCAGGTGTACACCCTTGTCGACCTGTTTGATCGCGGTGAACGCCTGGTGGTGGTTGAGCCAGATCACCGCGACGTAGCCGAACGACGCGACGTAGCCGAGATAAGCCGGCCACTGCCGGATCAGCGCATCCAGCAGCTGTCCGGGGGCGTGCTCGGGTGCTTTGAGGTCGAGCACCAGCAGGGTCACCGCGATCGCGAAGACACCGTCGCTGAACGCCTCCACTCGTCCCGTGTCGGTCAAGCCGGCCGGAGCATCGGAGCCGTCAGACGTGCTCATCGGCGCCTGGCGTCAGAACGCGCGAATCCCGTCCCAGTCCACCAGTTTCCAGCCGGTGGCCGGGTTGCCGGTGATCACCACCTTGCCGAGGTTGGGCAGCGGATGGTCGGTCAACAGCTCGTCACGGGGATTCTTGACGTTCATCAGCGTCCAGGTCATGATCGACGCCCCGTGCGCGAACGCCACCGGGTTGGCGTCGCCGGCGTCGTAGATCTGCTGGACCGCGGCGCCGAACTCGTCGTTGAACTGGTTGCCGTCGATCGAGCCGGGGATGGCCGTGGTCCGCTCACCGTGAATCCAGGCCAGCGGAGCCAGCAGATACGCCGCGTCCACCATGGACCCGGGCTTGTCGCCGAACCAGCCGGCGCTGATCTCCCGCAGGCCGGGCAGCACCTGCACCTGACGGCCGAGTTCGCGCGCCAGCGGGGCGGCGGTCTGCTGGGCGCGCAGCATCGAGGAGGCGTAGACGCCGTCGTAGTGGTTGCGCGAGAGCTGATTTGCGATCTCCTGGGCTTGAACGCGGCCCTTGTCGGTCAGCCCAGGGCCGGGCACCGAGGTGTCGATGATCCCGGCGGCGTTGCTTTCCGATTCGGCGTGCCGGATCAGTGTCAGGGTGATGTTGCGCGGGTGCGGCGTCCCCGAACAGCCGCCGAGCACCAGGACTGCGGCCAGCGCCGCCGCCAACATTGCGAATACGGTTCCCCAAGTGCGCTTCCCCATGGCGACAGCCTGCCGTGTTGATGGCGCCGGCGGGGCCGGTTCTGCTGAAATGGTGGGGCCAATCCGTCCGAGGTGAATGAGGAGAATTCGTGGCACTGGACCCGACAGCCATCGGCGTTACCACCGACCCCGTGCGGTTCGAATGGACCGATCGCGAGACCATGCTCTATGCGCTCGGAGTCGGCGCCGGAACAGCGGACCTGGCGTTCACCACCGAGAACAGCCACGACATTCCCCAGCAGGTGCTGCCCACCTACGCCGTCATCTGCTGCATGGGCTTCGCGGCCGTCGGCAAGATCGGCACGTTCAATCCGGCGCTGCTGCTGCACGGCTCCCAAGAGGTGCGCCTCTTCGCGCCGCTGCCGCCCGCCGGAAGCCTGCAGGTGGTGGCCGAGGTGGCCGACATCCAGGACAAGGGCGAGGGTAAGAACGCTGTCGTGATGCTGCGGGCGCGCGGCACCGATTCGAAGACCTCCGAGCCCGTCGTCGAGACGCTGACCACCCTGGTCATCCGCAAGGCCGGCGGCTTCGGCGGGGAACCCGGGCAACGGGCGGTCGCGCCGCAGATCCCGGACGCGCAACCGGATTCACGCATCTCGTATGTGACCCGGGAGGACCAGGCGCTGCTGTATCGGCTCTCCGGTGACCGCAACCCGCTGCACAGCGACCCGTGGTTCGCCACCACACTGGCCGGCTTCCCCAAGCCGATCCTGCACGGGCTGTGCACCTACGGTTTCGCCGGTCGTGCGCTGGTCGCCGAACTCGGCGGCGGCGACGCCAGCCGGGTCAGCGCCATCTCGGCACGGTTCACCGACCCGGTGTTCCCGGGGGAGACGCTGACCACCTGGATCTGGCGGACCGAGCCGGGCAAGGCGGTGTTCCGCACCGAGGCCGCCGGTCCCGACGGCGCCAACCCGCGAGTGGTGCTCGACGACGGTGCGGCGGAGTACCGGGACTAAAGGCTTGCGCGCCGGGTGCCCCCGGCTTGGCTGTTCTGGCCAGGTAGGCACCGTTCGCGAAGGTGCGCAGTTGTACGTCAAACCGCGGCGTGTCGCGTGCAGACGCGCACGCTCGGCTGGTGAGGGTGAGGGTGAGGGTGAGGGTGAGGGTGAGAATGAGAATGAGGGTGAGGGTCAGCCGGCGGCCAGGCGCTCGGCCAACCGCGCGGTGAACTCGGCCGCCTGCGCCGGGCTGTCCAGGGCGTAACGGGCGGCGGTAGCGCGGTCGCCGTCGTCGTTGTGCCGCACGATGATTCCGATGCCGCCCAGTTCAGCGACCGCGTCGAACGCGTCCTCGTCGGTGATGTCGTCGCCGAGGAACAGCGGGGTCCTCACCCCCGTCATCCGATCCAGCAGCCAGCGCAGCGTGCGGCCCTTGTCCCAGTCGATTTCGGGGCGCAGCTCGATCACCTCGCGCCCGGTCGTGACCCGCAGCCCGCGGCGCCGACCGGTATCACGCACCGCCGCCAGCACCTCGCCGACCCGATCCCGGGCGACGTTGCGGTAGTGCACGGCGACGGCGAAGCGCTTGTGTTCCACCATGATTCCCGGGATCGCACCAAGCTGCTCGGTCAGTGAACCGGCCGCGGCGGCCAGCACCAGCACCGCATCGACCGCGGCGTCGTTCTGGTGGTGGGCGCCGTCCGGCCCGATCAGCTCGAAGCCGTGGCTGCCCGCATACCAGATCCCGTCCAGCCCCACCCGGGCCCGCACGTCGGCCAGGTCCCGGCCGGACAGCACCGCGACCGGGCATTGGGCGGCCAACGCGGCCAACGCATCCACCGCGCCGGCCACCGGCCGGGCCGCGTCGGGATCGTCGACGATGTCCGAGAGGGTCCCGTCGAAATCGAAGAACACCGCCGGGTGATCGAGATCGCGCAACTTCGCAGCGGTCATCGCATCCGGCAGGGCCGACATCGGCCGATCTCCGGTACGCACCTGCACCGCGCTCGGATCGTCCACCGCCACGTCACCGCCGTCGCACGCCACGCCGATCACCAGGGCGAATCCGGCACTGCGAGCGGCGGTTACACCCGATTCGGAGTCGGTGAGCACTACGCAGCGGCCCGGCCGCACCGCCAACCCGGCGGCGGCGGAAACCAGTTCGTCGCCGGAACCGTCGGAGCTGTTGGAGGCCGCCGCAGCCACCCGCACGCCGGCTTGTTGCAGCCGCTCGGTCAGGGCCTTGGCCAGTGCTTCAGTGTCGGCATTACCGTCGAGGCGCAACAGCACCGCGTCATGCCGGCGCGGGTCGATCGTGACCGACATGCCAACCATGTCCACCACGGTGCCACAGCCTCGTTCGGATTAGCGTGGTAGGGGTCCAGAGAGGTCGTCGAGCGCAAAGAGAAAGGTAGGGAGCCCCGATGTCGTCCACTCCCGGAATCCTGGTCGGTGTCGACGGATCGCCGTCGTCGGTGGCGGCAGTCGATTGGGCGGCGCGGGACGCCGCGCTGCACAACCTGCCGCTGAACCTGGTCCACGTGCTCGCTTCCCCGGTGGTGATGACCTTCCCCGAGACACCGATGCCGCCCGGCTACACCGAGTGGCAGCGTGACCAGGGCGAACGCCACCTGCGCGAGGCCGTTGGGATCGCCGAGGCAGCCGGGGCGACGCAGGTCGCCGCCGAGACCGTCGTAGGCTCCACGGTCCCGATACTGGTGGACATGAGCCGCGAGGCCGGCCGCCTGGTGGTCGGGTCCCGCGGGCACGGGCGGATGCGCCGCCTGTTGCTCGGCTCGGTCAGCTCGTCGCTGGTGCGGCACGCGCACTGCCCGGTCGTGGTCATCCACGAGGACCATCGGCGCCCCGACACCGCACCGGTGGTGGTCGGCATCGACGGGTCCCCGGTGTCGGAGGCCGCAACGGCGCTGGCATTCGAAGAGGCCTCGCTGCGCGGGGTGGAACTGATCGCCGTGTATGCCTGGCACGACACCGGCCTGCTGGACTTCCCCGGCATCGACACGGCGGCGATGGCGTCCGAAGGCGAGTTGGCCCTGGCCGAGCGGTTGGCGGGTTGGCGGGAGCGTTACCCCGACGTCACGGTGCGCCGGGTGGTGGTCGATGACCGGCCCGCCGACCAACTCGTCGACCAGTCCCAGGAGGCTCAGCTGGTGGTGGTGGGCAGCCACGGCCGCGGCGGCTTCGCCGGCATGCTGCTGGGTTCGGTCAGCCAGGCGGTGGTGCAGTCGGCGCATGCGCCGGTCGTCGTCGTCCGCCCGGCGCCATAACGGCCGGCGTCAGCTGACCGACACCGGGTCGGTCGTCGGCCGCGGCGCGAGCTGCTGCGCCACCGGAGTCGGCCGCAACGGCACCCGCTGCGGCCACCAGAACCAGCGGCCCAGCAGCGCGGCGATCGACGGCGTCATGAACGAGCGGATCACCAGGGTGTCGATGAGCAGACCCAGGCCGATGGTGGAACCGACCTGACCGATCACCCGTAGGTCGGAGACCAGCATCGACATCATGGTGAACGCGAACACCAGGCCCGCCGAGGTGACCACGGAGCCACTGCCGCCCATGGCGCGGATGATGCCGGTGTTGATTCCGCCGGGGAGTTCTTCCTTCATCCGGGAGACCAGCAGCAGGTTGTAGTCCGAGCCGACCGCCAACAGGATGATCACCGACATCGCCAGCACCATCCAGTGCAGGTCCAGGCCGATGATGTGCTGCCAGATCAGCACCGAGATCCCGAACGACGTGCCCAGTGAGAGCAGCACCGTGCCGACGATCACCGCCGAGGCCACCACGGCCCGGGTGATCAGCAGCATGATGATGAAGATCAGGCACAGCGAGGCGATACCGGCGATGATCAGGTCGTAGGCCGACCCGTCCTTCATGTCTTTGAACATGGCCGCGGTGCCGCCGAGATAGACCTTGGAGCCCTCCAGCGGGGTGCCCTTGAGCGCCTCGTGCACGGCGTGCTTGATCGGCGCGATGTGGCTGACACCCTCCGGCGACATCGGGTCGCCCTCGTGGCTGATGATGAACCGCACCGCGTGCCCGTCGGGGGACAGGAACATCTTCATGCCGCGCTTGAAGTCGGGGTTGTCGAACGCCTCGGGCGGCAGGTAGAACGAGTCGTCGTTCTTGGACTCGTCGAACGCCTTGCCCATGGCGTTCTGGCCTTCCATCATCTTCTCCATCTGAAGCTGCAGGCCCTCCATGGTGGACTGCATCTTCAGCTGGGTGACCCGCATGTTCGACATGGTCTCGATCATCGGCGGCATGATCTCGAGCATCCGCGGGATCAGCCGGTCGAGGTTGTCGATGTCAGGCAGGACCTTTTCGAAATCCTCGGTCATCTGGTCGAGGCCGTCCATCACGTCGAAGATCGACCGGATCGACCAGCAGATCGGGATGTCGAAGCAGTGCGGCTCCCAGTAGAAGTAGCTGCGCATCGGGCGCCACATATCGTCGAAGTCGGCGATCGAGTCGCGCATCTTCTGGATGTCGTCGAGCATGCCGTGCATCTTCACGTCCATGCTGTGGGTGGTCACCGACATCTCGCGGGTGACTTCGAGCATCTGCTTCATGCTCTCGATCGAGACCGCCATGTCGTCGCCCATCTTGAGCATGTTCTTCATGCTGTCGAGCTGGTACTTCATGTTCAGCTGCTGGGTGGTGCCCTGCATGCTGATCGCGAACGGGATCGTGGTGTGCTCGATCGGAGTGCCCAGCGGCCGGGTGATGGTCTGCACCCGCCCGATGCCCGACACCTCGAACACGCGCTTGGCGATCCGGTTGATCACCAGGAAGTCGGCCGGGTTGCGCAGGTCGTGGTCGGTCTCGATCATCAGCAGTTCCGGACTCATCCGGGCCTGGGAGAAGTGCCGGTCCGCGGCGGCGTAGCCGATGTTGGCCGGCACATAGTTGGGCAGGTACTGCCGGTCGTTGTAGTTGGTCCGGTACCCCGGCAGGGTGAGCAGCCCGACCAGGCAGACCGCCGTGGTGGCCACCAGCACCGGCCCCGGCCAGCGCACGATCAACGCGCCGATCCGCCGCCAAGTGCGGATCCGCATCGCCCGCTTGGGTTCCAGCATGCCGAAGCGACTGGCCACCGCCACCACCGCGGAGCCGAAGGTGAGCGCCGCGAGGACCACGACCAGCATGCCGATCGCCAGCGGGACGCCCAGCGACCGGAAGTAGGGCAGCCGGGTGAAGTGCAGGCAGAAGGTCGCGCCGGCGATGGTCAGCCCCGAGCCCAGGATCACGTGCGCGGTGCCGTGATACATGGTGTGGAAAGCCGATTCCTTGTCCTCGCCGAGAGCTCGCGCCTCCTGGTAGCGGCCCAGCAGGAAGATCGCATAGTCCGTCGAGGCGGCGATGGCCAGTGTCACCAGCAGGTTCACCGCGAACGTCGATAGACCGATGATGTTGTGGTAGGCGAGCACGGCCACGACGCCGCGGGCAGCGCTCAGCTCAAAGACCACCATGCCCAGCACCAACAGCACCGTGCCGATCGACCGGTAGATGGACAGCAGCATCGTGATGATCACCACGAACGTCAGCGCGGTGATGATCTTCAGGCTTTTGTCGCCGGCGATGTGCTGATCGGCGTTGAGGGCGGCCCCGCCGGTGACGTAGGCGTGCACCCCTTCGGGTGCCGGGGTGTCGGCGATGATCTGCTGGACGGCCTCGACCGACTCATTGGCCAGGGTCTCGCCCATATTGCCGGCCAGATACACCTGAACATAGGCGGCCTTGCCGTCCGGGCTCTGCGAGCCCGCCGCGGTCAGCGGGTCGCTCCAGAAGTCCTGGATGTGCTCGACGTGGGTGTGGTCGGCCTCCATCTTGGTGACCAACTCGTCGTAATACTTGTGCGCGTCGTCGCCCAGCGGCTGGTCGCCTTCGAGGACCACCATCGCCGAGCTGTCCGACTTGAACTCGTCGAACACCTTGCCGATGCGCATCATCGCGATCATCGACGGAGCGTCCTTGGGGGCCATCGACACCGAGCGCATCTTCCCGACTTCGTCGAGCTGCGGCACGATGACGTTCACCAGCACGGTGATCGCCAGCCAGGCCAGGATGATCGGCACCGCCAGGCGGCGGATCCACGCCGGGATACCGCCACGCTTGGGCGGCTGCTGCGCGGCCGGCAGCGTGTCGGTCGTGGCTTCGGGGTTGGGGTCGCTGGTGTGGTTACTCATGCGGATTTCACAATGCAGAAGGTCTGGGCGCTCACCGGGCTGCTGGAGATTCGTTCGTCTTTGACCTCGCCGTCGATGGTGACCCGGCAGCCGATGGTGGCGCCGTCACCCTGGGCGACGATGTTGGGGCTCACCGCCGGGTTGGTGGTCGACAGGGTCAGCGACCAGGGCAGGCTGGCGCCGTCGATCCGCTGCGGCGTGGCGTCGAGGTCCAGGTAGTTGATGTCGGCGTAGGTGCCGTCCGGGCTGAAGATGTCATAGACCACGACCTTGGGGTGAAACGGCTTGGTGTCCTCGAAGGGGACGGTTCCATTGCCGCTGTCGTCGGCTCCGAAGTAGCCGCGGACTCGCTGCACAGTGAACCCCCCCACCGCGACGACTACGACGATGAGCAGGGGTAACCACGCGCGTCTGACAACGCCGAACATGAAAGCAGTGGCCCTTTCGCATCGTGCCGGAACTGACACAGATTAGTGCATCAAAGTTCTTTTTCACACCCAGCCCAGACTTTTTCGCACGTATGTTCGATATCTTGAAAGGCGTGGGCTGGGGTAGTGGGCCGCCGAGCTGGGCGGAAATGGAACGAGTTCTAGATGGTAAGCCTCGTCACACCGGGATTGCGGCCGGTGTGTCGGCGGATCGCGGCCCGTTGGCCTCGCAGTTCGAGCCGCTCCGGCCGGCTGGGCGAACAGTGTCTTTTCCGCCCTACGCCGAGTTGCACGCGCACTCGGCGTACAGCTTTCTGGACGGTGCCAGCAACCCGCAGGAGCTGGTCGCCGAGGCTGCCCGGCTGGGCCTGCGGGCGATCGCGCTGACCGATCACAACGGTTTGTACGGGGTGGTGCGGTTCGCCGAGGCGGCCGCCGAGCTGGCCGCCGCGGGCCTGGAGATAGGCACCGTGTTCGGCGCCGAGTTATCGCTGGGGCCCCTCCTTTCCAAGGCCCGTACCGATGACCCGGACCCGCCCGGCCCGCACCTGCTGGTGCTGGCCCGCGGCCCGGAGGGCTACCGGCGGTTGTCGCGGCAGATCGCCGCCGCGCACTTGGCCGGCGAAAAGGGCAGGCCGCGTTTCGATCTGGATGCGCTGACCGAGGCCGCGGGCGGGCACTGGCACATCCTGACCGGCTGTCGTAAGGGCCACGTCCGCCAGGCGCTGACCACCGGCGGCCCGGATGCGGCCGCCGCCGCGCTGGCCGACCTGGTGGACCGGTTCGGGGCGGCGCGGGTCAGCGTGGAGCTGACCCGGCACTCCGATCCGTGCGATGACGAGCGCAACGCGGCGCTGGCCGCCCTGGCGCCCCGGTTCGGGGTGGGGCTGGTGGCCACCACCGGCGCGCATTTCGCCCGGCCGGAGCAGGGCCGGCTGGCAATGGCGATGGGGGCGATCCGGGCCCGGCAGTCTTTGGATGCCGCCGCCGGCCGGCTGGCTCCGCTGGGCGGCTCGCATCTGCGGTCCGGTGCGGAGATGGCCCGGTTGTTCGCGCAGTATCCCGAGACGGTCCCGGCCGCGGCCGAACTCGGTGAGCAGTGCGCCTTCGCACTGCGGCTCATCGCCCCGCAGCTGCCGCCCTTCCAGGTGCCGGCCGGGCATACCGAGGACAGCTGGCTGCGCCGGTTGACCCTGGCCGGCGCCGCGGAACGTTACGGGCCGCCGGACCGAGGGCCGTTGGCCCGCAAAGCCTACGCGCAGATCGAGCATGAACTGAATGTCATTGCCACGTTGGGGTTTCCGGGCTATTTCCTGGTGGTGCACGACATCACCCGGTTCTGCCGGCGCAGTGACATCCTGTGCCAGGGCCGGGGATCGGCGGCCAACTCCGCGGTCTGCTATGCCCTCGGTGTCACCGCGGTGGATCCGGTCGGCAATGGGCTGCTGTTCGAGCGGTTCCTGTCGTCGGAACGCGACGAGCCCCCCGACATCGACATCGACATCGAGTCGGACCGGCGCGAAGAGGTCATCCAGTATGTCTACGAGCGCTACGGGCGGGACTACACCGCCCAGGTCGCCAACGTCATCACCTACCGGGGCCGCAGCGCGGTGCGCGACATGGCCCGGGCGCTGGGTTATTCACCGGGGCAGCAGGACGCTTGGAGCAAACAGGTCGGCCGGTGGCACGGGGTGGCGGAATCCTCCGACACCGAAGGCATTCCCGAAGCGGTGATCGACTTGGCGACCCAGATCGCCGACCTGCCTCGGCACCTGGGGATCCACTCCGGCGGCATGGTGATCTGTGACCGCCCGATCGCCGATGTGTGCCCGGTGGAGTGGGCACGCATGGCGGGGCGCAGCGTGCTGCAGTGGGACAAAGACGACTGTGCGGCAATCGGTCTGGTGAAGTTCGACCTGCTCGGGCTGGGCATGCTCTCGGCGCTGCACTACATGAAAGATCTGGTGGCGCAGCATAAGGGTGTCGAGGTGGACTTCGCCCGAATCGATCTGTCCGAGCCCGCGGTGTACGAGATGCTGACGAGGGCGGATTCCGTCGGGGTGTTTCAGGTGGAGTCGCGCGCCCAGATGGCCACCCTGCCGCGGCTGAAGCCGCGGGTGTTCTACGACCTGGTGGTGGAGGTTGCGCTGATCCGCCCGGGACCGATCCAGGGCGGCTCGGTGCACCCCTACATCCAGCGGCGCAATGACCACAACGACCCGGACCGGGTCGACTACGAGCACCCGTCGATGAAACCTGCGCTGCGCAAGACGTTGGGGGTGCCGCTGTTTCAGGAACAGCTGATGCAACTCGCCGTCGACTGTGCGGGGTTCTCACCGGCCGAAGCCGACCAGCTGCGCCGTGCCATGGGTTCCAAACGGTCCACCGAGCGGATGCGGCAGCTGCGCACCCGGTTCTACGACGGCATGGCCGAGTGTCACGGCATCACCGGTGCGGTGGCCGACCGGATCTACGAAAAGCTGGAAGCCTTCGCCAATTACGGCTTTCCCGAGAGTCACGCGATGAGCTTCGCGTCGCTGGTGTTCTACTCTGCCTGGTTCAAGCTGCACCACCCGGCGGCATTCTGCGCCGGGCTGCTGCGGGCGCAGCCGATGGGTTTTTACTCGCCGCAGTCACTGGTGGCCGATGCCCGCCGGCACGGAGTCCTCGTGCACGGTCCGGACGTCAACGCCAGCCTGGCGCACGCCACGCTGGCCGAAGCCGGAACGCAGGTCCGGATCGGACTGGGCGTCGTCCGTGGTGTCGGTGTCGATCTTGCCGAGCGGCTGGTGGCCGACCGCGAAGCTCATGGCCCGTTCGCTTCGCTGCTGGATCTGACTGCCCGGGTTCAGCTTTCAGCGGCGCAGGCCGAGGCGCTGGCGACTGCCGGCGCGTTCGACTGCTTCGGCATGTCGCGCCGCGAGGCGCTGTGGACGGCCGCGGCAGCGGCGGGGCAGCGGCCGGACCGGCTGCCCGGGGTGGGGGTGGCCGGATATGATGGGCGCACTCCAGCACTGCCCGGGATGAGCGCGATCGAGCTGGCCGCCGCCAATGTGTGGGCCACCGGGGTGTCCCCAGACAGCTATCCGACGCAGTTCCTGCGCGCCGATCTCGATGCGCTCGGGGTGATCCCCGCCGACCAGCTGCTGAGCGTGCCCGACGGCACCCGGGTGCTCATCGCCGGGGCGGTGACGCACCGGCAACGGCCGTCGACCGCCCGCGGGGTCACGTTCGTCAACCTCGAGGACGAGACCGGGATGGTCAACGTGCTGTGTACCCCGGGGGTGTGGACGAGGCATCGACGGCTGGCGCAGACCGCGACGGCACTGCTGATCCGCGGGCGGGTGCAGAACGCCAGCGGGGCGGTCACCGTGCTGGCCGATCGGCTGGGCTCCCTTGAGTTGACCGTGAGTTCGCGCTCCCGGGATTTCCGGTAGCCGCGACGGTAACCTCCACCCATGAACCTCAACTTGTCCGCCGACGAAGTCTTGACCACCACGCGATCGGTCCGCAAACGCCTCGATCTCGACAAGCCGGTTCCCCGCGAGGTGCTGATGGAGTGCCTGGAGATCGCCCTGCAAGCCCCCACCGGATCCAATGCTCAGGGCTGGCAGTGGATGTTCGTCACCGACCCGGTCAAGAAGCAGGCGCTCGCCGACATCTACCGCGCCAACGCCCTGCCGTATCTGAACCGGATGAGGCCGGACTACGGCGACGGTGACGTGCGCAGCGAGCGGATGGAGTTCATCAGCGGCTCGGCCAGATATCTGGCCGAGAACCTGCAGGACGTACCGGTGCTGATGATCCCCTGCCTGGAAGGCAAGCCGGAGACCGGGTCGCTGGGGTTCGGCGCATCGTTCTGGGCGTCACTGTTCCCGGCTGCGTGGAGCTACTGCCTGGCGTTGCGCAACCGCGGGCTGGGTTCCTGCTGGACGACGCTGCACCTGTTGGGCGACGGCGAGCAGCAGGCCGCCGAGGTGCTCGGCATCCCCTATGAGGAGTACAGCCAGGGCGGGCTGTTCCCGATCGCCTACACCAAGGGCACCGACTTCAAGCCGGCCAAGCGGCTGCCGGCCGAGCAGGTGGCGCACTTCGACACGTGGTGATCGCAAGCGCGGCGGAGCCGGGCGCTGGGGATGCCGCCCGTGAGTGGGAATTTGACGACGCGACACGCCGCTGTCACGTCGTCAAATTCTCTCTGGGCACTTGTGCAGCGGCGCGATCGCAGCCGGCGGAACGCAGCTCGTGAACAAGCCGGTAGCTATACCCCGTCGGCGAACCCGTGCTGGCGCCACGCCTCATAGACCGCGACGGCGGCGGCGTTCGACAGGTTCAGTGACCGCCGCCCGGCCAGCATTGGGATGCGCACTCGCGCGGTGATATGTGGGTCGGCCAGCGTCACCTCGTCCAAGCCGGTGGGCTCGGGGCCGAACATCAGCACGTCACCGGGCTGATAGCTCACGTCGGTGTAGGGGGTGTGCGCGCCCGCGGTGAACGCGAAGACCCGGGCCCCGCTCAATACGCCCAGCGCCTCCCAGGCCGCCGGCAGCGACGGGTGCACCCGCACCCAGGCCAGATCGTGATAGTCCAAACCGGCCCGCCGCAGCTTCGGTTCGGCGAGGTCGAAACCCAGAGGTTCCACCAGATGAAGTTCCGCACCCGTGGCCGCCACCATCCGGATCGCGTTGCCGGTGTTGGGCGGGATACGGGGCGAATAGAACATCACTTTGAACACAACTGCATCCTCGTATGACGACAAGCCAAGAAGCGACCCACCTCCGGTTGACGCGTATCGGGCGGGCTAGGTGCGCTGATCATTCGACCGGTCCGCTGAGGTGAAGTCAGCCGGTGTCTGGTGTCGCGACCACCAGCGCGCGGCCGCCCTTTGCCGGTGGCCGTCGAGAGCCGGCGCGGGCCAGCCCGTCGGTCTGTTTGCTCGACCGGAGTTCGCGAAGACACGCGAAGGTCTCGGAAAGTGTTCTGTTCAGTAAAAATTCTGGTCATGCCTGCGGCCGACTGTCATACTCGTCCAATTGCTATGCCGTGAAACACACCGCAACCTGCTGTGCGGGTGCGATGTCCGGAGAGAGTCCGATGAATGAGGCGCAGACGGTGAATTTCAGCCGAGCGGTCGGCGAACCGGCCGCTGACCGGTGACGCTCTTTGACCACCCAGACGGGGTGGACCAGGCCCTGGACGAACCAGCCGAGGGCGGCCACAAGCCCGAGGCCGCGGCGGTCAAACGCCCCTCGCGATGGTCGGTGCGCAACTGGCCGGTGCGGTGGAAGGTGCTGGCGATCGCGTTGCTGCCGTTGGCGCTGGCCGGGCTCTTCGGCGGACTGCGGATCTCCAATGCGCTCACCGAGTCCAACCGGCTGCGGTTGGTCGCCGACCGCGCCGAGATGATCCCGGCGATCACCAATTACATGTCGGCGCTGGGCGACGCGCTGGTGGCTGCATCCTCCGACGGTGACGCCGAGGGCGCCCGGAAAAACTTCGAAAACCGCAAGTACGAACTCCAGTCTCGGCTGTCGCACACCGACGTGGCGACCGATGTGCGGTCCGGCGTGGAGACGCTGATCGAGCGCGGCCAGGGGTTGCTGAGCCTGGTCTCGACCACCGGTGTCGGCCTGCGCGAGGAGGTGACCGGCTACGCGCCGATCCTGCTGACCGCCGAGGACGCCATCAACGGGTCGGTGCGGTTGGACAGCGAGCGGATCCGCGCCCAGACCGAGGGCCTGAGTCGTGCGGTCGGCGCCCGGGGCCAGATGATGATGCAAGAGCTGCTGGTCAATCGCGGTGGCGAGCTTCCCGATCCGGAGCTGCGCAGCTCGATGATGACCTTGGCCGGCACCGAGCCGTCGACGCTGTTCGGGATGACCGAGGTGCTCGGCGTGGACTCCCCGGACGCCAAGTCGCTGCAACAGCAGCTGGTGACCCGGATGTCGATCATGTCCGACCCGGAACAGGTGCTGCCCAACAACCCGGTGCTGCGCGACTCGATCCGCACCACCGACCAGATCGCTGCCCGGCTGATCAGCGAGAACACCGGGGCGGTCACCGCGGCGGTGGAAGACCGGGCCGCGGACCGGCGCGCCGCCGCCCTGCGTGACATCGTGCTGGTGCTGGCCGCGATCACCGCCACGCTGCTGGCGGTGTGGTTGGTGGCGCGCTCGTTGGTGCGCCCCCTGCGCACCCTGCGCGACAGCGCGTTGCAGGTCGCCCACATCGACCTCGAACAGGAGATCACCCGGTTGCGTGCCGGCGTACCCGGGTCAGACCGCGACCCCGACCCGCTGCCGGTTTACACCACCGAGGAGGTCGGGCAGGTCGCCCACGCCGTCGACGAACTGCACGCCCAAGCGCTGCTGCTCGCCGGTGACGAGGCACGGCTGCGACGCCTGGTCAACGAGATGTTCGAGACGATGTCACGGCGCAACCGGTCCCTGGTGGACCAGCAGTTGGCCCTCATCGACCGGCTGGAACGCAACGAGGACGACCCGGACCGACTGGAGAGCTTGTTCCGCCTGGACCACCTGGCCGCCCGGATGCGGCGCAACGGCGCGAACCTGCTGGTGCTGGCCGGCGCACGGGCGTCGCAGGAGCGGGGCCGGCCGGTTCCACTGGCGACCCTGATCAGCGCGGCCGCCTCGGAGGTGGAGGGCTACGAACGGGTGCAGACCGTGCTGGTGCCCGACGCCACCGTGATCGGCGCCGCCGCCGCGGACTGCGTGCACCTGCTCGCGGAGTTGATCGACAACGCGCTGCGCTATTCGGCGCCGACGGAGCCGGTGCGGGTGGTGGCCGGTTTCGAGAACGACGGCGGGGTGGTGGTCGAGGTCGTCGACGTCGGATTGGGGATGACCGACGCCGACCTGCGGATGGCCAACATGCGTCTGGCGGCCGGCGGTGAGTTCAGTCCGGAGAACGCCCGCCACATGGGCCTGTTCGTGATCTCCCGGCTGGCGGCCCGCCACGAGATCGAGGTTCGGCTGTTCCCGGCGTCGCAGGGATCGCGCGGTATCACCGCCGAGGTGTATCTGCCGCCGCACCTGCTGACCGTCAGGCCCGTCGAGGAGCCCGCGCCGGTGCCCGCGCCGCCCGTTCAGCCCTACTTCGCTCCCGCCGAGCCGCCGCAGCCCGAACCAGCGCGGTACGAAGCGGAACCGTACGTGCCCGAACCGTACGGACCCGAGCCCTACCAGTCGGATGAGCCCTACGAGGACGCCGAGTTCGCCGAGCCCGGGCCGGTCATCTCGCTGCTGCCGCGACGCAGCCCGGGGTCCAGCGGCATCACCGGTGTGCCCTCCCCGCAACCGGTACCACCCGCGCAGGTACCGAGCGCCGGCGACCGAGTACGCCGCGAGCTGCCGCAACCGTGGTGGGAAACCGAGGAGCAGGGCGCGGGGCAGTCGGGCGCACCGGCTCCGGATCCGCAGCGGGCGCCCGAACCGGCGGCCGAGAAGTTTGTTCCCGCTGACACGTCGGGGTTTTTCGCGGCGCGTGCCCGAGTCGGCCCCGCGGCCCCCGAGCCCGAGACCGACTCGATCTACCAGCGGATGCTCTCGGAGTCGGTGGGCAACGACCCCAACGAGCCCGGCCTGCGCGCCGACCTGGACTGGCAGTCGGTGTGGGACCGCGGCTGGTCGGTAGCCGCCGAAGCGGAGAATGTGCCGGTGGTCGCCCACACCGAACACGGCCTGCCGGTCCGCGAACCCGGCGCCCGGCTGGTGCCCGGCTCAGCCGCGGCAGAGGCGCCGCCGGCGGATGCGGAAGACCCCCAACCCGCCGCGCACCAACCGGGTGACCCAGAACAGCCGGTAACATCCAACGGCGTACCGCCCCAACCCGCCCCCGAGCCACTGGAACGGGACCCCGCGGCGATCCGCTCGTCGATCAGCAGTCACTTCGGCGGGGTGCACGCCGCACGATCGCACGTCCGGGAAAACGGCCTGGAGAAGGGCTCAGAACAAGGCCCGGAAAAGGGCTTAGACAAAGGCTTCGACACCGACCAGGGACAGAACCAGCAATGACTTTCCCAACCGATCCCACCGCAGCGCGCCGTACCGCCGAAAACTCGTTGGACTGGCTGGTCTCCAATTTCGCCCGCGAGGTGCCCGGCGTCTCGCATGCGGTGCTGGTGTCGGTCGACGGTCTGACAGTGGCGGCCAGTGAGCACCTGCCCACGGAGCGGGCCGACCAGTTGGCCGCCGTGGCGTCCGGACTGGCCAGCTTGGCAACCGGGGCGTCGCAGTTGTTCGAAGGCGGCCGGGTACTGCAGTCGGTGGTGGAGATGGAGCACGGCTACCTGCTGCTGATGCGGGTCGGGGACGGCTCGCACCTGGCGACGCTGGCGAGCACATCCTGCGATATCGGCCAGATCGGGTACGAGATGGCGGTTCTGGTGGAACGAGTCGGAGCGGTGGTGCAGTCGTCGCGCCGGTCGGCGCCGTCGCAGGGCGGTCACTCGTGAGGTGCCGGTGAATGGTGATGGACATCCCCGAGAATTGGGCGCGCCCGCGGGCGCCGGAGCTCCCAGATGCCCCAGAGCCCCCGGAAACTGAGGCCAACCTGGTGCGCCCATACACGCTGACCGCCGGTCGAACCCACACCGACGTGCCGTTGCCGCTGGAGGCCCCGGTGCAGACCCTGCGGATGGCGCCGCCCAACCAATGGCCGGTCAACGATCCGCGCGGCCGGATCGTCGAACTGTGTCAGGGAGCGCCGTCGGTCGCCGAGATCTCTGCCCGGCTGAACCTGCCGCTGGGCGTCGCGCGCGTCCTGGTGGGTGATCTGGTCACGTCGGGATACCTTCGGGTGCGTGCCACCCTGACCGAGGCATCCACCCGCGACGAACGCCGAGACCTGATAGGAAGGACCCTTCGTGGCCTACGAGCGCTCGGATAGGCCCTCGGACAGGTCCGCAGCTCCGCGAGACTCGGCCTCGACGAAGATCGTCATCGCCGGCGGATTCGGGGTCGGCAAGACCACGTTTGTCGGTACGGTCTCGGAGATCATGCCGTTGCGCACCGAAGCGCTGGTCACCGATGCCTCCGCCGGTGTCGACGGTCTGGAGGCCACCCCCGACAAGCGGACCACCACGGTGGCGATGGACTTCGGCCGCATCACGCTGGCCGACGACTTGGTGCTGTACCTGTTCGGCACGCCGGGCCAGCGCCGGTTCTGGTTCATGTGGGACGACCTGGTGCGCGGCGCGATCGGCGCGATCATCCTGGTCGACTGCCGCCGGCTACAGGACAGCTTCGCCGCGGTGGACTTCTTCGAGCACCGCAATCTGCCGTTCCTGATCGCGGTCAACGAATTCGACGGCGCGCCACGTTATCCGGTCGCCGCGGTCCGCAAGGCCCTGGCACTGGCCGAACACATCCCGGTGATCACCGTCGACGCGCGTGACCCCCGGTCGGCCCGCGACGCGCTCATCGCGATCAGCGAATACGCGCTGTCCACCCTGGCGCCGCAGGCTTGAGCGCCGCGCACGAGTGGACCGGGCGCGAGTTGGCCGGCCACGACTTCCGCGATGCGGACCTGTCGCGGCTGCGCACCGAGCGGGTGGTGTTCGACGAATGCGACTTCACCGGCGCCGACCTCGGCGAGTCGGTGCACCGGGGATCGGCATTCCGCAATTGTCGCTTCGAGCGGGCCTCGCTGTGGCATTCCGAGTTCGTCCAGTGCAGCATGCTCGGCTCCCAGTTCGTGCAGTGCCGGATGCGGCCGCTGGTGTTCGACGAGGTGGACTTCACCCTGGCCGGGCTCGGCGGCAGTGACCTGCGGGCGGTGGACCTGAGCGGCTGTCGGCTGCGAGAAGCCAACCTGGTGGAGGCAGACCTGCGCAAAGCGGTGCTGCGGGGCGCGGATCTGACCGGCGCCCGGACTATCGGCACCCGGCTGGACGAGGCGGACCTGCGTGGCGCGCGGGTCGACCCCACGCTGTGGACCACCGCGTCGCTGACCGGCGCGCGGATCGACATCGCCCAGGCGCTGAGTTATGCGGCCGCCCACGGGCTGCGCCTGGACAGCGCGCAGGACTCCTGAACGCTGCCGGCTAGCGCTTGAGCCGGATCTTCCACCACACCAGCACGGTGTAGAACAACGACAGCAGCGCCAGCATCCCCATGTCCAGCAGATAGATGCCCTTGGTGTGGTCCCAGATGTGGTCTTTGGGGATCTGCGGCACGTTGACCAGCTTGTTGAAGTCGATCGCGGAGGCGCCCGCGGCGTACCCCCACCGGCCCGGCGTCACCCAGGCCGCCTGCGCCAGCCCGGCGCGCCCGGTCACCGGGATCATGCCGCCGGCCAGCACCAGCTGCGACATGATCGAGACCACCAGCATCGGCATGATCTGCTCGTTGGACTGCGCGAACGACGACAAAGCCAGGCCCAGTACCGCGGAGGCCACACAAGTCCCGGCCACGGCGAGGAACAAGTCGAAATTCGCACTGCCGAACATCACGGCGCCCTGCGTCGGCCCGCCCTTGCCCAGAATCACGATGACGGTGGCGATCGCCCCCTGCACCGTGGCGAACGCGCAGAACACCGTGACCTTGGCCAGCAGATAGGCCACGGTCGACAGGCCCACGGCCTGTTCTCGTCTGAAGATCGGGCGTTCGCCGATCAGATCTCGAATAGTCAGCGCGGTGCCCATGAAGACCGCGCCGATGATGAGCAGCACCATGATGTACTGCGGCTCGGTCGGCGCATCGGGCCCGGGCATCCCGAGACCACCGTTGCCCTTCACCGTCAGCGACAACGCGCCCACGATAAAGGGAAGCACCGCCAGGAAGACCGAATAGCCCCGGTCGGAGACGATCAGCCGGACCTGGCGGCGGGCGATCGTCGACAGCTGTTTGCGCAGGCTTTCCGCCGGCGGGCTGCCCAAGTCGGCCGGCGGCGTCGACGGGACTGCGGCCGGCGCGCCCTGGTGGCCGCCGTCGCGCTCCAGGAACCGTCGGTTGGCTTCGTCCGGGTCGGCGCCGACATTGGCGAAGATGTCGGCGTAGTTGTCGGCCCCCATCGCCGAGAAGACCTCTTTGGGCGGGCCGTTGTAGGCCGTCTTGCCGCCGGGGGCGATCAGCAGGATCTGGTCGCACACGTCGAGGTAGGACACCGAGTGGGTGACCACCAGCACCACGCGGCCGGCGTCGGCCAGCCCGCGCAGCATCAGCATCACCTGGCGGTCCAGGGCCGGGTCCAGTCCCGAGGTCGGCTCGTCGAGCAACAGCAGCGACGGCCCGGTCAACAGCTCCAGGGCCACCGAGGCACGTTTGCGCTGGCCACCGGAGAGCTTGTCCACCCGGGTGTCGGCGTGCTTGGTCAGCTCGAGTTCCTCGAGCACCTGTGCGACGGCCTTGTCCCGGTCGGCTTTGCTGCTGTCCGGCGGCAGTCGCAGTTCGGCGGCGTAACCCAGCGCCTGGTTGACGGTGAGCTGACGGTGCACCACGTCGTCCTGCGGCACCATCCCGATCCGGCTGCGCAACGAGGCGTACTCGGTGTGGATGTTGTGGCCCTCGAAGGTGACCGAACCCGCGGTCGGCCTGGTGTAGCCGGCGATCAGCCGCGACAGCGTCGTCTTGCCGGCACCCGAGCCGCCGATGATCGCGGTCAAGGTGCCCGGCCGGGCCGTCAGCGAGATGTTGTTGAGCAGTCGTTTGCCGCCCTCGACGTCGAAGCAGACATCGCGGACTTCCAGGCCGCCGGTGCGGGTCGCGGCTTCGGTGCGGCGCAGCAGGGTGCCGCCGGTGAACTCCAGGTCGACGTTGCCGATCGTGACCAGGTCGCCCTCGGTCAGGATCGCCGAGCCGATCCGAACGCCGTTGACGAACGTGCCGTTGATGCTTCGGCTGTCGCGGATCTCGGTGCCCAGCGGCGTGGGAATCAGCATGGCGTGGTGGCGGGAGGCCAGCACGTCGGAGATCACGACGTCGTTGTCGGTGGCACGGCCGATGGTCAAGGCCCCGGCCGGAGCGTCCGGCGCGGAGCTGGAGGCCGGCCGCAGGATGTCGATCATGCGGGTGGCGATGTTGCCGACCTCCGGCGGCGTCGCCGACACCGGCGCCATCCGGGTGGCCGGTTGATGCGGGGGGAACACCTCCGCGGGCGCGAGCGGTTGGGGGGGAGATTGGTAGCCGGGGCGCAGTGCGGCATCCGGGGCCGGGCCGGGGG
>NZ_LDPO01000027.1 GCF_001021505.1 Mycolicibacter heraklionensis
AGGGGTTCGAGTCCCCTTAGCTCCACTATTATCGAAGCAGGTCACAGGCCTACGGTACACCTTCGGAATGGTTTTTCACCAACGTTTTCACCAAAGGTGTCTAGAATGGCTGGCCATGGCGTCCATTCGCAGTGACAACCGGCGTGACGGAACCACCGCCCACCGCGTCTACTTCCGGCACAGCGGGCAGCAGACCTGCATCACGTTCGAGGATCCGGACGCCGCCGAGGTGTTCAAGACCGCGGTCGATCAGCTCGGCGCTGATCGGGCACTTGCCCTGCATCGCATCGAGCGCAACCCGCGCGGCGCCGCGACGGCCACTACCGGCCCGGAGATGACGGTCGCGCAATGGGTCCGGCACCACATCGACCACTTGACCGGCGTCGAGCAGTACACCCTTGACGTCTACAACCGGTACCTGCGCAACGACATCGAGCCGATTCTGGGCACCGTCCCGCTCGCAACGCTGACCGAGGAAGATATCAGCGCGTGGGTGAAATGGATGGCCACGACGCCGAGCTCGAAAACCGGCCGCGTCGTCACACCCAAGACGCTGCGGAACAAATACGGCTTCCTGAGCGGTGCGCTCGGCGCGGCGGTCGGCAAGCACATCGGCGCCAACCCCGCGGCTGGCCGACGACTGCCGCGCACCACCGGTACCGCCACTGCGGTCGACGACGACGATGACGGCGACATGCGAATGCTGACCCGCGACGAGTTCGACCAGCTGCTGGCGGCGACGACCGAGCCCTGGCGCCCCCTGATGGAGTTCCTGGTCTACTCGGGGTGCCGATGGGGCGAGGCTGTGGCGCTCAAGCCACGTCACGTCGATCGCAAGGCCGGGGTGGTGCGAATCCGCCAGGCGTGGAAGAAGAGCAGCAAGGGCTACCAGATCGGCTCGACGAAGACGAAGCGTTCGCGCCGCGACATCAACGTGTCCTCCGACGTCCTGGATCAACTCGACTACAGCCATGAGTGGCTGTTCGTCAATCGCGAGGGTGGCCCGGTGCGTTACCAGGGATTTCGGCGACGCGTCTGGGACAAGGCTGTTGGGCGCGCGGAGCTCGTTGACCCCCAGCCCACACCGCACGACCTGCGACACACCTGCGCATCGTGGATGATCGCGGAGAATGTGCCGCTGACGGTCGTCTCCCGACACCTGGGCCACGAGAACATCCAGATCACGGCGGACCTGTACACCGACGTAGATCGGACGTCGTTCGCGGCGGCCGCCGCGGCCATCCGGCCGGCCCCGCGTCGGCCGGGTTAGTAGTTGCTGAACAGGGGCAAGTACTGCGGGCAGTAGTGCGCCGATGCGATGTAGATGGGGTCGATGACGCGCGAGACGCCCGGCTCGCCTCCCCAGGTATCGGCCACGACCTGCTCGACCGTCATGCCCTTATCGAAGTCGAAGCACACCATGCGGCCGAGCGTGATGGCCTCGTTGGCGTGCTGCGCACTGATCGAGAAGCCGTGGTTGCTGAGATCCTGAAGGTAGAGCTGGTCCTGGCTGGGCGCACTGGCCGGCACTGGGGCGGGCTCGGCCGTTGCGGCGATCGTGACCGGCGGCCGCTCAATCACCGTGACAGGGGGCGGCGCCGCGGCAACCGTAGCGGTGGTGGCCGTGGGCGGTGCGGGACTAGGGGGGAGTGCAGCGGCGCTCGGCGGGACTTCGTCGGCCTGACTTGAGGTTGGCCGTAGGTACGTCACGGCGGCGGCGCCGGCCAGGGCCGCCAAGGCGGTGGCCGCCATTATGGTTGCCGCCGCTATGCCGTGCCGGCGGGGCGCCTGGTACTCGATGACCGGCGGGAGCTCGGGCGCCAGCGACCACGCGAGGCGCGCCTCCGTCGGAGCCTCGACAGCTTCACCAGCCCTCGTTTCGTCCATGCCGGATGACCCTAACCCTCCTCCTGGTCGCTGCGAGGTTGCTTTCCGGAAACGGGTCTATTTCACCGGAAACGCACCGGCAGATGCGGCGTTAGCGTCCAACTAGGGGCATGTCCCGAAGTGAGGATGCCTTGGACGATGCCGACGAACTGGAGCAACTCCGCAGCGAATTCATCAGTCGGGTGCGTAGGCATCCGGTGCGACTGTGGTCGTCGGCTCTGTTGTCAGCCGTGATCGCGGTTATCGATCTCGGGGTTGGCGGAGTTGATGACTTCGAGGGTGATCGGGTCCACGACGGGCGGCGGCTGAGCGTCGTCCGCTGACTCGGCAGACTCGACCACTTCATCGAAGGTTCCAGCCCAGGCGCCCTCGTTCTCTTCGATGCGGAGAGCCATCTCGCGGACAAGGTCTTTGTCTCCGATCATTCGTGCCAGTTCGCGGGAACTCATGCCCACGGCCTCTTCAGATGTCAGGTATCCGGTCTTCACGAGCGCTTCCACAGGTGAAACCTTGAACGCGCGCGCGACGGCTATCACCGCGTCGGCCTCAATTTTTCCCTTGCCCACCTTCCTGTTGAAGGTGGACTGAGGGAACTTGATCGCCTCGGCGATCTTGCGGCGGGATGCGCCGTGCGTTACTGCCGTCAGCCACTCATCGTGCTTACTCATGTGAGCCAGTATGACTCATGAGTCAAATTGGGTCAAGTTCAGATATTCGCCACGACCTGCATGTTTCAACAAGTTCCGCGCGCCCCCTTGACTGCACTGAGTCACGTGTGCCAATCTGGGTCACGTGAGCCAATCTGAATCAGTCAAGCGGGAAGGGACTCACGCCGGGATGCACACATACCGACTTCGCCCTCAGGTCATTGACCGGGCACGAGACCGACACAACTGCTCATCCGATGAACAGCTCGCTGTGAAACTCGGCATGGCGTCGGGCACCTTGGCCCGGATTCGCCGTGGAGACAACCCGTCGTTCGTGACGGCGATCCGGCTACTCGAAGCCGCCGACATGCCGCTCTCCGGCATTCAGCGCATCCCGGCCGCCGACACCCGCCAGTCCGCATAGAAAAGCCCCCGCCGTGCTGGGCGGGGGCGACCCGACAACGAGTAAGGAGACTCAGATGTCAGAGCTTGAGCCTATCAACCATTCGATCCCTGGCGGAGACGTCGGCAGCTTCGCGCACGTACAAGCGTCGTTCCACCTGGAGCGGATCCCCAATTGCGCAGGTGTCACCGTCAACAGCCTCGGCATCCGTCTCTACCTGGGTGACCTGGCGGTGACCATGCAGCCGGACGTTTGGCGGCCGATCATCGCCGCACTCAATGCGGCACTGGCCGAAGTCGACGGTACTCAGCCAGTCAGCATCCCCGACAACCTCGACGCCCTCATGGCTGCTATCGAGGACGCCGAAGTGCTGGACGGTGCGCTGTGAGCGCCGAGGAGTTCGCCGCGATCGAGCGCGCAACCCCCATCGTCCAGGTCGCTGATGGCGTCGCGACCACGACGTCAATGCGGATCGCCAACGGCACCGACACCGAACACCGCGCAGTGCTGCAACTCATCCGGGACAACCTGGCCGACTTTGAAGAGTTCGGAGGGGTCGCATTTGAGATGCAACCCTTCGACACCGCCGGCGGAACACAGCAGCGCGCCGTCGCGATCCTCAACGAGGAGCACGCAACCCTTCTGCTGACCTACATGCGCAACAACGCGATCGTGAAGGACTTCAAGAAACGGTTGGTACGCGAGTTTGGGGAACTCCGTCGCCGCGCCGCCGCCACGCCTGCGCTCACCGGCCCTGAGTTGATGGCCGCGGGCTACGTCGAGGCCATGAAGCAGCTGGAGCAGCGCGAAGCGCGCATTCACCAGCTCGAATCCAAGGTAACCACCGATGCCCCGAAGGTGACCTACGTCGACACCTACGTCACGGACGCTGACCTACTCAGCTTCTCCACCGTCGCGTCCACGAACAACATCAAAGAGTCGTGGCTGCGTGACCTGCTGATCGCACGCGACTGGATCTACTGCCAATCGGATTCGCGGTGGTCAGAGAAGCAGGGCAAGAAGGTTGTCCGCAATCGGTACAGCGAGAAGGCAGACAAGAAGCGGTACTTCCGCCGCGTCGAAGTGCACGAGGCCCCGCGGTTCCGCGGGTCCGAGGTAATGCACACCCTCAAGATCACGCCGGCTGGAGCTGAGGCGGTCGCCAGGTTGATCGCGCGGGAGGTCGCTGCGTGAAGACGTACAGCCTCGCTGAGGTCGCCTCGATAGCACTGCCGGAGGAGTGGACGGACGGCGTCCGGTGGCTTGCGCGTCGGCTGAACCGCGGTGAGATCCGTGGGTACCGCGTCGGTCGCGTCTGGCGGATGACGCAGGAGCACCTGGACTGGCTCCTTGAGCACTTCAGCAATGACACGCAGGCGCTCAAGGTCGCCCCCGGGTCGCCCAAGCTGCTCCCTGGCCCAATCGCGGTAGTCGACGGCCTATCGCCGCGAGGCCGCGCGCGGCGCCGGAGTTCGGATGCCGCCCTTCCTGATCGGAGATTCGCATGAGCCCGCACGACTTCCTGGTTGTGGCCACCGGACTGTTGATCTTCTGCGGCATCACCGGCCTGATGCTGGTGAGCCGACCCGCGCACGGACGTCATCGTCGGGGTTGGTTGTCGAATCTGGTGACTGCGGTGAAGCGGTACTACGGGTTCGGGGTGCCTGTGCCGCCGCGTGTCTCGGTGTTGCCTCGCTGCGCCTCGGATGATTGGCACGCTGACCCGCCCACTGTCGAGCTGCCGGTGGTGCCGTCGCCGAACTGGTCGGTGATCGCCGACGGTAAGCGGGTTCGACTGTCTGAGTGGGTGGATCAACCGCAACGTACCGCCGCACAAGACGCGATCCGAGGCCACTACGAGCTGGGGTCCCCAATCTTCGCTGAGTTGGCTAAACCCCTCGGGTTCGACCCGGTGCGTGGCTTCGATGCACTGTTCGCGGATGCGCTGGTGGCGGCATGACGTACCCCGACCTCCTGACCATCGCCTCACAGGTGTGCGAGATCGACCGGCTGCGGCTGGCGAAGGAGCACGCCGAAAGCCGTGTCTTCGAGCTGACCATCGAGAACGCCCAACTCGAGCAGCGGATCGCTGAACTCGAGGACGAACTGGGCCGCTCCGAAGACAAGCGGTACCAGCCATGAGCGCACTCGCCGACTTCTGGCGTGCCACCCTCGTCGACCTGGACCGCCAACACACCCGACCGCTCGCGCCCATCCGTGAGATCGACGCCTACCGACGCGAGATCAAACGCGCACTACACCAGGAGAGCCGATGAGCATGTTCGACAAGCTGTCTCGACTATTCGGCCTGCATCCGGCGCTTGGACTGCATGACCTGGATTTGCCGGATGAGCCAGTGTCGTGGCCTCCGAACCTCAAAGACCGGCCGGCCGCAGTGTGCGGGGAAGCCAGTGCGGCCGGCCACCCAAACGAGATCCGGGAGCTACTCGAAACCGCCGACGACATCCTCCGCGACGAACTCCACGAAATCACCCTGCAAATGGCGGCCATCGTCAAGGGCACCAACGACATCGTTCAAGCCGCGAGCAAGGTTATCGACCGCATCAATGCCCTCGACCCGACACCCGTCGGGCTCGTCCGTACCAAGCGCAGATAGAAGAGTGCCCCGCCGTCGCGGGAACGACGACGGGGCGACGGCACCAACCAAACCTAGAAGGGAAACAGCAAGTGCCAACACACAATCCTACCGGCAACCTCAAGTACGCCCTAGCCGACGAAACGAAGCACGTCTGCGGGGTGAAGCTGCACCGCATACGTGCGCTGCGCGACATCCCACGCCATGGCGTGAAGTCGGGAGACCTCGGTGGATGGATTGAGATGCCCGAGAACCTGTCTCAGGACGGTGATTGTTGGGTGTGGGGCAACGCCCGCGTGTGGGGCAACGCCCGCGTGTGGGACAACGCCAGCGTGGGGGGCAACGCCAGCGTGTGGGGCAACGCCAGCGTGGGGGACAACGCCAGCGTGTGGGGCAACGCCCGCGTGTGGGACAACGCCAGCGTGGGGGGCAACGCCCGCGTGTGGGACAACGCCAGCGTGTGGGGCAACGCCCGCGTGTGGGGCAACGCCCGCGTGTGGGACAACGCCAGCGTGGGGGGCAACGCCCGCGTGTGGGACAACGCCAGCGTGTGGGGCAACGCCCGCGTGTGGGACAACGCCAGCGTGGGGGGCAACGCCCGCGTGTGGGACAACGCCAGCGTGGGGGACAACGCCAGCGTGTGGGGCAACGCCCGCGTGTGGGACAACGCCCGCGTGGGGGGCAACGCCCGCGTGTTGGACAACGCCCGCGTTCAACGAGCCCAGCACTACCTCACCATCGGCCCAGTCGGCTCCGAAGGCATCACCGTCACCATCTACCGCACCGAAGACGGTCACCGCGTCCACGCCGGCTGCTGGCAAGGCGACCTCGACGGGCTGAAAGCCGAGGTGAAGCGCCGCCGAACTGAGGTGTGGGACGGCCGCAGTAAGGCGGACATCGGCCGGTGGAAAGCCCAGTACAAGCACATCATCGCGCTCGGTGTGGATATGTCCGCGTCGTGGGACGCCGAACGGCAGGCAGCCAACGCTGAGGCGGTGTCGGCATGATCGAGATCAAGACTGTTGCTGGCAAGGTGCTGTACACCGCGGCGTCGGCGTCTGATGTGCGTGCGGCGCTGGTGGAGGCCGTGAAGGGGCGCGCGTACCTGGGCGGCGCGTACCTGCGCGGCGCGAACCTGCGCGACGCGGACCTGCGCGACGCGAACCTGCGCGGCGCGGACCTGGGCGGCGCGTACCTGCGCGGCGCGGACCTGCGCGACGCGTACCTGGGCGGCGCGTACCTGCGCGACGCGGACCTGCGCGACGCGTACCTGGGCGGCGCGTACCTGCGCGGCGCGTACCTGCGCGGCGCGGACCTGGGCGGCGCGTACCTGCGCGGCGCGGACCTGCGCGACGCGTACCTGCGCGACGCGAACCTGGGCGCCGCGAAGAACGCCGAAACCGCCATCGCGCAGACCATCGTCTGCCCCAAAGGCGACGTCATCGGCTGGAAGAACTGCCAGGGCGGCCGCATCGTAAAGCTGCGCATCCCAGCTGACGCCGCACGCTCCAACGCATCCGGCCGGAAGTGCCGCGCCGAACGTGCTGAGGTACTTGCCATCTACGCCAAGGACGGGACTGACGCTGACCGCGCGGTGAGCCGACACGATCCGGATTTCGCCTACCGCGTGGGTGAGACCGTCACGCCGACTGAGCCGTTCGACACCGACCGGTGGAATGAGTGTGCGGCCGGCATCCACTTCTACATCACGCGCGAGGAAGCCGAGGCGCACCTGTGACGCCGCGTAATCCGTGGCGGCGGTCCACGTTCCGCAATGTGATCCATCCGCTCTTGTGGTGGTTCCTGTTCCTGGTGGTGATGGTGGTTTCGGTTGAGGTGTTGATTGAGCGTTCTGACTCCCTGGTTGATGTTGTGCAGGTGGAGCAGCCAGCAGGGTGGCTGATCGTATGAGCAGTCAGCAGGTTGCCGCTGCTCGCCGAGAAATCGTCGTGCGTCTCACCCTCGATGGACACTCACGGGCCGTGATCGCAGAAAAGGCAGGCATCACATCTGCTCGTGTGTCGCAGATCCGCCGCGCGTCCGGTGTGTATCCGCCGAGTCTGACGATGCAGGAGCGGTTCGACGCGTTCGATGACGCGTTGGCGAATGGGATGACGCCTCGGCAGGCGCTCGATGATGCGGGCTGGTCGAATCGTGATTCGGCGATGCGTGCCTACCAACGCGCAGGCCGGGCAACGCCGGATGTGCTTCGGAGGGACCGCGCATGACCGACTATGCCGCCGACCCGGACCTCGACCGTGTTGCGGATATCGCCGCTGGACTCCATGAGCGCCTGGTCGATGATCCGGGGCGACTGTTCGATGAGCTGGTCAACTTGTGGGCTAGCCATCCCGCGAAGGCAGCGCAGGTCACCATGTGTCTGGTTGCTTGGTTCGACCCGGATGCGACGTGCTCGCAACTGTGGCATCGCGTGGAATTGACCGTGAAGCAGCGTGCCGCATGAAAGACACTCGCCTGCTTCAGATCCGGCGCCTTGCAGCTGAGGCCGATCAGATCACCGTCGAGATTCGTGATGAAACCGAACGTGACACACCAGAAGGCCGGGGCATGGACATGGTTCACACCTATCTGCAATGGGTGATCGCCCGCACCACAGCCTTGGGGGAACTGTGAGCCTGTCCATCAGTAAGCCCGCCTACGACCTTGCGGCGCGTGTCCTTGGCCCCACCGCTGAAACCTGGCTGAACACGGAACGCCTCGGTCTCGGTGACGCCCCGGACGTTCCGACGACGGCACGGAAGGTTCTCCAGTCGGGTTGCCCGGCGTGCATCGACACCGTCATCAAAGCCCTCGAACAGATTGAAAAGGATTCCCAGTGAACGACACCATGCGTGAAGCAGCTGCCAGAGCAGTCGTGTATCAGATCGTTGAGCAGGCCGCGAAGGCCCGCAAGGACGAAGCGAAAGCGGAACTGGCGGGACTGGAACCAGGCGATGGGATCTCGGCGCGCATCAACGGTGTAGCGGTCGGTAAGGCCACGATGACGGCGGGCCGGCAGAAACTCACGGTCACTGACTCGCAGGCCTTGGTGGATTGGGTGAGGCGGAATCATCCCACCGAAATCGTGGAGTCGGTGAACCCGGCCTACATGAAAGCCCTGGAAGCCACCGCTAAGAGTCTTGGTGCGGTGATTGACGATCAGGGGGAAGTGGTTCCTGGTGTGGAAGTCACTGTCGGGGAGCCGTTCGTGTCGGTGCGTAAGGACAAGGACGCCAACGGGTTGGTGGCGGAATTGCTCACGTCGGGCCGGGTGTCACTTGACGGGTTGAAGGCAATCGAGGCAGCCCAATGATCCGTACGCGTAAGCCGACTGGTATCCCGCCGTGGCCTTTGGTGTTGATCGAAGGCCCAGAGAAAAGCGGGAAATCCTTCGCTGCCGCCCAGTTCACGGCCTCGGACAAGATCGGCCAAGCCTACTGGATTGACCTCGGCGAAGGCGCCGCGGACGAGTACGCGGCGATCCACGGCGCTGACTATCTGGTGGTGGATCACGACGGAACCTGGCAGGACATCATCAGCCAGGTCGAAGAGATCCACACTGCCGCAGCCGATGCGGACAAGCCGGTGGTGCTGGTCATCGACTCCATGACCGCGGAGTGGGAGATGCTCAAGGATTGGGCGTCGAAGCGAGCGCGGGAGTCGAAGTTCGCGAAAGCGAAACTGCGGGAAGACGTCAACGCCGAGATCAAGCCGTCGATGAACTTGTGGAACGATGCAGGGGATCGGCATCAGAAGTTGATGCGTCTGCTGATGACGTTCCCCGGCATCGTCGTAGTCACTGCTCGGGGGAAGGACGTCGCGGCTCTCGACAAGGACGGCAAGCCGATCCCGAACACGAAGGACTATCGGGTCGAGGGGCACAAGACACTCCCGTACGACGCCTCCGTGTGGGTCAGATTGTCACGTGACGAACCGCCCACGGTGGTCGGGTGTAGGTCGGTGCATTCCGGTATCCGGCCCGGTGTGGATTCTCCGCTGCGGTATCCGGAGTTCAGCTTGGAGCACCTGATTTTCGAGGTGCTCAAGATCGATGTGGCGGCTACTCAGGCACGTGAGGTGACGGAGCTTGTGTCGGATGAGAAGCATCTCGCCGATGAGGCTCGATCTGAGCTGTTGGCCTGGTGCCAGTCCAACCAGGTTGACCCGAAGCAGGTTGCTGCCCGGTTCCTGGAATCGCAGGGCGAAGAGTTGCGGGCCACGTTGGACCCGTCGGCGGTACGGAACCTGCTGCAAGCCTTGCAGGCCGAACAGTTGGAGAAGGCGTCGTGACGGGCTTCTCGAAGCGGGTCCGGGAGATCATCACCGAACGTGCTGGCGGGTCGTGTGAGCGGTGCGGTCGGCGAACCTGGGACATGCAGATCCATCATCGTCGACCGCGGGGTGCTGGTGGCTCCCGCCGCCCGGAGACGAACCAGGCCGCAAATGGGGTTCTGTTGGATGGGGACTGTCACAGGTGGATCGAATCGAACCGTACCGCTGCCCTGTCTGATGGCTGGCTTGTAGCCCAGTGTGATACCCCAGCAACCGTTCCCGTATTCCGTCGTGGGGTTTACGTGTGGTTGAACGATGACGGCTCGATCACCCATGTGCGGCCCGATGAACCGTTGGACATCACAGAGAAGTTGACCATCCTCCGCGCCTACACGGATGCGGGGAGGCCGGCGGATGGCTAGCCCGTTGGCGTGGTTGTCGGACAAGGACGACCGGCGCGTGAAAGCCGGGTTGGAGCACAAGTGCCCGACGTGTCATGCCCGTGTTGGGCGTGAGTGTGGTTGGTGGCGTGGGAAGCCGGAACGGTTCACGCCCCTGAAGACCGGGGTCATCCACATGATTCGGATACCCGAAGAAATTCTATTCAGGAGGTCAGCATGAGTGCATACCCGAACGTCATTCACGTCTACCAAGACAAGGCAGGGTTTTGGCGGTGGCGGATGAAGTCCCGCAACGGATTGATCGTTGCCGATTCAGGGCAGTCGTATCGGTCTGAGCGGCATGCACGTCGGGCGGCTGTAGCGGTGGCTGAACGCCCGATCGAGGTGGCGCCGTGAGCGCCGCTGATGCCGCCGTGTTCGCCATCGTCATTGCCCTTACCGCGTTTGGCGTGTTCGCCCTAGTGATGGACGGACGCCAATGACCTTGAAGTGGACTATGGGTGAGGGTCAGGTGCTGACTGCTGTTGGTTTGCACGGCAAGTACACAGTCACTCCCGCCAACAATGCGTGGTGGCTCAAGGGCGTCGGCCACGACGGACTGTTGATGATCGCCCTACCCGTTCGCGGCAAACCGTTTCTGACGCAGGCCGCTGCACGGGTTGAAGCGCAACGCCTCGACAACGCGCGGGTCGTCGAAGCCGAACTGAGCGGCTGCTGATGACTGACATGGTGAACCACCCGCCGCATTACACCTCGCATCCCAGCGGCATCGAGTGCATCGACATCACACGCCGGTGCGGGTTCTCGATGGGCAATGCGGTCAAGTACATCTGGCGGGCATGGGATAAGGGCGCGCTGAACACCGACCTGGACAAGGCGCGGTTCTACCTGCGCGACAACATCGCTCACGGGTCCGCCGCGCACCCGCCCTACAACGCAGGCAAGTTGCTGCTTGAGGCGGCGTCCTACGACGCCAACCCGGACCGCTCACAGTTGCTCTATCTAATCGCCCACGGGCAGCTCGACAACGTTATCCGCCGGATTGACGTGCTCATCGGGGAGGTGAGGGCGAGTGAACACGACTGATGACGGTCAGCCCGTCGGTGAGGACGTTCCTGTGGGATTCCAACTGATGGGTACTGCGCACCTTGGCAATCCCGTGTCGTCGATGTTGGCGGCCGCAGACCTGATCACGGCCCGCACGTTGGCTGTTGAGGAGATCCGGTCCTTGCATGTTCCGACCGACCCCGACGAACTGGGCTTGTTCAAGGACTGCTGCCAAGCGTGCAGTATCCGCGGTGCTGGGCTGGCTGTGCAGTATCCGTGCCCGACCATCCGCATCCTCGAAAGGCGCGGGCTCACATGACCGCAGTGTCGAAACCCAAGGGCAAGCCGGTGTTCGGATGAGTAAGGGAGACAACGTGGATGACCTGATCGAGCAGATGGCAGCGGCGATGCGTGAGGCCGAGGCCGCACCATTCGCGCCGTACGAGAAGCTGGCCCGTGCTGCTCTTGACGCACTCAAGGCCGGGGGCTGGGAAGTGGTGAAGCTGCCAGGGGCGAGCTATACCCATACCGACTCCGACCTTTCTTGTGAGCGTGGCCTGGAATGGGACACGGCATCGGGGCCACTCCGGGCGTTCGAGGATGGGCATGTTGAGTGGGATGGTGATCGCTCATCGGTAGATGAGTTCCGCCGCACCGCCGCCGCCTTTCTCGCCGCCGCTAAAGCAGCCGAGGGGGCGAAGTGACTGATCGACATGTAGATGACATCCTGGCCGACTTTCGGGAACTACCACTGCCGCAACAGATGCGGGAAGCAGAGGAAGTCATCAACAGGGTTCTCGCCCGCGGCGGAGAGAACATCCATTCCCACACTGAGGGATATCTGCAATCAGCGAGATATTACCTAACCCAGCAGGCAAAACCCTGGGAGGCCGAGGAGCGCGCCAAGGCTGACGCGGTGGTCGAAGACCTCGCCAGGTGGCTGTCCATCCACATCGGCACCTGGCCTGAAGACGAGTGGAACCTTCGCGCCAAGCCGAACTACTGGCACGACAAGGCACGTGAACTTATGGAAGCCGGTTGGCGTAAAGGCGGTTCCGATGAGTGACTGGGTTGATGAATTGCTTCCTGGCGAAGGAACGGCGATTCCGAGCGACGCTGAGCGCTTGAAAGCTGATGAGTTGATAGGGGGCGAGATCCCGCGCCGGCGAGACGATTACCTGCGGGGCAGCTCGTACTCGGTGCCGACGAACCGTGCATTCCTGCGCGCTCAGATCAGACGGTGGTGGCGTCGTGGCGACTGATTTCACTGCCCGAATCACCGAGATACTCCGGGAGTACGCGTATCCGGCAGCGCCAACCCATGTTGCCAATCTGATCGCCCAGGCGGCTGAGGAGCACTACCGGCCACGCATCGAAACAGTCGAACAACTCGACGCGCTACCATTCCTGGCCATCATCCGCGAGACCAACGCCCAGCGTCCCAGTGACATTGACTACGGGGCGGTATGGGAACGCCGTGCGAGCGGCTGGAAATGCATCGCGGGCGTGGGCGGTGAGTTCGCGGCCCAACCGCAACTTGGCTGTGTCGTGCTGTGGTCACCAGGAGCGGGCGAATGAGTGACACCCGAGCGGTTTTCACGGTGACCATCAACGACTATGACCCCGACGTGGTGAAGGTTCTTCGTCATGTCGTTTGGGGACTGGAGAACGTCCGCTGTATCCAGGTTGAGGAGGTGGGCGAATGAGTGACCCCGCTGTTGAGGCCGCACAACGGCACGCCGACACGCTGCCCTACGGGGCAAAGGGCCGTTTGCGCGGCGATGACCTAATCGCCGCTGCCCGTGAAGCACTCAAGCCGGTACGGGCAGTGGTCGAAGAATGGCGCGACCAGATGCCCCTGGCGCTCTGGGAAGAACTCGCGACACGCATCTACACCACCGAGGAGTTGAACCGTGACCGATGACCTGATCGCCCGCGCCAAGGCGGCACTGGACGATACGAACTGCACCGACGCCATGCAGGACTTCTTTCGAGTGGGAGATGTGCGTGAGCTGCTGGCCGAGGTCGAGCGCCTGAGGGCTGCGCTCGAAGGGTTGGCAGATGACCTGGCTGCACACAATCAGACCACCCCGGACGATGATGATCACGAAATCATCTGCGATGTCGAATCAACCATCGCCTGGCGTATCCGGGCTGTGCTGCGGGGTGACCAGTGAGCGCCGAGATCGAATGCCACCACTGCCGGGAAGTGATCAGGCCCAACCAGACCGGCGGCTGGTATCACATCGAAACCCGAGCGCACGCGTCTGGCCAGCGCTGCTTTCTGTACGCAGAGCCCGCCGGCTGGAATCCCGCATGGGGCAGTCCCTACGACGTTGTGGGGGACGTGTGAGCACCACGACCAGCATCGAGTGGACCGAGGCCACCTGGAATCCGGTTACCGGTTGTACGAAGTTGAGCCCGGCGAGCCCAGGGTGCCAGAACTGTTACGCGGCGACGTTCGCCGAAAGATGGCGCGGCACGCCTGGGCACTACTTCGAGCACGGATTCGACGTGCAACTGCGGCCCGACAAGCTAGACCTGCCCTTGCGGTGGCGCCGGCCGCGGCGGATCTTCGTCAACTCGATGAGCGACCTGTTCCACGACAGCGTGCCCGATACCTACATCGCCCAGGTGTTCGGCGTGATGGCGCTGGCCCCGCGGCACACCTTCCAAGTGCTCACCAAACGGCACGCCCGGATGCGGTCACTGCTGCGAGACGACCTGTACGACCTGATGGTCCGCCAGCTCGCGGCCGAGGACAGCGAGATCTACGACGCGTTCACCAATCGGGCAGCCCTGCAACCAGATCGCCGAATCACATGGCCGCTGCCGAACGTGTGGCTGGGCGTCAGCACCGAAACCCAGCAGTGGGCCGACATCCGCATCCCCGCGCTGCTCGACACCCCGGCGGCCGTGCGGTGGATCAGCGCGGAGCCGCTACTCGGGCCCATCAACCTGTCCAGGTGGCTGCCCGTGGGCAGCGGCGAGTTCGGTGATCACGTCCCTGGCCAGGTCGCGTTTGATGATCAACAGGTCGGACAGTCCACCCAGCACGATCTGGACATCACGGACGCGCGATACCTGCCACGACCCGATGGGCTTCCAGCCGTGGCGGGTAGTGCGATTGTGATCCCATCGGATACGGCCGCCGCGCATGGTCAATGCCAGCCAATCGATCAGCTCGGCGGTGGTGCTGTAGATCGAAACGACCGCGGAGCGTTGCTGGCCGGCTCGTCGCTTCCACTGGATATTGCCCTCCCCATCGAGGAGTCCAGCGATATACCCGAGCGCAGCCGGTTCGGTGGGCATTTGGACGATGGCCGGGCGCAGCCCTTGACCGCACCGGCGCACGACACCGGCGCCAATGACTCGCCGTCGGACGGTTTCGCGGGGAACCCCGAAGCGCTCGGAGACCTGGGCGACGGAGAGTCCGCCCACGTAGGCGGCAACAATGTCGGCGGAATCAGCACGGGTGTTCGTCACCTACTCGAAACTACCCGAACACCCACTTTGGACTGGATTGTCTGCGGCGGCGAGTCCGGCCACGGCGCCCGACCCATGCACCCCGACTGGGCGCGGTCACTACGCGACCAATGCACCACCGCCGGCGTGCCGTTCTACTTCAAGCAATGGGGTGAGCACGTCGAAGCTATTGACCCTGTGCCCTCCGATAGATGGCTCACCGGCGAAGGGACCAGGCACGACGAGCCATGGAACCCCGATCAGGTCGGGGCGCCGGCGGGTAAGTGGTCGCCGTATCCGGACGTGGTGATGCGCCGCGTCGGCAAACGGGCCGCCGGGCGCCAGCTCGACGGTGAAACATGGGACCAATACCCCGAGGCGGTGGCGTGATGTCGCTGCCTGAGATCACCCCGTTGAGTCATCGTCGGGCGGTCAGGTTCTTTTGGTCGGTCCCCCGGCGGAAGTTGATCGAGGACAGGAACGAAGGGAGGGCGGTCTAAGTGGCCTGGTTTTACGTCGATGACGGCTTCAGCGACTCCAAGCCGGTGATGGACATTCCCGACCGGCACCGACTCGCCGCATGCGGACTATGGGTCCTCGCTGGGTCATGGTCGGCCAAGGAGGAACTCGACGGTTTCGTGCCCGATTCGAAGCTCCGTCAGATCGGCGCGCGGCCCCCAATCATCGCCGCACTGACCAAGCCGGGGCCGATGTCTGCACCACTTTGTGCCGAAGTTTCGGGTGGAATTCAGTTCAATTCGTGGGAGAAGTGGCAGCCAACTAGGGCCGAACTTGAAGCGGAACGCATCGAAAACGCGCGCAAAAGAGAAGCAGATGCGGAGCGGAAACGTGCCGAAAGATTGGCGAAAGAGGGTGCGGTTGCGGCCCCGTCGCGCCGTCGCCGGAAGGGCAGAACCGCTGTCACCAGCGCAGATCTTGAGGCTGCGTCAGAGTCTCCGCTTGCCGCGTCCGAGTTGTGTCCGGATGGACACAGTGCGGATGTCCAATGTGACTCGCGGGCGCGCGCGGGCGCGCGCCTGGACCCGACCCGACCCGACCCGACCCGACCCTCTTTATCTGTAGAGACTTCAGGAGTGTGTGTCACGTCAGGTGACGCGCACGAAGCCACACACACCGACCACGCTCCGCCGAGATTCTGCGCCGCACACCCAAGCGGCACACGTGACCGCTGCGGCGACTGCGCCAACGCCCGAACCGCATTCGACACATGGCAGGCCGAGCAATCCCGACGAATCATCGCCGCCGACACAGCCGCCGAGACCGCCCGGCGTCGCCGCCGCGAACTCATCGACGCCTGCCCGCGCTGCGACGACTTCGGCCGACTTGATGACCTCAGCGAGTGCAACCACCAGGAGGCCCAACATGCGTGATTGGTCCGCTACCCGTGTCCGTGCCGATGCCCTCACCGTGGATTGCCCTGACTGTCACGCACCGGCGGGCGAGGGATGCCGGACCGCCCACGGCCCGTTGATGGCGTTCCCGGCGCACACGAAACGCATGCGCATACCCCAGAACCGAACCGTAGAGACCGATGGGAGTGGCGAGTGACGAACACGGACATGCTCATCGCCGTTGTGGCGCAGACGAAGAATGGGGCCGTACAACTGGCCCGGGAGCTAGGCCTCGACCCGCGGTACGCCTTTGGCGCGCGGTGTTCGGATTCGATGGAAGGACTCCGTGTCGACCGCGTGATCATCGACGCCGAGGCCGACATTCCCGAGCGCATGATGCACACCATCCGGTGCCTGCTTGCGATGTCCCCGCGACGGAGGAGCCAGTGACCCAGACCCAGTGCCTGCGCTGCGAAGCTCAAGCCCAGCAGTTCCTCTGCCGGGACTGCACGCGACAGACGCGCGCGACGCTACGCGGCCTGCCGCGGCTGCTGCGTCACCTCGCCGAGGCGGCCGTGGGCCAGACGCGCCTGGGCGACATCGGCCGGCACACGCCGTACCGCAGCCGCCACGAACTCGATGGCGAGTCGGACCTGGCCAGCCACATCGAACCCCTGCCCGATGGCGAATCGGACCTGTACGAGGCCAGGCGGGCACGGGAACGCGCTGCGCTGCGCAAGCTCCTGGCCGCCGGCGGCGTCAACGAGCGCGCAAGCACGCTCCACAGCGACATCGTCAACATGCTGACCACCTGGATTCGCGACATCTGCGAGGCACGCGGCGTGGATGCCCCGAGCCTGGACGCCGCCGACCCGGCCGGCCTATGCGCGTGGCTCAGTCGCCACACCGACGCCATCGCCAACCACCCGGCCGCCGATGAGTTCTGCGACGAGCTCAACCAGCGTGTAGGCCAGACGCTGCGCATCATCAACCGGCCGCAGACGCACATGTACTGCGGCCTATGCCCGGCTGAACTCACCGACAACTACGGCACGCGCATCTGCAACCGTGAGCTGATGGCACCCCGTGGCGCGAGTGAGGTCCAGTGCCCGGCATGCAAGACCACCCACAGTGTCGATGAGCTCTGCGAGCGGAAGATTGAGACCGTCAACGACGAGCCGTTCACCATCGAGGAGTTGGTCGACACAGTTCTGCCGATGATCGTGCGCGAGTACATCCCATCACGAACCCTGCAACACTGGGCCGCAACCGGAAAGCTCGTACCAACTGGCTACGACAACAAGGGCAACCCGCGGTTTCTGCTCAGCGACGTGCGGAAGCTGCGCGAGGGGCGCACATGCTCGGCCGAGGGCTGTGGCCGCAAGCATCACAGCAATGGGCTATGCGACACGCACCGCAAGAGGCGCGAAAGAGTGGTAACCACGTGAGCTGTCCCGTACTCTTGCGTCCAGATGGGCGCCTTTGTGCGCCCTTTTTTCGTTCGGAGGGGACGAAACATGGCGACTGAGCGAAGCTACAGCGAGTACGCCGTCGAGATCGACGGGTATGGATTCGCGTGCGGCGTCAGCCGGCCGCCGTTCATGCTGTCTGTCTGCGACACACCTGAGGCTATGGACACCATTGGTGAGGCTGACCGGATCACCGAGAGGGTCGTGAGCGCCTACCAGACGCTCGGGATTGACGTGAGCGGCAGGGTATTCCGCCGCGAACGCATCGTGACCGTGACGACCGGCGACTGGCAGTAGAGGCGATGGCCCGGTCTCCAGAGTGGGCTGCGGCGTACGACGCGCTGGATTCGGCGGTCCAGGGGCTGCATCGATTGATCGAATCCGACGACCCCGAGCCGCCGGCTGTCGCGACGACTACGTGCTGGTAGTCGGGGCGATGTACATCCAAGACGGCGGCCGCAATGGCGTGGTCGAGATCTTCCCGGCGCACGGCATGCAGCCCGGCTACATCACCACCGGACTGGTCGAGACCGCCCGACACTTGCTCAATCGCGATCGACGCGACGACGACTGATGCCATGGGACCGGCGCACTGCCAGCAGCGCCATCACGTCAACCTGGGCATGGCGCAAGTTCCGCCTCGACATCCTCGACCGCGACGGCTGGCGCTGCCAGGAACGCGGGCCAAACTGCATTGGACGCGCCGACCAGGTCGACCATCCTGAGAACGTGGCCGCCGGCGGCGCACACCTAGACCCGGACAACGCCCGCGCCATATGCGGGCCGTGTCACGAACCTAAGACGCAGGTCGAAGCTAGCCGCGGACGCACCGCATGGCAACGGCCAGCCGAGCGTCATCCAGGCCTGCGCGCCTGACCGGCTGCAAATCCGCAGGTCAGAGGGGCAGGGGGGTAGCCCCTCCCGCCCCATCCGCCGCAGCCGGAGCGTTCTGTGGCTCGGGTTCGCTACGGGTCTGGGCTTTTCAGGGTCTCGGCCGCAATAGTTTTCACGAAACCCTCTTGAGCTGGCGTTATGCCGAAAGGGGATAGCCGCTATGGCTGGAAATGGTCCAGCGCCGCAGTCGCGACGCGCCCGCACCAACAAAGACCCGATCCCGATGAAGGTGATAACGGCGGAGCCGGCCAAGCAGCCGGAGTTGCCGGAGGAGTTCATTGTTCGCTATCGCGACAAGGAAGGCATCCTCCACGTCGAGGGCCGCTCTTGGCCGGCCCGCACTCGCGAGTGGTGGCAGATGTGGGCCGACTCGCCGCTGTCGAACGACTTCACGACGACCGACTGGTCGGAGCTGCTGGACACAGCTCGTTTACACGCTGAGTACTGGTCAGGCGACCTCAAGGTCGCCGGCGAACTCCGGCTCCGTGTCGCGAAGTTCGGCGCCACGCCGGAGGATCGTGCACGGCTGCGAATCCAGTTCGCCGCGGCCGACGAGGCCGAGAAGAAGTCCGCCAAGCCTCAGCCGTCAGCCCGCGCTCGCCGCGGCCCGCTCAAAGCGGTCTAGTTGCCCTGGAAGCCATCTGAGCCGGGCGAAGTCCCGACACTTGGCTACTACGTCCTTGACTGGATAACCGAGAATCTCGCGACACCTGGCCGCGATGAGCATGAGCCATTCATTCCCTACCGGGAGCAAGAGGATTTCATCCTCCGTTGGTACGAGATTGATCCCGAGACAGGGCGATTCCGATACCACCGCGGCCTACTTGGACGTCCACGCGGCTGGGGTAAGTCTCCACTGCTCGGCGCCTTGGCGGTCGTCGAAGGTCTCGCGGATGTCGTTCCAGATGGCTGGGATTCGGCCGGCCAGCCCGTAGGGAAACCCTGGCGGTCGATCAAGACCCCGCTGGTGCATATCGCTGCGGTGTCTGAGGAGCAGACTCGCAACACGTGGCAGCCGCTACTGGAGATGGTCCGCAACGGGCCTGTCCTGGACGCATATCCGGGCCTTGACCCGCTGGATACGGTGGTCTTCCTGCCGCGCGGCGAGATTCGGCAGATCACGACATCGGCGCGCACCACCAAGGGTGCGCCGATCGTGTTCGCCACCCTCGACCAGACCGAGGAGTGGGTGCCGTCGAACAACGGCCAGGCGCTAGCTCAGGCGATCCGCACGAACGCAGCCAAGAACGGTGGCCGCACACTGGAATCGCCGAACGCGTTCATTCCGGGGCAAAACTCAGTCGCCGAGAAGTCGGCGGAATACGCCGCCGACATCCGTGAGGGCCGCGCCCGCAACGACGGGCTGCTGTACGACCACCGTGAGGCGCCGGCCGACACGGAGATGTCCGACGTCGAGTCGCTGACCTGGGGGCTGCGAGTCGCCTACGGCGATTCATCGGCACATCCGGATGGCTGTGTGATCCATGACCCGCCCTGCCCGCCTGGGCATTCCGAGCTCGATCCGTTGATCGATCAGGTCTTCGATCCGGCGTCAGACGTGCAGCAGTTGCGCGCGGACCTGCTGAACCAGATCACCCACGCATCCGACGCATGGGTCTCATCCCCAGAGTGGGGAGCTGTAATCGCCGCCGACAAGATCGTGCGCGACGGCGACGTGATCGTCCTAGGCTTCGACGGATCGTTGGGCCGCGTCAAAGGCAAAGCGGATGCCACGGCGCTGATCGGGTGCAGGGTTCGTGACGGCCATCTGTTCGAGATCGGCCCACGGTCAGTCTGGGAGCCGCCGCGGCGCGAGATGTCGACTCGGGACCGCAAAAAGACAGGTGATCAGTCGATCTGGCGTCCGCCGGTGGCTGAGGTTGACGCTACGGTGCGACTGGCATTCCAGCGATTCACCGTCGTCGGGTTCTATGCCGATCCGTCGGGATGGGCCGAGCAGATCGCGAAGTGGGAAGCGCGATTCGGCGCCCAGCTCAAAGTCAAAGCCTCCGGGGAGTCGAAGATCGCCGCCTGGCCGCGCGGCAAGAACACCAACGCGGTCGAGGTGGTCAAGCGACTGCACTCAGCGATCGTCAACGCCGAATGCACCCACGACGGTTCGGCCGCACTGACTAGGCATGTGCTCAACGCTCGGCGCCGACAAACGCGCGCGGGATACCTGCTCTACAAGGCGTTTGCGGACTCTCCGGACAAGATCGACGCGGCCTACGCCGCAGTGATGGCATGGAAAGCCCGCAACGACGCAGTCGCCGCCGGATTGGGTCGGCGCAAGAAGCAGACCTTCGAGCGAATCAGATGAAAGGTGGGTGTCAGATTGGCCGATCTGACGCCCCAAGAATGGTTCGACGCGCTCAATGCCCGATTCACCGCCATCACGCGGCCGAAGTGGCAGGACAAGCGCGCTCACTCATCTGAGCACTCCCTGGTTAGCCGTGAGCGCCGGCCGCGCAACGAGATCCTCGACACCCTGTGGTCTTACCGCGTGGGCGACCCGCCGCTGCCCTACATCGAGCCCGAGTATCACGAGGCGTTCTGCGAGGTGCTGCGGCTAGCGCGGGTGAACCTGGCGCCGATGTGCGTCAAGGCGATGTTGGACCGCATGGAACTACAGGCGGTTTCGACCGCCATCGACAACGATACCGACGGCGACGACCTGGCAGCCGAGATCATGGAAGAGTCGGGTTTCGGCGCCATGTCGAAGGAGTTCTTCGACTACGCGTTCTCGATGGGCGAGAGCTACGCAATGTCGGTTCCTGGAGATCCCGTTCCGACACTCCACGCCATCGACCCGCGTCGCTGCGTCGGGGTGCGCGACACCTCGAATCCGGTGCGCCTGGCCGCGGCGTTGCTCAAGGAATACGACCAGATCACCAAGGAAGAGACCGCATATCTGTTCCTACCGGGACAGAAGTGGACGTTCCGCAAGGGCGGGGACGCCTGGGCTCACGATCCGGAATTTGAGGCGGTCCAGAACCTCGATGATCTCGGCGGCATTCCGATCGTCCGGTTCGACAACGAGTTCGGCCTCGGCGAGTACGAGCCGCATATCGACCTGCTCGACCGGATCATCGACACCACCCTCAAGCGCATCATCGGCTTCGCCTACCAGGCGCTTCGTCAACGGGCGCTGAGGGGCGACGAAGCCGAGGATGACGAGGACAGCGACACTCCCGAAGGTGGCGGTTCGTCGCTGAACCCGGACGACTTCCGGGCCGGACCGGGAGCATTGTGGCGCATCCCGAAGGACTTCGACATCGTCGAGTTCGCGCAGGCCAACTTCAACGACATGCTGGTTGCCAAGCGTGACGACATCAAGGAATTCGCCGCGTCCTCACAGACCGCGCTGCACTGGATCATTCCCGACGCCGCGGACGGCTCCGCTGAAGGTGCGGGCCTGATGCGTGAGTCCTCGACTGCCAAGCTGCGCGACCGGCGCGTCCGGGCCACCCCCACTCTTCGGCTGTTGTGGCGCATCGCGTTCGCGCAGGCCGGTCAGGACCGCGGCCGCAAGATCACCTTGCACTGGGGCCCGATCGAACTTCGCACCCTGGCAGAGCGGGCGTCAGCATCCGCGCAGGCGGTGGGAACATTGTCGCTCGGGCAACGGTGCCAGCGCCTCTGGGACATGTCCCCCGAGGAGATTGAGGAGAATATTCAGCAGCTGGTCGCCGAGAGGCTGCTAATGCCGGACGCGCCATTCGCGCCAACCGCACCGGCGGCTGCGGCGCCACCCGTGGACGACAGCGGCGATGACCACGCCGACCAGCCCAGCTAACTATCGCGGGGCGCTGCGTGAAGCAAGGCGCCAGATCGAGGCGCAGAAGGCCGCAGGACGTTCGCCGACGGCGCTGGTGGCCACAGCGGCGGAAGCGGTCATCGCCACGCGCGAGCGTGCCGCACAGCATGCCAGGCAGGTCATCCGATCGCTATGGGAGCAGACAAACCCGTACGACGATGCGAGCGTGGCGCGATTCGCGGCACAGGCAGCGCGGGCCATGAAGTCCGTACAGACGGCCGCCGGCCGCGCCGCCGGCGCCGCGATGGTGCAACAGCTCGCCGCGGCGGGCATCAAGGTTGTCCCAACGACCACATACCCACTGGATGTTCGGGCCGCGGCGATCGACGTCGGTGACGACGGCAAGATCACGCTGATCCGCAAGCCGACCACCGTCGACTACTCCGGCGGCCCTGGCCGCGGCAAGATCATCGTCACCCCACGCGGTTCGACGACCGAAGAGGTCTTCAGGCGGCCCGCGCGGGCGTTTCGGTTTGCGCAGTCAGAAGGACGAAACGGTCTCGACTCCGCGCATGACCGGATCGACAGCCTGATCGACACTAACCTGATGCTCGCGCAACGCCTTGCGCAACAGGAACTACTCGCCAAGGCATCTCTGCCGCCTCCGGTAATGCTCGACAACGGCAAGCCGTACCGCTACGTCGACTATCGCGGGCAGATGCAATACGTCCGCGAGAAGCGGACGGTAACCGGCTACCGGCGCGTGATCCATCCGGAACTGTCCCGCGGCGGCACGTGCGGCATGTGTATCGCAGCATCGGATCGCGTCTACAAGATCCACCAGCTGATGCCGATTCACGACAACTGCCACTGCACCATCAGCCCCGTCACCGAGGACTACGACCCCGGCAGCGCGCTCAACAACCTGGATCTCGAACGGATCTACGGCGATGCAGGCGGCAACACGGTTGCTCACCTCAAGCGCACCCGCTACCAGATCGACGAGCATGGAGAGCTCGGCGCGTTGCTGGTGCCCAAGCGCGAGTACAAGCCGCGCAGCAAGAAGGCTAAGCAGCTGACCCGCGGCAAAAACAGCGCGAGCCTGAAGCGTGACGAGGCCGACAAGCGCGAAACTCTCACCAAGCAGATCGACGTGCTGGAACGAAACCTCAAGCGGCTGCGCGCAAATGGTGAACCCGAGGATTCCTCAAAGGTCGCCTACCACAAGCGCATTATCGCGAAGTTCCGCAAGGAGCTCGCGGCCCTCTGATTTTCCCGAGCCGCCTGGCCGGGCCGCCCGCTACGGGCAAAACCACTGACCCGCTAGGGGGACAAACTGTGAGCTCGCCTCTGTTTCAGCAGCCCACTCCGGTAGTACCACCCGTGGACGACCAGCAGCAGCAACAGCAGCCGGCCGTCGAACCGGCCCCTCCCGCTGGCGACCCTGAGCAGGAGTTTCCCGCCAACACGCCGGTTGCGGAGATGACGGACGCGCAGCGCGCGGCCTACTACAAGCACCAGAACCGCAAGGCTGAAGCTCGACTGGCCGCATTTAAGGGCGCTACGCCCGAGCAGGTCCAGCAGCTACAGACTCGCGTGTCTGAGATGGAAGCCGAGCGGGAGACCGCCGGCGAACGGGCATTGCGAGAGGCCGCCGAGGCGGCCGCCAACGAGGCGCGCGCTGCTGCACGGGCCGAGTTCGAGCCGAAGCTCCACCGCAGTCAGCTGAAAGCAATTGCGTCGCAAGTGTTGTCGTCCGATCAGGTCGACGCATGGCTCGAAGACGTAACTCCGTCGAACTTCGTCAACGACTCCGGCGAGATCGACGAGGCCAAGGTGAAGGCCAAACTCACCGCCCTGTTTGGAGCGCAGAAGTCCGCGCCACCCAACTGGGGCCAGCACGGCGCTACGCCACCCGGCGAAACACCAGGTTCGGCCGGAGCAGCCGAGGCGAAACGCCGCCTCGAACAACGTCAACAGTAAAAGGAGCAGCGGATGTCCACCGACATTTCGATGCAGACCACCGACTACCAGGTCGGTGACCGGACGTGGCACCTGTCGCGCGTCGGTAACGACTACACGCCCAATGTGACGCTGGACGTGTCGAAGTTCAACGCGGGCGCGACCGCCGAGGTTCAGACGATCACGATCAGCGGCTCGCCCACCAGCGGATCGATCCTCGTGAATGGACAGACCGTCGCTCGTAACGCGAGCGCCGCGGATGTCCAGGAGGAGCTGGAGGAGGTGTTCGGCGCCGGCAAGGTGACCGTCTCCGGATCCGCCGGCGGCCCCTGGGCTGTGCACTTCGACCCGTCGCTTGGCGACGTCCCGACGCTGGTCGTTGATGACGACGGCCTGCTGGGCGGGTCCAACCCCGCGGCGGCGGTGACCACCGGCACCGCCGGCGTCAACGGCCATTACGCCAACGGCTACATCCCATCGGGCACTGTGCTCGGCCGGGTCTCTGCGACCGATCTGTACGGGCCGTATGACCCGAACGCCGGCGATGGCCGCAACACCGCCACCGGCATCCTGTTCGCCGACTGCCGCGTGGTCCGCCAGGACGGATCGACCGCAGCGAAGGTGGGCTCGTCCCAGCTGGTGCGCGGCGACGTACGGGTGTCGAAGCTGCCATTCCAGGCCGGCTCCGGCGCAATCGACAGCGACGCCAAGGCCGACCTGCCCCTCATCCGGTTCGTGGCCTGAGAGAAAAAGGAGCTAGAACATGTCTTTGTTCTTCGATGGTCCCGTTCCGATCGAGGACGCGATCACGTTCACCCAGGCGCAGCCCATTCCGTCGAACAACGCTCTGACGCAGATGTTTCCGCGTCGGGACTTCGACACCGACGAGGTGGACTTCGGCACGATCTTCAAGACCAACCGGGTTGTGAAGTTCCGAAACTGGGACGGTTCGTTCGAGCCGGTCGCTCGCGACACTGGTCAGGACAAGCGGATCAAGCTGCTGCCCTTGGGTGGCACGCTGGAGACTGGCGAGTACGAGCGTCGTCAGATCGAGCATGCCCGCACCGGCGGGACGTTTGTCCAGTCGCTGGTCAGCGCGATCTACAACGACCTGGAGAACCTGACCCGCTACGCCTTCAACCGGCTGGAGCTGGCCTGGGGCGACGTGCTGAGCGACGGCCGGATCGACATCAACGAGAACGGCGTCAATCTGTCGCTGGACTTCGGCCTGAAGTCGAGCCAGCAGGTTACCCCTGCGGGCAGCCTGTGGTCGGACCACGCCAACAGCAAGCCGCTGGACGACCTGCGTGCGTGGCGCGCTGCGTACGTCAAGGAGAACGGCGTCCCGCCGGCGCAGTACCTGACCTCCAGTGAGGTGCTGGCCAACCTGCAGGTCAACACACAGTTGATCAACGCGATCAAGGGCGCGCAGACCGGCGTCACCACTGTGACGATCCAGGAGATCAACGGCCTGCTGGCCGGCTTCGGATTGCCCGCGTTCATCGTTCCGCCGGACCTCCAGAACGGCGGCAGCCTTTACGACTCCAACATGGACGTCGACGGCGAGGCTGTTCGTGTTCTCGACGCCAGCAAGCTGCTGATGCTGCCGGCGAACCTGGGCGACCTGGGCTTCACCGCCTGGGGAACTCCTACCACCGCCTACGAGCTGAAGAACTCCGGCGTCCAGACCACGCCGGCTCCCGGCATGGTCGGCATCCTGGTCCGCGAGGACAACCCGCCGTTCCGCAAGAACGTCTACGTGGATGCGGTTGGCCTGCCGGTCATCTCCGACCCGCGTAAGCTGCTCATCGCAACGGTGGCCTGATGTCGGTCCTGGCATTGACCGTCTACGTCACCGACAACAACGGAGACGTGCATCAATGCCTGGCCGGTACTTCGCCACGAGCGGAGCTGGCTGAACTAATTCGCAACCCGGCGGCGTGGGAGAACCCCGACGCCGCCGGGCCCGCGGATTCCGCCGATGACCGCGACCCGGTGCCGGCGCACGGCGGACCCCCGCCCCACGGGGGCCCGCGCGGCTCCCGGAAGGCGTGGGAGTCCTACGCCCTCGCCATGGGCGTCGAACTCGAGGATGGCCTAAAGCGCGACGGCATCATCGACGCGTGCGAGCGGGCCGGCATTGCGGTCTGATGGGCAAGTTTGCCGAGATCGCTGACGTCACAGGGCGTTACGAAGACAAAGATGCCCTTCCGTCTAGCTACTCCGCCGCTGGCGGATGGATCGACCTTCGAATCGGCGACGTCGAGAGCGAACTGATGGGCCAGGTTCCATCGCTGCGCAAGACCGTCGGTCAGATCAACGCTGATTCGGCGGCAGCGGGCGACTCGGACCGCATCAGCCGCGTGAAAACCTTGGTCTGTGAGAAGGTCCTCGACCTCCTCCGCAGCCCCGGCGGCCGCGCATCACTGTCCACCACGACGCCGGACATCACCATCAGCTCGTCCTACGGCTACGTTCCGGACAAGACCCGCGGCAAGATCGCGTTCACGCCGACCGAACTCAGCTCCGTGAAGTTGCGCCGGCGCCGCTCCAACTTCGGAACCGTGCCGGTGAAGCCATGGAGACCGGCGCATGACCTCCGTTACTGACCGCTGGACCGCGCCGGCGCGCGCGGCGGTCGCAGAACTGCTGCGCCTACGTGGCCGGTCGATCATCTTGACGCCGGCCACCGGCGTCGCCATCGACAAGCCCGGCGGCGGCAAAGACTACGCCGCAGCTACATCGCGGGACGCGCAGACGTTCGCATTGTTCAAGCTCGACGCAGAGCCCGAGCAGGGCGAGGCGCGCAGCTTCCGATACCGGCTCGTCGGATGGTTCGACGCCGCGATTGCGCTCGGCGACGCCTGGGAAGACGACGTCGCGAAGTACACGGTCGAGTCCATCGACCGCACGAAGCCCTACCAGCTCTCGGCCGAGGTCGCGGGCTATCTCAAGGTCGAGGGGCACAGCTTTGGCTAACACAGGCCTCACCGCCGGCCTCGCACGCCTACGTCAGAACATCGAGCAGTTCGACGATGACTACGAGGACACCATCAACAGCCTCGTTATCGACCAGGCGTTCGCCGGCGAGGCGTGGATGAAGACGCATGCCCGCTGGGACGACAATGACGGCAATCGCAACGACCGCACACCCGGCGCTGCCCGTGCAGGCCTGAGCACTACGCCGGACGTCGCTGGCGACACCAAGAGCATCCTGTTCAGCCACGGCGTCAACTACGGGATCTGGCTGGAGACCAAGCATCACGGCAAGTTCGAGATCATCCTGCCGGCGGTTCTACATATCGGCCGGATCTTAATGGAGAAGACCGAGGGCTCTTTGGCCAAGGGCACGAACCTGCGACAGTCGCGCTTCATCGAGCGGCCGGAGGAGTAGGGCATGGCGCGCGACGCTGTGCTGAAGCTTCTCCGTGGCGACCAGGAGCTGGCAGATCTCGGCGGCGAGGGCTTCGAGATCGAGACGAACTGGTCCTACGACCAGCGCCCGAACGACAAAGGCCCGTTCATTGTTCTGACCTGGCGGCCGACGGACTTCAGTGTCGCGATCCAGGGCAACGCCGGCCATCACTTCAACATCTGGGTGCACCTGCCCAGCGAGGTCTCGACGGACTACGTGCGCATCGACGACATCCTGGACCGCATCGACGAGATCTTCGATGCCGCGGCCGATGAGGCCGTTGCTGGTGACGACGGGAGGCAGCTGGATTGCGTCCAGCGCCATGGCCGTTCGCCCGACCTCACCGACGAGGACTACCGGACCATCTGCCGCTACGGCGCCTACGAGGCGTTCAGCCACAAGACCTAGAGAGAGAGGGAACTCATGGGCGACATCGAACCGGCCACCTTCGCGCAGCCGGCACTTTCGGAAGAGCGCAAGGCTGAGATCGAGAAGGCCAAGGAGGCTGAGGCTGCGGCCGAGAAGGCTAAGCTCGCCCGATCCAAGTTCGTTCAGTACCTTGGCCCGAGCGGCCTCAACGCTGCCGTGTCGCGGCCGAGTGGGCATGATGGCGGTCTGCACGGAAGCCACCAGGCCAGCATCAGCGCCGCCGAATGGCGCGGCGTGGGAATCGAGTCCGAGCATGACCACGAATGGCATGTCGGCAACAACTGGCGCGTTCCGGCGGACCGGTTCACGCAAGAACAGCTCGACCACCTATTGACCGCCGGCCGCGACGCCAAGCAGGTCCGCTTCGCCTACGTCGACGCCGACGGCAACCCGGCGCGGCGATAACCGCCAGTCGTGGCAAGCGATCGCGAGGTCCGGTGCCCGTCCGGGGCCCTGCACCTCAAGATCGTCGACGGCGACAAGATCGAGATCAAATGCAATCACCCCCGCTGCACTGATGGCGGAAAGGTGGTTGCGCTCCACCGGTTTTCAGCCGCCGGCGAGTACATAGAGACCCTCACATTCAAAGACCCACTTAGAGGCCGCCGAGCCCGCATTCCGGAAGGAAACGCACATGGTTGCATCGGCAGGAAATCCTGACACCAAGCCTTACGGCCTGCGTCGGGTGTGGATCACCCCCTACACCGACACCGACGGCACGATTCTCGGCAACACCAGCTACCGGCTACCCCTCGCGCAGACCTTGGCGTTCACCGAGACCGAGGACTTCGACACTCTCAACGGCGACGACAAGTCGGCGGTGGCCATCCAGGGCAAGGGTGCCACTGTAGACGGCAGCCTGGAGGCGGGCGGTCTGGACCTGCAGTGCTTCTCGATCATCGCCGGCGCGACGCTGACCGAGAGTGGCACCGGAGCGTCGCTCAAGCGCGTCGTCCGCAAGAAGGGCTCGGATGCCCGGCCCTACTTTCGGGTCGAGGGTCAGGTCATCTCCAACGGCGGCGGCGACAACGTCGCGCGGATCTTCCGCTGCAAGGCCAACGGCAAGATCCAGGCCGACATGAAGTACGGCACGTTCATGGTCCCCAGCATCGACTTCCAGGGAACCCCGATGCCCGGCGACGACGACGACTACCTGTACGAGATCGAGTTCAACGCCACCAAGACCACGCTGGCGTCGACCCCGGTGGCCAACCCGCTGCCGATCCCGTCGAACCTGACGGTCGGCACCGTGACGTCGACCTCCGTGGCGCTGTCGTGGGGTGACCTCGCGGTCGCGGATAGCTACAAGGTTCAGCAGTCCACCGACGGCAACACCTGGACCGCGGTCTCTGGCGCTTCGGGCACTCCGTCGAACCCGACCACCACGGTCTCCACCCTGACCGCGTCGACCACCTACCACTTCCGGGTGGCCGCGGTGATCGGTTCGACCACTGGCGACTACAGCTCGCCGGTGACCGTCACCACCCTCGCCAGCTGATCCAGCCCCGCATAGAGCCCAGGAGGCCAAGAGATGACATCACCGACTCCGGTTACCGCAAAGCGGGATTGGTGTTGCGGCACCCCGATCACGGAGCCGCACATCTCTGGCTGTGCATTCAGTCCTGAAGCTGAGCCGCCGCCGGCGCCGAATCCTCCCCCAGAGGCGGCCCCGGCGGCGGCTTCTTCTGCGCCCGTCTACGGATTCAAACGGGCCAACGAGGAAGACCTGGAACTGCCCAGCGGCGGCCTGGTCCGGGTTCGCAAACTGAACATGAACCACGTCTTCAGCCTGCGCGTCACCGAGATGCGCGATGTGTTCACCTCGGATCTGTTGTCCGACGACGAGACGGTGAACGAGGGCGACGTACAAGAGGGCCTACTCGAAGCTCTGCTCGACCCCGAGCGCAGCCACAAGTTCCTCGAACCGATCAACCGGGTTGTTGTCGCTGCAGTGCAGTGTCCAACGGTGGTCGCCGACGAACCGTCGAACAATGAGCAGATGAACGTGAATGACATCGAGATGGTCGACAAGTTCGTGATCTTTAACGCGGCTATCGGAGAACAGCTCGCTGCCTTCGGAGGGCAGCAAGAAGCGTTGAAAAGTGTACAGCCGGGACCGGAGGCTGGCGCATGAGATTTACCGCCGGGCAATAGCTTTCAGTCAGCGACCTAGCGACATCGCCTATCTCGACGACTGTGTCGATGATGTCGGGCGCTACTACTTCGACCGCGGAATCTGGGCGTTCGGCGAGCACGTGAAGAACCGCCTAGAGGAGGCCGCGGGCAGCACAGAGAACGCATCCATCGCGCAGTCTCGGCGCGAGCGTGAATGGGAACGACTGATGGGAGGCGACATGACCGAGTCCACTGCCGGCTTCGCCGACCCATCACCTGAATCACTTTCCGCGCATGGGCGCTCCGTTGGCGAGCCTGACGACGAGATCATGGAACTGTGACCGACTATTCGCTCGGTCGCGCCCACGGCAAGATCGAGATCGACTACTCAGGCGCCGGCGCACAAAAGGCCATACGTGACCTCGATCGCACCGCAACGTCAGCCGAAGAGCTCGACTCATCACTGACCAAGACGCAGAAGTCTCTGCGCGAGACCGAGCGCGAGCTGGACTCGACCGCGAAGACGACGCGGTCCTATGGCGACGACGTTGACGATGCGACCGAAAGTCACGAGCGGTTCAGTGATTCCGCACGCACCGCGGCACACGCGGTGCGTGACCTGGACGACGTGGAGGAACGGCACAGTCACCGTGGCCGGATCCGTACGCGTGATCGCGACCACGACACCGACGCGATGCGGCGCTCTATCGATGAGCTGCACAACCTGCGCAACGCGATCAATGACGCCGATAATGCCGCGTTCGGCGTATCCAAGGGACTGCATGTCGCCTCGGCCGCGCTGGCGATGTTCGGACCCGAGGGCCGCGTCGCCGCACTGGGCTTAGAGCGCGTCGCCACAAAGCTGGGCATCGTCAGTGACGTCGCGAGCGGCGCTGGACATCACGTGCGTGACTTCGTCAAGCACATCGCCAGTTTCGAACTGGGCGTAGGAAAGATCTCCGGCCTAGCTCTCGGCGGCGGCGCGCTCGGCGGCCTGGCGGGCCTGGGCGGCGCGGCCGGACTGATGGGCGTGACCCAGGTGGCCGGCGCGGTGCGACAACTCTCGGGCGCGCTGGGCCTGCTCCCGGCGGCGATCTCGGCCGCGGCGTTCTCGATGGGCACCTTGAAGATCGCGTTCCACGGTGTCGGGGATGCGCTCAAGGACATGATGGCCGACGACCCGAAGAAGTTCCTCGAGGACATCAAGAACATGGGCCCGGTCGCAGGCAAGGCGATGCTGCAGATCGCCCAGTTCCGCAACATGTTCAAGCTGGGCGCGGCGACGATCCAGGACTCGTTCTTTGCCCAGGTCATCAACGACATTCAGCCACTGGTCCAGACGTGGATGCCCGCCCTCGGTGCAGGCATGTCGCAAGTGGCCGGCATGTACGGGCAGATGGCGCACCAGTTCGCAGGCCTGCTGATGCAGCCGCAGATCATGCAGGGCTTCCAGCTGTTCATCGAGAACATCTCCAAGGGGCTGCAGGCGATGGCGCCGGCCATGGCTCCGCTGCTGAAGATCTTCACGCAGTTGACCGTCATCGGGTCGAGCTTCTTTGAGCAGATCGGCGGGCGCATCTCGCAGATGCTCGGATTCTTCTCCGACGTCATCGACAAGGCTGCGCAGTCCGGCTCGCTGCAGCGCTGGATTCAGTCGGGCATCGACGGGATCAGCCATCTGATCAACGTGGTGTATTCGGTCGGGGCGGCGTTCAACAACATCATGGACATCGCCGACAGGTTCGGCGGCGGGGGACTGCTGGGATGGCTAGACAAGGTCGCCGCGCAGCTCAACGGATGGACGCAGTCGGACCAGGGGCAGAGCAAGCTCATCGACTTCTTCACGGTGCTGCGGCAGGCCACCGACGCGTTTACCCCGATGCTGCAGCCGATCCTGGAAGGCCTGGTGTCGCTCGGTGCCGCGTTCACCAAGCTCGGCATCGCTATCGCGCCGGGCTGGCAGACGTTCTTCAACACCTTCGCCGCGACAATGGACCAGCTCGGCCCGAGCATCACAGGCATGGCGCCGGCGCTCAACCAGTTCCTGATCGGGCTGTCGTCGGCGTTCTCCCAACTGATGGCCGCGGTCGGCCCGCAGTTACCACAGCTCTTCAAGGGGATGTCGGATTCGTTCGTCGCGCTGTTGCCGCAGCTACAGCCGCTGACCCAGGCGTTCCTGGAGCTGGTGAATTCCGTTGGCCCGCAACTGCCGAAGCTGTTCGGGTCGATCACAGATTTCCTGATCTCCACCCAGCCGTACTGGCCGATCATCATCGGATTCGTCCGCGACTTCGTGACGATACTGACCGGCCTGATTAACGGCAGCACGGGCATTACGGACTTCTTCACCGGCCTGTTGACCAAGCTTGGCGACGCGGTCAAGCCCGGGCTGAAGCGCCTCGGCGAGGACGGCGGGAAGGCGCTGCTGGAAGGTCTGGTCAAGGGCCTTGGGGACATGACCGGCATCAACGCCGTGATCGACCAGGTCAAGCGGATCATGCACGGCATCTCCGACTTCTTCCAGCACTCGCCGGCCAAGAAGGGTCCGTTCTCCGGTGACGGCTACACCGGGACTGTCGGCCGCAAGATGATCACCGACATGGCCGCGGGCATGACCGCGGCCGCCGGATCGGTCTCGGGCGCGGCGGCATCGGTGATGTCGGGCGCCGCGGCTTCGTTCGTCGGCGCACCGGCGGCCGGCGGTGCGGGCTCCTTGGGCGGCGCGCTGCTGCCGGATCGCATCGCCGGCGCCGACAACTCCATCCTGAGCGCGTACCTCAACCACCAGTTCGACGAGAACCGCGGCCTCAAGGGCTTCGCCAAGAGCTTCGGACAGTTCGGGGACATCGGCCAGGGCCTGAGCGACCTCGCCAGCCAGTTCTCCAGCCTGGCCATGGGGCTGCTCGGCTTCCGAGGCGACCTGGTGACCCCCGTCTGGCACAAGACCATCTCCGACGAGGAGCTGGCGCGGCGTAAGAACACGGGCATCGGCAAGAACCCGCCGGGCCTGCCGTGGGAAGCCCTACTCGGGCCCGGCGCGGCGAACATGCCCCAGTCCACGCCGCTGAACATCGGACGCGACGCGAGCTCAGAACAGATCCAGCAGGCCATCATCTCCGCCGGACGCATGCGCGGCCTGTCGGACGAGGCGATTCAGACCGCGCTGGCCATCGCCGGGGACGAGAGCGGTTACCGCAACCTGCTGTATGGCGACCGTGACAGTCTCGGGATCTACCAGCAGCGCAGCAGCTGGGGAACGCCGGAGCAGCGCACCGACCCGAACTACGCCATCAACAAGTTCTACGAGGCGTTCGCCAAGCAGCTCGCCACGACCTCCGACCCGTTCACTGCGGGCGTTCTGACGCAGAATCCGCAGCTTGGCTCCGGCGCAGCGTCTTCGGACTACGCGAAGGCTGTCCGAGCGCAGATGGAGCGGGCCGGCCAGATCCTGGCGCAGTCGCCGAGCAACGGCAACGGCACAGCCTGGAACGACGTACTCGGACTGGGCCCAACGCCGGCGGTCGCGGGATTCGGCACACCCGGAATGCCTCAAGGCGTCTCCAACGCGCTCGCGCTGGCCACGTCCGCCAACGGCAAGCCCTACGACTTCGGCGGCGCTGGCGACGCGATCCACCAGTTCCTGTACGACTGCTCCGGTTTCATGTCGGACATCTACAACGCCCTCACCGGTCAGGCGACGGGCGTGCGCAGGTTCAGCACCACCTCCGACTTCTCCAAGCTGGGGTTCCTGCCGGGATTCGACCCCAATAGCACTTTCAACATCGGCGTGACCCCGCTGCCGGGGTCTCAGGGCCATATGGCTGGGACGTTGGCCGGGGTGAATGTCGAGTCCGGGGGGCCGACCAGCACAACGCAATTCGGCGGCACTGCCGCCGGTGCGCGTGACAAGCAGTTCTCCATGCAGTACCACCTGCCGAACTCGATGATCGTCGGCATGAGCGCCGGCGATGTCGTGCCGATGCTCATGGGCCCGGACGGCAAGCCCATATCGGCCCCCGACTTCGGTATCGGCACAAAGTCTCCCGGCGCGGGCAATCTGCAGCGGTACCCGCTCGGCGCCCAGAACCCGATGCTGGCCAACTACCCGAACGGCATCAACGACCCCGAGCTGGCAAGCCGGATTGCTGCCGCCCAGGCGCCCGGTGCGTCCAATGAAATGGTCGGGTCGACCCTGAATGACATCTCGCGCAACATCGCCCAGCTGAAGGCCACGGACGAGACTGGCAACGCCGACCAGATCGAGGCGCTGACCAGAGTCCAGAGCACGCTGTCCAACGAGCACGGGTTCACCCAGCAGAACCCGCTGCAGCAGATCCAGCAGGGCGCCGGCAACATCGGCAAGGTAGTCAACGACGTGTTCAGCGACATCAAGTCGGGCGTGGAAGCCCTTGGTGCCACGCAGGACACCACCGACCGACTGGTCTACGGCCTGCGCAACAGCGAGGACGTCGTCAAGATTGTCGAGAACTCCCAGAAGTGGCTGACGTTCGCCTCGAACATCGCCACCACGGTCGCCGACGTCGCCAACACCGTCGGAGACTTCGCGGGCATGGCGCCGTCGATCATGGGCGCCGACGAGGTTGGCAAGGCTGCGCGCGGCGTCTCGGAGGTCGCATCGATCGTCTCGGGCGCCATCCAGGGCGTCAACCAGGCGATCACGCTCGGCATCCAGATCTATCACGTCGTCGGCTCCTACGTCGGCCGCTTCATGAGCAGCCTGGTCGGCTTCGGCCAGGGCGACCTCATGGGCGACATTCGCTACCTGCTCGACACCAACACCAACCAGCTGCGCACCTACAGCGAGCAGAACCCCCTGGATAAGCGCGTCGGCGACGTTCCGACATGGATGCGCTGGTATGACCATCAAGGCGTGCCGACCACCTCGCCCGGCGTCGGCCAGCTCAACATCTACGCCGGGCCCGGGCAGTCTGCGGCCGAGATGATGACCGAGTCGATGTGGATGGTCAATTCGGGATCACTCAACGGCGCGATGTCGGCGGCGAACTTCTGATGCCCGCTGTCGCGGCCTTGAGTGGATTGGGTCGAAACCTGCGGCCCTACCAGTTCCAGATCGGCGAGGTGATCTTCGGCCGACACACACCGTATCCGGTTGAGAAGGTTGACATCTCGTCCTACACCGTCAACAACCAGGACTTCCAGGTGCCGATGTCCAACGAGACGCGAATGGGCATCGACACCAAGCAGGCCGGGCCGATGACGTTCACGCTGGGCGTCATCGACAACGCCCCCGTCTCGCGCAGCGTGGTCGGACTTCCTGACGACCTGGTCGCCAAGTCGTCGAAGCTGCTCACCGCCCTGCAGACGGAGTGGAAGGCGAATGCGGCAACCAAGCAGTACGGCGAGATGCAGCCGCTCATCTACTGCGATGGATACGGGGCCGTGCGCCGCATCTACGGCCGGCCGCGGAAGTTCACCTACACCCGCAAGTCGCCAAAGTCGCTGTTCTACCGCGTGACCGCCGAGTACGCGCGCGCGGACACCCTGACCTACAGCGACGTCGAGTATGCGGCGGCGCTGACGCAGGGCGCTGACCTCGTGGAGTATTCCCAGCTCGGCGACGCCGACTCATGGCTGCGGGTGCTTCTCACCGGCCCGATGACCAACCCGGTCATTCAGGTCGGAGACAGCACAATTCAGCTGCAGATCGAGATCGACGAGGGCATGCTCGTCGAGCTGTCGAGCTACCCATGGGCCCGCCGAATCGTCAGTGCGCCGGCCGATGGGGGCCCGCTGATCAACCAGCGCCGGGCGATGGTCGGCCAGACCCGGTATCTCGATCAGATCATGATGCCCGCCGGGTTGCCGGTGGGCATGTCTTACGTGGCAGCGGACACGACCACGGCCAGCGGGTGTCTGGTGCTGTGGCGCGACGCCCACAACGTCGTTTGATCCCAAGGAGGACACCGTGACCGGACTCGTCATCGCGCTCGTCGTTCTAAAGTCGCTGTCGCTGCTGATCCAGATCGCGCAGTACGGGCAGGCGCAACAGCAGATCGACCGAGCCAAGTGCGCCGACTCGATCGGCGCTGAATTCGCCGAACTTGACCGTCGCCTCAACCGTGGGGCGAACTGATGCCGTGGAGCCCAGAGGCACTCGTAGTCGCGAGCACGGCGCTACGTTCCGCGGTCAAGGGTGTTCAGCTGCACACCGGCGACCCAGGCATCGGCGCAAGCGCCAACCGGTCCAGCGCAGCGCCTAAGGCGCCGAACCTCGGGCCCGTCGACTCCAGCGGCGACTTCAATCTCGCCACACCACTACAGTTCACAGGCTGCACCCGTAACGGACCCATCCGGTACATCTCGCTGTGGTCAGGGACCAATCTCGGGGCGGCGACTTGGTACGGCAACGTCGCGCTCACCGGCGACCAGACCGCCGACTCCTACGGCAACTACACGCTCGAATCCCTGGTTTCCAACACCTCGTCTAGCTGATGACCGCAACGATCTCCTGCCAGTGCGATCTTCAGGCACACGGCGGAGTTACCCCGGTTGCGCAGCTGTCCAACAACTTTGACCTGACCGCATCCGGTGAGAGCAACATGGCCGGCACGGCGACGATCAGCTTCCGAAGCGACCTGTACGGCGCGGTCGGCCGCAACGAGGAGTACCTGCCCGACGACCGATTCCGCGTGATCGTGCAGTCGGTGCGCACGGGCGAGATTCTGAGCCGGGACATGACGGTCACCAACCTGACTGTGCAGCGCCAACTGTCGGGCTGGTGCTCTATTTCCTTCGACGTCGACTCGCACGACCCTTCGGCGTCAGATATCGAGTTCAAGTCGTGGGCGCAGTATGTCCACCTGGAAAAGACGATGCAGGGCAAGCGCCGGATCTGGGCCAGCGGGATCGTTCAGCCCTCGGAGATCGACAAGCAATCCGGCGTGATGCACCTGACCGCCAAGGGGTTCGCCAACTACCCCCAGGGCATGCCATGGCTGGAGAACATCAACTGGTCGACCAACGACATCTTCGACCCGGTCGTGGAAATCTGGGGCCACCTGCAGTCCTACCCTGGCGGCAACCTCAATGTTCAGGTCTATCCGCAGAAGAGCGGCGTCGAGATGCTGCCGGGTTACGCCTACGACGGCACGCTGCTCAACCCCAACTTCTACGCGTCGTTCATCCGCGCCGTCGACAAGCTCAACTGCGGCGACTACATCGACGCGCTGGCCAAGGACTCGCCGTTCGACTACCGCGAGGAGTCGGAGTGGAACGCCGACCGCACCGACGTCATCAAGCGAATCCACCTCGGATACCCACGACTTGGCGACGAGCAGGTCCACCTGGCGTTCGTGCTCAACGAGAACGTGCTGGCAGCCCAACCGCACACCGAGGTCGCCGACGACTGGGTGTCCGACATTGGCATCAGCGGCTGGTTCCCAGGCGTGGAGGCCTCGGCCGAATTGACGAACGCCGACCCGGACCGGTTGCGCCGCTACCTCAATGAGGAAGACCTGCTGATCGACTCCAACGAGCGGGCCGCGGCCTGGGCGCATCGCAAGCTCGCCCGCCGGCAGGCCCCGCCCTACTGGGAGACCATCACGGTCATCCCGGATCACCCGAACGCGCCGTTCGGGACGTTCGACGTCGGCGACACCATCACCGTCTCGGGCTTCATGCCGTTCGTCGGAGACCTGGTGCAGGACCACAAGATCATGGCGATCTCGTTCGACGAGAAGAGCAACACCTGCCAGCTCACGCTCAAGGCCGAGGGCATGTTCAACTACGACCCGATCTACTTCCCGGATGGCCAGGTCAACATGGTCGAGAACCCGAACTTCGACAACGACCTGCGCGGCTGGAACTTCGGGGAATCCACCTGGCGCTGGGACGGCACGCAGGGTGTGGGCGCGCTGGGCACTGCCACTGTCACTGCCAACGGCACGACTTTGGACTTGCTCACCGATCCCTATGGGGTGTCGCACTTCCAGCAGTTCCCGCTGTCGATCTACGTCAAGTGCACGCAGGCCGTGAGTACTGGCACGCCCATTCAGCTGCGAGTGCAGTTCTATGACGACGACCTGATGGAGACCGAATCTGTGCTGATCGACGCGTTGGCAAATCCCGTGGGAACGGTGGCATGGCGCAAGCTCTCGGGCAGCGTCATCACGCCCGTCGGCTCTACGCACGCCGCGCTGTGCCTGCGCGTCGACTCTGGCATGACAGCCGGCCGGGTCTGGGCTGACGATGCGGAGCTGACCCTGTGAGCGCGAGCTTCGGGGGCAACGCCAACAACTACCAGGCGCCCGAAGCTCGCGCACTGGGCTCGATCGCCAAAGCGCCTGGGCCGGACGTCAACACCGATTTCACCAAGATGCTGACGCAGCATGACGCGCAGATCAAGTTTCTGGCGTCCCAAGTCAAGCAGGCCAAGAAATCGGCCGACGAGGCGAATCAGAACCCGATTCAGCAGCTCCAGCAGTTCATCGCCGACCTGACGGTGCTACTGGGCGGCGGCGAGCTCCCCAAGGGCGCATTGGAGTTCGGCGACCTGCAGTACATCCTGCCGGCCGTCGGCGCGCTGTTCGGTTTCGGCGAGGGCGGCTTCCCGGTCAATCTGTTCGCTGCGGCCGAGAAGTTCTTCCTCGGCTACGTCGTGCCCAACCAGCAATACGCCGACCTGATGATCGCGGGCATCAACTCGTGGGGCGAACAGCTCGGCATCGACCCGCAGTTCCTCACCGATCTCGCGGCTCTGGTGCGCGCCTTCGATGACCTGTTCACCGCAATCCAGGAACTGCTCGGCGCCTGCACTTCATTCATCTCGCAGCTGTTCACCCCGGACGGCACAAACCTGGGGCCACTCGGTCAAATCCTGAAGCCGATCGTGTCGTTCCTCGGCTTCGGCTGGCTGGACCTGTCAAAGTTCGGAGACGGGGTCAGCTGGGTCACTGACGGGCTCGACCCGGGTGTGCGCAAGCTGGTCGCCAGCATCAACGACTTCACGACCATGATCGTGGCGCTGACTGGCGCGATCAACAGCGTCGAGACCGACATGGTCGGCTACCTCAAGGACCAGGGCAGCGTATTCGACAAGACAGTCGGCCAGCTGCTGCAGTGGATCGGCAACATGCTGGGCATTCACTCCAGCGGGGCGCCGGAGGTGGCCGGGGTCGAGCACGCGCCGCCGATCAGCGCGGACGTCACTGTGTGGACGATCGACGACGACGCCGACAACGGCTGGGTGTTCGACGGCTCGACGTCCTACGTCGATAACGGTGGATCGTTCGTCACCAACGGAACGGGCGTCGCCAAGCGGCTCGTGACCCAAGACCGCATTCCTTGCTTTTCGGCCCAGAAGCTGACCGTCTACGACCACTTCCGGTGGGGTGGCCTTCCGGCCGATGCGGACGCGGGCGCGTGTGTGGTGTTCTACACCGGCCCGACCGAGATCGGGCAGGTCAACCTCCCGTTGCCCAACGACACCGACGGCGACGACTGGACTCAGGTCACCGGTTCGGTGACCGCACCGGCAGATGCTGACGGGTTCGCGGTCGGCGTCTACGTCTCCGCGGCGGTCACCACGGGCACGGTGCGTGTCGGTCAGATCTCGACGCGCAACTGGACGTGGATCGCCCAGCGCCAGGTCACGGCGTTCATGAATTACTTCGACAATCTCGGCCACGTTTTCGACAACGTCGACTGGACGAGTTCCACTGTGCTGTCGCAGATGTGGCAGGGCATCGTCAACACCTGGATTCAGCCGATCGCCGGCTGGCTCACTCCAGACTCGCCGATCAATGCGGCCAATCTGGTCGGCAACCTGTTCCCGGATGGTCTGCCGCTGTCGTGGCTGGTGTCCACGCCGCGCAATGAGCTGGACAACGGCGACTTCCGTACCGCCATCGCCATCACAGGCAGCTCCGATTGGCGCTGGGTGGACGGGGTGTACTTCGCCGACTCGACTTCCACCGGCGCGGCGGTGACGGCCGCTGACGGCACGATGCACGCCCTGCGCTCCAACGCGATCGACGTGGTTGCGAACAAGTCGATCTGGATGTCGGTCGAGGTGCTGGCGGCGGGACTGACTGGTGCGAACACGCCCGTGCAATTGTGGGCCGTCCCCGATGTCGGCCTCCCGGTGCTGCTGGACTCGGTATTCCCGGACGGCGGGGACTCTGGCTGGCATGGCGCGCCGATGGGCGCGGACTCGGCGACCCTGCAGGCTTCCTACACGCCAGCGGCCGGGGTATCGACGGTGCAGATGCGCTTCGTCGTCACAGGCGATGCCACTGCGGGCGAGATCTACTTCGACCACGCCAAATCGTGGATCGTGGGCGGCTGGCTGGAGCGGATCTGGGATCAGGTCACTGACATCTTCGATGCGTTCACCAACGCGGACACGCAGGAGGAGTTCGCCGGCGCCTGGAACCTGGTGCTCGACCTGTTCGAACTGCCGCACCCGGACAAGTTCTGGACGTGGCTGGTCTACAGCTTCATCGCGCCCGTGTTCGGTCTGGACGCAACGGCAACGGCGGCAGTCGGCGACGACATCGTGGCACTGCAGGACGCGCAGGACACCGCCAACGAGGCCTTCTCGGACCTGATGACCGCCCTGGGGCGCGCGCTAACCCAAGACCCGCTATTCTCGGCGCAGCAGGCCGCCGACATCACAGCCGCGTGGAACGAGTACATGGCGATCCTCGCGGGCACGCGTGAGGACACCAACCACGCGTACGAGGACATCCTGGCGCGCCTGCTGCACACCGACGGCTCGATCGATCACGCCAAGGTCAACGGGCTGGAGGATTTCGTCAGTGGGGTGCTCACGGCGCTTGGGGTGAGCGAAGACACGATCTCGGGCATCAACGACGACATCGAGACCATTGCGGGGGCGCAGGCCACCACCAACGCCGCCTACCAGAACCTGCTCAACGGGTGGTGGGAAGCGCTCACCGGCAAGGATGCCGACGGCGACCAGAACGTTGAGACCTGGACGTCGGCATGGGACGAGTTCACCGGCGTGCTGTCGGGCGCGCATGAGGACTCAAATCACGCATGGACGGATATTTGGAATCGTCTGTCCGGGTTGAACTCTGACGGTTCGATCGCTCATGACAGGATTGTTGGCCTACAGGCTTTCGTCGACAGTGTGTTGTCCGCGCTGGGGGTTGAGGCGGGAACGATCACCGGCATCGGCAACGATATCCAGGACATCGCCAGCTCCCAAGCGGCCACCAACGCCGCCTACCAGAACCTGCTCAACGGGTGGTGGGAAGCGCTCACCGGCAAGGATGCCGACGGCGACCAGACCGTCGAAACGTGGTCTTCGGCATGGAATGAGTTCACCGGCGTGCTGTCGGGCGCGCATGAGGCGTCGAACGATGCGTGGCAAGACATCTGGAACCGACTGTTCAACCTGAACTCCAACGGCACGTTCAACGCGGGCGGCCTCGCGGGCAACCTGGCGTATTCCTCGTTGCCGTCGTCGTACACCAACATCAACACCGATCTGGCGAACCTGTTCAACGACGTGATCTTTGCCAACGGTCGCGGCTGGGATGACATCGGCGCCGACCTGAGCGCGCTGATCAACGACCTCATCGGCGGCAGTCATTCGCACACGGTCACGCCCGGCCAGCTCCCGCCGAAGAATGTCGGTTCGACCGGCTCGGGCAACAACATCGGGGAGGACGTCAGCAACGCGCAAGGCTCGGCGACCAGCGCCGCCAATGACGCGGCGGCCATCGGATCGCAGGTCGCCGGCGTTGTCGCGCCGGACATTCCGGCCGCGCCGACATGGCTGTTCGCCATCGCAGTGCCGCTGACTTCCGGACATCCCGGCATCGGCGCCGCCGGCCAAGATGTCTGGTACCGCGTCACCGCGACGAACTCGGCGGGGGAGTCGATCGCTTCGAATGCGGCCTATGTCCATGCGTCGTTCGGTCCGATTGCGGCTCAGCTGAGCTGGGTCGTCCCGGCGGGTGCGACGAACATCAATGTGTGGCGCGGCATTTCATCGAACCCGCTGATGATCTTCCCGAAAGAGCCCGCCTACGGGCAATACACGGCGGTGGGCAACGTGGCGACGTGGACAGACTTGGGGGACTGACCGGTGACAACTTGGACTAGCGCTCCTTCAGGGCCGCCGGCGGCGCCATCACGCGCAGCTGCTGCGGTGTCGTCTGTGTCAATAACGGCCAGCACGGCTCAGGCGAATTCCGTCCTCGCCCAGGCGTCCGCAGGGGCTGCGACCGATGCGGCAAGTGCGGCGCAATCGACTGCTGATGATGCTACCGCAGCGGCGTCAGACGCGAATTCCTCCGCGGCGCTGGCGATCGCAAAATTCCAAGCGCTCCCCGAAGCGAACATTGTCATCGCCAACTTCGATCCGGTGGTCGAGGAATGGGGCGTGACTCTGGCCACCGCCCCCTCGGGTGACACCTGGGAAGCGCCCGACAATAGTGGCCCAGCCACCGCTAACCTTTCCTGGTCTCAGGACATACCACCTGACTCCGCGATCATTTTTGTGTTATTGAGCTTTGTGGATTATTCTGGCTACACCCCCCTTCCCGTACTTACGGTAAGCGACCCGCGCATAACGTTTGTTCAGACGTCTCACAAATATTACGGGACGTATTACGACTATGGCAGCGTTCTAAGCGGTCTGGATACATACATATTCAAAGCCACCATTCCGATCGGATTTGACGCCTCGTCAATAACAATCGGAGCTACGACAAGCTCTACGGGGCTTAATAGGCAATACATCGCGGACGCTTGTTCGGTAGTGGTCGGCGGAACGCCATCTGGCGATTATGACCTCATAGTGCCAGCCCAGGGGACATATGAAGTTCCACACGATTCCTTGTTGGTGCAGGCGTCTCTACATTGCACTAAAGGCAGTTCGGCCTCGCCAGGTTTATTTTCGGGCTTCACAGCCAGTCGAACGGTAGAAAACCTCTCCAATACGGACGTGGTGAATGGCGCGAGCAGAACAAAGGGGCTTGCGACGTTAGTCGCTACTCGTAATATTGATGATGGCATTAGTATTACTTACCCGGCACAGCCGAGCGACGAGCTACAGCAAGTGATTGTCGTCAAGGCGCCACCACGCCCCCCGTCGTCTGCCATAGGCTCATTCATCCGGATGACAACTGACACGGCGGCGGCCCCGTCAATGAAATCTTTCGCCAGCGGAATTCAGCCGCTAGATGGATTTTATACAGCGTCGCCGGTCGCGAGCACTGATTACACGCTTGACCTGACGAACAACAAAGTGACTGTGAGTTACTTCGGAACATACTTGGTTGAGTTCAAATTCAACATCATTGGTAGCGCGTCAGCGAGTTTTCAGCCCGTGGTGCTCGTCAATGGAGCGCCATATTCTTATGGTCCAAGCTCGATGCGGGTTGCGGCGACGATTGCCCTGACGCATTCCTGTGCTGTGTATGCGAAAGCGGGCGACGTGATCTCGTTCGGCGTCGCGGGCGCAACCGCTCCTACGGTCTTGCGCAGCTCAGGCCAGGACCACGCCGCCATCTCTCTCGTAAACCGCTCCTACCTATAATGGAAGGCGGCTCTAATGCCATACATGACCGGTCACGTGAAACACGACGAGGCCTCCGAGTCCGTCGCCATCCGCACCCACCTCCCTGATGAAGCCCCGTTCATCGACAAGGCGTGGCTGGTTGCAACTGCCCGTACTGGCGCCCAGCTGAAGGCCACAGCCGACGTTGAATCCTGGCCGGATCTGTTTGTGCCGGAGACGCCGCAGCAGTGAGCAAAACCGTCCTGCTCTGCAACCCCATGGGTGCCGACGTCACGTCGCTGATGAACACCCTGTTGCGCGGGACGATCCTCGACCCCACCGACACTCTGATCAACATCGCCTACACCAACCAGGCGGGCGCGGAGAACATTGCCGACGGATCCGACAAGCTCGACGCGAAGATCGCCGACATTCGCGGCGACAAGCTGGTTTTCGGCTGGTCCGAGGGCGCCGAGGTCGCGACGAAGTGGATTCGCGACCACAACGCCACCTCCGACGTGCCAAGCTCTGACCTGTCGTTCCTGCTGATCGGCAACAGCGAGCGCAAGTACGGCGGCATGATCCACGGACTCGATGGCTTCTCGTCCATCGCCGACACCGCGGGGTTGCCGGACGCCAAGGTGCGTTGGCCGGTGACGGATTTCGCTCGCCAGTACGACGGGTGGGCCGACTTCCCGACCGACCCGAAGATCCGCACCGCCATGGAGGGCGCGGCGTCCGTTGCCGCGGGGGAGCTGTACCTGCAGACCATGCGCGACATCGCCGGTGCGGTCGACGGCAACGCTCGGTGGACCGCGATGACCAACATCATCGCGGGCATGGAGTACGTCCACACCTGGTACGTCAACGTGGCCGTCGACGACGAGGCGAACGTGACCTACGTCGACCCCGCGCAGCCGAACGTGCGCTACGTCTGGGCGCCGACCTACCCGGTGCCGCTGCTGGGCACGGGTTCGACGTTCCCGCAGGAAGATCGACGCTTCCGCACGCTGATCGAGACCTGCTACCAGCGGCCTGTGTCACTGCCCATGCCGGACTACCCGCACACGTCGTGGCTCAATGTCGCCGTGCCGTGGACCAAGCCTGCGGTGACGGGGTGGTTTGCTGAGCTCTATGTCCAGTTCGCGGTGAGTGTTGCACCGACGCTGGGGATGTCGACGTTCGTGCCGACTCAGATGTCGCTGTCGGTATCGATCAGCCTGGGCATGTCGGCGAACGCGCATTACGTGCGGGACTTTGGCCTGAACTTCACTCCGGCACTGAGCACGGCGGCGCACGGGACTTCTCCTGGCGGATTCGGATTGCCGTTCGCGCCCAGTGTGGGTATGACCGCCATCGCGCGGTTCACCTGCGAGTTCGGGCTTGGCGTAACGCCGGAACTGACCATGAGGGCCGTCGGGGCGTCGCCTGCCTCATTCGGCCTGTCGTTCACGATCGGCCTGGGCATGTCGGCGCACGGCACATCGAAGACCGCGTTCAACCTCGGATTCACGCCCGCACTCGCTGCGTCTGGCACGGGAGCATCGCCAGGCGGATTCGGGCTGACACTCACCCCGAGTCTAGGCATGTCGGCGCGGGCACGGTTCGCGTGTGAGTTCGGGCTGGGCATCACACCGTCGCTGGCGTTCACCGCGTCGGGGCAGTTCGCGCGAGACTTCGGGCTGAAGTTCACTCCAACGCTGGGCATGTCGGCCACGGGAACGTCAAAGGCCGCATTCGGACTGTCCGTCGCCCCGGAGATCTCGGCAGCGGCAACCGGGAAGTCGGTCGCCTCGTTCGGCCTGGCGGTGAACATCGGTCTCGGCATGGCCGCAGCAGAGCGCTACAGTCGCGGCCTCACGTTGCAGCTGTCGCCCGAGATCGACATGTCCGGCGCCGAGCATTACGCCACGGCATTCGGACTGCATGTGACACCCGCGATCGACCTCACCGGCGGAACGGCCAAGGATGCGCAGGTCGAGCTGTCGGTGGCCCCGGCTGTCGAGATGGACGCCGTGGGCACGACATTCGTGGACTTCGCGCTCAGTGTGACTCCATCGATCACCATGGCCCCGGCGGGTCGCGCCGAAGCCCAGTTCACTCTAGGTCTGACGCCTGGACTGTCGATGGACGGCGCAGGGATCTCTCCGGCAGGGTTCGTCATCGCGATCAATCCGACCGTGGGGATGTCGGCGAAGGGCGTATCGGCCGGAAGCTTCGAGATCGAGGTTGCCCCGGATCTGTCGATGACCGCCGCAGGAATCAGTGTGGCGGGCTTCGCGCTGGACCTGACTCCCGAGCTCGACATGGCCGCTGATGGCACATCGGTTGCTTCGGTGGATCTCGAGGTGACGCCCGGTATCACGATGGCAGGCGCAGAGCACTACGCCCGCAGCTTCGGCCTGACGCTCGCTCCCCAGCTGGGAATGACCGGCACTGAGCGGTACGCCCAATCGTTCGCGGTTGCCATCACTCCGCAGTTCGGCATGGGGGCCTCGGAGAACATCGCGGCCAGCATGGAACTGTCGGTGACCGCGAGCATCGGCATGGGCGGTATCGCGCATTACGCGCGGAGCTTCGGGCTTTCGGTCACGCCGAGCCTGGCGATGGGCGCGACGGCGACCAGCGCGGGGGCGTTCGGGTTGTCCGTCACCCCGAGCCTCAGCATGGCCGCGAAGGCGAAGAGTGCAGCCGCGTTCGGGCTGTCGATAACGCCGTTGATCGGGATGGCGGGCGAGTTTGTTCCGGGCACGCCGACGTTTGCGATCTACGTCTCGGACAACCTCTCCGCGAAGGTCTACAAGCTATCCGGCGGAGTGCAGACCGATCTGGGGTTCACTGGCTTGGGCTGGCCGACTGGCATTGCGGTCGACTCGGCAGGTGCTGTTTATGTCGCGGACGCTCAGAACTTTGACACCGGCCCGCACGTAATCAAGCGATTCGGCGGAACGCAAACGTACCTGTTCACCGGATCGAGCTGGCCTACAGATGTCGCCGTGGACCCATTGGGCGCGGTTTACCTCGCGGACAACGGCGCCAGTGAGGTCTACAAGCTATCCGGCGGAGTGCAGACCACCTTGGGATTCGCCGGACTGGGGAACGTCTATAGCGTCACAGTCGACTCAGCCGACGCGGTTTACGTCTCGGACAACACCCCCACCCACCGAACGGTCTACAAGCTATCTGGCGGAGTGCAGACCGATCTATGTCCAACCGGGTTGCCGGCTACTGCAACAAAGGGTCTCGTCGTTGATGCAACAGGTTCGGCTTACGTCGCGGACGGCACAGGAGCGCCGAAGGTCTACAAGCTATCTGGCGGATCGGTAACGGCCCTGGAATTCATCGGCGTTGGCGCTATCCAGGACATCGCCGTGGACTCGTTGGGCGCTGTTTATGTGGTGGACAACGCAGGCCACGTGTCCAAGTTGGCCGACGGGACGCAGTCCGACGCGGGATTCACCGGACTGGGAGCTTTCATCGGTGCGATTGCGGTCGTGGCCACATAGCCCACTTACTTGCCCCCCATCTGTAATACCTTCTCGACAAGGAGAACGCCATGAGTGAAGGCGCACCCGTCATCGACAGGGTTCAGCAGTTCATCAACGCCCTGCCTGCCGCGCTACGGCAGGGTGCCGCGGCCATCCTTGCGGCGGCAGGCGGATATCAGCTCGTGGCATTCATCGATCAGTACGGACCCGTCGCTGCCGCAAGCATTTACGTGCAGGTCGGCGGTGTGGCCGCCGCCCTGCTCGGCGCCCTGATCGGCTGGCGCGCGGTCAAGTAACACCCCCCTCTCAGAACCTTCCAGCGGGCAATCAATCCGATTGCCCGTCAATCAAATCACGCCTTGAAGGAGGCAACGTGTCCATTCCCGACGCAACACACAAAGCAGCCAGCGACGCCATCGCCGCACTCGGTCGCTACATCTCGCTGCACACCTCGGCAGCGGGCACCAATGGCGCTAACGAAGCCACCGGAGGCAGCTACGCCCGCGTTCAGACCACCTGGACCAGTGGCAGCAACGGCACCAATAGCGGCTCGGCTGTCGACATCAACTGCGCCGCAGGTAGCTACACCGAAGGCGGCATCTTCAGCGCGTCGACCTCCGGCACCTTCGTCGGTAGCGCAGCGTTCTCCGGCGGCACCGTCACCGTGTCGGGAACGGGCGCCAAGATCACCGTCACTCCGTCGATCGCCGCCTGATGTTCGCCGTCACCACAGACCACCAGATCGTCCCGTTCAGCGACGACCAGATGGCACTGTTCGACGCCAAGACCGGCAATCGAATCGCGTTGGCAGTCAGGGAATCGGAGGCGTGGACCGTCAGCGCCGACGGAATCGACGACCGCAGCGCCGAAGACCGACCCGCCGCGATCACCGCACTGCTCGACGCCGCGATCGAAGCGCTGGGCGGAACCGGCTACTCGACCATGGTCCCGCACGGGCTGGCCGAGCAGCCCTAGCCCTGCATTCTCAACAGCCAGGAGGCATTTCATGACCAACCAAGAGGGCGGGCCCACCGTCGACAAGGTTCAGCAGTTCCTCAATGCACTGCCCACAACCATCCGGCCGATCGTGGTCTCGTTGCTCGCAGCCGGTGGCGGCGCGCAACTGGCTGCATTGATCGCCGAATACGGGCCCGTCGATGCGGCATCCATGGTCGTCGCGATCTTCACCGCAGTCGGAGGACTGGCCGCTGGGGCGTTCGGATGGCTCGCCGCCAAGTAGTGAGGGCCGCGTTCGCGCTGGCACTCGTCGGGCTCGCCGTTATGGCGGGCCTTTCTTATGCCATGACCAGGTGGGGCGATCTCGCACTGGCCGAATACTAAAGGAAGCCAATGGAACTGACCCGACACACCGTTGTCCAGCCTCGCGCGCATCAGTCGGCGCTTTCGCCGCTACAGGTGGCGAAGGTCTACCACTTCCCGACGATGGCCACCGGCAAGGGGTACACCGCCGGGATCATCGAGCTCGGCGGCGGCTACCGGCCGAGCCAGATCGCCCAGTACTTCCAGGATCAAGGTCTGCAGGCCCCGAGCTTTGTCGACGTGAGGATCGGAGACGGCGCAAACCGTCCCGATGGACCCAACGGCGCCGACGGTGAGGTGCAGCTGGACCTTGAGGTCGCCGGGTCGATCGCTCCCGGTGCGTTCTACCGGGTGTACTTCGCCGACAACACCGACGCCGGATTCCTCGACGCGCTCAAGCAGGCGGTCCTGGAGTGCGACGGGGTGTCCATCTCCTGGGGCGCATCGGAGAACCAGTGGGACGGATCGACGATGGACGCCTTCGAGGCTGTCATCAAGGCCGCCCGTGCCAACGGTGTGCCGGTGTTCGTCGCGGCGGGGGACAGCGGCAGCACCGACAGCTCCGGGGTCGGGAATCAGGTCGACTTCCCGGCCAGTGCCCCCTCGGCCATCGGTTGCGGCGGAACGCGTCTGACCATCGACAATGCGGGCGAGCGAGCCAGCGAGACCGCATGGAACGACAGCTCCCGCACCAGTGCGACCGGCGGCGGCGTGTCCCAGCACTTCCCGGGCCGCACGGTGCCCGACATCGCGGGCAACGCCGATCCCGACACCGGCTATGAGGTGGATGTCGACGGTCAGCCCTATGTCGTCGGCGGCACCAGCGCGGTCGCGCCCCTCATGCTCGGCCTGCACGCGCTGCTGTGGGAGATCTGCGGGGGAGCGACGTTCGACCTGTCGAACCTGATCGCAACGAACCCGCAGGCGATGTTCGACGTGACGGCAGGCGACAACGGTGGATTCAAGGCGGGCCCGGGCCGAGATGATGTGACGGGGTGGGGCGTTCCTGATGGCGCCAAGCTGCTGGCGGCGCTGGAGTCCGGCATCCCGGCGCCCGTGCCTCCGACGCCGCCCGTCGATCCGCCGACCGTTCCGCCGACCCAACCCCCGGCCAGCGCCCAGCCGATCTCCGGCACGTTCACCATCACCGGAACCGGAACCTTCACGCCGAACGGCAATGCGGCGTGACGGATGCCTCGCCCACTGCTCGTGCTGCTCACGGCCGCGTGGCTGGCGATCGCCCCCGCGGTGATGGCCAGTCCCGCTGACGTCGTCGGCGCGGCTCGCTCGCGGATCGGCCTGCCGTACGCGTGGGGCGCGACCGGCCCCAACGCCTATGACTGCTCAGGGCTGGTCGTCTGGTCATTCGCGCAAGCCGGGATCGCGGTGCCGCGGACCAGCCAGCAGCAGGCCAACGCAGGTACGCCGGTCGCACGAGCGGACCTGCTCCCCGGCGACATCGTCATCTACTACCCCGACGCCAGCCATGTCGGCATCTACGCCGGTGGCGGCGATGTCATCCACGCATCACAACCCGGCCGGCCGGTCGCCGAAGTCCCCATCGACGCCGCCGGCCCCTACCGCAACGCTCGCCGCCTACTACCTCGGAGGACTGACACCATGACGCTGTTCTATCCCGATGTCTCGAACAACAACTGGCGCAGCACATCCGACGCCATCAGCTTTCTGTCTCGGCTCAAAGGTGAGGGCTTCGCGGCGGTCTGCCACAAGGTCACCGAGGGGTCCGGTTACCGCGACCCGTACTGGCCTGCGGTGCGCGACTGGTGCAAGGGGAACGGCATGCTGCTGATCGGCTACCACTACGTCCGCACCGGCGACCCCGCCGCGCAGGCGCGTCTCTACCGCGATTACGCCGCCGACCCGAGCGTCCCATGCATGCTCGATTTCGAGGACGGCAGCGGCGATATCGCCCAGTTCTGGGCCGTGGTGAAGGCCTTCAACGCCGTTGGGGTTGAGATCGCGCTGAGCTACTTGCCGCGCTGGTACTGGCAAAACATCGGCTCGCCGTCACTGGCGGGCGTGCCGGGTCTCGTCTCATCGGCCTACCCCGGCGGCACCGGATACGCGTCGAACATCTACGAGTTCGGCGGCGGCAGCCAAGGGTCCGGCTGGGCGGCCTACGGCGGCGGCGCGCCGGCGGTGTGGCAGTTCACCGACAAGGCAACAGTCGCGGGAATCCCGGTCGACGCCAACGCCTTCCGCGGAAGTCTCGACGAATTCAAGCAGCTTCTCGGCATCACAACAGGAGGAACCGTGCCCGCACCGTCGAACGACGACAAGCTCAACTGGATCTACGGGCAGCTGCAGCCCTACCCGCAGCTCGCCGGCAAGCCCGACGCTCTCGACGCACTCCGCCAGAAGATCGCCGCCAAGGTGGACCTGACCCTGGTCGATGCGGTCGCCGCGCACATCCACGGACTGTTCACGGAAGGCAACTGAGATGGCCGATGCAGCCGCCACTGCCATCGGAAAGCTCGACGGCCGCGACCCCGACCAGCCCAACTACCCGCCGCTGAACTGGGTCGGCGTCTCGCACTACCGTGAGGTGGAGCTCGGCCAGTCGACCGTGGTGCGACCGGAGGGCGCCGACCCGGGACAGCTCCCCGGCGGCCTGTGGTGGACACCGTCCACGATCGACCATGTCACCGTGCTGGCCGAGATCCTCACCAGTCGCTACCACGGCCAGACCGCGTGGGACATGCTCTGCGGCCTGTTCGCTGTTCTGATCGAAGGGCGTAACCCGGCCGAGGTGCGCGCGGCGCTGAAGATCCCGGAGTCGGGCCAGGATGGCTGACTGGCCGGAGTTCGTCGCCAAGCTGGACGGCCGCCGGCTCATCCGGCACGCGGTGCTGACATGCTCTGGAACCTGGGCGCCGGCCGGGTGGGGCTACCCGACGGACATCGTCAATGGGCTGGCCGAGTTCGTCGACCCGATGCTCTGCTACGAGGTGCCCGTCCAGGCGCCGTGGAGCTTCGGGCCCGTCGGCGGGCCGCTCGGTTCGCCGAGCTACCAGGAATCGATCAGCATCGCCGTCGAGTTCATGGGCAACTGGATCGTCGACAACTCACGCAGCACCTTCGCGCTCAACGGGTACAGCCAAGGCGCCGAAGCGGCCAGCATCGTCGCGATGGAACTGGAGCCCGGCGGGAGCTTGGCGGCCTACGCCGACAACTTCATCGGCGGCATCACCATCGGAAACCCCAGCCGTGGTGCCGGGTTCCACGCCCCCACTATTGCCGACCCAGGCGGCCGCGGGATCGCACCACGGCGCATGAAAAGGCTGCCGACCATCGATGGCCGGGTGGTGTGGGCTGACTACGTGCATTCGCCGGCCAACGGAGATGCAGGCAAGGACATGTATCCATCGGTGCCTGACAACCATATTGGCGATCTCATGGAGAAGGTCTACATCACCGCAACCGAACTTCAACTGCACAGCTTCTCGGGGTTCACCAACTTCATGGTCAACCTGTGGAACGATGCCGCCGCGGCACTCGCTGCACCCGCCGACGCTATCCAGGCGGCCATCGAAGGTGCTCAGTTCGTGCTGGCTCCTGGCGGCCCGACAGCGCCGCACATCTCCTACCTGGGTGAGATCGGCGGGTATTCCAATCAGGTGGCCGATGCGGTCGGTTTCCTGCACGGCTTGGCCCTGGGCGCCAACGCGAGGCTCGCGGCATGAGCTGGCAGACGATCTACGACCCGGACATCGACACGGTCCACGTCACCCCCGTAGCCGACCTCATCGACCATCCACTCACCGCGGACTGCGCCTGCAAACCCGCGTGTGAACCGGTTGAGCATGAGGACGGGTCGGTGGGCTGGTTGTACGTCCACCGCAGCGCCGACGGGCGCGAACAGGCCGAATGAGGCCCAGGCCATGCCGCCGCTGTCGATCCTCGACCGCTGCAAACTCGTCGGCGCCCGCCTCAAGGAGGCCAAGGCCAGCGGCGACCTGACCGCCGAACTCGCGCTGCAGATCCGGCTCGACCAACTGCTTGACCAGCTCCACCGCGAATCCGCCCAACGGAAGGACGACTGATGGCCCACGCACTGCCCGACAATTCCGGGCCCACCATCCTGCAAGCGACCTTCTGGGCGGACGCTCTCGAACGCATCGTGTCCACTGCCGGCGCATCCGCGCTGACAGCAATTCCAGTCGCCGCGCCCTACGCCGACGGTATCGACCTGCGCGCCGTTGCCATCGGATTCGGTGGCGGCGCACTCGTCGAATTCCTCCGCTGCCTGGCCGCCTCGGGACGCGGCAACACGGGCACCGCCAGCATGCTCCGGGCCACCCGCTCAGGAGCAGCGCCGAAGCTCGCGCGGTTCATGGGCCGCGGCCAGTGACCATCGCGGAGCTGGCCAGCGCGCTACCCAACAATTGGCCGGCCCTCGGGGGACTCGTCACCATCCTCGGCTACATGATCCTGCGGGACCGGCGCCGAGAGCCGCTCGAGCGCCGCCGCGACGAACAGCTGTCTGAGGTTCATGAGCAGACGGTGAACAGCCACCCGCCTGAAGGCAACAACCTGCGCGACGACCTCGACAAATCGATCAGCGTGGGCGAGTCCGCCGCGGCCAGCGGCGCGGTGACGGTGCGGATGCTCAACGCCTTCCGTGACGAGGTCCGCGATGCCTTCAAGGAGGCCCGCAAGGATATCGGCGGGATCCGCGAAGAACTGCGCGACGAACGCCGTGAACGCGCCGCCGAGGACCGGCGCATCGAAGCCGCCAAGAACCGGCGCGACGAAGGCTGACCCGTGCGGCCCGCCGACCGTGCCTGGCTAGTCCTGGCCACCGGCGTTGTGGCGTACGACCTCGCGGCGCCGGACGGCGAGACCCTCTCTGAAGGCGCCGACCGCTACCTACTGGCCCACCGGTGGCTGACGCGCGGCGCCGCGTTCGTTGTCACGCTGCACTGCTGCAACCTGTTTCCGATCGCATTCGATCCGCTGCACCACCTGTTCGCATTACTGCGCCGCTGGCGCTGACCCCCATGGCAGCCCCCCGCTCGTCGAGCCACGCCCCTCTCCGTCGGCTCCGAGCGGGGGGCGTTCGTGCGCTCAGCCTGCGATCGGACGATACGGAGAATCGAGAGCCTCGCCGGCGTCTCGTGCGATCTCCACGTCCGCGTCATGATCGCTTTGACAGTCCTCGCACATCGACCCGACGCGACCGGAGTATTCGACGAGACTGTGTCCATCTGACAAAAAACTGCATCGGCAATCGACGCAGACCGCGAGCGCCAGCTCCGGGCGGTGATCCGCTTCGGCGAGAATCGCCCGCGCAAAGCCCTCCGCATCAGACTGGGTGTTGCCAATGGACTGCGCTGACATCCCCGTCTCTGAATCGAGCACCTTCACCAGGAACATGTGGCCGAATGCTCCGGCGGGCTGGATGTCGACGACTTGGACGTTCGCTACGGTCACAAGACGCCCCGCCAGGTGATCACGAATCTCCTCCTGTGCCCGCACTGACCTCAGGCATACGCCGCAGCCGCCCTCGCAACCTCCTGGGCGCGACCGCGCATATGCCCGATCTCGTCGGACGGCGCGCGCATCCACTCCTCGATCAAGTCGACCAGCAATCGATCCAGCTGATCAAGGTCCGTGTCGCTGATCATGCCGGGGTCTCTGCGGGAGGCTCAGCCTTGACCGCACCGTCGCACCCGCCCACCGGTGCCGGGGCACCGTCCAGCATGCACTCTGGCTTCGACCCCCAACCACTACCGTTCAGCTGATGCCAGTACGTGCCGTCGGGGTAGTGCTCGCCGTCGCAGAATCCGACGATGAAGCCGCCCATGCCGCCGGCGCAGCTGCGGTGCATCGGGTCGGGGTAGTGCGGGTCGGCCCACGGGGGATCGGCCAGGGCCGGGGCGGCGGTCGCCAGGACGGCAGCCATGGTGGCGAAAAGTGCTGCGGCCCAGCGCTTCATAACGTCAACCCTTCTGTGGTGGTGAAGTCTTGCGCGGACTTGGTGCTGAAAAATTCCACGACCGCGCTGGTGGCGACCTCCGCGACTTCGGGCGCGCCCTGCGGGCGTTGTCGCTCGATCTCTACTTTGATCGCATGGGCCAGCTCGGCGCGGACCGTTTCCTCGTACGCCTTATGGCCGGCGACGATGCGCCTCTCAGCGAAGCGCTGGAGGGTTTCCGACTCGCGCGCCTGCGCCCTCATCAGCGCGCGATAGTGCGCTGGCCCTTCTCTGTGGAATCTCCGCAGGTCCGCGCCGATATCGTGAGCAGGATTGGACCACGGCGGCTCGAATTGCGTCATGGCCTCCCGCTCCTTGCTCGCATCGGCTCGGTCCATGACCAGTGATCGGCGGCGCGTCTGCGGGCTGGACGGAGCGCGTGGCCGCTGGCCGAATCGCGTGGCGGTCTCGCCGGAAGCGCGAGGCCGCGCGGTAGCGAGGGTATCGCCGACGGCAGCACCATAATCCGCTGGTGCTCCCAGTCGGCCCGGGCGGCCAGTGCGCGCCGTCGCCGATGCTCACGGTCGACGACGTACACCACGGCACCGAGCGCCATGACGGCCAGCAGCCAGGGATGGTCGACGATGATGGCGAGGCTCAGCACCGAGACCAGGGTTGCGAACGTCACCGCGGCGGCCGGGTGGCGGTCCGCCCAGGTGCCGTGCGAACAGTGCGACTCCAGGCCGCAGCGCAAGCAGGTGTAGGTGGCCATGTCAGCTCCTCTCGTTGACATCGTCGCACCCGGTGCTGGCATCACGTGACGTTTCGAGCTGGGGCAGCCCTTCATGCCGATAGCCGGCCAGGTAGCAGCCCATCCCGTGGCGGATGTAAGCGACGGTCATGCCGTCGTAGAGACCGTCTGGATGGAGGAGCATGTGCTCCATCCAGTCCCAGACTGCGAGGCGCTCCTCGTCCGTCTCGGGCCGTGGTGAAACGTTCACCACGCCGTCCGGTTTCCGCAGGTCGCTTGAAGTCGCGACAGGTCCACCGGTCGAATCACACCGTTGTGTTTCCGCAGGTAAACCGGCATATCCAGCGTTTTCGCTAGGGGTTCGAGTCCCCTTAGCTCCACT
>NZ_LDPO01000028.1 GCF_001021505.1 Mycolicibacter heraklionensis
CCCGAAGACGGACCACCTCCGCCCCCGGAGGACATTCCGCCCCCGCCACAGGACTGGGGACCGCCCGCGCCCGATCTGGTGACCAATTGGTCCATGCCGGCGCCGCACGCGCTGCCGCCGGGAATCGTCAACGAGCGCGGCATGCAGGTCAAGACCATCCTCGTCGCACGCAGTATCAGCGAAGCGTTCCCGCAGATTCACGACATGATCGGCGTGCGTCCCGACGGCCAGCGTTGGCATCCCTCCGGCCTGGCCATCGACGTGATGATCCCCAACCCGGGTAGCCCCGAGGGCATCGCGTTGGGAGACCAGATCGTCGACTACGTCAGGCAGAACGCCGGTCGGTTCGCCATGCAGGACGCGATCTGGCGCGGCACCTACTACACGCCGGCGGGGCCCAGCGGTCGCGGCAACGGCCACTACGACCACGTGCACATCACCACGTTCGGCGGGGGTTATCCCAACGGCAACGAGGAGTACCTGCGCGAGGACGGCGAACCGCCCCCGGCCTGACCGCGTCTAGCGCGTCAGCGCACCGGATCTTTGGCGTTGCCGGCCTGCCACTGCGACCACGGCACATTCCAGTCGCCCAGGCCCTCGTCGCCGGCCAGTGGTGCGCCGATGGTGTTGTTGATCTGCACCACGTCGCCGCGTTTGACGTGGTCGTAGAACCACAGCGCGTTGCTGGGGCTGACGTTGATGCAGCCGTGACTGGTGTTGGCGTAGCCCTGGGCTCCCACCGACCACGGGGCCGAGTGCACGAAGATGCCGCTGTAGGAGATCTGGGTGGCCCAGTCGACGTCGGTGCGATACCCGTTGGGCGAGTTGACCGGCACCCCGTAGGTGGACGAGTCCATGACGATGTGCGCGAAACGCTCGCCGACGATGTAGGTGCCGTTGTTGGTCGGGGTGCTCTCTTTGCCCATCGACACCGGCATGGTCTTGGCCACTTCGCCGTTGATGCGCACCACCATCGACTTGGTGTCGTCGTCGACGGTGGCGATCACCTCGTCGCCGATGACGAAGTGGCTGGCCGCGTTGTCCTGTCCGTAGACCCCGTTGCCCAGATCCACCCCATAGGTGTTGACCTGCACGTCCACGTTGGTTCCCGGCTTCCAGAAGGCTTGCGGGCGCCAGCGCACCTCGCGATTGTTCAGCCAGTAGAAGGCGCCCACCACCGGAGGATCGGTGGTGATGGTGATCGCCTTCTCGGCCGCCTCGCGGTCGACGATGTTCTCGTCGAACCGAATCGCTACCGGCTGACCGACGCCGACGACCTCGCCGTCACGCGGCATGACGTAAGGCATGGTCAGGTTCTGCGGCGAGTGCGTCTGGAATGTCATCTGCCGGCTGGTCACGCCACCGAGTCCCAGCGCCTTCGCGTTGACCGTATAGCGCTTGTTGTAGCCGAGCTGTTCGGATGTCGCCCAGGTCAATCCGTCGGCGCTGAGCTTGCCGTCGACGACCGCGCCGTACTCGTTGACCATGGTGACCGAATCGAGCACGCCGTCCTCGGCGGTCACTGTCACCGGCGCGTCCACCGCAACACCGACCGCCTTGTCGGTGACCGACGCGGTGACCTTGGGAACCAGCAGGTCAGCAAAGGGGGTGCCCTTGTCGGTGATGATCTTGGCCGCTTCGGCGTCGGCGTTGCTGCCGCAGGCGCTCATGCTCATCACCGCAGCCGAAACCATCAGCAATGCCGCTGCCCGGGACCCTAACCCCCGGCAGCGTTGTGCCAAACCGACCTGCCCCATGCTTTTCCCACCTGACCGTGCTGATGCTGCTCGCAGGCAGTCTAGTGGGTAATCGACACTGCCGCTGTTCCGTCCGGGAGAGCGCCCTGACGTCGCGATTTCGTCTCCCGGCGCGGCGCCTGTTATTGTCTCTTTCGCGGTTCTTGACCGCACGGCGCCGTTAGCTCAGTTGGTAGAGCAGCTGACTCTTAATCAGCGGGTCCGGGGTTCGAAACCCTGACGGCGCACAGCTCAGAAGACATTTCGGTGTAGCGCAGCACACTGCGGCTGACACTCAGTCGACCCGAGGTGGCAGTCCCGCCGGATCCGAAGTGGGCTCGCTCACAAGCCACGCTCCCATGACTTCCCTCCACGGGCCGGTAGCCGAATACTCGACGCGTGCAGACGCAAAACGACAAGGACGGCGGCACCGGTATGGGACCGACGATCGTCCGGGTTGCCCACCGTTCCCTAACCAAGCCGGTCACCGATGACGGTCCTGAAGACCTCTGCCACTGGCCCTTTAACGAGCCGCCGGTGCCCGGGCAGTGGGTGATCGCACCAACCTCTGCGCAGGCCGAGAGCTACGCCGTCGTCGCCGGACTGGGCAAGGCTGACGATGCCAAGGGCGCTGCCCTCAAGACCATCACCAAAGTGGTGCCCGAAGAAGACGTCGCAGAAGCACTGCGGAAAGCGAAAGCCGAGACGATGGCGTGGCTCTGGCTCGCCCAACGCACGGCAGGATTCCCCGCCCCCGGCTACCCCGCTCCGCCCGACGAGTACCCCTACTCACCGATACCGCCTTCGAGGGGGACCGCACCGAGTGCCGATGTGGCCAGCGAATACGGACTCGTCTGGCGGCGAGTTCACCGTCAGGCACAAGAGTGCGGGCTTCCCGATGAACAGCTCAAGCGGTTCAAGAGCATCTCCGAGCAGTGGTTCGCACTCTCCCAAAGCTTGCTGGCGGAGCAGGCCCAACGGCCCGTGTCGGCGAATGCCCCGGCAGAAAAGGACATAACGGAGGCAGCGGACGCACCGACAAAACGTTCTGTGCCGAAGTGGCTTTGGGCACTTGCGGCCGTTGTCGTCGCAGTCGTCGTCATTGTTGTTCTGGTCCGGGTGGTGGGCGCAAAGACCGGTGAGTCGAGCGGGACGCCGCCGACGAGCCATCCGACGACATCGCAGCCATCTGCATTCCCTTCTGCGCCAGCGGGAGCCAACGCGCAGTGCCGAGACGGCACGTATTCGTTCTCAACTCGCCGGAATGGTTCCTGCGCGGGCCATGGCGGCGTCGCTGCATGGCTGGACAGCCAACCATGACCGGGCTTCGCACTATTGCGACGTCCGCTGTTCGCCCGTCGCTGTGACGATTCGGTAGCTCGGGTCAGACATGTACACCGGTCCGTTGCCGTTTCGCCGCGCCTTGCCGGTGAGCGCAACCACATCACCGGGGCTGATATCGGTGCCCCGCCCCGCGGGAAATGTCGCGCGCAGCTCGCCGGTGCCGTCTCCGACCACCGCGACGCGGAGCGGCTTGCCGTTCCTGATGGTGTCGTCGACCTCGTTGACCCGCCCCTCGACGGTGGCCAGGTGCCCGACGATGAGGGCGTCCACCGCGATGGCGTCCGGTGGCGGCGCCGGATGCTCGTAGCGGTCCACGTCCTGCTGGTCGTGGCGCGCCACCCACTGCTGGAGCTTCCCGACTTCGCGCACCAGGCGCTGTTCGAATAGGTCCGGGAACGCCTGACGCACGCGCGACTGCACGTCGTAGGGCACGATCGTCGCCGCCGCGTCGGGAACCAGGCTCACGGCCTTGGCGATCTTGTCCGCGGTGCGATCGTGCAGCAGGCGCCCCAGCAGCGGCGCGTAGGTGCGCCGGGGCAGCAACACGGTCACGTGGCAGTCCGGATATTGGGCCCGCGCCGTGTCGACCAGCTGCTGGGCGGTGCGAGTCAGCCGGCGGTCCGGGCAGTCGACCACCCGCAGCGGGGTGTCCAGGCCGTAGTATTCCCAGCGCTGCTGCAGCAGTGTGGCGTGCGCGGCGTCGACCACCAGGTGCACCGCGGCCAGATCGTCGGCGTAGAGCCCTTTGCCGTAGCGCAGCGCTTCGAGTACCGCCAGGTCCAGCGAATGCACGAAAACCATCACCCGGTGACGGGCGTATTTGACGACGTCGGGCCGGTCGGTGCGGAATCGCTCCAGGATCGCGGCCTCGGCGCGGTATTCCCGGTTGAGCCGGATCAGCACCAGCACCAGCAGTGGGAACACCACCACGACCAGCCAGGCACCCTCGGTGAATTTCGCCACCGCGAAGATCGCCACCACCACGGTAGACAGCAGTCCGGCCGAGAAATTGATGGCGAGCTTGTACCGCCACCCCGATTCCCGATGCGTCACATGGTGTTTGGCCATGCCGTAGCCGGCCATCGCGAATCCGGTGAACACCCCGATCGCGTAGAACGGCACCAGCGCGTTGACTGAACCACCGGTGACCACCAGCAGAGTCACCGCCAGGACGGTGAGCACGATGATGCCGTTGGAAAAGACCAGCCGATGACCGCGCTTGGTCAACTGGCGGGGCAGGAAGCGGTCTTCGGCGACGAAGCTGGCCAGCATCGGAAACCCGTTGAAGCTGGTGTTCGCTCCGGTGAACAGGATCAACGCCGTTGCCGTCTGCACCAGCACGTAGCAGACCTGGCCCAGCCAGCCGCCGCCGAACACCGCCCGGGCCACCTCGGAGAGCACCGAGGGATATCCGGCCGCGTACGGCGGGGTGTGGGTGCGGTAGGCCAGGTAGGTGACGCCGGCCAGCAGGAAGCCCAGAATGCACGCCATCGTGGTGAGCACCCGCCGGGCATTCACGCCCTGCGGCTTGTTGAACACGCTGACGGTATTGGAGATGGCTTCCACACCGGTCAGTGATGACCCGCCGTTGGCGAACGCCCGCAGCACCACAAGGATGGTCGCCCCCATGATCAGCCCGTTGCCCTGGTGGACCGGCACCGCTCCGGGCAGATGCTCCGCGTCGTAAACCGGTAAGCCCCAGAAGATCTCGCGCACCACGCCGGTGATGATCATCAGCCCAAGCATGCCCGCGAAGAAATAGGTCGGTATCGCGAATGTGCGGCCCGCTTCCCGCAGGCCACGCAGGTTCGCGTAACACATCACGATCACCACCGCGACGGTGATCTCCAGGCTGTAGGGCCCCAGTGGGCGGATCGCGGAGACGACGGCGACGGTGCCGGCCGCGGACTGCACGGCGACGGTCACCACGTAGTCGATCAGCAGCGCCGCAGCGGCGACCTGCGCCACCCGGGGGCCAAAATTCTCCCGCGAGACGATGTAGGAGCCGCCGGCCCGGGTGTAGGTCATCACCACCTGGCGATACGACGCGGTGACCAGCACCAGGATCAGCAGCACCACACCGGTGATGGGCAGCAGCAGCGCGAACGCGGCCAGGCCGGCGAACGGCAGCAGTTCGATCAGGATCTCTTCGACGCCATAGGCGTTCGAGGAGATCGCGTCGGGTGAAAGTACCCCTAGTGCAACCGGATTCGACAGTCGTTCGGAGCGCAGCGCACCGGTGACCAGCGGCCGCCCCAGCACCAGCCGTTTGAGCGTGTAGCCGATCGGGTCGGGCCGCGGCGCCGGGGGCTGTTGGGCGCGCATCGCAATATCTTCACCCCGGCAGCGTCACGCCGCCAGACCCAATTTTTGCGCTCGCGCGCGGGGCTATCAGCGGTTGCGGATTCGACGAATCGCCAGGACGACAATCAGGCCGCCGACACCGGCCAGAGAGGCCATCACCGCAGGCTTTGTGACGATCTCGATCGCCCGGGCCTTGGCCCGGTCGGCCAAGTGGCGGGGGTTAGCCCGGTCCGCGAGGATGTCAACCGTCGACGCCAGCTGCTCGCGGGCCTGATCGATGTCCTTCTTAATCGTGTCGGGATCGCGTTCCGCCACTGTCGTCCTCCCTGTCCGATGCTGCCCCTGTCGAACTACCCTAGAGCAGCCGGGGTTCGTCTCACGCTCCGGCGAGCAGAAAGGGGCAGTTGTTGACCGACACCGCACGCCTGGCGCCTGGTGATGAAGCGCCCGCGTTCAGCCTTCCCGACGCCGACGGCAACACCGTGTCACTGGCCGACTACCGGGGACGACGGGTCGTCGTCTACTTCTACCCGGCGGCCTCCACCCCAGGCTGCACCAAGCAGGCCTGCGACTTCCGGGACAACCTGCGCGATTTCAACGACGCCGGCCTCGACGTCGTCGGCATCTCCCCCGACAAGCCCGCCAAGCTGGCCAAGTTCCGCGACACCGAGGGATTGACCTTCCCGCTGCTGTCCGACCCCGACCGCACGGTGCTGGCGGCCTGGGGCGCCTACGGTGAGAAGAAGATGTACGGCAAGACGGTGCAGGGGGTCATCCGCTCGACGTTCGTCGTCGACGAGCAGGGCAAGATTGCCGAGGCCCAGTACAACGTGCGGGCCACCGGCCACGTAGCGAAACTGCGGCGAGATCTGTCGGTCTGACCGCCGAGGTCGCCAGCCGCCGACCGAGAAGGAGCAGCTCATGCCTGTCATCCGGACGAGTTTGTGGTTTGACACCCAGGCATTGGAGGCCGCCGAGTACTACGTGTCGATCTTCCCCAATTCGAAGGTCACCACCGTCTCGCACTGGGGTGCGGAAAACCCCGAGCGCGACGGCACCCCGCTGGAGGTGTTGTTCGACCTCGACGGACGGCAGTTCTCCGCGATCAACGGCGGGCCGGACTTCACGTTGAACGAGGCCATCTCGATCCAGGTCTACTGCGCCGACCAGGCCGAGGTCGACCACTACTGGGACGCGTTGCGCGCTGGCGGTAAGGAAGTCCAGTGTGGCTGGCTCACCGATCGCTACGGATTGTCCTGGCAGATCATCCCGCAACGGTTGTCGGAGTTGATGACCGATCCAGATCCCCAGCGAGTGCTACGGGCGAAGCAGGCCATGTACACGATGGTCAAGCTCGACATCGCCGCGTTGGAGGCCGCGGCCGACGGCCGGTGACCACCGCTCACAACGACGCCTTGTGACCTGACAAACACCAGTCCACTAGCCACGGGCTGCCGGCGGGCGGAGCATTGTGCCAACGGTCGGGCTTGGGTGGCGCCTCCGATCCGACCGAGACGGCGCGCTACTCCCACTCCGTTGGAAGGCAGGAAGATGACTGGGCACAGCTGGGCGGTGATCGGAGCAGGTCCCGCAGGTATCGCCGCGGTGGGCCGGTTGCTCGACCATGGCGTCCCCGGGGACGAGATCGTCTGGATCGACCCCGACTTTGCCGCCGGTGACGTCGGCACCAAATGGCGCGCCGTTCCCGGCAACACCCATGTGTCGCTGTTCCTCGACTACTTGAACGGCTCACCGTCGTTTCGGTTCGCCGAAGCGCCCCATTTTGAGCTGACCGATATCGATCCCGGTCACACCTGCCTGCTCGGCCACGTCGCCGATCCGTTGGTATGGATCTCGCAACACCTGGCAGAGCGAGTCACGCCCATTCGGGCGGTGGCAACAGAGCTCACGCTGCGTAACCGCCGGTGGTTGGTGCGCACCGAAGAAGCCAAGATCGAAGCGAAGAATGTGATCCTTGCCATTGGTTCGGTTCCCAAGAAGCTTCATCATCGGAACCTGGAGGAGATTCCGATCGAGGTGGCGCTGAACCCCGACAAGCTTGGGCAGCTGGCGTTGGACGACGCCACGGTGGCCGTCTTCGGCTCGTCGCACTCCTCCATGGTGGCCCTGCCCAATCTGCTGGACACACGAGTCCGCAAAGTCATCAACTTCTACCGGAGCCCCACCAAATACGCTGTCTACCTGGGTGATCAGATTCTGTTCGACGACACTGGCCTCAAGGGAAAGGCCGCAGAGTGGGCCCGGGAGAACATTGACGGGACGTATCCGGAACGCCTGGAACGGTATCGGGTAAACGACCCGGAGTCCGCCGAGCAGCTCCAAGCCTGTAGTCACGTCGTTTACACCGTCGGCTTCACCCGACGGCAGCTCCCCGCGACCCCGCAGTGGGGGGAGCTGGAATGCGATCCGGCGAACGGCATCCTTGCGCCGGGGTTGTTCGGGGTCGGGATTGCGTTCCCCGAGTACGGAATCGACTCGTTCGGGTCTGGGCAGTATCGGGTCGGGCTCATCAAGTTCATGCAGCGGCTCAACAGCGCCCTGCCCCTGTGGTTGCAGTACGGCACCTAGCTTCCGCGTGCGTCAGCGCGGCGGGTTGGCGTTGCCGATGTGGTTCAACAGGTCCCGGACCGCACCGGCCGGCGGCGTCCGCCCGCCCGTCCAGATCGCCCTCAGCTCACGATGCAGGTCCAATTCCGGCACCGCGACGCAGCGAAGCCGGCCCACCGCAAGGTCATCGGCGACGGCCAGCCTGCTCATCACCGCCGGCCCGGCCCCGGCCAGCACGGCGCCCCGCACGGCCACCGACGAAGACAGTTCCAGTGCCGGACGTGCCTGTTCCACCTCGTGGCCCAAGACGGCACGCAATGCCTCGGTCAGCGAGTCACGGGTGCCCGAACCCTGTTCACGCACGACCAGCGGGGTCTGGCTGAGTTCTGCCGCGGTCACGCCGTTGGCGCGACGCACCCATTTGTGGTCGGGCGGCACGATCACCACGAGGTCGTCGTGCGCGACGACCCGGCTTCGAATTCCGGTCAGCACCCCCGGACTCTCGATGAATCCCAGGTCCGCCGATCCGCCTCGAACACGCGAGATCGCCTGCTCGCTGTTGGTGGCGGTCAGAATGACCTCCGGCGCCTCGCGGCCGGTTCGCGTGGCGGAGGTCCGCAGTGACACGATCCAGCGGGGCATCAGTTGTTCGGCGATCGTCAGGCTCGCAACCACCTTCACCCTCTTGCGGCTCGCGGTCCGCAACGAAGCGAGTCCGGCATCGACGTGGCCGGCGACATCCAGTAGCTGATCTGCCCACTCCGTCACGACCGCACCGGCCGAAGTCAGCTGCGAACCACGCGCACTGCGGGTCACAAGCCGCACACCGGTCTGGGCCTCCATCGCTGACAGTCGTGCCGAAACGGCCTGCTGCGTCAGCCCCAGTTCCCGACCGGCGGCGCCAAGGCTGCCGGTTCTGGCGATAGCCAACAACATCTCGAACGCCGACAAGTCGGGCATGCGAGGGCTGAGCGCCATGTCCCCATGCAATCACAAGTCGCGGTTGTGAGCCCGCAAGCCCGCGATCATCAGGCGGGCTGACCGCCCAGCTTGGCCAGCAACAGTGCTTCGGCGGTGGCGGCGCGTTCCAGCACTCCCAGGTGCAGGCTCTCGTTGATGCTGTGCGCCTGCGTGCCGGGATCCTCCACCCCGGTGACCAGGATGGTCGCCTGCGGGTAGGCGGCGGCGAACTCGGCGATGAACGGGATTGAACCGCCCATGCCCATGTCGATGGGTTCCACGCCCCACGCCTGGGCGAACGCGGCCCTGGCGGCGTCGTACACCGGACCGGTGGCGTCGATGGCGTAGGGCTGACCGACGTCGCCCGGGGTGACGGTCACCTGCGCTCCCCACGGGGCATGGTGCTGCAGGTGAGTGGTGAGCGCCTGCAGGTGGGCGGCGGCGTCGCCGCCGGGGGCCACCCGCATGCTGACCTTGGCGCGGGCCCGTGGGATCAGCGTGTTCGACGATGCCGCGATGCTCGTGGTGTCGATACCGATGACGGTGATCGCCGGCTTGGCCCACATCCGCTGCGGCACCGAGCCGGAGCCGATCTCGGCCACCCCGTCCAGCAGCCCGGTGTCGGCACGGACCCGTTCGGGTGGGTAATCGACTGGTGCCGCGGTGCTTTCGTGAAGTCCGGTGACCGCGACGTTGCCGTCGTCGTCGTGCAGGCTCGCCAGCAGCCGCACCAGGACGGTCAGCGCGTCGGGCACCGCCCCGCCCCACAACCCCGAGTGCAGGCCGTGGTCCAGGGTCGCGACTTCCACCACGCAGTCGACCAGCCCCCGTAGCGACACCGTCAGTGAGGGGATGTCGGTGCTCCAGTTGTCGGAGTCGGCGATCACGATCACGTCGGCGCTCAGCGCCTCGCGGTGCGCGGCGAGCAGTGCCCCCAACGACGGTGACCCGGATTCCTCTTCGCCTTCGACGAAGACCGTCACACCGACCGGCGGGCGGCCACCATGTGCCCGGAATGCCGCCAGATGTGTTGCGATACCGGCTTTGTCGTCGGCGGTGCCGCGGCCATAGAGGCGTCCGTCGCGTTCGGCGGGCTCGAACGGCGGTGACTCCCACTGTCCCGCGTCACCCTCGGGCTGCACGTCGTGATGGGCGTACAGCAACACCGTCGGGGCGCCCGGCGGTGGCGGATAGTGCGCGATGACGGCCGGGGCACCGCCTTCGGCGACGATCTGCACCTGCGGAAAACCAGCCTGGCTCAGCAGATCTGCGGTCAGTTGTGCGCTGCGCTGTACCTCGGGGCGCCGCGCGGGGTCGGCCCAGACGGACTCGATGCGGACCAGATCCTCCAGGTCGGCGCGTACCGACGGCAGCACGTCGCGGACTCGCTGCACCAGATCGCTCATGGCGTCGAGGTTAGCCGGTGCTTCTGCTGGCGCGAGCGTGCGCAGAATGCCAGTTTCACCCGGCGTGTTGCGTACAAACACGCACCGTCGCGCAAAGGGGCGTCACACCTCGAGGATGGCGACGGCGGCGGCGGTGTCGGCCTCGTGGGTCAGCGACACGTGGATCGTCACATCGGCCAAATGCTGCGCTATCTCACCGGAGAGTCGCACCTTCGGGCGCCCCCACGTGTCGGTGACCACCTCGATGTCGCGGTGAATCGCCTCCGGCAACACCGGTTTCTGCGCGAACCGCGAACCCGACCACGCCTTGATCACCGCCTCCTTGGCCGCCCAGCGGGCCGCCAGGTGCCGCGCCGCCGACGAACTCTTGTCGGAGGCGTCCCGGCGTTCCCCGGGGGTGAACGTCGCGGCGAACACGGTCCCGGGTTGGTCCACCTGCTCGGCGAAGTCGGGAATCGAAACCAGGTCGATCCCGACACCAACGATGCCCATAGCCGGTGACGTTATCCGATGTAGACGTCGTCGTCGCCGAGCCGTGCCGCCGGGTTGAGCAGCATGGCCGACTCTTGGCGCTTCTCCGGTGTGTCGTGGTCGAACCTCCGGTCGGCGGGCCGCTCGTACATCGGCTTGCCACCGGCGATCGCCGAGGCGAGCCGCCGCTGACCGGCCAGGACACGCTCGGAGGCCTGCTGCAGGTAGGCCTCGCGCTGGCTCGGGTCCAGCGCAGCCAGGAACGCCGCCGGGTGCACCAGGGCCACCAGACCGGACACATGGCCGAAGCCGAGGCTGGTGACCAACCCGGCCTTGAGGGGGAACTTCTCCCCCAGCTCCAGCGTCTCGCGCACCCACACCAGGTGCCCGGCGGTCGCCAGCTCGTCGTCGACGCAGTCCAGGCTGCGATTGGGCGGGATCACCCCGTCGCGCAGCACCTGGCACAAGCCCATCATCTGGAAGACCGCCGCACCGCCCTTGGCGTGCCCGGTGAGGCTCTTCTGGCTGATCACGAACAGCGGCGCACCTTGCGAGCGGCCCAGCGAGTCGGCCAGCCGCTCGTGCAGCTCGGTCTCGTTGGGGTCGTTGGCCAACGTCGAGGTGTCGTGCTTGGAGACCACCGCGATGTCGTCGGCGCCCACGCCCAGCTTGGCCAGCGAACGGGCCAGCATCGAGTCCTTGCCGCCCCGGCCCGCGCCCAGGGCGCCCAGGCCCGGAGCCGGGATCGAGGTGTGCACGCCGTCGGCGAAGCTCTGCGCGTAGGCCACCACCGCCAGCACCGGCAGACCCATCCTGGCGGCCAGGTCGCCGCGGGCCAGCAGGATGGTGCCACCGCCCTGGGCCTCGACGAAGCCCAGCCGGCGACGGTCGTTGGCGCGGGAGAACTTCGAGTCGCTGATGCCCTTGGCGCGCATCATCTCGGTGTCGGCGGTGGCCGCCATGTCACCGAAGCCGATGATGGCCTCCAGGGTCAGGTCGTCGTAGCCGCCGGCGACCACCAGCTCGGCCTTGCCCAGCCGGATCTTGTCGACGCCCTCCTCGACCGAGACCGCCGCGGTGGCACAGGCGGCCACCGGGTGGATCATCGAGCCGTAGGACCCGACGTAGCTCTGGATGACATGCGCGGCAACGACGTTGGGCAGGACTTCCTGCAGGATGTCGTTCGGCTTGGCCCGCCCGAGCAGGTTGCCGTGGTACATGGTCTGCATCGAGGTCATGCCGCCCATGCCGGTGCCCTGGGTGCTGGCCACCAGCGACGGGTGCACCCAGCGCAGCAGCTCGGTCGGGGTGAAGCCCGCCGACAGGAACGCATCCACGGTCGCGATGATGTTCCACAGCGCCACCCGGTCGATGGAGGTGGCCATGTCCTGGCTGATCCCCCACACCGTCGGGTCGAACCCGGTCGGGATCTGAGCACCCACGGTGCGCGACAGCTTGCTCTTGCGCGGCACCCGAATCTCGGTGCCGGCCTTGCGGATCACCTGCCAGTCCGACGAATCCGGCACCGGACGCACCACGGTGTGCTCGGGGTCGAACTCGACGAACGCGCGTGCGTCGGACTCGCTGGAGACCACGAACGAGAAGTCCTTGTCCAGGAACACGCTGACCAGCAGCGGCGAGGCGTGGTCGGGGTCGATCGCGCCGTCATCGACGAACTCGCGAACACCGACGCGTTCCACCACGGCGTCGTGGTAGCGCTCCACCAGCTCGGCCTCGTCGACCAGCTCACCGGTCGCGGTGTCATACCAACCCGGGGTCGGGTCGTCTTCCCACTTGACCAGCCCGGTGGTCCAGGCCAGCTCCAGCACTCCGGCCGCCGACAGCTCGCCGGAGACCTCCATCTCGAAGCGGGTGCGCGACGAGCCGAGCGGGCCCAGTTCGGCGCCACCGACGATGACCACCAGGTCGGCCGGGTCCACGTCGAGGTCGTCCCAGGCCGGCGGGGGTGCCGGGGTGTAGCCGCGCGGCGGGCTAGGCAGTGCCGCAATGGTATTCGCGGCATCCTCAGCCTCGTCATCGACTGCTGCCTCGGCGGTCATCTCCTCGCGGGCCTTCGCGGCCAGCTCGGCCATGTCCAGGTTCGCCTCGGCCAGGCCACCGGTCAGGTCGGCCTCGATCGGTGTGTTGGCCGCGGCCACCTTCGACTCGACGTTGCACAGCTCCAGCAGCATGGCCGCCATCTGCTCGGTCGAGTAGGTGGTGACGCCGGCTTCCTCGACCGCATCGACGATGACGTCGTTGTGGCCCATCAGCCCGGTGCCGCGGGTCCAGCCGATCAAGGCGTGGGCCAGGCTGACCCGAGACGCCCACGAGGACTCGGCCTTCCAGCGTGACACCAGCGCGTCCAGCGACGCCTTGGCCTCGCCGTAGGCGCCGTCACCGCCGAACATGCCGCGGTTGGGTGAGCCGGGCAGCACCACGTGCAACCGGGAGGCGATGTCGCGTTCTGCGCCGATCTTCGACAAGCCGCCGATCAGGCGCTGCACCGCCCACAGCAGGACCTTCATCTCCATCTCGGCGCGCGCACCGGCCTCCGACAGGTCGCCGGTGACCCGCGGTGCCGCAAACGGGAACAGCAGTGTCGGGGTTTGCGCATCCTTGAGGTGGATCGACTGCGGCCCAAGGCTTTCGGTCTGCTCGGTACCGACCCACTCGACCAGTGCGTCGATGTCGGAGTAGGAGGCCATGTTGGCGGGCACCACCCACAGCGCCGCACCGAACCGAGCGTGGTCGCGGTAAAGGCTGCGGTAGAAGCCCAGCCGCTCATCGTCGAGTCGAGACGTGGTGGCGATGACGGTCGCACCGCCGTCGAGCAGCTGCCCGACCACCGACGCGGCGATCGAGCCCTTGGAGGCGCCGGTCACCACCGCCACCTCGTCGCTGTAGCGGCCCCGGCCCGGGTTCTCCGCGCCGGCGGCGATCCGGGCGTACAGCGAGCCGTGAATCTGCCGGCCAGAGGCCAGCGCGCGGGCCTGCCACCACGACGCCTGGGTGGCGACCACGTGGCCGGCACCCTCGAAACGCTCGGCGAGACGGGGCCAGTCGGCGTCGACGTCGCCTTCGTCGAGCAGCCACAGCTTGACCAGGTCCTCGCGGGCACTGGCCCAACGGTCGTCGAACAGCACCGCCTTACGGCCGTCGAACACCGGCGCCACCAGGCGCGGCCAGTCCGAACCCAATTCGGCGGTCACCAGGTCGATCAGTTCGCTGTCGGTGGCACCCGCCGGGGCACTCACCGCATCGTCGAATCCGAGTTGGCCCAACACCAGCCGGGCGGCCGAGGCGAGCACACCGTCGCGGCCGGTGATCTGGGCGGTGAACTCGCCCAGCGCGGCGGCGTCCACCGTCGCACCGCCGCCACCGCCGGCCGACGGCAGCGACACCGCGACACCGCGACGCGCGGCGACGGCCTGGACGGCCGCGTCGATGACCTTGTCGACGGCCGCCGCGTCGGCCAGCGCACCCTCATGCAACCCGCCCAGGGCGCCGCCCCGGACACTGGTGCCTTCGCGGGTTCCCAACGCCACCTCGACGGCGACGTGCTTGGCCCACCCGTCACCGAGCTCCCAGGTCTTCTTGACCCGCTCGGCGATGGCGCCGGGCCGCTTGCCGGACGGCCCGAGAATGGTGCGGAGCTGGTCGTTGATCGCGTCGGTCAGCACCGGGCCGTACGGCTTGTAGGTGCGGGCCAGCTTCGTCACCTGCGACTTCAGTCCGGACAGGTCGGCCTCGGCGGCGCCGTCGATGGCGCCCAGGTTCAGCTCCGACCCCAGGTCCACCAACAGCTGGTTGCGCCGCGACGACGCGCCGTCGGTGATGGACTCGATGGAGTCCAGCGCCTCGATCTGGTCGATGCGCATCTTGGCGCTCAGTGCGATCAGCGCGCAGGTGGCGTCGGCGGCGTCGAACGCGATGTCGTCGGGGCGCGGGCCACCCGACGGAGCGGCTGGGGCGGCCGGTGCCGGAGCGGCCTCGGTCGGGGCGGCGTCCGCCGCCCCCTCGGCCGGTGCCGCTTCCTCCTCGGGCTCCGGCTCGGGGTCGGTATCGGTGGCGAACAGCACCGCGGCGTCCCGCTCAGCGTTGAGCACTTCCACGGTGCTGTGGGCGTACTCGGGCAGCTTGAGCGTGTTGGTGGCCAGTCCGGCGACCGTCGGGGCGGTCTTCACCCCGATCTCGACGAACCGTTCCACGCCCAACCCGCCGGCCGCCTGCTCGATGAACAGCAAGTCCTGGGTTTCGATCCAGCGCACCGGGCTGGCGAACTGCCAGGCCAGCAACTCGATGACGATCTTGCGGCACAGTTCGGCGGGCTTCTCGTTGCGCCAGGTGTCGTAGTCGGCCAGCACCTCGTCGAGCGGCTCGGCCGGCACCAGGTCGCGAATCTCCTGGATGAACTCCCGGTCCAGGGTGAATGGCTTGGGCACCAGGTTGGGGATGTAGCGGCCGATGATCAGCGCCGGGTCCTGGTCACGCGGCATGACCCGCTCCAGCGAACGCCGGAAGTCGTCCACGCCAATCCGCAGCACGCTGGAGTGGAACGGCACGTCGATGCCGGGCACCAGGATGAACGAGCGCTTGCCGCCGCTGATCTCGCGGCGCCGCTCGACCTCGGCCTCCAGCGCCTCCAGGCCGGCGACCGTCCCGGCGATCGCGTACTGCGAGCCGCGCAGGTTGAAGTTGACGATCTGCAGGAATTCCCCGGTGCGCTCGGAGATCTCGTCCACGAACGCGGTGACGTCGGCGTCGTCGAGGTCGATCTGCGACGGGCGGATGGCGGCCAGCCGGTAGTTGGACCGGCCCATGGCGTCACGCGGCACGATGTCGTGCATCTTCGAGCCGCGGTGGAACACCACCTCCAGCAGCGCTTCGAGCTCGTAGACACCGCTGACGCACGCCAGCGCGGTGTACTCGCCGACGGAGTGACCGCAGGCGATCGCACCCTCGACGAACGCGCCCTGCTCGCGCATCTCGGCGACCTGCGCGGCCGCCACGGTGGCCATCGCCACCTGGGTGAACTGCGTCAGGTACAGCACGCCGTCGGGGTGCTGGTAGTGCACACCGGAGGCGATCAGGGACGTCGGGTTGTCGCGCACCACGTGCAGCACGGAGAAGCCGAGGGTTTCGCGGGTGAACTTGTCCGCGGAGTCCCACACCTTGCGCGCGGCCTTGGACCGGGCGCGGACCTCCATGCCCATGCCCTTGTGCTGGATGCCCTGACCCGGGAAGGCGTAGACGGTCTTGGGGGCGGTCAGTCGGGCGGTCGCCGACATCACCAGGTCCGAGCCGATCCGTGCGGACACCTCCAAAACCTCTGCGCCCAGGTCGATTCCGACCCGGTCCACCCGGAAGTCGACCTCGTCGCCGGGCTTCACCATGCCCAGGAAACGCGCGGTCCAGCCGACCAGCCGGGCCGGCGGGCGGGCCTGCCCGTCGGTGGCGGTCACCACGTGCTGGGCCGCGGCCGAGAGCCACATGCCGTGCACGATGGGCGATTCCAGACCGGCCAGCAGCGCGGCGGCCCGGTCGGTGTGGATCGGGTTGTAGTCGCCGGAGACCGCCGCGAACGGCCGCATGTCGACCGGCGCGGTGATGGTGACGTCGCGCCGGCGGCGGCGCGGGGTGTCGGTGGCGTTGTCGGAGACCGCGCCGCCGGCCCGGACCGGGTCGGTCAGTTCCGTGGCGCCGGTGCGGCCGCGGATCGCGAAGCGCTCCTCCAGGGTGGCCAGCACGGTGCCATCGGCGGCGGCAACCGTGACGGACACCGGGACGACACGGCCGACCTCGGTGTCGGTGGCCGCCGAAGCCGTTGCGGTGACGGTCAATTCAGCCGGTTGCGCCGGCAGTGCGGCCAGCAGGTGTGCCGCGTGGTCCAGGTGCACCAGCGACAGCAGGCCCTCGACAACCGGGAATCCGGTGCCGGTGGTCGCCGAGCCGATGGCGGCGAACACGGCCGGCCAGCACCGGCCGACCAGTGTGTCGGGCACGGTGGACAGTCCCGGCGCCAGCGGCGCGCCGAACGTTGCGGTCACCCCGGTGTGGTCGGCGACCTGCTCGGGGTTCCACTCCACGGTCACGGTGGCCGAGCCGTTGTGCACCGGCGGCAAGGACTCCGGCCCGTCGACGCCGGCGGCGATGGCCAGCACCGCGCGCATCGCGGCGGCGGCGTCCTCGGTGGACACCAGCGGGGCGGCGCCGTCGACGACGGCTGCCGGCGCGGTGAAGCGAATGTTGATCCAGACACCGGACAGCGGCACGCTGAGCACAACATTGGTGTCCGAGACGACCTCGAGACGCGCCCCGGTCGTCGGATGGGTGGCCGTGCGGTTCTCCTGCACCTGCCACTCGTCGGAGGCGCCGATCCGATGCACCGGGTTGGTGGCGGTACGCCCCGCCCACAGCACGTCGGGAGCGTCGAGCAGCACGGCCAGCGGGCCGGTGACGTCGGTGCGGCCCTGACGGCGCGCGGTGACGGATCGAGGCTCCACCCCTTCTTTCTGGTAGGCGGCCAGCACCTGGTCGACCGCTGCCTGCTCGAAGCGGTCCAGCAGCTCACCGACCGGCTCGTCGACGCGAGTGATGCCGGCGACGGCGGTGATGCCCGGAATGATGCAGACCTGCTCGGCGGTGTAGCGGGCGTCGTGCGCCTGCCACAGCGAGTCGCTGCGCCACCAGCGGCGCACGTCCTTGTCGATCACCGGCACGAAGTTGACCGGCTTGCCCGGCGTCTTGCAGAGCTGGGTGAAGAACGGCGCGTCGGCCGGGTGCAGCCGGACGGTCTCGGCCTCCGGGTAGCGGGCCAGCAGCGCCGCGATGGCCTCTGCGGGTCGCTCCAGGATCGACTGTCCCCCTTCGGAATCGGTGAACAGCGTCTCGATCGGGCCGGACTCGAGCTCGTTGAGTCGCGCTTCGGCGCGCTGCAGCATCGAACCGAACCGCTCCCGCCAGGTGTCGGCCAGCCACGGGCTGTCCGGTGACGCGGTGTCCGCGGTCGAGTCGCCCGCACCGATGGCCAGTTCCACATAGCGGCGCAGCCACTGCGCGTAGGTCATCTCGGTGACATCACCGAAATAGGGCTTGGCGGTGTCGGCCAGCGCCGCGATGATCTCGTCCCGACGCGCAGCGACGGCCTCGCCGTCACCGGCGACTTCGTCGAGCAACCGGCCGCACCGGGAGGCGACGTTGTCGATCTCGTGGATGTCGGCACCGAGCTGGCTACGCGAGGAAGCCATGCCGCCCTGGGCTTTTCCGGCGCCGATCCACTGGTCGGTGCCCGTGGTGTCGACCAGCATCTGCTTCACGGCCGGCGACGTGGTGGCCTCCAGGGTCGCCATCGCCGCGGTGCCGACCAGGATGCCGTCAACGGGCATCAACGGGAAGCCGTGCTGCTGCGACCACCGGCCGGACAGGTATTCGGCGGCCTGCTCGGGAGTGCCGATACCACCGCCGACGCACAGTGTGATGTTGGGCTGCGAGCGCAGCTCGGAGTAGGTCGCCAGCAGCAGGTCGTCGAGGTCCTCCCAGGAGTGGTGGCCACCGGCACGGCCACCCTCGACGTGCGCGATCACCGGGGTGGTGGGCACCTCGGCGGCGATGCGGATCACCGACCGGATCTGCTCGACGGTGCCGGGCTTGAACACCACGTGGCTGATGCCGGCGTCGTTGAGCTCGGCGATCAGCTCGACGGCCTCTTCCAGCTCGGGGATGCCGGCGCTGATCACCAGGCCGTCGAACGGGGCGCCGGACTGACGCGCCTTCTGCACCAACCGTTTTCCGCCGACCTGCAGCTTCCACAGGTAGGGGTCCAAGAACAGCGAGTTGAACTGGACGGTGCGCCCCGGCTCGAGCAGCGTCGTCAGCTCCGCGACCCGGTCGTTGAAGATCTCCTCGGTGACCTGCCCACCGCCGGCCAGCTCGGACCAGTGCCCGGCGTTGGCGGCCGCGGCGACGATCTTGGCGTCCACGGTGGTCGGCGTCATGCCGGCCAGCAGGATCGGCGAGCGGCCGGTCAGCCGGGTGAACTTGGTGTCGAGCTTGACCCGGCCGTCGGGCAGCTGAACCACCGACGGGGCGTAGCTGGTCCAGGGCCGGGCGACCTCCGGGACGGCGCCGATGGTGAACAGGTTGCGCTGACCACCGCGGGTGGCCACCGGCACGATCCCGATGCCCAGGCCTCGGATCACCGGCGCGGTCAGCCGGGTCAGGATGTCGCCGGGTCCCAGATCCAGAATCCAGCGGGCACCCGCATCGTGCAACGCGGTGACCTCGTCGACCCAGTCGACCTGACCCACCAGGATCGAGTCGGCCAGCTGGCGGGTCAGCTCGACATCGAGGCCCACCTTGGCGGCCCACTGCGCGACGATCTCGATGCCGTCGGACAGTCGCGGCGAGTGGAAGCCGACCTCAACCTGCACCGGCTCGAAGACCGGAGCGAAGACCGCACCGCCACGCAGCTTGTTCTTGCGCTCGGCGGCCTCTTTCTCGGCGATCTGCTCGCAGTACAGCTCGAAGCGGGACAGCTGCTCGGGGGTTCCGGTGATCACCACGGCGCGGCGACCGTTGCGGATGGACAGCACCGGCGGAAGCACCGTGCGCACGTCGGTGGCGAACTCGTCCAACAGTTGCCGGATGCGCTCCGGGTCGACGTTGGTGACCGACACCATCGGCGGGCGGTCCCCCAGGACCGAGATTCCACGGCGACGGGCCACCAGCGTTCCGGCCGCCCCGATCAGCTGGGCGATCGCGAGCAGCTGGACGTCGTTGGCGCCGCCCGCTTTCAGCGACTCGACGGCCAGAATGCCCTGCGAGTGCCCGGCCGCCGCGACAGGCGGGGTGGCCGACAGGTCCAGCCCCTGACGCTCCATCGCTCGCATCGCCGCGATCTGGGTCAGCAGCACGCCCGGCACCGACACGGCGGCCGAGGTCAGCTGCTTGGCCGACGGGATCGGGTCCTCGGCTGCCAGCGCCCGCACCCATTGCAGCGGCTCGAAGCCGATGGGCCGGACCACAACAAGTTCCTTGGCGATCGGCTCGAGCAGCAGGTCGGCCTCACCGGCCAACGTGGCCAGTTCCGTCTCGATGCCGGCCGAAGACACCAGCTCTTCGAGCGACTCCAGCCAGGCACTGCCCTGCCCGCCGAAGGCCACCGCGTACGGCTCGCCGGCCGTCAACCGATCCACCAGGGCGGACGAGGCGCTGGCGAAGCGCCCCGAGCCTGCTCCGTCAGCGGAAACCCGGTCGTGTTCGTGGATCGTCACGTTATGTATCTCCCCTGCCCTGGTTAACGTCGCGTCGTCATCGACGCCCGCCGGGATAGCCGGCCCAAACTGCGGGCTCTCGCGTGTTCGCGGCCGCGCTTCAGCAGTAAGAGTGTCATAAGAACCTGTGCCGTTTCCGCAGCAAATTGGTTACTGGTGAGTTCTACGCTCGGGTAACCCGGCCCCGGATATCACGGGGCTCGACGGCGCTCGTAACGATCCGGGACAAACGTCCTGCATGCGTGGGGTTACGGTCGAGTAGCCACAACGACGCAGATCAAGGCTCCATTGTTATCTAATCGTTATGTTTGAATCAGCGAGGCCAACAGCCTTTGGCGGCGTCCGGGGCTCCGACCTCGAACGAGCGCCGCGATCCCCGCCCTGCGCGGCCCGATCCGGCGCCAGTTTGCTGCACGGACAGCGACCGGAGCGTGGTCAAGCCCACTGACCGAACTGGGGCGCCAGGATCTCGTTGATGTCCACACCAACGCCGCCGACGGTGCGCCTGTCGATTTCCACCTGATGCAAATTGGCGGCCGGATGGGCGATGCCGCCGGGGGAACCGAAGTTGTGCTGCCAGAAGCAGGAGCCCAGACCGTCCTGCAGCGCCCACTCGATCGTCGTGGAGTTGGCATAGACGCCGGTGCGCTCCGGCCCGATCACCGATTGCCATCCCCGCAGGTACGGCGCAACCTGCTCCTTGTACTGCTCGTAGGAAGGGTTGTCGTCGATCGAGGCATAGATCGGAGCGCTGTCCGGGCCGCCAGCCGCGGTGTGCAACTGCGCGCCACGCTTGGCGTGGTCCACACCGGCGTCCTGGCCGCCCAGCCAGTCTGCGGTCGCCTGCTTTCCGAACTGGTAGCAGGAGACGATCGTGAGTCCGTTCTCCTGCAGGTCCCGTGCCTCGGCCGGCTGAATCGGCTTGCCGAGCATCCACTCAGCGCCGGGCCGGCGGTCCGACACATAGCGGATAGCACCCGCCGCACCGGAAGCCTTGATCGCGCCGGCCGACAAAACCCCGGCCGAATAATCCAGCAGAATGCCCAGCGGTGCCGCCTCGGCGGCAGCGGCGAGCAGCGCCGAGACCCCGGCGCCAAGCCCGGCCGCCGCGGGCACCGTCGCAGCGAGTTTGAACACGTCGCGCCGTGATATCACCACGCGTCACAGACTAAGACAGAGTTCGGCCGGGTTTTCGCCGGTCACCGGCGAATATCAGGCCGAAATCGTGTGCGACCATAGCCCGTGTCCCGCAACAGACAGACAAGGTAGGCCTCAATTGCGTCCCTGGATCGTGTGGGGCACCGGCCTGCTGTCCTATTTGGTGGCCGTGCTGGACCGGACCACCTTCGGGGTATCGGGTCTCGACGCAGCAGAACGCTTCCACGCCGGCCCGAGCACGTTGTCGTCGTTCGTGATCGTGCAGCTGATCGTCTATGCCGCCATGCAGATTCCGGCCGGCGTGCTGTTGGACCGCTTCGGTCCCCGGGCGATGATCGCCACCGGTGTCACGGTGCTCTCCGCGGCCCAACTCACGCTCTCGCTGACGCATTCGCTGCCCACCGCGGTCGGCGCGTACGGCGCCATCGGCCTGGGTGACTCGTTCATCTTCATCTCGGTCATCCGTCTGCTACCCAATTGGTTTGCCGCCGAACGTGTTCCACTGCTCACCCAACTCACCGGCATCTGCGGCCAGTTCGGCCAGTTCCTCTCGGCAGTGCCGTTCCTCGCAATTCTGCTGCACGGCGGCTGGGCGGCCGCCTACCTCTCGGCGGCAGGGCTGGGCTTGTTCGCGGGCACGCTGACGCTGGCCGTGGTACGCGACGCCCCGCCGGCGACGCCGGCCGCCGTCCACGCGCGGACTTTCCGGGACGCGTTCGGTGAGATCAAAACGGTGTGGTCGCGGCCGGGGACCAAAGCGGGCTTCTTCACCCATATGGGCAACGCGTTCTCGCCCGGCGTGTTCGCGCTGATGTGGGGGGTGCCATACCTGACTACCGCACAAGGTCTTTCGCGCGGCGTGGCGGGTGTGGTGCTGACGCTGTCGGTGGCGCCCTTCATCGTGGTGGGGCTGTTGGTCGGAACCATCTCGGCGCGCTGGCCCCGGCACCGGTCGAGCGTGGCGCTGACGATGATCGCGCTGATCGCAGCGACCTGGACAGTGCTGTTGGCGCTGCCGCACCCCGCGCCGCACTGGCTGTTGGTGGTGCTGATCCTGGTGATCTCAGCGGGTCAGCCGGTGTCGATGCTGGCCTTCGACTTCGCCCGTACCTACAACCCGCCAGCGGCGTTGGGCACCGCGCAAGGCATGGTCAACACCGGCGGCTTCATCGCCACCCTGCTCATCATGCAGGCGATGGGAATGGTTATCGCCATGACCGGGGGCTATTCATTCGCGGCGTTCCGGCTGGCCTGGACGATGCAGTACATCGTCTGGGCGGTGGCCGCCGTCGGCGTGGTGATCTACGGGCGGAAAGCCCGAGACTCCGAGACGTTCGGCCAAACGCCCATGCCCGTGGCCGTGTCCGAGCACTGAGCCGTTAGGGCGCCAACGAATATGGGTCCGGCAGCTGCGGGCAGTAGGCGTGCCGAGACGCGTTGATGATGGCGTGCGCTTGGTCGGGCGGCACTTCCAGATTCGCGATGACCGAGGCCGGCACCAGCCGGGGTGAGTCGGCCAGCGCCACGCAGACCGCGTGGCCCTCCTGGACCAGCAGAGTGCGCAGCGACTCGCACTTGATGCTGCCGCAGATCTGCTTGTCGTAGTCGGGGTGCACCCCCTGCTGTTCCAGTTCGTCGAAGAACACCTGGTCCTGGTCGGGTTGCGCCACGGCGACCGGTATCGGCGCAAGAACTCCGGCGCCGACCATCGCAACGCTGAACGCGCTGGCCACCCACATCTTCATCGCGCTGCACCAATCCACGGACGACGGCATCGTTCATTCTGACACCGGCGGCGGCAGCGGAGGGGCGAAGTCGAGCAGCCGACGAACCGACCTTTGCCGTTCACTGCAGCCCCTTCGGCCACGCGTTAGCTGGAAGGGCACTGAAAGTTCCCTGTCCGGCGCGCGGCTGTCCGCGCCACCGAGGCATAAAATACCTGTTCAAAAGGCTGGCCGGGGCGGGGCGGAACAGCGCGATCCTCGGCGTCAAATTTATTAGCTGGATGGGATAGACCTATCAGGAACCCGGTCTATCGTTCGCCTCACGCTTTCAGCCGGCCGCTCCAGTCATCGCAGCAACGCCCGGCTGATGCGTCGTCAAGGGGACGGTCGAACCACGTGAGTGGTCTGACTATCGGGGGAAGACATGGTCAAGGCAACACAACCTCATCGGCATGCGCGGAAAGGCTGGGTGTTGGCTGCGGCGAGCGCCGTGGTCGCAGCCACGGTCGCGCCGGTCAAGCCGTGGTCGGCGGGGATGTCGGTTGTCGACCGGGCGGTGCGCCTGGTGGCCGACGATTCCGTGCTCAACGTCCCCTTCAACCTGTTCCAAGACCTCTTCAATATCCCGGCCAACGAAGTCGCCGCCACTGATGTACTAGCGGATTCCTTCTTCTGGACCGGCACCTGGTGGACCCCAAGCGCGACGAACCTGTGGGGCGAGGACCCCGGCGACCCGGGGCACTTCATGGCCATCTTCGACTACCTATTTCCGTTCGCACCGCAGATCTCGGGCCTCGACCAGCCAGAGATCGATCCGACCCTGCTGGCGAACGGGACCGCGGGCCTGGGGCAACAGTTCGCCATGCTGGCCGCGGCCGAGCTCCCGGTCAGCGCCTCGTGCGACGCCGTCCAATGCTCGCCGATGGTGCCGACGGACCCGATCACCGGTGTTACCGGGATCGACAGGTTGATCGACTTCGAGAAGGTGTTTACCAACTTTCCCAACGCCGACAACCAATTACCCCTTTTCAGCCACTGGTTGCAGGTGCCGTTGCAGCAGCTGCTCACTGGATATCAGTTTCCCAGCACAGCCGCCGACACCGCCAATCCGACGGCGGCCGGAATCGCGGACCCCTCAGCAGGTGTCGGTCCGGGCGGTTCGGTGCCGGGCGCCCCGCTCGACTCGGTACCGGGCAGCCAGGCTCAACCGGGCTTCGGCTTCCCGGGCACCACAACCGGATCCGATGGTGAGAACTTGATGCCGTGGTCGGGCGTCAACGTCCAACTCAATCCACTCGGGCCGTTCGAGCAGTGGTTCCAGAGCCTGGAGGCACCGGTCAACCTCAATGGCTTCCAGCTGGTCAGCCCGGATGACGTGTCCGAGGCCCTGAAAGCTCTGGCTGCCGGAGCCGTGGTGGACTTCGACCCGTTCTCCCCCGGAAGCCCGCTGTGCCCCGCGCTGTGCGACCAGTCCCCGTTCGCCCCGCCCTTCGGCCTCACCACGGCGGACCTGGTGCAGTCGATCCAAAACGTCGGGCCGCCCAGCCCGCTGATCAGCGAGTGGCTCAGCCTCAACAGCTCAGGCCTGGCGAACGCGCCGACACCCGAACAGATCGACGCCACCGTGGCGGGTCTGCAAACCGGGGTGTTCACGCTGACCCCGGGAACTGAAGATCAGATCGTTGACTACCTCAACAGCATCAACCCAAACCTGTCCGAGCTCCTGGTCAATTCGGGGCTGATGACCGATCCGGCGTACCTGGGTCCCTGGGCCGGAACCGGCGGGCCGGACAGCGGTGTCGACGTCCCCTCGGTGCCCAGCGAGTTGGGCGGGTGGAATCCGCTGCAAATCTGGCCCGACCTGCTCGGCGTCGCCGACCCGACCGGGGGCCTGTCGGGTGACCTCACCGACTTCTGGACTTCGCTGTCGAGCATCTGGGACGGCTTCGGGCTGTAAGGGCTCGGGGTCCCGGCAGCCCGCTTCACATTGGTGCGGGCGGAGGGACTCGAACCCTCACGCTCTTTCGAGCACGGGCACCTAAAACCCGCATGTCTGCCAATTCCATCACGCCCGCAAGGCGACTCAGTCTAGCTTTCCGGCAACCCACTACCGCGAAGGCCTGGCGGCGGTCCGGACCTGGCGCGGTACCGTCATGGGGTGTCCACTACACGGCGTCGGAGACCTGCACTGGTTGTGCTGGTGATCGTCGCCGCCAGCGCGTGCCTGGCGCTGGGCTGGTGGCAGTGGACCCGGTTCCAAGAGGTCAACGGCACCTTCCAGAATCTCGGTTACGCACTGCAGTGGCCCCTGTTCGCCTGGTTCTGCGTGTACGCCTACCGCAAGTTCGTCCGCTACGAAGAAGAGCCGCCGGAGCTGCGCCCCGCAGACACCGTGACCGAGATACCAGCTGGACTGCTGCCGGAGCGGCCCGCGGCCGCCGCACCCACCGACGACCCCGCGATGCGGGAGTACAACGCCTATTTGGCCGAGCTCTCCGAGAACGACCGACAGAACAGGAACACCGCATGACCGAGTCACCCGCCCAGACTGCTCCCGCCGAGAAGATCCGCAGCGCACTGCTGCCCTACCGGGTGATGGCGTGGGCAACGGGCGTCTGGCTGATCGCCCTGTGTTACGAGATCGTGGTGCGCTACGTGGTCAAGGTGGACAACCCGCCGACGTGGATCGGCGTGGTGCACGGCTGGGTGTACTTCGCCTACCTGCTGGCCACTTTCAACCTGGCGGTCAAGGTCCGCTGGCCGCTCGGCAAGACCATCGGGGTACTGCTGGCCGGCACCATTCCCCTGCTCGGCATCATCGTCGAACACTTCCAGTCGCGAAACATCAAGGCCCAGTTCAACCTCTGAGGCCCTGCGACGTCGTCAGGCCAGCGAACGCAGCGCCGGCAGAAGCAATTCGAGCGCCCGGCCGCGATGTGATGCGGCGTCCTTTTCTGCCGGGCTCAACTGCGCCGCGGTGCGGTCGGTGCCCACTGGGACGAACACCGGGTCGTAGCCGAATCCGCCGTCGCCCTGCGGTTCCCGAGCGATGCTGCCCGCCCACTCGCCGCGCACCACCACCTCGTGCTCGGCTCCGGTGCCCCATACCAGCGCGCACGCGGACACGAACGCCGCGCCGCGCCGCTCGTCGGGCACGTCGCGCAGCTGCGCCAGCAGCAAAGCGGTATTGGCCGCGTCGTCACCGTGGCTGCCCGACCAGCGCGCCGACAAAACCCCCGGCATGCCGTTGAGCGCCGCGACCGTCAGACCTGAATCGTCTGCGACACAAGGCAATCCGGTCGCCTCATAGCCGTCACGCGCTTTCGCCAGGGCGTTCCCCTCGAACGTCGCCGCAGTTTCCGGCGCTTCGGGATACGGTGGCACCTCATCGAGCGAGACCAGGTGCACACCCGAGATTCCGGCGCGCTCCAGCACCCGGCTCAGCTCGGCCAACTTCTTGCGGTTGCGGCTGGCCACCAGCAGTTGCTGCGTCATCGGCGCGGTCAGCTGCCGAATGCCTTCTTCGGCGCCGGCCCTTCCGGCAGCACCCCCGGATACGGCAGTGCCAGCGCTTCGCGCTGCACCACGAACAGCTTCTCGCAGGCGGCCAGTGCCGCGTCGAGCATCTTGTCCAGGGTCGAGCGCGGGAACGTCGCACCCTCGCCGGTGCCCTGGATCTCCACCAGTGTTCCGGTGTCGGTGGCGACGACGTTCATGTCGACCTCGGCGCGCGAGTCCTCCTCGTAGGGAAGGTCGACGCGGACCCGGCCGTCGACCACGCCGACGCTGACGGCCGAGATCGCGCACGACAACGGGCGGGGATCCGACAACTTGCCCGCGGCCGACAGGTAGGTGACCGCATCGGCGAGCGCCACATACGCGCCGGTGATCGCCGCGGTGCGAGTACCGCCGTCGGCCTGCAGCACGTCACAGTCGATCGCGATGGTGTTCTCCCCCAGCGCCGCCAGGTCGATGCAGGCCCGCAACGAGCGGCCCACCAGCCGGCTGATCTCCTGGGTGCGCCCGCCGACGCGGCCCTTGACCGATTCGCGGTCCGAGCGGGAGTGGGTGGCGGCGGGCAGCATGGCGTATTCGGCGGTCAGCCAACCGCGACCGGAGCCTTTCCGCCAGCGCGGAACACCCTCGGTGACACTGGCTGTGCACATGACCCGAGTGTTGCCGAATTCGACCAGCACTGAGCCGGCCGGGTTCGAGGTGAATCCGCGGGTGATGACGACGGGGCGCAGCTCGTCGTCGAGGCGACCGTCTTCTCGTTTGGACACGCGGATAACCCTAGCCGCGGGCGGAGTCCAGCGTTGGGTCAGGACCGCTTGATGTCGAACGCCTCGTCGCACACCACGGCGTGCACCGGACCGTCGAACTCGGCCTTGGCCTCCCCGATCACGTCCTCGCGCGAGGTCCAGGGCGGGATGTGAGTCAGCAGCAGTTGGCCGACACCGGCGGCCGCGGCGATGCGCCCGGCCTCGGTTCCCGACAGGTGCAGGTTGGGCGGTCGGTTGTCCTCATGGGTCCACGACGCCTCGCACAAGAACACGTCGGCGCCGCGCGCCAACTCAATCACCGCATCGCAGTAGCCGGTGTCCGCGCTGTAGACCAGCGTCGCGCCGGACGGATCGGTGATCCGCATCCCGTATGACTCGGTCGGATGCGATACCAGTCCGGGCTGCACACTGAGCAACCCGAACTTGACCGGCTCACCGTCCACCCAAGAACGGACGTCGAAGATGTCGGTGATGTCATCGATCTCGCCGCCATAGGGCGACGACGCCGCACCCATCCGCGACCAGGTGTCGCTGGGCCCGTAGAGCAGACCCTTGTCGAACGGCTTGATCGCCACCGAAGGGTGGTAGCGGCGCCAGACGAACAACCCCGGAAGATCCAAGCAGTGGTCGGCATGCAAGTGCGACAACAGCACATGCACCGAGCCCGGATCGACATGACGTTGCAGGGCGCCGAGGACCCCACCTCCGAAGTCGATAACCAGCGGCGGCGAGTCCGGCGCCTGCAACAGATATCCCGATGCCGGCGAGTCCGGACCCACCACACTCCCGGAGCAGCCGAGCACGGTCAGTCGCACGTTCCCTACTGTGCCATGTTCGCCGCGGCCATGACGAAGACACCGGCGCTTTGCTCTCTATTCGTCATCGAAATCACGGGCTAGTGCAACGGGGCGTGGCGGTGGACGGATCCGACGCCGGTGATGGCCGGTCCCAGAAAACGAGTAGCGAGTGCAGCAAACGCCTCCGGATCTCCGGTGGCTTCGAAGATCCGGGTTGCCGGGGCGGCCTCATGCGGACGCAGTAGGTCACGCTCAGTAAGCACTCGCAACAGTTCTTTGGCCGTCTCTTCGGCGCTGGACACCAGCGTCACCTGCTCACCCATCGCGAGCTGGATCAACCCCGACAGCAGCGGGTAATGCGTGCAGCCCAACACCAGAGTGTCGACCCCAGCGCGTTGCAGCGGCTCCAGATAACCCTCGGCCAGTCCCAACACCTGGCGGCCACTGGTGATACCGCGCTCGACGAAGTCGACAAAGCGGGGGCAGGCCACCGCGGTGATCTCGGTGTCGCGGGCGGCCGCGAACGCGTCCTGGTAGGCGTGACTGGCGATCGTCGCCTGCGTCCCGATCACCCCGATCCGACCGTTGCGGGAGGTTGCTACCGCCCGGCGCACTGCCGGCAGGATCACCTCGACGACCGGCACGTCGTAGCGTTCCCGCGCATCGCGCAGACAAGCCGCCGACGCGGTGTTGCACGCGATCACCAACGCCTTGATCCCGCGCTGGACCAGGTCGTCCCCGATGGCCAGGGCGTGCGCACGGACCTCGGGGATGGTCAGCGGGCCGTACGGGCCGTTGCCGGTGTCGCCGACATAGATGATGTCCTCGTCGGGCAACTGGTCGATGATCGAACGGGCGACGGTCAGCCCGCCGACACCGGAGTCGAAGATTCCGATCGGGCTCACGCCGCCGCCCCCCGGCGAAGCTTCCGGGCGTTGCGTTCGGGACCCGCCAGCCAGTAGGCGGCCAACACCCCGGCGAGCGCCCCGCACAGGTGGCCCTGCCAGGACACCCCACCGCACACCGGACCTTTTAAGAGCACCGGCACCGCTCCCCACAGGATTCCGCCGTAGAGGAACAGCACCACGACCCCGACCAGAATCTGCCAGATCCGGCGGGTGAACCACCCGAACACCACCAGGAAGGCCAGCCAACCGAAGATCAGACCGGAGGCACCGATGTGGTCAGTCGGCCCGCACGCCGACCCGACGTTGCCGATCAACCAGGTGCCCAGCCCGCCGACGATCCACACGATCGCGGTGGCCAGCACAAACCGGGCCAGGCCGGTCAACGTCAACAGGAACCCGAGCACCAGCGCGGGGCCGGTGTTGGCCAGCAGATGCGCCCAGTTCGCGTGCAGCAGCGGAGCGAACAGCACCCCCCACAGGCCGTCGGTCTCCAGCGGCCGGATGCCATTGCGGTCCAGATGGTGACCGCCGACCTGGTCGACGGCTTCCACCAGATACAGCAGCCCGACGAACGCGACGATGGTGGCCCCGCCGGTACGCCAGACGGGTTTCTCCTCGGGCCGCGGTGCAGGTGCTGTCCCCCCGCGCGGAGTCATGCCCACCTCACGGCCTTCCCGAATGGCCGCCGGGCCGGTCGGCGAAGGCGCCCGGCACGGTGCCCCGGTAGGTCGGGATTCCGGCCACCGGGTCAGCGCACAGCAACCCCGACAGCACCGCCCGGGCCAGACAGTCCGCCGCGGCGGCGCCGACCGCCGCGATCAGGCCCGTCTCCGGGGACATCGCAGCCGGTGTTCCCGGCAGCGGCGGAACCTCGACCGTCCCGGTCGACAACGCGAACACTGTGTCGCCGTCCACCGGAGTGTGCGAGGGCCGGATGCTGCGGGCCAGCCCGTCCTGCGCGGCGATCGCCACCCGCCGGCAGCCGGCCGGGCTGAGCGCGGCGTCGGTGGCCACCACGGCGATGGTGGTGTTGAGCGCCAGGGTTTTGGGCTCCAGGCCGGCGAGTATCGCCAACTGTTCGGACGGCGGCGCCGTCAGACCGAATTCTTCGATGAGCAGGGTCGACCAAGGCAAACCGGTGGTGGGGTCGATGAGCTCGCCGGTGGGGTTCACCACCACGATCACGCCCACGGTGACCACGTCGTCCCCGAGATCCAGTGTCGTCGACGCGGTGCCCACGCCGCCCTTGAAGACTCCGGCGCGCGCCCCGGCTCCGGCGCCGACGCTGCCCGACGCCGGTTGTTCGCCGTCGGGGCCGGCGGCCGCGACTGCGGCGGCGTAGCCGAATTCCGCGGTGGGCCGTCGGTCCCAGCCGCCGACCGGCAGGTCGAAGATGACTGCGGCCGGCACGATCGGCACCACGCCGCCGTCCAGCGCCACACCGCGGCCCTGCTCCTCCAACCAGGTCATCACGCCGTCGGCGGTCGCCAGTCCGTAGGCGCTGCCGCCGGAAAGCACCACCGCGTCGACCCAACGCACGCTGTTGGCCGGGTCCAGCAAATCGGTCTCGCGAGTCCCGGGTGCCCCACCGCGGCCGTCGACGGCGCCGACCGTCCCGGGCGGTGCCAGCACGACGGTGACGCCGGTGGCCCAGCCGGACCCCAGCGTCGCGTCCGGATCGATCCGCTGGTGGTGGCCCACCCGGATGCCGGTGACATCGGTGATCGAACCCATGCCTGTCATCGTCTGGGCCTTCCCATCAGCGCGACCACCAGAAATTCCTGCAGCACAGTGAGCCACTGATACACGTTGAGCTGACCAGCCATGGGGTCGCCCGCAGGCACCTGATCGGGGCCGTCCGGGCCGATCTTGAGCACGGTGCCGAGCGCGAGGCGAATGTCGTTGACCGCGGCAATCCAGGCGTTGGCCTGCTCCTCGGTCAGCTCGAAACGGCCGCCCTGTTCGGGAACGGTGGCCAGCACTTGTTGGGCCGCGCCACGTTTGGCGTCGATGATCCCCGGTTCGTGCAGGCTGCGCAGCGCTGCGTTCAGGCCGTCTGCGTCGACTGCGGAGTCGTTCTCACCGTCTTCCGGGCGATAGAAGTCCGGTAGCAGGCGGCGCGTCGTGGCGTCTTCGGGCGTTCGGGTGTTGCCGGTTCGTATCCCGGTGATCTGTTCAAGTTCGTCCGGTGGCGAAGAGGACTCCCGTGCGTCGAGCATGCCGAGGATCGACCCGACCAGGTTCCGGAGCAGCGCGGCCTCGTGCAGGGCCAGCGCAGACCGGAAGCGGGGCCCGTCGCCGGTTTCGACCCGCTTCCATTTCTGCACGGTGAAGTCCCGGTTCCCTTCGGTTGAGTCTTAACGGTCCTGCTGCATGGTCGCCCACAATCCGGCGGCATGCAGCTTGGACACGTCGACCTCCATCGACTCACGGCTTCCCGCCGACACCACGGCCTTGCCCTCGTGGTGCACCTGCAGCATCAGCTTGGTCGCGTGCTGCTCGCTGTAGCCGAACAGCTTCTGGAAGATGTAGGTCACATAGGTCATCAGGTTGACCGGGTCGTCCCAGACGATGGTCACCCAGGGGGAAGCCGTCTCCTCGACCGGGTCGGCATGCCACTGTCCGGTGCCCTGCGGTTTCACCGGGGCGGACGTCGGTGCTGACGTGGCCATACCGCTCAGGATACCGAGCCGAGGTGAGGTGCGGTCCAGTCGATACGGTTGGCGGGTGAACTCTCCGGCCCGGTACGGCGGGCTGCTCACCGACAAGTACGAGCTGACCATGCTCGCCGCGGCGCTGCGCGACGGCACGGCCAGCCGGCGAGCCGGCTTCGAAATGTTCACCCGCCGACTCCCCGAGGCGCGCCGCTACGGGGTGGTCGCCGGCACCGACCGGTTTCTGGAGGCCCTGGCCGGGTTCACCTTCGACGACGCCGCGCTGAGTCTGCTCTCGGGGTTCCTGGACCGCCAGACCGTGAGTTTCCTGGCCGATTTCCGCTTCCGCGGCGACATCGACGGCTATCCCGAAGGGGAGCTGTACTTCGCCGGGTCGCCGGTGCTCAGCGTGCAGGGCAGCTTCGCCGAGTGCGTCGTGCTGGAAACCCTGCTGCTGTCGATCTTCAACCACGACACCGCGATCGCCTCGGCGGCCGCTCGCATGGTCAACGCGGCCGGCGGACGGCCACTGATCGAGATGGGCTCACGCCGCACGCACGAGCAGGCCGCCGTGGCTGCCGCCCGGGCCGCCTACCTGGCGGGGTTTGCCGGAACCTCCAACCTGGAGGCGCACCGCCGCTTCGGGGTGCCGGTGCTGGGCACCAGCGCGCACGCCTTCACCCTGTTGCATACCGGAGCCGACGGCGAGTTGGCGGCGTTCCGCGCCCAGGTCGCCGCGCAAGGCGTCGACACCACGCTGCTGGTGGACACCTATGACGTCGCCACCGGGGTGGCCAACGCCGTCGCGGCGGCCGGGCCGGGGCTCGGCGCGGTGCGCATCGACTCCGGTGAGCTGGCGGTGTTGGCCCATCAGGTCCGTGACCAGCTGGACCGGCTGGGTGCCACCAAGACCAAGATCGTGGTCTCCGGCGACCTCGACGAGTACGGCATCGCGGCGCTGCGGGCCGCGCCGGTGGACAGTTACGGCGTCGGCACCGCCTTGGTGACCGGCTCGGGCGTGCCGGCTGCCGGGTTCGTCTACAAACTGGTCGAGGTGGACGGCAATCCGGTGCATAAGCGCAGCACCGGCAAAGAGTCACAGGGCGGACTCAAACAGGCGCTGCGCGTCGCGCGGGACAGCGGGATCGTCACCGAGGAGGTCGTCTACCCGGCGGGGCGCCCACCGGCGCTGGACGCGCGGGCCCGGATAGTGACCGTTCCGCTGGTACGCGGCGGTGACGTGGTGACCGAGACCGGGACGGCGGCACTGGCCGCGGCGCGCGAACGCGTGGTGGCCGGACTGCACAGCCTGCCGTGGGAGGGGCTCAAGCTGGCGCACGGTGAGCCGGCCATCCCGACGCGGGTCGTTCCGGTCGGCTGACCTACTTGCCGTTGCGTTCCCGGTGCTTGCACCCGGGCCAGCAGCAGGGGCGCCGCTTGCCCTCCTCGAGTTCCTCACGGGTCCGGCGAATCCGGCGCTCACGGGTGACCTGCTGCTTGGCGTCTTCCACCCAGCAGATGAACTCATTGCGCGCCAACGGCGTAATGCTCTGCCATGCGTCCAGTGCCGTGGGGCTGACCAACAGTCCGTCCCGCAGGTCGGCCGGTAGTTCGTGCACTGCGCCGCCTGGCAATCGCTGGCTGCTCATCACCTCAGGGTAGTGGCAGCCGGCGGGAAAACGGGTGGGGCACGAGCGCCGGTGTCACTACCGTGCATAGGTATGGACATCGATGCGGCGACGTTCGGCCAGCAGTGGGTGCGCGCCTGGAACCACCACGACGTCGACGCCGTTCTGGCGCATTTTCACGACGATGTGGTGTTCACCTCCCCGGTGGCTGCGCAGATGTATCCCGAGACGGCCGGAGTGATCCACGGCAAGGCCGCGCTGCGCCGCTACTGGTCCGGCGCTCTGCAGCGCATGCCGGATCTGCACTTCGTCGTCGAAGACGTCTACCGGGGCATCGACACCATCGTGATCAACTACCGCAACCAGAACGGCGGACTCGTCAACGAGGTTTTGCGATTCGACGCCGACGGCTTGGTGATCGAGGGGCACGGAACCTATCTCGTTGCCCGGTCCGCCGCCACGGCCTGACGTATGAGCATGCACATCGCAAAGCGGGCTACCGTGTGCACACCATGGCTGACCCGTCCGTATCCGAGCTGCTCGCCGCCGCGGTAGCCGCACTGGGCGGCAGCGAACGCGAGGGCCAGGTACGCATGGCCGAGGCGGTGGCGCACGCCTTCGACACCGGCGAACATCTGGCGGTGCAGGCCGGCACCGGTACCGGCAAGTCGCTGGCCTACCTGGTTCCGGCGATCGCGCGGGCGTTGGCCGACGATAACCCGGTCGTGGTGTCGACCGCGACCATCGCACTACAGCGCCAGCTCGTCGACCGCGACCTGCCGCGTCTGGCCGGCGCCCTGGAAAAGGTACTGCCCCGGCGGCCCACCTTCGCGCTGCTCAAGGGCCGACGGAATTACCTGTGCCTGAACAAGATCCATACCGGCCTCGCCGAGGAGTCCGACGACGGGCCGCAGGCCGAACTGTTCGATCCGTTCGCGGCAAGCGCCCTGGGCCGCGACGTGCAGCGACTCACCGCGTGGGCTGAGGACACCGACACAGGCGACCGCGACGACCTCAAACCCGGTGTACCGGAACGGTCCTGGTCCCAAGTCAGCGTCTCGGCGCGGGAATGCGTGGGCGCCGTGCGCTGCCAATACGGCACGGACTGCTTTGCCGAGCGGGCCCGCGCCGTCGCCGCCGAGGCCGACGTCGTCGTCACCAACCATGCGCTGTTGGCCATCGACGCCATCTCCGACACCACCGTGTTGCCCGAACATCACCTGCTGGTGGTCGACGAGGCGCACGAGCTCACCGACCGGGTGACCTCGGTGGCCACCGCAGAGCTGAGCGCGACCATGCTCAGCGTCGCGGTGCGCCGCGTCGGCCGGCTGATCTCCCCCGAGCTGGTCCAGCGCCTCGATGCCGCATCGCTGACGTTCGGCTCGGCGATCCACGACGGCACTCCCGGCCGGATGGACCACCTCGACGACGAGCTGGCCACCTATCTGACCGCGCTGCGTGACGCCGCCGGGGCGGCCCGCGCGGCCATCGACGCCGCCCCCGCCGACCCCAAGGCCGCCGCCGCGCGCAAGGAATCCGTCGCCGCGTTGACCGAAATCGCCGACACCGCGGCCCGGATCCTGACCTCGTTCGAGCCGGCCATCCCCGACCGCTACGACGTGGTGTGGCTCAGCCACGAAGACAACCGGGGCTCGGTGCGGGCGGTGCTGCGGGTGGCGCCGCTGTCGGTGGCGGGCCTGTTGCGCGAGCGGCTGTTCGCCCGCGCGACGACGGTGCTGACGTCGGCGACGCTGACTGTCGGCGGGTCTTTCGACGCCATGGCCGGCGACTGGGGTCTGCGGCGCGGCGAGGATCCCCAGGCCGCGCGCTGGCGTGGACTTGACGTCGGCTCGCCGTTTGCGCACGCCAAGGCGGGCATCCTCTACGTCGCCGCGCACCTGCCGCCACCCGGGCGCGACGGCACCGGCACGGCCGAACAGCTCGACGAGATCACCGCGCTGATCACCGCGGCCGGCGGCCGGACCCTGGGGTTGTTCTCATCGATGCGGGCAGCACGAGCCGCGGCCGAGGCAATGCGCGAGCGCCTCGACACCCCGGTGCTGTGCCAGGGCGACGACACCACCGGCACGCTGGTCGAGCAGTTCGCCGACGACGCCGAGACTTCGCTGTTCGGCACGCTGTCGCTGTGGCAGGGCGTCGACGTACCGGGACCGTCGCTGTCGCTGGTTCTCATCGACCGGATCCCGTTCCCGCGACCCGACGATCCGCTGCTGACCGCCCGGCAGCGCGCGATCACCGCCCACGGCGGCAACGGCTTCATGGCGGTCGCCGCCAACCACGCGGCCCTGCTGCTGGCCCAGGGCGCCGGCCGGCTACTGCGCGGGATCGACGACCGCGGCGTGGTGGCGGTACTCGACTCCCGGATGGCCACCGCCCGCTACGCCGGATACCTGCGGGCCTCGCTGCCGCCGTTCTGGGCTACGACTGACACCGGCAAGGTGCAGCTGGCGCTGCAGCGGCTGCGCGGCGCCTGATCCCACTATCGTGGTACCCCATGCGCCTTGCCCGCCGACGGCACCGTGTTTATGCGGCGGCCCCAGCTTCACCTCTCCTTCGTCGAGGCTCGCTGAACCACCGTGTTTATGCGGCGGCCCCAGCTTCACCTCTCCTTCGTCGAGGCTCGCTGAACCACCGTGTTTATGCGGCGGCCCCAGCTTCACCTCTCCTTCGTCGAGGCTCGCTGAACCACCGTGTTCTCGTCACCGCCTGCACGCTGGTGTTATTGCTGGGCGGATGCGCCCGGATGCTCGACGGGCAACCCGTGTCGGTCTTCGCCGACCCATTCCGGGTGGGGGGCCTGCAGGCTGTCGACGGCCCCACCGGGCTGCGCCCTGATGCCCCACCGCCGACCCGGGAGGTCGAGGGCACTGACGGCGGGCGGATCGATCAGCTGGCAGCCCAGTCGGTCAGCGACCTCGAGGCGTTTTGGACCACGACCTACCCCAACACCTTCGACGGTGAGTTCAGGCCGGCGAAATCACTGCTTTCCTGGGATCCGGCGCAACTACGCGGAAAGTTCTGCGACAACAGGACTTTCCTGCTGGTCAACGCGGCCTACTGCTATCTGGACAACACCATCGGCTGGGATCGCCGGCTGCTGCTGCCCGCACTGCGCAGCGCCTACGGCGACATGGCCATCACCATGGTGCTCGCCCACGAATACGGCCACGCGATTGCCCGCACGGCCGGCATCACCAAGCGGCGCCAGACCCCGACACTGGTGGCCGAGCAGCAGGCCGACTGCCTGGCCGGTGTGTACCTGCGCTGGGTGGCCCAGGGCGACTCGCCGCGCTTCACGCTGAGCACCGGCGACGGGCTCAACGGCGTGTTGGCCGCGATGCTGGCGCTACGCGATCCGTTGCTCGGTCCCGACGAGACGATCGGCAGCAACGAGCACGGCTCGGCCTTCGAGCGGATCTCGGCGTTCCAGTTCGGGTTCACCGACGGCGCCGGGTCGTGTCAGGCCATCGACACCAAAGAGATCGACCAGCGGCGCGGCGAACTGCCCGTCCAGCTGCAGCAGAACGAGACCGGCGAGGTGCCGGTCAGCGAGGAATCGGTGCGGCTGATCGTCGACGCGATGAACACCGCCTTCACGCCGGCCCAACCGCCGACGCTCACGTTCGACGCCGCGGCCGCATCGTCGTGCTCGGGCGCCCGGCCCAGCCCGCCTGCCTCGTATTGTCCGGCGACCAACACCATCGTCGTCGACCTGCCGGCCCTGCAGACCATGGGCACCCCCAGCAAGGACCAGAAGTTGGCGACGCTGTCCGGCGACAACACCGCCTATTCGGCGCTGATCTCGCGGTACCTGCAGCGCGTGCAGATCGAACACGGCGGACTGGTACCGCTCGACAACGCCGCGGCCGCGCTGCGCACCGCGTGCCTCACGGGAGTGGCCACCACCCGGCTGTCCGAGGGCGTCACCACCTCCAACGGCGGCCGAATCGCATTGACCGCAGGTGATCTGGACGAGGCGGTCGCCGGGCTGCTGACCAACGGTCTGGCCGCCGGCGACATCAACGGCGAGTCGGTGCCGGCCGGGTTCTCTCGCATCGATGCCTACCGCACCGGAGTGCTCGGCGATTTCGATCGCTGCCTGGCCCGCTTCCCCTGACTGGCGGCGCTGCAGTAGTGAACTACTGAGGCCACCCGCCCTGGCTGGTGTTACAACCTCAGAAGGCCCTGAAGGCAACGATGACGGGGCCCGCCAGGAGGTATCGGGATCATGACAGCGCGGCGCAGCACCAAGAACGGCAGCACGTCGGGAGGCTGGCGGGGGCGTCGCCGCCGGGTACTCGGCGCGGGCACGGCCGCCGGAGGGTTCCTGGCGTTGGGCATTACCCCGCTGGCCGGCGCGCCCCAGGCACGCGCCGACGTCGACTGGCTGTTCGACCTGCTGGACCCGCTGTCGGGTTCCACTTCCGTCGTCGACGCCGCCGACTCCGGCGCCTGGGCCTGGCTGGATCCCACCACCTGGGGCCTCGATGTCGGCACCGCCGCTCTGGCCGCGGCCAGCCCCGTTGACGGCGCAGCGTGGTTTGACCAATACGTCTACCACCCGATCCACAGCGCCATTGACGACTGGATCAACAGCCCAGACGGCCTGCAGTTCGCCACCTTCGTCAACACGTTCTCCGGCCAGTTCCTCATCGGCGACGGCGCCGACGGCACGGCAGATCATCCCGACGGCGGGGCCGGTGGGCTGCTGTTCGGCGACGGCGGCGACGGCTATTACGGCGGAAGCGGAGGTAACGCGGGCTGGCTGATCGGCAACGGCGGCGACGCCGGCGGGGCGGCCCCCTCGCCGGAGATCAGCGCCTTCGGCGCGGTCGAGTACCTGACTCCGATCGACGGAACGCCGGGGCAGGCCGGCAATGCCGCGTACCTGTTCGGCAACGGAGGCAATGGCGGCGACGGTACCGACGGAGTCGACGGGGGCAACGGTGGAGACGGCGGTGTCGGCGGCGCCGGCGGGCTCTGGTGGGGCAACGGCGGCAACGGCGGCAACGGCGGCAACGGTTCGCTGGGCAGCGACGGCACCGTTGGCCACGGCGGAGACGGGGGCGCCGGCGGTAACGGCGCGACCTTGTTCGGCAAGGGCGGCGACGGCGGCAGCGGCGGCGCGGGCGGTAATGGAGCGGCAGGACTCCTGAACCTGCCCGGTGGCTTGGTCTATGTCGCCGGTAGCGGCGGAAACGGCGGTGGCGGCGGGACGGGTGGTCTGTTCGGCGCCGCGGGCGACGGCGGCAATGGCGGCGCAGGCGGCAACGGGGGCACAGGCGCCGACGACCTGGGCGATGCCGGGGTCGGCGCCCTGGGCGGCTGGGGAGGTCACGGCGGGGCTGGTGGCGCGGCTGGTGTGGGCGGCCTGTTCGGCGGCGCGGGTGCCGGCGGCAACGGTGGCAGCGGCGGCAATGGCGGTAACGGCGGCGGTGCCGGTGGCGGCGGCACCGCCGGCTCCGGCGGCTGGGGAGGCTCTGGCGGTGCAGCCGGCGCTGGGGGCATCGCCGGAACGGGTGGGCTCGGCGGCTCCGGCGGTGACGGCGGCAACGCCGGCATTGGTGGCACCGCCGGCGACGGTGGCAACGGCGGCTATGGCGGTGGTGGCGGCGACGGTGTCGGCTTCGGCGCCGCCGGCACCGGCGGTGTAGGGGGTGTCGGCGGCAATGGTGGCAACGCCGGCGCCGGTGGCCACGCCGGCAACGGCGGCAGCGGCTACCAGGGCGGCAGCGGCGGCAATGGCAGCGGCGTCGGCAGCGGCGGACTTGGTGGTGCAGGCGGCACCGGCGGAAATGGCGGCGTCACCAGCGCCGGCGGCTACTCCGGTAACGGCGGTGCGGGCGGTGCCGGCGGCCTAGGTGGCAACGGGTTGGTCAGTGGTAGTGGCGGCAAGGGAGCTCTCGGCGGCACCGGTGGTGACGCCGGCGACGGAGGCAACGCCGGCTGGGGCGGCGGCGGCGGCACGGGCGGATTCAGTGGTGTCGGCTGGGGCGGTAGCGGCGGGACTGGCGGAACCGGCGGTGCCGCGGGCGCCGGTGAAGGCTTCGCCGGCGGCACGGGCGGCTCCGGTGGCACCGGCGGCTGGGGCGGCACCGGCTACAACG
>NZ_LDPO01000029.1 GCF_001021505.1 Mycolicibacter heraklionensis
TCGGCCCGGCGCGCTACCTGGCGAGCAGCGCGGAGGAGCTGTCCGCGCTGCTGACGCCGGTGCTGGCGGCCCGTCCGCCGTTCACCGGTGGCCCGGCCGAGACGACACGGCATCTGTTGGTGATCATCGACGACCCGGACTTCGACCTGGCGGCCTCGTCGCTGGGGGCGGCGCGTGCCGGGGTGACTATCGTGCAGCGCGGCGCCGCAGCGCCGAGTCGGGAGCAGTATTCCGACCCCGAGCGCCCGATCCTGCGGATCGGCTCAGGTGGGTCGTCCCTCGACCGCTGGCAGACCGGGGGCTGGCAGCGGTATGTCGACGAGGCCGACCAGCTGGGCGCCGACGAGGCCGCGCACCTGGCGCGACGGTTGTCGCGCTGGGATTCCAACCCGACGCATGCCGGGTTGCGCTCGGCGGGCACCCGTGGCGCCACCTTCACCACCCTGCTGGGTATCCCCGACGCCTCGCGCCTCGACGTTCCCGCCCTGTGGGCGCCCCGCAACCGCGACGAGGAACTGCGGGTTCCGATCGGGGTGACCGCGACCGGCGAGCCGTTGATCTTTGATCTCAAGGATGAGGCCGAGGGCGGGATGGGCCCGCACGGGTTGATGATCGGCATGACCGGTTCGGGCAAGTCGCAGACCTTGATGGCGATCCTGCTGTCACTGCTGACCACGCATTCCGCGGATCGGTTGATCGTGATCTACGCCGACTTCAAGGGTGAGGCCGGTGCCGACATCTTCCGGCACTTCCCGCAGGTCGTCGCGGTCATCTCGAACATGGCCGAGAAGCGCTCGCTGGCCGATCGGTTCGCCGACACCCTGCGCGGGGAAGTGGCCCGGCGGGAGTTGTTGTTGCGTGAGGCGGGCCGGCGGGTGCAGGGCAGTGCGTTCAACTCGGTGACCGAGTACGAGGCGGCGATCGCCGCCGGCCACGACCTGGCGCCGATCCCGACACTGTTCATCGTGGCTGACGAGTTCACCCTCATGCTGGCTGATCACCCGGAGTACGCCGAACTGTTCGACTACGTCGCGCGTAAGGGACGTTCGTTCCGGATCCACATCCTGTTCGCCTCGCAGACGCTGGACGTGGGCAAGATCAAGGACATCGACAAGAACACCTCGTATCGGATCGGTCTGAAGGTCGCCAGCCCGAGTGTGTCGCGGCAGATCATCGGGGTCGAGGACGCCTATCACATCGAGTCCGGCAAAGAGCACAAGGGCGAGGGCTTCCTGGTGCCGGCTCCCGGCGCGGCGCCGATCAAGTTCCGCAGCACCTACGTCGACGGCATCTACGACCCGCCGCAGCAGTCCCGGGCCGTGGTGATGCACGCGATTCCCGAGCCGACATTGTTCACCGCGGGTGCGGTCGACTCCGGGCAGGAGACCACCGTGGTGGTCGAGGCCGACGAGGAGACACACGCCCCGCCGCGCAAGCTGATCGCGACGATCGGCGACCAGCTGGCGAACTACGGGCCGCAGGCCCCGGCACTGTGGTTGCCGCCGCTGGACGAGCCGATCCCGCTGGCCGCGGCGTTGGCCCGGGCCGGGATCGGGGAGCGGCAGCTGCGCTGGCCGCTGGGGGAGATCGACAAACCCTTCGACATGCGCCGGGATCCGCTGGTGTTCGACGCCCGCTCCGCGTCGGGGAACATGCTCATTCACGGTGGCCCCAAGTCGGGCAAGACCACCGCTCTGCAGACGTTCATCCTCTCGGCGGCCAGCCTGCACTCACCGCGGGAGGTGAGCTTCTACTGCCTGGACTACGGCGGCGGGCAGCTGCGGGCCTTGGAGGACCTGGCCCATGTGGGCAGTGTCGCCTCGGGGCTGGAGCCGGAGAAGATCCGCCGCACCTTCGGGGAGTTGGAGCAGTTGTTGACGGCGCGTCAGCAGCGCGAGGCGTTCCGGGATGGCAGCATCGGCTCGCTCAACGACGGCTACGGTGAAGTGTTCTTGGTCATCGACAACCTGTATGCGTTCAGCCGGGATAACACCGACCAGTTCAATACCCGTAACCCGTTGCTGGCCAAGGTCACCGAGCTGGTCAACGTCGGGCTGGCCTACGGCATCCACGTCATCGTGACCACCCCCAGCTGGCTGGAGGTCCCGCTGGCGATGCGGGACGGGCTCGGGTTGCGCCTGGAGCTCAAACTGCACGACCCGCGCGACAGCAACGTCCGTGTTGCCGGGGCGTTGACGCGTCCGGCGGAGGCGGTGCCGGCCAACCAGCCCGGTCGTGGTCTGACGATGGCCGCCGAGCACTTCCTGATCGCCCAACCCGATCTAACCCAGATCGCCGAGCTCAACGCCCGGCATCCCGGGTTGGCCGCACCCCCGGTGCGGTTGTTGCCGACCAACCTGGCCCCCGAAGAGGTCGGGGCGCTCTACCCGGCACCCGAGCACATCGTGATCGGGGTGCGTGAAGAGGACCTGGCCCCGGTCGAGGTGGACTTCACCGCCAACCCACTGCTGCTGGTGCTCGGCGACGCCAAGTCCGGCAAAACCACCCTGCTGCGCCACCTCATCCGCACCGTGCGGGACAACAACACCGCCGAGCAGGTGGCGTTCACCGTGATCGATCGCCGCCTGCACCTCGTCGACGAACCCCTCTACCCCGACAACGAGTACACCGCCAACGTCGACCGGGTCATCCCCGCCATGCTGGGCCTGTCGGCGTTGATCGGCTCCCGACGCCCCCCGGCAGGATTGTCGGCGGCGGACCTGGCGGCCTGGCGCTACGACGGGCACACCCACTACCTGATCATCGACGACGTCGACGCCATCCCCGACACCCCCGCACTATCGGGGCCCTACGCCGGGCAACGGCCCTGGACCACCCTGATCGAGTTGCTGTCCCAAGCCGGCGATCTGGGCCTGCGGGTCATCGTCACCGCACGAGCCACCGGCTCAGCACACGCCCTGATGACCAACCCGCTGCTCCGACGGCTCAACGACCTACAAGCCACCACCCTCATGCTCTCCGGCAACCCCGCCGACAGCGGCAAAATCCGCGGCCAACGCTTCAGCCGCCTCCCCGCAGGACGAGCAATCCTGCTAGCCGACAACGACGAACCCACCTACCTCCAACTAGTCAACCCAACATTCAGCCAAACCTTGACGCGCTAGGAGAAGAACCCATGTCCCTTCTGAAGCTGAGGACCTCGTGATGGCCAACGCTGTGATACCGATCGTGCGGATAGCTGTCCTGGCCGAGAGCCGGCTGACGGAGATTGCTCTGCCCGCGGACCTACCGCTGCGCGAAATCCTGCCCACCGTCCAGCGTTTGGTGGTGCCAACCACCTCCGATGAGGCCCAAGACAGTGCCGGCGACACCAACCGGCTCAGCCTCGCGCCGATCGGCGGCGCACCGTTCAGCTTGGACGCCAGCCTGGACACCGTCGGCGTGGTCGACGGAGATCTGCTGGCCCTGCAACCGGTGCCTTCCGGCCCGACGGCGCCCGGCATCGTCGAAGACATCGCGGATGCCGCGGTGATCTTCTCGGCCTCTCGGCGCACGCCGTGGCGACCGGGGCACATCCAGCGCGGGGCAGTGGCGGCCGTCGTTGGACTGGTCTTGGCAGCAACATCGTTGGCGGTTGTCTATCGGGTGGTGACCGGGGCACCGGCAGGACTCTTCGCGGCCGGAGCGATCGCCGTGCTCACCGCCCTTACCGCCTTGGTCGCACGTCCACCGCATGACGGGGTGTTGTCGATCGCCGCACTGGCGCCGATCGCCGCTGCGCTGACCCTCGCGGTGCCGGGGCAATTCGGTCCGGCGCAGGTGACGCTGGGAGCCGCCGGGGTTGCCGCGTGGTCGCTGATCCGTATCGTCGGTTCGCACCGCCAACTCGGATTCTTCACCGCCACAACCGTGCTCGGCGCGGGGGTCGCACTGGCGGCCGCGGTCGAGACGGTGTGGCAGCTGCCGCTGAGCACGCTCGGCGGCGGTCTGATCGTCGCGGCGTTGCTGGTCACGGTCTCGGCGCCGCAACTGTCCGCGCTGTGGGCACGGTTCCCGCTGCCCGTGATCCCCGCGCCGGGTGACCCGACCCCGGCGGCGCCGTCGCTGCGGGTGCTGGAAGACCTGCCCCGGCGGGTACAGGCCGGTGACGCCTTCCAAACCGGATTCATCGCCGGTGCTGCGCTGCTCAGCGCTCTCGGCTCGGTTGCCATTGCCGCTCAACCCGAAACGGTTCCGGCGTGGGGATGGTACGTGGTGGCGGCGGCCGCCGCGGCGGCCGCGCTGCGGGCACGCGTGTGGGATTCGTCGGCGAGCAAACTGTGGTCGCTGGCTCAGCCCTACCTGGTGACAGCGGCACTGTTCGTGCTCTACGCCGCAACGGGCCGCTACCCGGCTGCGCTGATCGCCGTAGCGGTGCTCGCCGTCCTGACGTCGGCATGGGTGTTGGCCTCGGCGTTTCCGGCCGTCGCCGACCCGCACAGCTATTCGTTGCCGGTGCGCCGACTGGTCGGCTTCCTCGCTTCGGGTCTGGACGCGTCACTGATACCGGTGATCGCCTACTTGGTCGGCATTTTCGCCTGGGTGCTCAATCGATGATCGGTTCCCGAATCGCTCAGGGCCGCAGGGCGATCCGGCTCGGCGGTCTGGCCGGGGTGCTCGCCGTGGCGCTGTGGACGGCGCCGCCGGTCTTGGCGATCACCCCGCCGACCGTCGACGTCGACGCGGCACCGCCGAGCGGGACGCCGGGACCGGTGCAGGCCACCCAGCAGAACGGCGAGTGCAGCATCAGCGGGCTCATCGGCGGGACTGATGTGAGTGATCCCTCTCCTGGGCAGCGGCAGCTTGATCTTCCTGCGGCATGGCAGTTCTCGCGCGGCGACGGCCAGACGGTGGCCGTCATCGACACCGGGGTGCGGCCCGGCCCACGGCTGCCGGCCGTCGAGGCGGGTGGCGACTACATCGGTACCACCGACGGTCTCACCGACTGTGACGGGCACGGAACACTGATCGCCGGACTGATCGCCGGCCAGCCCGGCGACGACGGCTTCGCCGGTGTCGCCCCGGCGGCACGGCTGCTGTCCTTACGGGCGATATCGGCAAAGATCACGCCGACAGCATCGCACGGTGATCCCGAGCTGACCCGCGCGTCGGCCGACGTCACGGCGCTGAGCCGCGCGATTGTGCACGCGGCCGATCTCGGTGCCGGGGTGATCGTCGTTTCGGCAGTGCACTGCCTGGCCGCCGACCGCGCCATCGACCAGTCCGAACTCGGTGCGGCGATCCGCTACGCGGCCGTCGACAAAGACGCTGTTGTGGTCGCCGCCGCCGGTGACAGCGGCGCCACCGGTTCCGTCGCGGGCGGAAGTGCCTGCCAATCCAACCCGCTGACGGATCTGAGTCGGCCGAACGACCCGCGCAACTGGGCTGGCGTAACTTCGGTGTCGATCCCGTCGTCCTGGCAGCCCTATGTCCTCTCGGTTGCCTCGGCCACGCCAAGCGGCCAGCCCTCGAAATTCACGATGTCCGGACCGTGGGTGGGGCTTGCCGCGCCGGGCGAGAACATCGTGTCGGTGAGTAACCGCGACGACGGTGGTCTTGCCAACGGGCTGCCCGGTGCCCGGCAACAGTTGGTGCCGCTCAACGGCACCGGCTATGCGTCCGGTTACGTGGCCGGTATCGCGGCGCTGGTCCGCAGCCGGTACCCGGAACTGAGTGCAGCGCAGGTGATCCACCGGATCACTGCGACCGCGCACAACACGGCCCGGGCGCCGTCCAACCTCCTTGGTGCCGGATCCGTTGACCCCGTGGCCGCACTGACCTGGCAGTTGCCCGCCGGATCCGCCCCGGGCTCGGAGCCGGCGAAGCGGGCGGTTCTGCCGCCGGAGCCGGCACCGAAGAACTACACGCCGCAACTCGTCGCACTCGGCGGCGTGGCGGCGCTGGCATTGGCCGTCGGGGGCGCCGCAATCGCGGCGCGCCGGAGAAAGGAGAGCACCCTGTGAGCACCCACCGATCACCGCTGCCCGGTACGGGGCGAATCACCCTGGTGCTGTTGGCCACTGCGGCCGCAACCACGGCCTATCCCTGGCAGTCGGCGCGCGAGCGCTGGGTGCTGGGCATCGGAATCGCCGTCGCGGTCGCGTTGTTGGCGCAGTGGCGCGGTTTGCCGCTGTCCACGATTCTGCGACGCCGCGCATCGATCAACCGCCCCAAACAAGGGGAACGCCGAGCACGCAGAACCGTCACCGACCCGCGGGTCACCGTGCTGCTGAGGGTCGCAGCGCGGCAGGAAGACACCGACTCGCTTCCGCTGCCGCTGATCGCTCGCTATCTGGACCGTTACGGCCTGCGGGCCGACGCGATCCGGGTCACCAGCCGAGACGTCGGTGATCATGCCGGTGCGCGCGAGCGGACCACGTGGATCGGCCTGACGTTCGCCGCTGTCGACAATCTCGCGGCGCTGCAGGCACGTTCCCCGGGCATTCCCCTGCACCAGACCGCTGTGGTGGTGGCACGGCGCCTCGCCGATCACCTCCGCGAATCCGGCTGGGCGGCCAACGTGGTCGAGCCCGACGACATCCCAGAGCTGGACACCGCAGGCTCCCGCGAGACCTGGCACAGCGTTGTCCAGGCGGACGGGGATCACCTAGCCGCATACCGGGCTGCGCCCCGCCAAGACGTGCCGGAGCTGCTCGCGAAGGTCTGGTCTTACCCGGCGCCTGAAACATGGACGGCCCTGGAGATCGCCGGCATCGGCGACGATCAGACACTGGCCTTCGCTGCCGCATTCCGCACTGGCGCCCAACCCGGCGGTGGTGGACCGCTGCCCGGGCTCAGCCCGCAACCGGGAAACCAGCGGGCATCGCTGGCGGCGCTGCATCCGTCGTCGGTCCATCGCCTGGACGGCCATGCCGTCGTGGCCCGCGACTGGCTGACTCGGCTCCGGTGGCCCAGCAGCACCGCGCGGCGGTCGCCGACTGATGCCACTGTGGGCTGAACAGCAGCTGGCCTTGACCGCGGCTGGCCGTCGAATGCATTGGTGACTCTGCCGATTCAACCCGAATGCCGAGGCCGAATTGCCGCGAAGGTGCACTATTGGCTACGGCTGATTCCTCAGCTGAGCGGGCCATCGAGCGATACCGCCGAGCGGCCACCGAGTCGGTCGGCCCTGGCCTGGCGGCAAACGGGGGTGGCTATTCTTTGCCGATGGACAGCCAAACAGCCGGCAGCCAAGGGCCATCCTCCGAGGAACCGCCAGAGCAGCCGGTAAGTGACGCTGCCACCCAGCCTGCACGACCGTGGCTCCCAGTGGCCATTGGTGCCGCCGCCCTCGTTATGGTCATTGCCCTGATCGCCGCTGCGCTGGTCGCCGCTGCGCTGATTGTGAGTCGCCGCGGCCATGAGCCCGAGTCACTTCATCCACCAAAGAGTGGCGTGTCTGACAGCTCGTTGTCGAGCAGATGCAGCCCCAGCACGGTGCCGCTCGCCAGCCTCGATCACCGCACTGCCGACGAGCCCCGGCTGGCGCTGCCCCAACCGCCCGGCTGGCACTTGGACCCCGCACAGAGACCACCGGCAGTTCGGGCGGTGATGCAAGGTCCGGGAAGTGAGGCCAACCGCTACCAGCCGAACGCCGTTGTGACACTGGAGAACCTCACCGGGACAGCCGGAACTCCACAAGAAGCACTCGATTGGGAAATCGAGGGGTTATCCAAGATCGGCGTTCTTCTTGACCGCATCCCCAGCACTGTTTGCGGCTACCCCGCCGTGACGCTGACCTACGACATGGGGCTGGCCAATCACGAGGCTACCTGCCTGATCGTTGCGGGTCGGGACAGCGACGACAAGCTCTGGGCGGCCGTAGTCACCGTTCAGGCTTTCGGTCCAGATCATCCGGCCTACGTGAGTGAAAAGTACGCGATACTCACTGGCTTCCAGTTCGCCTTCGCCGGCGACTAATCGGACTGCAGGGCGACGCGCAGCGCGTCGATCTGGTCGAGTTCGGCTTGCCCAGCCTGCACGTGGACTGCATGCAGAGAGCCGTTCCAGGCGAACGGCGGCTGATAGTCATCGGCTACCGGCAGGCCGCGGTCGTAGCCGAGGGTGAGGTGTGTGCCCCCGTGCTGCCAGATGAACGGAAGCGCATGGTCGGTCGCCGCGGTCGCGACAACGGCGCCGTCCACGACGGCGTCGATCGCGGCGCCGCCGGATACCAGGCGCAGTACGCAACCGACGAGGTGGCGCCCCGGCGGCAGTGGCCGGTCCGATTGAAGTTTCAGGGTTCCGCTGGGCAATGCGACGGCGACCTGGAGCCGGCCGTCGATGACGTAGCCGGCCAGGCCTCCGTTGCGATCGCCGATGGCGAACAACACCCCGCTCGGCATATCTTGCGGAACATCGACATCGGCCAGGATGTGTCCTCCGCCGGCCAGCATGGGCAGCGCCTCGTCGAGCACTGGACCGGCTTGCGGGTACAGCGTGGTCTTGAGGCCGATCGGATATGGCGGCTGTGCTGCGGCGGCCAGCCGCCCGATCAGCGAGTCAAGCAGCGGTAAAACGTTGTTCACCGCAGCTTCGTTCGACCACTGTTCCTTGAGCTGCTCGACGACGTCGGGATGTTGGTCTGCGAGATCGTGAGACTCCGAGAAGTCGTCGTCGAGGCGGAACAGCGACCACCGATCGGTGTCGAAGTCACGGCTTCCGGTGAGCAGCAAGTCTTCATCCATGACGCCGACCGGAACGTGGTCGGTGGTGGCTTTCCAGCCGTCGGCGAAGATCGCCCGCGAACCCATCATTTCGAAGTACTGCACCGAACGCGGGTTGGGTGCAGCGGGATCGGTGAACGACGGCAGCAGGCTGGCGCCCTGAACGGGCTGTTGTGCAATCCCGTCGACGGACTCCGGGACGGTCACCCCGCACGCCTCGAGCACGGTCGGAAGGACGTCGATCGCATGGGCGAACTGTCCACGGACGCCACCACCCTCACGAATCTTCTTGGGCCAGTGCGCGATGAACGGCACTCGGGTACCGCCGAGCCAGGTGTAGCGCTTCCACAGCCGAAAGGGCGTATTACCGGCCCACGCCCATCCCCATGCGTAGTGCGGGTAGGTCAGTGGTCCGCCCCAGTCATCGAGCTGCGCGAGGTTCTCGGCGAGGTCGTCGCGCACCCGATGGGTGAACCGATGCTCGTTGACGGTTCCGGATACGCCGCCCTCAGCGCTGGCGCCGTTGTCGGACATCAACAGGATCAGCGTGTTATCAAGTACCCCAAGGCGTTCGAGGGCATCAACCACCCGGCCGATCTGCGCGTCGGTGTGGCTGAGGAAGCCGGCGTAAACCTCGTGCATGCGGGCATACAGCCGTCGTTCGTCCGCGCTGAGGTCATCCCAGGCAGGCACCCAAGGCGGTCGGGGGGTCAAGGCGGTCGTGGCCGGGATGACGCCGGACTCCACTTGACGAGCGAACAGTTGGTCTCGCCAGCGGTCCCACCCGACGTCGAACTTGCCGGCGTAGGCGTCGGCCCACGACCGCTCCACGTGGTGAGGTGAGTGCATGGCACCCGGGGTGAAGTAGAGGAAGAACGGCTTGCCCGGGGCGCTGGCCTGTTGGCTGAGCACCATCCGGATCGCTTCGTCGGCGAGGTCTTCGGTCAGGTGGTATCCCTCATCGGGCCGGGCGGGTGGCTCGACGAACGAATTGTCGCGAACCAGTTCCGGCGCCCATTGATTGGCGTCGCCCCGCAGAAAGCCGTAATAGCGTTCGAATCCCAATCCCAGCGGCCATTGGTCGTAAGGTCCCGCCCCGCCACGTTCACCGCGCGGCACCAGATGCCATTTGCCGGTGGCCAGAGTGCTCCAGCCCGCGTCGCGCAGGATGCGTGGCAGCGTTGCTGCCGAGCGGGGAATGTGCGCGGTGTAGCCCGGATGCGTGGTGGGCAGATCGGCGAGGAACCCCATTCCGACTGCGTGGTGGTTACGGCCGGTCAGCAGCGCCGCCCGAGTCGGCGAGCAGAGGGCGGTCACATGAAACCGGTTGTATCGCAGGCCGCCGGCAGCCAGGCGGTCGATCGCCGGCGTCGCGATATCCGAACCGTAGCAGCCGAATTGAGCGAATCCGAGGTCGTCGAGCAGGATCACCACGACATTGGGTGCATCCTGTGGTGGGCGCTGGGCCTGACTCATCTCGGTGTCGCCTTTCACTTTGACCTGCCAGTAGTCAAGTGACTACTTTTGTCGAGAACATTATTGAGTGCTACCGCGGATCGCAAGGTGCAGTGGGAAATTCGCTGGACCAAACGCCGTTCGCGGCGCTGCCGGAGCGTTCTAGCCGGCTACCGCTTCGGACGCCGGCCGCGCATCGTCACCGGGCTTCGGCGACAGCGCCTGGCCCGTTGCGTCGACGGCGCCGGATTGGGGGACCTTACGGTAGGCGGGATCGAGGCCGCGCACCGTGGCGACAAGCAGCAGAGCGATAACCGGCGCTATGACGCCGTACAGTGCCGGCACCGTGCCGATTTCTGCGCTGTCGAGGAGCTGCGGGCTCAGCGCTATCGCGGTGGCCACCATCGCGTTGTGCATCCCGATTTCGAGACTGATGGCGATAGCCTGCCGCGGGGCGAGTTTCATCCACCGCGGCACGAGATAACCAACAGTCAGGCTGACGGTGGCGAACGACACCACGGCGCCGGTGAGGGCGCCCAGGTTGGTCAGCAGTGTCGTTCGACCACCAGCGATCGCCGCCACAGAGACGGCTATCAGCAGCGTGGCGGCGGCGACGCGGACCGGCCGCTTCAAGCGACGGGCCAGGTCGGGGAAGCGTTCGCGAATCGCGACACCGACTGCGGTGGGGACGATCACCAGTCCGACCACTGCGACGAACTTGTCCAGCTGAAGGGGGATACTCCTGCCCTCCCCGGTGAACCAGGTGATTGAAAACGCCAGGATCGCCGGTAGGGAGGCGATCGAGATGACGGCGTTGATCGCGGTGAGCGTGAGATTGAGTGCAAGGTCGCCATTGACCAAGTGGCTGAAGATGTTGGCCAACAGGCCGCCGGGTACGGCGGATATCAGCATCAGCCCCACCGCGAGCTTCGGCGGGAGGTTGAATGCTTCGGCGATCAGCAGGCAGAACGACGGCAGCACAATCGCCTGGCAGATCAAGGCGACCGCGAGCGGGCGCCTCAGTGCGGCGGCCCGCCGGAAGTCGGCGACGGTGAGGGTCATTCCCAGGGCGAGCATGGCCGTCACGACGACCAATGGGAAAAACCGGTTATCCATGGGCGCTCCGCGATGTTCGTGCGCAGCCGCCATGACGGTCAAGCGGTCCTCGGCGTCGGCGCGATGATGCAGTGATTGCCCAGCTTGCCGCAACCGGCCGAACTCGGGACCGCAGAACGAGGCGCCGGAAGGGCTGGTTGCAACGACGACGCGACGCGCTGAGCAAATGGATCCAGGGCTTTCCCCGCACCTTCGGGGCCGCTGCGGGACGCTTCGGTTTACTTGCGACGTCCCGATCGCCGACGGTCTGCGCGTCATCGCACCCCGCGTCCATGATCGCCGCTGAGACTGCGCCTCACATCGCGGCCACCGGCTTCGGGTGCAGTGTATTCCTCAGTGCGCCAAAGCAATACCAGCGCTTAGGCAGGTCAGGCGGGAGATGGCCACCGCACAGCGGCCCCGCACGGGCGCGCTGCGGTAACCGCATTGCGTTGGCTCGCCGGCTCGGAGCGGCGGCTCCGGAATGACGATGTCCGCGGCCCCGGCTTCTTCCGCCCCGATGGCCACGGCCGTCGGCTGGCTACACCCGGTTGGCATCGTGAACAGGCTGGAATCCTTTTGAGCGGAATCAGTAGCCGAACCGCCTAGTCGTGCCACCGAAGCCGGGCCGAGATCTGCGCTGCGACGTTGTGTGCAGTTAGTGCCGGACCGCGCGCGTAGACTCACCGGGCGAACTTTTGATCAGGAACAGTGAGGTGGGGCGGGTTATGAGTGGCCATTCCAAGTGGGCTACCACGAAGCATAAGAAGGCTGTGATTGATGCTCGTCGTGGGAAGAATTTTGCGCGGTTGATCAAGAACATTGAGGTTGCGGCGCGGGTTGGTGGTGGGGATCCGTCGGGGAATCCGACGTTGTATGACGCCATTCAGAAGGCGAAGAAGAGTTCGGTGCCCAATGACAATATTGAGCGGGCTCGTAAGCGTGGTGCGGGTGAGGAAGCCGGTGGGGCGGATTATCAGACCATCACCTATGAGGGGTATGGGCCCAACGGGGTGGCGGTGTTGATTGAGTGCCTGACCGATAACCGTAATCGTGCCGCCAGTGAGGTGCGGGTGGCGATGACGCGTAATGGCGGTCAGATGGCTGATCCTGGCTCGGTCGCCTATTTGTTCAGCCGTAAGGGCACGGTGACGCTGGAGAAGAATGCGTTGACCGAGGATGACGTGTTGGCGGCGGTGTTGGATGCCGGTGCTGAGGATGTCAATGATTTGGGGGAGAGCTTCGAGGTGATTTCGGAGCCGGGGGATCTGGTGGCGGTGCGCAGTGCGCTGGTGGAGGCGGGGATCGACTATGACTCTGCCGAGGCGAGCTTTCAGCCGTCGGTCAGCGTCCCGGTCGATGTCGAGGGGGCCCGCAAGGTGTTCAAGTTGGTCGAGGCGCTTGAGGACAGTGACGACGTGCAGAACGTGTGGACCAACGTCGATTTGTCCGACGAAGTGCTCGCCGCCCTCGAAACCGAATAAGTAGGCCACACCGGTGCCGGCGATTCATTTCATCTCGGGGCTGCCGCGCTCGGGTTCGACCCTGCTGGCCGCGTTGCTGCTGCAGAATCCGAGGTTTGAGGCCGGGATGTCGGGCCCGCTGGCCGGGCTGTTCGGCGCACTGCTCGGCGAGATGAGCGCCCGCAACGAATTCTCGGTGTTCATCGATGACGCGAAGCGGGAGCGGATCCTGCACGGGCTGTTCGACAGCTTCTACGCCGATTGCGACGCCGAAGTGATCTTCGATACCAACAGGGGCTGGTGCGGCTGGATGACGGCGATCTCGCGACTGTTCCCAGACGCCAAGGTGATCGCCTGTGTGCGCGAGCTGCAGTGGGTGGTCGACAGCATCGAACGGCTGATCCAGCGCAATGTCTTCACACCGTCGTCGATCTTCGGTTTCAATCCTGGCGGCACCGTTTACACCCGCGCCAACGGCGTGGTGGCGCAGGACGGGCTGGTCGGGGCGCCCTACGACATGCTCAAGCAGGCCTGTTACGGGCCGCAGCGGGACCGGCTACTGCTGGTGCAGTACGAGACCCTGACGACCGACCCGCAACGCACGATGCGCGCCGTCTACGAGTTCATCGGCGAGCCGATGTTCGAGCACAACTTCCACGACATCGACTTCGACGTCACCGACTTCGACGAACGCGCCGGCACCCCGGGGCTGCACACCGTGCACAGCGAGGTCCACGCCCGGCCGCGCGAGACGATCTTGCCGCCGGACCTGTTCAACCGTTTCCTCCGCGACGCGTTCTGGCGCGATCCGGCGGCCGTGCCCGCGGGTTTACGGGTGGTGTAGCCGAACGACGGTCCTACACTGACGCCGTGTCGGCGAAGGAGCGGCGGGAGTACGGCAGATCCCGGCGGACGGTGCTTCCACGATCCGCGCTCGGGCAGTACGAGCCGTCCTCGCGGCGCGCCGACCCGATAGCGCTGCTGGAGGCGCAATCCCGGTCCCGCGTGCCGGAGCTGGTGCCCATCCGGTACGCCCGCATGGCGGCGTCGCCGTATGCGTTCTTCCGGGGCTCGGCGGTGATCATGGCCGCCGATCTCGCCGCCGGCCCGCACACCGGATTGCGTGCACAGCTGTGCGGGGACGCGCACCTGTCGAACTTCGGGTTGTTCGCCTCCCCGGAGCGGCAGCTGATGTTCGACCTCAACGATTTCGATGAGACGCTGCCCGGACCGTGGGAGTGGGACGTCAAACGGTTGGTGGCGAGTGCAGCCGTCCTTTGCCGCAGCAGGGGATTCGGCCCCGCCAAGCAGGAATCGGTCGTGACCGCGTGCGCCGGGGCCTACCGCAATCAGATGCGGGAACTGGCCCGCCTCGGCGAGCTCGATGTGTGGTACGCGCAATCGGTCATCGACTCCGAACTGCTCGGCACCGTCCAACCGGTCTACGCCAAGGAAATCCGGCGCACCGCGGTCGGTGCCCTTTCCCGTGGTCGGCAGCAGGCCGTCGACAAACTCACCCGATCGCACGACGGCCGCCGGCGCCTGATCAGCGATCCGCCCCTGATCGTGCCGGCCGGTGACTTGGTGAGTGACGCCGTGGCGCGGCTCTACGACAAATACATGCGGAAGCTGTTCCGGGACTACGTATCCAGCCTTCCCGACGATCGGCGGGTGCTCGCGCGGCGGTACCGCTACATCGAGACGGGCCGTAAGGTTGTCGGCGTGGGCAGCGTCGGAACCCGCACCTGGATCGTGTTGCTCGAGGGCCGCGGCAGCGGAGACCCGCTGCTCATGCAGGTCAAGGAGGCCCGCCCCTCGGTGCTGGAACCCCACCTCAAGCGCAGCCGCTACCCGAACGCGGGAGAGCGGGTGGTGGCCGGGCAGCGGCTGATGCAGGCCACCAGCGACATCCTGCTGGGCTGGCTCCACGCCATCGGCCCCGACGGTCACCATGGCGACTACTACGTGCGTCAACTGTGGGATATGAAGGGGTCCGCCGACGTCGAGTCGATGAGGCCCAAGGTGCTGACCGCCTACGTGCAGGCGTGTGGGCAGGCACTTGCCCGGGCGCACAGCCGTTCTGGCGACCGGGTCGCGATCGCGGCCTATCTCGGCAAGGGCGATAACGCCGACCGGGCACTGACCCGGTTCGCCATGGCGTACGCCGAACAGAACGAACGCGATTACCAGGCGCTGCGGGCCGCCGCGGACAGCGGCCGCATCGCCGTGGCATGAGGCGTGTCGCAGCCCATTGGTGTCACCGGACCCCACTAGACTGTCGAACAGTTGTTCGGTGCTGGAGAGGAATCGGATGCGGGTGATGGGCGTCGACCCTGGGCTGACGCGGTGCGGGCTGTCAGTGGTCGAAGGCGGACAGGGCCGTCAGGTCACCGCTTTGGATGTCGACGTGGTGCGCACTCCGGCCGATCAGCCGCTGCCGCAGCGGCTGCTGACCATCAGTGACACCGCCGAGCACTGGCTTGACACCCACCGCCCCGACGTCATCGCGATCGAGCGGGTGTTCTCCCAGCAGAACGTCTCCACCGTGATGGGCACCGCGCAGGCCGGCGGGGTGATCGCGCTGCAGGCCGCCCGACGCGGCATCACCGTGCATTTCCACACCCCCAGCGAGGTCAAAGCCGCGGTGACCGGCAACGGTTCGGCCGACAAGGCGCAGGTGACGACGATGATCACCCGAATCCTGGGGCTGCAGCAAAAGCCGACTCCCGCCGACGCCGCGGATGCGCTGGCGCTGGCGATCTGTCACTGCTGGCGGGCCCCGATGATCGCCCGGATGGCTGCCGCCGAGGCACTGGCCGCCGAACAGCGGCGTAAGTACACCGCCAAGCTCAAGGCGGCCCGGGCATGATCGCGTCGGTACGCGGCGAGGTCATCGACATCGCCCTGGACCACGCCGTGGTCGAAGCGGCCGGCGTCGGTTACAAGCTGATGGCCACCCCGGCAACCCTGTCGACGCTGCGCCGCGGCAGCGAAATCCGGTTGATCACCGCGATGATCGTGCGTGAAGACTCGATGACCCTCTACGGATTCCCCGACGGCGAGGCCCGCGATCTGTTCCTCACGCTGATCGGGGTTTCGGGTATCGGGCCCAAGATCGCGTTGGCCACCCTGGCGGTCTACGACGCCGCTGCACTGCGCCGGGCGCTCGCCGAAGGGGACGTCCCCGCATTGACCCGGGTGCCCGGGATCGGCAAGCGCGGCGCCGAGCGGCTGGTGCTGGAACTGCGCGACAAGATCGGTGCGGTGGCGACGTCGGACGGCGCCGTGTTCAGCGGTCACGCGGTACGCGCCCCGGTGATCGAAGCCCTGATCGGGCTTGGCTTTGCCGCCAAGCAGGCCGAAGAGACCACCGACAAGGTACTGGCCGACGCCCCCGACGCGACCACCTCCGAGGTGCTGCGGACCGCGCTGAGCCGGCTGGGGAAGACCAAGTGAGCGAACCGGCCGAACCGGACGACCGCGAGGTGTCCCCGGCGCTGACGGTCGGGGAGGGCGACATCGACGCCGGCCTACGTCCGCGCAGTCTGGCCGAGTTCATCGGCCAGCCCCGGGTACGCGAGCAACTGCAACTGGTGATCGAGGGCGCCAAGAACCGCGGCGGCACACCCGATCACATCTTGCTGTCCGGCCCGCCGGGGCTGGGCAAGACGTCACTGGCGATGATCATCGCCAGTGAACTGGGCAGTTCGTTGCGGGTGACCTCCGGGCCGGCGCTGGAACGTGCCGGAGATCTGGCCGCGATGCTGTCGAACCTGGTCGAGCATGACGTGCTGTTCATCGACGAGATCCACCGCATCGCCCGGCCCGCCGAGGAGATGCTGTACCTGGCGATGGAGGACTTCCGCGTCGACGTCGTGGTCGGTAAGGGCCCCGGCGCCACCTCGATACCGCTGGAAGTGGCGCCGTTCACCCTGGTCGGCGCGACCACCCGATCCGGTGCACTGACCGGTCCACTGCGCGACCGGTTCGGGTTCACCGCGCACATGGATTTCTACGAGCCGGCCGAACTGCAGCGGGTGCTGGCACGCTCAGCGAAGATCCTCGGGATCGAACTGGGGGCCGAAGCGGCGGCGGAGGTCGCGCGGCGCTCCCGCGGCACGCCGCGGATCGCCAACCGGTTGTTGCGCCGGGTGCGTGACTACGCCGAAGTGCGTGCCGACGGGGTGATCACCCGCGACGTGGCCAAGGCCGCCTTGGCGGTCTACGACGTCGACGAGCTGGGCCTGGACCGCCTCGACCGCGCGGTGCTTTCCGCGCTGACCCGAAGCTTCGGCGGCGGCCCGGTCGGGGTCTCCACGCTGGCGGTTGCGGTGGGCGAGGAGGCCGCCACCGTCGAAGAGGTCTGCGAGCCGTTCCTGGTGCGCGCCGGAATGGTGGCGCGCACTCCGCGGGGTCGCGTTGCGACTCCGGCGGCCTGGACGCACCTGGGCATGGTTCCCCCGGCGGGAGCCGGTGGGCTGGGGCAGCCGGGGTTGTTCGAGTAGGTGCGGCTAGAGCTTGCCCAGTTCGGCGGCCAGCACGTCCAAGCCCTCCGACAGCAGTGCGTCGCTGATGGTCAGCGGCGGTAGCAGACGCACCACATTGCCGAAGGTTCCGCAGGTCAACACGATCACACCCGCCCGATGACATGCTGCCGCCAGGGCGCTGGTCAGGGCCGGGTCGGGTTCGGTCGTGTCGGGTCGCACCAGCTCGACGGCGATCATGGCGCCGCGACCGCGAACGTCACCGATGCGGTCGTCGTCGGCCTGTAACCGGCCCAGCCGCTCGAAGATCAGCCGCTCGATCTGCCGGGCCCGGCCCACCAGGTCGTCGGCCTCGACGGTCGCCAATGCCCCCAGCGCCGCAGCGCAGGCCACCGGGTTGCCGCCGAATGTGCCGCCCAGGCCGCTGACATGCGGGGCGTCCATGATGTCGGCGCGGCCGGTGACCGCTGCCAACGGCAGGCCCCCGCCGATGCCCTTGGCGGTGCAGATCAGGTCCGGCGCCATCCCGGCCGGGCCTTCGTGGTCACAGGCGAACATCGCCCCGGTGCGCGCGAAACCGGTCTGTACCTCGTCGGCGATGAACACCACGTCGTTGTCGCGGCACCACGCCAGCAGCGCGGGCAGAAAGCCCGGCGCCGGGACGATGAACCCGCCCTCGCCTTGGATCGGTTCGATGACCAGAGCCGCCAGATTGTGGGCGCCGATCTGGTTCTCCAGGATGCCGATGGCCCGGTCGGCGGCTCGTTCCCCGTCGCTGCCCAGCTCTTTGTCGATCAGGCTGTCGCGGTAGGGGTAGGACGCCGGCGCGCGGTAGATGTCGGGCGCGAACGGGCCGAATCCGCTCTTGTACGGCATCGACTTGGCGGTCAGCGCCATCGTCAGGTTGGTGCGGCCGTGGTAGCCGTGGTCGAACGCCGCCACCGCGGTCTTGCGGGTGTAGGACCGGGCGATCTTGACGGCGTTCTCCAGGGCTTCGGCACCGGAGTTGAGCAGCACCGAACGCTTCTCGAAGTCGCCCGGCGTGATCCGGTTCAGTGCTTCGGCGACGGCCACATATCCCTCGTAAGGCGTGACCATGAAACAGGTGTGGGTGAACTCGGCGACCTGCTGCTGCGCCGCCTCCACCACGCGGGGCGCGGCGTTACCGACCGTGGTCACCGCGATTCCCGAACCCAGGTCGATCAGCCGGTTGCCGTCGACGTCCTCCACGATGCCCCCGCCGGCCCGGGCCGCGTACACCGGCAGCGTGCTGCCCACCCCGCGTGCCACGGCCATCGCGCGGCGCCGCGCCAGCTGCACCGAGCCGGGGCCGGGGATCTCGGTGGCCAGGTGACGACTCTGCAGCAGCGGCGGCACTGACATGGGACGGGGCCTCCTTAGCGGTCCTTGCCGCGGCTCAGATCTGGCCGAGCGGCCGGCAGGCGTTGCCGAATGGTTGCCAATATTCGCCGGGCGGGCAGGCCAGCGGTGTCGGTCCCTGGCCCAGCGGCATGCAGGTGTTGGTGCTCGGCTCCCAGTACTGGCCGCCGGGGCAGGCCAGTGGTGTCGGTCCCTGGCCCAGCGGCATGCAGGTGTTGGTGCTCGGCTCCCAGTACTGGCCGGCCGGACAGTTCAGCGGCTCCGCGGATCCGATGGCGGGCATGGCGATCGCTCCCACTGCCAGGGGAGCCGCTGCGAAGGCAACGGCGGTCGCCAGACCACACGCGAAGTTTTTCATCGGCCAACCTTCCCTCGAGAATCCTGACCCCCCTGTCACCGACAGCCTAGGGGGTGGACGGCGGTACCGACGCGCGGTCGCCGGACACAGTGGCACACTGTTGTCATCACAGTGGCCCGCCACACCTCAGGTGGTCCGGTGCCGGAGACTCATTCGAACAAGTCGAAAGATCGGTTGTCGTCATGGAAAACATGGTTGCCTTCCTGCCGCTGCTCCTCGTCATGGGCGCGTTTATGTTCTTCGCCTCGCGGCGGCAGAAGCGCGCTATGCAGGCCACCATCGACCTGCACGAGTCGCTGCGGGTCGGCGACCGGGTGCACACCACGTCGGGACTGCAGGGCACCATCACCCGCATCACCGAGGACGACGTCGACCTGGAGATCGCAGACGGTGTGGTGACCACCTGGATGAAGCTGGCCGTTCGGGACAAGATCGAGCCGGAGGAGTTGACGGCCGAGGCCGCAGTCGAAGAGGCCGTAGAGGGCGCTTAAACAGCTCGCCGCCATCTGGCCAGCCGTCTGACACCCCCGACGCGCGGAACGCCCGCCCAACGATCGTCCCGGCCAGCCGGGCACGTACCCTTTTGCGGGTGCAGTGGTACTGATCGCTGCGGGCGGTCCGGGCATGGGCCAGCCCCGACGATCACGACAGCGCATTGCGCAATGAGCGAAGGAGACTCAACAACGTGGCATCGCCTTCGGCGCCGGTGCACCCTGCCCGCAACCTGGCGGTGTTCCTGGCATTGCTCATCGGCGTCTACCTGCTGGTATTCCTGACCGGAAACAAGCTCGCCGAACCCAAGCTCGGTATCGACCTGCAGGGCGGCACTCGTGTGACGCTCACCGCGCGCACCCCGGACGGCTCCACGCCGACCCGTGACGCGCTCAACCAGGCGCAACAGATCATCAGCGCCCGGGTCAACGGGCTCGGTGTGTCGGGCTCTGAGGTCATCATCGACGGCAACAACCTGGTCATCACGGTGCCGGGCAGCGACGGCAACGAGGCCCGCACTCTCGGCCAAACGGCCCGGCTCTACATCCGGCCGGTGATCAACGGCGTGTCGGTGCAGGAAGCTCAGGCAGCTGGCCGGATGCCCGGTCTCGGCGGTGGCGGCATGCCCGGCGTCCCGGGCCTGCCGCCCGGCGCCGGTGGCGGTGCTCCTGGCTTGCCCCCGGGCCTTGGCGGTGGTGGTGCTCCCGGTCTGCCTCCGGGCCTTGGCGGTGGTGGTGTTCCTGGCCTGCCTCCGGGCGCCGGCGGCGGTGCCCCTGGCCTGCCTCCGGGCTTCGGCGCGGGCGGGCAGGGCTTGTTCGGCGGGAACGGCGGGGCCGTCCCGCAGCAGCCGCTGACTCCGCCGGCCCAGCCGCGGCCGTACCCCCAGGAGCCGACCCCGACCCCGGGCACCACCACGGCGAGCCCCGAACCTGAAAGCCCCAGCGAGACCGCCACTCCCGGCACTTCGGGCGTTCCGGAGCCCACGGCACCAGGATCGTCGGCCGAAACGCCGGCACCTGGTGCGCAGATGCCCGCCTTGCCGGGGCTGCCCGGACTGCCGGGTCTGCCAGGTATGCCCGGCCAGGGTGATCAGGCCCAGGGCCTGGCAGCCCGTATCGCCGCGGAGAAGCGGCTGCGGCAGAGCGACAACAAAGTGGTGCAGGCGCTGGCCCTGCAGATCCAGGCCGGACGGTGCGACAAGGAAGACATCCTTGCCGGCAACGACGACCCGGACCTGCCCTTGGTGACCTGTTCGCAGGACCACCAGACGGCCTACCTGCTGGCGCCCTCGATCATCAGCGGCGACCAGATCGCCGACGCCAGCTCGGGCATGGACCAACGCAGCGGCTCCAACATCGTCCAGGTGCAGTTCAAAAGCGGCGCGGCCGACGTCTGGGCCGACTACACCGCCGCGCACATCGGCACCCAGACCGCGTTCACGCTGGACTCACAGGTGGTCAGTGCACCGCAGATCCAGGAAGCCATCCCCGGTGGCCGCACCCAGATCACCGGCGGCTCACCGGGATTCACCCCGGATGCGGCGCGCCAGCTGGCCAACGTCTTGAAGTACGGGTCGCTGCCGCTGTCGTTCGAAGCCTCCGAAGCTGAAACCGTCTCGGCCACACTGGGAATGACGTCGCTGAAGGCGGGTCTGATTGCCGGCTCGATCGGTCTGGCGCTGGTGCTGGTCTATTCGCTGCTCTACTACCGAGTTCTCGGCGTGCTGACCGCACTGTCACTGGTGGTGGCCGGTGCCATGGTGTACGCGATCCTGGTGTTGTTGGGCCGGTACATCAACTACACGCTCGACCTGGCCGGTATCGCCGGTCTGATCATCGGTATCGGCACCACCGCGGACTCGTTCGTGGTGTTCTTCGAACGCATCAAGGACGAGATCCGCGAGGGCCGGTCGTTCCGATCGGCGGTGCCGCGCGGGTGGGCGCGGGCCCGCAAGACGATCGTGTCCGGCAACGCGGTCACCTTCCTGGCTGCGGCGGTGCTCTACTTCCTGGCGATCGGCCAGGTGAAGGGCTTCGCATTCACGCTGGGGCTGACCACGATCCTCGACCTGGTGGTGGTGTTCCTGGTGACCTGGCCACTGGTCTACCTGGCATCCAAGTCGCCGACGCTGGCCAAGCCGTCCTACAACGGTCTCGGTGCGATTCAGCAGGTTGCACGCGAACGGCGGGCGGTAGCCAGATCGGGAGGCGCAACGGGCGGCAAGTCCGGAGCCAAAGCGCGCACGCGGGTAACCGCCCAGTCGACGGAACAGGGATAGCCAGATGGCCAAACCGAACACCAGTAGCGGCACGAAGCGCGCGACGAAGTCCGCGAAAGGCGACGCCGCAGCCGTCGAGCTCACCAAGAGTCGGACCGCCGTCGATGAAGGCGCCCGCAAGAAGGCAACCTCGACCAAGGCGCCGAAGCACGGTTTCCTGTCGCGGCTCTACACCGGCACCGGTGCTTTCGAGGTCATCGGTAAGCGGCGGATGTGGTACGCGATCAGCGGCGCGATGGTCGCGATCGCGATAGTCAGCATTCTGGTCCGCGGCTTCACCTTCGGCATCGACTTCGCCGGCGGCACCAAGGTGTCCTTCCCGCGCGGAGACACCAGCGTCACCCAGGTCGAAGAGGTGTTCCGTAAGAGCGTCGGCAACAGCCCTGAGTCGGTGGTCGTGGTCGGCAACGGCAACTCGGCGACGGTGCAGATCCGCGCCGAGACGCTCACCAACGAGCAGACCGAGAAGTTGCGCGACGACCTGTTCGACGCCTTCCAGCCCGTCGGCCCCAACGGTGAGCCGAGCAAGCAGGCGATCAGTGACTCGGCGGTGTCGGAGACCTGGGGCGGGCAGATCACCCAGAAGGCCGTGATCGCCCTGGTGGTGTTCCTGCTGCTGGCGTCGCTGTATATCACCGTGCGCTACGAGTGGTACATGACCCTGTCGGCCATGATCTCGATGGTCTTCGACATTCTCGTCACCGCCGGGGTCTATTCGCTGGTCGGATTCGAGGTCACACCGGCCACCGTCATCGGCCTGTTGACCATTCTCGGGTTCTCGATCTACGACACCGTCATCGTGTTCGACAAGGTCGAGGAGAACACCCACGATTTCGAGCACAAACCCAAGCTGACCTACGCCGAGCAGGCCAACCTGGCCATCAACCAGACCTTCATGCGGTCGATCAACACCAGCCTGATCTCGGCGTTGCCGATCATCTCGCTGATGGTGGTCGCCGTGTGGCTGCTGGGAGTGGGCACGCTGCAGGACCTCGCGCTGGTGCAGTTGGTCGGCGTCGTCGTCGGCACTTATTCATCGATCTACCTGGCCACACCGCTGCTGGTCACGCTGCGGGAACGCACCGAGCTGGTGCAGAACCACACCCGCCGGGTGATGCGGCGACGCAATGCCGCGGCCGGTTCGAAAGTGGCACCGGCCGGCAGCGAAGGCACGGGCGGCACCGAGGACGCCGGAGACGACGAGGACACCACTGGCGGCGGAGACGAAGCTGCGGTGGCGACGGCGCCGAGCGCCCCGGCTCCCGGCGCAAAGCCGGTCCGCCCCACCAGCCGGCGCAGCCAGCGTCCGACCGGCAAGCCGGGCGCCGGTCGGTAACCGGCGATGGCGGCCCGCTGTCGGCACGCTGCGGCCTTGCTGGTGGCGATCATCACCGGCCTTGGCGTCTGGTCGGTCCCGGCGTGCACCAGTGCCACCGTCGACCAGATCGACTACGCCGTCGACGGCGGTCTGATCACCTACAACAGCACTACGGTGGCCGGTGCGGCGTCGGCGGGGCCCCAGGCGTTCTCCCGCACCCTGATCGGCTTCGGCTACCACGGGCCGGACGGCCAGATCGTCACCGACCACGACTTCGGCAGCATCTCCGTGGTGGGCCGCGCCCCGCTGGTGCTGGACTATCAGATCGCCGACGCGGCCGTGTACTCCGACGGCAAGCCCATCACCTGCGACGACCTGGTGCTGGCGTGGGCGGCCCAGTCCGGCCGGTTCCCGGGGTTCGATGCCGCAAGCCGGGCCGGCTACCTCGACATCGAGAACATCGAATGCCAGCCCGGTGCCAAGAAGGCCCGGGTGTCGTTCTTCGCGGACCGCAACATCGTCGACTACGAGGAACTGTTCACCGCGACCTCGATGATGCCGTCGCACATCATCGCCGACAAGCTCGGTGTGAACACCACCGACGCCGTGCTGGGCAAGCTGGGTCCCGCCGAGGAGGTCATCGCCAAGATCGCCGACGCCTGGAACACCACCTGGCAGCTCGACCGCGGCGCTGACCTGCGGCACTTCCCGTCGTCGGGGCCCTACAAGATCGACTCGGTGCTCGACGGAGGCGCCGTGGTGCTGGTGGCCAACGACCTGTGGTGGGGCGCCAAGCCGGTCACCAAGCGGATCACGGTATGGCCGCAGACCAACGACATCGCCGACCGGGTCAACAAACGCGTCATCGAGGTCGTCGACGTCGCAACCGGGTCCGCCGGGTCGCTGATAACCCCGGATGACTACCAGAGCAGCGACAGCCCCTCGGGCGGCATCGAGCAGCTCATCTTCGCCCCGTCCGGCCCGCTGTCGGAGACTCCCGCGCGCCGGGCGGTGGCCTTGTGCACCCCGCGCGATGTCATCGCCCACGACGCGGGCGTTCCGGTGGTGAACTCCCGGCTCAACACCGCCATGGACGACGCCTTCGACCAGGCCGAGAACGTGCCCGAGGCCGAACAGTTCACCCACGCAAACCCCGACGCAGCTCGTGACGCCCTGGGCGGCAAGCCGCTGACGGTGCGCATCGGCTACCGCGGTCCCAACACCCGGCTGGCCGCGGTGATCGGGGCGATCAGCAGTTCGTGCGCGCCCGCCGGCATCACCGTCACCGAGGTGGCCTCCGATGCCATCGGCCCGCTGGCTCTGCGCGAAGGGCAGATCGACGTGTTGCTCGCCAGCACCGGGGGATCCACCGGCAGCGGGTCGAGCGGATCGTCGGTGGTGGACGCCTACGAGTTGTTCAGCGGCAACGGCAACAACCTGTCCGGCTACCACAACGATCAGATCGACGGCGTCGTCTCCGCGCTGGCCGTCACCGCCGACCCCGCGGAGATGGTCCGGCTGCTCGCCGAGAGCGCCCCGGTGCTGTGGGCCGATATGCCGACGCTGCCGCTGTACCGACAGCAGCGCACCCTGCTGTCGTCGAAGAAGACCTACGGTGTGGCCGCCAACCCCACCCGGTGGGGCGCGGGCTGGAATATGGACCGCTGGGAGCTGCAACAGTGAACCAGGCCGGGCCTGCGGCAGGCCCCGGTCAGATCATCGCGTCGCTGATCCGTGAGGTGGCGGACTTTCCCACACCGGGAATCGCCTTCAAAGACCTGACTCCGGTCTTCGCCGACGCCGCCGGACTGGCCGTGGTCACCGATGCGCTGGCTCGAGCCGCTGCCGGCGCTGATCTGGTGGCCGGTATCGACGCACGGGGGTTTCTGCTGGCCGGGGCGGTCGCCGACCGGCTCGGGGTGGGCGCGCTGGCGGTCCGCAAGGGCGGCAAGCTGCCACCGCCGGTGCTCTCGGAGCACTATCAGCTCGAGTATGGAACCGCTGTGTTAGAGATTCCGGCCGACGGAATCGAGTTGGCCGGGCGCCGGGTGGTGATCCTCGACGACGTGCTGGCCACCGGCGGTACCCTGGCCGCTACACGGCGATTGTTGTGTCGGGCGGGAGCCGAGGTGGTTGCGGCGGCGGTGGTGCTGGAGCTGGCGGGGCTGGGCGGTCGCGCCGCCGTGGCACCGTTGCAGCTGGCCAGCCTGCACCGGATTTAGTCGATATTCTCGTGATCGGAGGTGAGCACAGTGGGCCCTGAACACGGCTTAGCGCAAGGCTCCGAGCCGGGCTCCGACGAAGCTCGGTACAACGCCGACACCAGCCAACCGGTGGCGGTGTCGGAGGCCATCGCCCAGGACTCGCCCACCGAGCGCACCGACCTGCTCAAGGTCCCGACCAGCGCCTCCCGGCGGGTGCGGGCCCGGATTGCCCGACGCATCACCGCCCAACGTGGCGCGCTCAGCCCGGTGCTGGAGCCGCTGGTGGCGGTGCACCGGCAGTACTATCCGAAAGCCAATCTGGCGCTGCTCCAACGCGCCTACGAGGTCGCCGAGCAGCGGCACGCCACCCAGCTGCGCCACTCGGGGGACCCCTACATCACCCACCCGGTGGCTGTTGCCACCATCCTGGCCGAGCTGGGCATGGACACCATCACGTTGGTGGCCGCGCTGCTGCACGACACCGTCGAGGACACCGGCTACACCCTCGAGGCGCTGGCCGGCGAATTCGGCGACGAGGTCGCTCACCTGGTCGACGGGGTGACCAAGCTGGACAAGGTGGTGCTGGGCACGGCCGCCGAGGCCGAGACCATCCGCAAGATGGTCATCGCGATGGCGCGTGACCCGCGGGTGCTGGTGATCAAGGTGGCCGACCGGCTGCACAACATGCGCACCATCCGCTTCCTGGCGCCCGAGAAACAAGCCCGCAAGGCACGCGAGACGCTGGAAGTCATTGCGCCGCTGGCACATCGGCTGGGCATGGCCACCGTCAAGTGGGAGCTCGAGGATCTGTCGTTCGCGATCCTGCACCCCAAGCGCTATGAGGAGATCGTGCGGCTGGTGGCTGACCGCGCGCCGTCACGCGACACCTACCTGGCCAAGGTGCGTGCCGAGATCGTCAACACGCTGGCGAAGTCGAAGATCACCGCGACCGTCGAAGGCCGGCCGAAGCACTACTGGTCGATCTATCAGAAGATGATCGTCCGCGGCCGCGACTTCGACGACATCTACGACCTGGTGGGGCTGCGGATTCTCTGCGACGAGATCCGGGACTGCTACGCCGCCGTCGGCGTCGTGCACTCGCTGTGGCAGCCGATGGCCGGCCGGTTCAAGGACTACATCGCCCAACCGCGCTACGGGGTCTACCAGTCGCTGCACACCACGGTGATCGGTCCGGAGGGCAAACCGCTGGAGATCCAGATCCGCACCCGGGAGATGCACCGCACCGCCGAATACGGGATCGCCGCCCACTGGCGTTACAAAGAGGCCAAGGGCCGCAACGGTGTTCCGCACCTGGGCACCGCCGCCGAGATCGACGACATGGCCTGGATGCGCCAGCTGCTGGACTGGCAGCGGGAGGCGGCCGACCCGGGTGAGTTCCTCGAGTCGCTGCGCTATGACCTGGCCGTCAAAGAGATCTTCGTGTTCACGCCCAAGGGTGACGTCATCACGCTGCCCACCGGCTCCACTCCCGTCGACTTCGCCTATGCGGTGCACACCGAGGTCGGTCACCGCTGTATCGGTGCCCGCGTCAACGGCCGGCTGGTGGCGCTGGAGCGCAAGCTCGAAAACGGGGAAGTGGTCGAGGTTTTCACCTCGAAGGCGCAGAACGCCGGGCCGTCGCGGGACTGGCAGCAGTTCGTGGTGTCGCCGCGGGCCAAGGCCAAGATCCGCCAGTGGTTCGCCAAGGAGCGTCGCGAGGAGGCCCTGGAGTCCGGCAAGGACGCGATGGCCCGCGAGGTGCGCCGGGCCGGTCTGCCGCTGCAACGACTGGTCAACGGCGAGTCGATGGCGGCGGTGGCCCGCGAACTGCACTACAGCGATGTGTCCGCGCTCTACACCGCCGTCGGCGAGAACCACATCTCGGCGCACCACGTGGTGCAGCGGCTGGTGGCCCAGCTCGGTGGGGTGGACCAGGCCGAGGAGGATCTGGCCGAACGTTCCACGCCGCTGACCATTTCGCGCCGCGAGCGTCACACCGACGACGTCGGTGTTGCGGTTCCCGGCGCCACCGGCGTGTTGACCAAGCTGGCCAAGTGCTGCACCCCGGTGCCCGGCGACGAGATCATGGGTTTCGTCACCCGCGGCGGCGGGGTGAGCGTACATCGCACCGACTGCACCAATGCCGACGCGCTGCGCCAACAGGACGAACGGATCATCGAGGTCAAGTGGGCGCCGTCGCCCTCGTCGGTGTTCCTGGTCGCCATTCAGGTCGAGGCGCTGGACCGGCACCGGCTGCTGTCGGACATCACCAAGGTGCTCGCCGACGAGAAGGTCAACATCTTGTCGGCGTCGGTCACCACCTCACGGGACCGGGTGGCGATCAGCCGGTTCACCTTCGAGATGGGCGACCCCAAGCATCTCGGCCACCTGCTCAACGTGGTCCGCAACGTCGAGGGCGTCTACGACGTCTACCGGGTGACGTCGGCGGCCTGATTTCTTCTTCCGCGAGTGTGCGTGTCCCCGGCCCGACACGCCGGTCGGCAACCGGGAATACGCACGCTCGCGCAAGACGGGCAGTGCCCGCTCGGTCACGCTTAGTCGGGCAGCACCGACTTGACGGTCACCTTGGTCGCCGGCGGGCCGTCTTCACCGCCGCCCTGCACGCCGGCCGCGGCGATCTTGTCCAGGGTGGCCAGGCCGTCGTCCTGAATCTTGCCGAACACCGTGTACTGCGGCGGCAGCATCGAATCCTTGTAGACCAGGAAGAACTGGCTGCCGTTGGTGCCGGGTCCGGCGTTGGCCATCGCCACCGTGCCACGAGGATAGGTGACCGGCTGCTGGGCCGCGGGGTCGCCCAAGGAGTACTGGTCGGTGGGGTACTCGTTGTCGAACTCATAGCCCGGGCCGCCGGTGCCGTCGCCGGCCGGATCCCCACATTGCAGCACGCTGAGCATCGGCGATGTGGTCAGCCGGTGGCACTGGGTGTCTTTGAAGAAGTCCTTGGCCGCCAGGCTGATGAAACTGTTGACGGTGCAAGGGGATTGGGCGTTGTTGAGCATCAACCCGATGGGGCCCTGGTCGGTCATCATCGACACGCTGACCTCGGCCGGGTCGGTCGGGACCTTGCCGGACCGCGGCGGCTCGACGGCCTTGGTGGCCGGACGCGCCTTGGGGTACTGGCAGTCGGCGCCCAGCTGCGGCGATGCGGTGAACTTCGGCAGCTGCCCCGCCGCCCCCGGCGTCGCGGAGGATTCCGCGGACTCCGAGGTGCTCGAGTCCGAGGAGCCGCTCGCGTTGACGTTGCCCGGATCGTTGTCGCGCAGCACCACGAACACCACCCCGGCGATCAGCAGCACCGCCGCCGCGGCGCCGAGGATCATCAGCAGCCGGCGCTGCTTGCGGGCTGCCTCGGCACGCTGCTGCACCTGTAGGTCCAGATTGCGCTTGGCGGCGGCACGCCGCTCTGAGTTCGTGGGCACCGGCGGTAACCTCCTGGCTCGCGGACTGAGTCGGGCCTCAAGTCTGCCAGAGCGCGCCTGCGCCGACCGCGTCACCGCCGACCGGGCGCGCAATGGGAAACTGGTCGGCGTGTTGGTCACCGGATTCCCCGCTGGAATGCTGGCGTGCAACTGCTATGTGTTGGCGCGGCGGCAGGGCTCTGACGCGATCGTCGTCGACCCCGGGCAGCGCGCGATGGCCAGGCTGCGGCGTGTTCTTGACGAGAATCGACTGACGCCGTCCGCGGTGTTGCTCACGCACGGCCACATCGACCACATCTGGTCGGCGCAGAAGGTGTCCGACACCTACGGCTGTCCCACCTACATTCACCCCGAGGACCGATTCATGCTCACCGACCCGCTGCGCTCCTTCGGCACGGTGCCCGGGCAGGCGTTGTTCGGCGTGTTGAGCAAAGCGATGTTCGCCGAGCCCAAGCAGCTGATCGAACTGGATCGCGATGGCGACAAGATCGGGCTGGGCGACACCACGGTGACTGTCGACCACACGCCCGGGCACACCCGCGGCTCGGTGATCTTCCGGGTCGAAGGTGATGCCGCGGAGGTGGTGTTCAGCGGGGACACCCTGTTTCAGAACTCGGTCGGCCGCACCGACCTGCCCGGGGGCAGCGGCCGTGATCTGCTGACCTCGATCGTCGACAAGCTGCTCTGCCTCGACGACGCGACCGTGGTGCTGCCCGGCCACGGACCCAAGACCACCATCGGCGCGGAGCGCCGTTACAACCCGTTCCTAGAAGGGCTGAGTGCGTGAGCACCTTTGCCGCACCCAAAGGGGTGCCCGACTACGTTCCGCCGGCCTCGGCCGGTTTCGTCGCGGTCCGCGACGGACTGCTGGCGGTTGCTCGCCGCGCCGGTTACGGCGACATCGAGCTGCCGATCTTCGAGGACACCGCACTGTTCGCCCGCGGGGTGGGGGAGTCCACCGATGTGGTCTCCAAAGAGATGTACACGTTTGCCGATCGCGGCGACCGTTCGGTGACGCTACGGCCCGAGGGCACGGCAGGCGTGATGCGCGCGGTGATCGAGCACGGCCTGGACCGCGGTCAGCTGCCGGCCAAGCTCTGCTATGCGGGGCCGTTCTTCCGTTACGAACGCCCGCAGGCCGGCCGTTATCGGCAGCTGCAACAGGTCGGGGTCGAGGCGATCGGGGTGGACGATCCGGCGCTGGACGCCGAGGTGATCGCGGTCGCCGACGCCGGCTTCCGCTCGCTGGGCCTGGACGGTTTCCGGCTCGAGATCACCTCGCTGGGTGACGACACCTGCCGCCCGGCTTATCGAGAGTTGTTGCAGCAGTTCCTGTTCGGGCTCGATCTCGATGAGGAGACCCGCCAGCGCGCACAGCTGAACCCACTGCGGGTGCTCGACGACAAGCGCCCGCACGTGCGTGAGATGACCGCTGACGCCCCGGTCATGCTCGACCATCTCTCCAATGCGGCCAAGGCACACTTCGACACCGTGTTGGCCCACCTGGATGCGCTCGGGGTGCCCTACGTGATCAACCCGCGCATGGTGCGCGGCCTGGACTACTACACCAAGACCACCTTCGAATTCGTGCACGACGGATTGGGTGCGCAGTCGGGGATCGGCGGCGGCGGCCGCTACGACGGGCTGATGCGTCAGCTCGGGGGACAGGACCTGTCTGGGATCGGCTTCGGGCTCGGCGTGGACCGCACCCTGCTCGCGCTGGCCGCCGAGGGCAAGGCCGTGGGGCAGACCAGCCGATGCGATGTGTTCGGGGTGGGTCTGTCCGAGGCGGCCAAACTGCGGCTGGCCGTGATCGGCGCGCAGTTGCGGGCCGCCGGGGTACGAGTGGACCTGGCTTACGGGGACCGCGGCCTCAAAGGAGCGATGCGCGCCGCCGACCGCTCCGGGGCGGTCATCGCCCTGGTTGCCGGGGACCGCGACCTGGAGGCCGGCACCGTCGGCGTGAAGAATCTCGCCACCGGGGAGCAGGTCGACGTGCCGATCGAGGGCGTTGTCGCCGAGGTGCGCAGGCGGTTGAGCGGCGCCTGACAGCGTGGGTGCGGGCGTGCGGGGCAGCTGCTGGACCTCGTCGGAGCCGGCCCTCCGGTAGCGTGGCGCGGTATGACGATCATGCGGAACGTGACAGTCAAGTTCGGCACGGTGTTGCTGATGGCCGCCGCGGGAGTGGCAGCCAGCCATGCGACGTCTCTTGCGGACCCGGAGACCAGCCCAGCATCGCCAACCGAGAACCCGGCGGCATCGCCCACCGAGAATGCGGCGCCGTCCCCGGCGCCCGCCCCGACCGAGAATGCGTCGGAGCCGTCGGCCGACGCCCCGAAGAAGTCCACGACCGGCGGCCACGAGGTCACCTACACCATCACCGCCACCAGTGACCTGACCGGCAACATCTCCTACATCAAGACCGACCCGCCCAGCATGGCCGCCTACAACGCCAACTCCTCGGAGTACCTCGAGACGGTGCGGGTGCCGATCGGCGGGGGACAGCCGGTGGTCTACACCACCACGCTGGCCGATCCGAGCCAGTGGGCGCTGGTGACCGCCAGCGGAGGCTTGCGCACCAACCCGGAGTTCCACTGTGAGATCGCCGTCGACGGCGAAGTGGTGGTGTCACAGCAGGGCGGCAGCGGAGTGTCCTGCGCTACCCGGCCCTGGTGAGCGATCCGGCTCAGCCGGCGAACACGTACACCCAGGCTCGCGCACCGGAGCGCAGGGGCACCGAAATCCGCCGGTAGGCGTCGACTTCGTACTCGTCGGCGGCCGCCAGCTGGGCGGCGCTGATCGCGAACACCGTGCCGGGAACACAGGCGTCATGCGCCTCCGACGGACGCAGGATCGGATGACGGTCGCTGCCACTGACGGCCACCACGTGCGGGTCGGTGATCGTCACGTAGTCCAGGTCATAGCCGACGATCGCATCGGGCCGGCCATCGAGCTCGTGCCCGAACGTGCTGCGCTGCACCTCGGGTAGCTGCAGCGTGCCGTAGGAGAACAGCAGCTCTGTGCTCATTGCGAACTCGTCTCGGCAACGACGAGCACCTCGGCGGGCTGGCTTCCGACGGTGCGGATGCGATGGCTGATCGACGCGTCGAAGTAGGCGCTGTCGCCGGCGGCCAGGGTCCAGGTGGCGTCGCCGTACTCCAGCTCCACAGTCCCGGCATGGACGAATACGAACTCCTGGCCCTGATGGAGCGTGTGCAGCGGATCGACTTCACCGTCTCCGCGGCGGTCGGCGTGCCCGGAGGGGCGAACCACGAACGGGGACATCGACTTTCCCAGCATGTTCGCGGCTATCGCGCGGTAGCGCTGCCGATCCTGGCCGCGGTCCGCGGCCCGGTCTACGGCGATCATGTCCTGGTGTCCGCGCTCGGAGAACAGTTGCGCCACATCGACGTCCAGGGCCCGCGCCACCTTGATAGCCGTCGCGATGGACGGCGTACTGCGACTGCGTTCGATCTTGGACAGGTAGCTCTTGGTCAGTCCCGTGCGCTCGGCGAGTCCTTCGAGGGTGAGGCCTCGCTGCTTGCGAACGGTGCGCAGCAGTTCCGTCATGGACCCATGATGACACAGCAGATGACACAAGGTGTCCTATCGCATATAGTCGTGTCATCATCTCCCGTCACCGAGGAGCTGCCATGGGCACCACATTCGACGATTCCAAATCCGATCTCATGCAACGCGCGGAGCAACGCTTCGCGGAGAACTTCGCCGGAACCCAGTGGTCCACACGCCAAAAGCTGGCGCTGACCTGCCGGGCGCTGTCCGACCGTGGACATGACTCCGGCCTGGCCGGGCAGATCACCGCCCGGGCCGAGGCCCGGGGCACCTACTACACCCAGCGGCTCGGTCTCGGGTTCGACGAGATCACCGACGCCAATCTGCTGCTCGTCGACGAAGACCTGAATGTCATCGAGGGCGAGGGTATGGCCAACCCCGCCAACCGTTTCCACAGCTGGATCTACCGGGCCCGCCCGGATGTGCAGTGCATCGTGCACACCCATCCGTTTCACGTCGCGGCGCTGTCCATGCTGGAAACCCCGCTGGTCGTCTCGCACATGGACACCACACCGCTCTACGACGACTGCGCCTTTCTGCCGCTCTGGCCGGGGGTTCCGGTCGGAAACGAGGAGGGCGAGATCATCTCCGCGGCCCTCGGCGACAAGAAGGCGATCCTGCTGGCGCACCACGGCCAGATCGTGGCCGGCGCCAGCGTGGAGGAGGCCTGCTCACTGGCGGTGCTGATCGAGCGCGCCGCCGCACTGCAACTGGCTGCCATGGCCGCCGGGACCATCAAGGAGCTCCCCGAGAAGCTGGCCCGCGAAGCCCACGACTGGACGCTGCTGCCCAACCGCAGCCAGGCCAATTTCGCCTACTACGCCCGCCGCGCACTGGCCGGGCACCCCGACGCGATCACCCGATAAGCAAGGAGTCCCTCGTGGCAGCACAGTTGCACGGCGTTATCGGCTATCCGGTGACACCGTTCCGTGACGGCGGCATCGACACCGTGGTCCTGGCCACCGTCATCGACCGGCTGATCGAGGCCGGGGTGCACGCCATCGCCCCATTGGGCAGCACCGGCGAGCTCGCCTACCTCGACGAGGGTGAATTCGACACCTGCGTCGACGCCTCGATCGACGCAGTCGCCGGACGGCTGCCCGTGCTGGTGGGGGTGTCGGACCTGACCACCGCAGGTACCGTGCGCCGCGCCCGCTATGCCGCGCAGGCCGGCGCCGACGCGGTGATGGTCGCACCGGTGTCGTACTGGAAACTCTCCGAACGCGAGATCATCGCGCACTACGCGGCCATCTCGGACGCCATCGACATCGACATCGTGGCGTACAACAACCCGGCGACCTCCGGGATCGACATGAGTCCGGAACTGCTGGTCGGCATGTTCGAGAGCATCGAGCACGTCACGATGGTCAAGGAGTCCACCGGCGACCTGAGCCGGATGCAGCGGATCGCCGAGCTGACCGGCGGGCGGCTGCCGTTCTTCAACGGCAGCAACCCGCTGGTGCTCGACGCGCTGCGTGCCGGCGCCGCCGGCTGGTGCACCGCGGCGCCCAATCTGCGTCCGCAGCCGTGCCTGGACCTCTACACCGCGGTCACGGCCGGTGAGCTGGACCAGGCCCAGGCGCTTTACCACGAACTCAAGCCGCTGCTGGAGTTCATCGTGGCCGGCGGCCTGCCCACCACGGTCAAGGCCGGCCTGGACATGCTCGGGGTACCGGCTGGAGAACCGCGTCGCCCACTGTTGCCGCTCGACGAGGCCGGCCGTGCCGAGCTGCGCGGGCTACTCGCGGTTTAGCCCAAGTCGCTGGCGGCGAAGGTGTCGCACTGGTTGGGGTCTCCGGTCTGATAGCCGACGGTGAACCAGTGCTGACGCTGCGCCGACGCGCCGTGGGTCCAGGACTCCGGATTGACCCGGCCGGTGGCGGCCTCCTGGATGCGGTCGTCACCCACCGACGACGCCGCGGACAACGCATCGCTGATGTCCTGGTCAGTGAGCGGCTTCAGGAACGGCACCCCGGTGCCCTCCTGCTTGGTCACCGAGGCGTAGTGCGCCCACACCCCGGCGTAGCAGTCGGCCTGCAGCTCGGTGCGCACCCCGGCGCCAGACGCGCCCTGCGCCCCGGTTTGAGCCCGGCCGAGCACGCCGAGCAGGTTCTGCACGTGGTGGCCGAACTCGTGGGCGACCACGTACTCCTGCGCGAGCGGCCCGCTGCTGGAGCCGAACCGGTCGACGAGCACCTTGAAGAAGTCGGTATCGAAGTAGGCGGTCTGGTCCGCGGGGCAGTAGAACGGTCCGACGGCGCTGCTGGCCGCCCCACAGGCGGTGGACGTCTGTCCGCTGAACAGCTGCACGCGCGGACGGGTGTACCCGCGCAGCAGGTCTGACCACACCGCATCCACCGAGTTGGCCGTGGCGACCACCCGGCACTGCACGTATTTGTTGGCGTCTTGGCCGGTCCGGCACTTATCGAGGTCGAAACCCGGTGCCGTGTACTGGCCCGGATCCACGGGCTGCTGGCTGAGCACATCGCCGGGATCGGCCCCCAGCAACAGCGCCACCACCAGGATCACCAGGCCGGCCACGCCGCCACCGATCGCCATCCCACGGCCGCCGCCTGAGGAGGTGGTGCTGGTATCGATCTGCATACCCTCGTTGAAGGTCATCGCACGCTCCGTGGGGTTGTCCGTAGGTTGATGGTGGCCTGCCGGCCGATTTGGGCACCTTAGCTTCGCACACCGGCCCCCGCCCCCAGGCCCGGTTCAGCCCGGTTCAACGCCACAAATCCGCGCCTTGGCTAAGTGAATAGAGCGTTGTCTGACCAGATCCCAAACCTTTACTGAATGTTTGTCGCGCCGCTGTACCGCGTGGTCGCGGCGGTGTTACGTTCTGCATCCGGCCGCAATCGGACTCTTCCCGCGACGGCCGCCGCAGCTATCTGCCCTAACTTGCAAGAGAGGTTGTCTGCTCGGTGAACGTGTCAACTCGTGCTTCCAGGGACCGGTGGTGCGTCGGTCGCGAGTTCTCGTTCGTCTCGGCAGCCCCAGCTTTATCAGACCGTTATTACAACTGTCCGCTAGAGTGATCTACGTCAAGTATTGACGCAGACTTCGAATACCCAACACTCCCACCCACACTTCAACTAGACGCTTGCACGCCCCCAGGAGGAACAATGTCGTTCGTAACCGCTCAGCCAGAGATTCTGACGGCGGCCGCCGGAAGCCTTTCCGGTATCGGCGACTCGATGACCGCGGGGGTCTCCGCCGCTGCTGCTCCCACCACGGGTGTGACGGCGCCCGCCGCCGACCTGGTGTCGGCGATGACGGCTGCCCAGTTCTCGGCCCACGGGTCCCTGTTCCAGGAGCTCAGTGCGCAGGCGGCGGCGGTGCACCAGCAGATCGCGGCCACCTTGGGTAGCAACGCGAACGCTTACGCCCTCGCCGAGGCTGTCAACGCCGCGGCCGCCGGCTGAAGCGGGGCGTATCGATGAGCTTCAGTATCTTTCCACCGGAGATCAACTCCGGGTTGATCTATACCGGGCCCGGTTCGGGTCCACTGCTGGAGGCCGCGGCAGCGTGGACCCAGCTCTCGAGCGAGCTGATGACGTCGGCAACAGCGACGCACTCGGTGATCGCGAACCTGGACTCGACCTGGACCGGGGTCGGCTCGGCTGCGGCGACAGCCTCGACCGCCCCCTATGTGGCCTGGCTGGAACAGGCCTCGGCCACTGCCGCAACGAACGCCGCACTGGCCACCCAGGCGGCCGGGCTGTTCGAGGCGGCGCGGGCCGCGTCGGTGCCGCCCGCCGTGATCGCGGCTAACCGGGCGATGCTGCTGGCCTTGATCTCGACCAACTTCTTCGGCCAGAACACCCCGCTGATCCAGGCCACCGAGCACCAGTACGAAGTGATGTGGGCGACCGACGGCGCCGCGATGGACACCTACAGCGCCTCGGCCGAGGCCAATAACAACGCGCTGCAGCAGCCCTCGGCGGTGCCGCAGTCCGCACAGGCGACCACGCCGGGGTCGGCCGAAGGAGGGCCGCAGCCCGGTACCGGAGTCCCTGGCAACTCGGGCTACGACTTCACCACAGTGGGTAGTTACCTCAACGCGCTCGGGCTCGACACCAGCGTCTTGCCGTCCAGCATGGACACCTTGATGGCGACCCCGGTGAGCCAGCTGAACTCCGCGATGTCACCCCTCACCGGGGCTTCCTCCATCGGCATGATGGGCGTGCGTTTCCTGATGATGCTGCCGCAGCTCGCCCGGATGGGGGCAGTAGGCGGTACGGCGGGCGCGTTGGCGGGACAGACCGCCGGCGCGAGCGGTGCCGGCACTTTGATGACCCAGATCGGCGACTTCGTCAACGACAAGCTGCAAGGCGCCGTCGGCGTGCTCGCCGGCCACTTCAGCTCGGCCACCAACGCGATCTCCGCCAAGCTCGGCCAGGCCGCCTCCATGGGCGCACTGAAGGTGCCGGGAGCCTGGGCGACGGCCGCCGACGGCATGGTCCGCGCCGCCCCGGTGCTGCCTGCCACCACGGTCAGTGCCCCGATCCAGACCATGTCGGCGGCCTCCGGGCTGCCGGGCGGCCCGTTCGGCCACGCCATGATGGGCGCGATGGCCGGACGTGGAATGGGCGCGATCGCTGCCAAGGCCCCCAAAGTTATGCCCCGTTCGCCGGCTGGCGGGTAGCGGAAGGGGCCTGAACACACACGTGTCCGCCGGGTCGGCGCCCGGCATCACAACGAATTCCGAGCAAGAGGGAGAAAATCATGGCAACACGTTTTATGACTGATCCGGACGCGATGCGTTCGATGGCGGGCCGTTTTGATGTGCATGCGCAGACGGTGGAGGACGAGGCGCGTCGGATGTGGGCGTCGTCGACGAACATCTCCGGT
>NZ_LDPO01000003.1 GCF_001021505.1 Mycolicibacter heraklionensis
GTGTCGGGGGTGTGGGTGGGCATTTCGGTGCTGCCGGTGATGGTGGTGTGGGGGGTAATGCGGGGCTGGCTGGTGATGGTGGCGCCGGGGGTCTGGGTGGTGATGGCCTCCTGGGTGGTGGTGATGGTGGTGATGGCGGCGCGGGCGGGCAGATCGGCACTGTTGTCGGCCTCGGTGGTGCTGCGGGTGAGAAGTTCATGTCGTGGTTGTGGGGCAATGCGGGGCGCCCGGGTGCTGATGGGCAGGTCCCGTCGGGGATCAGTGGCAATGGTGGGGTCGGTGGGGCTGGTGGTAACGGCACCGGCGTGTTGGCTAATGGTGATGGCGCTTCTGGTGGTGCGGGTGGTGTCGGGGGTGATGGTGGTGCGCACGGCAACGGCGCTACCGGTGGGCTCGGCGGTAATGGTTTCGCCGGCCTGACGGGCGCGGATGCCACCACCGTGGGTGGTTCCGGGGTTTCGGGCGGCAACGGTGGGGCCGGCGGTGCGGGTGGTGCGGGTGGCTCGGGTGGTGCGGTGGTCGGTAACGCCGGCTCCGGTGGTGCTGGTGGGAAGGGTGCTGCGGGTGGTGCTGGCGGTGCGGGTGCTGAGGGCGCGGCGGGCTCGTTCGCTGATGGTGGTGATGGCAACGGTGGGGCCGGTGGGGACGCCGGCAATGGTGGCGCCGGGGGCGCCGGTGGTGCCGGCGGTGCGGCCGGTAGCGCCAGCAATGGCGCGGCCGGTGCTGCCGGTGGTGGTGGCGCGGCCGGGGATGGTGGTAACGCCGGTGCTGCGGGTGCTGGTGGTGCGGGTGCCGCCGGTACGGCGGAGCATCCGGATGCCGGTGCTGGTGGTGTTGGTGGCAACGGTGGGGACTTCGGTGCCGGCGGTGCTGGCGGCGCTAATGGTGATGGCAGCACCACGGTCGCTGATGGTGTGGACGGCACCGGCACGGTGGGCGGTAATGGTGGTGTTGGTGGGGATGGGTTCTTGGGCGCCAATGGTGTCGCGAGCAGTGTTAATGGCACCGGTGGTGGCCAGGGCGGGGCTGGTGGTGACGGCGGCGCCGGCGGTTTGACCGCTGATGGTTCGTCCGCCGCGCAGGGTGTTGGTGGTGCTGGTGGTGATGGTGGCGCCGGCGGTAACGGTTTCAACGGGTTCAACGGGGCGGTGCCGGGTGGGGATGGCACTAACGCCGGTGATGGTGGTGCTGGTGGTCACGGCGGTGTGGGTGGGCACGGTTCGGTTGACGGCGCCCACGGCATCGGTGGTTTGGGCGGTAACGGCGGCAATGGTGGTAACGGCGCTGATGGGGGTGACGGCGCGAACGGCGACGCCGCGCATGGGGCCGGGTATGCCGGCCAGGACGGCGGCCATGGGGGCAATGCGGGTAAGGGGGGTGCCGGCGGCGACAGTGGCGGCGGCACCACCTCGGCCAGCGGCGCGGACGGAATCGCCGGGATTGGTGGTAACGGTGGCCGCGGCGGCACCGGCCTGGATGGGATCAACGGCACCGATGAGGACCCCGACGGCACGGCGGGTGCCGCGGGTGGGGCCGGGGGTAACGGCGGCCAGGGTGGTCTGGAGGCCGACGGCACCACGGCGGCCACGACCGGCAATGGTGGTGCCGGTGGCTTGGGTGGCCGTGGTGGTAACGGCCTCAACGGCGCTAATGGGGATGAGCCGGGCTCGGCGGGCACCCGCGGTGGCAATGGTGGCGCCGGCGGCGCCGGCGGTGTCGGGGGGACCGGCACGATCGAGGGTGCGCACGGTGCCGGTGGGGTCGGTGGTAACGCCGGCAATGGTGGCAACGGTGCCGCCGGCGCTAATGGCGCCAACGGCACCACCGAGCACACCGCCGGCTATGCCGGTCAAGACGGCGGCGCCGGCGGTAACGCCGGTGTCGGGGGTGCTGGTGGGGACAGTGGTGGCGGTGCCACCGCCGCGGACGGTAGTGACGGGATCGCCGGGAAGGGCGGTGCCGGTGGCCTGGGTGGTACCGGTCTGGATGGGGTCAACGGGACCGCGCAGAACCCGGATGGGACTGCCGGTGGGGCGGGCGGCGCCGGCGGTAACGGCGGCGCTGGTGGCCTGGAGGCCGATGGCAGCACGCAGGCCACTGACGGTGCTGGTGGTGCCGGTGGTGCGGGTGGCCGTGGGGGCAGTGGCTTCAACGGTGCTAATGGGGCGACCCCGGGCGCTGATGGCACCCGGGGTGGCAATGGTGGCGCCGGGGGCGCCGGTGGGGTTGGGGGCACCGGTAGCTCCACGGGTGCGCATGGGACTGGTGGTGTGGGGGGTAACGCCGGCAATGGTGGTGCCGGCGCTGATGGCGCGGACGGCGCCAACGGCACGGCCCAGCACACCGGCGGGTACGCCGGTCAAGACGGCGGCAAGGGCGGCAACGCCGGCATCGGGGGTGCTGGGGGTGACAGTGGTGGCGGCAGCACCGCCGCGAACGGTAGTGACGGCACCGCCGGCAAGGGCGGCAACGGTGGTGTGGGTGGCACCGGCCTGGACGGCGCCAACGGCACCCTCCAGAATCCCGACGGCACCGCCGGCGGTGCCGGTGGTGTCGGGGGTAATGGTGGCGCTGGGGGTGTGAACACCGACGGCTCGCACGCCAGCACCGGCAATGGTGGTGCCGGTGGCCAGGGCGGCCGGGGTGGTAACGGCATCAACGGCAGCAATGGTGATGCGCCCGGCGCCGACGGCACCCGTGGTGGCAATGGTGGCACTGGTGGGGCCGGCGGGGCCGGGGGTAGCGGCACCCAGGCCGGTGCGCACGGCGCCGGGGGTGTCGGGGGTAACGCCGGCAACGGTGGTGCCGGCGCGGACGGCGCCAACGGCGCCAACGGTGATGCCCAGCACGCCGCCGGTTACGCCGGTCAAGACGGTGGTGCTGGGGGCAACGCCGGTAAGGGCGGCGCCGGTGGTGACAGTGGGGGCGGCACCACCGCCGCCGGCGGCACCTCCGGTATCGCCGGACAGGGCGGCAACGGTGGTATCGGTGGCACCGGCCTCGACGGCACCAACGGCACCGCCGCCAACATCAACGGCACCGCAGGCGCAGCAGGCGGCGCCGGCGGCAACGGCGGCAAAGGCGGCCTACAAGCCGACGGGGTGACCCGCGCCTCTGATGGTGATGGCGGCAACGGTGGTGCTGGCGGCCGGGGCGGCAGCGGCCTCAACGGCACCAACGGCACCAGTGGTGGGGCTGGTTCCAATGGTGGTGACGGGACTGCGGGTTCGCTCAACGGTGGTGCGGGTGGCCGGGGCGAGGACGGCACGGATGGCTCGCGTGGTGGCAATGGTGGTGCCGGTGGTGCTGGGGGTGTGGCGGGTACCGGTGCTCACAATGGTGTTGCTGGTGTTGGTGGCGTGGGTGGTAACGCGGGCAGTGGTGGCAACGGTGGTGATGGTGGTGCCGGTGGCAGCGGTGGTAGTGGTTTTGAGCAGTCCGGTGCGGGTTTGGCTGGTGGCGATGGTGGCGCTGGTGGTGCCGGTGGCGATGGTGGTGCCGGTGGTGTGGCGGGCGTTGCGGGTGCTGGTGGTGTCGGTGGTGATGGCACGCGGGCTGCTGATGGGGCTGCGGGCAGCGATGGTGTGCAGGGCCTCGGTGGTGTGGGTGGTAACGCCGGCAATGGTGCCGATGGCACTGATGGGGCGGCGGGTCGTGATGGCCTGAGCAACGGCAACCCGTCGGTTGATGGGGAGGCCGGTCAGGCCGGTGGTGCTGGGGGTAACGCCGGTGCCGGTGGTGCTGGTGGCTCCGGGCGTGGGGGCCAGGCCGCTTCGGGTGTCGATGGCACTGCGGGTGTGGGTGGCAATGGTGGTGCCGGTGGTCGGGGTGCTGATGGTGTCGATGGCGTTGCCGGTGCGGTGGATGGCACCGCGGGTGGCAATGGTGGTGCCGGTGGCAATGGTGGCCAGGGTGGTCTGAGCGCCGACGGGGTGACCCGGGTTGCTGATGGTGATGGCGGCAATGGTGGTGTCGGTGGTGCGGGTGGTCACGGCGCCAACGGTGGTGCCGGTTCCCAGGGTGGGGCTGGTTCCAATGGTGGTGACGGGACTGCGGGTTCGCTCAACGGTGGTGCGGGTGGCCGGGGCGAGGACGGCACGGATGGCTCGCGTGGTGGCAATGGTGGTGCCGGTGGTGCTGGGGGTGTGGCGGGTACCGGTGCTCACAATGGTGTTGCTGGTGTTGGTGGCGTGGGTGGTAACGCGGGCAGTGGTGGCAACGGTGGTGATGGTGGTGCCGGTGGCAGCGGTGGTAGTGGTTTTGAGCAGTCCGGTGCGGGTTTGGCTGGTGGCGATGGTGGCGCTGGTGGTGCCGGTGGCGATGGTGGTGCCGGTGGTGTGGCGGGCGTTGCGGGTGCTGGTGGTGTCGGTGGTGATGGCACGCGGGCTGCTGATGGGGCTGCGGGCAGCGATGGTGTGCAGGGCCTCGGTGGTGTGGGTGGTAACGCCGGCAATGGTGCCGATGGCACTGATGGGGCGGCGGGTCGTGATGGCCTGAGCAACGGCAACCCGTCGGTTGATGGGGAGGCCGGTCAGGCCGGTGGTGCTGGGGGTAACGCCGGTGCCGGTGGTGCTGGTGGCTCCGGGCGTGGGGGCCAGGCCGCTTCGGGTGTCGATGGCACTGCGGGTGTGGGTGGCAATGGTGGTGCCGGTGGTCGGGGTGCTGATGGTGTCGATGGCGTTGCCGGTGCGGTGGATGGCACCGCGGGTGGCCATGGTGGTGCCGGTGGCAATGGTGGCCAGGGTGGTCTGAGCGCCGACGGTTCCACGCATGCTGCGTCGGGTGCGGGTGCTGATGGTGGTGCTGGTGGTAAGGGCGGCAACGGTGTTGATGGTGCGGCCGGATCGTTTGTGACCGGCGACGGCAACGGTGGCGCCGGTGGCAATGGTGGCGACGGCGGTAACGGTGGCGCTGCCGGTACGGGGTCGACCACGGGCGTTCAGGGTGCTGCGGGCTCGGGTGGCAATGCCGGTAACGGTGGTGTTGGTGCTGCCGGTGATGCGGGCAGTGCCGGTGTCGCGGGTGTGAACAACGGTGCCGGTGGCGCCGGGCATGACGGTGGTAACGGCGGCAACGCCGGTATCGGCGGTAAGGCCGGCACCGGCACCGGGGCAGCCAGCGACGGCACCAACGGCTCGGCCGGTGTCGGTGGTGCCGGCGGTAAGGGCGGCCAGGGTGCCGCGGGTGTCAACGGTGTCAACGCCGGTGACAGCGGTACCTCCGGTGGCAACGGCGGCAAGGGCGGCAATGGTGGCCTGGGTGGTCTGCAGGCCGACGGTTCCACGCATGCTGCCTCGGGTGCGGGTGCTGATGGTGGTGCTGGTGGTAAGGGCGGCAACGGTGTTGACGGTGCGGCCGGCTCGTTTGTGACCGGTGACGGCAACGGTGGCGCCGGTGGCAATGGTGGCTCCGGTGGTAACGGTGGCGCTGCCGGTACGGGGTCGACCACGGGTGCTACCGGTGCTGCGGGCTCGGGTGGCAATGCCGGTAACGGTGGTGTCGGTGCTGCCGGTGATGCGGGCAGTGCCGGTGTCGCGGGTGTGAACAACGGTGCCGGTGGCGCCGGGCATGACGGTGGTAACGGCGGCAACGCCGGTATCGGCGGTAAGGCCGGCACCGGCACCGGGGCAGCCACCGACGGCACGAATGGCACCGCGGGTGTCGGTGGTGCCGGCGGCAAGGGCGGCCAGGGCGCCGCGGGCACCGATGCCACCACTTCGGGCAGCCCCAACGGTGGCACCGGTGGTAACGGTGGCAAGGGCGGCAGCGGCGGTGTCGGTGGCTTGCAGGCCGACGGCACCACCCACGCTGCTGATGGTCAGGGTGCTGATGGTGGCGCCGGTGGCCGCGGTGGCAATGGCTTCACCCAGGCGGCGGGCAGCTCGGCCACTGGTGGCAACGGTGGCCAGGGTGGCGTCGGTGGTGCCGGTGGTGACCGGGGCGCGGTGGCGGCCAGTGGTGGCGCCGGCGGCCAGGGCGGCAACGCCGGCAACGGTGGTTCCGGCGCGGACGGCAAGGCCGGCACGGACGCCACCGTGGCGGGTGGCGCCGGCGGTACCGGTGGTGACGCCACGAGCGGCGGCAAGGGCGGCAACGGTGGCGCTGGTGGTGCCGGCGGGGCCAGTGGCACCGCCAGCAATGGCACCGCCAACCACCACGGTGTTGGTGGGGTCGGTGGTAACGCCGGCAGCGGCGGCAACGCCGGCAACGGTGGCGCCGGCGGTAAGGGCCTTGGCGGCGGCACCGGGGCGACGGCGGGCGTCGGTGGTGCCGGCGGCACCGGTGGTAACCGGGGCGCTGCGGGCACCGCCGGTGCCGGTGGCGACAGCGGTGGCGGCCAGTCGGCCGCCAACGGCCAGGCCGGTTCGGCCGGTACCGCGGGCGGTAACGGTGGTAAGGGCGGCGACGGCGGCACCGGCACCACACTGGCCAGCGGCGTCGGCCAAAACGGTGGTGCCGGCGGTAAGGGCGGCAGCGCTGGCTCGATCGGTGATGGCGGCGACGGCGGTGACGGCGGCAAGGGCGGAACGGGTGCCAACGGCACCAGCCCCGGGGGCACTCCGGGGGGCACCAACGCCACGGCCGGTAAGGCCGGTGGTAACGGCGGCGCCGGTGGTGTCGGCGGTAACGCGACCTTCGGCGACGCTGGCGATGGCGGTAGCGGTGGCGTCGGTGGCACCGGCGGCAACGGCGGTCAGGCCGGCTTTGAGGACCACCAGCTTCCCGGCGCGGACGCCACTCAGAACTCCGGCGCCCTGCACGCGGCCGCGGCCGGTAACGGTGCCAACGGCGGTAACGGTGGCGCTGGCGGCGCCGGTGGCACGACCGCTGGTGGCGGCAGCAACGGCACCCTCGGCAACGGTGGTGACGGTGGCAAGGGCGGCAACGGCGGCGACGCCTTCAACCCGCTGCTGGGCAGCACCGGCAATGGTGGCGCCAAGTTCATCGACCCGAACGGCAATGGCCAGGGAGCGGCCGGTACCGGTGGTAACGGCGGGACCGGTGGCACCGGGTATCACGCCGGCGCTGGTGGTGCCGGTGGCAACGGTGGTAACGGCAACACCGGCGCTGGCGCTGACGGTGGCAAGGGCGGCAACGGTGGTGTCGGCGGCGCGGCGACTGCGATCGCCAGCGGCGGTGACGGCGTGGGCGGCAAGGGTGGCAACGGTGGCGATGGCGGTGCCGCGGGCACCATCGTCTGGGGTGACCCGAGCAAGAGCACGTCCACCAACAACGGCAACATCTCCGGGCCGACCGGTCGCGGAACGGGCGCAGTCGGTGCTGCCGGGGCCAGGGCCACGGTCGGCGGTGCAGGTGGTGTCGGCGGTGCGGGTGGTTCCGGCGGCGCCACCGGAATCGGCGGCGATGGCGGCACGGGCGGCAACGGTGGCGGCGCGAACCAGCCGACCATCTCCAGCAGCGCCTACCCGACACCTAACGGTGGTGCCGGCACCACGGAGGGTAAGGCCACGGCCGGTGCCGGTGGCGCCGGTGGTGCCGGCGGCAACGGCGGGGGTGGCGGCGGCCAGGGCGGTTCTGGCGGTTCCGGCGGCAACTCGACGGCCACTACCAACGCCGGTGGCAAGGGTGGTGCCGGCGGTGCCGGCGGCGGCAAGAGTTCCACCGGCAGCGGCGGGGGCGCCAGCGGCACCAGCGGTTCGTCCGCCAGCGGCAACACCGGCGGCAAGGGCGGTACCGGAGGCGGCTAAGGGACTGCGTAGGCCCGACCTACAACGCGAGAGCCCCGCACACACCAGGCGCGTGCGGGGCTCTCTCCTTATATATCCTTTGTCTCGCGTCCCGCCGATGACGAAGCGAGGCGAACTCAGAGAGGAGTAGCGCCCATGCGCGTCCTGGTGATCGGTTCCGGCGCCCGGGAACATGCGTTACTCCTAGCCCTTCGCAACGACCCGAAGGTCGATCACTTGGTGATCGCGCCCGGCAACGCCGGTACTGCGGCCCTGGCAGAGCAGCGCGACATTGACATCACCTCGGCGGCGGCGGTCACCGCCTTGGCCCGCGACGTCGAGGCCGACCTGGTGGTGATCGGCCCGGAGGTGCCGCTGGTCTTGGGTGTGGCAGATGCGGTGCGTGCCGCCGGCATCGCCTGTTTCGGACCGTCGCAGGACGCCGCTCGCATCGAAGGTTCCAAGGCGTTCGCCAAGGACGTGATGGCCGCCGCCGGGGTGCGCACCGCCCGCTCGGAGATCGTCGACAGCCCCGCTGACCTGGACGCCGCCCTGACCCGGTTCGGTCCTGATGCCGGAGAGGCGGCCTGGGTGGTCAAGGACGACGGGCTGGCGGCCGGCAAGGGCGTAGTGGTGACCGCAGATCGGGCAGCGGCCCGGGCCCACGCCGCCGGGCTGCTCGACAGTGGCCATCCGGTGCTCTTGGAATCCTTCCTGGACGGTCCCGAGCTGTCCCTGTTCTGTGTGGTCGACGGCGCCACCGTGGTGCCGCTGCTGCCGGCGCAGGACTTCAAGCGGGTCGGCGACGGCGACAGCGGACCCAACACCGGCGGCATGGGTGCATACGCCCCGCTGCCGTGGTTGTCCCGGGAGGCGGTGGCCGGCATTGTCAGTGACGTCGTCGAACCCGTCGCGGCCGAACTGCTCCGGCGGGGCAGCCGGTTCACCGGTTTGCTGTACGCAGGTCTGGCGATGACCTCGACCGGACCGGCGGTGGTCGAATTCAATTGCCGCTTCGGCGATCCGGAGACCCAGGCGGTGCTGGCACTGTTGGAATCGCCACTCGGGCAGTTGCTGTATGCTGCCGCCACCGGCGGACTGAGCGAGTTCGGCGCGTTGCGCTGGCGGGATGCCGCGGCGGTGACAGTGGTGCTGGCCGCGGAGAACTACCCAGGCCGGCCGCGCGTCGGCGACGTGATCGTGGGCGCCGAGGCCGACGGGGTCTTGCACGCCGGTACCGCGCGTCGCGACGACGGGGCGGTGGTGTCTTCCGGTGGGCGGGTGCTGTCGGTGGTGGGCGTCGGAGACGACCTGAGTGCTGCGCGTGCCGATGCCTACCGGATCCTCAATTCAATTCGTTTGCCGGGAAGTCACTTCCGCAGCGACATCGGCGCGGCGGCCGCCGAGGGGAAGATCCAGGTCTGACCGCAGGGGCCTACCGCTATCCTGGGTGACATGGCTGACGAAACTGAACCGGAGTCCACCGAATCCGTAAAGCAGGATCCCCCGGCGAAAAGTGCCGGTACGGACAAACGGCGGTCAGCTCCCACCCCGGCCCCAGTGCCGGCGCCGTCGAGCCTTCGCCCCCTGCTGATCGCTGGGGCGGTCGGACTGGTTGCCGGTCTCATCGGTGGCGCGGCCGTCGCCGGTTTCTGGCACCCGTCGGGTGGTTCGTCCTCGGGTGGTTCCGGCAAGTTCAGCGGTGAGCAGGTCGACAGCGCGAAGAAGGACGTGTGCGGCGCGGTCGTGCTTGCCCGTCAAGCGGTGGCCAACAACATGCACATGAAGAACCCGGACCCGGAGAACCCCATCGCCCAGCTCGCGGTGGCGGCCAACGCCCGGTTGTCGCTGACCGCGGGTGCGGCGTATCTGCGTGGCCGGCTGGAGGCGGACCCTGCGACACCGCAAGACATCGCGGACACCACCGAGAAGATGGCCGGTGCGCTAGAGCGTCTGAACCTGAGCTACCTTGTCGGGCAACCGAATTCGGAGCGCGAGCAGCTGGGGCATGACCTCGATTCGCACATCACCGCGCTGGGCAAGCTCTGCCAGTAACCCCGTTGGGGTTATCCCTCAGAGCCCGAACAGGGCCAGTGGGTCTGTTGCGAACATGGCGCCTGCGTCATCGAGGCCGGTAAAGGCGTCGCCCGGGTCGAGTGGGTTCGCGGCGGAGAACATGTCGAACCACGAGCTCAGATCGACATTGCCGAACGGCGTCACCAGGGTGTCGGTGACGGTGCCGTCGTCGCCGGGCGTGGCGATGTAGATGTTCTGCCAACCGCCGCCGAAGTTCAGGACGTCGTAGACCGTTCCTGCCGCGGGCAGCAGCGAGGCGTCCACGCCGTCGGCAGCGGCGACGCTCGCCACGGTGAACTCGGTGTTGGCCATCCCCAACAAGTTCGACACATTCACGCCGGTGGTGATGCTCCCGAGGTCGGTGGGGCTTGACCCGGAGTCGTCGTAGACAGTGAAGACCTGCGGGGCGAAGTCGATCGGTGTACCTCCACCGATGCCGACCGAGGCACCGCCGAGGGCCAGCAGCGGCCCGACACCGAACAGCGCGGGCACGATGTTGAAACCCTCTTCGGAGCCGGTCAAGCCGAGAGTCGGGTCGAAGACGTACCCGCCGAGACTGAAGGCGTCATTGCCGAGGCTGCTGTCGCCGACCTGCAGCCCGGTGAACGCGTCACCCGGGTCGAGCGGATTGGCGGCATTGATGCCGCCGAACAGCGAGTCCAGGTTCATGTTGCCGAACGGCGTGACCAAGGTGTCGTGGACGGTGCCGGGGGTGACGGTGCCGTCGACGGTGACGTCCGGTGTCGCCGTGTAGACATTCACCCATCCGCCGCCGAGGTTGAAGGCGTCGTAGACCGATCCCAGTACCGGTAGCTGCGAGTCCTCCACGCCGTCGGCCGGGGTGACACCTTGGATGATCAACTGTGTGTTGGTCATGCCCAGCAGGTTCGCCACGTCCACCGCGGTCTTGACGCTGCCGAGCTCGCTGCCGCCGCTTCCGTAGACGTCGAAGTCCTGCGGCGCGAAGGCTTGTGGCTGGGTTCCGGGATACCCCAGGCTGAACACCAGTTGGCCGCCGCCGAGGTTCAACAGCGGTGGCAAGCCGGCGAGGGAGTCGACCGGGGTGAAGCCCTCGGTCACGGTGCCGTCAGCCCCGGTGCTGAACGGGTTGAACGTGAAGTCGCCGATGGTGAAGGCGTCGGCTCCGATGCTGCTGTCGCCGGCCTGCAGCGGGGTGAACGCGTCGCCCGGCTGCAGCGGGTTGGCAGCGTTCATGTCGGCGAACAGCGAGCTCAGGTCGGTGTTGCCGAACGGTGTCACCAGGGTGTCGGTGACGGTGCCGTTCTCGCCCGGGGTGGCGACATAGACGTTGTAGAAGCCATTGCCCAGGTTGAGGACGTCGTAGACCGTTCCCTTCACCGGTAGTGCCGAGGCCTCGACGCCGTCCGCGGGCGTGGTGTCGAGGACGGTGAACGCGGTGTTGGACAGGCCCAGCAGGTTCGCGACGGTCTCGTTGGTGCTGATGCTGCCGAGCGCTTCGGTGCCGTCGTACAGATCGAAGGTCTGCGGGGCGAGGTCCAAGCTGGTGGGTCCAATGTTCACCGACCCGCCACCGAGGCCCAACAGCGGCGGAGCCAGGCTGAGCGGACCGACCGGGTCGAAACCTTCGGCGCCCGATGAGGTGATGGGGTCAAATACGGTGCCGTCGATGGTGAAGGCGTTGTCACCGGGCGCAGCGGCGCCCAGCGCGGCCTGCATCAGTGCCGCGGTGACCAACCCGCCGCCGGCGGTGGCCGCAACGGTAGCCGTCTGAATACGTCGATTTGTCATCACAGGCCTTCCAATTCGTTCGGTTGGACTGGCATTTGGTGGGACCCAGAATCAGGTGAGTTACTGGTGAGTACTTTTTGACGCTACCGCGCGTGTTCTTCGTCACACAAGGTTTCATTTGGCCTAAATATCGGACAAATCCGACGATTTAGGAGACAATGCGGCCGAATTTCGGGACATGCACCCAGATCCGCGGTAGCAGCCGCCCGCTTGCTTTTCGTGCCAGCGGTGTTCGGAGACTGAACGGCGCTTAGGCAGTCAGCAGCGGAGCGATCCAGGTCAACTCAGCGGGCAGCTGAGAACTCCAGTACGACCCGTCATGTCCGCCAGGCGAGAAACCGCCCGCCGGGGGGTTGGGCAATTGGGCGATGAAGGCTTGCGTTGCCGAATAGAACGGGTCGTCGTTTCCGCAGTCCACCCGGATCGGAATCGAGGCATGAGCCGGCATCCCGAACACCGAGTTGGCCGAGAAGTCCGATGCGCCGTCGAACGCACCCGGCGCCGTCGCCCCGGACGACAGCCACAGTGCGGGGCTCACCGCGCAGATCGCCGCGGTCCGGCGCGGGCCGAGCCGGCCGCCCAGCAGCAGCGCGCCGTAGCCGCCCATCGACCAGCCGATGAATCCCACCCGGGAGGTGTCCAGGCCCTGCTCGGCCAGCAACGGCAACAACTCCTCGGTCACCATTGCCCCCGAATCCTCCCCGGATGCGCGGCGGTGCCAGTAGCTCCCACCGCCGTCGACGGCGACCACCGCGAACGGGGGGAGTCCCGCGCCGACGGCCTCGGCCAGGCCCTGCTCCACGCCACCGGCCATCACGGTCGCGGCGTCACTTCCCTTGCCGTGCAACGCGATCAGCGGACGCAACGCGCCGGTCTGGCCGGGTGGCCGGGCGATCGCCCAGTTGGTGGTGATTCCACCGCGCGCCGCCGAGGGGAACGAGCCCGTCGTCATCGTGGGCGCGGCCTGCAGCGGGGCGGCCTGCGTCGGTGGCGCGTCAAGTAATGAGCTCGCCCCCAGCGCGCCCGCGGTCCCCATCGCGGCCCCGAGGCGCAGTACCGTTCGTCGGCTCAACTCCGGCATGGCGGCCATCATGCCAGCGGGGCGGGGTTTGTCCGAAAAGGCGGAAACGCATGATGCGGCGCTACCCGGACTGGCAGCATCTCTAGGCGTGATGACAGCAGTGACGCCGAAGGGCGAACGACGGCGGTATGCGCTGATCAGCGCCGCCGCCGAGCTGCTGCGTGAGGGCGGTTTCGAAGCGGTGCGGCATCGCGCCGTGGCGCAGCGGGCCGGTCTGCCGCTGGCGTCGACGACCTATTACTTCTCCTCACTCGAAGACCTCATCGCCCACGCGGTCGAACACATCGGGATGTTGGAGGTCGCCCAGTTGCGTGCCCGCATCACCGAGCTGTCCCGGCGCCGGCGCAGCGCCGAGACCACTGCGGACATCCTGGTGGAACTGTTGGTGGGCGACGAGAGCGGTGAACAGATCACCGAGCAGCTCATCTCCCGCTACGAGCGCTATATCGTGTGCTCCCGCCAGCCGGCGCTGCGCGACATTCAGCGCCGTATCCTGCATCAACGGTCCGATGCGGTCACCGAGGCCGTCGAACGCTCCGGGCGGATCGCGCGCGTCGAGATGGCATATGCCCTGGTCTGCATGGTCGACGGCGCGGTGATGGCGGCACTGGTCGATGACCTGCAAGGGCCGCGGGCGGCCGCCCGGGCCGCGGTCATCGACGTCATCGATATGCTCGCTCCACTGGATCAGCGCGCGGTGTCGGCCTGAGAAGCACACACGGTATGCTGCCTCGATCCCTTTGTCGCTCCTTAGCTACTGGCGGGTAACAGGGGGAAGAAGACGCCTGCAAGCGCCTGAAGACGGCGAAGAGACGCGAATGTGGAGAGCTACGTCATGAATATCGGTGTCCTATCCGAGGCGCAGCCCGGTGAGACGCGTGTGTCGGCGACGCCGACGACGGTCGCTGCACTGACCAAGCTCGGTTACGACGTCGTAGTGGATTCCGGTGCGGGAGACGCATCGTCCTTTTCCGACGCGGCATACACCGAGGCCGGCGCCACCATCGGCGACGCGCGCAGCGCCGACATCGTCTTCGGTGTCAACGCCCCGTCGACCGAACAGCTGGACGGGATGAAGCCGGGCGCGACGCTGATCAGCCTGCTGGCACCGGCACTGAACCCGGATCGGGTGGAGGATCTGGCCCGCCGGCCCATCACGGCGCTGTCGATGGACGCCGTACCCCGGATCTCGCGCGCGCAGTCCCTGGACGTGTTGAGCTCGATGGCCAACATCGCCGGCTACCGCGCCGTGGTGGAGGCCGCCCATGCCTTCGGCCGGTTCTTCACCGGTCAGGTGACCGCTGCGGGCAAGGTGCCCCCGGCCAAGGTGCTGGTGGTAGGCGCCGGCGTCGCGGGCTTGGCCGCGATCGGCGCGGCCGGCAGCCTGGGCGCCATCGTGCGGGCTACCGACCCGCGCCCGGAGGTCGCCGACCAGGTCCGCTCGCTCGGCGGCGAGTACCTGTCCATCGAAGACCCCGAGGCCGAGGTGTCTGCCACCGGCTACGCCAAGGAGATGGGCGACGACTACAAGGCTCGCGAGGCGCAGCTCTACAGCGAGCAGTGCAAAGACGTCGACATCATCATCACCACCGCGCTCATCCCCGGTAAGCCCGCGCCGCGGATCATCACCGCCGAGATGGTGGCGTCGATGAAGCCGGGCAGCGTGATCGTGGACATGGCCGCCGCCAACGGCGGCAACGTCGAGGGCACCGTCAAGGACCAGGCCGTCGTCACCGACAACGGCGTGACGATCATCGGCTACACCGACCTGGCCGGCCGGCTGCCCGCGCAGGCCTCCCAGCTCTACGGCACCAACCTGGTCAACCTGATGAAGCTGATGACCCCCGGCAAGGACGGCCAGCTGGTGCTGGACTTCGACGACGTGGTGCAGCGGTCGATGACCGTGGTGCGCGACGGCGAGTCGACGTGGCCCCCGCCCCCGGTGCAGGTCTCGGCCGCTCCGGCCAAGGTCGCCGAAGCCCCGGTGGTCGCGAAGGCGGCCAAGGAACCGATGTCGGCCGGACGCCGGCTGAGCCTGGTCGTGGGGTGCGCCGCGGTGCTGTTCGCGCTGGTCGCGATGGCGCCTGCGGCGCTGCAGGTGCACCTGACCGTCTTCGCGTTGGCGATCGTGATCGGCTACTACGTGATCGGCCACGTGCACCACGCGCTGCACACGCCGCTGATGTCGGTGACCAACGCGATCTCGGGAATCATCGTGGTGGGCGCGCTGCTGCAGATCGGCCACGGCGACCCGGCCATCACGAGTTTGGCCGCCGCGGCGATCCTGCTGGCCAGCATCAACATCTTCGGTGGTTTTGCGGTGACCCGCCGCATGCTCGCCATGTTCTCCCGCAGCTAGGCGCTGCGCACCCCGACTTGGAGTAGACCCCGCTTATGTTTTCAGTTGAGACCGCCGCCTCGGCGGCATACATCGTCGCGGCGCTGCTGTTCATCCTGGCCCTGGCCGGCCTGAGCAAGCACGAGACGTCCAAGGCCGGCAACAGCTTCGGCATCCTCGGGATGGCGGTGGCGCTGGCCGCGACGATCACCTTGGCGGTTCATCACGACATCAATCCGACCGGCTTGGCGTTGCTGATCGGGGCCACCGTGGTGGGTGCGGCAATCGGGTTGTGGCGCGCCAAGGTCGTCGAGATGACCGGCATGCCCGAGCTGATCGCGCTGCTGCACTCGTTCGTCGGCCTGGCCGCCGTGCTGGTCGGCTGGAACGGCTACCTGCACGTCGAGAACCGTCCGTGCGGTGCTGAGGCCCGCGAACTGGCGGCCTCGGGACTGTTCGGCATCCACTCGGCCGAGGTGTTCATCGGCGTCTTCATCGGCGCGGTCACCTTCACCGGCTCGATCGTGGCCAACCTCAAGCTCTCGGCGCGGATGAAGTCCAACCCGCTGATGCTGCCCGGCAAGAACTTCCTCAACATCGGCGCCCTGGTCGCGTTCTTCGCGCTGACGGTGTGGTTCGTGCACGAGCCGAAGCTGTGGTTGCTGATCGTGGTGACCGTGCTGGCGCTGGCGCTGGGCTGGCACCTGGTGGCCTCCATCGGTGGCGGCGACATGCCGGTGGTGGTCTCGATGCTCAACAGCTACTCCGGCTGGGCGGCGGCCGCCTCGGGCTTCCTGCTCTCCAACGACCTGCTGATCATCACCGGCGCGCTGGTCGGCTCCTCGGGTGCCTACCTGTCCTACATCATGTGCAAGGCGATGAACCGCTCGTTCATCTCGGTGATCGCCGGCGGCTTCGGGATCGAGGCCGGCCCGGCCGAGGACAAGGACTACGGCGAGCACCGCGAGATCACCGCCGAAGGCGTGGCCGAGCTGTTGGGCGGCGCCGACTCGGTGATCATCACCCCCGGCTACGGCATGGCCGTCGCGCAGGCCCAGTACGGCGTCGCCGAGCTGACCCGCAAGCTGCGGGACCGCGGCGTCAACGTGCGATTCGGCATCCACCCGGTCGCCGGCCGGCTGCCCGGCCACATGAACGTGCTGCTGGCTGAGGCCAAGGTGCCCTACGACATCGTGCTGGAGATGGACGAGATCAACGACGACTTCGGTGACACATCGGTGGTCCTGGTGATCGGCGCCAACGACACCGTCAACCCGGCCGCCGCCGAAGACCCGTCCAGCCCGATCGCGGGTATGCCGGTGCTGACCGTGTGGGACGCCGACAACGTGATCGTCTTCAAGCGCTCCATGGCTTCCGGCTACGCGGGCGTGCAGAACCCGCTGTTCTTCCGGCAGAACTCCGCCATGTTGTTCGGTGACGCCAAGGACCGGGTCGAAGACATCCTGCACGCGCTCTAAGGCGCTGCCTCCTCGGCCGTTTGTGGTCGGGCAAAACCCAACCGCTTGGTTTGGCGCGCCGGCTGCGTCGGTTCGCGATGCAGGCCGTTCAACAAGGCGAACAGCACCGGTTCGATCTCGCTGACCGCTTGGGCGGGGTCGGCGGCGGCGGCGATGATGGGCCCGGTCTTGCTGAGCAGGGCGTAGAGCAACTCGGCGGTCACGCCAACAGGCACCGCCACGATCTCGCCGGCCTCGATCAGCTCACCGAGCACGCCGCGCAGCAATGGCAGGGCCAGTTCCTCATCGACGGTCTGCTTGCGGTCCCAGCCCAGGGCACTCGCCGATTCCCGCAGCAGGACCCGTGCGTCGTGATTGTGGACGTAACAGCGCAGCACTGCGCTGATTGCCAACAGCGCCTGTTCCCACGGGCTGGCGTCGCCGGGCATGGACTCCAGGGCGCCGGGTAGCACGGCCTGCATGACGTCGGCCTGGCTGGCCCGGAAGACCTCGGCGAAGATCGCCTGTTTGTCCCGAAAGTGGTGGTAGACCGCGCCCTTGCTGGAGTGCGATGCCTGCGCGATTTCGTCGACCGAGGTCGCTTCGAAGCCCTTGGCGACGAAAAGTGTCCGGGCGGCGTCGAGCACCGCGGTCCGCGTGAGCTCAGCATGCATGTCCCGCCGGGTTGGCCTCCCGTTACCCATTGGCAAAAGCGTACTCACAGACCGACAGTCTGTGGCAGACTACGGGCCTGTCCATTCTTCTCGACATGTGGAGTCGTCATGTTGACGGTTGGCGGCGCCAACTGGGGTAATGCACCGTTGGTGCATCACGAGTGGCCGCCGGCAGCGCGGATAGCGGTCGAGGTTTTCCTTGAGTTCATGCGCCAGAACCGGGTGCGCCCCTACGACATCGCCGCCCGGTGCCGGATCCGATCGCTCACCCGACACGTGCCCGTTGGGCCGCGGCGAGAGATAGTGCACTCCTTCGATCTGACGCCGCCCTTCTGGCCGCTCACCATCGACCCAGACGACGCCAGGGTGACCGGCTATGGGATTGACCGCACCGGAGCGTGTATTCGCTACGCCCAGAACCCGTACCCGCTCGCCAATCGGGCTGACGAGGAGACGGTGCTGCGCGTGCAATTCGCGCCGGGATGCCACAACCTGATGCGTCGGGCCACCCGAACCAATCCCGCCTTCATCTGCGAACCGCTGCCTTCGTGGCATGCCGTCCAGATCATCACCGAATACCTCATCGATGCCGCGATATCGCTGTCGGAAGGCCGCGGCCCCGTCGCTGCCCGAACCACGGCACCGTCGCACACAACCCGCTGACGGAGCGACCGTAAGCTAGCTGCTCGTGAGCATCCCCAATGTGCTGGCCACCCGTTACGCCAGCACCGCGATGACAGACATCTGGTCGCCGCAGGCCAAGATCGTCGCCGAACGCCGACTGTGGCTGGCCGTGCTGCGCGCCCAATCCGAGCTTGGCGTGCCGGTCCCCGCACAGGCGATCGCCGACTATGAGGCCGTCCTCGACGAAGTGGACCTGGCGTCGATCGCCGCCCGCGAGCGGGTGACCCGCCACGACGTCAAGGCCCGCATCGAGGAGTTCAATGCGCTGGCCGGTCACGAGCACATCCACAAGGGCATGACCAGCCGGGACCTGACGGAAAACGTTGAGCAGCTGCAGATCCGCCAGTCGTTGCAATTGGTCCACGACCACGGGGTCGCGGTCGCGGCGCGCCTGGTCAACCACGCGGTGGCCTATCGCGACCTGGTGATGGCCGGGCGCAGCCACAACGTCGCCGCGCAGGCCACCACGCTGGGTAAGCGATTCGCCTCGGCTGCCGAGGAAACCCTGCTCGCGCTGCGGCGGGTGCGCGAGCTGATCGACCGCTACCCGCTGCGGGGCATCAAGGGTCCGATGGGCACCGCGCAGGACATGCTGGACCTGTTCGACGGTGACACCGCCAAGCTGAGCGAGCTGGAACGCCGGGTCGCGGAATTCCTGGGGTTCTCCGCGGTGCTGACCAGTGTCGGACAGGTGTACCCCCGTTCGCTGGACCACGACGTGGTCTCCGCGCTGGTGCAACTGGGCGCCGGTCCTTCCTCGCTGGCCCACACGATCCGGCTGATGGCCGGCCACGAACTGGTCACCGAGGGCTTCGCGCCCGGCCAGGTGGGCTCGTCGGCGATGCCGCACAAGATGAACACCCGCAGCTGCGAGCGAGTCAACGGCCTGCAGGTGGTGTTGCGCGGCTACGCCTCGATGGCCGCTGAACTGGCCGGCGCGCAGTGGAACGAGGGCGACGTCTTCTGCTCGGTGGTGCGGCGCGTCGCGCTGCCCGACGCCTTCTTCGCCGTGGACGGGCAGACCGAAACCTTCTTGACCGTGCTCGATGAATTCGGGGCCTATCCGGCGGTGATCACCCGCGAACTGGACCGTTACCTGCCCTTCCTGGCCACCACCAAGGTGCTGATCGCCGCGGTGCGTGCCGGGGTGGGCCGGGAAGCCGCCCACGAGGTGATCAAGGAACACGCGGTGGCCGTCGCGCTGGCGATGCGCGAGCGGGGAGCCGAGCCCGACCTGCTGGACAGGCTGGCCGCCGACGAACGGCTGCCGCTGGACCGGGCTGCGCTGGACGCGGCCGTGGCTGACCGCCAGGCATTCACCGGCGCGGCCGCCGACCAGGTCGACCGAGTGGCGGCCGAGGTGGCCGAACTCGTCGAGCGGTATCCGGCCGGGGCTGCCTACATCCCGGGCGCGATCCTGTAGCCGTCATGGAGGTCCAGGAGCTCGCGAGCATCGACTTCACCGATCTGGACAACTTTGCCGACGGCTTCCCGCACGAGCTGTTCGCGCTGCACCGCCGCGTGGCCCCCGTGTTCTGGCACGAGCCCACCGCACACACCCCGGACGGCGAAGGCTTCTGGTCGGTGGCCACGCACGCCGAAACGCTTGAAGTGCTGCGCGATGCGCAGACCTATTCGTCGGTCACCGGCGGGGACCGGCCGTTCGGCGGCACCGTGCTGCAGGACCTGCCGATCGCGGGCCAGCTGCTGAACATGATGGACGACCCGCGGCACGCGCAGGTCCGGCGGCTGGTCAGCTCCGGGCTGACGCCGCGGATGATCCGCCGCGTCGAGACCGACCTGCGGCACCGGGCGCGGGCGCTGCTGGACGCCGTCGAGCCCGGGGTTCCCTTCGACTTCCTGGTCGACATCGCCGCCGAGGTGCCGATGCAGATGATCTGCATCCTGTTGGGTGTTCCCGAGGCCGACCGGCACTGGCTGTTCGAGGCGACCGAGCCCAGCTTCGACTTCCGCGGCTCGCGCAAGGCGGTGGTGTCGCGACTGTCCATCGAGGACGCCGGTAACCGGGTCTACACCTTCGGGCGGGACTTGATCGCGGCCAAGCGCGCCGAGCCCGCCGACGACATGCTCTCGGTGGTGGCCAACTCGACCGACCCCGAGCTCAGCGACCTCGAGGTATATCTGTTCTTCCAGTTGCTGTTCAGTGCCGGCGCCGAGACCACCCGCAACGCCATTGCCGGCGGGCTGCTGGCGCTGTCTGCGTACCCCGACCAATATCGTTTGCTGCGTGGCGATTTCGATCTGCTGCCGACTGCCATCGAGGAGATCCTGCGCTGGACCTCACCGGCTCCGTCGAAGCGGCGCACCGCCACCCGGCGCGCGGTACTGGGCGGGCAGACCATCGAGGCCGGCCAGAAGGTGCTGGTGTGGGAAGGCTCGGCCAACCGCGACCCGGCGGTCTTCGACCGGGCCGAACAGTTCGACATCACCCGTAAACCCAACCCGCACATCGGGTTCGGCCACGGCGCACACTTCTGCCTGGGCGCACATCTGGCCCGTTTGGAACTGCGGGTGCTCTACGAGGAGCTGCTGGGCCGGTTCGGCGAATTGGCGGTAGTGGCACCGGTGGAGTGGACGCGCAGCAACCGGCACACCGGGATGCGGCACATGATGGTGGAACTGCGGCCGTAGTCTCGGCGCACCACCACCGGTCAGCGGGCGGGACCGCGCCGAGATCGCCGGGCCAAGCCCGCGGAGTGCAGCTCGAGGGCGGCCAGGCCCCGGATCACCGCGGGGTCCGCGTGCCGCCAGGCCCCGACCGGGTCAGCACTGACCGCGCTCAGCTTGCCCAGCGGACGGTTGGTCAGCGCGCGCAGCGCCAGCAGCTGCTCACCGGCCGGGGTGGCGGCCAGCGTCAGCACCGCCCGCTTGCGCAGGAAGAACCGCAGCCGCAACGCCAGCCACGGCATCGCCACCGCCAGAATCGGCGGGGCCGCGACCGCGACCGCCAGCAGATAGGCCAGCCAGCCGGCGGTGGTGTCGAGGTTGTGGCCGGCGCCGGCGATGTCGACCGCTGCGTGTCCGGCCGCGGTGAGTGGCTTGCTCACGGCGTCGCCCACCAGCGGGATACGGTCCGCGCTCTTGCCGGCCGAGGCCAAGCTGTCGGCCACGCCGTTGGCGCCGCGTTCGAACTGTCGGCCGACACCGGCGATGGTGGTGACCGCCCCATGGACGGCGAGCGCGACCAGTACCCACAGGGAGGTCCATGCCGCGACGACGATGTCGCTGAACAGTTGGGCCAGCAAGCGGCCGGGGGAGGTGGCATAGGGCAGCAACCGGGACGTCATGGTCCGATCCCAACACACCTGGCGGCCCGCTGCGCCCGGCTTCGGCGGTCTTGCGGTCACCGATAGGCTGACGCAATGTCGCGACCCGCGCTCTCCGATTACCAGCACCTGGCCAGCGGCAAAGTCCGCGAACTCTACCGGATCGATGATCAGCATCTGCTGTTCGTCGCGACCGACCGGATCTCGGCGTTCGACTACATCCTCGACAGTGAGATCCCGGACAAGGGCCGCATCCTGACCGCGATGAGTGTCTTCTTCTTCGACCTCGTCGAGGCCCCCAATCACCTGGCCGGCCCGCCCGACGACCCGCGCATCCCCGATGAGGTGCTCGGCCGCGCGCTGGTCGTGCGCCAGCTGAAGATGATGCCGGTCGAGTGTGTGGCACGCGGCTACCTGACCGGCTCGGGTCTGCTGGACTATCAGCGCAACGGCGCCGTGTGCGGCATCCCGTTGCCGCCCGGACTGGTGGAGGCCAGCAAGTTCCTCAACCCGCTGTTCACTCCGGCGACCAAGGCCGAGATCGGCGAGCACGACGAGAACATCTCGTTCGCGCAGGTGATCGACCTGGTGGGCCCGGTGCGCGCCGGCCAGCTGCGCGACCGCACCCTACAGACGTACGTGCAGGCGGCCGACCACGCGCTGACCAAGGGAATCATCATTGCCGACACCAAGTTCGAGTTCGGGATCGACGAACACGACAACCTGGTGCTCGCCGACGAGGTATTCACTCCCGACTCGTCGCGGTACTGGCCGGCCGACCACTACCGGGCCGGGGTCGTGCAGCAGAGCTTCGACAAGCAGTTCGTCCGCAACTGGCTGACCGGCCCGGAATCCGGCTGGGACCGGGCCGGGGACCAGCCGCCTCCGCCGCTGCCGGACGACATCATCGCCGCGACACGAGCCCGCTATATCGAGGCTTACGAACGTATTTCAGGCCTGTCCTTCGACGACTGGGTCGGCCCCGGAGCATGACCGACGTGTCGCAGGATCGTCCGGGCCCACCTTCGGCCAAGCGGGTAGACAGCACGCGCACGCACCACGGGGATGTCTTCGTCGACTCCTATGAGTGGCTGCGCGACAAGTCTGATCCCGCGGTGATCGCCCACCTGGAAGCCGAGAACGCCTACACCGACGCTGCCACGGCACACTTGGAACCCTTGCGGCAGGCCATTTTCGACGAGATCAAGGCCCGCACCAAGGAGACCGACCTGTCGGTGCCGGCCCGTCGCGGCGACTGGTGGTATTACGCGCGCACTTTCGAAGGAAAGCAGTACGGCGTCCAATGCCGTTGCCCGGTCAGCAGCCCGGACGACTGGGACCCGCCGCAGCTCGACGAGGCCACCGAGATCCCCGGCGAGCAGGTGTTGCTTGACCAGAATGCCGAGGCCGAAGGGCACGACTTCTTCGCACTCGGCGCCGCCAGCGTCAGCCCGGACGGCAACATCCTGGCTTACTCCGTCGACGTCGTCGGCGACGAGAGGTACACCCTGCGGTTCAAGGACTTATCGACTGGCGAACTGCTTCCCGACGAGATCGCCGGGATTGGCGCCGGGGTGACCTGGGCGACCGACAACTCGACCGTCTACTACGTGACTGTCGACGAAGCCTGGCGCCCGGATACTGTGTGGCGCTACCGAATCGGTGCCTCGGCAGCGCCCGCTGAGCAGGTCTACCATGAGGCCGACGAGCGATACTGGCTCTCGGTGGGGCGTACCCGCAGCGACGCCTACGTGTTGATCGTGGCCGGTTCGTCGATCACCACCGAGTTGCGCTACGCCGACGCGGCCGACTCGCACGCCGAGTTCACGGTGGTGCTGCCCCGCCGTGAAGGCGTCGAGTACTCCGTGGAGCACGCCATCATCGGCGGCCAGGACCAATTCCTGATGCTGCACAACGACGGTGCGGTCAACTTCACCTTGGTGCAGGCCCCGGTGAGTGACCCGGCCGCGCAGCAGACCCTGATCGCCGGAAGTGACGATGTGCGGCTCGACGCGGTGGATGCCTTCGCGCACCACCTGGTGGTCGGGTACCGTGCCGAGGGCCTGCCCCGAATCCAGCTGTGGCCGATCGGCGCCGACGGTGACCTCCAACCGCCGCAGGAGATCACGTTCGACACCGAGCTGACGTCGTCGGGCCTGGCCAGCAATCCGAACTGGGACGCCCCGAAACTGCGGGTGGCCGCCACGTCGTTCATCACCCCGGTGCGGGTCTACGACATCGACCTTGCCGCCGGTGAACGCACCCTGCTGCGCGAACAACCCGTGCTGGGCGAGTACCGCAGCACCGACTACGTCGAATACCGCGACTGGGCCTACGCCGAGGACGGCACTCGGATCCCGGTGTCGATCGTGCACCGGGCCGGTATCGAACTTCCCGCTCCGACACTGCTTTACGGATACGGAGCCTACGAAGCATGCGAGGACCCGCAGTTCTCGATCGCTCGGCTGTCGCTGCTGGACCGGGGCATGGTGTTCGCCGTAGCCCACGTTCGCGGCGGCGGTGAGATGGGCCGGCTGTGGTACGAGCGTGGCAAGCTGCTGGAGAAGAAGAACAGCTTCACCGACTTCGTCGCCGTGGGACGTCACCTGATCGATGCGGGGGTCTGCCGGCCCGGGCATCTGGTGGCGATGGGCGGCAGCGCAGGCGGGCTGCTGATGGGGGCGGTGACCAACCTGGCGCCGGACCTGTTCGCCGGAGTGGTGGCGCAGGTCCCGTTCGTCGACCCGCTGACCACCATCTTGGACCCGTCGCTGCCGCTGACCGTCATCGAGTGGGACGAGTGGGGAAACCCGTTGGACGACAAGGACGTCTACTTCTACATGAAGTCCTACTCGCCGTACGAGAACATCACCCGCCGGGAGTACCCGCCGATCCTGGCGATGACCTCGCTGCACGACACCCGGGTGTACTACGTCGAACCGGCGAAGTGGGTCGCGGCGCTGCGGCACACCAAGACCGACGGCAACCCGGTGTTGCTGAAAACCGAGATGAACGCCGGCCACGGCGGTATCTCCGGGCGCTACGAACGCTGGAAAGAGATCGCGTTCTCCTACGCCTGGCTGCTGGCGGTTGTCGGCTGCGGGTAACGTCGCGGCCATGAGCCTCGCCGATATCCCGCTGACCACCCTTGACGGCCGTTCCACCTCGCTGGCCGACTACGCCGACCGCGCGGTCCTGGTCGTCAACGTCGCGTCCAAATGCGGACTCACCCCGCAGTACGGTGCGCTGGAGAAGCTTGCCCAGGACTACGGCGACCGCGGCCTGACCGTGCTGGGCGTGCCCTGCAACCAGTTCATGGGTCAGGAGCCCGGCACTGCCGAGGAGATCCAGACCTTCTGCTCCACCAGCTATGGGGTGACGTTTCCGTTGCTGGCCAAGACCGACGTCAACGGTGCGGACCGACACCCGCTGTATGCCGAGCTGACCAAAGCCGCCGACGCGGAGGGCGCCGCCGGCGACGTGCAGTGGAATTTCGAGAAGTTCCTGCTCGCCCCGGGTGCCACCGTGGTCAACCGCTTCCGGCCCACCACGGTGCCGGATGCGCCCGAGGTGATTGCCGCCATCGAAGCCGTCCTGCCTGGCTGATGCATACCCGGTCGGAACGCTTCCCCAGCGTGCGGGCAGCGGCGCTGGCCTACCGGTTCCGCGAGAGCCTGTTCGCGTTGCCGTTGGTGATCGTGTTCGGCGGGATGGCGCTCGCCGTCGCCACCCGGGTCGCGGACCGCAACATCGGCCCGTCGCCGCGCTACCTGCTGAAGATGGACAGCAGTGTGGCCACCACACTGCTGTCCACCATCGCCGGGGCGACGATCACCACGGCGGGAGTCATCTTCTCGCTGACCATCGTCAGCCTGCAGCTGGCGAGTTCGCAGCTGTCGCCCCGAGTGATGCGGTGGTTCATTCGCGACCGGCTCAGCCAGGTTGTCATCGGGCTGCTGGTGGCGACGTTCGTCTACTGCGTGCTGAGCCTGCCGGACCTCAAGGGGTCTTCGCCGGTCCCCGCGCCGCCGCTGACGGTGACGGTTGCGGTCGTGCTGACGATCGCCACCGTCATCACGATCATCGCCCACGTCGACCATCTGGCCCACCGGCTGGAGGTGGGACAGGTGGTGCGCGAGATCGCGGCCGAGGGCTCGATGGTGATCGACGCCGTCGCGGCCGCCGCCGCCCACGAGCAACCCGCTCCCGAAGACGACCTGGATGTTCCCCCGGACGCACTGCGGTTGACCTCGCCCGGCAACGGCTGGGTCAGTCAGGTCAACCCCCAGCGGCTGCTGGCTGCGATCCCGGCCGGCACCACAATCCGGTTGGACACCCGTGTCGGCGCCTACATCCACCTGGGCCAGCCGCTGGTCACCATCTGGCCGGTGCCGGCCAATCCGGATCGGGTGCGGGACAAGCTGTCTCGGGCCGTCGTCGTCAGTGACAGCCGCACCATGCAGGAAGACGTCGACTTCGCCTTCCGTCAGCTGGTCGATATCGGGCTGCGTGCACTCAGTTCGGCGATCAACGACCCGACGACCGCGGTGGAGGCCACACTGCGGGTGGGCAGCCTGTTGCGCCGTGTACTGACGGTGCAGCCGCGACCGCGGGCGGTGGCCGGCCCGGACGGGCGAATCCTGTTGCGACCCTGGGATCTCGACCCCAAGGAGTACATCGGGCACGGTTTCGACCAACTTCGGCAGGTGGCGCCCAGTCAGCCCCTGGTGGCTGCGGCGATCCTGCGGGTGCTGCGGATGCTGGTCGCCCATGTCAAGGAATACGGCCGGCCGGAGCACCTGCCGGCGCTGCGGGAGCAGACCGACCTGCTCCTGGAATCGCTGGAGAGGGCGCCGGATCTGCATCCCCGCGATCTGGCCCGGCTCAAGGCGATCGCCGCCGACACCACCGATCCGGCTGACCACAGCCGCCGTCGGGCGACTCCGTAGCGCTATCTGACGTCTTCCTTGATGTCACCGACTGGACACCTGCCCTGGTCACACTGATGTTGTGACCGGACAACTGATCGTCTCCGTCTCCGGGATCGGGGCAACCACTCGCGCCGATGCCGAGGCCTTCTGCGCACAGCTGGATGCCCGCGGCGTACCGGTCTCGCTGCTGGTGGCGCCGCGACTGGGTGCCGACTACCGGCTCGACCGCGACCCCGGCACCGTCGACTGGCTGACGCAGCGGCGCGCCGACGGCGCGGCGATCGTGCTGCACGGCTTCGACGAGGCCGCCACCAAGAAGCGCCGCGGCGAGTTCGCCACGCTGCCCGCCCATGAGGCCAATCTGCGCCTGCTCGGCGCCGACCGCGTACTGGAGCACTTGGGACTGCGCACCCGGCTGTTCGCCGCGCCCGGCTGGACCGTGTCGCCGGGAACGGTGATAGCGCTGCCGCGCAACGGTTTCCGGCTTCTGGCAGGTTTGCACGGCGTCACCGACCTGGTGCTGGAGCACACCGTGCGGGCCCGGGTGATCGGTGTCGGGGCCGGATTTCTCACCGCGCCCTGGTGGTGCCGGATGGTGGTGGCGACCAGCGAGCGCATCGCGCGCCGCGACGGCGTGGTGCGGCTGTCGGTAGGCGCACGCCAGCTGAGGAAGCCGGGCGTGACCGAGGCAATGCTGGAGGCGGTGGACACCGCGCTGGGACACGGTTGCCGGCCGGAGCGTTACCGCTGGCCGCTCGCACCGGTGGACGTGGCCGCGGAGCTGAGCGCCTGAGTCGTTACCCTGGGACGCCATGAGCGGTAGGGCGGACGCTGACGCGATCGTCGTCGGGGCGGGCCTGGCCGGCCTGGTGGCGGCCTGCGAACTGGTGGAACGCGGCCAACGGGTGTTGATCGTGGACCAGGAGAACAGCGCGAACCTGGGAGGGCAGGCGTTCTGGTCCTTCGGCGGATTGTTCTTCGTCGACAGCCCCGAGCAGCGCCGGCTGGGGGTCCGCGACAGCTACGAACTGGCGCTCCAGGATTGGCTGGGCACCGCCGGTTTCGACCGGGCGTGCGACCACTGGCCGCGCCAATGGGCGCATGCCTACGTGGACTTCGCCTCGGGCGAGAAGCGCAGCTGGTTGCGGGCCCGCGGGCTGAAGGTCTTTCCGCTGGTGGGTTGGGCCGAGCGTGGCGGGTACGGCGCGATCGGGCACGGCAATTCGGTGCCCCGGTTCCACATCACCTGGGGCACCGGACCGGCTTTGGTGGAGATCTTCGCGGGCCGGCTGCGGGGCCGCTCGAAGGTCCGGTTCGCCTTCCGGCACCAGGTCGACGAGCTTATCGTCGAAGGCGGCCGGGTGAGCGGGGTGCGGGGCAGTGTCCTGGAACCCTCGGCCGCGAAACGTGGAGTGGCGTCATCGCGGAACACGTTGGGACAGTTCGAGTTCCGTGCCCCTGCGGTGCTGGTCACCAGCGGTGGCATCGGCGGCAATCTCGATCTGGTGCGGCAGAACTGGCCGGAGCGGATGGGTCGGGTTCCCGCGCAACTGCTGGCCGGGGTGCCCGCCCACGTCGACGGCCGGATGATCGGGATCACCGAGGCGGCCGGCGGCCGGGTGATCAATCGGGACCGGATGTGGCACTACACCGAGGGCATCACCAACTACGACCCGATCTGGCCCGGCCACGGCATCCGCATCATCCCCGGCCCGTCGCCGCTGTGGCTCGACGCCGCCGGCGTGCGGCTGCCCGGCCCGCTGTATCCCGGATTCGACACCTTGGGCACGCTGGAACACATCGCGCGCTCCGGCCAGGACTACACCTGGTTCCTGCTGAACCGGCGGATCATCGAGAAGGAGTTCGCGCTCTCGGGCCAAGAGCAGAATCCCGACCTGACCAGCCGTAGCCTGCGTCAGCTGGCCGCCTCACGTGCCCGGTCCGGGCCGCCCCCGCCGGTGCAGGCGTTCATCGACCGCGGGGTGGATTTCGTGCACGCCACGTCGCTGCGTGACCTGGTCGCCGCGATGAACGACCTGCCCGACGTGGTGCCGTTGGACTACGCGACGGTCGAGGCCGAGGTCACCGCGCGCGACCGCGAAGTGGCGAACCGATTCAGCAAGGACGGTCAGCTCACCGCGATCCGCGGCGCCCGCGCCTACCTGGGCGACCGGATCGGCCGGGTGGTGGCCCCGCATCGGCTGACCGATCCGTCCGCCGGTCCGTTGATCGCGGTCAAACTGCACATCCTGACCCGTAAGGCGCTGGGCGGCTTGGAAACCGACCTGGACTCCCGGGTGCTGGGCGCGGACGGCAAGCCGATCGACGGGCTGTATGCCGCCGGCGAAGTGGCCGGCTTCGGGGGCGGCGGCGTGCACGGCTACCGGGCGCTGGAGGGCACGTTCCTGGGCGGGTGCATCTTCTCCGGTCGTGCTGCCGGCCGGGGCGCCGCGAGCGATATCGCCTGAGGCCGGTTTCCCCGCGAGCGTGGTGACGCGAGCGTGCACAGATGTACGGCGTAGCCGGCGTGTCGCGGTACAGACACGCCCGCTCGCGCAAGAGGCTAGCAAGAGGCTAGAAGGTGACGGCGCTTTCCTGCGGCAGCACCTGGAAGTCGGCGCGCCCCATCTCGGCCAGGCGGCCGTGATAGATCCCGCGGGCCTCGGTGGCGATGATGCCCTGGTGGATCGGCACCGCGGCCCGCGGCGCCACTGCTCGCAGGTAGTCGACCGCCTCGGAGATCTTCATCCACGGCGCCGCCGCCGGGGTGGCCAGCACGTCCACCGGTTCGCCGGGCACGAACAGCGCGTCGCCGGGGTGCATCAACCGGGCCGGATGCGCGTCGTCGCCGACCAGGTAGGAGATGTTGTCGATCATCGGCAGCTCCGGGTGGATCACCGCGTGCTGCCCGCCCACCCCGCGCACCCGTAGCGGCCCGACGTCGAAGGCATCCCCGACGTGCACCGGCTGCCAGGGCGGGCCCAGCTGGGCGGCGGTCTGCGGGTCGGCGTAGAGCGCGGCGCCCGGGTTCGCGTCGATCAGGGCCGGCAGCCGCGCCACGTCGGCGTGATCCGGATGCTGATGCGTGACCAGGATGGCCGCCAGACCGGTGATGCCCTCGAAGCCGTGCGAGAAGTTGCCGGGGTCGAACAGCACCGTGGTCCCGTCGAAGTCGGCGAGCAGGCAGGAATGGCCGAAGTGGGTCAGTTGCATACCTAAAGATTGTGCGCTCCGGAGCCGCGGGTGGGCATCGGTATTGTTGACCCGACCGATTCCCCGTCGACAGTAGGGAGCACCCGTGGCCCGGGTGGTTGTTCACGTGATGCCCAAAGCCGAGATCCTCGACCCGCAGGGGCAGGCGATCGTCGGAGCGCTTTCTCGGCTTGGACACACCGGAGTGTCGGATGTGCGGCAGGGCAAGCGTTTCGAGCTCGAGGTCGACGATTCGATCGACGACGCCGCGCTGGCCGAGATCGCCGAATCGCTGCTGGCCAACACGGTGATCGAGGACTTCACCGTCAGCCGGGAGACCTCGTGAGCGCCCGGGTCGGGGTCATCACCTTCCCCGGCACCCTCGACGACGTCGACGCCGCCCGCGCGGTCCGGTTCGTCGGTGCCGAGCCCCTCAGCCTCTGGCACGCCGATGCCGACCTCAAGGGCGTCGACGCCGTCGTGGTGCCCGGTGGCTTCTCCTACGGCGATTACCTGCGCTGCGGGGCCATCGCCCGGTTCGCCCCGGTGATGGGCGAGGTCATCAAGGCTGCCGGTCAGGGCATGCCGGTGCTCGGCATCTGCAACGGCTTCCAGGTGCTGTGCGAGGCCGGATTGCTGCCGGGTGCGCTGACCCGCAACGTCGGGCTGCACTTCGTCTGCCGCGACGTCTGGCTGCGGGTGACCTCCACCTCGACGGCCTGGACCTCCCGGTTCGAGGCCGACGCCGACCTGCTGGTGCCGCTGAAGTCGGGCGAGGGCCGCTACGTGGCCTCCGAAGCGGTGCTCGACGAGCTGGAGGGCGAAGGCCGGGTGGTGTTCCGCTACCTCGACAACATCAACGGCTCGCTGCGCGATATTGCCGGGGTGAGCTCGGCCAACGGCCGGGTAGTCGGGCTGATGCCGCACCCCGAGCACGCCATCGAGGCCCTGACCGGGCCCAGCGACGACGGCCTGGGGCTGTTCTACTCCGCGCTGGACGCGGTGCTGGCGGCCTGAGCCGCGCCCGGCTCAGCCGCTGGTCAGGTCAGTGCGACTGCGGCTTCGGCGGTGTAGCACAGGAATGTCAGCGTCTCCTGCAGATAGAGCTGCACATTGTCGGCGTCGTGGGAGAGGTAGCCGATCGACACATCGGTGCCCAGTTGCAGGTCGAAGTCGCCGCCGCGGGTGGTGAGCACGAACGCGCCGTCGATTGCCGGTGCCCAGATGATGTCGCCGGTGACGAGCCGGCGCAGGTGTTCGAGGATGGGGTAGCCGTGGTCGGAGGTCTCGGCGACCTTGGTGTAGGCGTCGGCCGACAGCAGCACCGAGTAGGGGCCGTCCACCCCGGCCAGTCGCAGTGACGAGAGCGCCTGGCTGATCACGTCCGGGATGTCGCGCGGGTCCTGCGGCAGGGTGAGTTCCGGATTCGAGCTCGCGGCGCGGATGCCCTGCACCGAGGCGGCCGGGTAGCCGCCGAAGATGATCCGGTCTTCGGCGAACGCCAGCTTCTTGGCCGCGGCTTTGACCGGGTCCCAGTCGGGGTCTTGGGAGCCGCGCTCGACGCCGTCGATCTCTTCGCGCGAGAGGGTGAACGGAACCCGCAGGCGTACCAGTGGTTTGCTGTCGCGCAGATCCGCTTGGACGCCGTCGGCCGGGGCGCCGATGCCGGTCAGCCGCCCGGTGCCCACCGCGGCTGCGGTCGGCCCGGCGGGTTCGCTGACGTCGACGACTCGGCGCCCGGCGATGTGCCGCTTGAAGGTGCGGGTCGCCTCCTGCTCGAAGTCGGCCCAGGCCGATTCGGTGACCGGGGCCAGATCGCGATACAGGTTGTTCATTGCGAGATTCCTTTCAGGCTGCCGATGTTCAGTGAGCCCGCACCCTCGGGGCTGGTGGGTTCGGCGGTGATGGCCGGGGCTGGTGTCGCTGAGCCCGGAAGTGGCGGGGGGTCATCGAGGAAATCGGTGGAGGGGGCGAAGAACAGTCCGCCGGTCAGCGCGGTGGAGAAGTCCAGGATGCGATCGGTGACCCCGGGTGGGTCGCCGAGGAACATGTTGCGCAGCATCCGCTCGGTAACCTGCGGACTGCGCGAGTAGCCGATGTAGTAGGTGCCGTGATCGCCGGAGTTGGCGGTGCCGAAGGGCATGTTGGCGCGCACGATGTCGAGTTCGTTGCCGTCGTCGTCGGTGATGACGTTGAGTTTGATGTGGGCGTTGGCGGGTTTGTCGGCGTCGTCGAATTCGATGTCGTCGGCTTTGGTACGGCCGATCACGCGTTCTTGGTCGTCGACGGGAAGGGCGTCCCAGGCGGTCATGTCGTGCAGGTATTTCTGGATGTGCACATAGCAGCCGCCGGCGAAGTCGGGGTCTTCGTCGCCGACCGCGGTGACGGCGAGGGCGTCGTCGCCGGTGGGGTTCTCGGTGCCGTCGACGAAGCCGAGCAGGTCGCGATTGTCGAAGAACCGAAAACCGTGTACCTCGTCGGCCACGGTGACCGCGCCGCGCAGGGTCCGCAGGATGCGCCGGGCCAGCTCGAAGCAGACGTCCATGGTTTCGCCGCGGATATGAAACAGCAGATCGCCCGGGGTGGCCGGGGCGGTGTGTCGCGGACCGACCAGCTCGACGAACGGATGCAGCTCGGCCGGCCGCGGTCCGGTGAACAACCGGTTCCAGGCATCCGAGCCGATCGAGATCACCAGCGACAGCTGTTTGGTCGGGTCGCGGAAGCTGATCGCCGACGCCATTCCGGGCAGGTCCGCCAATGCGTCGTGTACCTGTGTCTCACCGCCCTCATCGATGGTGACGACCAGAAAAATGGCCGCACAGGTCAGGGGAGCGGTGACGGGCTGAACGGACGGCACGGTATCGACCCTAACGCCCCCGTCGGCGTCCGGATGCGAAAGACTTGAGCCCATGGCGGCCACCGCAACCGGATTATGCGAGTTCATCGACGCCTCACCGTCGCCGTTTCACGCCTGCGTGACTGTGGCCGAACGGCTGCGGGCCGCCGGCTACACCGAGGTCGCCGAGACCGACCGATGGCCGCAGGCGCCCGGTCGGTACTTCACCGTCCGGGCCGGTTCACTGATTGCGTGGGACAGCGGCGCAACGAGCCCGGCCACCCCGTTCCGGATCATCGGCGCACATACCGACAGCCCGAACCTGCGGGTCAAGCAGCATCCGGCCCGGGAGGTCACCGGCTGGCAGTTGGTGGCCCTGGCGCCCTACGGCGGCGCCTGGCTGAACTCCTGGCTGGACCGTGACCTGGGGATCAGCGGGCGGCTGTCAGTGCGCAGCGGCGCGGGAATCAGCCACCGCCTGGTCCGTATCGACGAGCCGATCCTGCGGGTGCCGCAGCTGGCCATCCATCTGGCCGACGACCGCAATTCGGTCACCCTGGACCCGCAACGCCACGTCAACGCGGTGTGGGGAGATGGCCGGTCTCCGGACTTCCTCGGCTACGTAGCCGAACGCGCCGGCGTGGAACCCCGCGACGTGCTGGGATTCGACCTGATGACCCACGACCTCGCGCCGTCGGCGGTGGCCGGGGTGGGCCGGGAATTTGTCAGCGCGCCGCGGCTGGACAACCAGGCCAGCTGCTACGCCGGGCTGGAAGCGCTGATCGCAGCCAAGCCTGGTCGCCACCTGCCGGTGCTGGTGCTGTTCGACCACGAGGAGGTCGGGTCGACATCGGACCATGGTGCCCAGTCCGATCTGCTGCGAGGCGTCCTGGAGCGGATCACGCTGGCCGCCGGCGGCGACCGGGAGGACTTCCTGCGCCGGCTGACCGCCTCCACGCTGGCCTCGGCGGACATGGCGCACGCCACCCATCCGAACTACCCGGACCGTCACGAACCGGGCCATCAGATCGCGGTCAACGCCGGCCCGGTGCTCAAGGTGCAGCCCAACCTGCGTTACGCCACCGACGGCCGCACCGCCGCCACTTTCGCGCTGGCCTGCGAGGCGGCGGGGGTGGCGCTGCAGCGCTACGAGCACCGGGCCGACCTGCCGTGCGGATCGACCATCGGCCCGATGAGCGCCGCGCGCACCGGGATCCCCACCGTTGATGTGGGCGCTCCGCAGCTGGCCATGCATTCGGCGCGGGAACTGATGGGCGCGGGCGATGTGGCCTCGTATGCGGCGGCTCTGAGGGCATTCCTGGCCCCCGACTGAGCCGAAATCGGTGCCATAGACTGTGCCCGTGACGCCCCCGACCACGCTGGACACCGTCGAACACGCCGCTGCGACGCCGGATCACCCGCAACCGTTCGCGGAGTTGGGTCTTAAGGACGACGAGTACCAGCGCATCCGCGACATCCTGGGCCGCCGCCCCACCGACGCCGAGCTGGCCATGTACTCGGTGATGTGGAGCGAGCACTGCTCCTACAAGTCCTCCAAGGTGCACCTGCGCTACTTCGGTGAGACCACCACCGACGACATGCGCAAGGCCATGCTGGCCGGCATCGGCGAGAACGCCGGCGTGGTCGACATCGGCGACGGCTGGGCGGTCACCTTCAAGGTGGAGTCGCACAACCACCCGTCCTACGTCGAGCCCTACCAGGGTGCGGCCACCGGGGTGGGCGGCATCGTGCGCGACATCATGGCGATGGGCGCCCGCCCGGTCGCGGTGATGGACCAGCTGCGTTTCGGCGCCGCCGACGCCCCCGACACCCGGCGGGTGCTCGACGGGGTGGTGCGCGGCATCGGCGGCTACGGCAACTCCCTGGGGCTGCCCAATATCGGCGGCGAAACCGTCTTCGACCCGTGCTACGCGGGCAACCCGCTGGTCAACGCCCTGTGCGTCGGCGTGCTCAAGAAGGAAGACCTGCACCTGGCGTTCGCCTCCGGTGCCGGAAACAAGATCATCCTGTTCGGGGCGCGTACCGGCCTGGACGGCATCGGCGGGGTGTCGGTGCTGGCGTCGGACACCTTCGGCGGGGACGAGAGCGGCGCGGGCCGCAAGAAGCTGCCGTCGGTTCAGGTCGGCGACCCGTTCACCGAGAAGGTGCTCATCGAGTGCTGTCTGGAGCTGTACGCCGCCAAGCTGGTGGTCGGCATCCAGGACCTGGGCGGTGCCGGATTATCTTGTGCCACTTCCGAGTTGGCTTCCGCCGGCGATGGCGGTATGGCGATCGAGCTGGAGAAGGTGCCGCTGCGCGCGGCGAACATGACCCCCGCCGAGGTGCTCTCCAGCGAGTCGCAGGAACGCATGTGCGCCGTGGTCGCCCCGGAGAACGTCGACGCCTTCATGGCGGTCTGCGACAAGTGGGACGTGCTGGCCACGGTGATCGGCGAGGTGACCGACGGCGACCGGCTGCAGATCACCTGGCACGGCCAGACCGTCGTCGACGTGCCACCGCGCACGGTGGCCCACGAAGGCCCGATCTATCAGCGCCCGGTCGCACGCCCCGACACCCAGGACGCCCTCAACGCCGACCGTTCGGACAAGCTGCCGCGGCCGGCCACCGGGGAGGAGCTGCGCGCGACTCTGCTTGCGCTGCTGGGCAGCCCGCACCTGTGCAGTCGGGCGTTCATCACCGAACAGTACGACCGCTACGTGCGCGGCAACACCGTGCTGGCCGAGCACGCCGACGGCGGGATGCTGCGCATTGATGAGGCCTCCGGGCGCGGGATCACGATCTCCACCGACGCGTCCGGTCGCTACACCAAGCTCGACCCCTACACCGGGGCGCAGCTGGCGCTGGCCGAGGCGTACCGCAACGTGGCCGTCACCGGAGCCACACCGATCGCCGTCACCAACTGCCTGAACTTCGGTTCCCCGGAAGACCCCGGGGTCATGTGGCAGTTCGCCGAGGCCGTGCGCGGTCTGGCCGACGGCTGTGCGGCGCTGGGGATTCCAGTGACCGGCGGCAATGTGAGCTTCTACAACCAAACCGGCGCCACCCCGATCCACCCCACCCCGGTCGTCGGCGTGCTCGGTGTCATCGACGATGTGAGCCGGCGTCTTCCGACCGCATTCGGCGTCGAACCGGGCGAGACGCTGATCCTGCTCGGCGACACCCGCGACGAGTTCGACGGGTCCATCTGGGCGCAGGTGACCGGCGATCACCTGGGCGGTCTGCCGCCGAAGGTCGATCTGGGGCGCGAGCAGCTGCTCGCCGAAGTGCTGAGCGCCGCTTCGCGCGACGGCCTGGTGTCGGCTGCCCACGACTTGAGCGAAGGCGGGCTGATCCAAGCCGTGGTCGAGTCGTCGATCGCCGGTGAAACCGGTTGCCGCATCCTGCTTCCCGAGGACGCCGATCCGTTCGTCTTCCTGTTCTCCGAGTCGGCGGGCAGGGCGCTGGTGGCGGTGCCGCGCACCGAGGAGAGCCGGTTGCGCTCCATGTGCGAGGCGCGCGGCCTGCCGGCCACTCGCGTCGGAGTGGTGGACCAGGCCTCGCAAGAGGTCGAAGTCCAAGGGCAGTTCAGTGTGTCGCTGGCGGAACTGCGCAGCACCTCCGAAGCGGTGCTGCCGGGGATATTCGGATAAAGTCCCAGCGGCATGGGAACAGTCGCGCCACCGGCGAGACACCCACTGGTGGTGTGGGCGTGGAGCCTGCTGCGGCTGGGGTTCGTCGGGGTGGCGTTCGGTGCGCTGTTCTTCTGTCTGTCGCTGACCCCCTCGCTGCTGCCGCGCGACTGGCTGTTCCAGGGGCTGATCGGCGGTATCAACGCGGCCTTCGGCTACGGCCTGGGGGTGCTGATCGGCGCAACGGTGGAGCGGTTCGTGTTGCGCGGCGCCAGCTGGTGGCCGCCGCCGCGCCCGGTCTTGTTCTCGCTCAAGGCAACTGTGGTGGTGGCGGCCCCGGCCGCGTGCGTTGTGATGCTGATCCCGGCCGCCGGCTGGCAGCGCCAGGTTTCCGAGCTGCTGGGCATCGAGGGCCCGGCGACACTGGGCTACCTGCGCACCCTGGTCGTCGCGATCGGCGTGTCCGCCGCGCTGGTCGCGACAGTGCGGGTGCTGATCGACGCCAGTCGGCTGCTGGCGCGAGCGCTGATCCGCCGTTGGCACCTGAACAGCGAAGTCGCGATGTTCATCGGCAGCGCGATCGTCGTCGTCCTGCTGACCACCTTGATCAACGGCGTGCTGATCCGCGGTTTCTTCGCCGGAGCCAGCGCGGTGTTCCAGCCGGAGGACAGCGACACCCAGCCCGGGACGAGCCAGCCGCTGCAACCGGAGCGATCCGGCAGCCCGGAGTCGTTGGCGCCCTGGGCCACCCTGGGGAGTCAGGGCCGCAGCTTCGTCGCCGGGGGAGTGCACGCCGCCGAACTCACCCGGATCAACGGACGGCCCGCCCGTGAACCCATCCGGGTGTACGCCGGGCTGCACAGTGCGGGCGACGATCAAGCCCGGATGCAGCTGCTGCTCGACGAACTGGACCGCACCCACGCCTTCGACCGCCAGGCGCTGGTCGTGGTGCCCACCACCGGCACCGGGTGGGTCGACCCGGCCGCGTCCGACGCGATCGAGATGCTCTACAACGGCGACACCGCAATCGTCGCCGTGCAGTACTCCTACCTGCCGAGCTGGATCTCCTTCCTGGCCGACCAACGCAAGTCGATGGACTCCGGACGGCTGCTGGTGCAGACCATCGCCGAGCGCTGGCGAGGCCTGCCGGTCGACCATCGGCCCAAGCTGGTGCTCTACGGCGAGAGCCTGGGATCGATGGCCGGGCAAGCCGCGTTCGACTGGCTGCCCGACGTCGCCGAGATGGGCTACGAGGCCGTGCTGTGGGTGGGGCCACCGCAGGCCAGCCCGCTCTGGCATGCGCTGCTGGTGCGACGTGACCCCGGCAGCACCGCGGTGCTGCCGCGCTACGACAACGGACGTACCGTGCGGTTCGCCCAGGGCACTTTGCCGGCCGAGATCGCCCGGATTGCCGCGCCGCCGTGGACCGGTACGCGGGTGCTGTTCCTGCAGCACGCTTCCGACCCGGTGGTGTGGTGGTCGCCGGATCTGCTGTTCGCCCGACCCGACTGGCTGACCGAGGCGCCCGGCCCGGACCGCACGGCGTCCATGCGCTGGTACCCGGTGGTGACGTTCTGGCAGGTCAGCGCGGACCTGTTCCACGGTGAGCAGATGCCTGCAGGGCACGGACACAACTACGCGGACACCATCCTGGACGGCTGGGTGGCGGTGCTGCCGCCTGACGGCTGGACGCCGTCGGACACCGAACGGATCCGCGCGGCCCTGCGACGCGGATAGGCCATCGGGTTCAGGCGCCGGGGCCGGGTACCGGCGCCCAGCGCCATGCGGGATGCTTCACCCATGGAGCGATACACCCGTGACGGCCTGGTCTTCGATGTTCGCGACGCCGGGCCGCCGGACGGGCCCGTGGTGGTGTTGCTGCACGGCTTCCCGCAGCGCAACGACAGCTGGAACGCCGTCATCGACCGGCTCACCGCCGCGGGCTACCGATGCCTGGCGCCCAACCAGCGCGGTTACTCACCAGGTGCCCGGCCGCCCCGGCGCCGCGACTATCGCCTCCCCGAACTCGTCGCCGACATCGGTGCGCTGATCGACGCCAGCGGCGCGCAGCGCGTGCACCTGGTGGGCCACGACTGGGGTGCCGCGGTCGCGTGGGGAGTCGCAGCCGAACTGCCCGAAAGGCTCGCCACCGTGTCGCCGGTCTCGGTGCCGCACCCCGCCGCGTTCGTGAAGGCGCTCGTCACCAGCCGCCAGGGCCTGGCCTCGTGGTACATGGGCTTCTTCCAGTTGCCATGGCTGCCGGAATGGGTGATGACGCGCGGCGGCGGCGCCCGGGCCGCCAAGACCTTGCAGCGTGGCGGGCTGCCGGCGGCCGCGGCCCAACGCGATGCGCGGGCCATGACCGAACCGGGAGCGTTGACCGGCGGGCTCAACTGGTACCGGGCGCTGCCCCTGTCGGGGCCACGGGCCGCCGCCGGGCGCATCTCGGTTCCGACGATGTATGTGTGGAGCGACCGTGATTTCGCACTGCGGGACAAGGCGGCTCGCAACACGGCCCGCTACGTCGACGGGGACTACCGATTCGAGATACTGCCGGGCGTCTCGCACTGGATCCCCGACACCGAGCCGGACCGGCTCGCCGACCTGCTGCTCGACTGGTTTGCCGCACACCCAGTCGACTGACCCATGGCAGCCGCCCGCTCACGTCCGCAGCTGGACCCGGCGCAGACCCGCGCAGCAGTACTGGCCGTCGCGGACTGGCTGCGCGACGACACGCTGCCGGCCCCGGCCCGCGCCGAGTTGGCGGCGGCGGTCCGTCTGACCGCCCGCACCCTGGCCGAGCTGGCGCCGGGCGCCAGCGTGGAGGTGCGGATACCGCCGTTCGTCGCGGTGCAGTGCATCGCCGGGCCGCGGCACACCCGCGGCACCCCGCCCAACGTGGTCGAGACCGATCCGCGCAGCTGGCTGCTGCTGGCCGCCGGGCTGCTGGAGACGGGCGAGGCGACTGCTGCCGGAAAGCTGCGACTGTCGGGTTCGCGAGCCGCCGAGATCGCCGATTGGTTGCCGTTGGTGAAACTTGACGCTTGTTGACCGTAGACTGAACATCGTCACTGTGGCCCGTCCCCCTGGAGCAGCTGAAACGTGCCGGACCAGCAGGTAGTAGACCTCGAGAATGCACCCCGTGAAGAGTGCGGCGTATTCGGTGTATGGGCTCCCGGCGAAGAAGTAGCGAAGCTCACTTATTACGGCCTGTATGCGCTGCAACACCGTGGCCAGGAGGCAGCCGGGATCGCCGTCGGCGACGGCTCGCAAGTGCTGGTCTTCAAAGACCTGGGCCTGGTCAGTCAGGTTTTCGAGGAGCAGACGCTGGCTGCCATGCCCGGGCACGTGGCCGTCGGGCACTGCCGCTACTCCACCACCGGCGACACCACTTGGGAGAACGCCCAGCCGGTGTTCCGCAACACTGCGGCCGGCACCGGGGTGGCCCTCGGTCACAACGGCAACCTGGTCAATACCGCCGAATTGGCCCGTCGCGCCCGTGAACTGGGCCTGATCGACACCCGCCGGCCCGGCGTGGCCACCACCGACTCCGACATCCTGGGCGCGCTGCTGGCGCACGGGGCCGCCGACAGCTCCCTGGAGCAGGCGGCGCTGGAGCTGCTTCCCACGGCGCGCGGCGCCTTCTGCCTGATCTTCATGGACGAGAACACCCTGTACGCGGCCCGCGACCCATGGGGTGTGCGGCCACTGTCGCTGGGCCGGCTCGACCGCGGCTGGGTGGTGGCCTCTGAGACGGCCGCGCTCGACATCGTCGGTGCCTCGTTCGTCCGCGACATCGAGCCCGGGGAGCTGCTGGCGATCGACGCCGACGGCGTGCGCTCCACCCGATTCGCCAACCCCACCCCGAAGGGGTGCGTCTTCGAATACGTCTACCTGGCCCGGCCCGATTCCACCATCGGCGGTCGGTCGGTGCACGCCACCCGGGTGGAGATCGGTCGTCGGCTGGCCCGTGAACACCCGGTCGAGGCCGACCTGGTCATCGGCGTGCCGGAGTCCGGCACCCCGGCCGCGGTGGGCTACGCCCAGGAGTCCGGCATCGACTATGGGCAGGGCCTGACCAAGAACGCCTACGTCGGGCGAACCTTCATCCAGCCCTCGCAGACCATCCGTCAGCTCGGCATCCGGCTCAAGCTCAACCCGCTGCGGGAGATCATCCGCGGCAAGCGGCTGATCGTCGTCGACGACTCGATCGTGCGGGGCAACACCCAGCGCGCCCTGGTGCGGATGCTGCGCGAGGCCGGCGCTGTGGAGGTGCATGTGCGGATCGCGTCTCCGCCGGTGAAGTGGCCGTGCTTCTATGGCATCGACTTCGCCTCGCCGGCCGAGCTGATCGCCAACGCCGTCGAGGACGAGACCGAGATGGTCGAAGCGGTACGGCGCGCTATCGGCGCCGACACCCTCGGCTACGTCGGGCAGGAAGACATGATCGCGGCCACCGAGCAGCCCAAATCGCGGCTGTGTTGCGCCTGCTTCGATGGCAGCTACCCGATCGAGCTGCCCCACGACAGTGCCCTGGGCAAGAACGTGATCGAGCAGATGTTGACCAACACCGCGCTCAAGGCCGAGAGCGACAGCGACGCTGCGCTGAGTCAGTCCTAACCCGAAGTCCGTCATTCCGTAACTGCTGACACTGGCTTCCAGCCCCAAGTATCAACTACTTGACACTAATCGGGCCACTCGATAGCGTCGGCGCCAACGAGACTCGTGACCCGGTGTGAGGACAGGAGTGGTTGTGGCGCGTTTTCCCAAGCCGCCCGAGGGCAGTTGGACTCAGCACTATCCCGAACTCGGTACCGAACCGGTGTCGTATCGCGATTCGGTCAGCCCGGAGGTCTACGAAAAGGAGCGCGCGGCGATCTTCCGGCGTGCCTGGCTGAACGTCGGTCGGGTAGAACAGCTTCCGCGAAAGGGCAGCTACTTCACCAGGGAACTGAAGGTCGTCAACACCTCGATCATCTTGGTGCGCACGGGATCTGACGAGATCAGGGCGTACCACAACGTCTGTCGGCATCGGGGCAACAAGTTGGTGTGGGACACCATGCCGTTGGAGGAGACGAGCGGGAACTGCCGCCAGTTCACCTGCAAGTACCACGGCTGGCGCTACGACCTGGACGGCAACCTGGCCTTCGTCCAACAGGAGGAGGAGTTCTTCGACCTCGACAAGAGCCGCTACGGGTTGGTCGGCGTGCACTGCGACGTCTGGGAAGGATTCATCTTCGTCAACTTCGCCGCCGCCCCCGAGCAGTCGCTGCGGGAATTCCTGGGGCCGATGGTTACGGCCTTGGAAGGCTACCCATTCGGGCGTATGACGTCGCGGTGGCAATATCGCTCGTCGGTCAACTCCAACTGGAAGCTCTTCCTGGACGCGTTCCAGGAGTTCTATCACGCGCCGGTACTGCACGGGAATCAGACGCCGACGGCCTTTCGGGTGGCGGCCGAGCAGGCCGGCTTCGAGGCGCCGCACTACCGAATCGAGGGCCCGCACCGCCTGGTGAGCACCTCGGGGGTGCGAGCCTGGGAGATGTCGGCCGAGATGCGCAAGCCGATCGAGGACATCTGCCAGAGCGGGTTGTTCGGGCCGTGGGACCCGCCGGATATCGGCCCGATGCCCGACGGCCTCAATCCCGCGAAATGCGATCCGTGGGGGTTGGATTCGTTTCAGATCTTCCCCAACTTCACGATCCTGTTCTGGGGCCAGGGCTGGTACCTGACCTATCACTACTGGCCCACCGCGCACGACTCGCACATTTTCGAAGGCACGCTGTACTTTCCACAGCCGCGGACTCCCCGCGAGCGAGTCGCCCAAGAACTGGCGGCGGTGTCGTTCAAGGAGTACGGATTGCAGGACGCCAGTACGTTGGAGGCCACCCACACGATGATCGGCACCGGTGTGGTGGACCGCTTCCTGCTCAACGATCAAGAGGTGCTGATCCGGCACTTCCACGCCGAGACCGCCGCGTGGATCGCCGAACACGAGCGCGCGGCGGCGAAGGTGTGAGAACCGTGTCCGCCATGCTGCCAAAGGAATTCATCGACCTCGAACCGTTCACCGACTGGTGCCTGCCCTCTGAGCCGGAGCGGTACGCCAAGCGCCTGAGCAGTTCCATGCGCGACATGCAAGCGTTCTACGACGCCATCACGGCCCGTGCCGAAGACGCGCTGGCCTACTGCGACAAGTTCAGCCTCGACGATATGCCCGAGGATGTGTTGAACCTGATGCACCTGCTGTATTCCATGATCACGGTGGCGTTTCCGGCCGAAGCCTGGAAGCAGCCGCGCGTTCCGGACTCCGGGGCCGCGGTCATCGAGTGCATCTCCGAGCCCTTCCCGTGAGCGGCCCAGTGAGTGAGGTCTCGGTACTGCGCGCCGCCCGCTGGCTCGACATCGACGCCGGGGTGGTGCGCTCACCCGCCGTTTTCGTGATCGAGGGTGACTGGATCACCTCCGTCAATCCCGATGTGCCGTTACCGGTTTCGGCCGATGACATCGACCTCGGCGACGTCACGTTGCTGCCGGGCCTGATGGACATGGAACTCAACCTGCTGATCGGCGGGCCGGGCAGCCCGGAAGGACTTCCCACCCCGCTGCACGGCGTGCAGGACGATCCCGCGTACCGCACGTTGCGGGCCGCGGTCAACGCCAGGACCACGCTGGAAGCCGGGTTCACCACCGTCCGCAACTTGGGGTTGATGGTCAAGACCGGTGGCTACCTGCTCGACGTCGCCCTGCAGCGCGCCATTGACCAGGGCTGGCACGCCGGTCCGCGGATCTATCCCGCCGGCCACGCCGTCACGCCTTACGGCGGCCATCTGGATCCGACGGTCTTCCAACGGCTCGCGCCCGGCGTCATGCCGCTGTCGGTCGCCGAGGGCATCGCCAACGGCGTGCCGGACGTGACCGCCTGCGTGCGCTACCAGATCCGGCACGGCGCCAAGCTGATCAAGGTGTCGGCCTCGGGTGGGGTGATGTCGCACAGCACCGCCCCGGGCGCGCAGCAGTACTCCGACGCCGAACTGGCCGCGATCGCCGATGAGGCACATCGGGCCGGGGTGCGGGTGGCCGCACACGCGATCGGCGACACCGCGATCCGGGCCTGCATCCGCGCCGGCATCGACTGCATCGAACACGGTTTCCTGGCCACCGACGAAACCCTCGCGATGATGGTGGACCACGGCACCTTCCTGGTCTCCACCACCTACCTGACGGACGCCTTGGCCGTCGACCGAATCGCTCCCGAACTGCGCAAAAAGGCCGCCGAAGTGTTCCCGCAGGCCAAAGCCATGTTGCCCCGGGCGATCGAGGCCGGCGTGCGCATCGCCTGCGGCACCGACGCGCCGGCAATCCCGCACGGTCAGAACGCCAGGGAATTGTGTGCGCTGGTGGAGCGTGGCATGACGCCGGTGCAGGCGCTGCGCGCCGCCACCGTCACCAGCGCTGAACTTGTCGACGCCGACCACGAACTGGGACGGCTGGCACCGGGCTACCGCGCCGATATCATCGCTGTACCGGGTGACCCGACCCGGGACATCAGCACCACCCTCGACGTGCGATTTGTCATGAAGGACGGCCGAGTCCATAAGCGCAGTAGTTGATAGGGAAGCAGGGCATGGATCTCACCGGTAACATCCTGTGGCTGCTCAAGCAGGCCTTTTACTACTCACTGACGACGGTGAACGAGGCGATCAGCACTTACGGCGTGAGCACCGCCCAGATCGGTTTGTTGCGCCAGCTCGCCGGCGAACCCGGTCTGTCCGGCGCCGAACTGGCCCGTCGGCTGCTTATCACCCCGCAGGGGGTGCAACTTGCGTTGAGTGCGCTCGAGCGCAGCGGCCTGGTCGAACGCAAGCAGGATCCCCGCCACGGCCGCATCCTGCGGGCCTACCTGACCGATGAGGGGCGCGCGGTGACTTCGGCGGCCGTCACCGACGCGATCGCCGCCCACGACCGGGTATTCGGCGTATTGACATCCGACGAGCAGGAGACCCTGCGAGGTCTGCTGGCTCGTGTCGTGGAGCAGGGCACCGGCCACACCCTGTTCGCCGACCATGTGGAGCCCTGAGGACGACGTCACACACTCCCGACCCGCGCGGGCATACTGTCCCAACCGCGGACGGCTGAGGAGGACGAGAAGATCGCAGCGTCGAGATCGACCTCCCAGTCCGGGAAGCGGTTGAGGATTTCATCGAGGGCGATCCGGCCTTCGAGACGGGCCAGGGCGTTGCCAAGGCAGTAGTGGGCGCCGACCCCGAAGGTGAGGTGTTGCCCCGGTGCCCGGGTGACGTCGAAGGACTCGGCAGTCGCTCCGAACCGGCGCTCATCGCGGTTGGCCGCGCCGATCAGGGTCAGTATGGCGGCCCCGGCTGGGACCACCCGGCCGTGGAACTCGACGTCGCGCGTGACGTAGCGCGCGGCCTGCAGCGCCGGCGGTTCGCAGCGCAGGATCTCCTCAACAGCATTCCCCAGCAGAGAGCGGTCGCCGGCGAGGAGCCGGCGTTGATCGGGGTGCTGGGACAGCAACTTGCCGGTCCAGCCGATCAGTCGGGTGGTGGTCTCGGCGCCGGCCACGGCGACGACGTTCATGAACATCAGCAACTCCTCGCGGCGTAAGCGCCGCGTGCTGCCGGTCTCGTCAGTGAACTCGACTTGCAGGAGCTCGGTGGTCAGGTCGTCGGCCGGATGGTTCATGCGCCAGTCGATGAAGTCGGCGAAGACCTCCCCGTCGGTGAGTGCGCCGCCGGGGTTGTCGGTCAACTGCCCGCCGCGCTGGGTGCGCAGATGCTTGTCGCCGTCTTGTTGAACGCGCCGCTGGTAGTCCTCCGGAATGCCGAACAGCATGCCCACCACCCGCAGCGGCATCACCGCGCCGAGGTCGGTGACGAAATCGATTCGGTCGGCGCCGATCAACGGGTCCAGGCATCGGACGGTGAAATCACGGATGGCGGCTTCGAGTGAATTGATCTTGCGCGGCGTGAAAGCTCGGGCCAACAGGCTGCGGTGGATGTCATGGATTGGCGGGTCCTCGAAGATCAGCATGCCCGGCGGGATCTCGATGCCGGACTTGAGGATCTCCAACACCACACCGCGGGCCGAGCTGAAGGTCTTGTGGTCGATCAGGGCCTGATTGACGTCCTCGAACCGGCTCACGGCGTAGAAGTCGTGAACTTCGTTGTAGTACAGCGGCACTTCGGCCCGCAGCCGTGCGAACATCGGATAGGGGTCGGCGTTGAGGGCGACGTCCCACGGGTCGTAGTACACGTCCTGGGTTGCGTTGGCGGTCATGACGTTCCGTTGTCGTCGCGCTCAAAGGGCACCACGGCCGGTAGGTCGACACCGTTGGGCATCACCAACCTGCCGTCGACGTCGATGTAGCCGGATCGGTTGGTCGGCAGCGGCAGAACAGGATTCGGGCAGGGCCGATCGGTGCCGTCGCCGCAGATCCCGCCGGTGAAGTACGACCGCTTCTGATGGTCGGCCGGCCAAGGGTCGGAGTGCAGGGCGATCCATTGCGCAGGAACCATGTAGAGCACGAAGAAGCACGCGCTGACTCCGGCGAAGATCGCCAGGAACCGGGTGAACTGCTGACGAGCCAAGCCGCCTCGCACGTGGTCGAGACCTCGTTCGACGACGGTGCGCCCGTGGTCGTCGGTGAAGAAACGCAGCGAACACAGTGCCGCCTGGACCGCGCCCCACATCAGACCTTCATAAATGGGCCATTGGTAGTAGGTGTCGGCATGGATCGACACCGACCGGATGGCGCCCGGGTAGGTGTAGAAACCGATCGGCAGCAGGACCAAGCCCTCCATGACGAAGTCGAACACGATCGAGATCGCGTAGATGACGGCAATGAGCCGCAGGTTGCTGACGGAGGGCCAGCGCGCCTTGATCTTTCCCATGATCCAGCACCCGGCGATGGTGATCAGCAAAACGCCGTAGGCGTATCCCGGGATATTCGTCAGCAGGGGTTCGGCCACCTGGTGGCCGGGCTCCTCGGGCGATACCCAGCCGGGGATATGCGATGTCCACGAACCCCGGTTGAACAGCCAGGTGTTGTAGGTGCACCAGGTGTTGAAGTAGTTGAGCAACGGATCCAGGAAAAACATCAGGCCCATGGAGACAAACAGCAAGCCGTCCAACGTGATTCTGCGCTCGCGGCGCCACGGACGGACGAAGAACCACCACACGGCTACCGGCAGACCGACCCAGAGCACGATGGCGTTGGCCATCAGGGGCACCTTCATGTACAGCGGTGGATCGTTCGGCCCGCCGGGGACGCGCTCGAAAAAGGGCCCGGTGATCCACCGGGCCCACACGTACAGCTGCAGTGTCAGCAGTGCTCCGCCGACCGCCGCCCACACCCTGATCGGCCCGCCGTCGACGTGGCCGCCGGGCTCCGGCCCGGTAGGGACGGACCCGGCCTGGTGGATCGACAATCCGCTACTCATCGCGCGGTCTCCTTCCGGGGTGGCCCAGCCCCGGCTAATATACTCATCGGTATCTGGGATGCCAATAGGTATCGAAGATTCTGTGGGACAATTCGGGCCGTGGTGGAGCAGTGGACCCGCGAGCGCCGGCTTGAGCGCACGCGGTCGCTGCTGCTGGACGCCGCCGAGGAAGTCTTCGCCGAAAAAGGTTTCACCACTGCGACTCTCGATGACATCGCCCAGGCGGCCGGCTACACCAAGGGCGCCATCTACAAGCACTTCGCGGCCAAGGACGAACTCTTCCTGGCGGTCAGTGATCGCTACTGGCGCCGGTACTTCGAGAACTTCGCCGAGGTGATGGCGAACGCGACGCAGGTGGGGGTGCGTGAGCTCGACGACATCGCCGAGCGCTGGCAACGACTGAGCCGGGACCGCGGAGCCGAGCATGCGGCGCTCGGGTACGAGTTCACGCTGTATCTGCTGCGCAACCCCGAAGCCCGGGCCCGCGTCGCCGCCAAGCGGGCCGAGGTCGTCGAGCAGCTGGCGAAATTCATCGTCGAGGGCGTCGAACGGCTCGGGGGAACCCTGCTGATCCCGGCCCTCACCCTGGCGCAGGTGCTGGTCGCCACCAGCGACTCCGCCGTGCTGGCCAGCGAGCTCGACGGGATTGACCTCTACCGGCCGGCGGTGGCGATGTACGTCGCAATGATCAAGCTGCCCTGACGACGGCCGCAGGGCTGGATATCCACCACTTGAGGACAATGACAAGTACTTGATAATATTGCCGGCGATGCCGTCCAGGGTTGCGATTCGCCGATCGACGCCGAAGGGGATGCCATGACTGCAGGGGTGCCGCAGCGGATCGCTGTGGTCACCGGCGGAGGATCGGGCATGGGCGAGGCCACCTGCCACGAACTGGGCCGGCGCGGCTATCGGGTCGCTGCTCTGGACGTCAATGGTCAAGCCGCGCAGCGGGTTGCCGACGACCTGCGGGGCCGCGGGGTAACCGCGCTGGGTGTCGAAGCCGACGTCACCGATCGAACCGCCGTCGACGAAGCCTTCGCCAAAGTGCGCAGCGAACTCGGGCCGGTCGCCGCGCTGGTCACCAGCGCCGGACTCTTCGGCTACTCGGCCTTCGCCGACATCACCCCGCAGGCGTGGGCGCGGATCATCGACGTCAACCTGACCGGGACGTTCCACTGCTGTCAGGCCGCGCTGCCGGACATGGTCGCCGCCGGGTGGGGACGCATCGTGATGATCTCCTCCTCCAGCGCGCAGCGCGGATCGCCGTTCGCCGCGCACTACGCGGCATCCAAAGGGGCGGTCATCACGCTGACCAAGTCGCTGGCTCGCGAGTACGCCGCCCACGGCATCACGGTCAACAACATCCCGCCGTCGGGCATCGAGACACCCATGCAGCACCAGGGCCAAGCGGCCGGATATCTGCCGTCGAACGAACAGATCGCCGCCAACATCCCCATGGGCCGGCTGGGCACCGCGGCGGACATCGCCGCGGCAGTCGGATTCCTGTGCTCGGAGGAGGCCGGCTTCATCACCGGCCAGGTACTCGGTGTCAACGGAGGAGCGGTGTTGTGACAGCACAGTTTTCGGCGCGATCCGGGCGGACTGCGGAGGGTTCCTGGACCGAGCACTACCCGGAACTGGGCACCGGTCCGGTTTCGTTCGCCGACTCCACGTCACCCGAGTTCTTCGAGCTGGAACGTGAAGCGGTGTTCAAACGCGCCTGGCTCAACATCGGCCGCGTCGAAGAACTGCCCCAGCACGGCTGCTATGCCACCAAGGAAATCGAAGCCGCCCGAGCCTCCATCCTTCTCCTCCACACCGACGGCGGGATCCGGGCGTTTCACAACGTCTGCCCGCGGTGCGCGACCAAGCTGGCCTGGCATGACTTCCCGGATCGCGAGACCGCCGGACAGAGCGAGGCGATCACCTGCAAACGCTGCCGCCGAACCCAGGGCTTCGACGACGCCGACGCCCGCGACCTGATCGGGGTGCACTGCGAGGACTGGAACGGCTTCATCTTCGTCAACCTCGACGACGAGCCGCGCCAGGGTCTACGGGAATTCCTGGGCCCGATGATCACCGGCCTCGATGGCTACCCATTCGCGAAACTGACCGAACGCTATGACTGGGTGGCCCACAACAACAGCAACTGGAAGATCTTCGCCGACGCGTTCCAGGAGTACTACCACGTGCCGGCGCTGCACTCCCAGCAGGTGCCCGCCCAGGTGCGGGTGCCCGGTGCCGGCTTCACCTGCGGGCACTTCCAGCTCGACGGCCCGCACCGGTTGGTGTCAACCGCCGGCCGCCGCCGATGGCTGCTGCCCCCGGAATACATGTACCCGATCGAGCGGGCCACCCGCAGCGGGCTGGTCGGTCCCTGGGAAACGCCCGACATCGGTGAGCTGCCGGCCGGGGTGAATCCCGGCGGTATCGAGCCGTGGGGGATCAGCAACTTCCAGATCTTCCCCAACACCGAGATCCTCATCTACGGCGGCTGGTACCTGCTCTACCGGTACTGGCCCACCTCACACAACACCCACCGGTTCGAGGCCCACACCTACTTCCATCCGGCGCGCACCGTGCGTGAACGCATCGAGCACGAGGTCGCCTCGGTGGTGCTCAAAGAGTTCGCGCTGCAGGACGCGGGCATGCTCGGCGGCACCCAGGCGGCGCTGGAATACGGTGTCGTCGAGGACTTTCCGCTCAACGATCAGGAGATCCTGGTCCGCCACCTGCACAAGGTGGTCGTCGACTGGGTGGACGACTACCGGCGCGACCCTGTCGGTGCGGGAGCGGTGCGATGACCGCCGCGCGGCTGCCGAGCGCCTTCGTCGAACTCGAGAAGTTCGCCGAAACCTGGTGTTTGCCAACCGAAACCGAACGCTTCAACCAGCGGCTGGCCAGCACCATCCCGGAGCTGCGGGAGTTCTATGACGCATTCTTCCCGAGGCTGGAGGACGCGATCGACTACTGCGACAAGTTCCCGCTCGACGAGCTCCCCGAGGACGCCCTGAACCTGCTGCACCTGATCTATTCGCTGGTGATGGTGGCCATGGCGGTGGAGATCATGGGTCAGCCCGCACCCGTCGATGCCGCCGACGCCGTCATGGTCCGCACCGGCTGGCCGGTTCCGTAGCGGTCGCAGGAGCCAAAACCCTTGTCAGAAAGGACAGACCGATGAGTCTGCTCACCATCAATAAGCTGACGTCCTCGGTCGGTGCCGAGGTCACAGGCGTCGATCCAGAGCGCCTGTCTGCCGACGAGGGCTTGGGTGCTGCGGTGCTCGAGGCGTTGGAGGCCAACGGAGTTCTGGTCTTCCGCGGCTTGGGTATCGACCCCCGCTCCCAGGTCGCGTTCTGTGGGCGCCTCGGCAGTGTCGACCACTCCTCGGACGGCCACCACGAGGTCGCGGGCATTTACCCGGTCACGCTGAACCACGCCAAGAACTCCTCGGCGAGTTACCTGCGCGCCACCTTCGACTGGCACATCGACGGGTGCACACCAACCGGCGACGAATACCCGCAGAAGGCCACCGTGCTCTCGGCGGTGCAGGTCGCCGAGCGGGGCGGGGAAACCGAATTCGCCAGCTCGTACGCCGCCTACGACCTGCTCACCGACGACGAGAAGGAACGCTTTCGTGGGCTTCGCGTGGTGCACTCGCTGGAGGCGTCCCAGCGCCGCGTCACCCCCGATCCGTCGCCGGACGAGCTGGCCCGCTGGCGGGCCCGGCCCACCCATGAACACCCGCTGGTGTGGACGCACCGCAACGGCCGCAGATCGCTGGTGCTGGGCGCCTCCACCGACTATGTCGTCGGGATGGGTCTCGACGAGGGCCGCGCGCTGCTGGATGAACTGCTGCAGCGTGCCACCTCGGCCGACCGGGTCTATCGTCACCACTGGTCGGTGGGCGACACCGTCATCTGGGACAACCGCGGTGTGTTGCACCGGGCCGCTCCCTATGACCCCGATTCTCCCCGCGAGATGCTGCGCACCACGGTGCTCGGCGACGAGCCCATCCGGTGACCCCGCCGTTGGTTCAGGAGGAGACGACATGACCGGGCTGTCAACGGAGAGCGAGCTGTTTGTCGCTACGGCGCGCGCATTCCTGGACAAGACCGCGGCGCTGAGCGACTACCGCGACCTGCACGCGCGGGGCGGATCCTATGACGCCGCATGGTGGCGGCAGGCAACCGAACTCGGTTGGGCCGGCCTGCTGGTGCCCGAGGAACTGGGCGGCGGCAGCGTCTCGGGCTGCGGCCTGCGCGACCTGGCCGCGATCGCCACGGAGATCGGACGCACCGTAGCCGCCGGGCCGCTGAACCCGGTGAGCGTGGTGCTGGCCGGTCTTGTCGACGCCGACAACCGGGGCATTCACGCGCAGAGCATCGCCGCGCTGATCGCGGGGGAGATGGTGGCGACCTGGGCCGCCGACGAACCCGGCCGGGCCTTTCGTCCCCAGCAACCGGGCCTGACCGCGACGAGGACGGTCGGCGGCTACCGGCTCAACGGGGTCAAAGATCGGGTGGAGGCCGCCGACCGTGCGGGCCTGGTGCTGATCGGTGCGCGTACCGACGACGGTGCGGTGCGCCAGTTCCTGGTCCGCACCGACAGCGCCGGAGTGCAGGTGGCGCCGCAGCCCGGCATCGATCTGGTGAAGCAGTACGCGCGCATCGAGTTCAGCGACACCGAGATCGACGCGTCCGCGGTGGTGGGCACCGCGGCACAGACCGCCGCACTGATCGACCGGCAGACTCAGGTCGGGATCGTGCTGGTGTGCGCCGAAACCGTCGGGATCCTGGACGCCGTCATGACCATGACCGTGGCGTGGGCCCGCGACCGGTACAGCTTCGGTCGGCCGCTGGCGTCCTACCAGGCGATCAAACACCGGCTCGCCGACATGACCATGTGGCTGCATGCCTGCCGCGCGATCACCGCCGGCGCCGTGGACAAGGTGGCCGCGCGTGATCCCGACGCGGCGATGTGGGCCGGGGCCGCCAAGTCCTATCTCGGCGAACACGCCGGTCGGCTGATTCAGGAGTGCGTGCAACTGCACGGCGGAATCGGGGTCACCTGGGAACACGACCTGCACCTGTATCTGCGCCGGGCCACCCTGTACCGGAACCTGCTCGGTACTCCCGCCGAGCACCACCGGGCCATCTATGCGGCCGCCCGCAGCACGGAGCCGGCCGCATGACCGACATCACCGTCGAAGCCTTCGCCGCGTCGGCACGTGACTGGTTGGCCGCCAACATGCCGCGCCTGGACCCGCGGCACCCGCCTCGCAACGGGCGCGACGACGACGCCGCCTGGCAACGCGCACGCGAACTGCAGCGGCGGCTGTACGACGGCGGCTTCGCCGGGATCTGCTTCCCGCGCGAATACGGCGGTCTCGGTCTGGACATCAGCTACCAGAAGGCCTTCGACGCCGAGTCCGCCGGCTACGAGATGCCGCTGATCCTCAACGTCCCGACCTTCACGATCTGCTGCGCCACGCTGCTCGACACCGGCAGTGCGGAGCAGAAACGTCGCCACATCAGCGCCGCGCTGCGCGGCGACGAGGTGCTGGTGCAGCTGCTCTCGGAGCCCAGCGGCGGGTCCGACCTGGCCGGCCTGATCACCCGCGCCGAGCCGGACGGCGACGACTGGTTGGTCAGCGGGGCCAAGACGTGGAGCACCAGTGCGTTCGCCGCCGACTTCGGGCTGCTGCTGGCCCGCACCGATTCGACGGTGCCCAAGCACGACGGGCTGACGATGTTCCTGGTGCCGATCGACGCACCCGGCGTCACCCTGCGCCGCATCGAGCAGGTCGACGGCTCCAACGAGTTCTGCGAGGAGTTCTTCGACGGGTTGCGGCTGGGGGCAGACGCGGTCGTCGGTGAGGTGAACAAGGGTTGGGACGTCGCTTCGCGGCTGCTCTACCACGAGCGTCGGGCGGTGGGGCAGGGTTCGGAGTTCGCCAGCGGGCGAGGCCCCGAACGCACCGAGATGGCCGCCGGCGACTTCCTGACCCTGGCGCACGACGCCGGCGCCGCGGACGACCCGCTGACCCAGGACCAGATCGGTCGGGTGCTGGCCCGGCGCATGGTGCGCGACACGCTCATCGACTACGCCGGCCGCGGCATGCGCAGCGGTGCACTTCCGCCCGCCGCGGCCTCGATCATCCGGCTGTTCCACTCCGATGTCACCTACCTGGAGGTTGACACCGCCATGGCGGTCGCCGGGCCGTTGGCCGTGGTGGACGACGAGGCGCACCTGCTCAGGGCGGGCCGCCGGTATCTGTCGCGACAGACCGTGGGGCTGGGTGGCGGCAGCGACGAGATGGCGCGCAATGTCATCGCCGAACGGGTTCTGGGCCTGCCCCGGGAGTACGCCGCCGACCGCGGCGTGCCGTTCAACCAGGTGCGCCACAACCGGCTCTGAGACCGCAAAGTCGAGCGCGATACCGTCCACAGTCGGCGACCGGTAGCCTTTAGCGCGATGACCTCAGCAGAATCAAGCTCCCAGGGCGTTACCTACGCATCGGCAGGAGTGGACATCGACGCCGGTGACCGGGCCGTCGAGTTGTTCAAACCGTTGGCCGCCAAGGCCACCAGGCCCGAGGTGCGGGGTGGGCTCGGCGGCTTCGCCGGCCTGTTCGCTCTGCGCAATGATTACCGTGAGCCGCTGTTGGCGTCCTCCACCGACGGCGTGGGCACCAAGCTGGCGATCGCCCAGGCGTTGGACAAACACGACACCGTCGGCATCGATCTGGTCGCTATGGTCGTCGACGACCTGGTGGTGTGTGGCGCCGAGCCGCTGTTCCTGCAGGACTACATCGCCGTCGGCCGCACCGTGCCGGAGCGGGTCGCGGCGATCGTCTCCGGGATCGCCGAGGGTTGCGTGCAGGCCGGCTGCGCGCTGCTGGGCGGGGAGACCGCCGAGCACCCCGGCCTGATGGAACCCGATCACTACGACATCTCCGCGACCGGCGTCGGCGTGGTGGAGGCCGACGACGTGCTCGGACCGGACCGGGTCCGGCCCGGTGACGTGCTGATCGCGATGGGCTCGTCGGGCCTGCACTCCAACGGCTACTCGCTGGCGCGTGCGGTGCTGCTGGACATCGACCGGATGAATCTGGCCGGCCATGTCGAGGAATTCGGCCGCACTCTGGGTGAGGAACTGCTCGAGCCGACTCGCATCTACGCCAAGGACTGCCTGGCGCTGGCCGCCGAGACGCAGGTGCGCACCTTCTGTCACGTGACCGGCGGCGGCTTGGCCGGCAACCTGGCCCGCGTCATCCCCGACGGGCTGATCGCCGAGGTGGACCGTGGTACCTGGACTCCGGCTCCGGTGTTCGCGATGATCGCCCAGCGCGGACGGGTGAGCCGCGCGGAGATGGAGAAGACGTTCAACCTGGGGGTCGGCATGGTTGCCGTCGTCGCGCCGGAGGACACCGACCGCGCGCTGGCGATCTTGACCGCCCGCCACGTCGACTGCTGGCCGCTCGGCACAGTGGCCAAGCCGGGGAAGAAGACGGAACCGGGAGACGGGGCCAGGCTCGTCGGGGAGCACCCGAGGTTCTAGGCCCTACCGTGCCGATCAGGTCCAATGCGGACCGGCGTCATGCGTGGGCGCTCAGCGGCGCCAGTCGTCGTCGCCGTTCCACGAGTCGTCACCGTCGGAGTCGTTGACCTCAGCCCCAGCCAGCTCACGTTGGAGCTGGGTGAAATCGGTCGACGGTGAGCTGTATTTCAGCTCTCGAGCAACCTTGGTCTGCTTCGCCTTAGCCCGGCCGCGGCCCATGGGGGGACCCCCTCGCGCAATAACGGAGCGGCCCAACAAGCAGGCGGCTCCGATCTGAATGTGTTTATTGTCCTGCCGACAGCTTACCGTGCCGATCGGGGAGCTGCCGACCTGGCCTGTGCCGGTGTGACCACGATCAAAGCCGGCCCCGTAGCCGGTCAACGGCGAGCCGCCCCGCGCCCCGCACATCCGGCGGCGGCATGGATTCCGGGTCGATCACCGCACTGACCTCGGACTCGGCGCCGGTCAGCAGCGGAGTGTCGGCTGGAAGTCCGCGTTTGAGCAGCGCCAGCGCGATCGGACCCAGTTCGAAATGGTCCACCACCGTGCCCAGCCGGCCCACCGGGCGCCCACCCGAGGTGACCGGATCTCCGGTCGCGGGCCGGTCCACCGATCCATCCAGGTGCAGCAGCACCAGCATCCGGGGCGGTTTGCCCAGGTTGTGCACCCGGGCGACGGTCTCCTGCCCGCTGTAGCAGCCCTTGTCCAGGTGCACCGCGCCGACGCCGGGCCCGCCGATCCAGTTCAGCTCGTGCGGAATGCTGCGCTCGTCGGTGTCCACGCCCAGCCGCGGGCGCCGCGCTGCCACCCGGGCGGCTTCGTAGGCCCATATTCCGGCGGGGCGCACCCCCGCCTGGGTCAGCCGACGCTGCCACCCGCTCTTGTCGGCGCGCGGTACCAGCAGTTCCAGTGTGTCGTGGCCGGGTGTTCGTCGAACGAAACCCTCGGAATCCGGAAGCGGTACCGCGGTAGCCCCGGGCGGTGCGGCCAGCCCCAGCGCGTCGAGGACGGCCGGGGCATCCCGGTCGGGACCCAGCAGCGACAGCACCGCGAGATCGACCGGCTCGGTGACGGTGACGTCCGCCCAGAACACCATCTTGCGCAGGTGTTCGGCCAAGGGCGCGCCCCGCCACGGCTCGGTGTCGAGGTAGGTCCGCTCGCTGCGATCGGTCTGGATCCAGTGATTCTGGATGTGCCCCTTGGCGTCCAAGGTCAGGTTCTCGGTGCTGGCGCCGTCGGGAAGATCGGCGACGTGCTGCGTGGACAGACTGTGCAGCCACGTCTTGCGGTCCGCGCCGCTCAGCGAGAGCACCGCCCGGTGGGAGCGATCCACCAGCACGGCGGCGGTTTCGGCGCTGCGCTGCTCACCGAACGGGTCGCCGTAGTGCCAGATGGCGCCCGCGTCGGGGCCGGAATCGGGTGCGGGGACGGCGGACACGTGTCAACTCTACGGAGCCGCTACGCTCACGGTCCATGGCAGCCGAGGCCGATGTGGAAGACAGCGTCATGACGATCGTCACCGTGGGCGGCGGGCTCGCTGCGGCCGACTCCCCGCTGCTGCACGCCGACGACCTGGCCGCGCTGCGCGGCGACGGGGTCTTCGAGACGCTGCTGGTGCGCGACGGCGCCGCCTGCCTGCTCGACGCCCACCTGCGGCGACTGGCGCGATCCGCCGAGCTGATGGACCTGCCCGCTCCGAACCTCGACGACTGGCGCCGCGCCGTCGACGAGGCGGTGCGGCAGTGGGCCGGGACGGGCGAGGGCGCGCTGCGGATGATCTACAGCCGGGGTCGGGAAAACGGCTCGGCACCAACCGCATACGTGATGCTGACTCCACTGCCGGAACGTATCGCGGACGCGCGCCGTGAGGGCGTGGCTGTGGTGACCTTGGACCGTGGTCTGTCGACGCAGGGGCTGGAGATGCCGTGGCTGCTGGCCGGCGCCAAGACGCTGTCCTACGCGGTGAACATGGCGGCGCTGCGGTACGCCGCGAAACAGGGCGCCGACGACGTCATCTTCATCAGCTCTGACGGCTTCGTCTTGGAGGGGCCGCGCTCCACGGTGGTGCTGGTGGAACCCGGACGGCTCATCACCCCGCCGTTGTCCCACCCGATCCTGCGCGGCACCACCCAGGAGGCGCTGTTCGAGGTGGCCCGCGGCGCGGGATACCAATGCGAGTACACCCCGTTGCGGCCAGCGGACCTGGCTGCGGCGCAGGATATTTGGCTGGTCTCCAGCATCACTCTGGCGGCGCGGGTGCACACCTTGGACGGCCGAGCACTGCACCCGCGGGTGCCCGAGGAGGAATTCGCCGGACTGGTCGACACCGCGATCGGCCACTGACGGCGTTGACTCTGCGGCCACGGCGCAAGAGTGCGAGAAGCGCCCGCCCTCAGCGCGGAGTCAACGCAAAGGATCAGCCCACGAAGCGGGACAACCGGGCCGACAGGTGCGGCACCAGCTCGCCGTCGGCGTTCACCCGCTCCTCGACGTAGGCCAGGTCGCCGTCCTCGACGATTCCGTACAGCCGCTTGGCCCCGCCGATCAGTGCCCCCGATTTGCTGCGCGCCAGCGCATCGGTGACCAGCTCCCAGGAGGCCGGGCCGTGCGGGCGGCCATAGAACAGCTCCACGTAGCCGGTGGAGTGCGCCAGCAGCAGTTCGATGGCCTGGGACTCGTCGGGGTCGTCCGGATCGTTCACGAACCGCCAGAAGCCGGTCTCGCGCAGGGCCGGTTCGCATGCTTCGTCGTCGTCGGCCATCCGCCAGGACCGCGCTTCCCAGTTCAGGTAGTCGCCGCCGTCGTGGGACACCACGATCTGCTGACCGAACCGGTAGTCGCCGTGCGCCCCGTGGCCGACACCCTCACCACGCCACACCCCGACCAAGGGCAGCAGCGCCAACAGGGCGTCGTGCAGGTTCGCGCCCTCGCGCAGGTTGGCGGTATCGCTGAACGGCAGGTCATCGAAGACCGGGATGTTGCGTGCCGCGGTCTGCTTGGCACGCTCAGCGGCGGCGGCTACCGCGCGGTCGCCGGAACCCCGGTCGACCTGGCGCTCACCGTCACCCGGCGCGCCCCCGTCGGAGGCACTCACATCTCGTCGGTGATCAGCCGATACAGCGTGTACAGCGCGAACCAGGTGATCAGGCCAGTCGCCGCCACCAGCATCAACTCGAAGAACAACACCACGGGAGGGAGTCTATCGCGAGTCGTCAGGCGACTTTGATGTCGACCTCGTGGATGCCCGCCCCGGAGGGGGTCACCACGGCGTCACCGTTACCGGCCGAGGACAGGGCGCGCACCCTCCAGGCGCCTGGAGCGGCGAAGAACCGGAAGTCACCGGTGGCCGAGGCGACGACCTCAGCGGTGAACTCGTCCGAGGAGTCCAGCAGCCGCACGAACGCGCCGCCGACGGACGCACCGGAGCTGTCCACCACGCGACCGGTGATCACGGTCTCCTTCTCCAGGTCGACGTTGGCCGGCAGTGCGAGTCCTTGCTTGGGTCCAGAGCACATATCAGCTTCCCAATTCGATCGGGGCGCCCACCAGGGAGCCGTATTCCATCCAACTACCGTCGTAGTTCTTGACGTTGCGATGTCCGAGCAGCTCACGCAGCACGAACCAGGTGTGCGACGAGCGCTCACCGATACGGCAATAGGCGATGGTCTCCTTGTGACCATCCAGGCCGGCGTCGGCGTAGAGCTTGGCCAGCTCCTCGTCGGACTTGAAGGTGCCGTCCTCGTTGGCGGCACGGCTCCACGGCACGTTGATCGCGCTCGGGACGTGGCCGCGCTGCTGGCTCTGCTCCTGAGGCAGGTGCGCCGGGGCCAGGATCTTGCCGGAGAACTCCTCGGGCGAGCGCACGTCGACGAGGTTCTTGGTGTTGATCGCTGCGATTACCTCGTCGCGGCGGGCCCGCAGCGACTCGTCCAGCGGCTTGGCGCTGTACGACGTGGCCGGCCGGCTGACGGTTTCGGAAGACAGCGGGCGCCCGTCGAGCTCCCACTTCTTGCGGCCGCCGTCGAGCAGCTTGACGGATTCGTGCCCGTAGAGCTTGAAGTACCAGTACGCGAAGGCGGCGAACCAGTTGTTGTTGCCGCCGTAGAGGATCACGGTGTCGTCATTGGCGACGCCGCGTTCGGAGAGCAGCTTGGAAAACGCGGCCTCGTCGATGACGTCGCGCCGTACCGGGTCCTGCAGGTCCTTGCGCCAGTCCAGCCGGATCGCACCCGGAATGTGGTTGATGTCGTAAACGCTGGTGTCTTCGTCGACTTCGATGAAGACGGTGTTGGGCGCGTCGAGATTGCTCTCAGCCCAGTCGGTGGAGACCAGGACGTCCGAGCGTGCCATGGTGGGAATCCTTTCCGGTTACTTCCAGGGGAAATGCTGTGGTCACGCCGTGGTCGGCCGCAGGCGTACGACGAGTGGGTAGAGCTGGCAGCCCAGGCAGATGCCGAAGGCGGCGTTGAGGAAGGCCGCCGCCAGCGCAAACGCCGTCGCGATCAGGCCGAGCGCCGGGGCGAAGGCGAAGCCGGCGACGCCGATCACGGCAAACGCCAGGCCGACGAGCTGGGCGAAGCGCAGCGGCGCCACCGGCTCACGTTCGGTGACCGGCCCCAGCCGCGGCGCCACCAGCCGGGCGAACAGCCGTCCGTAGGGGTGGCGGCGGGGGCCCCATGCCGCACCGACCGCGAACACAACGGCTTGGGCGGCCAGCAGGGTGGCCGCACCCAGCGGGCTGAGTGCGGAGATGAGTAGGACGGCCACCAGTACGGCGGTGGTGATCCAGGCCGCGAACCGGGGACCCCGGACGTCTACCTGTTGTATTTGGGTGGTGCCGGTGTCGGTGTTCGACATGAATGCTCCTGGTTGTCGTGGCGAGTGGCTGGTGGAGACATGCCACGGCTTCCCGGGCGGCTCCGATAGCGACGCGAAAACGCGCGTCTCAGCGACAACGACAACAGCAGCAGCCCGCGGTGCGGCACAGGTCGACTGTGCGGCGCTTGGTGAGCACAAGCTCAGTGCGGGCGAACACGACGTACAGCGTACCCAACGCAGGGCCGGTCAGGCCAACAGAGGTTCCAGTGCGGAACGCAGGTCCGCCGATGTGGGGACACCGGCGATGCGGTACCGCTGGCGCCCGTCGGTGTCGAAGATCACTGTGGTCGGCAGCGACAGCACCGAGAACCTGCGGGCGGCATCGGGGTTGGCATCGATGTCGACTTCGTGATGAGCCACCTTCTCCGGGCCCCCGAGGTCGTCACAGACCTTTTCCACCACCCGGCGCACGCCGGCGCACGGTCCGCACCACGGCGCGGAGAAGTGCACCACCGCCGGGCGCCCGGGTTCCAGCCCCAGAAAGGCGGCATCGGAATCGGCGGTGGCGTCGTCGCCGGTCCGGGAGTCGGGCAGCTCGCGCAACACTCCGGCCCGTCGGTTCAGCCACCAGCCGATCGCACCGGCGAACACCAGGGCGGCGACGATCGCAACGATGCTCATCGCTGGCGGAACTCCGGCAAGGTGACCGTCATGTCGTCGGCGATGCCCTCGATGATCACATCGGAGCCGCGGGCGCCCTGACTGGTCGGGACCAACCCGAACGGCAGCCGCTGCTGGGGCAGGCTGCCGCGGAATGCGGTGAGCACCGCGGCGCGCTGCGCGTCGGGCACATCCTGGTCGGCGGTGTCCGGGCCGGTGAGGATGCCGGTCGGGGTGATGACCAACGTGCTGTGGTCCGGCCCGGCGATCGACAGGTCCACCGCCACACTCACCCGTTTGCCGAAACCCGCTGGGGTGCCGGTGAATACCAGTCCGTGGCTACTGGAGATTCCGGATTCGGTGGTGCCGCCAGTGTTGTCATTGGTCTCGGCCGGCGGGGCTTCCACCATCAGGTCGCGGATGCCCAGGTAGCGGCCCAAATGCACAGAGCCGATGATAATCCGGCTCTCCAACCTGGCCACCGGGATCGGGGCGTCCGGCCGGAACCGCCACGTGGCTTCGGTCAGGTCGACCGAGTGCATGGTGGCCTCCAGCATCGACTTGCCGATCATCGGCTGCTCGACGGCGGGGGCCTTGATCTCCACCTCGTCGTAGTGATCGCGGCGTGCCTGCGGCAGGAACGGGAAGCCCAGGATGGCCACGAATGGGTCCGCGCGGAGGTCGGTGGCGCGGCGTACCGCCCGGGACAATTGGTACTCGGCGTAGACGCTGACGCCGAAATCGACCCCGACGGCAACCACGACCAGGGCCGCTAACGCGGCCGACATACCGATAAGCACCCTGCGCACTCGGTCATTCTGGCAGGTCGCACGCTATCGTTAGATCACCTGGGACGCTGGAGGGCCTCGTTGGAGCTACTGCTGTTGACCGCTGACCTGCACCCCGACGGGGTGCTGCCGTCGCTGTCCCTGCTTGCACACACCGTGCGGACAGCGGCGCCAGAGGTTTCTGCGCTGCTCGAGGCCGGTTCGGCCGAGGTGGTTCTGGTCGACGCGCGCACCGATCTCGCCGCGGCACGCGGACTGTGCCGGCTGCTCAGTGCCACCGCGGGGTCGGTCCCGGTGGTCGCCATCGTGACCGAGGGCGGACTGGTGGCGGTCAACGCCGAGTGGGGTATCGACGAAATTCTGCTTCCGGGTACCGGGCCCGCCGAGACCGACGCCCGGTTGCGCCTGCTGACCGGTCGCCGCGGCGCGCCGGCCGCCGAGCAGGCCTCGGGCCAGACCAAGCTCGGCGAGCTGGTGATCGACGAGGGCACCTACACCGCGCGGCTGCGGGGCCGGCCGCTGGACCTGACCTACAAGGAGTTCGAGCTGCTGAAGTACCTCACCCAACATGTCGGCCGGGTGTTCACCCGGGCGCAGTTGTTGCAAGAGGTCTGGGGCTACGACTTCTTCGGTGGTACTCGCACGGTCGACGTGCACGTCCGGCGGTTGCGCGCCAAGCTGGGGCCGGAATACGAGTCGTTGATCGGCACGGTCCGCAACGTCGGCTACAAGGCCGTCCGGCCGGTGCGGGGTCATTCCTCGGCCGCCTCCGACGACGAGGGGGACGACGGGGACGACGAATCGGTGGAGGACCTCGACGGCGCCGACGGCGGTGCGCCCGAGCCCCTGACCAGTCAGTGACCGCCCCGCAATGGCACGCCGCACTGACCGATGAGGAGCAGCGGCAGATCCGCGAGCTGATCGCTGCCGCCGGCGACCACGACGGCGTCGCCCCGGTAGGTGAGCAGGTACTGCGGGAGCTCGCCGCGTCCCGCACCGAACACTTGGTCGCCGGTGACGGCGCAACGGTGCTGGGGTACTTGAACCTGACCGCCGGCTCGGCGGACGCCGCGCCGATGGCGGAGCTGGTGGTGGCGCCGCACGCCCGCCGGCGCGGTATCGGGGCGGCGATGGCCCGCGCCGCACTGGCCAGAACCGACGGCCGCACCCGGTTCTGGGCGCATGGCACGCTGCCCGCCGCCCAGTCCACTGCCGCGGCGCTGGGCCTGGCCACGGTCCGCGAGTTGCTGCAGATGCGCCGCTCGCTGCGCGGACTGCCGCAGCCGACGATCCCGCCGGGGGTGTCGATCCGTACCTACGCGGGTCCCGCCGACGACGCCGAGTTGCTGCGGGTCAACAATGCCGCGTTCTCCTGGCATCCGGAGCAGGGCGGCTGGACGGCGGAGGATTTGGCGCAGCGGCGAGCCGAGGCGTGGTTCGATCCGGCCGGGCTGTTCCTGGCGTTCGACGGGCCCGAGCTGTTGGGGTTTCACTGGACCAAGATCCACGCCGGCAAACCCGGCGCCGAACGCGCCGGCGAGGTCTACGTCGTGGGAGTCGATCCGGCCGCTCAGGGCCGCGGTCTGGGCCGGGTGCTCACCGAGGTAGGCCTGGCCTATCTGGCGGACCGGCTCGCCGATGTCGACTCGCCGACTGTGCTGCTCTACGTCGAGGCCGACAACACAGCGGCGTTGCGCACCTACCAGCAGTTGGGTTTTGTGGTGCACAGTGTCGACACCGCTTACGCCGCAGCGGATCAGCCTTGAGGCGGCGCCGAAATCTATTCACCGCCCGTTCATCTGCCATGTGGTTGCCATCCATAAGTGCCGCATACGTTCCCGGAGAGATTTGAACCGGAAGCGAGAAAGCGAGAACTGATGAAACGCACAAAGGCGGGTCTTGCGCTGGTGGCGGCCGCGATGACCGGTCTGGCGCTCAGTGGCTGCGGCAGCGATGACAACACCGCAAGCCCGGCGGGGACCGGCACCACCGCGGGCAAAGCCGACTCCGCCGAGTGCGCCGGTAAGAACACGCTGACCGCCGAGGGATCGACTGCTCAGCAGAACGCGATCGCAGTGTTCAACCAGGTGTGGGGCAAGCAGTGCTCGGGCAAGAACCTGTCCTACAACCCGACCGGGTCGGGCGCGGGCCGCGAACAGTTCATCGCCGGGCACGTCGACTTCGCCGGTTCGGACTCGCCGCTGGGCGAAGCCCAGGTCGCCGAGGCGGCCGACCGGTGCGGCCAGAACCCGGCATGGCATCTGCCGCTGGTGTTCGGGCCGGTCAGCATGGCCTACCACCTCGACGGGGTGGAGAACCTGGTCCTCAACGGTGACGTGCTGGCCCGGATCTTCAGCGGTGCCATCACCAGCTGGAACGACCCCGCGCTGGTCGCCCTCAACCCGGGCGTGGAACTGCCGGCGATCGCCATCACGCCGATCTACCGCTCGGACTCGTCGGGCACCACCGACAACTTCCAGAAGTACCTCAGCGCCGCGGCGCCGCAGACCTGGACCAAGGGCGAAGGCAGCGAATTCCAGGGCGGTGTCGGCGAGGGTGCGCAGAAGTCGGCCGGGGTGGTACAGGCGGTGCAGAGCACGCCGGGTGCCATCGGCTACGTCGAGAAGGGCTTCGCCGACCAGGCCAACCTCCGGTCGGCGATGATCGACTCGGGCTCCGGGGTGGTCGCCGCGACCGACGAATCGGCCGGTGTGGCGATCCAGTCGGCCGGATTCGTCTCCGAGGACAGCAACGACATGCGGCTGGACCTGAGGTCGCTCTACGGCACCAAGCAGGCCGCTGCCTACCCGCTAGTCTTGGTGACCTATGAGATCGTCTGCTCCAAAGGCTACGACCCCGACACCTCGGCGGCCGTGAAGTCCTTCCTCAGGACGGCCTCCACCAGCGGCCAGGACGAATTGTCGTCCGCCGGTTACGTTCGGTTGCCGGACCAGTTGAAACGGCGCCTCAGTGCCGCCATCGACGCGATCCAGTAGCCGCCGTGCCGCAAGCGATGAGGGGGTGTCAAGCATCGCCGACTCGTCTGTGTCCGCGCCTGCATCGAAGCCGTCGGTGATCCGGACGGCGGTGCGTTCCACCGGAAGTCGCCTGCAAGATCGGCTGTTCCGCCTGGTGGCAGAAGGCTCCGGGGTGCTGATCATCGTGCTGATCAGCGCGGTCGGGGGCTTCCTACTGCTGCGGGCGATACCGGCGTTGCAGCGCAACCGGGAGAATTTCTTCACCTACGGCGGCAGTTGGGTCACCACCAACACCTCCGCCATGCACTTCGGCATCGCGGAGATGTTGCAGGTGACGGTGTTCGTCTCGGTGTTCGCGCTCGTGCTGGCCATGCCGGTCGCTCTGGGCGTCGCGGTCTATCTCGCCGAATACGCGCCCCGACGACTGGTGGGGCTCCTGGGCTACATGGTCGAACTCCTTGCCGCCGTGCCGTCGATCATCTACGGGGCGTGGGGCCTGTACGTGCTGGCCCCCCAGTTACGCGGCACCGCGCTATGGCTCAACGAACATCTCGGTGGAATCTTCCTGTTCGCCGACGGCAACGCGTCGGTGGCGGGCGGCGGCACCATCTTCATCGGCGGAATCGTGCTGGCGGTGATGATCCTGCCGATCATCACCGCGGTCACCCGCGAGGTGCTGGCCCAGACGCCCCGCGGCCAGGTCGAGGCCGCGCTGGCGCTGGGCGCCACCCGCTGGGAAGTCATCAAGATGGTGGTGTTGCCGTTCGGCCGGTCCGGCTACATCAGCGCCGCGATGCTGGGGTTGGGCCGCGCGCTCGGTGAGACGGTGGCGTTGCTGATCATCCTGCGCTCCACCCAGAAGGCGTTCAACTGGTCGCTGTTCGACGGCGGTTCCACCTTCGCCACCAAGATCGCCGCCACCGCATCGGAGTTCAACGATCAGTACAAGGCGGGTGCCTACATCGCAGCCGGGTTGGTGCTGTTCGTGCTGACGCTCATCGTCAACGCGCTGGCGCGCGTGGCGATCACCCAGAAGGTGCATTCATGACCGCGTTGCTGGACCGGCCCGTGAAGCTGCGCACGTTCGCCGGGGTCGGGGTGCGCCGCCGGATGGCCAATTCGATTGCGACGCTTCTGGTCACCTTCGCGATGGCCTTGGCGTTGGTGCCCCTGGTGTGGGTGATGTACTCGGTGTTCAAATTCGGTTTCGGTGTCGTCAGTACCAGTACCTGGTGGACGCACTCGCAGGCCGGTATGACGGCATTCGTGGCCGGCGGCGGCGCTTACCATGCGATCGTCGGGACGCTACTGCAAGGACTGCTGTGCGCGGCCATCTCGATCCCGGTCGGGATCTTCGTCGCGATCTATCTCGTCGAATACGGTGCCGGCACCCGACTGGGCAAGCTCGCAACCTTCTCGGTCGACATCCTGACCGGAGTGCCGTCGATCGTCGCAGCGCTGTTCATCTACGCGCTGTGGGTGGCCACCTTGGGATTTCACCGATCCGGGTTCGCGGTGTCGCTGTCGTTGGTGCTGCTGATGGTGCCGGTGATCGTGCGCGCGACCGAGGAGATGCTGCGGATCATTCCGATGGACCTGCGCGAAGCCAGCTACGCGTTGGGCGCACCGAAGTGGAAGACCATCACCAGCATCGTGATTCCGACCGCGTTGTCGGGCATCGTCACCGGAATCCTGTTGGCGCTGGCCCGGGTGATGGGTGAGACCGCGCCGCTGTTGATCCTGGTCGGCTATTCGCAGGCCATGAATTTCGATATGTTCCACGGCTTCATGGGGTCGCTGCCGGGAATGATGTATGACCAGACCTCGGCGGGGGCGGGCGCCAGCGCGGTTCCCACGGATCGTCTCTGGGGCGCCGCGCTGACGCTCATCCTGCTGATCGCGATACTCAATGTCGCGGCCAGGTTCGGGGCACGCATCTTCGCTCCCAAGAAGTTCTAGATCTGTCTCGACAACCAGCGCGTAGCGGTGGGCGAACAAGGAGAGCTGCACGGTGGCTAAAAGGTTGGACCTCACCGACCTCAACATCTATTACGGGTCGTTTCACGCGGTGGCCGACGTGTCGCTGTCGGTACCACCACGCAGCGTCACCGCGTTCATCGGTCCATCGGGCTGTGGCAAGTCGACGGTGCTGCGCACGCTCAACCGGATGCACGAGACCACCCCGGGGGCCCGAATCGAGGGTTCGGTGCTGCTCGACGGCGAGAACATCTACCGTCCGGGAATCGACCCGGTGGGAGTCCGTCAAGCCGTCGGAATGGTGTTTCAGCGACCGAATCCCTTCCCCACCATGTCAATTCGCGACAACGTGGTGGCGGGGCTCAAGCTGCAGGGAATCCGCAACCGCCAAAAGCTCGACGAAACCGCGGAGTTCTCCCTGCGCGGGGCGAACCTGTGGAATGAGGTCAAGGACCGGCTGGACAAGCCCGGTGGCGGGCTGTCGGGTGGTCAGCAGCAGCGGCTGTGCATCGCGCGGGCGATTGCGGTGCAACCCGACGTGCTGTTGATGGATGAGCCCTGCTCGGCGTTGGATCCCATCTCGACGATGGCCATTGAGGAGCTGATCTCCCAGCTCAAGCAGGACTACACCATCGTCATTGTCACCCACAACATGCAGCAGGCGGCGCGGGTGAGCGATCAGACGGCGTTCTTCAACCTGGTTGAGGCTGGCAAGCCCGGCCGGTTGGTCGAGATCGACGGCACCGAGAAGATCTTCTCCAACCCGAGCTTCAAGGAAACCGAGGACTACATCTCCGGCCGCTTCGGCTAGGCGAGCGCAAGCGTCACGCTGGGCAGCTTAACCGCCTGGGGCGTAGCGTATTTCGGATATCGCCCGAAGGTCCTGCGCCACGCTTCGCGGCGTACTTTGGCAGAGCCAGTGCGTCCCTCCACATTGCAGGACTCAAGATCGTGGCTAGGCTGGCGCCCAGATCGTTGCTCCAAGAAGGTCTGGGCCGTCGAACATTCAGGCCGGGACAGGTTGAGTCGAGTGAGGAGAAGGCTGCCAGTGGCCAAAAGGTTGGACCTGAGCGACGTCAACATCTATTACGGGTCGTTTCACGCGGTGGCCGACGTGACGTTGTCGGTACCACCACGCAGTGTCACCGCGTTCATCGGTCCCTCGGGCTGCGGCAAGTCGACGGTGCTGCGCACCCTCAACCGGATGCACGAGGTCATCCAGGGAGCGCGGGTCGAGGGCTCGGTGCTGCTGGACGGCGAGGACATCTACCAACCCGGCATCGACCCGGTGGGGGTGCGTAAGGCGATCGGGATGGTGTTTCAGCGCCCAAACCCGTTTCCCACCATGTCGATCCGCGACAACGTGGTCGCCGGCCTGACCCTGCAAGGTGTGCGCAATCGCAAGTTGCTCGACGAGACCGTCGAACAGTCGCTGCGCGGGGCGAACCTGTGGAATGAGGTCAAGGACCGGCTGGACAAGCCCGGTGGCGGGCTGTCGGGTGGTCAGCAACAGCGGCTGTGCATCGCGCGGGCGATTGCGGTGCAACCCGACGTGCTGTTGATGGATGAGCCCTGCTCGGCGTTGGATCCCATCTCGACGATGGCCATCGAGGAGCTGATCTCCCAGCTCAAGCAGGACTACACCATCGTCATTGTCACCCACAACATGCAGCAGGCCGCGCGGGTGAGCGACCAGACGGCGTTCTTCAACCTGGAGGCCGTCGGCAAACCCGGCCGGTTGGTCGAGATCGACGGCACCGAGAAGATCTTCTCTAATCCGAGACTTAAGGAAACCGAGGACTACATCTCGGGCCGCTTTGGCTGACTTATTACCGGATTCGGCTACCGTGTGGTTTTCACGCTGACCGCCGAAGGAGCGCCGTTGACGATCAACCGACTCGGTATCGCCTCGAGTCTCCTTGCGGCCGTACTGCTGATGGTCGTGGCCTGCGGTGGGGGCCAATCGTCGTCGGCGTCAGGGTCGGGCTCCTCAGCGGTGCAGTGCGGCGGCAAGCAGAAGCTGACCGCGAGCGGTTCGACGGCCCAGGCGCACGCGATCGAACAGTTCGTCTACGCCTACATTCGGGCCTGCCCGGACTACACCCTGGACTACCGGGCCAACGGGTCCGGCAACGGCATCGCTGAATTCTCCAGTGGGCAAACCGAATTGGCCGGATCCGACTCGCCGCTTGACCCGTCGAACGGTGAGCCGCAGCGGGTGGCGGCGCGGTGCGGCTCGACGCCCTGGCACCTGCCGACGGTATTCGGCCCGATTGCCGTGACCTACAACATCGGCGGCGTCAACGAACTCGACCTGGACGGTCCCACGTTGGCCAAGATTTTCAACGGCACCATCACCAAGTGGGATGACCCCGCGCTGAAAGCTCTCAACAAGGACGCGGCGTTGCCCGCCGAGCCCATCCACGTGGTGTTCCGCAGCGACGACTCCGGAACCACCGACAACTTCCAGAAGTACCTCGACGTCGCCTCCGACGGTTCCTGGGGCCGCGGTGTGGGCAAGACCTTCAACGGCGGTACCGGTGTCGGGGCCGCCGGCAACGACGGCACCTCGGCGCTGTTGCGAACCACCGAGGGGTCGATCACCTACAACGAGTGGTCCTATGCGGTGGGGCGCGAGCTCAACATGGCCCAGATCGTCACGTCGGCGGGCCCGCAACCGGTGACCATCTCCGTCGACTCGGTGGATAAGACCATCGCCGGAGCCAAGTTCAGCGGTGCCGGAAACGATCTGGTGGTGGACACCTCCTCGTTTTACAAACCGACCGTGGCGGGTGCCTACCCGATCGTCTTGGTGACTTACGAGATCGTCTGCTCGCAATACCCCGACTCGGCGACGGCGCAAGCGGTCAAGGCGTTTATGCAAGCGGCGATCGGCGACGGACAGCAGGACCTGGACCAGTACGGCTATATTCCGCTGCCGCCGGAATTCACGTCGAAATTGAAGACGGCGGTCGACGCTATTTCCTGATCTTCTAGATCTGCGGAGTTCCATTTTCACTGGTAACCTTTGATTAATCTTCTGTTCACGCAACAGTTGATTGCTTGATGTCGATCGTGACCGGTGAATGGAGCGTCGTGAACAACAGCGGGCTGGCTTCGCAGGTGGGTTCCCAATTCGGTCCATACCGGTTGCTCCGGCTGCTGGGGCGAGGCGGTATGGGTGAGGTCTATGAGGCCGAAGACACCCGCAAGCACCGATCGGTTGCACTGAAGCTGATCGCCCCCGTGCTGTCGAACAATCCGGCGTTCCGAAGCCGGATGCAGCGTGAGGCCGACGCGGCGGGCCGACTGACCGAGCCGCATGTGGTGCCCATCCACGACTACGGCGAGATCGACGGACAGATGTTCGTCGAGATGCGGCTGATCGACGGCAACGACCTCGGCATGGAGTTGCAGCGCTCCGGCCCGCTGGCCCCGGCGCGAGCGGTGGCGGTGATCGAACAGGTGGCCGCCGCCTTGGACGCCGCACACGCCGGCGGAATCACCCATCGCGACATCAAGCCGGCGAACATCCTGCTCACCCGGGATGATTTCGCCTACCTGGTCGATTTCGGCATTGCCCGCGCCGCGGCAGACCCCGGCCTGACCCAGACCGGGATGGCGCTGGGCACCTACAACTACATGGCGCCAGAGCGGTTCAGTGGGGCCGAAGTCGACTACCGTGCCGACATCTATTCGCTGGCCTGTGTGCTGAGCGAGTGTCTGAGCGGTGTGCAGCCGTACCGGAGCGAGACCATTGAACGACTGATCGCCTCACATCTGATGGAGCCCGCCCCGCGGCCCAGTCAGCTGCGGCCGGGCCTGGTGCCGATCGCATTGGACCAGGTGATCGCCAGGGGGATGGCGAAGAATCCGCGGGAGCGATTCAGCAGCGCCGGCGACCTGGCCCGTGCCGCGCACGACGCGCTGACCACAGCGGAGCAGCATCAGGCCGCGATGATCGTGCAGCAGGGTGGCGTGGCTACCCGAATGGCCAGCTCCGTCGGCGCCGCCACCAACGGCGGCGGGAGCTCTCCCGCCTCCGGGTACCGGCAGCAGTCGGTCGGCTACGAGCACCGCGGCTACGAACCGAACTCTTACGACCAGCCGCAGGATCAGACGCAGATGCGGCCCGCCATCACCGGTTGGCGGGACCGGCCGGCGCAGCAGTCCCCGGCTGCCGCACCGGCATTTGCCGCCGAGGCAAAGAACCGCGGCGACCGCCGATGGCTGGTGCCGGCCGCGGCAGCCGCGGCGCTGCTGGTCGCAGTCGGCGTGGGTGGTTACGCGGTCACCCACCGCTCGGATACGTCCCCCGCGGCGTCGGCGTCGGCGTCGGCGAATGGGCAGAGTGTGCTGCCCTTGGACGGTCTGAGCTTCCGGTTGTCCCCGGGCGGGTTGGCGTTGGACAGTAGCGGAAACGTCTACGTCACCAACCAGAGCATGTACGGCCGGGTGGTGAAGCTGGAACCGGGATCGAACGCCCCGGTGATGCTGCCGTTCACCGGGCTCTACGAACCGCAAGGCGTAGCCGTCGATCGGGCCGGTGCGGTGTACGTCACCGACTTCAACAATCGGGTGGTGAAGCTCGACCCGGATTCCAACGTTCAGTCCGACCTGCCGTTCACTGGGCTGAACTATCCGGAAGGCTTGGTGGTGGACAACGACGGCAGCGTCTACGTCGCCGACCGGGGTAACAACCGGGTGGTCAAGTTGCCCGCCGGAGCCGACACCCAGGTGGTGCTGCCGTTCGCCGGGCTGCACAACCCCGACGACGTGGCTCTCGACTCCGCCGGCAACGTCTACGTCACCGACACCGACAATGATCGGGTGGTGCGGCTTGCGGCCGGATCCAACACCCAGAGCGTGCTCCCGTTCACCGGTCTCGATGCGCCGTGGGGCGTCACCGTTGACGGTGCCGGCAACGTCTTCGTCACCAATCACAGCAGCCACGCCGTGCTGAAGCTGGCCGCCGGGTCCAATACCCAGACAAAGCTGCCGTTCACCGGCCTGAACACCCCGCTGCAGGTCGTGGTAGGTCCGGACGGCACCCTCTACGTCGCCGACCGGGGCAACAACCGGGTGGTGAAACTGGTGGGGGGCACTGAACCGCGGGGTTGATGCCGCGGTTCCAGCTTCGCCTCTCCTTCGTCGAGCCTCGCTGAACCGCGGGGCTGATGCCGCGGTTCCAGCTTCGCCTCTCCTTCGTCGAGCCTCGCTGAACCGCGGGGTTGATGGGTCAGCGGTCGTGGACCGAGGTGAGCCGAGTCGCCACGGCTGCCACGATCGCGCTGATTGCGACCAGGATGATCAGCGTCAGCGCCGCACCCCAGACTCGGGCAGCCCCGGCCGCCTGCGGGTTCCCCAGCTCGGAATAGATCAGCAGCGGCAGCGAGGCCATGTTCTCGTGAAAGATGTCGAAGTTGATCGACCGGCTGTAGCCCACCAGCACCAGCACGGGGGCGGTCTCACCGATGATCCGGGCGATCGACAAGAAAATTCCCGACAGAATGCCCGAGAGCGCGGTGGGAATGACGATGCGCAGGATCGTCTTCCATCGCGGCACCCCCAGTGCGTAACTGGCCTCCCGCAGTTCGTCGGGGACCAGGCGCAGCATCTCCTCGGTGGAGCGCACCACGATCGGCAACATCAGCAGAGCCAGCGCCAGCGACACCGCAAACGCGCTCTGCTCGAATCGCAGGGTGGCGATCCACAGGCTGAAGACGAACAGTGACGCCACGATCGAAGGCACCCCGGCGAGCACGTCGACCATGAAGGTGGTCAATCGCGCCCATCGGCCGCCGCCGTACTCGATCAGGTAGATCGCCGTCATCAGCCCCAGCGGTACCGCCAGCACGGCGGCTACCCCGGCCTGCACCAGGGTGCCGTACAGCGCGTGATACACCCCGCCGGCGAATTCTTCGGGCAGGACGCCGCGTAGTGAGTGCGTCCACCAGCTCAGACTGGCGATCGCGTGCCAACCGCGGGCCACCACGACCCAGAGCAGCCAGACCAACGGGATCGCCGCGACGCCGAACGAGGAATAGAACGCCGCCGTGGCAAGCTTGTCCGTCACCCGGCGCCGCATGCTGAGGTGATGGCGAGGTGACACCGACGGTTTGACCGGTGCGTCGAGCAGTTGGGCCGTCATCCGTTGACCTTGCCGCCGGCCACCGCGCGGGCGGCGGCGTTGACGAAGAACGTGAGCGCGAACAATGCGAACCCCGCAGCGATGTAGGCGCCGGTCGGCAGCGGGGCACTGAACTCCGCGGCCGCCGAGGCGATTTTGGATGCGAACGTGTACCCGCCGTCGAACAGCGACCAATTCCCGGGCTGTGCCGCGGCCCGCAGAATGATCAGCATCGCGACCGTCTCGCCCAGCGCCCGGCCCAGGCCCAGCATCGCCGCGGCGATCACGCCGCTGCGGCCGTAGGGCAGCACCGCCATGCGGACCACCTCCCACCGGGTGGCTCCCAGGGCCTGGGCGGCTTCGATGTGGGCGAAGGGGGTCTGGCGGAATACCTCCCGCGAGACCGAGGTGATGATCGGCAGGATCATCACGGCCAGCACGATTCCCGCGGTGAAGATCGTGCCGCCGCCGGCCAGCGACACGTTGCCCTTATGGAACAGGAACAGCCAGCCGAAGTGGCTGCGCAGGAAGCGCATCATCGGCACCAGCATCGGTGCCAGCACGAAGATTCCCCAGAGGCCGAAGATGATGGACGGAACCGCCGCCAGCAGGTCGATCACCACGGCAAACGGTCGGGTCAGCCGCCGGGGCGCGTACTGGGTGAGGAAGACCGCGATACCGACCGAAATCGGCACCGCCAGCGTCAATGCGAATACCGAGCTCAACACCGTGACCATCAGCAGGTCCCGGATGCCGAACGACAGGTGGTCGGGATCTCCTGTGCGGAACTCCGGGCTGGTGAAGAAGTTCGCCTCGTTGGCGAGCAACGACGGGAAAGCGCGCACCAGCAGGAAGATCGCGATCAGCGCGATCGCCACCACCACTGTCGATCCGGCCGAGACCGCGGCCGCCCGGAACAACCGCTCGCCTCGCGGCGAGCGGTTGTTCATCAGCGGCGTCGATGGATTCCCGGGGGTCACGAGATGGCGTCGACCGCGGACGCCAGGCGAGCCTTGAAAGCCTCGGGGATCGGCACGTAACCGTTGTCGGCCAGACCGCTCTGGCCCGCGCCGATGGTGGACTTCAGGAACAACCGCACCGCCGTGCCGACGTCGGCGTCCGGGTACTTCGAGCACACCACCTCGTAGGTGGCGAGCACGATCGGGTACGAGCCGGTCTGAGTCGGCTGGTAGAACGACGCCGTGTCGAGTACCAGGTCGTTGCCTTGCCCCTTGATGGTGGCGCCGGCGATGGTCTTGCCGACCGACTCGGTGCTGATCGCGACCGGGTCGGGACCGGCGGAGGTGACGATCTGGGCGGTGGACAGATTCTTGGCCTGGGCGAATGACCACTCGTTGTAAGTGATCGCCCCCTCGGTGGCCGCGATGGCTCCGGCCGTGCCGTCATTGCCCTTGGCCCCTTCGCCGACACCGCCGTTGAAGGACTTTCCGGCGCCCTTGCCCCAGGCCCCACCGGAGGCGGCATCCAGGTACTGCTGGAAGTTGTCGGTGGTCCCGGACTCGTCACTGCGGAACACCACGTGGATCGGCTGGGCGGGCAGCGTGGCCGTCGGGTTGAGCGCCTTGATCGCCGCGTCATCCCAGCTGGTGATGGTGCCGTTGAAGATCTTCGCGGCGGTCGAGCCGTCGAGGATCAGATTGTCGACGCCGGGGATGTTGTAGGTGATCGCGATCGGACCGAACACCACCGGCAGGTTCCATGCCGGGGACCCGCAGCGCTGCTGCGCCTCGGCGTAGTCGTCGGCGCCCAGCGGGACGTCGGAGCCGGCGAAGTCGGTCTGGCCGCCGACGAACTCCCGGATACCGGCGCCCGATCCGTTGGCGGTGTAGTTGACGTTGTGGTCCGAACACTCGTCGATGAACGCCTTGACGAACCGGGCCATCGCGTTCTGCTGGGCGGTCGAGCCGCTGGCTTTGAGCGTTTCCGTGCCGCCGCAGTTTCCGCCGGCGGCCGCCGAGCCCGAGGTGGTCTTCTCCGCGGTGTCGGTGTTCTTGTCGCTGCCGCACCCGGATAACACCAACGCGCCGGTCGCCACAATGCCCAGCGTCGCACCAATTCCGTTCAGTTTCACATTGCCCTTTCGCACACAAATTAGGGTGATGGCCGCTGGTGCGGCATCACCGGATAAACCCGGCCGCCAATTCCCAACAATTGCGTGCGATCCGGGTTACTTCCCATTTAATGCGGTGAACGCAGGTTACGCTACGGTGAACTGCCATGATCTAACGGTGGAATTCTGGTGGAATTCTGATGACGTCGATATGGACTGGCTAAAAGCCAGATGACAGGTAAGCCGACCCAGCCCGTATGCTTCGCGAAGTGGTCGAACCGTCCGTCGCGCAGCTGCGCACGCTCCTCGACGAGCTGACCGTTCGGGACGCGGTCTATTTCGGCCGGCGCCTGAAGGACCTGCGCGGCGCAAAGCCGGAGCAGTTGCGAAAGCTGGCGCAGCGGATGGACGAGGCGCAGGCACTGGTGGCCGCGCGGCGCGCCGCGGTGCCGGATGTCCGCTATCCCGACCTGCCGGTCAGTAGCCGCCGCGACGAGATCGCCGCGGCTATCCGGGACCACCAGGTCGTGGTGGTGGCCGGCGAGACCGGTTCCGGTAAGACCACCCAGTTGCCCAAGATCTGCCTGGAACTGGGCCGCGGTATCCGCGGCACCATCGGCCACACCCAGCCGCGGCGGCTGGCCGCCCGCACCGTTGCTCAGCGCATCGCCGACGAACTGGGCAGCCCGCTCGGCGATGTCGTCGGGTATGCGGTCCGGTTCACCGACCGGGTGTCGACGCGCACGTGCGTCAAACTGATGACCGACGGCATCCTGCTCGCCGAACTCGAACGGGACCGTCGGCTGCTGCGCTACGACACGCTGATCATCGACGAGGCCCACGAACGCAGCCTCAACATCGACTTCCTTCTCGGCTACCTGCGGGAGTTGTTGCCGCGCCGCCCGGACCTGAAGGTGATCATCACCTCGGCCACCATCGAACCCCAGCGTTTCGCAGCGCACTTCGCAGATGGGCACGGCGGGGGCGCGCCGATCGTCGAGGTGTCCGGTCGCAGCTATCCGGTGGAAATCCGTTATCGCCCATTGGAGCTGCCGGTCGGCTCGGCCGCCGGTGATGACCCGGACGACCCGGATCACGAGATCATCCGCACCGAGACCCGCGACGAGATCGAGGCGATCGTCGACGCGGTGCACGAACTGTCCGCCGAACCACCCGGCGATGTCCTGGTGTTCCTGTCCGGCGAGCGCGAGATCCGCGACACCGCAGAGGCCCTCGGCGGTTTGGTCAACACCGAGGTGCTGCCGCTGTATGCGCGGCTGTCCACCGCCGAACAGCAGAAGGTATTCGCCCCGGCGCGCGCCGGCAGACGGATCGTGTTGGCCACCAACGTGGCTGAGACATCGCTGACCGTACCGGGCATCCGCTACGTGATCGACCCGGGCAATGCGCGCATCTCGCGCTACAGTCGCCGGCTGAAGGTTCAGCGGCTGCCGATCGAGCCCATCTCGCAGGCCTCCGCCGCCCAGCGCAGCGGCCGGTGCGGCCGCACCGCGCCCGGGGTGTGCATCCGGCTCTACAGCGAAGCCGACTTCGACACCCGCCCGCGCTACACCGATCCCGAGGTGCTGCGCACCAACCTGGCCGCGGTGCTGCTGCGGATGGCGTCGCTGCGGCTCGGTGCGGTGGAGGACTTCGGTTTCCTCGACCCGCCCGACTCGCGCAGCATCCGCGACGGGGTCGCGCTGCTGGTCGAGCTCGGCGCGTTCAATGCGCAGGGTGCGATCACCGATGTCGGGCGCCGGCTGGCCCGGCTGCCGGTGGACCCGCGGCTGGGCCGGATGATCCTGGCCGCCGAGACCGAGGGCTGTGTGCGCGAGATGCTGGTGCTCGCCGCCGCCCTGACCATTCCCGACCCGCGGGAGCGGCCGGTCGACCGGGAGGAGGCGGCCCGGGCCAAGCACGCCCGGTTCGTCGACGACGATTCCGACTTCACCGCCTACCTCAACCTGTGGTCGTATCTGTCCGAGCAGCGTAAATCTCTGAGCGGCAGCGCATTTCGCAGGATGTGCCGCAATGAGTTCCTGCACTACCTGCGGATCCGGGAATGGCAGGACCTGGTGGGCCAGCTGCGCAGCATCGCAGCCGATATCGGCGTCCGTGAATCCGGCGAGCCGGCCCAGCCGGCTGCCATCCACGCCGCACTGCTGGCCGGGTTGTTGTCGCACGTCGGAATGCGACGCGATGACGGCCGCGAGTTCGCCGGCGCGCGCAACTCGAAATTCGTGCTGGCCCCCGGTTCGGTGCTGGCCAAACGACCGCCACGCTGGACGATGGTGGCTGAGCTGGTGGAGACCAGCCGGCTGTTCGGGCGTACCGCTGCGCGCATCCAACCCGAAACCGTCGAGCGGGTCGCGGCAGACCTGGTGCAGCGCAGCTACAGCGAACCGCACTGGGACGCCAAGCGCGGCGAGGTGATGGCCTTCGAAAAGGTGACGCTCTACGGGCTTCCGCTGGTGGCGCGCCGCCGGGTCGGCTACGCCCGGGTGGAGCCGGCGGCGGCCCGTGAACTGTTCATCCGGCATGCGCTGGTGGAGGGCGACTGGGCAACCCGGCACCGGTTCCTGGCCGACAACGCCGCGCTGCGTGACCAACTGCAGGAGCTGGAAGACCGGGTCCGGCGTCGCGACCTGATCGTCGACGACGACACCGTCTACGACCTCTACGAGGCCCGCATTCCCGCCGAGGTGGTCTCGGCGCGGCACTTCGACGGCTGGTGGAAGAAGCAACGGCAGGCCACGCCCGACCTCCTGACGTTCACCCGCGACGAGTTGCTGCGCACCGACGAGACACTCGGCGCCGACCGGCCGGACAGCTGGGCGACCGCGGATCTCGCGTTGCCGCTGACCTACCGCTTCGAGCCGGGCGCCGCCGACGACGGCGTCACCGTCCACGTACCGATCGATGTGCTGGCACGCCTCGGCGGTGACGAGTTCGCCTGGCAGGTACCGGCGCTGCGCGAAGAGCTGATCACCGCGCTGATCCGGTCCCTGCCCAAAGATCTGCGACGCAACTTCGTTCCGGCCCCCGACACCGCCCGCGCGGTGCTGTCGGCAATCGCGCCGGAAGGCGAACCACTGCTCGAGGCGCTGGTCCGCGAACTGCGTCGTCGCACCGGTGTGCTGGTGCCGATCGATGCCTTCGACCTGGCCAAACTGCCCGCCCACCTGCGGGTCACCTTCGCCGTCGAGGCCGCCGACGGCACCGAGGTGGCTCGCGGCAAAGACCTTGGCGCCTTGCAGGACCGACTGGCAGCGTCGGCACGCGAGGCGGTCGCCGATGCGGTCGGCGCCGAACTGGAGCGCAGCGGGCTGCGCAGCTGGCCGGACGACCTGGACACGCTGCCGCGCGCCGTGCAGCGGGTGGTGGCCGGGCGCGCCGTTCGTGGCTTCCCGGCTTTCGCCGACGCCGGCGCCACCGCGCAACTGAGGGTGTTCTCCACCGAGGCGCAGCAGCGGTCCGCGCTGGGTCCCGGTATCCGCCGGCTGCTGCGCTGTGACATTCCTTCGCCGGTCAAAACGGTTGAACGTCAGCTGGATTCGCAGACACGTCTGATGCTCAAGGCGAACCCGAACGGGTCGTTGGCGGCGCTCATCGACGACTGCGCCGACGCCGCGACCGACGCGTTGACGCCGGCGCCGGTGTGGACCCGCGACGAGTACATCGCACTGCGGAACCGGGTGGCCGCCGCGCTGGTCCCCACCACTGCCGATGTGGTGACGCGGGTCGCGCAGGTGCTGGCCGCTGCCCGGGACACCCAAGTGGCGCTACCGGCGCAGCCGCCGGCCGGCCAGGCCGAGGCGATCGCCGATATCGCCGGCCAGTTGGACGCGCTGCTGGCGCCCGGGTTCGTCACCGCGACCGGCCGGGCACATCTGGGGGACCTCACCCGCTATCTGACCGCCATCCGCCGCCGGGTGGAGCAGCTGCCCCGTGCACTGCAGGCCGACCGGGAACGGATGACCCGGGTACAGGCGGTGCAGGACGCCTACCAGGACCTTTTGTCGGCCCTGCCCACGGCGCGCCATCGCGACAACGACGTGCGCGACATCGCCCGCCAGATCCAAGAGCTACGGGTGAGTCTGTGGGCGCAACAGCTCGGCACCCCACGCCCCGTCAGCGAACAGCGCATCTACCGGGCGATCGACGCACTACTCGCTTGACGGCAGGGTGTGCTCGTCGGGGAACTTGCCGGTGGCCTGGAAGATCACCCGGCGAGCGACCTCGACGGCGTGATCGGCGAACCGCTCGTAGAACCGGCCCAGCAGCGTCACGTCCACGGCGGCGGCCACCCCGTGCCGCCACTCCTTGTCCATCAGCACCGAGAACAGATGCCGGTGCAGGTCGTCCATCGCGTCGTCTTCTTCGCGGATCCGGGCGGCTTTCTCCGGGTCGCGCGACAACAGCACCTCTTGGGCGCTGTTGCCCAACTCGACTGCAAGCCTGCCCATTTCGGCGAAGTAGCCGTTCACCTCTTCGGGCAGTGCGTGCTGCGGATGACGGCGGCGGGTGATCTTGGCGACGTGCAGGGCCAACGCGCCCATCCGGTCGATGTCGGCCACCATCTGAATGGAGCTGACGATGGCTCGCAGATCCCCGGCGACCGGGGCCTGCAACGCCAACAGCACGAAGGAGCTTTCCTCGGCGCGGGTACTCATTGCGGCGATCTTCTCGTGATCGGTGATCACCTGCTCGGCCAGCATCAGGTCGGCTTGCAGCAGGGCCTGAGTGGCGCGTTCCATTGCTGCCCCGGCCAAGCCGCACATCGTGCCGAGCTGTTCAGCCAGATCCGAGAGTTGCTCGTGGTACGCGGTTCGCATGCCCTCAAGACTAACCGTGGACCGCGATTCGCGCGGGTTGGGCGGAAGCGGCGCTACTCGCAGGTGGTGTCGGCGGCGTTGGTGACGGTCAGATCGTCGGGCAGTTCGGTCGGCTCGACGCTGGCGCCGCGGTTGAGTTGCACGCTGACCTGCGAGCCGCTGGCCGCGGGCTTGGTCACGGTGCGGAAGTCCGATCCCAGGACAACGCGGACGATGCTGCCCAGCCCGCTGACTCTCTCGATCGGTGCGCCCGACAGCGCCGAGGACACCGTGGCGGCGGCCTGCTCGTTTCCGGGGGAGTACAACACTTTGGTGGACTTCACGGTGCCGGGGTAGTCGTCGGCGTTGTCGACGTTGAAGCCCCACTGTTGCAGGCCCTCGGAGGTGGCGCCGGCCAGGCCGGACTGCTCGGTGGCGTTGGACACCCGCACCGTGACATCGGCGGGTGAGGTCGTGACCGCGTGCACCTGCTCGCTCAGCGGCTTGGGTGCCGGGACGGCCGGTGACCCGGGCAGGGACGTGGACGGGGTCGTGGGACTGGCTGCCGCCGTGGTCGGGACCGAGGTCGCGTTGTGGTCGTTCTCGCCGGGCAGGGGGTCGTCGTTGATGATGGCGTCGAACAGTGCCCGCACGTCGTCCATCCGGGGGACCTCGTCGCCGTTTTCATCGGTCTCACTGGTTGGCACCGTGACGAAGGTGATGTGTCCGGCGGCGACCTTCTGCAACGACTGGCCGAGGTTCACCAGGTCCTTGGTGGTGACGTTGTCCACCGAGCTGTCGCCGATGAACATGTTGACCACATTGTTGAGCTTGGTCGGCGAGAAGAAGGTGTTGGTGGAGATCAACGAACGCAGCAGCGACGACAAGAACAGCTGCTGGCGTTTGATGCGGCCGTAGTCGCCGTTGTCCTCGGTGGTGACGTGTCGGGCCCGCACGTAGTTCAGCGCGGTCCCGCCGTTGACGCGCTGGCGGCCGGAGTCCTCCAGGACGCTGCCCAGTACAAGGTCGTACAGCGGGCTGGGGGTGCACACCTCGACGCCGCCGAGCGCGTCGACCATCTTGCCGAACCCGACGAAGTCGACGGCCATGAACCGGTTGATCGCCAGTCCGGACAGTTTCTGGATCTCCTTGACCAGACACTTCGGTCCGCCGAAGGCGTAGGTCGAGTTCAGCTTCGTCTCGGTGTAGACGATGTCGTCGCTGTAGGTTCCGGTTTCCTCGTCGTAGATCGGTCCGTAGGCGCCGGTCACGGAGTTCCAGGCCTCGCACTGGATCGGGGTGATCGCCAGGTCGCGCGGGAACGACACCACCACCACGCGTTTACGGTTCGCCGGGATGTTGACCAGCATGATGGTGTCGGAGCGCGCTCCTTCGGCGTCCTCGGTGCTCCCGGCGCCGATATCGCTGTTGGCACCGGCGCGGGTGTCCGCGCCGACGATCAGGAAGTTCTCGTCGCCGTATTGGCCCGCCGCATCGAGAATGTCGTGCGAGTTGGGGTCCAGCGCGCTGATGTGGTTGAGGCTGCGGTTTTTCGACGAGCTCCACTGCCAGGCCGAACCCGTCAGCACCAGGGCCAGAATCGCCATCATGGCGGCGACCGCCCGGCCCGCGAGCTTCGCGCGGTGGTGGGGCCCGTGCGGGACCGGTTCGGCGTCCGCCGGGCCGGTGTGGCGAGGCGGGTCGATCCGCGCCGGCGGCATCTCGGTGGTGCGCGCCCACTCGTCTTCGTCGGGGGCGACGGCCGGCAGCAGTGACGTGCCGTGAATACGGTCGAGGTCGGGTACTTCCGACGGGTAGGCCACTTCGGCGATGTCGGGCATCGGGGCCGGTGCATCGGCGAGGTCGAGCGCCGGCACATAGCGGGCTTCCGGTTCGGATACCGAAACGGGCCCGACGGGCTCGGGTGCTTCGGGAACTGACGGTGAGTCCGGGATGGTCCGGCGTTGGCTGCGCCCGCCGGACGGCGGGGCGTCCGCGTTGACCCTGGCGATCAGTTCAGCAACGCTCACCGAGCCGTTGCCACCGTTGCGGCGACGCGACCCGCTTCGCCGACGGGGGGCGTCGTCCGAGGACGGGTTCTGCCAGCGTTCCCAGGGTGCGGGGCCGGGCGGCGTCATCGTCATCAGCTGATGGTCGCCGTCGTCGTCATTGCCCTCCGGCACCCAGCGGCCAGGAGTGGCGTTATCGCCGTCACTCATGTCCTCAGGGGCCTCCGAGTCCTTGGTCCCGGCGCGCGTCGCTCGCACGTCGGCGCGATGCGGATGATCGGCATTGGTCTCCGCACCTGCGTCTGCCCCCGCAGGGACAATCCCTGCCTGGGGCAATAAGGTACTTATTCTACTGAGAACTTGCCAGACACGCGATGTCGACAAAGTCTCATTTCAGCCACCCGAGTGCATAATGTCCGCCCCGGTTGGCACCGCACAGTCATCGGGATCCTCCAACCACCCTTCAGGCAGGCTGACTTTGGCCGGCGACCCCTGGCGTCCCCGAGGGCCGGTGGCGGCAGCGGGGAAGGGGACCGATCCGTCCAGCTGCCTCAGCAATTCGTCGAGCTCGGAGAGCGTGGTCACCATCGCCAGCTCGCGCCGCAGCCCGGAACCGGCGGGGAATCCGTGCAGGTACCAGGCGACGTGCTTGCGGATCTCGCGCATGCCCTTGTCCTCGCCGAAATGCCGCGCCAGCAGCTCGCCGTGGCGCCGGATGATGTCGGCGACTTCGCCCAGCGTGGGTGGGGTGGGGGCGGGCCGGCCCGCGAAAGCGGCCGAGAGCTCGCCGAACAACCACGGGCGCCCCAGGCAGCCGCGTCCGATCACCACGCCGTCGCAACCGGTCGCCGCCATCATGGCCAGGGCGTCGCCGGCCTCGAAGATGTCGCCGTTGCCCAGCACCGGGATCGAACGGACCTGCGCCTTGAGCGCCGCGATCTGCTCCCAGTCGGCGGTGCCGGAGTAGCGCTGAGACGCGGTCCGGGCGTGCAGGGCCACCGCCGCGGCACCCTCGGCCTCGGCGATGCGCCCGGCGTCCAGATGGGTGTGGTGGGCGTCGTCGATGCCGATCCGGAATTTCACGGTCACGGGAATGTCGGTGCCGGCCGTGCCCCGCACCGCTGCGGCGACGATGTTGCCGAACAGCCGGCGCTTGTAGGGCAGTGCCGACCCGCCGCCCAGGCGGGTCACCTTGGGCACCGGACAGCCGAAATTCATGTCGATATGGTCGGCGAGTCCCTCATCGGCGATCATCTTCGCCGCGGCGTAGGTGGTGTCTGGGTCCACGGTGTAGAGCTGCAGCGAGCGCGGTGACTCGTCCGGCGCGAACGTCGTCATGTGCAGGGTGGCGGGGTGCCGTTCAACGAGCGCGCGTGCGGTCACCATCTCGCACACGTAGAGCCCGCTGACCGTTCCGGCCCGGGACTGCTCCAGCTCGCGGCAGAGCGTGCGGAATGCGACGTTGGTCACGCCGGCCATCGGGGCCAGCACCACGGGGCTGGCAAGCTCGATCGACCCGATCCGCAGCGTCCGCTGCTCGTCAGTTACGACGCTGATGGCTCCAACACCTTCTTGGCGGCACGCTTCTCGGCCATCTTGGCCTCCCGCTCGAGCCGGCGCTGCTTGGCCAGCTCGAACTTCTCGCAGGTGTCGTCCAGCTCGGCGACGATCTTGGCGATCTCCTCCTGGTAGCGAGCCGCTTCGCCGGTGAAGTCGCGTTCGAGGATGCCCCACTTCTTCAGCACCGGCATCACCACGTCGTCGCGGTGGATGATCGGGTCGTAGACACCGCCGACCGCGATGATCACGGCCTTGCGGCGGAACTCCGGGACCACGAATCCGGGCATCTGGAAATTGGCCAGCACTCGGTGCAGCGAACGCATCGCCTGTTCCGGCGCGATGTCGAAGCCGACGGCGCTGATGTCCCGGTAGAAGATCATGTGCAGGTTCTCGTCGTGCGAGATCCGCGCCAGCAGCTGGTCGGCGATGGGGTCATTGCAGGCCTGGCCGGTGTTGCGGTGCGAGATCCGGGTCGCCAGTTCCTGGAAGCTCACATAGATCACCGAGTCGAACAGGCTCTCGGCGAACAGGTCGTCTTGGACCTGGTGGTTCTGGCCGGGGCTGAAGCCGCGGTTGACGGTCTCCATCCGCAGCGTTTCCAGTTCGATGGGATCGCAGTTGCGGGTGACCACCAGGTAGTCGCGCAGGGCGATGCCGTGGCGGTTCTCCTCGGCCGTCCAGCGGTTGACCCAGGTGCCCCAAGGTGCGTCCATGGTGAAGTTCATCGCGATCTCGCGGTGGTACGAGGGCAGGTTGTCCTCGGTCAGCAGGTTCTGCACCATTGCTGTCCGGGCGACCTCGGACAGCTTGGACTGCTCAGGATGCCAGTCCTGCCCGCCGAGCGCGTAGTAGTTCTTGCCTTCGGACCAGGGGATGTAGTCGTGGGGGTTCCAGTCCTTGGCCATGGAGAAGTGTCGGTTGATGAGTTTCTCTACGACGGGCTGGAGCTCGTGCAGCAACTCCAGGTCGGTCCATTCCCGCGTCATGCCAGCTCCCCAGATATCTGTGTCGACTAGTTGCAGGCAATATATCTGTGTCTGTCGGTAGCATCAAGTTTTTGCCGCGCGTGTTTGGCTGTGAGCTTGTGACCCCGGCCTAGTGCGCGATCTGCGCATTGAGCAGCATGTCGACGCAGAAGTCGATGAATTGCTCGCGGCCGGCCTTGAGCTGGCCGTTCAGGTAAGCGGCGAACAGGGTGGTCAGGGCGCCGACCAGCCCGGTCGCCACCATCTGCTGGATTGCGGGGTCGTCGATCCCGGTCAGGGTGCGCTGCAGCATCACGATGAAGTCCGGCATCCACTTGGCGCCGGCGCGATACAGGATCGGTTCGCTCTCCGGGGCCAGCAGCAGCACCCGGCCGCGGGTCGGGTCGTCGAGCATCATGGTGACGAAAAGTTCCACCCCCTCGCGGGGATTGCGGGCGGACAGCAGTGTCGTCAAGGCCCGGGTGCACACGTCGTCGTATACCTGGCGCACGAATTCGTCACGGTCGGCGAAGCTCTCGTAGAAGTAGCGTTCGGTCAGCGCGGCGGCGCGACAGACCGATCGGATGGTCAGCGTGGGCCCGCGTTCGTCGCCGAGGAGTTGCACGCCGGCGGCGAGAAATTCGTCGCGGCGCAGGGCCTGGCGCTCTGCGAGCGGGACTCCGGTCCAGCGGCCCGGGCGTTGACTGGAAGACACTTCGCATCTCCTCGGGGTCGTTCTCACAACGCGCGTAGTCAAGCTTGGCGACGCTCGATGTGAATCTCCATCATGACTCAAAGCGCATGTCGCGATTGCTCGCCCCACCGGGAGGCGGCGGCACCGCGGAACCGGGGTGGGCGAGGCAGCGCCGCGTTGGTCCAGACAATAAGAGCCGCGGGCCTGACGGCTCCGCTCTTGACTCTGCGCTTGCCGCTGCGGAATAGTATTCTTCGGAACGAAGAATGACATATGTTGTCCGGACAAATTCGCGATCTCAGTCCCTACCGGGGAGTGTGGATTGCGGTCTGTGCCAGGTGAAAGCGGGTCATGGCGGATCACTCCACTCCCCCCAGCCTGTCGAGCGATCTCAGCCTCAGCCTTGCGGGCCGGATCGTGGTGGTGGCGGGTGCCGGCGGCGGCGGCATCGGCACGACGGTCACCACGATGGCCGCGCAGGCCGGCGCCACCGTGATCGCGGTGAGCCGCTCGCCGGAAAACCTCGACGAGCACGTCGCGCCGTTGGCGGACCGTGGCCTGCCGGTGATACCCGTGGCGGCCGACGTGTCGACCGACGAGGGCGTCGCCACGGTGCTGAAAGCTGCGCAACGCGCCGACGGGCGGCTCTACGGCCTGGTCAACGTCGCCGGTGGTGCCGAGCCGGCGACCTGGATGCCGTCCACCAGGGTGGCCCGCGCCGAGTGGCGAAAGATCTTCACGAACAACCTGGAAACCGCGTTCTTCCTGAGCCGTGCCGTCGCCGCCGAACTGGTCGCTGCGCAGCGGCCGGGCTCGATCGTGTCGATCTCCTCGATCAGCGGGATGAACACCGCGCCGTTTCACATCGCCTATGGCACCGCAAAAGCCGCGATCGTCGCGATGACCCGCACCATGGCCGTCGAGTTGGCGGCGGCGGGGATTCGCGTCAACGCGGTGGCCCCGGGAGTCACCAACACCGCTGCCTCGGCTACCTACACCGACGCCGACCCCGACCGCGACTTGCAGGCGATCGCCATGGGACGTCGCGGGCGGCCCGAGGAACAGGCCGGGCCGATCCTGTTTCTGCTCTCGGACCTGGCCAGCTACATCACCGGGCAGACCTTGCTGGTCGACGGCGGGCTCAACCTCAAATGGAGTCACCTCGGTGCCGACAACACCTCCCTGTTCCTCAAGGACGACACCTTCCGTGCTGCGATAAGGAGGATGTGATGACCGATCCGGTCCAGAGTTCAGACGAAGAACTCGCAAACCCGGTCACGATCGGTGTCGAGGCCTACATATCGGAGAGCTACGCCCGTGCCGAGCGAGACAAGTTGTGGCGCAAGGTGTGGCAGCAGGTCGGGCGGGTCGAAGACCTGCCGGAGGTGGGCAGCTACCTCACCTACGACATCCTCGACGACTCGATCATCGTGGTCCGTAGCGGACCGGACACCTTTCACGCGCATCACAACGTCTGCATGCACCGCGGCCGCCGACTGGTCGACACACCCGCCGGGGCTAAGAACGCCTGCGCCCGCACCCGCAAGTCGTTCGTCTGTGGTTTCCACGGCTGGACGTACGGACTCGACGGCGCCTGCACCCACATTCGCGAACAGGATGACTGGCAAGGCACTCTGACGCCCGCGAACACCCATCTGGGTCCGGTGCGGGTCGATACCTGGGGCGGCTGGCTCTGGATCAACATGGATCCCGACTGCGAATCGCTGGCGGACTACCTGTTCCCGGCCGCGAAGATCCTCGAACCGTTCGGCCTGGAGAACATGCGCTACAAGTGGCGCAAATGGCTTGAGTTCGACTGCAATTGGAAGGTCGCCATGGAGGCCTTCAACGAGACCTACCACGTCTACACCACCCATCCGGAGTTCAACAGGTTCGGTGAGTTCAAGGGCTGGGCCCGGGTGCAGGGCAAGCACAGCAACCTCGGCTACGACGCTCCCGACGATCTGGAGGCGACGAAGTCGAAGATCCGGCTGGGGACCGGCGCCGATCCACGGGTGTCGACGGCGGAGATGCAGGTCTACACCATGGAGGAGACCAACGCCACCACCACCGCGACCCTGGTGAACGCCGCCAAGCGCCTGGTCGACGAGCTGCCCGAGGGCACCCCGGCCGATAAGGTCCTGGAACACTGGCTGGCCTCGGCGCGCCGCGACGACGAGGCCCGCGGGGTCATCTGGCCGACGATTCCTCCCGACGTGCTCGGGCAGGCCGGCACCGCCTGGCAGATCTTCCCGAACTTCCAGATCGGCCAGGGCCTGACCAGCGCGCTGTGTTACAGCGCCCGGCCGCATCCGAGCTATAACCCCGACAAGTGCATCTTCGAGGTCTCGGTGTTCGAACTCTTCCCCAAAGGCGAAGAACCGCAGACCGAGTGGGAGCACACCCCGGTCGGCGACCCGAACTGGCGCTCGGTGCTGCCGCAGGACTTCTCCAACATGGCCGCGGTGCAGCAGGGGATGAAATCCCTTGGCTATCCCGGCGCCAAGCCCAACCCGTACCGCGAGCGCGCCATCGTCAACCTGCACCACCAGTTGTCGAAGTACATGGGCGCCGGCGCGCCTCGAGAGATCCCGACAGGAAAAGATCGATGACGGACTGCCCGCCGACCCAGACGCCGGACGACTTCGACATCGACGCGCTGCGGGAGAAATACGCCGTTGAGCGGGCCAGACGTCTTCGCTCCGACGGCTCCAGTCAGTACCTCGAACTCAAGGATGACTTTGTGGAGTTCGCCGAGGTCGATCCACACACCGCGGTGACTCCACGTGAACCCATCGATGCCGACATCGAGGTCGTCGTCCTCGGCGGTGGCATCGCCGGACTGCTGGCCGGCGCCTACCTGAAGAAGGCCGGCGTGGCCGACGTGCGGGTTATCGAGATGGGCGGCGATTTCGGTGGTGTCTGGTACTGGAACCGATTCCCGGGCATCCAGTGCGACAACGACGCGTACTGCTATGTCCCGATGCTCGAAGAGCTCGACTTCATCCCGTCCAAGAAGTTCGCCGACGGCGCCGAGATCTTCCAGCACTGTCAGAACATCGGAAAGCACTTCGGCCTCTATGACGGGGCGATCTTCTCGACCCAGGTGCGCACCGTCCGCTGGGACGAGGAGATCAAGCGCTGGCGGCTGACGACGAACCGGGGCGACGACCTGCGGGCGCGTTTCGTGGTGATGGCGCAGGGCTCCTACAACCGGCCCAAGTTGCCCGGCATCGCCGGCATCAAGGACTTCACGAACGCGGGCGGTCACGTCTTCCACTCGGCCCGTTGGGATTACGACTACACCGGCGGCGACGCGAACGGTGGCCTGCACAAGCTCGCCGACAAGCGGGTGGCTCTGGTCGGCACCGGCGCGACTGGCGTGCAGCTGGTCCCGCACCTTGGGCGGGATGCCAAGCAGCTCTACGTTTTCCAGCGCACACCGTCGTCGGTGGACTTTCGCGGCAACGAGCCCACCGACCCGAAGTGGGCCGCGTCGCTGCAGCCGGGCTGGCAGGCCGAACGCAAGCGCAACTTTCACCGCTGGTCGCCGTTCGAGGGCGTGGTGTTCGACGCCCCCGACATGGTGTGCGACTTCTGGACCGAGTTGGGTCGCAACCTGACCGCTCGCATCGGCGCCAGCCCCGACCCGACGGCGCTGGGGGTCGAGGAGATCATGGCGATGCGGGAGGAAGAGGACTACAAGATCATGGAGCGGCTGCGCCGCCGCATCGACGACATCGTCGAGGATCCGCAGACCGCCGAGGCGCTCAAGCCGTACTACCGGTTCATGTGCAAGCGCCCGACCTCCAGCGACACCTACCTGCCCGCGTTCAATCGGCCCAACGTCACGCTGGTTGACGTAGCCGAGTCCAAGGGCGTCGAAAAGCTCACGGAGAAGGGCATTGTCGCCGGCGGCATCGAGTACGAGGTCGACTGCGTCATCTTCGCCAGTGGTTTCGAGATCTCCACGGAGATCAGCCGTCGGTACGCGATCGACGTCATCGAGGGACGCGACGGGGTGTCGCTGTTCGACCACTGGCGCGACGGGTTCCAGACCCTGCACGGGATGACCAGCCGCGGGTTTCCCAACCAGTTCCACACCGGCTTCATCCAGGGCGGTGTGTCGGCCAACACCACTGCGATGTTCGAGCAGCAGGCCGAGCACATCGCCTACATCATCGCCGAGGCTCTCAACCGGGGAGCGACGGTCGTCGAGCCCAGCCAGGAGGGTCAGAATGCCTGGGTCAACACCATCCGGGAGTTGGCATTCGACAACTCGGCGTTCGACTTATCGTGCACGCCCGGCTATTACAACAACGAGGGCCGCGGATTCGGCGAGGCCAGCCGCTCGTTCCTGGGCGAGGTCTACTCGCCGGGCTTCTACGCCTTCGACGATCTGTTGAAGCAGTGGCGTGACGCCGGCGACCTGAACGGTTTGGAGCTGCGATGACGCAACGGCTTCGGTTCGACGGCCGTGTCGCCGTCGTGACCGGTGCCGGGCGCGGACTGGGCCGCGCCTACGCGCAGCTGCTGGCGCAGCGCGGAGCCGCTGTCGTCGTCAATGACACCGGTGCCGACCTCACCGGTGACGGAGTGCGGCAGGATCCGGCCGAGCGGGTCGCCGCCGAAATCCGCGATGCGGGCGGTGCGGCGGTGGCCTGTACCGCGTCGGTCGCCACACCCGACGGCGGCGAGGCGATCATCGGCGCTGCGCTGGAGCGCTACGGGCGGGTCGACATCGTGATCCACAACGCCGGAAACGTCCGCCGGGCCCCGTTACGCGAGATGAGTTCGGCGGACTTCGACGCGGTCCTCGACGTGCACCTGCGTGGCGCGTTCCATGTGGTGCGGGCGGCCTTCGGCGCCATGTGTGACGCAGGCTACGGTCGCATGGTGCTGACCTCATCGATCGGCGGCATCTACGGCAATGCCGAGGTGGCCAACTATGCGGCCGCGAAGGCGGGCGTGATCGGCCTGAGCAACGTGGCGGCGCTGGAAGGCGCGACTCACGGCGTCCGGTGCAACGTGGTGGTCCCGGCGGCGGTCACCCGGATGGCCGACGGCATCGACACCTCCGCATACCCACCGATGGAACCCGAACTGGTGGCGCCGCTGGTCGGCTGGCTGGCGCACGAATCCTGTTCGGTCACCGGCGAAGTGCTGATCGCCCTGGCCGGGCGGATAGCCCGGGCCGCGCTGGTGGAGAGCCCCGGCGTGTACCAACCGTCCTGGACGATCGAGGACGTCGACGCGCGGATCGAGGCCATCCGCGACATCACCGAACCGGTGATCTTCCCGGTGGTGCCCGACGGGCACGCCGCGCACATCCGGTACAGCTTCGGGATGGCCCAGACAGACGGAACCCAGTAGTCGAAGGAGTGTTGTGATGCGCGAATACACCCAGTTCTACATCGACGGCCGGTGGGTGGACCCGGTCGAGCTCAAAACGCTCGACGTCGACAACCCGGCCACCGAAAAGGTCTGCGGGAAGATCGCGCTCGGCTCGGCGGCCGACGTCGACCTCGCGGTCGCCGCGGCCCGGCGGGCGTTCGCCAGTTGGTCGCAGAGCAGCCGGGCGGAGCGGCTGGACCTGCTGCAGTCGATCCTGGCCGAGTACCAGCGGCGCAGCGGCGACCTGGCCGACGCGGTGAGCGAGGAGATGGGGGCGCCGCCCGCGCTGGCCGCCGGAGTGCAGGTCAACCTTGGGGCCGGTCACCTTGTCACGGCAATCGACGCACTGAAGAACTTCTCGTTCAGCGAGCAGCGTGGCGACACCCTGGTGGAGCGCGAGCCGATCGGGGTATGCGGTCTCATCACACCGTGGAACTGGCCGCTGAACCAGATCGCGGTGAAGGTCTACCCGGCGTTGTCCACCGGCTGCACCATGGTGCTCAAACCCTCTGAGGTCGCGCCGTTCTCGGCCTACATCTTCACCGAGATCATGGACGCGGCAGGCGTGCCGGCCGGCGTGTACAACATGGTCAACGGCGACGGCCCCGGGGTGGGCGTGGCGCTGTCGCGGCACCCGGACGTCGACATGGTGTCGTTCACCGGCTCTACCCGTGCCGGCGTCGCGGTGGCGGAGAACGCTGCCCCGACGGTGAAGCGGGTGACCCAGGAGCTGGGCGGCAAGAGCGCCAACATCGTGCTCGACGACGACGCCTTCGTCGACAGCGTCACCGCCGGGGTGTCGACCATGATGGTCAACTCCGGGCAGAGCTGTAACGCGCCGTCACGGATGCTGGTGCCGAACTCCCGGATGGACGAGGCCATCGCGATCGCTCGTGCGGTCGCCGAGCAGGTGAAGGTCGGTGACCCGGCCGATCCCAAGGCGATCGGTCCCGTGGCGTCAGCGGCGCAGTTCGCCAAGGTGCAGGGCCTGATCGAGCAGGGCATCGCCGAGGGCGCGACGGTCGCCGCGGGCGGCGCTGGCCGGCCGGCTGGGCTCGACACCGGCTACTTCGTCCGGCCGACGGTCTTCGCGCACGTGACGAATCAGATGACGATCGCGCGCGAAGAGATCTTCGGCCCGGTGCTGTGCATCCTCGGCTATGACGACCTCGATGAGGCTGTCGAGATCGCCAACGACACCGAGTACGGTCTGGCCGGCTACGTCTCAGGCGCCGACATCGACGCCGCGCGCGGAATCGCCCGCCGGATCCGGGCCGGCTGGGTCGCGATCAACCACGCCTTCGACCTGAACGCACCGTTCGGCGGCTACAAGCGCAGCGGCAACGGTCGCGAGTGGAGCGACGCCGGATTCCACGAATACCTGGAGACCAAGAGCACTTTGGGCTGCGGGGTGGCTGGCTGAGGGCGGCCCGCCGCCCTATTCGTAGTGGATCGTGATCGAGCCGCCCTCGGGCACACCCTGGCAGGTCAGGATGTAGCCGTCGGCGACCTCGTCATCGTCGAGCACGGTGTTGTTGAGCATGGTCGCGCTGCCCTCGGTGATCTGGGCGATGCAGGTGCCGCAGTTGCCCGCCTCGCAGGAGAACGGGGGCGCCAGCCCGGCGCGCCGGGCGCTCTCCAGCAGTGTCTCGCGGGCGACCCGCGGCACCGATTCCTTCTTCCGCCCGAGATGGATCGTCACCGTCCCGGTCACCTCGGCGTCGGTACCGGGTGCCGAGGCGGCCGGCGCCGGCGCGGTCGCCACGTCGAAGTCCTCGACGAACAGGCGGCCCGGGCCGGGCCAGGCTGCGCGCACCACGTCCATGAATCCGGCCGGGCCGCACACGTAGCAGTCCGCGCCGGTGTCGGCGCCGACGAATGCCGTGACCGCCGCGGCGTCGAGCAGGCCGTCGTCGGCGTCGCGATGCCGCTGCACCGACAGCCGGCCGGGGTAGCGGGCGGCGAGTTCGTCCAGGGTGCGCTCGAAGATCGCCGCGGACGCGTCCCGATCGGCGCAGAGCAGCCGCACGGCGCGGTCGGTGGTCGCCAGCGCGCTCTTGGCCAGCGACAGGATGGGCGTGATCCCGCTGCCTCCGGAGAACGCGAGCAGCGGCGCCGACGACTCCTGAAGGCAGAAGATCCCGGCCGCTCGGGTCATCACCAGCTCGTCGCCTTCGGCGACGTTGTCCAGCAGCCAGTTCGACACCTTGCCGCCGGGAACACGCTTGACCGTGGTCATCAGCTCGGAATCGGACTCCGGAGCGCTCGACATCGAGTAGGACCGGTAGAGCTCCTCACCGTCGACCCGCACCTGGAAGGTCGAGTACTGACCGGCCCGGTAGGAGAACGGTGGCTCATGGGGCGCCAGCACGAAGGTGTAGGCGTCAGCGGTCTCCTTGACGATGCGCGTCACGGTCGCTCGCTGGAATACATGAGTGACCGCCATGCCCACCCCTTCCGGTTTGCGTTCTTCGCTTGAGAGAATACTATTCTCTCAAACCGATAGGATCTTCTCAAATGTCGCCAGGATCGTCCACCGCAGTGCTCGCATTCGAGGATCGGCAGTGGTGTCTGCCCGAACTCGACGTGCTGGCCGGCGACCTGGCAGCCGTCCTGGCGGCCGACGGTGTGGGCGCCGGGGACCGGGTGGCGCTGATGGCGTCGAATCGGCCGGAGTTCGTCGTCGCAGTGCGCGCCGTCTGGCGCCTGGGGGCCGTCGTCGCCCTGATCAGCCCCGCATGGAAACGCGACGAGGTGGCGCACGCCCTCGAGTTGGTGCAACCCCGGTGCGCACTGGGCGACCACCCGGTGCTGGCCGAGCTGATGCCGATGCGGCACCTGGACGACGAGATTCCGGCCGGCACGTGGGAAGCTGATCCACCGCCGGCCGGCTCCGACGCACTGCTGGTGTTCAGCTCCGGCACCACCGGGCTGCCCAAAGCCGTCCGGCATACCCACGCCTCACTGGCCGCGGCGGTGCGGCACTGGCGAGATGCGTTGGGGCTGACCGCCGCCGACCGGATCCAGGTGGCCACACCGCCGTCGCACATCCTCGGGCTGCTCAACATCCTGACCGCGCTGCAGGTCGGGGCGTGGGTGCGGTTGCACCGGCGGTTCGATATCGACGCGATGCTGAAATCGATCGGCTCCGACAGGATCACCGTGGAGATGGCCGTGGCGCCGATCGCCCTGGCCATCGCCGCGCATCCCGGCCTGGAATCGTTCGACCTGTCCTCACTGCGTTACATCATGTGGGGTGCCACCCCGGTGACCGCGGCCGTCGCCGACACCGTCACCCGGCGCACCGGTGTGCCCTTTGTGCCGGCCTACGGCACCAGCGAGCTTCCGGTGATCGCCTGCAACCCCGTCGGCGCAGCGCGCCTGGACAGCGTGGGCCGGCCAGTGCCCGGGGTCGAGGTGAAGGTGGTGGACCTGGATGCGGACAACTCCGCTGCCGAGCCGTTGCCCCCCGGTGCTCCCGGCGAGATCCTGGTCAGGTCCGATTCTCTGATGGCCGGTTACCTTCCCGCGTCGGCGACCGCTGAAGTGGTGCGGGACGGATGGTTTCACACCGGTGATGTGGGATATCTCGACGGCGGCGGCTGGTTGCGGATCACCGACCGCTGCAAGGAGATGATCAAGGTCCGCGGCTTTCAGGTTGCGCCCGCCGAGATCGAGGCGGTGCTGCACGAGCACCCTGCGGTCGCTGACTGCGGCGTTTTCGGGGTGCCTGACGTGCGCGACGGTGAGGCCGTCGTCGCGGCGGTCGCACTGCGCGCCCCGGTCAGCGACGACGAACTGTGTGCGCTGGTCAGCGACCGCCTGGCTTCCTACAAACGTCTGAGCCGGGTGGTGGTCGTGCCCGAGATCCCCCGGCTGCCGTCCGGAAAGCTGTTGCGCCGACTACTGAAGGAGCGCCTATGGATGTCCGGCTGAATGCCGAGCAGCGCCAGCTGCGAGATGCCGCGGCCAAGCTCGCCGACGACCTGGGACCGGGCTCGGTGGCGGAACTCGACGACGCGAGCCGACTGGCTCGTCTGGAACGCGCTGTCGCGCAGACGGGTTGGCGCTCGCTGCGCTCGGACGGCGCGTCGGGGGTCGAGGTGGCGATCGTCGCCGAGGAGTTCGGTCGAGGCCTGGTCGACGTGCCGTTCCTCGGGCCGGTGCTGGCCGACGACGTGCACCGCCACGTGGCCCTGGGCGAGGACCCGACCACTGTCGCGGTGGGCGGCACCGCCATCGACGCTCGTGGCGCAGCACAGGCGGTGACGGTGCGCGAGCGCACGGTGCTGACCGCCCCGGTCGGCGCGCTGCGAACCGGAGCCGACCTCACCCGACGCGTCGCCGACCTTGCCGGTGCGGCGCAGCAGGTCGGCGAGCTCGGCACGCAGGACGCCGTGCGGTGGCAGGCGCTGGCGCTGGTGGCGACGTGCGCCGATCTGGTCGGCGCCGCGCGCGGCGCGCACGGCCTGGCGTGTGATTACGCCAAGATCCGCGAGCAGTACGGCAAACCGATCGGCTCCTATCAGGCCATCGCTCACCTGCTCGGCGAGGGACTGGCGCTCATCGAGGGTTCGGTGAGTGTGTTGCGGCACGCGGCCTGGGCGGTCGACGAAGCACCCGCGCCCGACGCGGTGCGTGCCGCTCGGATCGCCAAGATCTACTCCGCCCGCGCCGCCCGGACGGTCTGCGAGACCGCGATCCAGGTGCACGGCGGAATCGGCAACACCTGGGAGTGCGCGGCGCATGTCTACCTGCGGCGGGCACTGACTTCGACCGGCCTGTGGCCCGTGACGATAAGGGATATCGCAGATGGACTTTCGTGACTCACCCGCCGAAGCCGACTTCCGCAGCAGGCTTCGGGCCTGGCTGACCGAGCGGGCCGGTACCTTCCCCGCCGCCGGTGACGACGAGTACTGGGCGCGCCAGGGCGAATGGCATCAGGCGCTGTATGCGGGCGGATTCTTCGGGGTGTCGTGGCCGCGCGAGTACGGCGGCCAGGAGCTGCCGCCGGTCTATGACGTCATCGTCGACGAGGAGCTGGCTGCCGCCGGTGCGCCGCCGCGGCCCAGTCTGGGTTACCTGGTGGTGGGGCTCGGCCGCCACGCCAGTCCCGAACTGCAGCAACGGTTTCTGCCTGGGATGATCGACGGCACCCAACGCTGGTGCCAGGGGTTCTCCGAACCTGGGGCCGGCTCGGACCTGGCTTCGCTGACCACCACCGCGACCCGGGAAGGCGACGACTACGTCATTCACGGACACAAGATCTGGACCAGCTATTCCGACGTCGCCGACTGGTGCCTGCTGCTGGCGCGCACCGACAAGGACGCGCCCCGCCACCGCGGCATTTCGGCATTCATCATCTCGATGCACCAGCCCGGCATCGAGCAGCGACCGCTGCAGATGATCAACGGCGTCACCACCGAATTCGGTCAGGTGCTGTTCGACGGCGCGCGGGTGCCGGCGAGCCAGATGATCGGCCAGCCGGGGGAGGGCTGGGCGCTGGCGATGACGGTGGTCGGCCATGAGCGGGAACCGTCGACCCTGGGGTACTCGGCCCGCTACGGCAAACTGGTGCGTCAGATGGCGAACCGTACAGATGGTGAAGTTCCCGAGGAATTGGCCTGGGCCGCAGTGGAAACCGAGATGCTGCGATTGCATGTGCGTCGGCGGCTCTCCGAACAGCTCGACGGGCTCTCACACGGGCCGGAAGGCTCGCTGGACAAGTTGCTGATGACCTGGGTGGAGCAGTCCGTCGGCCACGCCGCGTTGGCGGTCGGCGGGGTCGATGAACCCGACCTGCTCAGCGCCTACCTGTACAGCCGCGCCCAGAGCGTGATGGGCGGGACCTCGCAGATTCAGAAGAACATCATCGCCGGCCGAATCCTGGGACTAGGAGTGTAAGACGTGTATGACTTGCCTGCTGAAATCGACGTGCGTGCCGACGGCCCGCTGCGGATCATCACACTCAACCGCCCCGACGCGCTCAACGCCGTCAACGACGCACTGCACACCGGCCTGGCGAAACTGTGGCCCCGGTTGGAGGAAGACCGTGATGCGCGGGCGGCGGTGCTGACCGGCAGCGGGCGGGCGTTCTCCGCCGGGGGCGATTTCGCCTACCTCGACGAACTGCGGCGCGATGAGAAGCTGCGCGCCAAGACGATTGCACATGGCCGCGATATCGTGCTGGGCATGGCGCGCTGCCGCACCCCGGTAATCGCCGCGGTGAACGGGCCCGCCGTCGGTCTGGGCTGCAGCCTGGTGGCGTTGAGCGACATCGTCTACGTCTCGGAATCGGCCTACCTGGCCGACCCGCACGTGCAGGTGGGTCTGGTCGCCGCCGACGGGGGTCCGCTGACCTGGCCGTTGCAGATGAGCCTGCTGCTGGCCAAGGAGTACGCCCTGACTGGGGCTCGTATTCCGGCCGCTCGGGCGGTGGAGCTGGGACTGGCCAACCATGTGGCGGAAGATCCTCTGGCGGAGGCGATTTCGTGTGCTCGGCGAATCGCCGAGCTGCCCCGCCAGGCGGTGGAGAGCACCAAGCGGCTGCTCAACATCCACCTGGAGCGTGCGGTGCTGGCCACCTTGGACTTCGCGAACATGGCCGAAGACCAGTCCTTCAAGACCGACGATTTCGCCGCCATCATCGATCGGCTCACCGCGAACAAGAACTGACGTTCCGCATGACCATTGCCGAGTTGCTCGCCGCGGCGCGCGGGGGCTCCGTCCGTGCCACCGGTCGGTTGCTCAGCCTGGTCGAAAGCGGCCGGCGGGCCGAAGTCCTGTCCGCTGTGGGGCCGGCCGCCACGCGAGTCATCGGGGTGACCGGACCGCCGGGGGCGGGCAAGTCCACCACGATCGCGGCGCTGGTGGGGGCGTACCGGGAGCGGGGCCTGCGGGTGGCGGTACTCGCCGTCGATCCGTCCTCGCCGTTCAGCGGCGGCGCCCTGCTGGGCGACCGCATTCGCATGGCCGCCCACATCAACGATCCGGAAGTGCTCATCCGGTCGGTGGCGGCCCGCGGTCACCTGGGTGGCCTGGCCGAGGCGGTGCCCGCGGCCATTGCGCTGCTCGCCGCGCTCGGCTTCGACGTGTTGCTGCTGGAGACGGTGGGGGTGGGCCAGTCCGAGATTGAGATCGCCGCGATCGCCGACCCGACGATCGTGGTGCTCAATCCCGGTGCCGGAGACGCGGTCCAGGCCGCCAAGGCCGGGTTGCTGGAAGTGGCCGACATCGTGGTGGTCAACAAGGCCGACCGCGAGGGTGCCGCGCAGACCGTGCGCGATCTCCGGGTCGAGCTGAAGCACACCGGCGCACCGATTCTCACCCTGATCGCCGCGCGCGGCGACGGTCTCGGCGAGCTGGTGGACGTGATCGAGGCCCATCACCGCACCGACAGTCGCGAGCGCCGGCTGGCACGGGCGCGAGCACAGATCCTCTCGTTGGCTCATACCCGGCTGCGCACTCATCCCGCGCTGGACCGGCTCGCCGAACGGGTTGTCGACGGGACCGATGATCCCTACTCGGCGGCGGAGCGGCTGTTGTCTGACTAGCCGACTGGCTACTGTCATCGCATGGCTTCCACTCCGGCCGCTACCCGGTTCCGCTTCATCCCCCGTAGCGCGGCGCAGACGCGGATTCTCGACGCTGCGCTGCAGTTGATCGGTGAGAACGGGGTCGGCGGAACGTCGCTGCAGATGATCGCCGACGCGATCGGGGTGACGAAGGCGGCGGTCTATCACCAGTTCAAGACCAAGGAGGAGATCGTCGTCGCCCTCACCGAGCGGGAACTGGGTGGTTTGGAGGAGGCATTGGAGGTCGCCGAAGCGCAGCAGAGTCGGCCACGGGCCCGGGAAGTGTTGCTCGACGGCGTCATTGACATGGCGGTACGCCGACGGGGTGCGGCGAGCACACTACAGTTCGACCCGGTGATCGTTCGGCTGCTGGCCGAACATCAGCCTTTTCAGCAGTTCATCGCGCGGTTGTATGGGGTGCTGGTGGGCGACGCCGGCGACGACGCCGTGGTGTCGGCGGCGATGTTGTCCGGTGCGATCGCCGTCGGGGTGATGCATCCGTTGGTGGGCGACATCGACGATGACACGCTGCGCGCCCAATTGCTTCGGCTCACCCGGCGATTCATCGAGGCGCCGGACGGTGCCGGACGTTGATTGCCATTGACCGCCGGATAGCCGCTCGGCTATCTTTCCGGTAGCCGATCGGCTAGCGGGGTGAAGGGGTAGCGCTATGCAATTGCTCGCCGAAGTCGAGGATTCGCCGAAAGCCACCGCCTTCCGGGCTCAGCTGGTGCTGCTGTGGTCCGGGCCGGTCGTCGCCGCGGTATTGCTCGCGCTGTTCCTGGCGTTCCCGGGGTTCTTCCCGCCGATGTCGCCGACCATGTCCGCCGCGCAAGTGGCGCAGTTCTACGACCAGCATCGGTCCTGGATCCGGTTGAGCATGGTCGGGTTCAACCTGTGCGGCATCATGATCGTGCCGTTTCTGGTGCTGATCGTGGGGCAGATGAAGCGGATGTCGACCCAGAGCCACGTCTTCGCCTACGCCTACCTGGCGGCCGTGGTCAGCGGCGCGACCCTGTTCGCGTTGTCGAACATCTACTTCGGGGTGGCGGCGTTTCGTCCGGACCGCAGCCCGGAGGTGATCCAGGCCCTCAACGACATGGCGTGGCTGTCGTTCATCGCGCCCGTCGGCATGATCGTGGCGCAGTTCGCCATGCTGGCCTGCGCCGTCTACTTCGACCGTGGGCCCGATCCGGTGTTTCCGCGCTGGGTGGCCCACCTGTCGGTGATCACCGCTCTGGCGATGCTGCCCTCGGCCGCGGCGACGGTGTTCACCACCGGACCGCTGGCCTGGGACGGACTCATCTCGTTCTGGGTCCGTAACGGCGCTTTCGCGATATTCGTCGTCGCGATGTTCTTCGCGCTGCGCGATGCGCTGTATCGCCAAGGTGTGGCAGAAGGCTTGGTCGAGGGGCCGGCGCGGTGAACATCGCGACACTGCTCTACGGACCCGAGGTCGACGAATCTCCACCCGCCGGCGGGAAACCCGATGTGCGGGTGGTGTTCTGGATCTCGGTAGCGTTCTACCTGCTGATGGGTGTCGGCGTGTGCCTGCTGGGCCGGGTGACGCCCCCGCCGCGCCCCGACGTCGGCATGCCCGAAATCCAGGCCTGGTATCACCAGCACGCGCTGACGATCCAGATCGGCTTCGTCATGCTGCTGGTGATCACCGGCGGCGCCGCGATCTCCAACGGCCTCATCGGCTATCACATGAAGCGGATGAGTTCGGGTTCGGTGCTGGCCTACGGCTATATCGGTGCCATGGCGGTCGGGGCGATTCCCGGCTTTCAGCTGATGATGTTGTGCTACCTGCTCGCGGTGTTCCGGTCAGACCGCGACCCGGAGCTGGTGCGGTTCTTCTACGACCTGGGGACGCTGACCTACAACGGGTCGCTGGGCTGTTTCACCGCCGCCTACTTCTGTTTGGCGCTGGCGATCTTCTACGACAAGAACCAGATCTTCCCAAAATGGTTCGCCTACATCACCGTCTGGCAGATCGTCACCGAAGTGATCGCCACCCAGATGTGGCTGTTCGAATCGGGCGCCTTCTCCTGGAACGGCATCATCTCCTTCTACATCGCCGTCGTCATCTTCGCCGCCTGGATCGGGCTGATCTTCCCGATCATGTGGGTCACCGGTAAGCGGGAAGCCCCGGAAGTCGTTGCGGGACAAGTCGATGACTGACCTGAAAGCGCCAACCGCCCGTACCCATCTGCCCGGCGACGGCCACATGTGGTTCATGGTGCTCGGCGATCTGTTCATCTTCGGCGGCTACTTCATCGCGTACCTGGTATTCCGGACCAGGGCGCCCGAGCAGTTCCTGGCCGACCAGCAGCACCTCAACATCACCGTCGGCGTGATCAACACCATTGTGCTGATCACCAGTTCCTGGCTGGTGGCCCAAAGCGTGCAGGCGGTCCGGGCCGGCGACCGCACCGGCGCGATCGCGCTGGTGCGCGCCGGGGCGCTGTGCGGCGTGCTGTTCGCGGCGCTCAAGATCTACGAGTGGACCGCGGAAATACATGCGGGGCACACCAATTCCAGCGCCTTCTTCAGCTTCTACTACGTGCTGACCGGCGTACACCTGTTCCATGTCGGACTCGGCCTGCTGATCCTGGGAGTCGTCATCCGCGAACTGCGCAACCCGCGCCGGGCCCGAGTCGGCATGGTCGAACAGGGCGCGACCTACTGGCACATGGTCGACCTGCTCTGGGTCGTCATCTTCGCTCTGCTCTACGTGATGAGGTGAACGCCGTGACCGCACAGCAGCACCCCCGATTCGTGGCCGACCCGCTGCTCACCGCGACCTGGCTTGTCCTGGTGGTCATCACCGTGCTGGCCTGGTGGCTGGCTCCGGGGCACACCGCCGGACCGGTCGAGCCGAGCATCCCCATCACGGTCACGGTGATCGCGCTGTCGGGTGTCAAGGCCCGGCTGATCATCCGTAACTTCATGGAGGTGCGCACCGCACCGATCTGGTTGCGCCGCACCACCGACGCGTGGCTCGCCGTGCTGTGGACGGCCGTATTGGTGATCTACCTGTTCTGAGCGGGGAAGCGGGGCAGGTTCAGCGGCAGATCGTTGTAGGTGGCAATGCCGGGTTCGGCCGCGACGACGGCCGGGATGGCGTTGATCGGCGGCATCGCGGTCATGATGTGGCCGAGCTCGAAGAAGTCGTCGAGGGACTTGGCCGAGGCGATCAGGTCCGGTGGCGGCGTGAAGCCGACTTGCATGTTCACCGTTGGCCGGCCGTCGATGGTGATCTTCCAGCCATCGCCGTCGAGCTGCCAATCCGGCTCCAGCGTTTGACCTTTGCGCCACCGTACGTTGATGTCGATGACGCATCGGCCGTCGACGATTCCGCGCCAGCTGGCGAACACCCCGGCCACGTGTCCGGCCGGGATCGTCCACGATGCCATCGGTAGGTCCGCGGTGGTCTGGGCGTATTCGGAAACGCAGGTGATCTCATCGAGTTCGATGCCCATCGCGTCGGCGACCAGCCGGACCGCCTCGGCGAAGACCGCCGTGCCGCGGGCGGCCATCGGCTCCAGGTCCGGGTCGTCGATCGCGGTGCCGAAACCCACCGGCCGCTCGGTGTCGGGAGAGTCGTAGAGGGTGGTGTCGGCCGTCTCGGTGATGGTGATCTTGTCGACCCGGTCGCATGCTGTCGCCGCCACGATCGCCAGCAGTTCGGCGAAGCCCGGGCTGACCCCGGACCCGAACAGGGTGGATCCGCCCTTGCGGCACGCCTCGGCGAGCCGGTCCCGGTCGTCGCCGAGGTTGTGCCCGGTGATGAAAGACGCTGATGTCACGACGTTTACGCCCGCCGAGAGGATCTGCACCAGCTCATCGACGTTGATCCACATCGGGTTGTAGACCACACAGTCGGGTTTGAGTGCCAGCAGCGCCGCGGCGTCGTTGGTCGCGGTGACGCCGAGCGGGTCGATGCCGGCCAGCTCGCCGGCGTCGCGGCCGACCTTGTCGTCCGACCATGCGAAGAGGCCGACGAGTTCGTAGTTCGGGTTGCCGGTGATCGCCCGAACGGAACTCTTGCCGACGTTGCCGGTCGTCCACTGAACGACCCGGTAGGGGGAGGCGGGGGCGTCAACCATGTCGTTGTCCCGTTCTCCGGCTACATCTGCGCCCAGACGATCTTCGTCTGGAGGTAGGTTTCGATGCCTGCCTTGCCGGATTCGTAACCCCAGCCGGACTGCTTGTATCCGCCGAACGGCATCGAGTGGTCGAACTGCATCTGACAGTTCAGCCCGACCGTTCCGGCCTTGAGCCGCTTGGCCAGCCGGTGCGCGCGGCCCAGGTTGGACGTCCATGCGGTCGCGGCCAGCCCGTAGCTGCTGTTGTTGGCCAGGGCAATCGCCTCGTCGTCGTCGTCGAACGGCAGGATCGTGACCACCGGGCCGAAGATCTCCTCCTGGAACAGCCGGCTGGAGTCGGGGTCGACGCCGGTGACCACGGTGGGGTGTACGAAGTAGCCCTTGCGGTCCAGCCGGTGGCCACCGGTGACGAGCTCGTTGCCGTCGGCCTTACCCTGCTCCAGGTAGCCGAGCACCCGGGTGAGCTGCTTCTGGCTGATCAGCGGACCGACCATAACGCCCTCGTCCTTCGGGCCGCCGAGCTGCATCATGTTGGCCATGTTGGCGATGCCTTCCACGACGCGCTCGTAGACGCCGCGCTGGGCGAAGATCCGCGAGCCGCACACGCAGGCCTGCCCGGAGTGCACGAAGGTGCCGAACGCCGCCATGGTGATGGCCATGTCGAGGTCGGCGTCGTCGTAGATCAGGACCGGCGACTTGCCGCCGAGTTCCAGGGTCACCTTGTTGAGATTGCTTGCGGCAGAGGCGCGCACGATCTCACGACCAACCTCGGTGGACCCGGTGAACGCGACTTTGTCCACGTCGGGGTGCGCGGTGATCGCAGCACCGGCGGTGTGGCCGTAGCCGAGCACCATGTTGACCACGCCGTCGGGCACGCCCGCCTCGCTAAGGATGCGGTCGAGGACCAGCGCCGACAGCGGGGTTTCCTCGGCCGGCTTGACCACGCTGCTGCAGCCGGCGGCCAGCGACGGTGCCAGCTTGGCGCAGAAGTTGAAGACCGGGCCGTTCCACGGGAAGATCAGCCCCACCACGTCATAGGGCTCGCGCAGCGTGTAGACGTGCTGATGCGACTCGATGCCGGTCAGGCCGCCGGTGTTCACGTCGCGCGCGATGCCGTCGATCTTGGTACACCAGCCCGCGTAGTAGCGGAACCACTCCGAGCCCACCTTGGTGATGATCGCGGCCTGGGAGGCCGGAATGCCGGCGTTGATCGACTCGAGTTCGGCCAGGACTTCGGCGTTCTCGTCGATGAGGTCGGCGACCTTCCACAGCACCCGGGCCCGGTCGTAGTCGGCCATCTGCGACCACACCCCGGACTCCGCGGTGGCCTTGGCCCGGGCGACGGCGTCGTTGACCGCCTCGGGGCCGCAGTCGGTGAATTCGGTCAGCTGCTCTTCGGTGGCCGGATCGATGATCGGAATCACGTCTCCGGTGCCGGGGACCTTACGAATGTCGTCCAACACCGTCTGCACCGACATGGATAATCCCCTTCTCGCATTCGGATAATTGCGTTTGCACGAGGGTATGTGGTTCCCCAGCCGATGTCTAGGGTTCGCGGTGGTCTCTGCGGCGCGACTCAGTCGGGGCCGCGCTGTTCGCGTACCCCGCCGATGATCGCCCGGATCAGCCGATCGATCTGTTCGGCGCTGCGATCGGGATCGTGGCCCTGGCAGGACTCGACCATGACGCCGTTGACGAAGCGCAGCACCGCATAGGTCTGCTCGTCCAGCACTGCCGAGTCGGGTTGACAGTCGTCGGGCTGCCAGTGGGTGACCGCCCGCCGGACGAGTTCATGGAACTGAGTTGTGCTCTGCCGCATGATCTCGGCCAGCTCGGGCTCGCGACCCGCCTCCATCGCCAGTTCGTAGCGCGCGCGTGTTCGCGTCACCCACGGCGCGGTGCCCGCCAGCACCACCATCGTGGCCAGTCCCAGGGTGCCCGAGACGAGGCCGTCGCCGTCGTCGGCCAGCTCCGACATGGCGCGCAGATCGGCGAGGTCGAGCTCGGTCACCCGGGCGGCCACCGCATGCATCAAGGCCTTGCGGGTGCGGAAGTAAAACGATGTCGTGCCCGCGGGCATGCGGGCGCGGCGGTCGACCTTGGGGTGGCTGAGTCCGCGGGCGCCGTCCGCGCCGAGCAGCTCGATCGCCGCATCGCACAGCTGTCGACGCCGTCGCTGCGGGTCAGACTTTCTACGCATGGCAATGGCCGCAGTCTAATTTGTGCTCAGCGGCGTTCGCCGACGTGTCGAGCGTGTCCGGTGGTGGTCGACCGACTCAGTTGCGTCCGAAGCCGTGCGCGCAGAAGTCCCAGACTTCCTCGGCGGTCAGCGGGTTGACCGCCGGATCGGCTGAGGCCGGGCTGGATTGGGCGTTGAACATGACCGTCTGCATGATCATGGCCGCCACCCGCCGGGGATTGGCGCCGGTGCGCAGCCGGCCGGCGTCGGCGGCTTGTTCGGTCAGCTCGGCCAGCAACTCCAGCAGTGGCGTGTGGGCGACCCGGACCTCGACGGGGTGGGTCAGCAGCAGGGTCGGGGCGAAATCGGTGAAGAGCGGTCGCTTGGCGGCCGGGTCCGGGCGCGACGACTCGAACAGCAACTCGACGGCGACCTTGAGGCGTTCCAGCGGGTCGGAGTGATTGGCCGTCGCGGCGCGGATCTGGTCGGCGGCGCGGCTCAGAGCGTCTTCGAAGAGCGCCAGCAGCAGCTCGTGCTTGCCGTCGAATTGCAGGTAGAAGCTCCGCAACGACTGGCGCGAGCGGTCTACGACTTCCTGGACGGTGAAGTCAGTGCTGCCCTTTTCGATGATGATCGACTGCGCGGCATCCAGAAACCGCTGGACGCGTTGCGCCGCGCGGATCTTCGCCGTCTTGATTGAGCGTTCGACCGCGCGCTGCTTCCAGGCCGGTTCCTCGCTCGGATTGGTCACCGGCGTTCCGGACGCTGCGGTGACCGAGACATGGCGCAACTGTACTGGACGTAAATGCGCCGGTGGCGCAGCACACCGGCGTGGGGGCGACGATTCAGAGATCGTAACTTCTCCATTCGAGAATGATATTCTCATCTCCGCGTCTAGGGAAGCGGACGAGCAAGATCGCCGGCCGCTTTCGAATCGGGTCTCCCGGGGCGCCTGAGTCGAGGAGTTCGCCAGTGCAACTGACCTTTGATCCTGAAGTCGAGAACTTCCGGGCCGAGTTCGCGGCGTTCCTCGACGAGCATCTGCCCACCGACGCCGAGGCCCTGCAGCGGTCGCATTCGTGCTCGGACGTGCCGGACTGGGCGCGCCGCTGGCAGCGACTGTTGTTCGACAACGGCTGGCTGCTACCCGCGAACCCGCCCGAGTTCGGCGGCCGTAACGCCACGATTCTGCAGCAGTACGTGCACTCCGAGGAACTGTCCCGTCGGCGCATCTACCCCAGCTTCAACCCGCAAGGAGTCGGCATCATCGCGGCGTCACTGCTGTCGTTCGGTACCGAGGAGCAGAAACATCGTTGGGCGGTACCGATTCTGCGGGCCGAGATCACCGCGTCGCTGGGCATGAGCGAACCTGGTGCCGGATCGGATCTGGCCGGCCTGCAGACCCGGGCGGTGCTCGACGGCGATCATTTTGTGGTCAACGGACAGAAGGTCTGGACCTCCGGCGCCCACGACGCCGACGTGCTGCTGACGTTCGTACGCACCGACCCGGATGCGCCGAAACACAAGGGCATCAGTGTCCTGCTGATCCCCACCGACACCGAAGGTGTTGTGCGACGGCCCTTTGCATCGGCGTGCGCGCACGACGACATCGACTTCAACGAGGTCTTCTTCACCAATGTCCGGGTGCCCGCCGAGAACTTGGTGGGTCCGCTCAACGGTGGCTGGGGAGTGGCCAACGGCTCACTCGGGCACGAACGCACGTTGCTGTGGATGAGCTTCGCCGACCGGCTGCGCGACCTGATTCACGACTTCCGTCCGGCCGGTGCGCTGGACCGCGACCGCTTCGCCACACTGCTGATGGACAACGAGGCGCTACGACTGCTCGGCTCGGTGGCGCTGGCACAGGCCGCCCGCGGGGAGCAGGACGTGCCCGCACTGTCGGTGCTCAAGCTGCTGGGTTCAGAAGCCGTGCAGAACGCCGCCGAACACGCGCTCGACAATGCGGGTGTGGCCGGCCTGATCCACCCCGGCAGCTCCGGTACCTATATGCCGCTCAACGAGGATCACGCCTCGGGAAGCTGGTTCGACCGGTACCTGCGCAGCTTCTCGGGAACCATCGCCGGCGGCACCTCGGAGATTCAGCGCAACATCATCGCGCAACGGGTGCTCGGTCTGCCGCGGTAGCCGCAACCGCCTCACTACCCCGCGAGAGGGAATTCAGCGACGCCGCAACGGCGTGTCCCGTCGTGGGATTCCCTCTCGGCGACCTAAAGCTGGACCATGCGGGGCGCCGAGCCGCGGGCCCGCAGGCCGCCGCCGACCTGGCGGGTCAACTCGCGGGCATTGCCGAGCAGTCCGTCCAGCACCAGCACCCGCTCGACGTGACGGTGCAGCTCGTGTTCCGCGGTGAAACCGACTCCGCCGAGCACCTGCTGGCAGTGCTTGGCCGCGGTCAGCGCCGCCTTGCCCGCCGCGGCTTTGGCCAGCATGGCAGTCAGGTCCGGGCTGTCGATGACGGGAACGGCAAGCGTGGCCTCGGCGCCCTCGATGGCGACCAGGGTGTCGGCGAGCCGGTGCCGAACGGCCTGGAAGGAGGCGATCGGTTTGCCGAACTGCACCCGGTCCAGTGCGTGCTGGCGGGCCAGGGCCAGCATGGCCCGCGCCGAGCCGACCATCCACCAGCCCAACGCGCGGCGGGCTTCACCCACCCGCATCAGTTCCCCGCCGGGTACCTGGCGCAGTGGCAGCCCGCCGAGGACCGGATTGCCCTCGCGTTCGCTCCGTTCCCAGATCACCCAGCTGCCGCCGGCATAGGGCATCGGGGGAGTGCCGCCGGGCAGGCCGCCGATGGTCTCCAGGATCACGTCATTGAGTACCGAGGCGTGCGACCCGGTCTCGCCGAGCAGCCGGAACACCAGCGGGATCGCCAAGTCCGGATCCTCGGAAAGCATTTCCGCCCAACCGAGTTCGGCCAGTGCCCGGTCCAGTGCAGCGCCGGACGAAGTCGCCATGGTCTTGCGCAGAGTGTCTTCCAGCAGAACGATCGAGGCGGCATCCATTCCGGTGGTCACCGTCACTCCTTTCCGAGGTCGAGCAGTCGGCGGGCGATGATGTTGCGCTGAACCTCAGCGGTGCCGCCGTAGATGGTGGCCGCCCGGGAGTACAGGTACTCGGCGCGCCACTCGCCCTCGTCCAGCTCGATGACGCCCGGCAGCAGGTCGCGCGCGGTGTCGTAGAGCAACTGTTCGGCGCTGGCCAGCAGCACCTTGTCGATCGAGGTGTCCGGGCCCAGCCGTTGACCTTCGGCCAGTCGGTGCTGGGTGGCGCGGGAGCGGCAACGCAAGGTGTGCAACGCCAGATACACCGCCCCCAGGTCATTGTCGACCGCGGCGCCCTGGCGCTTCACCTCGGCGATCAGCGCATCGAAGCGTGCGTACAGATAGGCGATGCGTTGCCAGAAGCAGGTGGACCGCTCATACGGCAGTAGGTCCATGGCCAGCTGCCAGCCGTCGCCGGGCTTGCCGAGCATGCGCGAGCCGTCGACGACGACATCATCGAAGTACACCTCGCAGAACTCGTCGACGCCGTGCATGGTGCGCAGCGGGCGCACGTCGATGCCGGGGGTGTCCAGGTCGATGAAGAAGGCCGTGATCGCTTGGTGATTCGGCGTATCGGCGCCCCCGGTGCGGGCGAGCAGAATGCAGCGTTGCGAGTACTGGGCGAAGCTGGTCCAGACCTTCTGGCCGTTGATCACCCACTGGTCGCCCCGCGGGGCGGCGCGGGTGCTCAGTGATGCCAGGTCGCTGCCGGATCCGGGCTCGGAAAAGCCTTGGCACCACTGTTCCTTGCCGCTCAGCAGCTTGGGGACCATCTCAGCGGCCAGCTCGGGGGTGGCGTAGTCGATCATCGTCGGCGCCAGCACCTCGAGCATGGAGTAGGGGCCCGGCTCCACCAGGCGCCGCCCGACCACCTCCTCGCCCACGATGGCGCGCAGCATGGCCGGGCCGCCGAGGCCGCCGGCGTGCTCGGGCCAGCCGTAGCGACTCCAACCGGCCTCGTAGAGCGCCTGCTGCACGCGGGCGAACTGTTGCAGGTGTGCCTTCAGGCCAGGATCGCGAGCCGGTGTCAGATCGGTGGATTCGAGCCAGACGCGTAGTTGGGTGCGGAACTCGGCGGGATCGTGCAGTGCACTCATCCGGCTTCGGGCCTGCCGACCGCGTGGGGACGTCCGGCATCGTGCGCGCCGCTGCGCCGGATGAACGTCATCTTGCGGGTCCGCAACCGCCAGCCGTCGGCGGTGCGCACGTAGGTGTCGTTGTAGTAGCCGATTCGCATGTCGTGGCTGGCATGGTCGATGAAGCACAGCGGCTGGGTGCCGCTCGCGGTGTCGCCGTCCAACTCGATCACCGGGGTGCCGGTCATGAACAGGCCCTTGGGTGCGGCATCGACCAGCACCGGAAACCGGTCCAGCGAATAGGTTTCGCCAAATGCGCTGTAGGTGCCGTCCGGGGTGAATACGGCCACCAGCCCGTCGATGTCGCCCTGGGTGATGGTCACCGCGTAGCGGGCCAGCGTCTGCTGGATCTCGACCAGGTCGTCAGTTCTTGTTGACATATACCTTGCCGCCTTTCATGACGAAGTTCACGTTCCGGGTGACGGCGATGTCGGCCAGCGGATCACCGGGCACCGCAATGACATCGGCCAGCAGCCCCTCGGCCAGCCGGCCGCGGTCGGCGGCGTTGATGAGCTCGGCGGCGGTCACCGTCGCCGCCCGCAGCACGGCGGCCGGCGGCATACCCCACTCCACCAGGGTGACCAGCTCATCGGCGTTGCGTCCGTGCGGGATCGCGGGCGCGTCGGTGCCGACGGCGATCTTCACGCCGGCCTCATAGGCCGCCTTGATCGACGTGCGGGCTTTGGGGAACATCTCGGCGGCCTTGGCCTGCAGCTCGGCCGGGGCCTTGGAGACGTCCATGGCCTCGGCCAGCCGCCGCGTGGTGACCAGGAAGCGGTCGTTCTCGACGAGCATCCTGATGGCCTCGTCGTCCATCAGGAAACCGTGCTCGATGCAGTCGATGCCGCATGCCACCGCGTGTTTGACGGCCTCGGCGCCGTGGGTGTGTGCGGCCACGCGCAGGCCCCGCCGGTGCGCCTCGTCGACGATAACGCGCAGTTCTTCGTCCGAATAGTGTTGTGCGCCGGCTTCTCCGGTCAGTGACATGACACCGCCGGAACAGCACACCTTGATCAGCTGCGCGCCGTGCTTGATCTGGTAGCGGACCGCTTTGCGGATCTCGTCGACACCGTTGGCGATACCTTCCTCGACGGTCAGCTCCAGCACACCCGGCATGAACGCCGCGAACATGGTCGGATCCAGGTGCCCACCGGTGGGGGTGATCGCGTGCCCGGCCGGTACCACGCGCGGCCCCTCGATCCATCCGGCGTCGATCGCCTTGCCCAGTGCCACATCGAGCAGGTATCCGCCGGTCTTGACGAACAGGCCCAGGTTGCGCACCGTGGTGAACCCGGCGCGCAGCGTGCGCCGCGCATTGCCCACGGCGCGCAGTACCCGGGTCGGCGGGTCATCCTGCACCTGGGACAGGCCGGGATTCTCGCCCCGGCCGCCCATCAGCAGGTTGACCTCCATGTCCATCAGCCCGGGCAGCAGGATCGACTCGCCGAGATCGATAACCTCGTCGGCTTCACTGCTACCCGCTGGACGCTCGCCGACGCCGACGATCCGGTCACCGTCGATATGCACCACGCCGGGCCGGATGATCTCTCCGGTGTCGACGTCCAGCAGGCCGGCCGCCTTGAGCGTCAGCACCCCTAGATCACCGGCTCGCTCAGCAGTTCCACCCACGCCGCGCCGCTGTCCGGGACGCGCGGCTGCTTCCAGGCCTCGATCGGGAACGACACCATCACGAGGGATTGCATGATGTGCATGAGAGTCTTTGCGTCATCTGGCAAGTCGTCCAGCGGGAACTTGTCGCAGTAGGAAACGACGTCGTCCAGCATCGGGAAGGCGACGTCGTAGAACTCCTGCATCTCGGGCATGGATGACGCCAGCCGCTTGGCGTAGCGGTCCGGCTCATGGGCCAGGTCCCAGCCCAAGTAGGGCTCCAGGGCGGCGAATTCAGACGGCAGCGGCACTTTGGTACTCCTTTACGAAGTCGCGGTTCACCTTGTGCAGGTGGCGGATCAGGATCTCTTGGTCGCACAGCAGGAAGTCCTTGACGGCCTTGGTGCCGATCATGGTCTGGGTGGCTTCCAGGGTATTGGCGTCCTGTAGCGCGTACTCCTTGAACGTGACGGCGGCCAGCTCCTGGGCCAGGCGTTCGCGGGCATTCTTCGGCGGCACGAAGTACAGGTTCGCCTCGAAGGTGTGCTTGTCGACGGCGGTCGGCCAGTACTGGTAGGTCAGATACCAGCCCGGCTCCCAGATCAGCAGCATGAAGTTCGGGTAGAAGAGCCACGAGTCGATGCCCCACTGCGGCACCCGCTTGACGTTCACACCCGGCGGCAGATCCTTGAGGTTGGCGATGAGTTCCGGCTTGTCCCACGGGCCGAACAGTCCGCTGCGCAGCACCTGGTCCAATGGCTTGACCATGGACATGTCGGGGGGCGGCGCCTGGCCACCCCAGGTCGATTGCAGGCTGTGCGGGCCGGCCAGCTCGTAGTGCAGCGCTTCGTAGCCGAACTTCTGGATCTTGGCGGCTTCTTCCTTGGTGTACTGCCCCTGGTGCAGGATCGGCGCGTGGTAGAACTCGATGAACGCGTCGATAAAGAGCTTCCAGTTGCTGCCGACTTCGGCGCGGTAGGAGTAGGTCTCGGTCATCTCGCCGAACGGGTAGCCCTCGATCCCCTTGGCCAGCGGCCCGAGGTAGTCGGCGAGCGGTTGCGCGTTGTCGTCGAAGTTGACGAAGATGAAGCCTTCCCATACTTCGCAGCGCACGCCGGCCAGACCGTAGTCGGTCTTGTCGACGTTGAAGAACTCGTCCTCCTGCTGGACGAAGGTCAGGTCGCCGTCCAGGCTGTAGCGCCAGGCATGGTACTTGCAGGTGAACTGTCGGCAGGTGCCGGAGGTCTCCTCGTTGGGGAAGTCGTTCCACACCAGCTTGTTTCCGCGGTGACGGCAGATATTGTGGTAGGCCTTGACCGACCCATCCTTGGTCTTGACGACGATGATCGAGGTGCCCTTGCATACCGAGGGCAGTTCCCGGGTGAAGTAGCTGCCGGTCTTGGGGAGCCGTTCGACGCGTCCGACGTTGATCCACATGCGCTTGAAGACCGCTTCGCGCTCGGCCTCGTAGAATGCCGGGTCGATCGAGTCGCTGTAATCGACTGGCTCGGTGCCCAGTTCGGGATAACTCTGCGTCCAGCTGCCTGCAGCCGGCTTGGGGAAGTGGGGCACGGTGTTACCTCTCTGATTCGGGTTTTTCGTCGAGCTCAACGCCAAAAGTGTTGAAGGCCATGGCCAACATGGAGTAGCAGCCGACCGTGAAGACGAGTTCCATCAGTTGGTGCTCGTCCAGGTGTTTGGCGAGGACCGCCTCGGTGGCGGGGGAGAGTCGGGAGGTCTCCTCGAGTTCGTCGGCTGCGTTCACCACGGCCTGGTGCAGTTCGTCGCGTCCCGCGCCGTGCTGCAGGTCTTCGATGTCGGCGTCGGTGAGGCCGGCTTCCTTGCCGATCGTGATGTGGTGCACCCACTCGTATTCACAGCCGCGGCGGTGGGCAGTCCGCAGGATCGCAAGCTCGCGAAGGTTTCCGGGCAGCGATGAGCGGTAGAGCAGCTCGACATTGAATTTGAGGAAGGCCCGGGCCAGCTTCGGGTGGTGAACCAGCATGGTCATTGCCGACCCCGCGTCGCGGGAGTTGCGCCGATCGGCGGTCAGCACCTGGGCCAGGGCACGCTGGACTGCCTCCTCGTCCCACTGGGACTCCGACAGCGGAGTCAGGCGCATCGGTTCCTCCTCGCAAGCGAGAATCACATTCTCATATTTGACCAACAGATTTCCATGTTTGGCTCGATTGGTCAACACTTCGCTGTTTGTGCAGGTAGGAGGAGTGGGTGGAAGGGCCCTGGGCGCGGCCGGTGCGGGAGCGGGTTCCGCAACCTATTGAGCCTGCGCGAAGGTTGATTCTCCGAAAACGGGAAGATAGTTTTCATTGGAGACGTCGTTGGGTCGGCCACTGTGCCGCGCCCGGAACGGAGGATGGCCGTGAACAAAGACGACATGATTCTGATCAGCGTCGACGACCACACCGTGGAACCGCCGGACATGTTCGCCAACCACCTGCCCCGTAAGTACCTCGACGACGCGCCGCGGTTGGTGCACAACCCCGATGGCTCCGACTCGTGGCAGTTCCGCGACGTGGTGATCCCCAACGTCGCGCTCAACGCGGTCGCGGGCCGGCCCAAAGAGGAGTACGGGCTGGAGCCGCAGGGTCTCGACGAGATCCGGCCCGGTTGCTACAACGTCCACGAACGGGTCAAGGACATGAATGCCGGGGGCATTCTGGGCTCGATCTGCTTCCCGTCGTTCCCCGGCTTCGCCGGCCGACTGTTCGCCACCGAGGATCCGGAATTCTCGGTGGCACTGGTGCAGGCCTACAACGACTGGCACATCGACGAATGGTGCGGGGCCTATCCCGGGCGCTTCATCCCGATGGCGATACCGGTGATCTGGGACGCCGAGAAGTGCGCCGACGAGGTGCGGCGGGTGTCCAAGAAAGGTGTGCACGCCCTGACGTTCACCGAGAACCCGGCCGCGATGGGCTACCCGAGTTTCCACGACGCGTACTGGAACCCGCTGTGGCAGGCGCTGTGCGACACCGACACGGTGATGAACGTGCACATCGGGTCGTCCGGGAAGCTGGCCATCACCGCTCCCGATGCGCCCATGGACGTGATGATCACCCTGCAGCCGATGAACATCGTCCAAGCCGCCGCGGATCTGTTGTGGTCCAGGCCGATCAAGGAATACCCGGACCTCAAGGTCGCCCTGTCCGAGGGTGGCACCGGGTGGATCCCCTACTTCCTGGAGCGGGCCGACCGAACCTACGAGATGCATTCGACCTGGACGGGCCAGGACTTCGGCGGGAAGGTGCCCTCCGAGGTGTTCCGCGAGCACTTCCTGACCTGTTTCATCTCCGATCCGGTGGGTGTGCAACTGCGCCACCTCATCGGCATCGACAACATCGCCTGGGAAGCCGACTACCCGCACAGCGACTCGATGTGGCCGGGCGCGCCCGAAGAGTTGTGGGACGTGCTGACCGCCAACAACGTCTCCGATGACGACATCCACAAGATGACTCACCGCAACGCCATGCGCTGGTACTCGTTCGACCCGTTCACCCACATTCCCCGTGAGCAGGCCACCGTCGGCGCTCTACGGAAGGCTGCCGAGGGCCACGACGTCTCGATCCGTGCGCTCAGCCACCACAAGGATGGGGACCGGCAGGCCAACGCGTTGATGGAAGCCGCGCGGTCTAACAGCTGAGTCGGCGCGGCCCCAACACTGTTGACGGGCACCGGCGGCGTATGGAAGTCTGATCACCGGTTGCGAGAATGGCATTCTCGGTTGTGAGAGGGAGCGGAACGGCTCGATGGATCCAGACACGATCGACTTCTTCACCGACCAATCGGTGGTCGGCGACCCCTACCCGTATCTGCGTGCGCTGCGGGAGCGGTCGCCGGTCACCCGCGAGCCGCACCACGACGTGATGATGGTGACCGGTTGGGACGAGGCGTGCGCGGTGGCCGGCAACGCCGACGTGTTCTCCTCGTGTATCGCGGTGACCGGCCCGTTCCCGGGCTTCCCAGTGCCACTCAACGGCGACCTCGGCGGTGAGACCGTTGCCAGCCTGATCGACAAGCACCGCGATGAACTGCCCTTCAGTGACCAGTTGCCGACCCTGGACCCGCCGACGCACACCAACCACCGCGCGTTGCTGATGCGACTGCTCACCCCCAAGCGCCTCAAGGAGAACGAGGACGCCATGTGGGAGCTGGCCGATGCGGTACTCGATGACTACCTCGCGCCCGGCGCCGGGGAATTCATCAGCGGATTCGCCGCGCCGTTCACCCTGCTGGTCATCGCCGACCTGCTGGGCGTTCCCGACGAAGACCGTGACGACTTCGTCAAGAACATGCACCGCAACGTCGGCGGCGGGATCGGCAGCACGGACGCCAAGGCGCTGGCGCACAGTCCGTTGGAGTTCCTCTACGCCACCTTCGCCGGCTACATCGCCGATCGTCGCAGCGCACCGCGCGACGACGTGTTGACCGGTATGGCGGAGGCGACGTTCCCCGACGGTTCCATCCCGGACCCGATGGACGTGGCCAAGGTGGCCGCCAACGTCTACTCGGCCGGCCAGGAAACCACCGTGCGACTGCTCGGCTCCGCGTTGAAGATCATCGGGGAGCGGCCCGACATCCAGCAGCGCCTTCGCGGCGACCGCAGCCTTATCCCGAACTTCATCGAAGAGGTGCTGCGCTTCGAGAGTCCGGTCAAGGGTGACTTCCGGCTCTCCCGGGTGGACGCCGAGATCGGCGGCGTACATGTCCCGGCCGGCACCACGCTGATGGTGCTCGCGGCCGGGGCGAACCGGGATCCGCGCCGGTTCACCGACCCGGACACCTTCGACCCCGCGCGCTCGAATGCCCGTCAGCACATCACCTTCGGGCGTGGCATCCACAGCTGTGCCGGTGCGCCGCTGGCCCGCGCCGAAACCCGGATCGCGATCGAGCGCCTGCTGGACCGCACCACCGACATCAGGATCTCCGACGAGCTGCACGGCCCCGCCGGCGCGCGGCAGTACCACTACATTCCGACCTACATCCTGCGGGGACTGATCCAACTGAACCTGGAATTCACCCCGGTCAAGCGGGAAGCGCGATGAAGGCCTGGGTCGACCCGGATCGCTGTGCCGGACACGGCATCTGCACCACGATCTGCCCCGAGGTGTTCGCCATCAACGACGACGGATACTCCGAGGCCGCCGCAGGCGACGTGCCGGAGCAGTTCGAAGACGCGGTTCGCGACGCCATCAAGCAGTGCCCGGAACACGCCATCGACGACGTCACCGACGATTCATCCACGGAGGAGAGCTAATGGCCGATGCGCCCAAGGGATATGTCATCCTGACCGAGGCCATCAAGGACCCGGCGGGCATGGTCGCCTACGGCAAGGCGGCGGGGCCGACCATGGGCGACGCCACGATCCTGGCCGTCGAGACCCAGCATGAGGTGCTGGAAGGCGACTGGCACGGAAACCAAACCGTCGTCCTGGAATTCGAATCCGTGGACGCAGCCCGCGCCTGGTATCACTCCGAGGGCTACCAGGAGGCCGCGAAGCTGCGGCAGGCCGCGGCCGAGTGCAACGCGGTCATCCTGTCGGGTTTCCCGGCGCGCTCCTGATCCGGGCCCGCTACGCGGCGCGAAAACTCGTGCCCAGTGTGAATGTGACGACGTGACACCGGCGTGTCGCGTCGCCAGATTCACACTCGCGGCGAGGGCGCTGATTCCTCGGCGTCGACCTCGACCTCGACGACCGCCAGCGCCTGGCGGGGGCAGCGGCGGACCGCCTCGATGACGTCGCGTTCGGTCTCCGGCGTGATGTCGGGCTTGAGAATGAAGAGGTTGTCGTCGTCGTCGACGTGGAACACGTCGGCGTTGATGCCCATGCAGATCGCATTGGCTTCGCACAGTCCGTAATCGACCACCACTTGTCGCCGCGACATCGACACTCCTATCGCAACACGCGGACCGGAACGTTCTTCCATCCGGAGACGTTCTGCATGTGAACTCGTTGCAGGCCAGCCCAATCCACCTCATACCGAGGCATGAAGTCCAACAACCGCTCCAAGGCGATCACGCTTTCCATCCGGGCCAGCGCCGCTCCCAGGCAGCTGTGAATCCCATACCCCAGGCCGAGGTGCTGCGCCTGTGTCTGATCCCGGTCGATGTCGAAGGTGTCGGGATCGGTGAAAGCTTCGGGGTCCCGGTTGGCCGCGGCGCCGATCAGAAACACCGGCTTTCCGGCGGGGATGGTACCGCCGGAGACATGGGCCTCTTTGAGGGTGTAGCGGACGTTGTACTGCACCGGGCCCTCGTAGCGCAGCAGTTCCTCGACGGCTGCGGGAACCTTGCTGCGATCATCCAGCAGCTTCTGCCACTGGTCGGGCTGGCGGGCGAAGATCACCGCTGCGTTGCCGACCAGCTTGGTGACGGTTTCCGCGCCGGCGGCCCCGAGCAGCGAGGCGAATCCGGTGATCTCGATATCGTCGAGACGCCGCATCTGGCCGTCTTCGCCGGGCATTTCGGCGGCGATCAGCCTGCTGATCATGTCGTCTTGCGGGTCGGCGCGCCGTTCCTGGATCAGTCCGTAGTAGTAGGTCGCGGTCTCGATGGTGGCCTGCATGCCGGCCTCGCTGGTCTCGATCTGCCCCGGTTCGCGGTGCAGCGAGGTGTCGATCCAGTGCCGTACCTGCTGGCGGTACTCGTCGGGTACCCCGGCCATCCGAGTGATGACCTCCACCGGGAACGGCCCGGAGAAGTCCTGCACCACGTCGAAACCATCAGGGTCGACGGCGCCCAAGAACCGATCGACCTGCTCGATGACGGTGTCGCGCTGGGCCTGGATCGCGCGCGGGGTGAAGGCCTTGTTGAGCAGGCTTCGCATGTGCCGGTGATCGGGCGGGTCCATGAAGATGATCATCTTCTGCGGCGCATCACCGGAACGCACCATGGCAAGGTCACAGCCGCGCGCCGACGAGTAAGTCTCGAAGTCCTTGAACGCCGCCGCCACATCCTCGTGGCGGGTCAGGGCGTAGAAATCCTCGTCGGCGTTGTAATACAGCGGCGCTTCCTCGCGCATCCGCCGATAGATGTCGAACGGATTGTCGTAATACTCCTCGGAGAACGGGTCAAAGACGAGCTCAGCCTTGGTCATCGAGCCTCCTCAGGGCGCCGGGCGGTAGGCGAAGCCGACGCTGGGACGATGGACTATAACGGCAACTGTAAGACAAACGGCAGCTCGTCGGAAGGGGGCACCGCAGACCGGTGTCATCGGGGGTGGTCCATCAGCGACAGCGCCGCGTCGGCGGCATCGAGCACCGCACCGGGATCCGCCCCAGCCCGCTGCGCCAGGTCGGACACCAGCCGGACATCCTTTTGCAGCAGGGATCCCGCCAGGCCGGCCAGCCGGTCCAACGTGCCGCCGGAACCCCGGATGCTGTTCAGCGCGAAGCTGTTCGCACTGCCCCGTGACACCACCTCGGCGAGCCGGTCGGCGGCGACGCCCAATTGCTTGCCCAGAGCCAGCGCGGTGGCGGCGGTCCCGAGGTTGGCGGTGAACAACAGGTTGTTGAGCAACTTGGTTACTTGACCCGAGCCCAGATCGCCCAGATGCACCACCGGATCGGCGTAGGTTTCGAAGACCGGCCGGCAGCGCTCCACGACGTCGGCGTCGCCCCCGGCCATCACCAGCAACGTGCCGGCCGCGGCGGCCGGACCGCCCCCGCTCACCGGCGCATCGATCACCGAAACCTGCTGTTCGCCACAGTCTTGAGCCAACCGGCGACAGGTCTCGGGATGCACCGTGCTGTGAATCGCGAGGATTCCGCCGGGCTGCAGACCGGCCAGCACGCCGTTGTCCCCTCGGACCACTTCGTCGACGTCGGCGTCACCGACCACGCAGAGGCAGACGAGGTCGCTCTGGCGGGCCAGCTCCGCGGGCGAGTCGGCAACGCGGGCCTCGGTGTCGGAGAAGGGCTCCAGCGTGCCGTCTCGTCGCGCCCACAACGTCGTTGCGTACCCGCCCTCGACGATGCGGCGTGCCATCGGCGCGCCTTGACTGCCCAATCCGATGAAGCCGACGCGCATCAGCTGACCTCCGAATCCCGCGCGATGACAGCAGCCGCGCAATCGTCGACGAATGACAGCACCGAGCGATGATATTCCGCTGCGCTGAAGCCGAGGCTGAGATTGTGGCCTGCCTCGGGCTGCTGGTGGCTCGTGAAACTGTCTGCGGCGGTGAAGATGTCGCGGATCTCGCGCTGCGCGTCCGGGCCGGACTCCCAGACCTTCTCGTGCTCGGCGAAGGTGAAGCGCACTGGAACCCGAACCCGTCCCGCCAGCGACGGAAAGTCCCGACGCGGCCAACTGGTAACCATGTCGGCTTCATACGGCGAGCCCGGGGACGCGTTGGTGATCCCGCGCAGCACCGCCTCCGGATACAGCGCGGCGGGCTCCCAGAGCAGTTCGCGCAGACCGGCGGGCCGCTGGCCGGGCCCGGCCGAGCCCAACGCGGCTCGCGCGGCGTCCTGGTAGCGCAGTCCGGTACCCGCCAGCTCCAAGCCCAGCAGTTCGGCGCCCCGGTCATCTGCGGCCATCCGCACCGCCAGCTCGCAACCGTTGGAGTGGCCCAGCACGAACAGGCCGGCGCCGCGCGCCCGGTCACCGAGGATCCGGTCGACGGCCAGGTAAGCCAGCCGGACGCGTTGCTCGGGCTCGGTCATCGCCTCGGGATACAGTGCCGAACTGCCGTAGCCCGGACGATCCAACGCGATCACGGTGTAGCCCAGCGCCGCACCGGTTCTCAACAGCGACAGCGTGGCCTGTCCGGGGCAGTCGAAATAGATCGACGTGGTCCCGCCGCCATGCAGCGCGACCACCACGGCATGCGGGTCAGGGACCTCGGCGACCAGCGCCGACATCGGCACCCCGTCGGCGCTGACCATCCGGGGGCGAACCGTGGCACTCACCGGGCCGGTCCTCACGAGTCCGTCCGCAGCAGTACGACCCCGCTCGGTGTGAGGCCGCCGCTGCTCGCCACGGCGACTCGCGCGCCGGCGACCTGGCGTTCACCGGCCTCGCCGCGCAACTGGGTGACGGCCTCGTGGATCAGTCCCATGCCGTGGGTGCGACCGTGCGAGAGTTGACCGCCGTGGGTGTTCAGCGGCAGCACCCCGTCGCGCGCGATGTTGGTGCCCCCGTCCAGGAAGCTCTTCGCCTCACCGATGCCGCAAAAGCCCAGTGCCTCAATCCAGGACAGGCAGTTGAAGGTGAACCCGTCGTAGAGCTCGGCGACGTCGACGTCGCCCGGCCGCAACGACGTCCGCGACCACAGGTGCGCGGACTGGCCGAGTACCTGCGGCTCATGGGTCAGCGTGCTCTGGTCCCAATCGATCCGCTCGATGATCTGGGTCCCGACCGCCTCGACTCGGATCGGCGGCTTGGCCAGGTCGCGTGCCGCGTCGACGGCCGACACGATCACCGCGACCGCGCCGTCGCACGGGACGTCGCAGTCGTAGAGACCGAACGGGGTGGTGATCATCCGAGCGGACAGATAGTCGTCCATGCTCATCGGGTCCCGGTAGATCGCCGTCGGATTGAGCGCGGCGTTGGCCCGCTGGTTCAGCGCAATCCAGCCCAGGGTCTCGCGGGTGGTGCCGTAGCGGTGGAAGTGCCGTTGGGCGTTCTGCGCCAGGGTGTGCGCGGCCGAGGTGGCCCCGAACGGCATCTGCCAGCTCGTGGTCCGCCCGCCGGGTGGCCGGATCTTGCCCTGCTTCATCAGCTCGTTGTAGGTGGCCTCCCACAGGGTCCGGAAACACAGCACATGGCGCGCCAACCCGGTGGCCACCGCCAACATGGCGGCGATCACCGATCCACTCGGCCCGAACGTCTCGAGTCCGCCGTTGTGCCAGGTCGGGTGGAGGCCCAACGCCGCTTCGAGTGCGGTCACTCCGCCCTCACCGAACGGACCGGGCAGGCCGGCGCCGGGATACGTGGAGAGCCCGTCGATGTCCTCGATGCTCAGCCCTGCATCGGCGATCGCCGCCTCGCACGCGGCCACGGTCAGCGACAGGGGGTCCACCATCTGCCGGCGCCCCAACGTGGACATGCCGATCCCGGTGAGCGCCACCTTGTCCTCGAACTTGTCGGTCGTCACCATCGGGCGCACGTGCTGTGCGTAGTCCTCGGGTGCGATCTCGTCCTCGGGAAGCGGCTTGGTCTCCGCACTGTCCGGCACCGGGCGAAACAGCGGCAGCCACACATCCTCGATGTTCTCGAACGCCACCTGCACCTGCTGGCCCAGCTCGAGGTGGTCGGGATCGCAATCGATGATGTTGGTGGTCAACCGAACTCGCGGGTCTTCGTTGATCGCTACCTGGGCCACCACATAGGGCGCCGGCAGCCCGGGCAGGCTGAACCGATGGTTGACGGTGAACCCGGCCAGGGTGGCGCGCCCGGACACGTCCCGCACACCCATGTTCGTGCCGCGGCAATACCGGCATACCGGCTGCGGCGGGTGAATCAGCGCGGCGCAGTCGAGGCATTTCTGTACTCGCAGCACGCCGTCGGCGCCTGCGGTCCAGAAGAATTCGTTCTCGGGGGTAACGGCTGGAAGGGGGCGTCCGGGTGAGCTCATGCGTCGTACTCCTCCTCGGTGATCTCGATGATGGCGTGCACCGGGCAGTCCAGCAGGGCGCGCATGACGTCGTGCTCGTCGGCCTTCGCAACGGAACCGTCGCCGGTCAGGGACGCGTATCCCCAGTCGTCCAGGGAGAAGTGCTTGGGCGCGTGTTTGGCGCAGTAGCCGAACCCGTCGCACAGCGTGCGGTCCAGGCGGATCTTCATGCCGTCACCTCCTCGACCGCGTAGGGACGTTCGGCGCGGAAGGCGCCGCCGCGGCAGGCGTCGCAGGAGCCGTCCAGGTGGCTGGCCACCAATTCCGGGAACCGAGTCAGCAGGCTGGCGGCAACATTGGTGGCGCCGTCCAGCGTGCCGCAGGCACCCCGCCCGGGCAGCACACCGGCCCACCGTTGCAGTCGCTGCACGTCTTCAGCGGTCGCGACCCCGTCGCGCAGTGCTTCGGCGACCGCGGCCATTGCGACGGTGCCGTTGAAGCATGACCCGCACTGCCCGGCATTCTCCCGGCCGAAATAGGCCAACACCGAGGCTGCCACCGCGACGGGGCAGTCGTCGGTCAGGACGGAGATCGCTCCGCAGCCCAGACCGCTGCCGTGGGCGCGCAGCGACTCGTGGTCGAGGGTGGTCTCCAGTGCGTCGCGGTTGAGCAGGCCGGCGAAGTAGCCGCCCATGAGCGCACCGCGGACCTGCTCGGCCGGAATCCCGTGTACCCCCAGTAGTTCGGAGACCGTGATGCCATGCGGCAGCTCGTAGAGCACGGGCGGTCGTCCGCCGCCGCTCACCGTGGCCAGGAAGGTGCCCGGCGACAAGGCGGTCCCGTGTGCACGGAATGCCTCCGCGCCGTGTCGCAGCAGATAGGGAAGATTCGCCAGCGTTTCGACATTGGAGACCAGCGTCGGGCGCCGATGAATTCCCCGCTGGTAGGGGCGCGGCGGCTTGTCGGTCGGCTTGGCCGGGCCGCCATTGATGGCCCGAACCGCCGCGGTCTCCTCGCCGGCCACATAGCCCGCGTCGACGGTGTACACCGTGATCAGCAGCCTGCCAAGGACTTCCGGGGCGAGTTCGGACAGTGCGTTCTCGACGCTGCGGGCCGCCGACGGATCGGAGACATAGACGTAGGCGTGCGTGGCCGCCACGGCTGCGGCGGCCAGGCGCAATCCGTCCAGTACCAGGTGCGGGCGGTTGCGCAGCAGCCAGCGGTCCTTGACCGAGGCCGGTTCGCCCTCTTCGCCGTTGGCCAGGACAACGGTGTCGCGGCCACGCAACGCGGCGTCGCGCACCGAACGCAGCTTGACCGCAAGCGGAAACGCCGCTCCGCCGCGTCCGAGCAACCCGCTGCGTTCCACCTCGGCGAGGAACTCCTCCGAGTCGGGCAGCGGCCGATAGCCCTCGCCGGCGAGGTATTCCGCCGCGTCCTCGACGCCGGATCGCACGCGCAGCAGCCGCGGAGCGCAGCCTGCCCACGTGGCTACGGTGACCCCTGGCGTTGCTGCAGTTGTCGTCATTGCCACCTCTTTTGGCTAGGCTCGCGGACGTGAGAACAGCGGTGGTTCGCCTCGACGTCGACCCGGCGGGCAAGCTGTTGCCCGAGCATCTGACGGCGGGAATGGCAACCCTGCGAGAGCTGGCCGGCCAAGCCGGTGTCGATGTGGTCGATGCCGATATCGCCGCGATGCCGGTGGGTCGGCGCCACGTTCGGCTGCTGATCGCCGGACACGAGACGGACGTCATCGACATCGGGATGCGACTGTGCGCCAACGCATTCGATACGATTCCTGCGCCGGGCGTGGTGACCTACCTGAGCCGGGGCACCGATGACGACGTGCACGGGGTGCTGGCCGGGCTGGGACTCTCCGGTGAGATTGCCCGTATACCGGGATCCGATGGTCTGGACATCGTGCACGTGACCTTGGCGGAGCCGGACCTGCAGCGAGTCGGTGAGAGCCGCATCCACACCGCGCTGGAGGCGTCGCTGAACTGCGAGGTTCACATCCACACCCGCTGAGGCCATCAGCGGCCCAGGAATTCGAGGATGGCCGGGGCGGCCTGCACCCAGGTGTCGAACATGTTGAAATGACTGACTTTTCCGGAGGCGCGCTCCTCGCCGGCTCGCTCCCAGGCGTCCTCCGGCCAGGGCGGATCGATCAGCTCCGAGCCCTTGATCAGGCAGTTCACCTCCAGCGAGGTGCGTTTCGGGTGGTCCCAGTCGTTCTCGCCGCCGCGGATGATCAGCGTGGGAACCGTGATCCGGTCGAACATCTCGTCGTCGACGCCGGGAATTGTCTGGCCCGGCTTGGACACAAATGCGTTGAGCCAGCGCAACATCACCTTGAGGAACGCATCACCGTCCAGGTCGAGCAGTCGCTGCTTGTTGTTCGGGTTCTCCTCGATCCGCTCCCGCCACTCGCGCATGCCCAGTAGGGCAGCCGGCCCGCCGCCCCGCACGGCCAGGATGCTGGGCACCACGTAGTAGGACCCGAGCACAAAGGTGCCATAGACGCCGCCCACGATGTTCCACAGCGCCAGCTTGGTGACCAGCTCCGGATAGAGCATGGTGGTCAGGATCGAGTCCCGCGCCCCGCCCGAGCCGCCGGCCAGGATGACCGGCCCGGTGTCCAGGGCGGTGAGCAGTCCGTGCAGGGTCTCGGCGCGCATGTGCGATTCGGACTGGCCGTAGAACTGCACGTCGGAGGCGCCGCAGTTGGGACGGTCCCACAGCAGTACCCGGTAGCCGCCGTCGACGAGTGCTTCGGCGAGCGGGCGCAGCCCGGGAATTTCCTTGGAGAACCGGCCACCGGGTGTCAGCACGATCAGGTCACCGGCGGTGCCGAGGATTTCGTAGACAACGTTGCCCGCGTTGACTTCGATAGAGGCCACCGAAAACTCCTGTGTGCTAGGCCTGGACGAGGACGTCGTTGCCGACTACCCGCACCGGGTAGGTGCGGATGCTCCATTCCGGTTTGACCGCGGTCGTGCCGGTGGCGAGTTCGAAACCCCATTGATGCCAGGGGCAGTAGATGTACTCGAGGTCCCGCACCATGGTGGCGTCGCCCGGGCTCTCCTCGTCGACGACGGTGCGGCCCCGCAGCCGGCCCGAGCACAACGGACCGCCCTGATGGGGGCAGAAGTTCGCGATCGCGTAGAACGTCCCGTTGATGTTGTACACGCCGACCCCGTGATGCCCGATCGGGACGAGTTTGTGTGTGCCGGGCGGGATTTCATCGATGGTGGCAACAATGTGCTCGCGGCCCTGGGCCAGCCGGGGCCGCTTTTCGTCGGGACTCATCTAGAACACCCGCACCTGTCCTTCGAGGGCCGGGACCGTGTCGGGGAGGTGGTAGGTCTGCAAGCCGTTTTTGAACATCACCGCTTCCCTGGCCGCCTTGGGCAGGTGCTTGACCAACCAGCGCGGGTCGTCGAAGGTCCAGTGCGGGTAGTCCGAGGAATACAGCAGGATCTTGTCGCACTCCATCCATTCGAGGACTCGCGTGAGTTCGGTCTTGTCCTCCGGGTAGTCCAGCGGCTGGGTGGTGAATTTGATGTGTTCCTTGACGTACTCACTGGGCTTGCGCTTGATGTCCACCCATGACTTGCGGGCTTCGTAGATGGCGTCCATCCGCCACATCAGCGGCAGGATCCAGGTGAAGGCATGCTCGACCAGCACGATGCGCAGGGTGGGGAACCGGTCGAAGACTCCGTCGAAGACCAGGCTCATCACCTGATTCGCGGCCAGTAGCGAGTAGGTGACCATGAAGTCGTGGTTGTAGCTGGGCATCCCGACCGGCGGCATCGGCAGTTCTTCGTGGTGGCTGCGGGACAGGTGGCAGCTTACGGTGATGTCGTGCTTGGTGGCCGCCGCCCAGATCGGGTCGTATTTGGGGTCCCCCCACGACGGGCGGGGCTCGGCCTTGATCAGGACCTGTGCCATGTACGGGTGGCCGGCCCACTTCTCGATCTCATCGGCGGCGCCGGCAGGGTCCTCGATCGCGGCGCAGATCGAGCCGCGCCAGCGCTGGTGCCAGTTGTTCTTGGCGTCCAGCCAGTGGTTGGCCTGCCAGTCGTTGAGCGCCGAGGACATCGCCTGCTGTGCTTCGGGAATGCGGGCCGGGTAGGCGCCGGGCTCCAGGATCACGAAGTCAGAACCTGCGTCCATGATGAGCTGCTTGAACGCCAGATCCGGGTCACTCCCCGGGAATTCGCCGTCGGCGGGAAACGCGTCGACGCGCATGGCGAAGGCGTGCGCGTAGTCGGGGGCGTCGTAGTAGATCAGCTCGCCGACCCGGCGGGGCAGGAAGTACTTGCTGCGCCACGGCTCAGGAAGGTACTGGACCAGTTCGCCGCGTCGCGGCATGGGATGAACGTCGGAGTCGACGCACCGTACGGCAATCCTCTCGGCGGCCGGCTTGCGCTCGGTGGCTGTCACAGACATCGTGATCTCCCTTGATCCCAACTGCTCTCTAGTGTGCGCCTGCGCGGGCCGGAACGTCGATGCCGTAGAGCCGACTGGCGTTGAGCCAGCACAGCTTGTCGCGTTGTTCGGCGCTGAACGCGCTCGGCACGGTCAGTTCGTTGCGCTGCCAGTGCGGGTAGCTAGACCCGTACATCACCATGTCCTCTTTGCCGGTGAATCCGAGCCATTCGCCGGCGAAGTCGGTGTCGCCGGGGCCGTCCATGGCGCCCTGAACGAAGAACACGTGGCCGGGCAGGTAGTCGCTGGGCATCTTCGGCGCCCACGGCGTCTGCTCCAGGTGCGGCCGGCCGAAGCAATCCATCCGCCAGATGAACGGCGTCAGCAGGTCCGCGGCGCCGTCGGCCCAGACGAACTTCAGCTCGGGCATCCGTTCGAAGACGCCCTCGGCGATCATGTTCATCAGGTGATAGATGTAGTTGCAGGCCATGAAGCTGGCGTACTGCTCGTAGGTGCGGGTGTTGCCCGACGGCGTCGGCGCCGCCGCGATACCCGCGCCGACCTCGATATGAGCTGCGACCGGTAGGCCCGCGGCCACGGCCGCCTCCCACAGCGGCCAGAACTGCGGTTTGCCGAAGAGCTCGCGGGACTGCAGCGGGATGCCGATCTGCACCACTCGGGGGTGGTCCTTCCACCGGTCGATCTCACGCAGCGCGCCGGCGACGTCGTCCGGGTTGACCCTTATGGTGCCGCGGAACTGCTCGCCGTACTCCGGGTGATCCAGCCAGCGTGACACCAGGATCTCGTTGTGCGCCGCGGCGATCGCCGAGCCCAGATGCCGGTCCGGCATGACGCCACGGGTCATCGGGTGCAGCACCGCCACGTCGACCCCGCGTTCGGTGAACAGGTGCTGGGCGACCACCTCGGGGTCCGACCCCGGGTATCGGCGCTGCGGGCCGTCGGTGCCGGGCGCGTATTCACCGCCCGGCGCGCCGTACCAGTCCATCTCGTAGTCCGGGAAGCCACGGCTCTTGAACGGCTCTCGCATGAAGCTGCGCAAATCCTTGTTGGATGCCGCGAAGATGTGCACGCTGGCGTCGATCACGGGCGTGCGGGCGCCGTCCGGGTGTTCGATCATCCACGCCGCCCTTCGTCGTACCGCCCGCCGGGCACGGTGCTGCAGTCACCGTGTCGCCCGGCCCCCCGGTGGAACCATTGTATAGCTGTATTCTTTGCACGCAAGAACAAGATTCTCATTCCGGCGCTCAACGGTCGACGGGCAGGGGTCGCGCGGCGGGGCGATCAATCCGTCGTTACGCAGCGGCGACAAGGTATCTCAAGGCGAGATCGTTACATCCGTTAGCGAGAATGTTATTCTCGATCGGCGCTTGGGAGAGGTGGCTGCAATGCTCTTGGAGTTCGACGACGATCAGCGGCTATGGCAGGGCACGGTACGCGATGTGGTGGGCAAACAGTGTTCGCCGTCGCTGGTGCGCAGTGTCGCCGAGGGCGAGGCGGACGGCGCTGTCGACGCCCTCTGGAAGGTCTACGTGGACCTGGGCTGGACCGAGCTGCACCAACCGGACACCGCGGTAGAGCTGGCGATCGTCCTGGAAGAACTGGGCCGCGCCACCGACCCCACGCCGTTCCTGGCGACCATGACCCAGTTCGCTCCGCTGGTCGGGGACCGCCACAACCCCGACGGTTCCACCGGTGCGGCGGTCTTCAGCGGGGTGAGCGCACACCGTAACGCCGGCGGCTGGGTACTCGACGGAACCGCTCTGCACGTGCTGGATGGGGATCGCGCCGATCGGTTGGCGGTGGTCACCGCGGCGGGCGTGTTCGTGGTCGACGCCGGCGCGGTGACGACTCGCAAGTCGGCCGTCTTTGACCCGACGTTGCATGTCAGCGACGTGTCCTTCGCCGGAGTCGAGGTGCCCGACAGCGCCCGGATCCGGGTCGATGTCGAGCGGGCCCGCCACGTCGCGCTCAGCGGAATGGCGATGACGATGGTCGGCGCCTGCCAGCGCATTCTCGATCTGGCGCTGGAGCATGTCCGCAGCCGGCATCAGTTCGGGGTCCCGATTGGGTCCTTCCAGGCTGTCCAGCACAAGGCCGCAGACATGCACGTGGCGATCGAACGCGCCCGGGCGCTGGCCTATTTCGCCGCGCTGACGATCGCGGTCGATGACCCGCGGCGGCGGATGGCGTCCGCCATGGCCAAGGCTGCGGCCGGGGAATGCCAGTCGGTGGTCTTCCGGCACGGGCTGCAACTGTTCGGTGCGATGGGATTCACCTGGGAGAACGACCTGCAGTTCGCGCTGAAGCGGGCCAAGGCCGGTGAACTGATGTTGGGTGGTGCCGCGCAGCACCGCGCCGCGATCGCCGAGGAATACCTTGCAGCTCGCATTTGACGCGCAAGTCGAGGAATTCCGCGCCGAGTTCGCGGCCTTCCTCGACGCCAACCTGCCCGCCGAGGCCGACACGCTCGAGCGGCCACGTTCGGTGTCGCACATGCCGGGGTGGGCGCGCCGCTGGCAGCGATTGCTGTTCGACAACGGTTGGTTGTTGCCCGGCAACCCCCCGGAGTTCGGTGGCCGCAACGCCACCCTGCTGCAGCAGTTCGTGCATCTGGAGGAGCTGTGCCGCCGCCGCATTTATCACAGCTTCAATCCACAGGGTGTGAATATCATTGCGGCATCGTTGCTTTCGTTTGGCAGTGACGAGCAGAAGCGGCGCTGGGCGGTGCCGATTCTGCGCGCTGAGATCACCGCGTCACTGGGCATGAGCGAACCGAGCGCCGGATCGGACCTGGCGTCGTTGCGGACCAGGGCGGTACGCGACGGTATAGAAGGGGACGATTTCATTGTCAACGGCCAGAAGGTGTGGACCTCGGGCGCGCACGACGCCGACGTGCTGCTGACGTTCGTCCGCACCGATCCCGACGCGCCCAAACACAAGGGCATCAGTGTGTTGGTCATCCCCACCGACACCCCGGGGGTGGTGCGTCGTCCGTTCCCCACCATCTGCGGGATCGAGGACCAGGACTTCAACGAGGTCTTCTTCACCGATGTGCGCGTGCCGGGGGAGAACCTGGTCGGTCCGCTGCACGGTGGCTGGCGGGTGGCCAATGGATCGCTGGGCCACGAACGCACCATGATGTGGCTGGGTTTCGCCGACCGGTTGGACAACATCATCGCCGACTTCCACCCCGAGGGCGCGCTCGAACGTGACCGATTTGCCACGGCGGTCATGGACTACCAGGCGCTGCGCCTGCTGGGGTCGGCGGCGCTGGCGCGGGCGGCGCGCGGCCAGGAGGACGTGGCCGCACTGTCGGTGCTCAAGCTGCTCGGCTCCGAGGCCGAGATGTTCGCCTCCGGTCACGCGCTGGATGCGGCCGGGATCGACGGGCTCGTGCATCCGGCGAATTCGGGACCGTACGCGCCGATGAACCTCGACAGCTACTTCGCCAGCTGGTTCGAGCGGCACGCCCGCAGCTTCTCAGGCACCATCGCCGGGGGCACCTCGGAGATTCACCGCAACATCATCGCCCAGCAGGGGCTGGGTTTGCCCCGGGGCTGACGCAGCGCTCAGTCGATGACGACCATTTCCTTGCGCTCGGTGATCGGGCGTGCGCACTCCTGCTCGTCGCAGATCCGCTGCAGCTTCTCCAGCGTCTCGTCCAGGCCCGGCCCGAGCCGCTTACCCGGCGTGAAGGTCGCCGGCAGGTTGCGCATGCCCTGGATGACACCGATGGTGTCGTAATGCACCGCCCCTTCGGGGTCGCACTGGTAGTCGGGCATCCGGTCGAGCACCGCGGTCAGCATCGACTTGAAAACCGTGCGCGCGACATTGGACCCGATGCAGCGGTGTACGCCCAGACCGAAGCTGAAGTGCCGGTTGCCTTTACGGTCCAGGATGATCCGGTTCGGGTCTTCGAAGATCGCGGGATCGCGGTTGGCCATCGCCCAGGACAGCCACAGCCGCTCGAACTGTTTGAACTGCTGCCCCGCTACCTCGACATCCTCGGCGAAGGTCCGGCCATCGCCCGGTGCCGGCGTGAAGAACCGCAGGAATTCCTCGGTCGCCGGGTCCAGCAGCGTGGCGCGTTCATTGCTGAGCCGGGTGCGCTCGGACGGGTGCTGGCCGAGCCATTCCAGCGCGTGTGCGGTCAGCGCCGTGGTGGTGTCGAACCCCCCGCCGATGACCAGGCCCAAGTTGCCCAGGATCTCGATGTCGGGCGCCGGCTCACCGTCGATGCGGAACTGCATTAGCGCGTTGACCAGGCCGGGGCGCGGGTTCTCCCGGATCTCCATCATGTTGTTGATGATGTCGATGCCCATTTCGCGGTGCTGCTCGTTGATCTTTTCGCGGTCGGGCGAGTGCTCGGGGGTGTACACCGAGGCGTGCGTGGGCTCGCTGTAGACGTTCCACTTCTTGAGTTCGATGCCCATCATGGCGAGGGTGAACACCGCGGGCACCACATTGGCCAGATGCTCGACAAAGTCGATGTGGCCCGACTCGATGTGCTCATCGAGTGCGGCACGGGTGATCTCGTCCACGAACGGCACCCAGCGCTTGATGGCCGCGGGGGACAGGTAGGGGTTCAGTGCACCGCGGTAGAGGCTGTGCTCCGGCTCGTCCATCTCGAGGATGCCGCCGCGCACCACCGTCGCACGGCTGGCCTTGGGGATGGTGATGCCCTGGAAAGGCGTTTCGCCGGTGATGTCGTGGTGGTTCGAGACGACGGGGCAGCGGGCCAGTTCGAAGACGTGCTTGCTGTCGGCGGCCACCCAGTGCCCGTTGTATGTGGGGCTCCACGCCATCGGGCACTTGGCCTGCATCTCGGTGGTGATCTCTTCGAACTGATCGCGGTACTCCGGGGTGTGCCGGTCGAAGTAGAAGGTGTTCTTCTTACGATCGTCGGATGCATCGTCTTGGCCGGTCGCGGCCAGGGAATCGTTGACGCTCAAGGAATCCTCCTCCCTGTTCATTCCTCGATGAGAATGGCTTGTTCGGGGCAGGAGTGTGCGGCCTCGCGCACGGCATCCTGCTGATCGGCGGGAACCACTTCGGACACCGGCGACGAAGTGCCGTCAATGTCGTTGAGCACGAAGGAATCGGGCGCGATCATCGCGCACAGCGTGTGCCCTTGGCAGCGCTGTCCGTCGACGGAAACCTTCATGTTCTCGCTCCTTTCAACCGATTTCGGTGCGCTGCATCACGCCCGGCGAAACCACGGGCGCCATCAGACGTGGTAGTCGTACCACTTGAGGTAGCCACCGGCGTCGACCCGCAGCTGCATGCCCGTGACGTAGCGGGCCTCCTCAGAGGCGAGCCACAGCACCGCGTTGGAGATGTCCTCGGGTTCGATGAACGGCACCTTCATCGCCTGCTGGACATAGAAGACCGGTTCGGCATCGGCACGGGTCGGATGCTCGAGGTCGGGCCGGAAGGAGCGGTACATCGGCTCGCTCTGCAACATGTCGGTGTTGCAGTTGGTCGGGTGAATGACGTTGGCGCGGATGCCGCGTACCGCCAACTCCGTTGCGAGGTCGTGCACGTACTGCGCGATCAGCCGCTTGGAGGTCATGTAGGCCATCCCGCCCGGGTCGCCGCCCGGGTTGGCCTTCTGGTGGGCGTCCATCAACGCCGCTGCCGAGGAGGTGGCGATGATCGAGGCTCCCTCGGACAGGTGGGGCAGCGCGACCTGAATGCCGTTGATGGTTCCGACCAGGTTGGTGTTGATGACGTCGGTCCAGGCCTGCAGCGGTGGGTTGCCTTTCATGCCCGCCACACCCGCCTGCGCGACGACGATGTCGAGCTTGCCGAACTCGGCGAGACCGGCGTCGAGCGCGGCCTTGAGCGCCGCCGCGTCCCGCACGTCGGCCTGCGCGGTGACGATGCCGCGCCCGGTTTTCTCGACCAGCTTGGCGGTCTCCTCGAGGTCCTCGGGCCGCGCCATCGGGTAGCCGATCGTCTCGATGTCCTGGCACAGGTCGACGGCGATGATGTCGGCGCCTTCCTCGGCCAGTCGCAGCGCGTGGCTGCGGCCCTGGCCGCGGGCTGCCCCCGTGATGAATGCGACCTTTCCGGCAACGCGTCCCACAGCGGTTCCTTTCTTAGTGCTCGATTGGTGTGGCGAGTGTCAGGTGTTCCGGCCGCCGTTGACGCCCAGGATCTGCCCGGTGATGTAGCCGGCCTCCTCGGACGCCAGGAACGCGCAGGCCGCCGCGATGTCTTCGGGCTTACCCATGCGGCGCACGGGGGTCTTGGCGATGTTGTCCTCGATGTTGCCGAGGAACCCTTGACGATCGGCGTTGCGCAGCATCGGGGTGTCGATGAAGCCCGGTGGCACGGCGTTGACCGTGATACCGCTCGGGCCGTACTCCAGTGCCAGGGTTTTGGTGAGTCCGTTCACCGCGGACTTGGCCGCAACATAGTGCGCCATATAGGGAGTACCGGAGTGCGTGCTCGACGAGGAGATGTTGATGATGCGGCCCCAGCCGGCTTCGATCATGTCCGGCAGCACCGCCTGAATGGTGTGGAAGACACCGTTGAGGTTGATGTCGATGATCTGCTGCCAGTCTTCGAAGCTGATGTGGCTGAACTTCTTGAAGCCGTCTTTGCCGGCGGCGTTGACCAGGATGGTGACCGGCCCCAGCCGTTCGCGGATCTGCGACAGCGCGGCGTCGATCTGTGCGCGATCGGTCACGTCGGCGGCGAAGGCCAGATCCTGACCGCCGTCGGGTTTGAGATCGATGATGGCCACCCGGTGGCCGTCGGCGCGCAAGCGGTTCGCGACTGCCGCGCCGATGCCCGAGGCGCCCCCGGTCACGACAGCAGTTCGTACGAGGCCCGTCTCGGTCACAAAGAATCTCCTTTCCGAGCATTGAGAATCGTACTCTCGCACAACTGTTTCTGGCAAGGCGCGTTCGGACCGCCTCCCAGCAGCGAAAATGCCGCAGCCGCATTAACTCCTGTCGTAGAAGTGCAGGCCGCAAGGCTTTTCATGCACTCTTGAGTTCTCACATGCGAGATGTATGATTCGCCGCAGATGAGAATCTAGTTACCCCGCCGGGAGGCTTGGATGCATGCGCAGGACACGGCAGAGACCATCACCGATGGCTCCGCAGGGGGGACTGTCGCCCGGCGACTGCTGATCAACGGTGAGCTGGTGGGTGCCGACAAGACGTACCCGTCGCTCAACCCGGCCACCGGAGAAATCCTGGGATACGCCCCGGAAGCCAGTGTCGAGCAGGCGACCGCCGCCGTCGCCGCGGCGCGACGGGCCTTCGACGCGGGCGAGTGGGCCACCAACACCGAACTGCGAGTCCGCTGCCTGGACCAGCTGCACCGTGCGCTCGTCGAGCACCGTGACGAATTCGCCGCGCTCACCATCGCCGAGGTCGGCGCCACCGCGGCACTGACCCAGGGTGCGCAGCTCGACGGGCCGATCGCGATCGTGCGCTACTACGCCGATCTGCTCAAGGACTATCCGATGACCGAAGACCTCGGCAACGTCGAGAGTCGCGGGATGCAGCACCACCGCTGGGTGGAGAAGGAAGCCGCCGGCGTCGTCGCCGCGATCATCGCCTACAACTACCCCAACCAGCTGGCCCTGGCGAAGCTCGCCCCGGCGCTGGCCGCCGGGTGCACCATCGTGCTCAAGGCCGCGCCCGACACCCCGCTGGTCACGCTGACCCTCGGTGAGCTGATCGCCAACCACACCGACATCCCGCCCGGCGTGGTCAACGTGCTCAGCTCCTCGGACCCCGCGGTCGGTGCCGCGCTGACCACCGACCCGGACGTGGACATGGTCACCTTCACCGGCTCCACCCCGACCGGGCGGGCGATCATGGCCGCCGCCAGCGGGACGCTCAAGCGGGTCTTCCTGGAGTTGGGCGGCAAGTCCGCGGCGATCGTCCTCGACGACGCCGACTTCAACATGGCCGCGGTGTTCGCCGCGTTCTCGATGGTCACCCACGCCGGCCAGGGCTGCGCGCTGACGTCGCGGCTGCTGGTGCCCAAGCGTCATCACGACGAGATCGTCGAGATGATCAAGACCAACTTCTCCCACGTGCGCTACGGAGACCCGACCGACCCCACGACCTACATGGGCCCGCTGATCAGCGCCAAGCAGCGCGACAAGGTCGACGCCATGGTGCAGCGCGCGGTGGCCGCCGGCGCCACCCTGGTGACTGGCGGCGAGAAGGTCGATCCCGGATTCTTCTACACCCCAACGCTGTTGACCAATGTTGACCCCGACAGCGAGATCGCCCAGGAGGAAGTCTTCGGACCGGTCCTGACGGTGATCGGCTATGACGACGACGACGATGCGGTCCGGATCGCCAACAACTCGATCTACGGACTGTCCGGTGCGGTCTTCGGTAGCCAGGACCGTGCGGTGGCGCTGGCCCGCCGGATCCGGACCGGAACGTTCTCGATCAACGGCGGCAACTACTTCAGCCCGGACGCGCCGTTCGGGGGATACAAGCAGTCCGGCATCGGCCGCGAGATGGGCGTCGCCGGACTCGAGGAATTTCTGGAGAGCAAGACGTTCGCCGTGCCGGTCGCCGGAGCCGCTGGATGAGGCCGCTCGAAGGCGTTCGCGTGCTGGAAGTCGCGATGTACGGGTTCGTTCCCTCTGCCGGTGCGGTGTTGGCGGAGTGGGGCGCCGAGGTCATCAAGGTCGAGCACGCGGTGACCGGCGACCCGCAGCGCGGGCTGCGCCAAACCGGCATGCTGCGGGTCGAGGGCGACCCGAACCCCAACATCGAACACGCCAACCGCGGCAAGCGCAGTATCGGTCTGGACGTCTCAACGCCCGAGGGTCACGAGGTGCTGCTCGAATTGGCAAAGCGCGCAGACGTTTTCCTGACCAGTTTCCTGCCCGGCCACCGCAAGAAGTTCGCCATGGACGTCGAGGACATCCGCGCGGTCAACCCGAAAGTCGTCTACGCGCGCGGCAGCGCGCTGGGGCCCCGCGGCATCGAATCGGAAAAGGGCGGCTACGACATGACCGCGTTCTGGTGCCGCGCCGGTACCGCCGCGACCATCACCCCGCCCGGTATCGAGGGCATGATCGGCCCGCCCGGACCCGCCTACGGCGACACCATCTCCGGAACCAATCTGGCCGGTGGTATCGCGGCCGCACTGTTCAAGCGCGAGCGCACCGGTGAGCCGTCGGTGGTGGACGTGTCCCTGCTGGGCAGTGGCCTGTGGGCCATGGGCCACACCGTCGCCCTGACCAGTCATCTGGGCGAGCGTCTGATCCAACAGCCGCCCGGTGTCCATGGCTCGCCGATCAATCCGCTGGTTGGGGTTTACGCGACCGCCGATGAGCGTTACATCTCGTTTGTCATGATGCAGCCCACCAAGTTCTGGGCCGACGTGTGCAGGCACATGGAACTCGACGAGCACATCGACGATCCACGGTTCGCCACCGCGCAGTCGTTCGCCGAGCACACCCCGGCCGCCGTGGAGATCCTGCGCGCGGCAATGGCCAAGCGGACGCTGCCGGAGTGGAGCGAGCGCTTCGCCACTCTGGCCGGACCGTGGGCGCCGGTCCAGGACACCCTGCAGGCCGCTCAGGACCCGCAGATCCGCGCCAACGAATACATCGTGCAGGCCGGTGAACTGGAGTTGGTGGCCAATCCGGTGCAGTTCGACGTGGCCGCCCCGGTGACCGGGCCGGCACCCGGATTCGCCGAGCAGACCGACGAGATCCTGGCCGAACTGGGACTGGACTGGGACCGGATCATCGAACTCAAGACCGTCGGCGCGGTCACCTAGGCCATCGAGCAGCAGCAGGGAGATCTCGATGCCGTGCCGGTTGAACCGCAAACGCCACCCGCCGGGTGCCACTGGTGTGGCACAGTGCGTAGAACTCTTCGGGGGTCCAACTGCGGTGTCAGCGGTAACCATCGTGGAAGGGGGCGGCAGCGGTGATCTCGGCACACGATGACGTCTGCCTCAACGCCTCAGCGACGGGGCGGTAATGGTTCTGGGAGCGACCGCGGATCCGCCGTTGGGCGGCCACCTCGACGATCCGAACCGAGGGCCGGCCGGCGCGGGCCGGCACCGGCCCACCGGTGCGAGGCGCCAGCAGCCCGCTTACCTGCGTCCGCTGATCGGGCTGGCGACGGTCGTGACGATCGCGGCGCTCATCGGGCTGCCGATCGGGCTGTTCCGGGGCAGCTTCACTCGTACCGTGCCGGTCACCGTTCTCTCGCAGCGCGCCGGCCTGGTGATGTATCCCGACGCCAAGGTCAAGATCCGTGGTGTGCAGGTCGGCAAGGTCGGTGACATCGAGGCCAAGCCGGACGGCACCGCGGTGCTGCACCTGAAGATGGAACCGGCGCAACTGTCGCGGATACCGGCCAACGTCAGCGCCCGGATCGCGTCGTCGACGGTGTTCGGCGCCAAATTCGTCGACCTGGTGCCGCCGCCCGATCCGGTGACGGCCCGAATGCACGCCGGCCAGGTGCTGGCCGGCGAGCATGTCACCGTCGAGATCAACACGGTCTTCCAGCAGCTGGTGCGGGTCCTGGACAAGATCGACCCGAAGAAGCTGAACGAGACCCTGAGTGCGGTCTCGACGGCGTTCAACGGACGAGGCCAGAAGCTGGGGCAGGCGCTCACCGACTTCGACAAGCTGCTCGCCGAGATCGAGCCCAGCCTGGGCACCCTCGAACACGAGGCCGCCGCCATGGCGCCGGTGTTCCGGTCCTACGCCGATGCGGCACCGGACCTCACCGCCGCACTGAACTCCACCAGCACCATGAGTGACAGCATCGTCCAAGAGCGCAACAGCCTGGACACCTTCCTGCTCAGCGCCATCGGGCTGGCCGACACCGGCAACGAGGTGCTGGGGGACAACCGGCAGGGGTTGACCGACCTGACGCAAGTACTGGAGCCCACCGCCGCGCTGCTGGACAAGTACCACGAGGAGCTCGGCTGCGCGATCGGCGGCTTGGTGCCGTTCGCCAACTCCCCGCCGTTCGACGTCCCCGGCATCATCATCACCGCCAGCTTCACCCTGGCCAAGGAACGCTACCGCTACCCCGACCACCTGCCGAAGGTGGCGGCCCGCTCCGACCGTTCCTACTGCACGGAACTGGGCCTGCCCGACGTGCCGCCGGAGTACCGGGTGCCCGCGTTGGTCGCCGACGTCGGCGCCAACCCGTACGACTACGGCAACCAGGGCATCCTGCTCAACTCCGATGGACTCAAGCAGGCGCTGTTCGGGCCGATCGGTGGGCCGCCGCGCAACAGCGCTCAGGTGGGGATGCCGGGATGAGAAGCGGGCTGGGAACTCTGATCAAGTTCGGCGTCTACGCCGTGGTGATGGTGCTGGCGACGATATTTCTCTTCGCGATCTTCGCTGAGGTCCGGACCGGACCCACGGTGGGCTACCAGGCCGTTTTCGCCGACGCATCCCGGCTCAAGGCCGGCGACAGCGTGCGGGTCGCCGGAGTCCGGGTCGGCACGGTCGGCGGCGTGGCGCTGCGTTCGGACGGCACGGTGTTGGTGAAGTTCCAGGCCGACCGCAACATTCCACTCACCACCGGCACCCAGGCCTCGGTGCGCTACCTCAACCTGGTCGGCGACCGCTACCTGGAACTGACCGATGGGCCGGGCTCGACCCAGCTGTTGGGAAAGGGAGCGCAGATCCCGCTGGAACGGACCGCGCCGGCCCTGGACCTGGACCTGCTGCTCAACGGTCTCAAGCCGGTGATCCGGGGACTGAATCCCCAAGACGTCAACTCGCTCACGGCCTCGCTGATCCAGATCATGCAGGGCCAGGGCGGCACCATCGACTCACTGATGTCGCGGACGTCGTCGTTCTCGAACTCCCTGGCCGACAACAACGAAGTGATCCAGTCCCTGATCGACCAACTGCGCACGACGCTGGCGACCCTGTCCAACGGAGACAAGCGATTCTCCGGGGCGATCGACCGACTCAACAAGCTGGTCGCCGGACTGGCGGCTGACCGCGACCCGATCGGGACCGCGGTCACGGCCCTGGACCGCGGCACCGCGTCGCTGGCCGACCTGCTTGGCAACGCCCGCGATCCACTGACCAACACCATCACCCAGGTCGATCGGTTGACCACCGCGATCAACGCCGACCTGGCCGGCCTGGACATGTCGTTGCAGAAGGCGCCGGAGAACTACCGCAAGGCCATCCGGCTCGGGGCGTACGGCGGGTTCATCCAGTACTACCTGTGTGCTGTCCAGATCCGGGTCAGCGACACCCAGGGCCGCACTGCGGTGTTCCCGTGGATCAAAGCGGAGGAGGGCCGATGCAGCGACACCGACTGAGCGCGGTGCTGTCCGGTACCGCGCCGGTGCGGCGGGGGGCGCGCCGATGCTGAGGTATCACGGCAGCCATCTGATGCGCATGGGTCTGATCGGCGTTGTGGTGGTCGCGTTCATCGTCGCGATCGGGTTGCAGCCCGAGCAGTTGATCCAGTGGGCCACCTGCGTGCGATACCAGGCCCGGTTCGCCGAAGCCGGTGGCCTGAGTACCGGTGCCGACGTCACGCTGTCGGGAATCAAGGTCGGTTCGGTCACCGATGTCGCACTCGACAACGGTGACGCCCTGGTTACTTTCACGCTGGCGGGCAAGTATGGGCTGGGCGGGCAGACCACGGCGCACATCCGCACCGGGTCGCTGCTCGGTGAGCGGGTGCTGACCGTGGAGCCGGCAGGCAGCGGCAAGATGCACCCGCTCGAGGTCATCCCGCTCACCCGCACGTCGTCGCCGTACTCGCTGGTCGACGTGGTCGGTGAACTCACCACGAACACCGCCGGTACCGACACCGAGTCGCTGAACCGGTCGTTGGACACCCTCTCGGAGACCATCGACCAGATCGCTCCGCAGCTGGGGCCGACGTTCGATGGCCTGAGCAGGCTGTCCCGGGCGGTGAACAGTCGCAATGAGGGCCTTGCCGACCTGCTGAAGTCGGCCGCCGAGCTCACCGGTGTGCTCTCCGAACGCAGCCAGCAGATCAACTCGCTGATCCTGGACGCCGACAGTCTTGTCGACGTGCTCAACACCCGGCGGCAGGCGATCGTCAACCTGCTGGTCAGCACATCGGCGGTGTCGCGGCAGCTGTCCGAACTCGTCTCCCAGAACAACGAACAGCTGCGACCCACGCTGAACAAGGTCATCGCGCTGAACAAGATCCTGGAGAAGAACCGGGACAACCTTGCCAAGGCTCTGCCCGGCCTGGCGAAATACGAACTCACCCAGGGCGAGACGGTGTCCAACGGTGCTTACTACAGCGCCTATGTGCCGAACCTGTTCCTGCCGCAGCTGCTCCAGCCGTTCCTGGACTACATCTTTGGCTTCCGGCGAGGTGTCGACGCCGGTCAGCCCCCGGACAATGCCGGTCCGCGTGCCGAACTTCCGTTCCCGGTCAACGGGATTCCGCAACCAGGAGACCTGCCGCCCCGATGAAGACTCGTACGCCACTGCAGATCGCGGTCAGCGCGCTGGCCGCGCTGCTGCTACTTGCGGGTGCGGGAATCCTGGTCCGCCAGACCGTCCTGAAACCGACCCGGATCACCGCGTACTTCTCCACTGCGACCGCGATCTATCCCGGTGACGAGGTCCGGGTCGCCGGGGTGAAGGTCGGCAGCATCGACCGCATCGAACCCCAGGGCACCCAGGCCAAGCTCACCCTGCGCGTCGACCGCAAAGTGCCGATCCCGGCCGAGGCCAAAGCCGTCATCGTCGCGCCCAACCTGGTGGCGGCACGATTCGTCCAGCTGACGCCCGCCTACCATCGCGGCGACGGGCCGACCCTGCCCGACGGCGCGGTGATCCCGCGCGAGCACACCGCGGTCCCGGTCGAGTGGGACGAGGTCAAGACCCAGTTGAACCGGCTTGCCGCCGAACTGGGGCCGCGCAGCGGTGTTTCGGGAACGTCGGCGTCACGGTTCATCGACAGCGCGGCCAATGCGATGGACGGCAACGGTGCCAAACTGCGCGAAACGCTGCGGCAGCTCTCCGGCGTGGCCCGGATCTTCGCCGAGGGCAGCGGCAACATCGTCGACATCATCTCGGGTCTACAGACTTTCGTGACCGCACTGCGCGACAGCGATCAGCAGATCGTGGTGTTCGAATCGCGGCTCGCCACGTTGACGAGCGTGGTCAACGACAGTCGATCCAACCTGGATGCAGCTCTCACCGACTTCGCCGGCGCGATCGACACGGTGCGGGATTTTGTAGCGGGGAGCCGCGCCGAAACCGCCGAGGCGCTGCAGGGCGTGGCCAACGTCAGTCAGACGCTGGTCGATTCGAAGAATGCGATCCGCAATATCCTGCACATCACCCCGAACGCGATCGCGAACACGCTCAACATGTACAACGTGACCAGCGGGACCCCGGTGGGTTCGTTCGCGTTCGCCAACTTCAGCAACCCGGTTCAGGCGATCTGCACGATGACCGGTGCGGTCGGCAATGTGACGTCGATGGAGACCGGCAAGCTGTGCGAGCAGTACCTGGGCCCGGCCATGCGGTTGCTGAATTTCAACGGGCTCCCGTTACCGATGTCCCCGTACCTGACCAAGGCGGCCAGCCCGGACAAGTTGATCTACACCGACCCGGCGTTGATGCCGCACGCCGAGCACCCGGGAAACCTGCCGGAACAGACGCCGTCGATTTCGGCCTACACCGGGTTGAACGGCGACGTCCCGCCCCCGCCGGGGTGGACGGATCCGTTGCAGCCGCGCGGCTCCTACGCGCCCGACGGCCTGCCCGCCGCAGCGACACCGCCACTGATCCCCGGTGCGCCGCTGCCCAGTCCGACCACCTTCGACGGGATGCTGCTGCCGGGCGGTCCGCCGCCGCCCGGACCGCCGCCCGGACCGCTGCCTGCTGAAGGGGGTCCCACGCCATGATCGGTCTTCGTTCCCTGCGGCGCAGCGCGGCGGTCGCGGTCTTGGTCGCCGGCGCCACGTCCGGCTGCGCCTTCGGCGGCCTGAACTCGATGGCGCTGCCGGGTGTTCAGGGCCGCGGTGCCGGGGCGCAACACTTCTCGGTCGAGCTGGCCAATGTCGGGACACTGGAATCCAATTCGCCGGTGATGCTCTCCGACGTGGTGATCGGCAGCGTCGGCAAGATGACCGTCAGCAACTGGCACGCCAACGTCGACATCGCGGTCAACCCCGGCGTCGAGGTGCCGGCGAACGCGGTGGCGACCGTCGGGCAGACCAGCCTGCTCGGGTCGATGCACCTGGCGCTGAATCCGCCGATCGGGCAGGCGCCGACGGGCCGGCTGATGCCCGGGGCCAGAATCCCGCTGAGCGACTCCTCGACTTATCCGTCGACCGAACAGACCCTGTCCTCGCTGGCGGTGTTGGTCAACGGAGGCGGACTCGGTCAGATCGGCGACATCATCCACAACTTCAGCGCCTCCATGGCAGGCCGGGAAAGCGACATCCGCGACCTGATCGTCCGGCTGGACCACTTCACCGGTGCGCTGGACCGGCAACGCGACAACATCATCGACGCCATCAAAGAGATGAACCGGACGGCCACCACTTTCGCCGGGCAGCGCGACACCATCAACCGTGCGCTGAACAAGATTCCGCCGGCCATCGACGTCTTGATCAAAGAGCGCCCCAAGTTCGTCACCGCGATGACCAAGCTGGGCCAGTTCGGCGACCTGTCGGCGGGTCTGGTCAACGACTCCGGGCACCAACTGGTCTCCGACCTCATCCACATCGAACCGGCGTTGCGCTCGCTGGCCGACATCGGACCGGAGCTCAACTCGGCAGTGGCCTACGCCTCGGCCTTCCCGTACGGGCCCAACGCGATCGAGCGCGCCGTGCGGGGCGACTTCCTGAACCTGTTCGCCGTCTTCGACCTCACCAAACCGCGACTCAAGCGGGCGCTGTTTCCCGGCACGCAGTGGGGAGACGAGGACGCGAAACTGGTTCCGGCGCCAGGCGATCCCTGGTATCTGAACTACTCCTACGATCCGCTGCAAGAGCCGATCCTGCAGTCATCGGGCCAGGCCCTGCCGCCGGGCGCGGTTGCCTCGGGAGGCGGTGGCTAGATGCTGACACGGTTTGTACGGATCCAGCTGATCCTGTTCCTGGTGGCGTCGGTGATCGGCGTGGGAGCCATGATCTTCGGCTATATGCAGGTGCCGACCATGCTCGGGATCGGCCGCGTGATGGTCAAGCTGGAGCTGCCCGAAACCGGGGGGCTCTACCGCTTCTCCAATGTCACCTACAACGGGGTGCAGATCGGCACGGTCACCAACGTCGAGCTGACGTCGGACGGCGTGCGCGCCACGTTGTCGCTGAATCGATCACCGAAGATCCCGGCCGATCTGGTGGCCGCGGTGCGCAGTGTTTCGGCGATCGGCGAGCAGTACGTCGACCTGCTGCCGCGCAGCGACGGCGGCCCGTACCTGCACAACGGCTCGGTGATCGCGGCGTCGGACACCCAAGTCCCCCAACAGGTCGGTCCGATGCTCGATCAGGTCAGCAAGCTGGTCGACTCGATTCCGAAGGACAAGCTCAGCAATCTGCTCGACGAGACCTTCCTGGCCTTCGACGGCGCCGGCTACGACTTCCAGTCCTTGCTGGACTCGGCGACCACCATCAGCGGTGACGCCAACCGAGTCTCGGACAAGGTGCGCAAGCTGGTCGACAACAGTGCGCCGCTGCTGGACTCGCAGGTGCAAAGCACCGACGCGATCCGGACCTGGGCGCGCAGCGTGGCCGGGATCTCCGAACAGGTAGCCGCCAACGACCCGCAGTTGCGCGCCATCCTGCAACGCGGCCCCGGGTTCGCCGACGAAGTCTCCGGCCTGATGCAGGATCTCAAGCCGACGCTGCCGATCCTGCTGGCCAACCTGAACACTCTTGGGCAGGTGCTGATGGTCTACAACCCGTCGCTGGAGCAGTTGATGGTGCTGCTGCCCGGATACATTGCGGCCCAGCAGTCGTTCGGTCTGCCCAAGAACAACCCGACCGGTCTGCCGCAGGGCGACTTCACCCTCACGTTCGGTGACCCCAACCCGTGCACCGTGGGCTTCCTGCCGCCGTCTTCGTGGCGTTCTCCGGCCGATACCACCACGATCGACACCCCCGACGGCCTGTACTGCAAACTGCCGCAGGACTCACCGGTATCGGTGCGCGGCGCCCGCAACTTCCCGTGCATCGAGCATCCGGGCAAGCGCGCTCCGACCGTCGAACTCTGCGACGACCCCAAGGGTTTCGTCCCGATCGCGATGCGTCAGCATCTCACCGGGCCAACCGCGTTCGACCCGAACCTGCTCAAGCAGGGTATCCCGGTCGATGACCGGGTCGACTTCAGCGACCGGCTCTTCGCCCCGACCGGGGGCACTCCGCTGCCGCCGTGGGCCACACCGTCGGGCACGTCACCGGATGCTCCACGGCCACAGGTGCCGGCGCCGCCGCCATTGGCAGGCAACGCCGGCATCGGTGAGCAGGCGCCGTCGGTCGCGGTGGTGCCCTATGACCCGAACACCGGCAAGTACATGACCCCTGACGGGCGCTACGAGCAGCAGACGAACCTGGTGCCCGGTTCCGGGCCCAAGGTGTGGACCGATCTCATGCCGTCTTGAGTGCCGAAGGAGGACGAATGCGCGCACGTGAATTGATCGTCGCTACAGCGGCTTTCGGACTTGTCGTCGGGGCGGCACCGTCGCCGCCGGCGCAGGCTGCCCTGGGCTTCGAGCTCAACGGCCCCTACCGGGTCACTTCAAACGGGGACTGGGCCAAGACCAACGAAGTCTTCATGAACGAGGTCACGGTGACGTCGGTGTGGACGTTTCGTTCCAGTTGCGAGAACGCGCACGTCTGCACCGGCCAGGTGAGCAGCGACCAGGGCTGGACGGCGCCGCTGGAGTTTCGCACCTCACGCTGGATCGTCGACCGCTTCCACGAGAACTGGCAGACCTGCCCGGACGGCACCACCTCGTCGGGACGCCAGCGCTACCAGTTTCAGGGCAGTGATGCCAACGGCCAGTACGACAAACGCAATATCGATCTCCTCGTCGGCTACGACAGGACGATCGGTGTCTCGGGAGCCTGCGGACGCAACCAGCCCACGGTCATCCTCATGCCGCTGACCGTGCAACGACTCTAGGCGGTAGGGGAGACCATGCAGAACCCTCGCGTGATGAAAGCACTCGTCGCGGCGGCACTTGCCGCTGGGGCGGTCGCCGGCGTGACACCCGCGGCGCCGTCGGTTGCCGACCCGTATGTGCCGATGTGCGACGTCCCGGCGTGCACACCGGGAATCGCGCCGAATGTCGTGCTGGGCGCGCCGTGCTCCAACACCACCTACTTCGTCTTCGGGTCCGCGGTCGCAGGGCCCTCGACCCTGCCGGGCAGGCTGGTGTACTGCGCGTCGCCGCGCCGCTACGAGCCCCGCTGGTTCCGCTCCCCGGAGATGCACGGCATCAAGGAGGAGAACAGCAAGTGCGACGAATATTCCGGCGAGGTGGCGCAGGCCCCTGACGGGCTTTTCTTGACCTGTGTCGCCGACGGCGAGACGCGGTGGCGGCGCGGAGACCTTTAGCCGCACAACAGTTTTGGCACGTCGAGGGAGTTCGCCCATGATACGAACCACTGTCGGTGCAGCGCTGGCGGCGGTGACTGTCGCGACCGTCGTGGCGCCGCAGGCCGCGGCCGAGATGCGCTTCGGCAATTACGAGGTGTTGAGCAATCGGTGGCCCGACGCCACCTGGGTGTGGACGGCGTATCCCTGCGAGGAGATGGGGAAGTTCGACACTGTGCCCTCCGGCTGCGTTCTGGTGACCGCGGTGGACCGGCCGCATTTCTTCGGCCGCGGATATTACGGCGGCACCGCCAAACTGGTGGACGGACACTACTCGTTCACCTCGGACTACCCGGACGGTCTGCACTGCCCGGCCGGGCCCTCGATGCCGACCCGGGACACCTTCACCTGGGATGCGAACACCCTTGCCGGCGTGATGGAATCACACTTCGATGTGGGCTGTTTCAACGGCCCCGCCGGGGTCAACACCTGGACCTTCGCCCTGGTGCGGATGTAGATCGCCGCTAGACGGGGTCGAACGAGGAGATCAGCCACCGGCCGTCGTGCTTCACCAGGCCCACCTTGACGCTGCTCATCGAGAAAGCGCCGTCCGGGTTCGTCTTGCTGATCGTGGTCTGGTTGAGATAGATCAGCACCTCGGCGGAACTGGGGCGCAAGGACACGACGCCTTTGCGAACCACCGCGGCCACCGTCTGCACTTCCTTTTCCTTGACCGCCGGGGTGACGACCTTCTGGGTGAAATCGGTGTAGTGGGCGAGGAAGTCGCCGGTGAGGTGGCTCTCAGCGGCGGCGAAATCCTGTTCCATCGTCTTTGGTGCGTAGGTCAGGATGGCGACCGCGCCGTCGGCGGCGGCAGCCATCACCGCTTGTTCGTCCGCGGGACCGAGCTGCTGATCGGCCCGGAGCACCCCGAAGTAGAGCCAGCCGGCCAGCCCGGCCGACGCCACCAGCAGCCCGCCCAGCGTGGCCGCGATCCAGCGTGCGGTTGAGACGGTCGGGCCGGTTTGCGGCTGCTCGGCCGGTGGCTCTTCCGCCACCTGCTCGGCGGTTTCCAGGGTGTCGTCGGCCTCGGTGGTCGCGGGCTCGGACTCGGCCGCCTCGCGTGTCACGTCATCCTCGTCGGATTCGGTCATGCCGCGAAGTCCACCTTCGACATCTTGACCCGGTCGCCTTCGCGGGCCAGGTGCACGGTGAGGCGCCAGGCGCGGGGTTCCTCTTTCGCTCCGGCTTTATTGGTGACCTTGGTGTTCGCCGCGACCAGCACCACCGCGTCGTTGTCCGACATCGATTCCACGCCCGCGACCGCCGTGTCGACCGTGGTGACGGTTTTCGACTCGCGGGCCACCTTGGTGAAGTCGCCGGCGTGGGCCTCGAAGTCCTGCTTGAACTCGCCGGTTGAGTTGTCGAGGATCGCCTTGACGTCGTCATCGACGGTTTCGTAGTTCAGCGACATCAGCGTCACCACGCCCTGACGGGCGGCCGCGGCATACTCGGCCAGTTGATGCTGGCGCTGCGCGACATCGCGATGGTGGGACAGCATCAGCACGTCAATCGCCAGGAACCCTCCGATCGCGAGTACCGCCAGCGTCGCCGCCACCCATCGCAGTTGTTTCCAGGCGCGGATGAGCTTGCGGGGCTGCTCAGCCGGTTCCTCGTCGACGCCCGCCTCTGGCTCGCCGGCGTCGGTGCTTTCGGCTTCGACGTCGGGTGCGGTTTCCAGCTCGACCGCCGGGGTGGACTCCGGCTCGGACTCCTGCTGCGCCTTGAGCAGTTCTGCTCGGGCGCGGGCCAACTCCGCCGCCGCCTCGGCGGCCTTCGCCTCGGCCTCCGCCAGCGTCAGAGCATTCTGCGAAGCGCGCTTGGCGGCGTGCTTTCCGACGTGTTTTCTGGGACCCCCCGGCTTCGCCGGATCACGCGACGGCATACGCCTCTCCTGTCCGTTGTCCACCCAGCACCAGGGTCCCTCACCAAGTGCGGAGCGAGCAGAGCGCCCCCTTGGTACCGGCGTCGGTGGCGACTACGACGTCGTCGACGCGCAGTTCACAGACGAACCCCGGTGAGGGCAGTTCGGGATGCATTCCGGGCAGCGACACCACCACCATGGCCCAGTCCTGCGGGTCGGCCAGGGTGGTCTCGAAGATCCAGGGCTGGTTGGGGCCGACCGTGACGTCCGCACGCGGGCTGTACTGGTAGGGATTGTGGCTGTACTCGCCGAAGTTGGGCGGTTGAACCTCGCGGTAGTAGACGAACGCCTGCGCGGTCTGCGTCGCGCTGACCGAGTAGCGCACCCGGTGCGGCGCCGGGTCGTCGGCGCCCGCCGGGGTGGCGGCGGCCAGCGCGCAGGCAAACGCCAGCCCCGTAGCCAGGGACGATACGGCGAGCTGCCTGCCTCTCACGGGCTCCTCCACTGCTGCATCCGCCGGAGCGGCCGCGCTGCCAAAGACTGAAATTCTTGGTAACGAAGAATAACATTTCCGCTGTGCTTGCGGCGCCCAACCAGCCGGCCCGTCACGCCCCGGCGCCGGTGGTGGCGGCCGCGCGCCCCGCCCGGAAGCCGAACACCATGGCCGGACCGATGGTGCCGCCCGCCCCACCGTAGGCCCGGCCGGTGACGCCCGCCATCGCGTTACCCGCGGCGAACAGCCCCGGGATGGGCCGGCCGGTGACGTGCAGGACCCGGCCGTCGGAGTCGGTGCGGGGCCCGCCCTTGGTGCCCATCGCTCCGACGGACAGCGGCACGGCATAGAAGGGTGCGGTGTCGACGGGTCCCAGGGTGCGACCGGCAACCGTGCTGGCCTGATCGTCACCCCAATAGCCGTCGTAGGCGCTGGATCCCCGCCCGAAATCGGGATCCGATCCTGCCGCGACGCCGCGGTTCCAGGCGGCCACCGTCTGCGCCAGGCCATCGGCGTCGATTCCGGTCTTGGCGGCCAGCGCGGCCAGATCGGGCGATTCGGAGAACCACTCCGGGGCGGTGCCGTCGGGTGCGACGCCGAGGAATCCGTACCTGCGCAGGTGCCCGGCGTCGAACACGATCCATGCCGGGTCGTTGACGTATCCGCCGCGGGGCTCCAGGTAGTGGAAGGCGCCGGCCATCGAGTTGTAGTCGCAAGCCTCGTTGACGAACCGCCGCCCGGCCTGGTTGACGATGATGCTGCGCGGGCGGGTCCGCTCGAGCCGCACGCTGCGGCTGCGCTGCTCCCCGGCGATGGTGTCGCCGGGGATCCGCACGATCGGGACCCACCACGCCTCGCCCATGTTGGCCAGGTCCGCGCCGTGCGCCATTGCCATGCGCAGCGCGTCACCGGTGTTGTTCGGCGGTGACACCGCGCCGCGCATCGGCCCGCGCAGAAACGCCTCCACCAACGAGACGTCCCATTCGAAGCCGCCGTTGGCCAGAATGACTCCTCGCCGGGCGCGCACCCGGCGCGAGGTGCCGCCGCAATCGACCCGGACGCCCGCTATTCCGCCGTCGGCGTCGGCGATCAGTTCCACGCCGCGACAGCCCATCGCCGGCGTCACGCCGTGATCCAACGCGCCCCTGAGCAGTCCGGCGATCAGCGCGGTGCCGGCCACGCAGATATCACCGGCGGCGTCGGCCTCGATGTCGGCGTGCAGCCGAGCGCGAGTCTCGGCGTCGAATCCGACGTTGCTGTAGTCGGCGGGGAACGCGGTGATCCGGTCCCGCCAGGAGCCCACCCGGGAGACGTCGTAGGGCAGCGGGCTCAGTGAGCGCCCTCCGGACGGGCGTCCGCCGGGCAGCTCCGGCTTGTAGTCCGGGAAACCGGTGGCGACCTCGAAGCGGACATCACTGTGGGCTTCGACGAAGTCGACCATCTCCTGGCCGGTCCGCACGAACGTCAAGACCAGCGCGTCGTCCATCGCACCGAAGGATTGGGCGCGCAGGTAGTCCATCGCGGCATCGACGGTCAGCCCGGGAGCACGATTGTGCGCCGGAATCCAGGCAATGCCACCGGAGACCGCCGTGGTGCCGCCCACGGTGTCCGACTTCTCGTAGAGGGCCACCGACGCGCCATGCACTGCCGCGGTGAGTGCGGCGGTGAGCCCGGCACCGCCGGTGCCCAGCACCACCACGTCGGCTGAGTCGTCCCAAGCGTCGTCGTCCCAATCGGCATGCGCACTGGCTGACATCAATGTTTTCCTCTCGGGCAGATTCAGCTCAAGATTTCGGACAGCCGGCTGGCTGCCGCCAGCACGGCGTCGCGGCCGCGCAGCACCACGTCCTCGCGATGCGAGATCAAGTTGATGCAGGTCGGCGGTGCCGGGGGTCGGCGGCGAACGGGAACGGCCAACCCGAAGGTTCCGGGCTCGATCTCGCCGTGGGTGACCACCCAGCCGCGCTCCCGCGTCTGCGGGACGATGTCGCGCTCTCCGGGGCGCGCGGGCATGGCTGCCAGCAGTGCGATCCCGGCGGCGCCCAGGCTGAGCGGATGGCGGCTGCCCTCGTGGAACGCGAGTTGGTAGCCGACTTGGGTGGGGACGATGACGGCGACGGCCACCTGCTGGTCGCCCTCGGCGACCAGCAGAGACACCGTGGTCCCGAGTTCGTCGGCGAGCGCGCGCAGCGTCGGCAGGCTTAGCTGTCGCACGTTGTTGTCGAACGAGGCTCCGAGCACGGCCAAGGCGGCGGCCGAGCGGTACCGGCCGTCGTCTCCCTTGGCTATCAGCCGGAAGCCGGTCAGCGTGTTGAGCAGCCGATAACTGATGGTCCGGTGCACGCCGACCCGGTCGGCGACCTGTTGCACCGTCAATCCCTCCGGCGCGGCGGCCACCGCCTGCAGCGCGGCCAACCCCCGGGCCAGTGTCTGCGAACCTCGCGCGGTCTCGGCGGCAGCGTCGGACATCAGCCTGGGCATCAGCAGGGCCTCCTTGACATACACCCGCGTGAGAGTGATGCTCTTGAATATAACGTACATCTATGTGCGATAAAAGCACGTTTGATATGCCGCAAAACGAGAATGATATTTCCGCTGAGCGTTGGGAAGAGGTGGGCGGTGCCGGAGTTCGAGAGCGTCTGGAGTGACCTCCAGGGTGTCGCGTTCGAGCAGGGGTATCTCGACGCGAGCGGCGTTCGCACCCGGTACCTGCGGGCCGGCGACCCGGCCAAGCCGGTGCTGGTGCTGCTGCACGGCTCCGGCGGGCACGCCGAGGCCTACGTCCGCAATCTCGCCGCACACGCCGAGCACTTCTGGACCTGGTCGGTGGACATGCTCGGTCACGGCTACACCGACAAGCCCGGTCATCCCCTGGAAATCGGCCATTACGTGGCGCACCTGATGGACGTGCTGGACGCGATCGGTGCGCAGACGGCCAGCATCAGCGGTGAATCCCTGGGGGGATGGGTGGCGGCACGGGCCGCCATCGACCACCCCGACCGGGTCGGGCGGCTGGTGCTCAACACCGCCGGTGGGTCCCAGGCCGACCCCGAGGTGATGAAACGGATCATCACGCTGTCGATGGCCGCGGTCGAGAACCCCAGCTGGGAAACGGTTCAGGCGCGCATCAAGTGGTTGATGGCCGACAAGACCAAGGACTACGACGACATCGTCGCCAGCCGCCAGCGGATCTACCGGCTGCCGGGATTCGTCGACGCGATGCGCGACATCATGGCGTTGCAAGACCCACAGATCCGGGCCCGAAACCTGTTGGGACCAGCCGACTACGGAAAGATCACCGCGCCCACACTGGTGGTCTGGACCAGCGACGACCCGACGGCCGACGTCGAAGAGGGGAAGCGGATCGCCTCGATGATCCCGGGTGCCCGGTTCGAACTCATGCCCGGCTGCGGCCACTGGCCCCAGTATGAGGACCCCGAGACCTTCAACCGCCTCCACCTGGAATTCCTGCTGGAGCGCTAGCGTGGCCGTGCTCAGTGATGTCGAGGTCGTCGTGGTCGGCGCCGGTCCGGTCGGCCTGACCCTGGCCAATATCCTCGGCCTGCAAGGGATTCGCACCCTGGTCATCGAGGAACGCGACACACTCATCGACTACCCCCGGGGGGTCGGTCTCGACGACGAGTCGCTGCGCACGTTTCAGGCGATCGGTCTGGTGGACGCCGTGCTGCCGCACACCGTCCCGAACCAGATTCTGCGGTTCTACGACGGCCGGCGGCGATTGCTGGCCGAAATGGCGCCCGCCGACGCCTGTTTCGGGTGGCCCAAGCGCAACGGCTTCGTGCAGCCCCTGGTCGACGCCGAGCTGCTGCGCGGCCTGGAGCGCTTCGACCATGTCCAGGTGCTGTGGGGCCGGCCGATGACCGGGGTCGCCGAGACTCCCGATTCGGTGACGGTGAGCATCGGCGGCGAGGGCCGGGAACCGCAGACAGTCTCGGCTCGCTACGTGGTCGGTTGCGACGGGGGACGCAGCGCCACCCGCCGGTTGATGGGAGTGTCCTTCGACGGCACCACCTCGTCGACGCGCTGGCTGGTGGTCGACATCGCCAATGACCCGCTCGGCCATCCCAACAGCGAGGTCGGCGCCGACCCGGCGCGCCCGTACGCCTCGATCTCGATCGCGCACGGCATTCGCCGGTTCGAGTTCATGATTCACGCCGACGAGACCGATGAGCAGGCCGAAGATCCCGAATTCGTCGCGGCCATGCTGGCTCCGTTCCTGCCGCATCCGCACGATGTCGACGTGATCCGTCACCGGGTCTACACCCACCACTCCCGGATCGCCGGCGCCTTTCGCCGTGGCCGGCTGCTGCTGGCCGGCGACGCCGCGCATCTCATGCCGGTCTGGCAGGGCCAGGGCTACAACAGCGGGATCCGCGACGCGATGAACCTGGGCTGGAAGCTGGCCGCGGTTGTCCGGGGTCAGGCGCGGCCCAGCCTGCTGGACAGCTACGACACCGAGCGGCGCAAGCATGCCCGCGCGATGATCGACCTCTCCACGATGGTCGGCAAAGTGATCTCCCCGACCAACCGCCGGGTGGCGGGCCTGCGTGACCGGGTGATCCGTGCGGCCTCGGCGGTGCCGACTCTCAAGCGCTACGTCCTGGAGATGCGGTTCAAGCCGATGCCGCGCTACGAGCAGGGCGCGGTCGTCCATGACCAGCCACGGCGTCCCGATTCCCCGGCGGGAACCCTGTTCATCCAGCCGCGCGTCGACACCCGCAGTGGTACCGACCTACTCCTCGATGACGTGATCGGCACCGGCTTCGCGGTAGTGGCCTGGAACAACAATCCCCGGGTCCTGCTCGGCGAAGACGCCTTCGCGCGGTGGACGGCGCTGGGGGCCAGCTTCATCGCGGTGCGGCCGTCGACCCAGCTGCACTGGACCCCGCCCGGTCAGGCCGATGACCCCGCGGTCACCATCGTCGGCGACCGGACCGGGCAGCTGAAGGCATGGTTCGACCGCCACAGCGAGTCGGTGCTGTTCCTGCGCCCGGACCGCTGCATCGCCGCGGCCTGCATCGCGCAGCGCGCCCCCGAGGTGAGCGCCCGGCTCTTCAGTGTCTTGGCCCTCGAGCCGGTGGCTTCGACGCCGCAAGGGGGTGATCGCCCCGATGGCACTGGCCCTGTGCTGCATGTCCCACAGCCCCCTGTTGAATCTGCCGGAACCACCCCGTGAGTTGATGGACGACATCGAGGCCGCGATCGCCGACGCCGCGGCGTTCGTCGCCGACTTCGACCCGCAGCTGACGGTGATCTTCGCGCCGGACCACTACAACGGGTTCTTCTTGCAACTGATGCCGCCGTTCTGCATCGGCACCGCCGCCCAGGGCATCGGTGACTACGGCACGCATCTCGGGGCGCTGGATGTTCCGGCCGACACCGCGCGTGAGTGCGCGGCGGCGGTGCTGGAACGCGGTGTGGACGTGGCGGTTTCGGCGTCCATGGAGGTCGATCACGCGGTGACGCAGCCGCTGGCGCGGCTGTTCGGTGACGCTACGGCCTGCCCGGTGATCCCGATCTTCCTCAACGCGGTCGCCGCCCCGCTGGGGCCGATACACCGCGCTCGCGCGCTGGGCGCCGCGGTGGGGGAGTTCTTGGCCGGCCTGGAACTGCGGGTACTGGTGGTGGGATCCGGTGGGCTCTCCCATGATCCGCCGATCCCGACGCTGGCGACCGCGCCACCGGTCACCCGGGACCGGATCCTGCACGGCACCGCCATGAGCGCCGAGCAGCGCCAAGCCCGCCAGGACGCGACGATCGCGGCGGCCCGCGACTTCGCGGCCGGGGCGAACAACCTCGCACCGCTGAACCCGGAATTCGATCAGCGCTTTCTGTCCATCGTCGACAGCGGCCGGCTCGACGACCTCGCCGACTGGTCCAACACGTTCATCACCCAGGAGGGCGGCGGCTCCGCGCACGAGATCCGCACCTGGGCAGCAGCATTCGGCGCGCTCGCGGCCCAGGGCCGCTACCGCATCGCCCAGCGCTACTACCGGCCGGCCCCGGAACTGATCGCCGGGTTCGCCATCCGCACCGCGCAACCCACGGAGGTGATCCGGTGAGCGACCCAGACCACGTCGTCGACGTGCTCATCGTCGGCTCCGGTGGCGGCGGAATGACCGCGGCGCTGGCCGCCGACGCCCGCGGGCTCGATACGTTGGTCGTGGAGAAGTCGCGATACTTCGGCGGTTCGACTGCGCTGTCCGGCGGCGGCATCTGGGTGCCCGGGGCGCCGTCGCAGCGTCGGGAGGGCTACGCGCCCGACCCCGACGACGTGCTGACCTACCTCCGGGTGATCACCGACGGGCTGGTCAGTGATGCGCGGTTGCGGCAATACGTGGATGCCGCCCCGCGGATGATGGAGTTCTTGGAGGCCAGCAGCCCCTGGTTCGAGTTTGTCTGGAAGCCCGGCTATGCCGACTACTACCCGGAGCTGCCGGGCGGGTCGGCGCTGGGCAGCACCATCAACGTGCCCGCCATCGACCTGCGCAAGCTCGGCGACGAGGAGCAGAATCTGCTGGCTCCGCTGGCGCTGGCGCCCAAGGGGATCTGGCTGGGCCCCAAGGATCTTCGGCTCTTCTACCAGGTTCGCCAGTCATGGCGCGGCAAAGCGATCCTGGTCAAGCTGCTGTGGCGGATGTTCCGCGCCCGGGTATTCGGGGACCGGATGGCCGCCATCGGTCAGTCGCTGGCCGCACGGCTCCGGCTGGCCATGCTCGAACGCGACATACCGCTGTGGCTGGACACCCCGATGACCGAGCTGATCACCGACGACTCCGGCGCGGTGATCGGTGCGGTGGTGCGGCGCGACGGTCGGACACAGCGCATCCTGGCGCGCCGTGGCATCATCTTGGCCAGCGGCGGGTTCGACCACGACTTGGCCTGGCGCCAGCAGTATCAGCCGGTGCTGGAACACGATTGGAGCTTCGGCAACCCGGTGGCCACCGGCGACGGTATCCGGGCCGGGGAACGCATCGGCGCGGCGACCGAACTGCTCGACGAGGCCTGGTGGTTCCCGGCGCTGTGCTGGCCCGACGGGCGACTGCAGTTCATGCTCAACGAACGCATGATGCCGTCCCAGTTCATCGTCAACGGCGACGGCGAGCGGTTCATCAACGAAGCGGCGCCCTACATGGATTTCGCGCACGCCATGATCGCCGGACAGCAGGCCGGCGTCACCCACATCCCATGCTGGCTGGTCACCGACCAGCGATCCTTCCACCGCTACGTCGTCGCCGGACACCTGCCGATCCCGAAGATTCCCGGAGCACCCGTACCGACCGGGCGTCGGATACCGCAGGCCTGGCTGCACTCCGGTGTGGTCAAGGCGGCCAACTCCTTCGAGGAGCTGGCCGGCGAGATCGGTGTCCCGCCGCAGCGGCTGCGGGCTACCGCGCAACGGTTCAACGAGTTGGCCCGCTCCGGCCACGACGACGACTTCAACCGCGGCGACAGCGTCTACGACAACTACTACGGGGACCCGACGCTGCCCAACCCCAACCTGCACCCGGTGGGCAAACCGCCCTACTACGCGTTCCGGATCATCCTCGGCGATCTGGGCACCTCCGGTGGCCTGCGTACCGACGAGCATGCCCGGGTGCTGCGCGCCGACGACTCGGTGATCGACGGGCTCTACGCGGTAGGCAACACCTCGGCCCCGGTGATGGGCCGCAGCTACGCCGGCGCCGGAGCCACCATCGGGCCCGCGATGACCTTCGGTTACGTTGCCGCCCAACACCTCGCCGACATCTCCGGTCACCAGCTCTCCGCCGAATCGCAGACTCCCAACCAATCGCCCAGGAGGTAAAACGTGAAGATCTCACTGTTCTACGAATTCGCGCTGCCGCGGCCATGGTCCGACGACGATGAACGCCTGCTGTTCTCCGACGGCCTGGACGAGGTGGAACTGGCCGACAAGGCCGGGTTCTCCACGGTCTGGCTCACCGAGCACCACTTCCTGGAGGAGTACTGCCACGCCACCGCGCCGGAGATGTTCTTGGCCGCGGCCAGCCAGCGGACCAAGAACATCCGGCTGGGCTTCGGGATCATGCACCTGCCCCCGGTGGTCAACCACCCCGCCCGAGTGGCCGAGCGGGTCGCCACCCTGGACCTGCTGTCCGGTGGCCGGGTCGAATTCGGCACCGGGGAGGGATCCTCGATCGCCGAGCTCGGCGGGTTCGGCATCGACCCGGCCGACAAGCGCGCGCAATGGGAGGAGGCCCTGGAGGTCTCGATTCGCTGTATGACCGAGGAGCCGTTCACCGGCTTTGACGGCCAACATGTGCAGATGCCCGCCCGCAACGTTGTCCCCAAGCCCATGCAGAAGCCGCATCCGCCGGTCTGGGTGGCCTGCACCCGACCGGCGTCGGTGCAGATGGCCGCCGAGAAGTGCATCGGCGCATTGAGTTTCGCCTACACCGGTCCCGGACCGCTGGCGGAGCGGGTCAACGGCTACTACAAGGCACTGGAAGAGACCGGTGTCCCGGTCACCCCGCAGGTGAACCCGAACATCCTGGCCATCGGTGGTGACCTGTCGATGATGGTGGCCCCCACCGATGAGCAGGCGATCGCGCGTCTGGGGGTCGGCGGCGGATTCTTCTCGTTCGGGATCATGCACTACTACATGACCGGCGAGCACACCCCGGGCCGGACCGGGGTGTGGAACCGCTATCTCGAAGAGGTCGAGAAAGATCCGACGCTGGCCTATGGGCCGGGCCGCGGGGCGATCGGAAGCCCGGCGACCGCACGAGAATTCCTGCGCGGCTACGAGGAGAGCGGCGTCGACGAGCTCATCCTGTTGCTCAACCCGCGCAGCCACGAGGCGACCATGGAGGCCATCGAGCTGATGGGCAAAGAAGTGCTGCCGGAGTTCATCGAACGCGATGAGAAGGCGGTCGCCGAGAAGGCCAAGCGGCTCGAGCCGGTGCTGGAGAAGCTGGAGGCTCGCCGTCCGGCGTCCGCCGCACCGGCATTCGACGAGTCCTACTCGTTCGGCGGACTGCCGACCGGGCGAGGCGGCACGTTCACCGCCACCGAGATCCCCGAGGCGATGGCCGAGATGAACGAGGGCCGGGTGCAGGCCGCCCAACTTGCTAAGGAAGAGCGGGAACGCGGCCAGCGGTGAGCGCACCGTCCGGGCTGTGGCGCTACGACGGCCGACGAGCCGTGGTCACCGGCTGCGCATCGGGAATCGGCGCGGAGCTGGTGATTCAGCTCGCGGAGCTCGGAGCACAGGTCATCGGCCTGGACCGCGTCGAGCCCGCCACGGGTGTCGACGAATTTCACGCGATTGATCTGGCTGATCCGGCGTCCATCGACCGGGCCGCCGCAGCGATCCGGGAGTCGGGGGGAGTCGACGCACTGTTCAACGTCGCCGGAGTGTCCTCGGGCATCGGCGATCCGGAGCGGGTGGTCACGATCAACTTCCTGGGTTTGCGCCACCTCACCGAAGCGCTGTTGCCGGCGATGCCGGCGGGATCGGCGATCGCCAATGTGTCCTCGCTGGCCGCGGCGACCTACCGCGAAAACGCGCCGACCACCCTCGGCCTGTTGAACTCGCCGGGCATGGCTGCCGGATTACAGTGGTGCCGTGCCAATCCCGCCGCGCTCGCCGACGGCGGCTACCGGCTGTCCAAAGAGGCGATCATCCTCTACGGCATACTCAACGCCGAACCGTTGGCGCACCGCGGGATCCGGATCAACTGCACCGCGCCCGGCGTCACCGAAACCCCGATCCTCGATCAACTGCGCAGCAGCTACGGTCAGGGCTTTCTCGACGGCATTCCCAAACCGCTGGGACGGGTCGCCAGTGCGGACGAACAGGCTGCACCGCTGGTGTTCCTGAACAGTCCGGCAGCCGGCTACATCACCGGTCAGGTGCTCTGGGTCGACGGCGGCAACATCAGCGGCCGGGCCACTGCCGCGCTGGCGGACGGATCGACGCCGTGGCCGGCCTGACCGAGTTCCGCCGGGTCGCCGAGACGGTCCGCAACTGGGGGCGCTGGGGCGACGCCGACGAACTGGGCACGCTCAATCTCATCACCCCCGCCAAGGTCGCCCAGGCTGCCGCCCTGGTCCGGCACGGCAAGGTGTTCCCGCTGGGGGTGGATTTCGGGTCGTCGGGCCCGCAGGGAGCGTTTCAGTTCCGGCACAACCCGATTCACGTGATGACCGTCGACGGTGGCGACGTCAGCACGCTGGCTCAGTACGGCCCGGAGTGGCATCGCAATATCGTGGCGCAGCAGCTCAGCGAGTTCTTCGTCGACAACCCGTTCCGGTTCAACGACGACATGATCGTGATGCCGCTGCAGGCCGCCAGCCAGTGGGATGCGCTGTCGCACGTCTACTACGACGACCAGCTCTACAACGGCTTCCCGGCCAGTTCGGTCACCAGCCTGGGCGCCTACCACTGCGGTATCGACAAAGTCGACGGCAAGGGCATCACCTCGCGCGGCGTGCTGCTTGATGTGGTCGCCCACCGCGGCGCGGGCACCTTCCTGCCGCTGGGCAGCCCGATCACCCCGGACGAACTCGACGCGGTGGCACAGGCTCAACAGGTCACGGTCGAACCCGGCGACATCGTGGTGGTCCGAACCGGCTGGTGGGAAAGGTTTCGGCAGACCGGTGACGGCGCCGAACCGGGTGCCGGGCTGGACTGGCGGTGCGCCAGCTGGCTGCATGAGCGCGACGTCGCGGCGGTGGCCGCGGACAACCTGATGGTCGAGGACCCGGTGTCCGGCGTCGAGGGAACCTTCTTGCCGATGCACATGCTGTGCCTGCGTGACATGGGTTTGATGCTCGGGGAGTACTGGGACCTTGGAGCACTCGCCGCGGATTGCGCCGCTGACGGTCGCTACGAGTTCCAGTTGGTGGCGCCGCCGCTGCGGGTGACCGGCGGGGTCGGGTCGCCGGTGAATCCGATCGCGATCAAGTAGCCCGGGGCAGGAGCGTCATGCGATTCGTCTTCGTGCACGGGGGGTTTCACGCAGCCTGGTGCTGGAGCCGCACCATCGCGGAGTTGGAGAACATCGGGCACACCGGTATCGCCGTCGACCTGCCCGGCCACGGCTCTCGGCTCAGCGAGGAGTCCACCCTGGTCAACCGCCGGGAGGCCGTCGCGTCGGTGCTGCAGCCCGGCGACGTCCTGGTCGGGCACTCCGGCGGCGGGTTCGACGCCACCCTGGGCGCGGACAGCGCACCGGATCTGGTGCGCCACATCGTCTATCTGGCCGCGGCGCTGCCCCGGGAGGGGCGCAGCTACACCGACGCGATGACGATGGGCAGCGAGGGCGCCGAGTTCTTCGACACCGCGGCCGGTGACATGCTGAACCATCTGCACTTCGCCGACGACGGGACGATGACCTTCGCCGACATCGATGGTGCGCGGCAGTACTTCTACCACGACTGCGATGACGACACGCTGCGCTGGGCTTTCGAACGGCTCGGGCCGGAACGGTTCGGCGACACCACGGTTGCGCCGGTGTCGGTGCCGCACTTCTGGGCGGCCGATATCGGCCGCAGCTTCATTCGCTGCGAGCAGGATCGGGCCTATCCGCGCTGGCTGGCCGATCTGGTCTGCCGGCGGCTCGGTGTCGAACCCCTGACCATCGACGCCTCGCACTCGCCCTTCCTGAGCCGACCCGCCGAACTGGCCGCACTGCTGGTGCACGCCACCACGACCCGGCCGATCGGCCCACTGATCCCCGACTGAGGAGCCGACCTTGCTGTTCACGCGCAAGACCGTCCTGGTGGACGGCCTGAGCACCTCCTACCTGGAGGCCGGCGACCCGGCGGCCCCGACCGTGATCCTGCTGCACGGCGGCGAGTTCGGTGCCGGCGCTGAAATCGGCTGGGAACGCACCATTCCCGCACTGGCCGCGCGCCATCGGGTGCTCGCACCGGACATGCTCGGGTTCGGGGAGTCGGCCAAGGTCATCGACTTCAACGACGGACGCGGCATGCGGATCCGCCACGTGGCAGGGTTCTGCGCGGCGCTCGGCGTGGAATCGGCGGATTTCGTGGGTAATTCGATGGGCGCCATCATGTTGCTCGTCGACGCCACCTCGGACGCGCCGCTGCTGCCGGTGGGGCGACTGGTGGCCATCTGCGGTGGTGGCGAGATTCAGCAGAACGAGCACATGGCCGCGCTCTACGACTACGACGCGACGGTGCCCGCCATGCGCCGGATCGTGGCGGCGCTCTTCTATGACCCGGCCTATCCCGCCGACGAGGCCTATGTGGGACGGCGGTACGCGTCGAGCATCGCGCCCGGCGCCTGGGAGGCGGTGGCGGCGGCGCGATTCCGCCGGCCCGGCGCCGAGCCCCCGCCGCCGGCGTCGAGCAGCCGCCGCTACGAACGTATTTCAGTACCGACCCTGGTGATCGAGGGCGCCTGCGACAAGCTGCTCCCGCCCGGGTGGGCGACCCAGATCGCCGATCAGATCTCCGGCGGGCACGCGGCGGTTGTCGACGCGGCCGGTCACTGCCCGCAGATCGAGCAGGCCGAAAAGGTGAACGACCTACTGCGGGACTTCTGTTCCGGTGACTGACCTAGTTGGTGGTTGGTGGTGCTTGTGGTTGGAAGGGTTGGTACCACCACCAGTCGGCTCGTTCGCCGGTGGGCCCGGGGCAGGGCGCGACCGCGGGTGGGGGTTGCTTGGGTGGGCGGGCCAGTGATGCGGCGCTCAATGGTCGGTCGGTGTTGTCGGTGACGGTGAGGTTGCCGGCCGGCCCGGTGATGGTGATGAGGCCTCGGTGATGCTGGCGGTGGTGGTAGGGGCAGACCAGCACCAGGTTGGCTAGTTCGGTTTCGCCGCCGTCTTCCCAGTGCCGGATGTGATGGGCATGGAGGCCGCGGGTGGCTGCGCAGCCGGGAACCACGCAGCAGCGGTCGCGGTGTTCAAGGGCTCGCCGAAGCCGGCGGCTGATTCCGCGGGTGGTTCGGCCGGCACCGATGGGTTCGCCGTTGCGCTCGAACCATGTCTCAAAGGTGGCGTCGCACAGCAGGTATTGGCGTTCGTCTTCTGAGAGCAGCGGGCCCAGGTGCAGTGCGGCGGCCCGGTCTTTGATGTCGAGGTGGGCCACCACGGTGGTGTGCTGCCCGTGGGGCCGGCGGGTGGCCTCGGCGTCCCATCCGGCCTCGACCAGACGCAGGAATGCATCAGCGGTGGTCGGCAACGGAGGCGTTGGGTCGGTTGCGCGGTCGGGATCGTCGTGGTCGTGTTTCCACTGCGCCATCAGGGCATCGAGGTGAGACTGTAGTGCCGCGTCGAACTTGGCGGCGTCGAGGTGATCGAGTGTGATCCGCCAGCAGCTGCCCTGTTCGTCGCTGGTTTTGGTGATCGACCGCACCCGCTCTGGCCGGTACTCGGGTTCGGGTCGCGGTTCGAGCTTGACCGCGGTGCGCAGTTGGTTGACCGTGGCCACGCTGGCCAGTTGTGCGTAGTGCTCATCGGAGCCGTCGGCTGCCCGCGCGGCGATCACGCCGACCTGGTCCAGCGACAGGCGGCCCTCCCGCAGGCCTTGGGCGCAGCGGGGGAAGTCGGCAAGCCGGTGTGCCACCGTGCTGATCGTGTGGGCGTTTCCCGGTGACACGCCAGTCTTCCAAGCCACCAACGCCGCCACCGACCGCGCGCCGGTGTTTCCCCATAGTTGGTTGTGCTCGATCTCGGCGACGATGTCCACGATGCGCCCATCGATGGCATTGCGCTGACCGGTCAGCTCCGCCAATTCCTCGAACAGCACCTCAAGACGTTTGTCGGAGCGCGCTTCGGCGCTGGCTGCAGGTCCGGTCGGGGACATGACTTCATCATGGCAGTGAGGTCTGACAAGTCTGGCTGCCGAATCAACCGCCGTGGGGGCGGACCGGGGGATTGGTGAACCAGACGTTCTCCTCGCGCAGGCTTGCGCTGCGCCATCCATCGCCGGTGCGGATCAGCTTGTGATGGTAATAGCCACCGCAGTAGCTCAAATCCGTCATGCCGGGCAGCTGCATAGGGTTGTAGAACATCGCCCGCACGAGCGCGGAATCCGCGGTGTGCTCCATGATCTCGATGTTGGTGATGTAGTGCATCGACATTGGAATTGCTGCAAAGCCGGCCGCCAGCCAGTCGGTAACTTCGTCGAGCGTGCCGCAGATGGCGCCGGCCGACGAATAGTCGATGACGGCGTTCTCGGTGAACACCGACCGGTACAGCGCCCAGTCCTTGGTGTCCACGGCACGGGCATAGCGGTAGAGCAGCGCGGAGATCTCCAGCCGATCATCGGCTGAGACGGGGCCTGTCATGCTGCCGACTTTAGGTCGCCTTCCCATTTAAATCAGTCGCTTGACTGAACCCGGGGAAGCGGGTTGAGTCGAACCACGGACACAGCGGAAGGGTGCAGATGGGCAACGAGTTAGCCGGCAAGGTGGCGGTCGTCACCGGGGGTGCATCGGGGATCGGCCGGGGGATCGTCGAACGCTTCGTGGCCGAGGGGGCGCGGGTCGTCATCGCCGATCTGGATCGCGAACGCGGCGAGGCGCTCGCGGGAGAACTCGGCGCGGAGACGACCTTCCGGGTCGCCGACGTCGCCGACCAGGCACAAGTGGGCGCGCTGGTCGACTCGGCTGTTGAGATGTTCGGCGGACTGGACATCATGGTCAACAACGCCGGCGTCTCGGGGACCATGCACAACAGGCTCCTCAACGACGACCTGGCCGACTTCCACCGCATCATGGCGGTCAACGTGCTCGGCGTGATGGCAGGCACCCGCGACGCCGCCCGGCACATGTCCAAGGCCGGCGGTGGATCGATCCTCAATCTGACCTCGATCGGCGGAATCCAGGCCGGCGGCGGGGTGATGACCTACCGGGCGTCGAAAGCCGCGGTAATCCAGTTCACCAAATCCGCGGCAATCGAGTTGGCCCACTACGACATCCGGGTCAATGCCATTGCTCCTGGCAACGTTCCCACGCCGTTTGTGGCGTCGTCGGCAGTGGCGGGCTTGGACCCCGAAGCCCTGGAACGCTATGAAGCCGCGATCCGTGAGACCATGCGCGCCGACCGGCCGCTGAAGCGGGAGGGCACCCCCGAGGACGTCGCCGAAGCCGCGCTGTATCTGGCCGGTGAGCGTTCCCGGTACGTGACCGGCGTGGTGCTGCCGGTGGACGGCGGGACTGTCGCGGGCAAGGCGATCCGACGCAAGCGCCCTGACGACGCAAAAAATTAAATCAATCGCTTGACTTAATCCCTGAACCACGGTTGACTGGCGCCGTGACCACCGCTGATCGGGCCGTGCGGGCTGAACGGGCCAACAGCACGCGGGAGGCGATCCTGACCGCGGCCGAACGGCTGTTCGCCGAACACGGGGTGTTCGCGGTCTCCAACCGGCAGGTCAGCGAAGCTGCCGGCCAGGGCAACAACGCCGCCGTCGGTTACCACTTCGGCACCAAGACCGACCTGGTCCGCGAGATCGAGCGGCGCCACCGGGTCCCGGTCGAGCGGCTGCGCGAAGAGATGGTGGCGGAGGCAGCGGAGTCCACCGAACTGCGCGACTGGGTGTCGTGTCTGGTCCGCCCGCTCACCGATCACCTTGCTGCGTTGGGCAATCCGACCTGGTACGCGCGATTTGCCGCGCAGGTGATGGCTGACCCGGCGTATCACAACATCGTCGTCAAGGACGCGCTCAGTTCGCCGTCCCTGGTGCAGGTCATCGATGGCATCAACACCTGTCTTCCGGATCTACCGGTCCGGGTCCACCAGGCCCGCAACGTGATGGCCCGAAACCTGTTGATGCACACCTGCGCCGAACACGAGCGAGCGCTGGCGTCCGGAGCGTCGGCATCCGCCAGCTGGACCGAAGCCGGATCCGACCTGATCGACGCAATCGTGGGGCTGTGGCTCGCTCCGGTCACCGGAGTTCACGGAGGACCGCAATGAAAGTGACTGCTGACCAAGACATCTGCGCGTCGTCGGGACAATGCGTGGGATTCGCGCCCCGAGTGTTCGACCAGCGTGACGAGGACGGTGTCGTCGTGGTGCTCGACGAGTCCCCGCCTGAGGAGCTGGCCGAGGTCGTGCGCCAGGCCGCCCGAGTCTGTCCGTCCGGAGCCATCAAGATCGTCGAGGAGTGAGCGTGACCGACGCGACCACCATTGTCACCACCGCAACGCCGGAGTATCCGATGAGCCGGGACGGCCGGTGCCCCTTTGCGCCGCCGCCGGAAACCATGGCGCTGGCCGCGCAGCGGCCGCTGAGTCGGGTGCGGATCTGGGACGGCAGCACGCCGTGGCTGATCACTGGCTATGAGGCGGTGCGCACGCTGTTCTCCGATCCCCGCGTGAGCGTGGATGATCACCAGCCCGGCTTCCCGCACTGGAACGAGATGATGCGCGCCAGCGTCAATCACCGCCCCAAGTCGGTGTTCACCACCGACGGCGCCGAACACATCCGGTACCGGCGAATCCTGTCCCCGGCGTTGACCATGAAGCGCGTCGAGGCGTTGAAGCCGGTGGCACAACGGATCACCGACGAATACATCGACGCCATCCTGGCCGGGCCGCAACCAGCCGACCTGATCGAGGGATTCGCACTGCCGATTCCCTCCTTGGTCATCAGCGAACTGCTCGGCGTGCCCTATGAGGACCACGAGTTCTTCCAGCAGCACGCCACCATGGGCGTGGACCGCAACGCCACCTCCGACGACCTTGCCGAGGGCGCCACGGAACTGTCCAAGTACCTGGTCCGGTTGCTGGAGGCCAGGATGGCCGAACCGGCCGACGACATGGTTTCCGAGCTGGGCAAGCGGGTGCGCAACGACGAGCTGTCGGTGCGCGAGGCTACCCAGCTGGGCACCGGGATGCTGATCGCCGGGCACGAGACCACCGCCAACATGATCGGCCTGGGCATCGTGGCGCTGCTGCACGAGCCCGACAAGATCGCCGAGAAGACCGCGGTGTTCCGTGGCGACGACGACGCCGCGATCGCCAATGCCGTCGAGGAACTCCTTCGCTACCTGTCGATCATCCACACCGGCCAGCGCCGGGTCGCCCTTGAGGACATCGAGATCGCCGGCGAGACCATCCGGGCCGGCGAGGGCATCATCATCGACCTGGCGCCGGCCAACTGGGATGCCTCGGTCTTCCCCGACCCGGAGGCATTGGACCTGGCGCGCCCGGCCCGCCAGCACATGGCGTTCGGTTTCGGTCCGCACCAGTGCGTCGGTCAGCAGCTGGCCCGCGCCGAGATGGTGATCGCCTTCCGCACCCTGTTCCGGCGCATCCCCACCCTGAAGCTGGCGGTGGGCATCGACGAGATCCCGTTCAAGAACGACCGGCTCGCCTACGGCGTCTACGAACTCCCCGTCACCTGGTAACCGCCCGATTGAAAGTGGATTGACATGTCCAGCACATCAACTCAAGACGCCGCGTTCTATCCCGCCGGCGGTTACGGGGCGCCCAAGGACCGTCACGGACAGGCCGGGGTCGGCACAAGTGATATCGGGCTGCCCGCCGGAACCGAAGTGTTCTCCGCCGACAACCACATCTCGATCGCCGACGACATCTTCTACCAGCGGTTCCCCGAGGACCTCAAGGACAAGGCGCCCCGGATCTGGTACGAGGACGGCGCGTACATGGTGGGCCGCAAGGGGCAGTCGTTCCTGCCGGGCGACTTCTCGGCGGTGCTCATGCAGTACGACGATCTGGCCGGCGCGGCCAGCAGCAATATCGAGGCCCGGATCCAGGAGCTGGCCAGCGACGGCGTCGACAAGGAACTGGCGTTTCCGAACGCTGTACTCGCGTTGTTTCATTTCCCCGACAAAGAGCTGCGGGAGCGGGTATTCCGCATCTACAACGAGTACATGGCGGAGCTGCAGGAGCGGTCGAACGGTCACTTCTACGGGGTGGGCCTGATCAACTGGTGGGACCCCGCCGGCACCCGGCGCACCCTGGAAGAACTGAAATCGTTGGGGCTCAAGACGTTCCTGCTGCCACTGAACCCAGGAAAGGACGACGACGGCAACATCATCGACTTCGGCGCGCACGTGATGGACCCGGTGTGGGATGAGATCGAGCAGGCCGGGCTACCGATCACCCACCACATCGGTGAAACCCCGCCGAAGACGCCCTGCGAGGTCAACAGCGTCGTGGTGGGCATGATGGTCAATGTGGACTCGTTCCGCGAGCAGTTCGCCAAGTACATCTTCTCCGGCATCCTGGACCGTCACCCGGGGCTGCGGATCGGCTGGTTCGAAGGCGGGATCGCCTGGGTTCCCACCGCTTTGCAGGACGCCGAGCACCTGCTCGCCTCCTATCAGCACATGTTCACCCATCAACTGCAGCACGGCATCCGGCAGTACTGGGACACCCACATGAGCGCGTCGTTCATGGTCGACCCACTCGGTTTGCGACTGATCGACCAGATCGGGGTGGACAAGGTGATGTGGTCGTCGGACTATCCGCACAACGAGAGCACCTTTGGCTACTCGGAGAAGTCGCTGGCCAACGTTGTCGCAGCCCTGGGACCGCAGGACGCGGCGAAAGTGGTGAGCGGCAATATCAAAGCGTTCCTGGGGGTTTGATGGTGGCTGCTGCGGCAACGCTGTCGGCCGTGACCGGCAACGTTGAGATCGCAGAAGTCCCGGACCGGCCCCGGCTGCGCCGGGAGACCGGTGCCCGGCTGCGGGCGGCGATGGCCGAGCGGGGCATCGATGCCCTGGTGCTGCTGGGCAACAACGCCGTCACCTACGCCACCGGCACCGGCTGGCGGCTGGGCGACGCCGGTCTGTCCCACATCGATCGACCGGTGGCCGTGGTCCTTGCCGACGACCCGTGGCCGCATCTGTTCACACCGCTGCGGGACGGCTGGGAGTCAGGTCTGGGCGCTGTCCACCTGCACGGGCCGGCGTTCCTCGAATGTGACGAAGGTGTAGACCAATTCGCCCGAGTCATCGCCGAGCTGATCCCGGGCACCGCCGTGGTCGGGGTCGACGAATGCACCGGTGCCATGCGGCGCGCCCACCATCGGCTGTTCGCGGCGCGGCGGCCAGTGGACGCCGCGCAGGTGGTCAACGCCGCCAAACTGACCAAGACCGCCGATGAGCTGTCGTGCCTCCGCACCGCATGCCGGATCACCGGGCAGGCGATGGCCGAGGTGCAGGCGAGACTGGAGCCCGGCGTCCGTCAGCGCGAGCTATCGGCGCACTTTCTGCGGCGGGCTTTCGAATTCGGCGCAGACGCCGTCATGCTCGAACCGATCTGGCAGGTGATGACCGACGGCAGAGCCGCCGGTGACCTGCCGCTGGTGACCCCCGGCCGCGAGCTGACCGCGGGCGATGTGGTGTGGTCTGACGCCTCGATCGGCTACGGCGGGTACTGCTCGGCCTTCGGCCGCACTTGGGTCGTCGGAGCCGACCCGACACCACGCCAGCAGGCGCAGTTTCGGCAGTGGCGTGAGATCCTGTCCGCCGTACTGAACGTGACGCGGGCCGGCGTCACCGCCGGAGACCTGGCCCGGGTGGCCACTGCCGCCAACGGTGGACGGCGGCCATGGTTGCCGCACGGCTACCTCGGCCACGGCCTTGGCGTGACTGCCGGCGAGGCGCCGATGATCGGCTCCGACCTGGGTACGGAGTTCGACGAGAACTTCGTGTTCGAGCCCGGCATGGTGCTGGTGCTGGAGCCGATGGTGTGGGAGGCCGGCACCGGCGGCTACCGCAGCAAGCACGTGGTGGCGATCACCGAGGATGGCTTCCTCTCCCTGACCGACGACCCCCACACGCCCTATGCGTACTGAGATTGCGCCGGACGCGCCGGCGCTGCGCTATGGGCGACGGGACCGCGCACTGGCCCAGATGGAAGCCCACGACCTCGACGTGCTGGTGTTGGGGCGCCAGGCCAACGTCCGCTACGTCGCCGGCACTCCGCAGCGCTGGATGGCGGGCACCCGTTCGTTTGCTCCCAACTGCGTACTGGTGCGCGCAAGCGGTGCCGTGCACCTGCTGAGCTCTTCGGAACAAGGCGTACCCGAGGACATTCCGCACGATCACCTGAACGAGGTTTCGTGGAATCCGACGAACATCATTGCCGCGCTGGCGCTTCTCGACGGGGCGCTGACCGCGCGACGGGTGGGAACCGACGCGATGTCACCGCTGTTCGCCCAACTGCTCCCGCTGGCCTTCCCCCGAGCCGAACTCGTCGACGGGGAACCCGCCATGCGGGCCGCGCGGTCCGTCAAGACCGCCGAGGAAGTCGCGGCGCTGCGGACCGCGGTCGCGGGCGCTGATTCGGCGCTGGCAGCGGCGGCGAGCGCATTGGAGGACGGCGTCAGCGAACAGACGTTGACCGGGGTACTGATGGAGGCGATGACCGCGGGAGGTGACAGCACCCCGGCCAACCAAGACGTCGCCTGGGTGACCTCGCGGGAACACCCGTGGCGGCGTGCGAGCGGCGACGGCAGAGTTCGGGCCGGGGATCTCGTTGCCATCTCGGCAGCTGTGCTCGCCGGTGGCTACCTCGGTGAGGTGGGACGCACCTTCGCGGTCGGCGGCCCGCCCGACGGTAACACCGCTGCTCTCTACCGGCGCTGGGATGCGCTGTGGGAGAAGCTGTCCGGTTCCTGCCGTCCCGGTGCGCCGGGCAGCGCGCTGTTGAGTGCCTACGCCGCCGCCGGGGAGCCGTCGCCGCCGGTTCCCGTGGCACACGGCCTGGGTCTGGGATTCGACCCACCGGTGGTATCGGCTCTCCTGCCGCGGACCGCGGCTGCCGGACGGTTGGAGCCGGGCATGGTGCTGGCCGTCACCGGTTACGTGTTCGAACCCGGGGTGGGTTCGGTCTTCGGACGCCAGTCCGTACTGATCACCGAAGACGGCCACGAAGTTTTGACCACCAGTCCGAGTTAAAGGAGCAGACCGCGAATGTCCGACACGACAGGGTCTTCCGCGAGGCCGTCCGCGGAGGAGATCATCCGCTACCACAAGGACCCGGCTACCAAGATCGCCACCATCACGTTCGACCGACCCGAGTATCTCAATGCTCCGACGTCATCGGCGCGGCTGCGCTACGCGGATCTGCTGCGCGGGGCCAGCGTGGACAACGACGTCAAAGTGGTGGTGATCCGCGGTGTCGGGGACAACCTGGGCAGCGGTGCCGACCTGCCCGAGTTCATGGAAGGCGTCGACGAGCCGGAGAAGCGTTTGGCCGAGCTGCGTTTGGAAGGCATGGATGTCAACTATCCGCCCAAGGGCACCTTTCGCAACGGCGCCACCATCAGCGCCTGGTACGCCAACGTGCAGGCCGGCAACCGGCCGCTGCAGGAGCTCAAGAAGATCAGCATCGTCGAAGCCAAGGGCTACTGCTACGGCTGGCACTTCTATCAGGCCGCCGACGCCGATCTGGTGATCTCCAGCGACGACGCGCTGTTCGGCCACCCGTCGTTCCGCTACTACGGTTGGGGACCACGGATGTGGACCTGGGTGCAGATGATGGGGCTGCGCAAGTTCTCCGAAATGGTTTTCACCGGCCGGCCTTTCACCGCCGCCGACATGGAGAAGTGCAACTTCCTCAACAAGGTGGTCCCGCGGGAGGAGCTCGAAGCCGAAGTCGACAAGTACGCACTGGCCTGCGCACGTAACCGCCCGGTCGACACCGTGTTCATGCAGAAGATGTTCTTCGAGGTGTACAAGCAGCATCAGGGCGAGTACATGGGCAGTCTGCTGTCGGCGTTCTTCGAGTCGATGGGCTCCGGTGTGGCGCCCGACGCCGACGACCTGATGCTCGACGACGCCATCGAATCCGGTCTGTCCGGAGCCGTCAAGGACAACGACTCGAGGTTCCCGCCGGACTTCCGGCTGAGCAAGTCCAGCCGCGACAAGGAATCCTGACGCCGTGGCACCGCTGCACGGCTACCTCGTCGTCGACCTGTCCGACGGTATCGCCGGTGCGTACGCCACCAAGATGCTCGCCGACGGCGGCGCGACGGTGATCAACGTCGAACCGCCCGAAGGTGATTCGTTGCGGGGCTGGTCGGCTTCGGGAGCGGGGGTCGACGTCGACGCCGGCGGGGCGCTGTTCAGCTTTCTGGGCTGCTCCAAACACAGTGTCGTCGCCGACCCAGGCAACGTCGACGACATTGAGTTCGTACACCGGTTGCTGGACTCCGCCGACGCGGTGGCGTGGTCGCCGGACGGGGCCGTCGGTCGCCACCCGTCGTTGGCGCCGGCCGAGATTCATCGGCGTCACCCGCATCTGGTGGTCACCGCCATCACGCCCTTCGGGCTGGACGGGCCGTGGTGCGACCGCCCGGCCACCGAGTTCACCCTGCAGGCCTGGTCGGGGGGAGCGGTCGGCCTTGGGCGTGGGTCGCAGGATCGCGCACCGGTACACATCGGCGGGCAGGTCGGGGACTGGCTCGCCGGGGCCTACGCGGCGGCGATGACGTTGGCGTCGCGGGTCCGCGCAATGCGCGACGGCCGCGGCGAACTGATCGACCTGTCCGCACTGGAAGTCCAGATCCTCGGCCTCACTTACTATCCCGTCACCTACTTCCAGGCCCTCGATCGTCCTTGGCGGTCCGAACGCAGGCCGACGGTGCCCGGCGTGGCCGAGGCCGCCGACGGCCTGGTCGCCCTGGGCTGCGGCACCGCGCAGCAGTGGTTCGACCTGTGCGCAATGTCGGGTCACGACGAGTGGATCGACGAGAACTCGCCGCTGTCGATCACCGAGCAGGCGAACCTGCACGCTCCGGCACTGTACGAGTGGGTCCGCAATCACAAGGTCGACGATGTCCGCGATCTGGCGTCGGCGTTCCGGATACCCAACTCGCCCGTCGGCAACGGCGAGAACATACCGACGTTTGATCATTTCCGGCATCGCCAGGTGTTCACCCGCAATCCCCGAGACGGATTCCTCCAGCCTGTCCCGCCCTATCGGCTGAGCGGTGTGGCGTTGCCGCCGCCGACTTCGGCGCCCCGCCTGGGCGAACACACCGACGTCTACCGGCGGTCACCGCCGGTACGGCGCGACGTCCCGGCCTCGCAACCGGCCGGGGATGGACTGCCGCTCAGCGGTATACGTGTGCTGGACATGACCACCTTCTGGGCCGGACCCTCGTGCACACACCTGCTGGCCATGCTCGGCGCCGAGGTGATCCACCTCGAGTCGACCCGGCATCCCGACGGCACCCGGCTGATCGCCGGAATACCGGTCAGCGAGGAGTTGTGGTGGGAGAAGTCCCCGATCTTCTCCGCGCTGAATACCAACAAGAAGGGCCTGACGCTGGACTTCCAGACCGCGGCCGGCCGCGACGTACTGCATCGGCTGATCGCCGGCTGCGATGTCATCGTCGAGAACTTCACCCCCCGCGTCATCGAAAACCTGGGCCTGGACTTCGCATTCGTGCAGTCGCTGCGAAACGACGTGATCATGCTTCGGATGCCCGGCTTCGGTCTGGACGGTCCGTGGCGGGACAACCCGGCGTTCGCCTACGTCATCGAGGATGCCGCTGGGCTGGCCTGGCTGACCGGCTACCCCGACCGCAACCCCTACGAGCCGTACTCGATCGGCGACCCGAACGCCGGTGTGCACGCGCTGACGGGCCTGCTGCTGGCCCTGGAGCACCGTCGTCGCACCGGCGAGGGCGTGCTGGTGGAGGCGGCCATGATCGACGCCGCACTCAACATCGCCGCCGAGCAGGTGATCGAATACTCCGCCAATGGTGCGCTGCTACAACGTGACGGAAACCGCGGACCCGCCGCCGCCCCGCAGAATTTCTACCAGACCGCCGGTATCGACGAATTCGGCAGGGAGGACTGCTGGGTGGCGATTGCGGTCGCCACCGATGAGCAGTGGACGGGCCTGCGCGCCGCGCTGGGCGACCCGTCCTGGGCCGCTGATCCGGCGCTCTCAGACGCCGCCGGACGCCGCGCCCGCCACGACCTCATCGACGAACAGCTGTCCGGCTGGTGCGCGGCCCGCAGCGCCGACGACGTCGTCGAAGCACTGTGGGAGGCCGGCGTACCGGCCGCCAAGGTGATGCAACCGCACCGCCAGACCGAGTTGCCGCAGTTGGCCGAGCGGGATTTCTTCGAGCAGGTCGATCACCCGGTCAACGGCCCCGCGCCGCACAGCACGTTGCCGGCCCGAATGTCGCGGGGGCCGCGGCGTATTCATAACCGCCCCGCGCCGCTGCTGGGCCAGCACAATCACGAACTGCTTCGCGAGCTCGGCCTCACCGAGGACGAGATTGCCGCGTTGGCGGCCGACGGGGTTATCGGCAACGCACCCGGATAGGGCGGTGGGCTATCGCCCGGTGCGGTTGATCGAGTGCACCAGCTCGATCGCGGTGCCCAGCGTGGCGATCCGGTCTTCGAGGCGCTCGCCGGCCGGGTAGACCCGCACGGTGTCCACGCCGGCGTCGCACCAGACCTGCAGGCGGTCCCGAACCATCGAGGCGGTGCCGATCAGGGTGGTGGCCAGGACCATCTCGTCGGTGATCAGCGCGGCGGCGCCCTCCCGGTCGCCGGCCTGCCAGCGTTCCTTGACGGCAGCGGCGACCTCGGACCAGCCCTGGCGACTGTAGGCCTGGTTGTAGAAATTGGTACTGGCCGAACCCATTCCGCCCAGGCTGAAGGCCAGCTCGGCCTTGCGGCTGTCGATCAGCTCCTTCAGATGCTGCTCGTCGCTGGCGAACGACACCTCTGCGCCCTGGCAGATGTCGAGGTCCGCCCTGGTGCGCCCGGAGCGGGCCAGACCGTCGTCGAGGTGGGTGAAGTAGGCCGTGTCGGCGCCCTCGGGCACGAAGCTGGTGCCCAGCCAGCCGTCGGCGACTTCGCCGGTCAGCGTCAGCATCGCCGGGGTCAGGCTGGCCAGGTACAGCGGGATCTGGTGTTCGGCGCGCATCGACAACCGCATGGGCTTGGTACCAGAGCCGGAGCGGGGGATCTGGAAGTGCTTGCCGCTATGGGAGATTCGGTCTCCGGCGATCGCCTGCCGGATGATGTCGATGGTCTCGCGCATCCGGCCGAGCGGCCGGACGAAGGGCTGACCGTGCAGCCCCTCGATGACCTGGGGGCCCGAGGCGCCCAGACCGAGCAGGAACCGGCCCCCGGAGAGGTTGGACAGCGTGATGGCGGCTTGGGCGATGGCGACCGGCGTCCGGGTGGACAGCTGGATGATCCCGGATCCCAGCAGCATTCGGTCGGTGCACGCGGCGTAGTAGCCCAGGGCGGAGACCGCGTCCGCGCCCCATGCCTCGGCGACCCAGCAGACGTCCAGGCCCATCTTCTCGGCCTCGCGGACCAGCAACTTCTGGTGTTCCCAGCTGCCGACGCTGGCTGCCTCCAGCGTGATGGCCGCGCGCATCAGTGCTCGGCGCGCTGTTTGAGGTGCTCGAGTGTGGCCGTCATACCCGCCTCGAATTCACGCAGCCGGACGAACACGATCTTCTGCTCCTTGTCCGGCATCGCGGCGATGGCCAGTGAAAGCCCGGACGGCGCGGGCCCCAGCCGCATCCATTGGGTCAATCGGGTGCCGGTGCCCTCCGGGGCCAGGCTCAACCGCCACGTGGACGTGGGATTGGCGGGATCGCTGACCGCCCAACCGAACACCGTCAGCGGTTCGAATTCGACCACCTCGGAGATCGTGGACCATTCCCCGAGGGCGGGGTGCCGGTTGTATCCGGTGAACCGTGCGCCCAGCCGCGGCCCGTCACCGTCGGCCCATTCGACGCGCTGAAGCTCCTGACTGCTCTCGGCGACCGCGTGGATGTCGCTGGCCACTTCCCAGACGCGTTCCGGCGAGGCGTCGATCCAGGTGGAGACCTCCACCGTCGGTGCGTCGGCGTAGACGGCTCCGGTCCACTCCATGGCGGGTTCCTCTCAGTTGCTGCCCGGGCGACCGGCCGGGTCGGCGGTAGTGCAGAACAGGGTTCGGGCGGACACCAGCACGCGCAGTTCGCCGGCGACATCCTCCAGCGGCTGCAGGCTCGCCTCGGTGCGGCACATGATGATCGCGCCCTGCATCGCGGCGATGCACATGGTCGCCAGCCGGCCCGCCGCGTCGGCGTCCAGCCCGTCGGTGACGAAGCAGTCGATCAGCCGCGTCTTCCAGGCCGCGAAGATCCGTTCGGCGTGTTGGAGCAGCGGTGACTCCGGCGCTGAGCTGACCGCGGCCGACACCACCGGGCACCCGGCGGTGTAGCCGGTCTCGGTCAGCATCTTTCGCCAGAAGCCGGTCAGGCGATCGAGCACCGCGATCGGTCCGCCGGCCGCGGAGCCGGTGATGAGTGAGCCGATCGCGTCGCCGCCCAGTTGAACGGCTTCGTCGAGGATCTGGGCGCGACCGCCCGGAAAGTGGTGATAGATCGAGCCGCGGGGCGCCCCACTGCGGCTCACCAGGGTGTCCAGGGTGATCCCGTCGGCGCCGCGTTCGCGCAGCAGTTCCACGGCGGTCAGCACCATCGTCTGCCGGGTGTCGCGCGCCATTGGCCGATTATGGTGGGTTGCATAATCGGCCGTCAACAGCGCAGCTCGATTGCCAGGAATGCAGCACCGACAGTGCGCGGTCACCTATAGATTATGAAATTCGGCATATCCGCCCCGTTGACTCTGCGCTCAGGGCGGCGGCTTCTCGCACTTTGTCGCCACCAGCGCAGAGTCATCCCTGAAGGGGTGGGGTCTGGTCAAGGTTTGGTGTGCTGGGGTTTTTTCGGTTTCGGGATATGTGCGGGCAGCGCTGAATGAGGGTCGGGGTCAATGACGCAGCGCCCGCAGCGTAGCGAGGACGAACGGTCTTGAGGACGCCCGTTTCAGCGCAGAATCGGCGCAGACCGAAATCGGCAAACCTGGTGTGCAGTTGTGGGTGGTGCCGGCTCTCCAGTGTGAAGCGCAAAGGCTTTGGGGCAGGGCCCGGGTTGTTCCGGGCTGCCGGTCATCCCTTCGCCCAAGGCCGATTGGCTAGGGCATGGAGCGGTGCGGCGTGCGGTATACGGGGTCAATCAACGCCACGGCCACGCCCGAGGGGGGCCAGACTCTGCGGCGACCACGCGTATACCGCACCCGGATTACTCACGCTGCGTCCTTGGCCAATGCACGAATATGTTCGTCGCGCAGGCCGTAGTAGACCAGGGTGAGCAGCTTGCGGGCCGCAGCGACCTTGGCGATATTGGTGCCACGTCGGGCGGCGATCCGGTCTTTGTCGGCGGCGATCTTGGCCGTGCACTGGTGCCGTTGCACTGCCTCGATTGCGGCCCAGCGCACCAGCCTGGATCCCTGTTTGGTGATGTGCCCGCGATGCACCACGGTGTCGGACTCGTAGTGCCGCGGTGTCAGACCGGCCCAGGAACACAACTGCTGCGCCCGGGTGAAGCGGTGCACGTCGCCGATCTCGGCCACGAAGACCGCAGCCAGGACCGGTCCCACACCCGGCAATTCTTGGATCGCCTGGTAGCCGCCGTGGTGGTGTAACTCTGCCGCGATGCGCTCGGACAGGGCGGTTTGCTCGGCATCGAGGATGTCGATCAGACGCAGCAGCGAGGCGACCCGCTGGGCATACACACCCGACAGTGGGGTGCGTTCGAGGCGTTTGCGGGCCGTGGCGCCGAACAGGTCCGTCGCGACGATCAACACCCCGGCCTTGGCCAAAACCGCATGCACCTGAGCTTTAAGCCCCGATCGCAGGGCCACCAGTTTGGCGCGGTAGCGGACCAATTCACGCAGTTCCCGTGTTGCCGGCGGTGCGATCCAGGCCTGCGGCAGACGGTTCATCCGCAACAAGTCCGCCAGATCGGCGGCATCGCGCACGTCGTTCTTCACTCGCCGATAGCGGAATCCTTTGACACCCAGCGGGTGCGCCAAATGGACACTGGCACCTGCGGCTTGCAGAACATCGACCGCCCAGTACCAGCCGTAGGTGGCTTCGAGCACCACCTCTGGATTGGGTCCAGCTCGCTCGATCTCCAACGCCAAGGCCACCGGATCGTTGGCGATGCGTACTGCCGCGAGCTGCTCCCCGGTATCGGTTTGACGGACGACCACCGATCGCTGTCGGTGCAGGTCAATCCCGACGAACTGTTTTCCGGCATACTCACTCATTAGGGGCCTCCCCAATCGTGATTGGTAGTGACACCCCCAGCATCCGCCGGGAACGTCACGAGGAGCGGAGGCCCCGCCCCTTCATCACATCAACGGGGAAATCGCCTACTTCAGGCAGCTTCCCGCGTCGACCGGCAGGGTGACTCCGGTGATGTAGCGGGCCTCGTCGGAGGCCAGGAACAGCACGGCGTTGCTGATGTCGATCGCATCCACCCAGGGCACCGGCAGGGTGTGGAACATCTGGCAGATCGGCGCCATGTCGTCGGGCCCCGGGTTTTCCAGGTCCGGACGGAACATCTTCCAGGTGCCCTCGTTCATGATCATCCCGGTGCTGACATGGGTGGGGTGCACGGTGTTGACCCGAATGTTCTGGTGCCCCAACTCGACGGCGAAGGAGCGCATGATGCCCACCACCCCGTGCTTGGCGGCGACGTAGTTGCCGCAGTGCGGGTAGGCCTTCAACCCGCCGACCGAGCTGGTCAAGATGATCGACCCGCCCTTGCCGCCGGAAATAAGGTGCGGGACGCCCGCTTTGACCGTCTTCCACACGCCCGAGAGGTTGATGTCGATCATCTCCTGCCAGTCGTGTTCGCTGCACTGGTCCAGGGTGTCGCCACCGTTGCCGATGCCGGCGTTGGCCACGATGATGTCCAGGCGGCCCAGCTCCTCCACGCCGGCGTCCACCGCGGCCTTGAGCCCGTCGAAGTCGCGCACATCGACCTCGGCCGTGAAGATCCGGCGACCGCGGGCTTTGACCAGATCGACGGTTTCAGCCAGTTCCGCACGCGTGGCCGGCGGGATGGGCGAGTTCTCGACGATCGGCTTACAGACGTCGATCGCGATGATGTCGGCGCCCTCCTCGGCCAGCCGCACCGCGTGGCTGCGGCCCTGACCGTGGGCCGCGCCGGTGATGAACGCGACCTTGCCTTCAACACGTCCAGCCATGGAAAACCTCAATTCGTAACTTGTAGAAGTGGATTCATCCGACCGAAGCGGGCATGGACTCCCACCCGCGGACCGTCGAAGTCGGTGACAGCGCTGCCTTGGTGAGGTCGACGTCCCACTCGGGGAAGCGTTTGAGAATCTCCTCCAGCGCGATTCGCCCTTCCAGGCGGGCCAGTGCGGCACCCAGGCAGTAGTGCGCGCCCACGCTGAAAGTCAGGTGCTGGCGGGCTTCGCGGTGGATGTCGAAGACGTCGCCGTCGGGAGCGAATCGCCGATGGTCGCGGTTGGCCGCGCCGATCAGCATCATCATCACGCTGCCTTCGGGCACGGTCTGGCCGTAATACTCCACGTCGCGGGTGACGTAGCGTGCGACGTGTGGTGCCGGTGGCTCGAAGCGCAGCAGCTCTTCGATGGCCTGCGGTATCAGTGCCGGGTTCGCCACCAAATCGCGGCGCTGGTCGGGATGTTCGGCCAGCACCTTGCCGGTCCAGCCGATCAGCCGGGTGGTGGTCTCGTTTCCGGCCCCGGCCACCAGCATCACGTACATCAGCAGCTCGTCGCGCGACAGCCGCCGGGTGGTGCCGGATTCGTCGGTGAATTCGACGTTGAGCAGTTCGGTCATGATGTCGTCGGACGGGTGCTCGACGCGCCAGTCGAGGTAGTCGGCGAAGATCGAGCCGTCGTCGAAGCCCTCGGACGCAACCGTCATCGGCTTGCCCGCTTCGGTGCGCATGTTGTCATTCGAGCGGTCCCGGATGATCTCCTGATCGGCTTCGGGAATGCCCACCAGCATGCCGATGACCCGCATCGGCATCTGCGCGCCCAGGTCGGCTACGAAATCGAGGCGGCCGGTGCCGATCAACGGATCGAGGCAACGCGCGCAGTACTCGCGGATCTTGGATTCGAGTTCGGCGATCTTGCGCGGCGTGAACATCCGGGCCAGCAGTTTGCGGTGGATGTCGTGGATCGGCGGGTCCTCGAACAGAATCAGCCCCGGCGGGATCGGGGTGTTGGCCTTGATCAGCTCCAGAATCGCGCCGCGCGCCGAGCTGAACGTCTGGTGATCGACCAGGGCCTTGTTGACGTCGTCGAAGCGGCTCAGCGCGTAGAAGTCATGCTCGGCGTTGTAGTACAGCGGCGCCTCTTCGCGGAGCCGGCGAAACATCGGGTACGGATCACTGTTGAGGTCAATGTCATACGGGTCGTAGCGCGCTTCGTCGGTGGTGGTCACCGTCATGTTGTCCGTCCCTCGTGTCGGTGAGAGCTGTGGTCTACAGGCCGGCGGTGACCGGAGCCGCCACCGGGGTGAATTCCAGGTGCAGTTCGGTCAATCCGCGCAGGATGAAGGTCGGCTCAAAGGTGAACCGGCGCTCGCCTGCCGGGCCGTGCCTGGTCTCGTCGAGCCGGATGTCGGTCATCCGATCCAGGATTCGTTCCAGCGAGATACGGCTCTCGGCGCGCGCCAACGGTGAACCCGGACAGGTGTGGCTGCCGCGGGCGAATGCCAGGTGCTCGCGCACATTGGGGCGGTCGATCCGCAGCTCGTGCGGGTCCTCGAACTTGCGGGGGTCGCGGTTGACCGCCCCGGGGAACATGACCACGACGGTGCCGGCCTTGAGCTCCACCCCGCCCAGCGTGGTGGTCTTGCGCACCAATCGGGGGTCGGTCTTCACCGGGCTTTCCAGCCGCAGGGTCTCCTCGAGGAAGTTCGGGATCTTGCTGCGGTCGCTGCGCAGCTGCTCGACCAGGGCCGGGTCCTCGGCCATGAACCGCAGTGCGGCGCTGAGCAGTTTGGTGGTGGTCTCCTGGCCGGCGCCGAACAGGAACGTGGCGCTCTTGACCACGTCGATGATCTCGGGAGTCGAGCCGTCCTCGTAGGTGGCGGTGGCCAGGTCGGTCAGCACGTCGCCGCGCGGGCTCTCCCGCCGGTCAGACAGGTAGCGGCTGAACTTGTCGTCCAGCCAGGCCAGCGGGTCGTGGGCCAGCTCCTCGTGGTCCAGCGATCCGATGCGGGCCCCGGGCTGTGGTGCGCCCAGCACTTCCTGGAATACCGGCCGGTCCTCTTCGGGCACACCGAGCAGGTCGGCGACCACCAGCAGCGCGAACGGCCTCGCGTACTCGGAGAGGAATTCGCAGCTGCCGCTGTCGATGAAGTAGTCGAGCTGGCGGTCGGCCAGCCGCCACATGAAGTCCTGGTTCTCCTTGAGCCGCTTCGGAGTGAGCAGTCGGTTCAGCAGCGACCGAGCCTTGGTGTGCATCGGCGGGTCCATCGTCACCATGTGCTCGGTCATCGGCATCAGGTGGCGGTTGGCCTCGATCTGCTCGCTGATGTCGTCGCCCTCGGGAGTGAACGGCAGCGGCGGAAAAGGCCCGCCGACAGCGACCAGGTTGGAGTAGGTGTCGGAGTCGCGGTAGATCTCGTTGGCCTCTTCGTGGCCGGTCACCGCGACCACGTCGTACACGCCCAGCGGAGTCACCGGGTTGCGGGCCCGCAGGTAGTCGAAGTACGGGTGCGGATCGGGCACCAGGGACTGATCGGTGAAGAAGTCGATCGTCGCGAAGTCAGTCAACGGGGACCTCTCTGCAGAACGGGCTGACAGCTGCTGTGCACCTGCTTAGCATGGGCGGGGTTGGGGGGTCAAGGGTTGCGACGCCACTACGATGGCCGCCGAAGGTGTAAAGGTGACGACAACGATGCGGAGCGAACGGTATGCCCGAATCGGCTAAGGGACAGCGCAGAATTGGGGCCCCGGACGCGAAGAACCGGACCCTGTTGCTCGACGCTGCGGAAGAGCTGCTGCTGACCGCCGGCGCCGGCGCGGTCAGCTCCCGTCGCGTCGCCGAGCGGGCGGGCCTCAAGCATCAGCTCGTGCACTACTACTTCCGCACCATGGACGACCTGTTCCTGGCGATGTTCCGCCGGCGAGGCGATCAGGGTTTGGCCGAACAGGCGGCGGTGTTGGCGTCGCCGCAGCCGCTCTGGGCGCTGTGGCGATTCAACACCGATCCGGCCTGGACGGCGTTGACCATGCAATTCATCACCGTGGCCAACGAGCGCGAGGCCCTGCGGGCCGAGATCGCCAATTACGCCGAACGGCTGCGCGCCGAACAGATCGCGGCGGTATCCGGGCTGTTTGCCCGGTACGGCGTCGACGACACGGAGTTCCCGCCGACTGTGCTGATGGTGCTGATGACCAGCGCCTCGCGGATGCTGATCATCGAGCAGGAGGCGCTGGGCATGACCCTCGGCCACGCCGAGACCGTGGAGTTCGTCGAGCGCTGGCTGCAACGGCTCGAGGGGGACCCGCCGCCGTACGCGCCGCTCGCCGGCGTCGCACTGGCCTCGGGGCCCGTCGAGCATTAGCGCTGCTTCCTGCCCTGTTGGAGGCGATCCGCGGCCTCCCAATGCTCGTCGGCGACCCACAACCGGGCGAACGCCGCCACCGCCTCGTCCGCCGAGGCGCCACCGAGCACCCGTTTGATCTCACCGGCCGACGGGTTGGCCAAGGACCGGGCCAAGGCGCGCCATTCGGCGTCGAAAGACTCCCGGGGGACCACCCGGTTGATCAGGCCGATGCGTTCGGCCGCCGGAGCGTCCAGCATGGTTCCGGTGCCGGCCAGCAGCAGCGCCTGACTGTGTCCGACCAACTTGCCCAGCCGCTCGGCGCCACCCCAGGCCGGCATGATCGCCAGCGACACCTGATTGAACGCGATCTTGATGTCCGCGGCGGCGATGCGGATGTCGGCCGCGACCGCGACTTCGGCGCCACCGCCCAACGCGTGGCCGTTCAGGGCGGCGATCACCGGTGCCGGAAACGCGGCGATCCGATCACACAGCGTGCGCATCCGCCAGGCCATGGTCGCCGCTTCGGCCTCGGTGCGCAGGGCGGCGAGCTGCTTGAGGTCGCCGCCGGAGACGAAAGCCCGGTCGCCGCCGCCGGTGATCACCAGCGCCTGCGCCCCGGCGACCTTGTCCAGCGCCCGGTCGAGTTGGTCCATGGTCTCCGGCGCGATGGCGTTGCGGGCCTGGGGCCGGTCGATGGTGATGATGGCCAGGCCGTCATCCAGTTGCACGTCCAGCTCGTCCGGACAGTCCTGGCCCATGGCTCTCCACTCAAGATATTGGCATTCTCAAAAACGGAGAATAGCATCGCGGGCGAGATGCGAAAGATTCCTGCCGACCTGGTTCGGCGCTACGAAGAGCAGGGCTGGTGGACCCGCGAAACCCTCGGTGACCTGCTCGCGGCCGGGCTGGCCGCGGGCGCCGAGACCGGCTTCGAGGTGCATTCGGCGGTTCGGCCGTGGCGGGGAAACTTCGGTGACGTGGAGCTCGTTGCCCGCCGGTTGGCGGCCGGGTTGCGAGCCCGCGGAGTCGGCCCGGGTGACGTGGTGGCCCTGCAGCTGCCCAACTGGATGGAGGCCGCCGCGGCGTTCTGGGCGGCGGCGTTTCTGGGTGCGGTCGTGGTGCCCGTCGTGCATTTCTACGGCCCGCGGGAGTTGGGCTTCATCTTGTCGGCCAGCCGGCCGCGGGTGTTCATCACCGCCGAACGATTCGGGCGGATGAGCTTTCGTCCCGAGCTGTGCGCCGACGTCCCGGTTGTCGGCGTGGTGGGCGGGAACGGTGCGAGCGTCGTGGGTCAGAACTTCGAGGACCTGCTCGCCGATGAACCGATGGCGGGCACGCTCGATGCCGACCCCGGGGCGCCGGCGTTGATCGCGTTCACCTCGGGGACCACCCGCGAACCCAAGGGTGTGATCCACAGTCACCAGACCCTGTGCTGCGAGACGCGCCAGTTGCTGGCCAACTACCCGAAGGACCGCGGCCGGCAGCTCACCGCCACTCCGGTCGGACACTTCATCGGGATGGTCGGGGCGTTCCTCATCCCGGTGCTGGAGGGGGCGCCGATCGATCTCGCCGACGTCTGGGATCCCGCCCGGGTGCTGGCGTTGATGGCGGAGCAGGGGGTGTCGATCGGCGGTGGGCCGCCGTACTTCGTCACCAGCCTGCTCGACCATCCGGACTTCACCGACGAGCACCTGAGCCATATCCGTCACGTCGGCCTCGGTGGGGCGACGGTGCCCGCCGCCGTCACCCGCCGACTGGCCGATCTGGGCATCTTCGTCTTCCGCTCCTACGGCAGCACCGAGCATCCGTCGATCACCGGTTCGGGCCCGAACGCCCCGGAGCACAAGCGGTTGTTCACCGACGGCGACGCCCGGCCGGGTGTGGAGCTGAGGCTGGCCCCCGACGGCGAAATCCTGAGCCGCGGACCCGACCTGTGCCTGGGCTACACCGATGACGCGCTGACCGAGGCGGCGTTCGATGCCGAGGGCTGGTACCACACCGGCGACATCGGAGTGCTCGACACCGACGGGTATCTGACCATCACCGACCGCAAGGCCGACGTGATCATTCGCGGTGGCGAGAACATCAGCGCGGTGGAGGTCGAGGAGGTCCTGCTGGCGATGCCGGCGGTGGCCGAAGCGGTGGTGGTCGCGGCGCCGGATGCCCGGTTGGGGGAGCGGGCGGTCGCGGTGCTGCGCCTCAAGCCGGGGTGCGTGCTGCCGGCCCTAACGGAAGTGCGGGAGCACTTCGAGCGGATGGGCGTCGCGCGGCAGAAGTGGCCCGAGGAATTGCGGGAGGTCGAGGACTTCCCGCGCACCGCCAGCGGCAAGGTGCAGAAGTACCTGGTGCGCAAACAGCTCGCCGAGAGTGTTGCAACGACACCTTTATGAGAATAAGATTCTCATGAACCGAAAAGGAGCATTTCATGGGTCAACTGTCACATCGCGTGGACGTCCCGTTCCCCTTGTTTGATGCGGATAACCACCTTTACGAGCCGCCGGAAGCGCTGACCAAGTACCTGCCCAAGGAGTACAAGGACGTCGTCCAGTACGTCGAGGTGAACGGGCGCACCAAGATCGCCATCCGCGGCCAGATCAGCAACTACATCCCGAACCCCACCTTCTCGGTGGTCGCCAAGCCGGGCGCATGGGAGGAGTACTTCAAGTACGGCAACCCCGACGGCAAGAGCAAGCGCGAACTGTTCGGCGAACCGATGAAATCCATCCCGGCGTTCTTCGAGCCCGCCCCTCGGCTGGAGCTGATGGATGAGCTGGGTATCGATCGCTCGCTGATGTTCCCGACCCTGGCCAGCCTCATCGAGGAGCGGCTGCGGGATGACCCGGTCACCATCCACGTCATCATCCACGCGCTGAACCAGTGGCTGGACGAGGTCTGGGGCTTCAACTACCAGAACCGCATCTTCACCACGCCGGTCATCACGCTCCCGATCGTCGAGAAGGCGATCGAGGAACTGGAGTGGGTGGTCAAGCGCGGCGCCCGGGCGATTCTGATCCGTCCGGCCCCGGTGCCCGGCTTCCGCGGCCCGCGTTCGTTCGCGCTGCCCGAGTTCGACCCGTTCTGGGAGAAGTGTGTCGAATACGACGTCTTCATCGGGATGCACTCGTCGGACAGTGGCTACTCTCGCTACACCTCCGAGTGGGACGGTGCGGTCGAAGAGATGCTGCCGTTCCAGACCAACGCCATGGGCATCCTCAACGAGTGGCGCCCGATCCAAGACGCGGTGGCCTCGTGGGTGATCCACGGTGCGCTGTTCCGGCACCCGAAGCTGAAAGTCGGCATCGTGGAAGCCGGCTCCAAGTGGATGTTCCCGCTGTTGGACTCGATGGCCGAGGTCTACCGGAAGGCGCCCGAGGCGTTCCTCGGAAACCCGATGGAGGAGATCAAGAACCGGATCTACGTCAGCCCGTTCTACGAGGAGGGCATCGACGACCTGATCAACCTGGTCGGTGTGGACCAGGTGCTCTACGGTTCGGACTGGCCGCACCCGGAGGGCCTGGCCGAGCCGACCCACTACATCACCGCGCTGTCGCATCTGCCCATCGAGGACCAGGCCAAGATCATGGGCGGTAACCTCGGTCGGCTCGTCACCGTCTAGGGGTGCCACGCTGGGAGACCATCCCCGAGATGGTCCTGAGCGTCGGCGATCGCTTCGGGGATGCCGAAGCGATCGTCGACGGCCCGGTGCGGCTGAGCTTCACGCAGCTGGCTGACCGGGTTCGTTGTGCGGCAGGTGCCTTCGCCTCGGCGGGTGTGGGCAAGGGCGATCGGGTGGCGATCTGGGCGCCGAATTCGGCGGCCTGGATCATCGCCGCCTTTGGGCTGCTGACCGCCGGCGGGATCCTGGTTCCGGTCAACACCCGGTTCAAACCGAGCGAGGCCGACGACATCATCCGTCGTAGCGGCGCCAAGCTGGTGCTGGTCGAGAAGGGCTTTCTCGGACTGGATTTCAGCGCCTCGCCCGGGGTTCCGGTAATTGACCTGAAATCAGACTTCCTGAGCAGCGGTTCGCCGGTGCAGCGCAGCGTCGACGGCGGCGACACCGCCGACATCATCTTCACCTCGGGCACCACCGGTCGGCCCAAAGGCGTCATGATGACCCACCAACAGAACCTGCGGCTCTATGCCGAGTGGTGCGATCTGGCCGACCTGCGCGAGGGCGACCGGTATCTGATGGTCAACCCCTACTTCCATACGTTCGGCTACAAGGCGGGCTGCATCGCCGCGTGCATCCGGGGCGCCACCATGGTGCCGGTGCGGGTCTTCGACGTCGACGCCGTGCTGGAACTTATTGAGGCAGAACGCATCACCATGCTTCCAGGTCCTCCGACGCTGTATCAGTCACTGCTGGACGCCGGCGGAACACACGACTTGTCATCGCTGCGGGCCGCGGTCACCGGCGCCGCAGACATCCCGGTGGACCTGATCCGCAGGATCCGCAACGAGTTGCCGTTCACCTCCATCATGACCGGATACGGGCTGACCGAAGCCGGCACGGTGACGGCTTCCCGGCGTGGCGACTCGTTCGAGGACATCGCGACCACGGCCGGTCAGGCCTGTGAGGACATCGAAGTCCGCATCGCCGGCGACGCTGAAGCCGGTGAGGTCCTGGTGCGCGGCTACAACGTGATGGTCGGCTATCTCGATGACCCGGCTGCTACCGCCGAGGCCATCGACGCCGAAGGCTGGTTGCACACCGGGGATGTCGGCACGCTGGATGCCGCCGGCCGGTTGCGGATCGTCGGCCGCAAGAAGGACATGTTCATCGTCGGCGGCTTCAACGCCTATCCCGCCGAGATCGAGGGTTTCCTGCTGGAGCATCCGGGGATCTCGCAGGTCGCGGTGATCGGCGTGCCCGATGAGCGGATGGGCCAGGTGGGCAAGGCGTTTGTGGTTACGAACGCCGCGGAGTCGCCGATCTCCGAGGCGGAGCTGATCGCTTGGAGCCGAGACCGGATGGCCGGGTTCAAGGTTCCGCGCTCGGTGTGTTTCGTGGACGCACTGCCGCTGAACGCCACCGGCAAAGTGGACAAGTCTCAGCTGGAGGCAAGGGCTCTTGAGGCCGGGGCGTGACGCGCTGTGTACGTCTGCTTGTGCGCTGGGGTGACCAGTCAGCAGGTGATCGACGCAGCCCGGGCCGGCGCCTCAACCACCAAGCAGGTCGGTGAGTGCACCGGCGCCGGCACGGTGTGCGGACGTTGCCGGAACAATATCCGGGCGCTCATCGCAACGGCCCACCAGGAATCCCGCACGCTGACTTAAGTCATCCAATGCGCGCGGAGACGCTGAGGCGCTACTGTCGTGGCCGTGGCGGACAAGCCAGAGAAGATGACGGCGCGCGAAGCCCGGCGACTGCAGACCCGCGAGCGGCTGCTGGGTGCGGCGACCGCGGAGTTCAAGCGCACCGGGATGGCTCAGGCCGACGTCGGCGCCATCGTGGCCGCGGCCGGCGTCGCGCACGGCACGTTCTTCTTCCATTTCCCCACCAAGGAGCATGTGCTGCTGGAGTTGGAGCGCCGGGAGGAAGAACGAATCACCAAGCAGTTCGAAAAGTTTCTGGTCGAGCACCAGGGTCTTTCCGACATCTTGAGTGAGTCCGCGCGTCTGATCATCGATTTGGAGAAGCGCCTGGGCGATCCGCTGTTCACCGAATTCCTGGCGTTGCACTTCTCGCCGACTCGACCGCCTGCTGAGAACGGCGAGCATCACCCGCTGATCGTGCTGATCGCCGAACGTATCGACGTGGCGCGGGAACGCGGCGAAATCGACGACGACGTCGTCGCGATGAACAGCGCCGTTTTCTTCCTGCTCGGTCTCTATGCGCTACTCATCACCACGCACGACTGGCCGAACCGGCCGGAGTTGGTCGCCGACTACGTGGCCAGGACCTTGCGTGGCCTCGGCGCCGACCGCGGGCCCCAGTAAAAGTCATTGACTTAAGTCAGTGATTTCCTTACCGTCGTAGGCGTGCGACGGCTACCGCAGGACGGGTCCGGGCTGGGGCTCGACGAGCACCTGGACCTGTCGCGAGCCGCCCAGCGTCAAGCAGACCGCTGGATGATCTCCGGCGGCATGCTCATCGGCACGGCGGCGGCCGGTGTCTTCGGCCTCCCGCTGTTCTTGCGCGGAATCTGGTTGCAGGGCAAGGCTGCGCGCGATGGACTGACCGTGCGGCCCATGCTCGTGACATTGCTGGGCTACCTGGTCATCATCGATGCCGCGATCAACGCCGTGGGCTGGGCGCTGGACATGGTGGCCAACCACACCCTGCTGGCCCGGGTGCTGCTCAACGGCTGGGGCGCGATGTTCGATGCCGGCTATTTCTGGCACTACAACGAGCTGTGGATCGGTGGGGCTGCCGGCCCGGGGGAGAAGGGCTGGGAGATCGGCCTGATCTTCACGGTCTTCACCATGCGGATCGCCGCGGCGATCGGATTTCTGCAGATGAAGCGGTGGGGTCATCAGTGGATGGTGGTCACCTGCTGGATGGGCGTAGTGATCTGGATCGGCTACGTGTTCAACATGACCATGTATGCCGATGTGCGCTACGCCGGTGTGGTGTTCCCGGTGATCGGCTGGTGGCTCTACGACATCTTCTACATCACACCGTTTTTGGCGATCCCGTACCTGCACACCGTCAACCGGGAGATCTTCTCCGATTGATCAACGATAGGAAGTCCTGATGGCCTGGCTCTGGGAGATTCTCCGTTACGTCGCTGCCTGGGGCGGAACGTGTTTGATCATCGCGTTCTGGTACTGGATGTTCTCCAGCATCGGAACCTTTTGAGCCAGCCGTGGACCCCCTGGCGCTCGAGACCAGCTGCGCGCTGACGGCGGTCGCACTGAGCGACCGGCGCCGCGAAGGCGCGCGGTTGATGACCGGCGCCCGAAGAAGCTTCAGCCTGAACCCGAACCTGTCCACCGTCTATGTGCCCCATCCTGCGGAGCCGGGCTGGACTCGACGGACGCTGACCTGCGGGGTGGCGCTGCAATGTTCACCCTCCAAGGAGCGCATCGCGCAGTACCGGTTGGCCGACCTGTCGCCGCGTGAGCGTCTGGCCCTGACCTTCGTCGAGTCGCGGGTGGCCCTCGGCTGGGTTGCCGGGCGGTGGCCGGGACTGGTGGCCGAGCTGCAACGGATGCTGCCGGATCTCGATCCCGCCGATCCCGAGATGCCGGCCGCCGAGATGGTCGATCGCGCGATCGCCTTGGCGCGCACCCGGCAATCGCTGGCCGGGCATTCGCTGACGGGGACACTGCCGGCCGCTTGGACCGGACCGGGGCGCCTGGCCTCCTCGGTGCGTCGCCTCGGCCGGATGCCGTGGTCCAGCAACGAGAAACGGCGCCCACGTCCGTATTCGGTACCGGTGGGCGGTGACGGGGGTGTTCGCAACACCACCATGCCGCCGCCGAGCCGGCCCGAAGACGACGATCGCTTTCTCGGTCTCGACCGCAGGCCGGGCATCCCGTACCCGGAGTGGAACCTGCACACGGGCGCCCTGTTGCCAGACCACGTCGCCGTAGTGGAACTCAACCGGCGAATACCTTCAGGCGAGCCGTCCCCGGCCGCGGTCGAACTGCGTAAGTGGTTCGAACAACACACCGTCCGCGCCATGACTAATCGGCTTGCCGATGGATCCGATCTCGACGTCGACGCCTACGTCGGCTACCGACTCGACGTGGCGGCCGGCACGGCCGGCGAGCCCCGGATCTTCCGGGACCTGCTGCCCGCGGACCGGGACGTGACCACCGCGGTGCTGCTCGATGCGAGCTCGTCGCTGGGGGTGCACGGTGGCCGGTTGTTCGGCCTGGAGCTCGCCTGCGCGGACGCGCTCTCGGCGGCGATGACGCGCGCGCGTCAGCGCCACGGCATCTTCGCGTTCACCGGCAACACCCGCCACCACGTGGAAGTGCACTGCCTCAAGGACTTCGGCGACCGGAGGTTCGTGGCGCCGAGCGCGCTGGGACTTTTGACCGGCGGCTACACCCGACTGGGCGCCCCGCTGCGGCATCTGACCAGCCGGCTGCTGACGCAGCCTGGCGGACGGCGGCTGCTCATCGTGATCGGCGATGGGCTGATGTCCGACGAGGGCTACGAAGGTCGATACGCCTGGGCCGATGTCGCACACGCCGTCGAGGAAGCCGAGGAGGCCGGCGTCTGCGTGTACTACGTCGGGGTCGGACCCGTGCGCGTCGATCCGCTGCCCGAGGTATTCGGACCGCGCCGCTCCCAACGGATTCGGCGGGTCGCGGAGCTACCGCGCGTACTGGCCCACGTACACCGCGAACTGACCGCAGCATGACCGACGACGTGCGAGGAGCCCGATGAGCAGCGATGTCTACTTCGCCAACGGCAACGAGGTGCAGTTGTTCGAGAAGGCCTACCGCCGCCGAATCCCGGTGATGCTCACCGGCCCGACCGGCTGTGGCAAGACCCGGCTCGTCGAGCACATGGGCCAGCTGCTGGGGCGCCCCGTGGTCACCATCAGTTGCCATGACGACCTGACCAGCTCGGACCTGGTGGGCCGGTTCCTGGTGTCCGGCGGTGACGTGGTGTGGACGGACGGACCGCTGACCCAAGCGGTCAAGGCCGGTGCGATCTGCTACCTCGACGAAGTCGTTGAGGCGCGGCACGACTCGCTGGCCATTCTGCACTCGCTGACCGATCACCGGCGCAGCCTGTACCTGGATCGTGCCGGTGAAACCGTCACGGCGCCGGACACCTTCATGCTGGTCTGCTCCTACAACCCCGCCTACCGGAGCTCGCTCAAAGAGCTGAAGCCCTCATTCCGGCAACGGTTCGCCACGCTGCCCATGCAGTACCTGCCGCCGGAGCGCGAGGCGCAGGTGATCGTCGCCGAGACCGGCATCGAGTCACAGATCGCCGGTCGGCTGGTGCAGTGCGCCACCGCGCTGCGCACCGCAGACCAGGCGTTGCACTTCGAACTGCCGTCGACGCGCACCTTGGTCAACGCCGCGCAGCTGGTCGCCGCCGGCGCAGCCGAGACCGAGGCCGCCGAAGCGTGCATCCTCGCACCGCTGACCACGGACGGCGGAATTCACGACGGCCTGCGTGAAGTGGCCGCCAGCGTGCTCACCACCCGGGCCGAGCGCCACTAGGAAAGGAAGTCGCAGAACATGGACCAGCAAGAACGCAACCGCAAGCGAGCCCTGATCGTCTTTCAGATCTTCATCTACGGCTACCTGGCCATCATGTTCGGCATCCAGCTGTACATGTCGTTCGCGCGGGGATGGTGGCAGCTATGAGCGCGCCGGCTTCGGCGACAGACTTCGCCGCGCTCGACGATCATGAGACGCAATCGCGTGCCGCCCAGCGCCGAGCCGACCGCTGGATGATCGCCGGCGCAGCGTTGATGGGAATGTGGGTGCCGGGCATCATCGGCTTGCCGATCTTCCTGCGCGGCGCTTGGCTGCAGCGGCAATCACTGCACGCCGGCTTGGCCGTACGGCCGATGATCGTCACCCTGATCGGATACCTGGTGCTGATCGACGGCATGCTCAACAGCCTGGGTTGGTCGCTGGACCTGGTCGCCAACCACACCCTGATCAACCGGGTCCTGATGGTCGGCTGGGGCGGCATGTTCGATGCCGGCTATTTCTGGCACTACAACGAACTCTGGATCGGCGGCTCAGCCGGACCCGGCGAGAAATCCATGGTCTTCGGCATGATCCTCACGGTCTTTGCGATGCGCTGTGCCGCCGCGATCGGGTTCCTGCAGATGAAGCGCTGGGGCCACCAATGGATGATCGTCACCTGCTGGATGGGCGTACTCATCTGGATTCTCTACGTGTTCAACATGACCATGTATGCCGATGTGCGCTACGCCGGTGTGGTGTTCCCGGTGATCGGCTGGTGGCTCTACGACATCTTCTACATCACACCGTTTTTGGCGATCCCCTACCTGCACACCGTCAACCGGGAAATCTTCTCCGACTGATCAAGGAGCCCCACGATGGAAACACCTTCCGCCGACGCACTGCCGCCGGGCACCACCCCGTACTACGCACGGATGCACAAGTGGATCAAGCGCGCCACCTTGGTCTGCCTGGTGGCGCTCGTCATCGAGGGCGCCTTCACCCTGCCGTTCATGGCGGTGTACTACGGCTACCCGACGCTGAGCCTCACCCAGATCTGCAGTGAACTGCTCAAGACCCGGTTCTCCGACGACACCCTGGAGTGCAAGCACCCCTACCCGCCGCTCGGGCCACCAGAGGGTGCCGCAGGCAAGGCCAGTGCCCAAGACGAGTGGGGTATCCAGCCCGTTCCCCACTACCACCGGCTGCGTTTCCGGGAACTGGTGCGCATTCACAACGAGCGGATTGCGCAGCAGGACTAGCGCCGCCCGGGTCCGACCGGGCCGGGGCCGACGGGGCCCGGTCCGGCCGGGCCTACGCCGGCGGGGCCAACAACGCCACCAGGTCCCGCGGGGCCGCCAACACCGACGCCGAACGGTCCGACGGGTCCGACGATCGGATGCGGGTCTACGCCCCCGGGCTCGCACTGATTTGTGTCTGTGTTGAAGTACATGCCGTAGCCGCAGCCATCTAGCGGGTCGGCCTGGCTGACGGCAGGCGAAGCGAGGCCGATCAGGGCCGCTGATGTCACAGCGAGGGCAAATGCCGGCATCGTGGCGCAATGCCGCAGCGGTGAACTCATTGCCGTCCTCCTCCTGTTGTCAGCGGGACGCTGCTAACGGTGTCAGCCGGTCACCATAGTCGTGCGTAATCGGATCTAGGGGTGGATCAGTGGAATACGGTCCGCCCGACCTTGACGACGACAGTTCCCGTGACGAACAGGCACCCCGTTCAGTACTGGGTGCAGCCCTGATCCACCGGAATCGCGGCGGCGGTGACAAGGTGCGAGTCGGCGCTGGCCAGCCAGCACACCGTGCCGGCGATGTCCTCCGGTTCGGCCACCCACGTGGGCAGGAAAGGCGTGAGCATCTGAGACAACTGCGGGTTGGTCTCCATGGCCTGGTTCAGCGCACTCATCATGTCGCCGGTGCCCATGTCGGTGTTGACCGGACCGGGGTGCACGCTGTTGACCCGAATTGCGTGCTTGCCCAACTCGGCGGCGAACGCGCGGGCCATTCCGGTGACGGCGTGCTTGCTGGCCGTGTAGTGGACCATGAACGGCTGCATCTTGATGCCGGCGGCCGAACTGATCAAGATGATCGAGCCGCCGCGCTGCCCGGCGATGATGTGCGGTGCGCCGGCCATCACAGTGTTCCAGGTGCCAGTCACATTGATGTCCATGACATCGCGAAAGTTCTCCGGCGAGATGGCATCCCAGGCTTGGGGGGCAGCAACACCGGCGTTGGCGACGATGATGTCCAGCCTCCCCAGTGTGCTCACGCCGTCGGTGACTGCCTCACACAAGCCGTCGTAGTCGCGGGTGTCGACGATCGAGGACACCATGCGCTGCCCGGTGGCCTCCACCAGCCGGACGGTTTCGGCCAGATCTTCCGGGCTTGCCGGGTTGTACGGCACGCAGTCGGGCAGTTTCCCGGCCACGTCGACCGCGATGATGTCGGCTCCCTCGCTGGCCATCCGTACCGCGTGGGCGCGTCCCTGTCCCCGTGCAGCGCCGGTGATGAATGCCACCTTGCCGGTCAGTCGTCCTGTCATGCCTTCTCCTATGCCGTCGATCGATGGGTGCCCAAATGGGGTGATGTCAGCTGGTGAACAAGCCACCGAGGGGTCCGATGATGCCCAGGATCGGGTCGATCAGGGCCTGTTGAATGCCGGTCTCATCCAGCAGATCCTGGATGGCCAGGCCGATGGGTGCTTCAAGGGCGAAAAACGCTGTGAACGGATTGAAGTCGGCGTTGAGCTGTGTCATGGTGTCGTGATAAGAGGCGCCGATGTTCTCTTGCGACCACGACTGTGCTTGCACCAGAATACTTTCCAGTTCGGTATAACCGGGTAGCTGGGCGCCGAACAGCCCGAAGGCATTGTCAGCGCCCTGGACGACGGCCCTGGCGAGTTCGATGCTGAAGGTGATCGGATCCAGGGTGGGGAACAGCTGGACCGGCATCGGCTCACCAAACGGCACCGACCGGTCGTAGCCGGCTTCGATGATCACCTGCAGAGCGGGCTGGACGATGTCGAGCACGGATTGGGGAACACCCAAGGTCATCAGCGGGCCGAGCAGCGGCAGGGTGGTTGACGGGATCAGATAGAACGTGGTGTCGCCCTCCAGCTGCCTGACGATGTCCGAGGACCCGAGCACATATTCGTCAGCGTAAGGACCGGACAGCGGTTCGGACGGCGGCCAGAGTGCGGTGACGCCGGGAATGGCGCCGTCGCCATAGGCGGCGTGGGAATAGATGATGCCGAAGAACGAATTGAGGTCGGCGACCAGGTTGATCGGGTACTGCGGGAAGTCGGAGAAGAAGTCGTACTGGTTCGAGATGTCGATCGTGGGGATCCCCAGATCGGTCGGTTCGGCGCCGGGAAAGCTGCCGCCCAGGCCCGGAATGGTCAACCCCTCGAACCGCGCCACTTCGCCACCGTTGGGCCGGCTCGAGGAACCCAGCAGCAGGAACGTGACGTCCGGGATCGGCTGCCCGGAGGCCGCGAGCTCGGCGAGGTGAGTTTTCTCCATCACCGCGATCATCGCGCTCTGCGAATACCCTTCGACGACGAAGGGCTGGTCGGGATGCGCGATGAGCTGGGCGGCGATCGCATCCTGCAGATTCGCCAGGCCGGTGGGAACCGAAGGGCTGGCGAAAGATTCCGGGGTCGCGACCAGCACCGAGGTGTAGTCACCGCCGGTGGACGGGTTGATGTAGTCGGCGATAATGGCGTCTCGCCAGGCCTGACTGGGTGTCGGCATGCCGGTGCCGCCCATCATCAAGGCATTGAGCGGGCCCTCGGCCCGGGCGACTCCGGCTGGAGCCACCGGCGCCCATGCCAACAGTGCCATTGCCGCGCTGAACAGCAGTGCTGTGCCGCTACGCCGGTTACCGGCCATGACCCCACCCCCACTGTGGATTGCGCTTGACGGTAAACCGCGAAGTCGATGAGCGTCCTGCTTAATGGGCTTTTCCTTGGTGGTTGGCGGCCAGCAGCTTCCGCAGCCGCGGCATGTCCACCTTGCCCGTCGACCCGCGGGGAAGGGCCTCAGCTCCCTCGACCACCAGCCACACGGTCGGCACCTTGAACGAGCTCAACAGATCTCGACACCGGTCGCGCAAGTCATCGATCGTCAGCCCGTCGCCGGCCACCACCGCTCCCACCCTGCTCCGGTCTCCGTCGGGCACGTTGGTGACGACCGCGGCCTGGACACCGGCGATGCCGCGCAGGGCCGTCTCGACTTCGCTCGGATAGACCGTGGCGCCGCTGACCTTGAACATGTCGTCGGATCTGCCGTGGTAGAACAGGAACCCGTCGTGATCGAGCCGGCCCAGGTCGCCAGTGGGGTAGAAGCCGTCGACCGTGAAGACGTCCTCCCGGGTGCGACGGCAGATGCCGCGCAGCGTGTGCGGCCCGCGCAGCTGGATCATCCCGACCGTGCCGGCGGGCACCGGCACGCCGGTGTCGGTGTCGACGATCCGAACGTCCATGCCCGCGAACGGCTTACCGCAGCTGCCCCACGCCGAACGCGGTAGGTCGGTGTCGGCGGCGTAGCCGCAGTACGGCCCGAACGCCTCGGTCATCCCGAACAGGTTGGCCCTCGCCCCGGGCTCGGGGCGCAACTCCGGCGGCAGCAGCGCCTCCAGACTGCCCGGCCGTAACGCCGACAGGCCGGCGGTACCGGCGTGGCGGGCCAGTGCCGCGGCCTGGTCCGGCCAGCCGCGGAACAACGTGACCCGCTCGGACTCCAGCAACTGCAAGGTGGTCTCCGGCTTGGGAAGCTCCTCGGTGACCAGGGTGGCCCCGGCCAGCAGCGCCGACAGCACCCCGCCACCGAAGCCGCCGACCCAGAAGAACGGCATCGGCAGATACAGCCGGGTGTCGGCGTCGATGCAGCGGGCGGCCAGTCCGGACCGGACCGCGCCCAAGGCGCTGCCGTGCGAATGCAGCACACCCTTGGGCGGGCCGCTGCTGCCGGAGGTGAACATGATCAGCATCGGGTCGGCGGGGGTCACGGTCGCGGACAGCGCCTCGACGATTCTGGCGGGGCCGTCGCCGGCGGCGGCCGACGCCAAGCTTTGAGTGGACCAGACATGCTGCAGCGCAGGCAGATCCGCTGTCAGCGACGAGTCCGCGCGTAGGTCGTCGAGATAGCGGCGGCCACGGAACTCCTCGACGCTGATCAGAAACTGCACCGCAGCGACGCGAAGCTGCGCGCGCAGTTCCGGCGGGGTCAGCAGAGTGCTCAGGGGCACCAGCACCGCCCCGATCCGGGTGAGGGCGATCGCGATGCGGACCCAGTCAACGCCGTTGGGCATGATCAACCCCGCCCGGGTGCCCTTGCCGATACCAGCCTGAACGAAGACCGCGGCCAGCTCACGCGACGTCGAGTCGAGCTCGGCATAGCTGAGTCGGTTGATCGGGTCGATCACCGCCGGTTTGCCCCGATGGAGAGCGGCATGGGCGCGGACCAGGGCGTCGACGGTCAGAGTCTCAGGCATCGAGCGCCTCCGCCAGCCGTCGCAGATCGACTTTCCCGCTGGACAGCAACGGGATCCGGGCCGCGGGGACGCTCGTGATCCGGCGCGGGATCTTGTAGGCGGACAGCTCGGTGGCAAGTCGAGCCCTTAGCTGTCCCTCGTCGATCGCGCCATCGCCGGTCACGATGACCGCGGCCACCAGCTGTCCACGGACGGGATCGGGGACGCCGAACACGTGCGCGATGGATCCGCCGGTGACGTTGGCGATGGCTCGCTCCACCTCGGCCGGAGACACATTGGCTCCGGCGGTCTTGATCACCCTGTCTCGTCGGCCCAAGAAGTAGTAGAAGCCGTCGGCGTCGGTGCGGACCAGATCGCCGGTGTGGAACCAGCCCTCGGCGTCGAAACACTCTTCGCGGCTGCGCTTGTGGTAGCGCCGCATCAGGTAGGGGCCGCGCACCCACAGTTCCCCGTCCTCGATGCGGCACTCGAACCCCGGAGCGGGTTTGCCGTAGCTACCGCGACGGTGTTCGGGCTGGTCGGTGTCGTCGTCACTGAGCAATATCGGGCCCCCGGTCTCGGTCATCCCGAGCATGCTGTGCCGCAGCCCAGGGTCGGCCGGGCGCGCTTCTGGCGCCATGATCGGGTACAGGTTGCCGCGCCGGAGGCTGGTCAGGTCTCGGTCGCTGAGGCTGGGATGCTGACTCAGGGCGGCGATACCGTTGACGAAACCATTGGTCAGCGTGGGCTTCTCGGCCTCCAGCAGGTCCAGCGTGATGGCGGGGTCGGTGGCGTTGGAACACAGCAGCGTCGATCCGGCCAGCACCGTGGCCAGCAGCGCGAACGCGAACCCGCCGATCCAAAAGAACGGCGAGTTGCAGAACAGGGTGTCCTCAGCGGTGAGTCGCCGGATCGCGTTGAGATTGCGTTGGTGGCCGATCAGGCTCGCGTGACTGTGCACCGCGCCTTTGGGCGTGCCGCTCGACCCGGAGGTGTAGATGATCGCCAGCGAGTCACCGCCGTCGACGTCGTTCTCCAAGGCTTCTACGGTGGCCTGGTCGCCCGGTGCTCCGGAGTTCTCGGCGTCGAACAGCACATGGCGCAGTTGCGGCGCGTACACGCTGAACAGCGGTGCTGCGCTGTCGATATCGACGTCGACGAGAACCTCGGCCAGCCGAGCCCGATAGTCGTGTGATCGGTACGATTCGGCCGTCAGCAGGATCCGCACGTCGCTGTGCACCAGTTGGTCACGCAGCTCGGGTGCCGTGGACGGGGTCGGGAATGGGACCACCACCGCGCCGATGCGGCCCGCGGCGAGCATGCCGACCACGAACGCTGGGCCGTTGGGATACAACAGTCCGATGTGGCTGCCCTTGCCGGCGCCCAGTGCGACGAGCCGGCGGGCCAACGCGGCGGAACGCTGGTCGGCGTCGGCGTAACTGATCCGCTCGGTGTCGCAGATCAGCAGTGGGTGGTCGCCGCGAGTCCGCGCTTGGACGCGCAGGATCTGTGGGAGGGTCTCAGTCAGCATTCTTGCTCGACATACCGATCAGCTCCCGAACCGCGCCCAGGTCGGCCTTGCCCGAAGGCGTACGCGGGATGACGTCGACGATCGCGATCTCGGTGGGAATCTCATAGCGGGCCAGTCGGCCGCGCAGAAACTCGGTCAGCGTCCCGGCGTCGGCGAAGGCTCCAGACCGCAGCTCGACCGCCGCCACCGGAGTCTGCCCAAGACGCTCGTCGGCACGGCCCACGACGGCGGCGCCTTTGACCGCCGGATGCGCCTCCAGAGCGACCCGCACGTCGTCGGGCAACACCTTGAATCCGCCGCGGATAATGGCCTGATCCGCCCGGCCCAGGATCCACAGGAAGCCGTCGGCGTCGATGCGCGCCAGATCGGTGGTCCGCATCCACTCCGCGCCGGGGCCCAGCTGGCCCGGTTTGACCTCCAGCAGCCCGGGCTGATCGGGGCCGAGTGGGGCGCCGTCGTCGTCGACCACGCGCAGTTGCGCGCCGAGGCTGGCGCGCCCGACGCTGCCGCGTTTGTCCTGCCAGTACTGCTGATAGTCGGCCAGTGTCCAGCCGGCTACGCCGCCGCCGAATTCGGTTGCGGCGTAAGAGGTGAGCACCGGGATGCCGAACTTGGCGGTGAACGCGTCGGCGTCGTCGGCGGACAGCGGAGCGGTACCCGAGGTGACCGCACGGATCCCGGCCAGGTCCTCGCGGCTGAGGTCCGAATGCAGCACCGTGCGCAACGCGGCCGGCACCAACGAGACCGCGCGCGGCCGACAGGTGCGTACCGCCTCGGCCCAGCGCTGCAGCTCGAATCGCTCCAGCAGCACAAAGGATCGTGCCTCGGCGATGCACTGCAACACCCGGTACACGCCACCGATGTGCACCAGCGGCGAGTTGACGATCGCGATGCCGCGTCGCAGCTGCGGTGCCGGGGCATGCTCGGGGTCGGGACCGATCACGCTGTGCGCCAACATGTCGTAACGCAGGTCGACGCGCTTAGGCGGCCCGGTGGTTCCGCTGGTCAGCATCCACACCGCCACGCCGGGGCGCCCGGAATCCGGGTTGGGCTCGCTCGCCACGTCGATCTGCGGGGCGGTGGCGAGATCGCAGATCGTCACCACGGCGGTGCGCCGTGTCGCGGTCACCAGGGCGGCCAGATCATCGGGATCCCCGATGATCACGGGCAGTTCCAGCGCCGCGATTTCGCTGCGGGTGCGGTCGTCGCCGCGGGACGGATTGATCACCACCACGCAGCCCCCGGCCAGCAGCACGCCGAGCAACGCGGCCACCTGCGGGGGGCGGTTGCGCAGCAGGATCCCGACTCGTCCACCGGCCGGTGTCAGCTCGGCGATGCGCCGCGCCAGGGTCGCGAGCTGCGACCAGGAATACCACTGGCCGTCGTATTGCAGTGCCGGTGCCTCAGGCGCCAGATCGAGCACCTCGGCAATGCGCCGGCTCAGCGGATGCGGCATCAGCGGATCCGCGGCGGTGTGGCGGGGCGCGGCGGCAGTGCGTCGAGTTCGGCCTTGCCCAGTGGGTTGCCCAGCCTGGTGTAGATCAGGCCCTGATCCAGGGCGGCACGGTACGGTTTGTCCAGCGACTCCCAGATCGCCTTCACCGTGCCCTGGGTGGCCGACGGCGGCTTGGCCGCAATCGTGGCGGCAATCTCCTGGGCTCGCGTCCAGAGCTGTTCGCGCACCACGATTTCCGATACCAAGCCGATGCGCAACGCGGTGTCGGCACTGACCCGCTCATCGTTGCCCATCAGCGCGATCCGCAGGGTCTCCCCCAACCCGATTCGGCGCATCAGCCCGATCGGCTCGAGTGCGCAGACCAGTCCGGCAGAGACGTGGGAGTCGAAGAACGTGGCGTCGTCCGAGCAGATCACCACGTCGGCTTCGTTGAGGAAGTAGAACGCTCCGGCGGTGCACATGCCCTGCACGGCACAGATGACGGGTTTGAACATCTTCTGCCACTTGGGACTGAGCAACTCGCCGGGATCTTCGTGATGCCAGACGTTGTCGGGTTGTCCGTAGGAGGATTTGATGTCCAGCCCGGCGCTGAACGCCCGGTCACCGGCGGCACGCAGCACGACGGCGTTGACCTGACTGTCGAGTTTGACGATCCGCCACGCCGCGGCCATCTCCTCGCACATGGTGCGGTCGAACGCGTTGAGCCGGTCCGGCCGGTTCAACGTGATGGTCGCGACGCGCGCGGCGCGATCGAAGTCGAGCAGGATGGTGGTGAAGTCGGTGCTCATCGGCACTGCCATTCCGGTGCCCGCTTCTCGACGAAGGCCCGCGGCCCCTCCAGCGAATCCTCGGTGTGCAGGTTGCGTTCCCGGAACGACTCGGCGAGCATCTCCGCCTCGTGCAGCGGCAGGTCCAAGCCCTTGAGGATCGCCAGCCGGGTACCGCGCACTGCCAGCGGCGCGTTGGAGTTCAAGACGTCGGCGATCTCGTGAGCGCGCTCGAGCAGCCGGTCGTGTTCCACCACCTCGCTGATCATGCCGAGGTCGTAGGCTCGTTGAGCGTCCATCCGCTCGTGCTTGCCCATCATGGCCATCCGCAGCGCGATCGAGCGGGGCAGCACCCGGGCCAACCGGACCACTTCGCGCCCGGCGACCAGGCCGATCGAGACGTGCGGGTCGAAGAACGTCGCGCGGTCCGAGGCGATCACGATGTCGCAGGTGGTCACCCAGTCCAGTCCTGCGCCGCAACAGATCCCGTTGATGGCCGCCAGCACGGGTTTGGCCATCGTCCGGAACGGGGGAGTGCCCTCCTGCGGAGCCTCCCACTGCTCGTAGGTGGACAGATACGGCCGTTCATTGATCACCTTGCCGTCGCCGGGGATCTCCTTGACGTCGGCTCCGGTGCAGAACGCCCGCCCGTTGCCGGTGACGATGACCACCCACACCGCCTCGTCGCTCTCGGCCTCGGCATAGGCGGCGCGCAGTTCGGTGACCATGTGCGGGCTCAGCGCGTTGAGCGCCTCAGGACGGTTCAGTGTGATCGTGGCGGTGTGCCCGCGCACGTCGTAGTCGATGGTGTCGAACGTCGGCATGGCCGATCCCTTTCCTGTCAGCGGCCGGTGAAGCCAGGCGGGCGCCGCTGCGCAAACGCGGCCAATCCCTCTTTGAAATCTCCTGTACGGCAGCTGAGCTCGAGATTGAACAGCTCCTGGGTCAGGGATTGTTGCAGCGTTGCCTGCTGTCCGTAATGGAGCGCTTGCTTGGTCAGACCGATCGCTACCGTAGGTCCCTGCGCCAAGGCGGCCAACAGTTCTTCGGTGGCGGAGTCCACGTCCGCCGGCGCCACCGCCTGGTGGATCAGCCCCCAGTCCTGCGCGGATGCGCCACTGACCTGCTCGCCGAGCAGCAACATGCGTCGGGCCCGCGCCAGCCCCACCAGACGCGGCAGCAGCCAGGTCGATCCCGAGTCGGGACTGAAGCCGCGCGCCACAAACGGCTCCCAGAACACCGCGTCGGTGGCGGCCACGGTGAAGTCGGCGGCCAGCGCCAGGTTGCAGCCCAGGCCCACCGCCCAACCGCGCACGCTGCACACCACCGGCAGCTGGATGGTGTGGATCAGTTCGATCACCCGGTGCGCGGCGTGCGGGATGCGGCGCACCAGATCGCCGGTACGGGGTCGTTGGTCGCCGGCATTGGTGGCCACCCAGTCGGCGCCCGCGCAGAAGTCATCACCGGCGCCCCGGATATGGATGGCGCGCAACGTGTCGTCGCTCGCCGCCTCGGTCAAGGCCGTGACCAGTGCAGCGGTCATCGACGAGCTCAGGCAATTCCGGCGATCCGGACGCGCCAAGGTCAGCCGGAGCAGCGCGCCGTCACGCAGCGCCGTCACCGCACCGTCGGGCGCGGAGCCGGACCCGGAATCGGGGGAGTCGGCCACGGTGGTGTCCACCTTTCAACGCTATATCGTGATAGCTACAGTAGGCTATACGATTAACGCGGTTCGGCGGAGAAAGGCCTATGGCGGACGGTTCGGGGAACTCAGTGATTTCGACCGGCGACGCCGCCCGTTTCGGCGAGCTGCCGCTGGCGCAGACCGTCGCGGTGGCCGGCGCCATGCGGCGCCTGACCGGGCTGCTGCTCGCGTTGGAGCATCCGCATCCGGCGGTGGACGACATGCTGACGCGGTTCAGCGACTGGGAGCGGCAACTGGCCGCCGTCGCCCCCGTCGAGGCGATGCCCCGCCTGGAGGATGCCGACGGCCAGGGCGGTCGGGTCTACCTGGCGCACGCATTCGACGTCGGGTCGTTCAATCCTTGCTTCCCGGAGTATCGCTTCGATCACCTCGATGGTGAGACCGCCTCGGGTACAGTCACTTTCCCGCTGCCCTACGAAGGTCCGCCGGGGCTGGTACACGGCGGCTTTCTCGGGGTGTTCTTCGACTGCGTGACTCAGCATCAGAGCTGTGCGGCCGGCTCGGCCGGGCGAACCCGCTCACTGCTGGTCACCTACCGGCGCCCGACGCCGATTCTCACCGAGCTGGACTTCGACATCGTGCGAGCCGAGGTGGAGCGGGGCATCGCCTCCACCGCGCGACTTCTCCATCACGGCGAACTGCTGTGCACCGGCGAGGTCACCACCGCCGCGGCGCCGCCGAACAAATTGAGTGCCATTCGATTCGGCCGCAGACAGGATGAGGAGTCCCACCGATGAGCGCTGCCGAGACCACCGACGACCGGGTGCTCTTCGATGTCGATCCCGACGGGCGCATCGCCACCATCACGCTGAACAATCCCGGCCGGCGTAACTCCTACGATGCCGCCATGCGCGACGCGGTCGCCCGCTGCCTGGACCGGGTCGCCGAGGACGACGATCTGGTCGTGGTGCTGCTGCGTGGCGCCGAGGGAGTGTTCAGCACCGGGGCCGACATGAACAACGCCTACGGCTGGTACGGCGAGCGCGGGGAGGCTCCGCAGCCGGCGGCCAAGGGCAGGCCCAGCCAACGGCGCCGGCTTACCGTGGACCGCAAATCTTTCGGCTTCTACCACAATCTGATGGGCTTCCCGAAAGTCACGGTCGGTGAGATCAGCGGGTACGCGCTCGGCGGCGGTTTCGAGATGGCGCTGATGACCGACCTCTCGGTGATCGCGCGGGACACCAAGATCGGTATGCCCGCGACGCGGTTTCTGGGCCCAGCCCTGGGCAGCCTGCACATGTTCTTTCATCGCCTCGGCCCCGTGCTGGCGCGGCGACTGCTGCTGACCGGCGACATCATCGAGGCCGCCGCGGTCGAGCATCTGGGTGTGTTCACCGAGACGTGCGACCCGGCGGCGGTGACGGCACGGGCACGGTACTGGGCGTGCAAGGCGGCGAAGATGCCCGCCGACGGGGTGGTCATCGCCAAGGAGGCGTTCCGGCTGGTCGAGCAGAGCCAGGCGTATCAGGGCGAAGAGGTGGCCAGCTATCTATTTCACGCCTACGGCACCAACCTGCAGTTCGCACCGGGAGAGTTCAACTTCGTCAAGACCCGGGCGCAGCACGGAACTAAGGAGGCGTTCCGGCTGCGTGACGAGCACTTTCACGTACCGGAGCCGTAAGGCGGGTGGGTCCAGCAGGAACATCGTTAGCTTTACAAATCAGTCGAATAATGTAAGGTCGGAAAAATGCCTACACCTGTCATTGTCGGTGCTGTTCGCACGGCCATCGGACGTTCGTTCAAGGGGACACTGGTCAACACGCCCCCGGAGACCCTGATCACCACGGTGCTGCCCGAGGTGGTGCGGCGGTCCGGCGTCGAGCCGACCGAGATCGACGACATCATCTTCGCCGAATCCCACTACGGCGGCGGCGATCTCGCCCGCTATGCGGCAGCCGCCTGCGGCATGGAGTCGGTACCCGGCCAGTCGGTCAACCGGCACTGTGCCGGCAGCCTGACCGCGATCGGCAACGCCTCCGCGCAGATCGGTTCCGGGATGGAGCGGGTGCTGATCGCCGGCGGTGTGCAGTCGCTGTCGATGACGCCGCTGACGAACTGGCGCATCCCCGGCCCCGAGCTGAAGTTCGAGGAGCGCTGGATGCCGCCGACCCACCCGGAGACCCCGGATGCGCCCACCCGCGACATGTCGATCACGGTGGGGTGGAACACCGCGCAGGCCGCGGGCATCAGCCGCGAGGAGATGGACGCCTGGGCCGCGCGGTCGCATCAGCGGGCGATCGCCGCGATCGACGCCGGCAAGTTCGTCGACGAGATCATCCCGCTGAAGGTCGAACTGCCCGACGGTTCGGTGACCGAGTTCAAGGTCGATGAGTTCCCGCGCCGTGAAACCACCGTGGAGAAACTGGCGGGCCTGAAGGTGCTGCACCCCGAGATCGAGGGGTTCTCGATCACCGCCGGCAACAGCAGCGGCACCAACGACGCCGCGGCCGCGGTCGCGCTGGTCGACTCCGACTACGCCCGCGATAAGGGCCTGACCGTGATGGGAACCGTCAAAGCCTGGGGCTCGGTCGGTGTTGCGCCCCGCGACACCGGGCTCGGCGGCGTCAAGGTGATCGGCAAGGTACTGCAGCGGGCCGGACTGTCCGTCGGCGACGTCGCGCTGTGGGAGATCAACGAGGCCTTCGCCTCGGTGCCGATCGCGGCGTGCAAGGAATACGGCATCGACGAAGAGCTGGTGAACTTCTCCGGCAGCGGCTGCAGCCTCGGTCACCCGATCGCCGCATCCGGTGCCCGGATGGTGACCACCCTGCTCTACGAACTGAAGCGGCGCGGCGGCGGCATCGGTGTGGCTGCCATGTGCGCCGGTGGCGGCCAGGGCGGCGCGGTGGTGATCGAGGTCTAGCCCGGCCAGACCCCATAGGGATAGTCGCCCGCCCTTGCGCGACAAATTGCAGCGGGCCTGTCCACGCGGTCGCAGTTGTCGCTCAAAGCCGGCCAACTGCCCTATTCCCTAAGCCGACCTATGCCTGACTAAGCGAGCCGCCCGGCTCTGGCGGGCCTGGTTCATGCTGCGAGGGTTGGAGTGATAGCTGCACCGACGATCTTCGCGTCACGGGTGGCGATAGTCAGATTGCGGCGTAATGCCTGCGCGACAATGATGCGGTCGAACGGGTCACGGTGTTCCCACGGAAGCCGGCCGGCAAGGATCGCGTCAGCGGAGTCGATCGCCAGCTCGGTGCTGCTCATGTCGGCGACGACGTCCGTCCAGGTCGACAGCAGAGCCGCACCGTCGAGGCGGCCCAGCCGCGTCTTGGTCGCGATTTCCCATGCCGAGGCAGCGGTGACCCAGATGGAGGTTCCCGGGTCGGACAGGATCGCGAGCGCTTCGGCTTCCAGGCGCGACGGCTTGCTCACCAGCCAAAGCAGCGTGTGGGTATCGAGCAGGATATTCACGCCTCGACGTCTTCCCAGGCCGCGAGTTCTGCTGCCGGCAGCGCGTCGTCGAAGTCGTCGGGCACGACGAGGCGCGGCAGCTGGCCGAACCTGCGCGGGACGGCCGTGATTGGTATGAGCTGCGCGACGGGCTGGCCATGGTTGGTGATGGTGAACGACGCACCGGCCTTGACGTCATTCAAGAGCCGGTTGAGCTGATTTTTGGCGTCCGTGCTGCTGATCGTCTCCACGGAAAGTATGGTAGCCGCGCTACGCGGGTCGCGCTAGCGGCACTAGCGCGATTAGCGAGCCCCGGCCGAATTGCCCGCGCGACGCCGCGCCGGCTTGGTGTTCTTCTCGATGAGCCGTTCGGCGTGATCAAGGATGCAGTTGAGGCCGTATTCGAAGTTGGCATCGTCGGCCGCGCCGACCCGATGGCCCTGCCGAGTGGTCTCTGCAAGCAGTGGGGTCACAGCCGGGTCGATGACCAGCGCCTCCTCGAAATCGGACGGCCCCTCGGCGTCCGACGCCCGGTTCTTCTCGTACAGGCGCTGCAGCACCACCGACCCGCGGATGTGCACCGAGACCGCCGAATAGGTGTCGAAGGCGTCCTGCGGCGATAGGCCGGCCTCCACCAGGCTGGCGATCGCGCGCTCCACCTCCCGGACACCGAGCTGTGCGGCCCGCGAGCTCAGTGCGGCCCGAATCAGGATGAGATCGCACAAGATCGGGTTGCCCAGAAACGTCGACCGCATGCTGTGCGCGTGGTTGCTCAACGTCTGGCGCCAGTCCTTGGCCTCCACGTACGGGGTGGCGAACGTGTACTGGCGCAGGGCCCGGGTTGTCATCGCGTTGAGCAGGTCGTCCTTCTTGCGGAAGTACCAGTAGATGCTCGTCACGCCGACGCCGAGATGTTTACCCAGCAACGGCATGCTCAGGTTGTCGACCCCGATCTGTTCGGCGAGCTCGAACGCGCCGTCGATGATGTCGTCAGGGTTGATCGATCCGCGTTCGCGCCGTTGCCGCTTCTCGGCGACTGGCTGCTTTGCCACTGCGGGTACCTCCAGTTCTGGTCGACACGGCCGGACTCGTCGCCGTTAAACCTAGCCGTTAAACCTACCTGTGCCCGTCGCCGCCACGGGGAATTGAGCTTCTCTTACTGTAAAGCATATGGTAAGTACTTTGGTAAACGTTGTCACAACGCCTGAAGGGTGAGTCGTGTCCGATGCGGTACTCCGCGAGCGTCGCGGTCGAATTCTCGTCATCACGATCAACCGGCCGGAGGCCCGCAACGCAGCCAATAAGGCGGTTGCCGAGGGACTGGCTGCCGCCTGCGACGAACTCGACGACACCCCCGAACTGTCGGTCGGGGTGCTCACGGGAGCCGGCGGCAATTTCTGCGCGGGCATGGACCTCAAGGCGTTCGCGGCCGGGGAATTGGCGTATGTCCCGGGGCGCGGGCTCGGCTTCACCGAGCGCCCGCCGCGCAAGCCGCTCATCTCCGCGGTCGAGGGTCACGCGGTGGCCGGTGGCACCGAGCTGGTGCTGGCCACCGACCTCGTGGTAGCCGCCAAGGACGCGAAATTCGGTATCCCGGAAGTCAAGCGGGGCCTGGTGGCGGCCGGCGGTGGTCTGTTGCGGTTGCCGCACCGCATTCCCTATCAGAAGGCGCTCGAGTTGGCTCTGACCGGCGAGAGTTTTACCGCCGATCAGGGTGCCCAGTGGGGATTCGTCAACGTGCTTACCGAACCGGGCGAAGCGTTGGACGGGGCCATCGCCTTGGCCGAGCGGATCACCGCGAACGGTCCGTTGGCTGTCGCGGTGACCAAGGAGATCATGGTGAAGGCGGCAAGCTGGAGCCCAGACGAGATGTGGCGCAAGCAAAATGAACTGATCGCGCCGGTATTCGCCTCACAGGACGCCAAGGAAGGCGCCATCGCGTTCGCTGAGAAGCGCGCACCGAACTGGACCGGCGCCTGAATCCTGGCCCCGACCGTGGGCGCGAAGCGCGCGCCGTCGCCGGCGCTGCTGCCGGTGCCCGACGAGACCCGGTCAACGTGCCCTCACCCGGCGGTTTCGCCTCCGAGGTGCTGGTCGGCTGGATCCCTCGGCGGCTCGGGTTTTCCCTGGTCGGCAAACCGGTAATTCGCTCCTGAACTGCTGACATGACTGTCTTTGACTGGATCGGCGCGGGTTGCAGAATGGTCTACTGAAAGGTATACAGTAAGAATAATTCCAGTCGGATTTCTGACGGTCGGTCGAGGCATCCGAAGCGAGGAGGTGCGGGATCGATGACCGCTGCCGACGACGGCACGCTCGTTGAGACGGGCCCCTCGGACGAGCCCGGAGTGCTCTACGACGTACGCGACGGCGTCGGGGTGATCACCTTCAACCGCCCGCAGCGGCTCAACGCCTGGGGGCCTGACATCGCGGCTGGCTTCTACGCCTCGATCGATCACGCCGAGGCGGATCCCGCGGTGCGAGCGATCGTGGTGACCGGCAGCGGCCGGGGCTTCTGCGCCGGCGCCGATTTGGGCGGTGGTGCTCAAACAGGCCCCAGCACAGACGCATCCGGCACTGACGTATCCCAGTTGGTCGGGGACCGTCACCCGCATTTTCTGACCGAACTGCGCAAGCCCGTCATCGCGGCCATCAACGGTTCCTGCGTGGGGATCGGCCTCACCCACGCCCTGATGTGCGACGTCCGGTTCGCCGCTGCCGGAGCGAAATTCGCCACCGCGTTCACCCGGCGCGGACTGATCGCCGAACACGGGATCACCTGGATACTCCCGCGACTGGTCGGGTGGGGCGCGGCGATGGACCTGCTGCTGTCCGGGCGCACGTTCCTCGCCGAGGAAGCGCGCGAGCTCGGTCTGGTCAACCACGTCGTGGCGCCCGAGCTGCTGTTGGAACGTGCGATGGACTACGCGGCCGACCTCGCAGCCAACTGTTCGCCGGCTTCGATGGCGGTGATCAAGGGACAGGTCTATCGCGACGCGCTCGACGACGTCGCCGCGGTGAGTGCGCGCGCCGAAACCCTGATGTACGAATCGCTGGCGCGGCCGGACCTCATCGAGGGAATCACCAGTTTCTTCGAGAAGCGCCCGCCGAACTTCCCGCCCCTCACTTGAGAAAGGTTGAGCACATGACTGCCGCACCTGAACGGCTCCCGTACTTGGCCGTCGACGTCGACAACCATTACTACGAGCCGCTGGACGCCTTCACTCGGCACCTGCCCAAGGAATTCCGCAGCCGCGGTGTCCAGATGGTGCAGGATGGCAATCGCACTCTGGCGGTGTTCGGCGGGGTCGTCAACCACTTCATCCCGAACCCGAGCTTCGACCCGATCATCGAACCCGGCTGCCTGGATCTGCTGTTCCGCGGCGAGATCCCCGAAGGCGTGGATCCGGCGTCGTTGATGAAGGTCGACCGGCTCTCCGAGCATCCCGAGTACCAGAACCGCGACGCCCGCGTGCAGGTGCTCGACCGGCAGCGGCTGGAGACGGTGTTCATGCTGCCGACCTTCGCCTGTGGTGTGGAGGAGGGACTCAAGTACGACATCCCCGCCACCATTGCGTCGGTGCACGCGTTCAACCTGTGGCTCGACGAGGACTGGGGCTTCGACCGTCCCGACGGCCGCGTGATATCCGCACCGATCATCTCGCTGGCCGACCCCGAAAAGGCCGTCGAGGAAGTCGAATTCGTGATCGGTCGCGGTGCCAAGCTGGTGTGTGTGCGCCCGGCTCCGGTGCCCGGCGAGGTTCGGGCCCGGTCCCTCGGTGACCCGGTGCACGACCCGGTGTGGGCGCGCCTTGCTGAGGCTGGCGTCGCAGTCGTCTTCCACCTGTCCGACTCCGGTTACATGGCGATCCCGGCGTTGTGGGGCGGCAGCGGTGTGTTCAAGGGATTCGGTAAGCGCGACCCGCTGGACATGGTGATCATGGACGATCGCGCGATCCACGACACTATCGCCTCGATGATCGTGCACCAGGTGTTCACCCGTCACCCCAAGCTCAAGGTGGTCAGCATCGAGAACGGCTCGTACTTCGTCTACCGGCTGATCAAGCGGTTGAAGAAGTCGGCCAACAACGCGCCGTACCACTACAAGGAAGATCCGATCGAGCAGCTGCGCAACAACGTCTGGATTGCCCCCTACTACGAGGACGACGTGAAGTTGCTGGCCGACACCATCGGCGTCGACAAGATCCTGTTCGGTTCGGACTGGCCGCACGGTGAGGGCCTGGCCGACCCGACCACCTTCACTGCCGACATCCCGCAGTTCCCCGAGTTCAGCGCGGAAGATACCCGAATGGTGATGCGGGACAACGCATTGACTCTGCTGGGTGATCCGAACCGTACCGCACCGGGCGTCGCCCACCTGGCAGCTTCGGTCTGACGGTGGGCGAATGGACCCTCGGCGCGGTCCTCGACGCGATCGCCGAGGCTGTGCCCGACCGGGCCATGACGATCTGCGGGGACCGGCGCAGCACGTTCGCGCAATCCGCGGAGTGCACCCGCAGGCTGGCCAACTACCTGGCCGGCCGCGGACTCGGTGCCCACCGTGAGCGTTCGCAGTTGCAGAACTGGGAATGCGGCCAGGACCGGGTCGCGCTGCTCATGCACAACGACCTGTACCCCGACATGGTGATCGGCTGTCTCAAGGCGCGCACCGTCCCGGTCAACGTCAACCACTACTACACTCCGGCCGAAGCCGCCGAGCTGCTCGACTATCTGCGGCCCCGAGCCGTCATCTACCACGGGTCGCTGGAGGCGAAATTCGCTGACACCCTGCGGGCATCCGGCGCCGAGCTGCTGATCCGGATCGACGACGGCGCTGCCGACGGCGGCGGACTGGATGCGGTATCGCTGGACGACGCACTGGCGCAGGGCGATACCGATCAGCTGGTGGCGCCGTCCCCGGACGATCTGCTGATGATCTGCACCGGGGGAACCACCGGGCGCCCGAAGGGCGTGTTGTGGCGTCAAAGCGACATCTACGTGTCATCGATGGTCGGTGACGACCACGCTTCGGTGACGGAGATCCACCAGAAGGTGCAGCATGCCGGTCCGGCCTGGTTCGCGCTGTCGCCGCTGATGCACGCCGCCGGACTGTGGACCGCGTTCTCGGCGATCCTGAGCGGCCAGACGGTGATCCTCAACGACACCCGCACCAGGTTCGACCCCCGTTCGGTGCTGGAAACCGCCGCGCGCGAGAAGGTGGGATTGATGACCATGGTGGGCGATGCCTACGCTGCGCCGCTGGTCGCCGAACTCGGCAGGGCAAGCTATGACTTGTCGTCGTTGCACTCGATCGGAACCGGTGGCGCCGCAACCAATCCGAAGTATCAGGCGGCGCTGCTGGAATTGCTTCCGCAGATCACCCTGATCAACGGGTACGGATCCTCGGAGACCGGCAACCTGGGCTTCGGGCGCAGCCAACGCGACGCGCGGCGTGACACCTTCGATCTGCGGGACGGGGGGTCGGTGGTGTCGCAGGACCGGACCCGGTTCCTGGAACCCGGTGACGCGGAAGTCGGTTGGGTGGTGCGGACCGGCCGGATCCCGCTCGGATACTTCGACGACGCCGACGCCACGGTGCGCACCTTTCCCGAGGTCGACGGCAAGCGTGTGGTGATCTCGGGCGACCGGGCCTGCATCGAGGAAGACGGAACCCTGCGACTGTTCGGACGTGATGCATTGGTGGTCAACACCGGCGGGGAGAAAGTGTTCGTCGAGGAGGTCGAGGAAGTGCTGCGTGCCCACCCCGGGGTGGCGGACGCGCTGGTGGTGGGGCGGCCCAGTGATCGGTGGGGCGAAGAGCTCGTCGCTCTGGTGGCATCGCAACCGGGTTCAACGGTCACCGACGACCTGCTGGACGCCCAGTGCCGGTCGGTATTGGCGGGGTTCAAAGTGCCGAAGGAGTTCATCATGGTGGCGCAGGTGCGTCGGCTGGGAAACGGCAAGGCCGACTACCGGTGGGCGAAACGTCAAGTGAGCGAAGAGGTGTCTGCCGGATCATGAAAGCCATCGATTGCCTGGTCAACGTGCACTTCGGCGAGCGCGAGCAGCCATCCTGGATGACTGCGACGCGCGACGACTACTTCAAGGGCTCCAAGTCGATGTTCTCCCCGGCTGACATGTCGGCGCTGCTCGACGAGATGGACGCCAACGGTGTAACCAAGGCCGTCTTGATGGACAACCTGGTCAAACCGTCGGTGACCGCGCGAAAATTCGTCGAAGCCAGGCCGGATCGGTTCGTGCTGGCCATCGGCGGCATGAACCTGCTGCGCCCAGTGCCCACATTGCGGGAGCTGAGCGCCGTCGCCAACGACCTGCCGGTGGTCTACGCCGTGGTGGGGCCCAGCTTCTGGGGAGACGGCCAGTATCCGCCGAGTGACGCCGTCTACTACCCGCTCTACGCCAAGTGCGCCGAACTGGAACTGCCGCTGTGCGTCAACACCGGTATTCCGGGACCCCCTATCCCGGGCGAGGTGCAGCACCCGATCCACCTGGACCGAGTCTGCGTGCGCTTTCCCGAACTGCGGCTGTGCATGATCCACGGCGCCGACCCATGGTGGGACGTCGCGATCCGCATGCTTATCAAGTACCGCAACCTTCGGTTGATGACCTCGGCCTGGTCGCCGAAACGTCTGCCGGAAGCCCTGCTGCACTTCATGCGCACCCGGGGCGCCGACAAGGTCATCTTCGCCTCGGACTGGCCGGTGCTGCGGATGGAACGGGTGGTGCCCGAGGCGCGCGCCCTGGACCTGCCACCCGACGTGCTCGACAAGTACCTCTACCGCAATGCTGCCGACTTCTTCTTCGCCGAACGCGGCGCCGTACCCGAACAGGAGAGCTGAGATGGATCGTTTCGAACTGCGCAGGCTGGACTACAGCCTGACCGAGGACCACGTCGCGCTGCAGGCTGCCTACAAGCAGTTCTTCACCACCCACTGTCCGATCGAAACGGTGCGCGCCGCAGAGGAATCCGGTTTCGACAAGAACCTGTGGGAGCGGCTGTGCGCGATGGGCGCCACCACCATGGCGTTGCCGGAGTCGGTCGGCGGCGACGGCGCCACCCTGGTCGACCTTGCGCTGGTGGCCGAGGAGGTCGGCCGCTGCCTGGCACCGGTGCCCTGGATCGACCAGGTCTGCGCCGCCCGCCTCTTGGGCCGCCTCGGTGGGTTATCGCCGGAAGCGGACGACACTTCCGACATCGTGAGCGGGACTCGACTGATTGCGTTCGACCCGCACCAGGAGGCTGTGGCCGGACGCCGACTGCTGCCGACCGGTTCGATCGCCGACACGATCATCGTCCGTGACGGCGATTCGGTGGTGCGACTCTCTTTCGACACCCGCCCGGTCCGGGTCGACAACATCGGCCGGTTGCCGATGGCCTGGGTCGACCCGGCCGCCGCCGACTCGGCGACGGTGCTGGCCAGCGGACCCGGGGCGCTGGCGGAATACCAGCGGGCACTGGATGAATGGCGACTACTCACCGCGTCCGCTCTGGTCGGGATGGTGGAGCAGACCATGACCATCGCCGCGGAGTTCGCCAAGACCCGCTACACCCTGGGCGTGCCGATCGGCACCCTGCAGGCCATCTCGCACCCGCTGGCGAACATGGCCATCACGGTCGCCTCCGGACGCAACCTGGCCTACCGAGCCGGATGGTTCCTGGACAACGAGCCCGACGAGCGTCCGGAACTGGCGGCCTCGGCATTTGTCTTCATGGCCGAGGAAGCCGCCAAGGCCGCCACCATGGCGGTGCACATCCAGGGCGGTCTGGGCGTTTCAGCCGAAGCCGCCGCCACCGCCTATCTGGTCCGGGCCCGAGGCTGGCCGCTGGCCGGAGGCGACCCCGGAGCCACCGCCTGCCGCATCGGCGACATCGTCGCCGCCCGTGAAACCGACTCCCGCGCAGCCGAATAGGACACCGACCATCATGGACTTCTCACAACCGCAGCTGACCGACGACGACCTGGCTTTCCGCGACGAGGTGCGCACATTCCTGGCCACCCACGTGACCGAGGACGTCAAGCGCCGAGACCGCGAGACCGGCGACAACTTCGACGAAGGCGTGCACCTGGCGCTGGGCGCGGCGGGCTACCTGGAGGCGGAGTGGAAACCCGAGGCCGACGGCGGCTTCCCGCGCGTGCGCCGGCGCATCTGGGAGCTGGAGAAACGCCGCGCCCACGTGCCCTGGGTCACCTGGGGGACCACGGCGATGGTGGCCCGGTCGGTCGCGTCCTTCGGCTCGCCCGAGCTGCGCGAGGAGATTCTGCCCGGGGTCTTCAGCGGCCACATCCGGCTCTGCCTGGGCTACACCGAGCCCGAAGGCGGCTCCGACGTCGCGACCTGCAAGACCCGCGCGGTACGCGACGGTGATAACTGGATCATTAACGGCTCCAAGATGTTCACCACCGGAGCCCACAACTGCCAGTACGTCTTTCTGATCACCAACACCGACCCGGATGCGCGGAAACACAAGAGCCTCACCATGTTCCTGGTGCCCTTGAACTCCCCGGGCATCGAGATCCAGGGCCTGCGCACCGTCGACGGCGACCGCACCAACATCGTCTACTACAGCGACGTCCGCGTCGACGACAAGTACCGCCTCGGCGAGGTCAACGGCGGCTGGACCGTGCTGCGCGAGCCGCTCAACGTCGAACATGGAGCGGTGGACGCCAATCCCGATGGGTTGCAGGACGTCTCGATCATGATGCACCAGGCGAACTTCATGGCCGTGGCCGTCGACAAGGCGGGCGAGGTGGCCGGGCGGTCGGGCAGTATCGCGGATCGTTCGGTGGCCTACCGGCTGGGCAAGGCGGCGGCCCGGGTCGAGGCGTCGCTGTCGGCGCCGTCCATTTTCGGACGGGTGGCGCTGGCACAGGCGATGCGCGATGTCTCGCCGGACCTGATGGACCTGCTCGGCAGCGCGTCGGCGCTACCGATCGACACCGACGGTGCCATCGACAACGGCGCGAGCGACTACGTCTTCCGGTTCGCGCCGCTGGTCGGCATCTACGGCGGCACTCTGGAGGTGTTCCGCAACATGATCGCCCAGTACGTGCTGGGTCTGGGCAAGCCGAATTACTCTGCGCCAGTGGTCAAGACGTCGTGATGCGGCGGTGATAGCTCGACGGGGCCTCACCGGCGAAGCGGGTGAACGCCCGGGTGAACGCGGACAGGCTGTCGAAGCCGACGGCGGTCGCGGTCTGTTGCACGCCTTGATCGGGCGCGGCCAGCAGCGCCATCGCCTGCAGCATCCGGGCGTGCAGTAGGTAGGTCCGCCAGGACATGCCGGTCACCGCCTCGAACTGGCGGCGCAGGGTGCGCTCGGACACCGCGACGGCGTGGGCGACCTCGGTCGCCGTCACCGACGCCAGGTGCGCCTTGGTGTAGACCATCGCCGCGCCCACGATCGGGTGATCGGAGATCGGCAGGCTCAGCGGCGCCTCGTGGTCCAACGCGGCCGCGACCAGATGGCCCAGCGTGCGGAAGAAGTCGTCGGAGACCGTGTCGCCGTCGGGCCGTTCGATCGGCCAGCGCAGCGAGTGCAGCATCATCTCCCGGATCAACGGCGAGACGGTCAGGATGCGCGCCCGGTCACCTGCCTGCGCGACCAGCTCGGGGTCGAACATCACCGCCACCGTGCGCACCTCCGGGCGCATGGTGGCCTGATGCTCCAGGCCGGCCGGAATCCAGGCCGCCTGCTGCGGCGGCAACAGATAGTGCGCGGCGGAGGTCTCGACCTCGACCACCCCGCCGACGGCGTACTCGATCTGGTGCATGTCATGGGAGTGCCATCCGGTGACGAGCTCCTGGCCCTCGTAGAGATAGCTGCCGGCCCGAGCACGGCCACCTCGACGGAGATCGATGTTGGCCGGTTGGGCAAAATCTATGGCCGAACGCGCGGAGACGGTCACGATTTTCCAGGGTACTAGTAGAACCATGAACATCGACGACTTGATCCTGGTCAGCATCGACGACCACGTGGTAGAGCCGCCCGACATGTTCCTCAACCACGTCCCGGCCAAGTACAAGGCGGAGGCGCCGATCGTCGTCACCGACGAAAAGGGCGTCGACCAGTGGATGTATCAGGGCCGCCCGCAAGGCGTCAGCGGCCTCAATGCGGTGGTGTCCTGGCCGGCCGAGGAATGGGGCCGCGACCCGGCCGGGTTCGCCGAGATGCGCCCCGGCGTCTACGACGTGCACGAGCGGGTCCGCGACATGAGCCGCAACGGCATCCTCGCCTCGATGTGCTTCCCGACCTTCACCGGGTTCTCCGCGCGACACCTCAACATGACCCGCGAACACGTCACCCTGGTGATGGTGTCGGCCTACAACGACTGGCACATCGACGAGTGGGCGGGCTCCTACCCGGGCCGGTTCATCCCGATCGCGATCCTGCCGACCTGGAACCCCGAAGCGATGTGCGCCGAGATCCGCCGGGTGGCGGCCAAAGGCTGCCGCGCGGTCACCATGCCCGAACTGCCGCACCTGGAGGGGCTGCCCAGCTACCACGACGACGAGTACTGGGGGCCGGTGTTCACCACGCTCTCGGAGTGCAACGTGGTGATGTGTCTGCACATCGGCACCGGGTTCGGGGCGATCAGCATGGCCCCCAACGCGCCCATCGACAACATGATCATCCTGGCCACCCAAGTCTCGGCGATGTGCGCCCAGGACCTGCTGTGGGGCCCGGCAATGCGCAACTACCCGGATCTGAAGTTCGCCTTCTCCGAGGGCGGCATCGGCTGGATCCCGTTCTACCTGGACCGCAGCGACCGGCACTACACCAACCAGAAATGGCTGCGCCGCGACTTCGGTGACAAGCTGCCCAGCCAGGTGTTCCGTGAGCACTCGCTGGCCTGCTACGTCACCGACAAGACCTCGCTCAAGCTGCGCCACGAGATCGGGATCGACACCATCGCCTGGGAGTGCGACTACCCGCACTCGGACTGCTTCTGGCCGGATGCCCCCGAGCAGGTGCTCGCCGAGCTGGAGGCCGCCGGAGCCGACGACTCCGACGTCAACAAGATCACCTGGCAGAACTCCTGCCGGTTCTTCGGCTGGGATCCGTTCGCCCGCATCCCGCGTGAGCAGACGACGGTGGGCGCGCTGCGCGCGACGGCCACCGACGTGGACGTCTCCATCCGGCCACGTGCCGAGTGGGCGCGCCGGTACGCCGACAAGCAACTGGCGCAGGCGTAGCGCGATGGTGGCGGTGATCACCGGTGGCGCCGGCGGGATGGGGCTGGCCACCGCGAAGATCGTCGGGCGCGAACAGCCCGTCGTGCTCTGTGACGTCCGGCAGGACCGGCTGGACGCCGCGGCGGCTGCGCTAGCCGACCTCGACGTGACGGTCGTCAACTGCGACGTCACCGACCGCGGTGCCGTCGCCGCGCTGTTCGACAGGGCGGCCGGTATCGGGCCCGTCACCTCGGTGATCCACACCGCCGGGGTCAGCCCCAGCATGGGCGATGCCGACTACATCATGCGCACCAACGCGGTCGGCACGCTCCACGTCAACGAGGTCTTCCACGCCGTTGCCCCGGAAGGGGCTGCGATCGTCAACGTGGCATCGATGGCCGCCCACCTGCTGCCCGACGAGCTGATCCCCACCGGTCAGTTTCCGTTGGCGCTGCAGGACGTTCACGGCTTCACCCAGGCCATGGCCGCGGTCTGCGAGCCGATGCCGCCGGAGGTGCGTTCGGGTATCGCCTACGCGGTGAGCAAGGCGTTCGTCCGCTGGTATTCGAGTTCGCAGGCCGAGCGGTTCAACGGGCGTGGGCTGCGCATCGTCTCGGTGTCGCCGGGCTCGGTGGACACCGAGATGGGCCGGTTGGAGGAGCAGGCCGGTGCGGGGTCGCTGGTCGCCGACGCCGCGGTCCCGCGCTGGGGAACGCCCGAGGAGATGGCCGAACTGCTGGCGTTCTGCGTCAGCGCGAAGGCCGGCTATCTCACCGGCACCGACATCCTCAACGACGGTGGCGTGGTGGCCTCGGTGCGGGAGCGTGCGCGGGTGGCGGCCGCCGGCTGAGGTCGCCCGCGAACTTGCAGACGTCGACTATTCGACGTATTTTTCGAAAGTATGACGGTCTCTTCGCCGCCCACCGAGCGCGTGATGAGGATTCTGGAGTTGCTCGCCGCCGATCCGGAACGGCGCTTCTCGATGTCGGAGATCGCGCACACCCTCGACATCAGCCACGGCACCTGCCATGCGATCGTCACGACCTTGGCGGGCCGGCAGTGGATCGTGCGCGACCGGCACTCGGGCGGCTATTCCTGGGGGCCGGCCATCGCCGCGCTCGCCCGTCCGGTCAACAAACAGGCGTTCCGGCCGGAGCTGCAGCGGCTTTTCGACGCGGTCGGCAGGCAGGCCGTCCTCGGTGTTCGCCAGGGCGCGACGGTGGTGGTGACCGATTCGGTCGGGGAGTCGATCGCCGGCCTGCGGTTGGGTGCCGGGTTCCGGATGCCGCTGGTGGCGCCGTTCTGCCGTGAGTTCGTCGCCGGCGCAGGCGAGAAGGTCAAGAAGGAATGGCTGAGCGGCCTGGGCGCACCGTCGCCACGGCTGCGACGCCGGCTGGGTGCGGTGCTCGACGAGGTCGGTGGGCGCGGCTACGCGATCGACCGGATGAGCCGCGAATACGTTCGGGTGTACTCCGCGTTGCAGGCGCTGGCCGCCGAGGGAGAGCCGGACGAGATCACCGCGCGACTCGCCAACGCTTTCGCCGATCTGACCGTGGTCGACTACCTGCCCGACGAACTGGCCGGCGCGGAACACCATCAGATCGCCAGCGTGTCCGCCCCGGTCCGTGACGCCGACGGGACGGCGACCATGTCAGTGGGGGTCGCGCCGTTCGCAAGCCTGACCGCCGCGGAGGTCGCCGACCTCGGCGCGGCCGTAAAAGAGTCCGCCGCGCGTATCCAGTCCCAGTGGACTGCACGTGGAGAACATGAGGAGACCGCGTGAGCGTGACGCTCAACGCCGAACAACGCCAGCTCGGGGAGTCGTTGCGGCAGTTCACCGGCCGGCATGCGCCGATGGCCGACACCCGCAAGGCCTTCGATGCGCTGGCGGCCGGGGAACTGCCACCGTGGTGGGATGACTTGGTAGCGAACGGGTTTCATGCGATTCACCTGCCCGAACAATACGGCGGCCAGGGTGGCGGGCTGCTCGACGTCGCCGCGGTCCTGGAGGCCGCGGGAACGGTGTCCCTGCCGGGTCCGCTGCTGCCGACGGTGACCGCCGGCGCGGTAGGTCTGCTCGCCGAGGCCACCCCGTCGCGGGAGGAGTTTCTGCGTGCCCTTGCCGCCGGTGCGCCGGCGGCCGTCGCGCTTGCCGGGCAGTCGGACTTCGTCGCGCGACGAGGCGACGACGGCTGGCTGATCAGCGGCACCTCCGACGTGATCTCCGGGGCTCGCTCGGCCCGGCTCGCGCTGGTCTGCGCCCGCTGCGACGACGGGACCGACCTCTGGACGGTGGTCGACACCGCTCGGGTGGCGATCCAGCCGGTGGCCGGCACCGACCTGCTCACCGACCTGGCCACGATCACCCTGGCCGATCACCCGGCGAGCGCCGGCGACGTCCTGGCCGGGGTCGACACCGAGCGCGCGGAGTGCCTCGCCGTCGGTCTCGCCGCAGCGGTGTGCGCCGGCATCGCCGGGTGGTGCGTCGAGGCGGCCACCGCGCATCTGCACACCCGGGAACAGTTCGGCGTCCGCATCGGCACCTTCCAGGCGCTGCAGCACCAGGCGGCCATGTTGCTGGTCAACGCCGAATTAGCCTGCGCCGCAGCCTGGGACGCACTGCGAGCCGTGACCGACACGGTTGAGCAGCAGCGCATCGCCGCGGCCACCGCAGCGCTCATCGCGGTCGCGCCGTGTCCGGACACCGTGTTCGACACCTTAACGATGTTCGGCGCCATCGGGTTCACCTGGGAGCACGATCTGCACCTGTATTGGCGACGCGCCACCAGCATCGCCGCTTCGATCGGTGCCGCCACCGGCTGGGCGCGTCGGCTCGGCGAGCTGACCGTCGCGCAGCAGCGGGACTTCACCGTGGATCTCGGCGGCGCTGAAGCCGAGTTCCGGGCGGGTGTCGCCGCAACGCTCGACGCTGCCGAAGCGCTGGACAACGACGGGCCGGGACGCCAGGGCGACTACCCGCACTTCGAAACGGGCCTGCAGCGGACGCTGATCGCCGACGCCGGGCTGATCGCCCCGCAGTGGCCGGCGCCGTGGGGACTGGATGCCTCCCCGCTGCAGCAGCTGATCATCATCGAGGAGTTCGCCAAACGACCCGGACTGGTCCGGCCGTCACTGGGCATCGCCGAATGGATCCTGCCGTCGCTGGTGCGGGCCGCACCGGATGCGTTGCAGCAGCGGCTGATTCCTCCCACGCAGCGCGGCGAACTGGCATGGTGCCAGCTGTTTTCCGAGCCCGGTGCCGGCTCCGACCTGGCGTCGTTGAGCACCCGTGCGGTCAAGGTCGACGGCGGATGGCGCATCAACGGCCACAAGATCTGGACATCGGCAGCGCAGCGTGCGGACTACGGCGCACTGCTGGCCCGTACCGACCCCGATGCGGCCAAACATCGCGGTATCGGCTATTTCGTCGTGGACATGCGCTCGCCCGGGATCGAAGTCCAGCCGATCGTGATGGCCACCGGCGCTGCCGAATTCAACGAAGTGTTCCTCACCGACGTCTTCATTCCCGACGAGATGCTGCTCGGCGAGCCCACCGAAGGCTGGCAGCTGGCGATCGCGACCATGGCCGAGGAGCGCACCGCCATCAGCGGATACGTCGAGCACGACCGGGCGGTCGCGCTGCGGGCCATCGCCGCGGTCCCGGGCCGGTCGCGCGATGACGCGCTACGCGCGCTGGGCGAACTCGACGCCTACGCCAACGCGATCAGGGCGCTCGGGGTACGCGAGACCATCAGGCTGCTGGACGGCGAGGGCATGGGGGCGTCGTCGAGCATCGCGAAAGTGGCGATGAACGTTTTGCTGCGCCGCACCTTCCACGCGACATTGGCGACCGTCGGGCGGCTGGCGATGGTCGCCGATTCCGACCCGGCCGTCGTCGAGCCGTATCTGTTGTCGCCGGCCGAGCTGATCGGCGGCGGCACCAAGGAAATTCAGCTGAACATCATCGCGCAGATGATTCTCGGCCTGCCCCGCAAATGAGATGAAGGACACCCGCATGGGACTACGTGGAGACGCCGCGATCGTCGGCTATGTCGAGCTGCCGCCGGAACGGATGAACAAGGCCGCCCCGGCCCCGTTCACCCTGGAGCAGTGGGCCGAGTTGAGCGCGGCCGCGCTGGCCGACGCAGGCCTTCCGGGTGAACTCGTCAACGGCATCGTCACCTCGCATCTGGGGGAATCCGAGATCTTCGTGCCGTCGACAATCGCTGAATACCTCGGTATGCCAGCGCGGTTCGCCGAGATCGTAGATTTGGGCGGGGCCAGTGCCGCGGCCATGGTGTGGCGGGCCGCGGCGGCGATCGAACTCGGCATCTGTGACGTGGTGCTGTGTGCGCTACCCGCCCGCTACATCACCCCGATGTCCGAACGTAAACCCAAGCCGCTGGTCGACGCCATGTTCTTCGGGTCGTCGAGCAACCAATACGGTTCTCCGCAAGCCGAGTTCGAGATTCCCTACGGCAACCTCGGCCAGAACGGTCCCTACGGGCAGGTCGCCACCCGCTACGGCGCCGTCTACGGCTACGACGAACGGGCGATGGCCAAACTGGTGGTCGACCAGCGCGTCAACGCCAACCACACCGACGGCGCGATCTGGCGCGACACTCCGCTGACGGTGGACGACGTACTGGCCAGCCCGGTGATCGCCGATCCGCTGCGCATGCTGGAGATCGTGATGCCCTGCGTCGGCGGTGCCGCCGTGGTGATCGCCAGCGCCGATGTCGCCAAGCGGGCCAAGAATCGCCCGGTGTGGATCAAGGGATTCGGCGAACACGTGCCGTTCAAGACACCGACGTATGCCGCGGATCTGCTGGCGACCCCGATCCGCGAGGCCGCCGACACCGCCTTCGCCATGACGGATCTGACTCGCGCGGACATGGACATGGTCTCCATCTACGACTGCTACACGATCACCGTGCTGCTGTCGCTGGAGGACGCGGGGTTCTGCGAGAAGGGCAAAGGCATGCAGTTCATCTCCGACCACGACCTGACCTTCCGCGGTGACTTCCCGCTCAACACCGCGGGCGGTCAACTCGGCTTCGGACAAGCCGGCCTGGCCGGCGGTATGCACCACGTCTGCGATGCAACGCGGCAGATCATGGGCCGCGCCGGCGCCGCGCAGGTGGCCGACTGCAACCGGGCCTTCGTCTCCGGCAACGGGGGGATCCTGTCGGAACAGACCACCCTCATCCTGGAAGGAGATTGAGCACCGATGATCACCTTTGAACGGCCGATGCCCGTCAAGACGCCCACCACCGCTCCGTTCTGGGATGCGCTGGCGCAGCACCGCATCGTCATCCAGTACTCGCCGTCGACCGAGAGCTACGTGTTCTATCCGCGGGTCCGCGCGCCGCGCACGCTGGCCGACGATCTGGAATGGCGCGAGATCTCCGGGATGGGCACCCTGTACTCCTTCACGGTGGCTCGCCGCCCGGTCGGCCCGCATTTCGCCGACGCGGTGCCGCAACTGCTGGCGATCGTCGAATGGGATGAGGGCCCGCGGTTCTCCACCGAACTGGTCAACGTCGATCCCGCTGATCTGGTGGTGGGGATGCGGGTGCAGCCGGTGTTCTGCGACTATCCGGAACACGACGTCACGATGCTGCGCTACGAACCGGCTCCGGATCATGGCTGACGACGCCGCGGCGCAGATCGAGGCGATCAAACGCCTGAAGTCCCGCTACTGCCGCTATCTGGACACCAAGGACTGGGCGGCCTGGCGTGCCCTGTTCACCGATGATTTCGTCAGCGACACCTCAAAGGCCGGCGGCAAAATCATCACCGGCGCTGACGAATTCGTCGCCTTCATCCGAAAGACCCTGAGCACGAGGGCGACAGTGCATCAGGTGCACGCGCCCGATATTGAGCTCGACTCGCCGACCACGGCGCACGGGGTGTGGGCGCTGGAAGATGTGGTGCGGTTCGGCCCCGGCGTCAATCTGCGCGGCTACGGCCATTACACCGAGACCTACGAGAAGGTCGACGGCGACTGGCGAATCAAGACCTCGACGCTGACCAGGCTGCGCGAGGACATCTTCAACGGAGTATTCGCGGTCTATCTCTCGCCGCGGGTCCGCGCGGTGCTGGCCCGGGCTGCCGGCCGGTTCATGAACTGAGCGCTTGACGCGGCTGTCCGAGCTCATCGTCGGCTCGATGGCCGTGACCCCTGTACCGTCATACCGAATGTATTACGGGAATGGCTATAGTATAGGCGCCGGGACCGGGTCCCGGGTCGTCGTATCCAAACAAGGGGAGTGTTCGTGGAGATCGAAAACAAGCGCGCGATCATCGTTGGTGGCGCATCCGGGTTCGGCAAGGCGACCGCGGAGCTGTTGGCCAAACGCGGTGCCCAGGTGGCAGTCCTGGACCGGCCGCAGTCAAAGGGCAAGGAAGTGGCCGAGTCGATCGGCGGCCATTTCTTCGAAGCCGACGTCACCGATTTCGCCGGTACCGAGCGGGTACTCAACGAGGCAGTCGAGGCGTTGGGCGGGGTGCACATTGCGGTCACCACAGCGGGTGGCGGTATCGGTCAACGAACGATCAATCGGGACGGACCGCACGACCTGGAGGCGTTTCGCAGCACCCAGGATCTCAACGTCGTCGGGACCTTCAACGTCAGCCGGCTCGCTGCCTGGCACATGAGCACCAACGAGCCCGAAGACGACGAACGCGGCGTGATCATCAATACGTCCTCGATCGCGGCTTTCGAAGGCCAGATCGGGCAGGTCGCCTACACGGCATCCAAGGCCGCGATCGCCGGGATGTGCCTGACGATGGCCCGCGATCTGGGCAGCGTCGGCATCCGGGTGCTGGCGATCGCTCCCAGCCTGTTCGCCACGGGCCTCACCGAGGGCATCCCCGACGAGTTCGCCGCGGTGCTGACCAAGGATGCGGCGTTCCCGAAACGGCTGGGCCGGCCCGAGGAGTACGCCAAGCTGGCGGCTGCCATCGTTGAGAATCCGATGCTCAACGGCCAGTGCATCCGCCTGGACGCCGGCCAGCGCTTCGCGCCGAAATGACACTGCGTTGACTCTGCGGTCAGGGCGGCGAAATGCGTTGTGTCGCAGCCCTGACCGCAGAGTCAACGCTAGGCGTCGGCGAGCGCCGGCGGCTTGCTGGCCGCCGAATCCGGGTTCGCGATCGGCAGTCCCATGAACCGGCGGGCGTTGTCGCCCATGAAGTCGTAGGTGCGCCGCACATCCATGCCCTCGGCGTACTTCCAGAATCCCTTCGGCTCGGCCAGGCCCTCGGGGTGCGGATAGTCCGACCCGAACAGCACCTTGTCCCAGCCGACGGTGTCCACCACATCGGAGACGGCGCCCTCCCAGAACGGGCTGACCCAGATGTTGCGCCGGAACACGTCATGTGGATGCTCCGGGAAGTTCTGCGGCATCTTCTTGTAAAGGTCGCCGAAGTCATCGAAGAGCGGCCGGATCCACGAGCTGCCGTTCTCCACGCTGGCGATGCGCAGCTTGGGGAATCGGGTCAGGGTGCCGTGGCAGATCAGGCTGGTGATCATGTCGGCGATCTCGCGGTGGCCCAACACCATCCAGCGGAAGGCGCTCTGCGCCATGAAGTTCTGCGTGTACGGTGGCTCCCACCGGCCGACGTAGTCATCGAGCGGCGGGAAGCTGGCGTGCAGCACGATGGGTAGGCCCGCGGCCTGCACATCGCGCCAGAACGGGTCGAACTCCGGCAGTGCCGGCGAGCGCCAACCGCGGATGCCCTTGACCGGGCCGGGTTTGATCAGCGCCACCGCGGCACCCTGGCCGAGGATGTACTCCAGTTCTCGCTGCGCGCCGTCGACCTCGGAGAGGTTGATGATCGGTGTGGAGAACACCCGGCCGCGGTAGTTGTAGGTCCAGTGCTCGGCCATCCACTGGTTGAGCGCGTGAATGATGGCCAGCGTGAGCTCCGGGTCGTCGGCGCTGGAGTGCTCGACCAGGCTGGCCAGCGTGGGGTAGTTCAGCGCCTCGGTGACGCCCTGGCGGTCCAGTTCGGCGACCCGGTCGGCGGGGTTGCGGGTGGCCGCCGGCGCCTCGATGGCCGGGCCCTGCATCTCGCGCAAGGTCAGGCCCTCGGTGTTCTCCCCCGCGAAGAACTTCTCGTGTGCACCCGGCGCGGCGACCCGCTCGAAGGTGGGGTTGGGGATGAAGTCGCTGACATGGTTGTTGATGATGATCCGGGTCTGGCGGCCGATCTGGGCGAATTGCACCGCCCGCGAATACTTCTCCGGGAGGTACTTGGTCAGCGACTCGGGGGTTTCGTACATGTGTTGGTCGGCATCGAAGATCGGTGCGTCACGGAACTGGCTCATGGAGCGCTCCTTTCTTACCGCGAGCAGACGCAAAAGCCCCTAGAACGAGGGCATTTGGGGGGCTTTTGCGTCTGCTCGGCATGGGAATCAGGTGGTCAGGATGGTGGCGGCCGCGGTGCCGGGCGCGCCGTAGAGCTGAGCGAACCCGACCTTCGGCTCCCCGGGCACCTGGCGGTCGCCGGCTTCGCCGCGCAGCTGGCGCACCAGCTCGTGGATCTGGCGCAGCCCCGACGCGCCGATCGGCTCGCCGTTGGCGATCAGCCCGCCGTCGGTGTTGACCGGCAGCGACCCGGTGATCTCGGTCGCCCCGTCGGCGAGCAGCTTCTCCTGGTCGCCGTCGGCGCAGAAGCCGCACTCGGCCATGTGGATGATCTCGGCGCCGGCGTCGGTGTCCTGCAACTGGATGACGTCGACGTCTTCGGGTGCGACACCGGACTTTTCAAACGCGGCGCGGGCCGCGTAGACCGTGGGCGCCACGTCTTCGGTGACCGGGGCGAAGGTGGTGTTCACCTCGTACGCGCCGTAGCGCCGGGTGCGGACCTCCACCGCGCGCAGATACACCGGCTTGTCGGTGTAGCGGTGCGCGATGTCGGCGCGGCACATCACCACCGCCGCAGCGCCCTCGTCGGGCGCGCAGAACATGTACTGGGTCAGCGGGTAGTTCAGCATTGTCGATCCCAGGATCTCCTCCTCGGAGATCGGCTTGCGCCGGAACGCGTTCGGGTTCAACGCGCCGTTGCGGAAGTTCTTCGCCGCGACCCTGGCCAGCGTCTGCTGGGAGATACCGTGATCGTGCAGATAGCGATTCGCCTTCATGCCGAAGAACTGGGTGGTCAGGTACTGGCCGTTCTCGGCGTACCAACGCGGCATCCCGACCAGAGCCGGGTCTTCGGTGAACGCCCCGCGCGGGTGCTTGTCCAGGCCGACGGCGATGCCGATGTCGTAGTCGCCCAACCGGATACCGTCCGCGCAGACCTTGGCCGCGCTGGCCGCGGTGGCACATGCGTTGAACACGTTGGTGAACGGGATGCCCGACAGTCCGACCATCCCGACGATCGCGTCCGGGTTGGCCACCGTCCAGCTGCCGCCGGTCGCGGCCCCGATGTCCTTCCAGTCCACGCGCGCGTCGGCGACCGCGGCGAAGATGGCGTCGACCCCCATCGCCATCGCGGACTTGCCCTCGAATCGGCCGAACGGGTGCAGGCCGACGCCGATGATCGCTACGTCATGAGTCATGGGATCGCGGTCTCCGATACCGGCCGGAAGGCGAAGGTGATGACGTCGTTGCCGTCGGCGTCGGAGGTGAAGGGCACCATGACCAACTCCACCGGCATGCCGAATTCCAGCTTGTCGGGGTCGTTCTCGGTGAGGCGACCTTCGACGCGGATGACGTCGCCGAGCTGCACCAGGCCGACACCGAACGGCACGAAGTCCTTGCCGGTGGGGCCCAGATACGGGGCTCCGGGCGGAAAGCCCTGGGTGGTCCAGGCCACCAGGGTGCCGGTGCGCGGCAGCAGCTCCTGGCGCATCTGGTCGCCGCTGCAGCTCGGGCAGCGCGGCTGGGCCGGGAACACCGTGGCGTCACAGGCGCCGCAGCGGCTGCCGATCAGCTGCGGGTTCTCGTCCGGCCACGTCGATATGTCGGGTGCGAGTGCCGTCTGCATGGATCCTCCTGAGTTGTTTAGATCGACGTGTTGTCTCTTGCGCGGGCAGAGCTAGGCAATGTCACCGGACTCTTTGAGCTTTTCGATGCGGTCCCAATCCATCCCGAGTTCCATCAGGATGATCTCGGTGTGCTCGGAGGCTTGGGGGGCACGCGTGGTCTCCAGCGGCTCGTGGTTGAACTGAACCGGCCCGCGGACCACCTTGAACGGCGGTCCGCCGTCGCCGGGTTCCACCTCAACGATCATGTCGTTGGCGATGGCCTGCTCGTCGGAGCCCAGATCGACCAGGCTCTGGAACGGCGCCCACTGGCCCTTCATGGTCTTGAGGTGGTGACGCCAGTACTCGAACGGCTTAGCGCCGATCGCGGCGACGATCAGTGCGCTGGCCGCCTCGGCGTTCTGCATCAGCGGCAGCACCTCGGCGAAGCGCGGGTCGTCGGCGGCCTCGGGAATCCCCAGATGCTCGAAGGTGTCTCGGATGTAGCCGGTCGGGCTGACGATGCACAGGTTGATGGTGCCGCCGTCGGAGGTCGTGTAATTGCCCAGGAACGGGTTGCCCACCGAACCGTCGGATTCCGGCATCATCGCCCGCATGGCTTCGCCGGTGTCCATGCCCTGCGTCACGCTGGCACCAGCGGCCCACCACGCGGTGGACAGCAACGACACGTCGACCTCAAGCGCCTCGCCGGTGCGTTCACGATGCAGTAGCGCAGCGGCGATCCCGCCGGCGATGTTCATCCCGCCGATCGAGTCGCCGAATGCGGGAATGCCCTGGGACAGCGGCGCGCCCAGTTCCTCGGGGCTCAGTGCGTGGCCGACCCCGCTGCGGGTCCAGAAGGCGGTGCCGTCGAAGCCGCCGATGTCGCGTTCGGGGCCCTTGTCGCCGTAGGCGCTGCCGCGGGCGTAGACGATGTTGGGATTGGCGGCGCGGATGTGCTCGACATCGAACTTGTTCTTCTGCCGTGCCCGCGGCAGATAGTTCGTCAAGAACACGTCGGCCGTGGCAGCCAGTTCGTAAAGCACCTGCTGCCCACCGGAAGTCGAGACATCGATCCCGACGCTGCGCTTGCCCCGATTGGGATGCTCGATCAGCGGATGACGGTCGGGGTTGAGTTCGAAACCACCCATCCGGATGAACCCGCGCTGGGTGTCGCCCCGCACCGGGTGCTCGACCTTGATGACGTCGGCGCCCCAATCGGCAAGGATCGCCCCGGCGGCCGGCACGAAGGTGAATTGCGCGACTTCCAGCACCCGGAAACCGTCCATGACCCTGATCAACTCAGCGCGCTCCTGCCGCCGTCTGAACCCCTGGAGAACCAACTAGAGTATTCTACTGTAATGTTTACGGTTGGGCATCCGAAAGGGGCGAGGTGAGCAACGTCGGACGGCAGGCCAGCAGCGTTGAGATCGGTGAAAGGGCCGCCGCGGCGGCGGAGCCGCGCATGCTGATCGACGGCAAGCTGGTGGCAGCGGCCTCGGGTGCCGAGTTCGACAATGTCAGCCCGGCCACCGGGCGGCGGTTGGGGACCACCGCGGCCGCGGGCAAGAGCGACATGCAGGAGGCGATCGGTGCGGCCCGGCGGGCGTTCGATGACACCGATTGGTCGACCAACCGCGCGCTGCGCAAGCGCTGCCTGGTGCAACTGCAGTCGGCGCTGGAGTCCGAGAAGGAACAGCTGCGTACCGAGCTGATCGCCGAAGTCGGGTGCCCGGTGATGACGACCCAACTGGCGCAGCTGGATTGGCCGCTCGCCGACGGGCTGCGCTACCCGGGACGGTTGATCGATGAATTCGAGTGGGAGCGGCCACTCGACGGCGGCGGACTGTTCGGCGACCGCAACGTCCGCACCGTCGTCAAGGAGCCGGTCGGTGTGGTTGCGGCGATCACGCCGTCCAATTTTCCCATCGAGGTGATCCTCAACAAGCTGGGGCCGGCCCTGGCGGCCGGCAACACCGTGGTCCTCAAGCCCGACCCGAACACCCCGTGGAACGCCACCCGGTTGGGGCGCCTGATCGCCGAGCACACCGACATCCCCGCCGGGGTGGTCAATGTGGTGCCCACGCCGTCCAACGAGGTCGCCGGACTGCTTGGCACCGACCCCCGGGTCGACATGATCTCGTTCACCGGGTCCACCGCGGTCGGCAAGCTGCTGGCCCGCAACAGCGCCGACACCATGAAGCGGACCTTTCTGGAGCTGGGCGGCAAGTCGGCGCTGATCGTGCTCGACGACGCCGACCCCGCCAAGGTGATTCCCGGCGCGGTGGGGGTGTGCGTGCACGCAGGGCAGGCCTGCGCGGCCACCACCCGGATGCTGGTGCACACCAGCATGTTCGAGGAGTTGGTCGCTGCGGTCACGGCGGCCTTCGCTGCGGTCACCGTGGGCGACCCGGCGCTGCCGCAGACCCTGGTCGGCCCGCTGATCAGCGCCGCGCAGAAGCGGCGTGTGCTCGACGCCTACGCGCAGGCCCGGCAGGACGGTGCCGAAATCACCACCGGTGGTGGGGAAGTCGACGATCTGGCGCCCGAGCTGGCGGGCGGGCACTACGTGCAGCCGACGGTGATCGTCGGGGTCGACAACGGCGCGGCCATCGCCAGGGAGGAAGTGTTCGGTCCGGTGGTGGTGATGCTGCCGTTCAGCGACGACGACGAGGCGGTGCGCATCGCCAACGACAGCGCCTACGGGCTGGCCGGTGCGGTGGTCTCGGCGTCGAACGACCGGGCACTGGAAGTGGCTCGCCGGATCCGGACCGGCGCGGTCGGCGTCAACGGTGGCATGTACTACGGGGCCGACGCCCCGTTCGGCGGCTACAAGAGCAGTGGCTGGGGCAGGCAGTGCGGAATCGAGGGGTTCGCGCAGTATCTGGAGACCAAGACGATCGCCTACCGCAAGCCTCGCGGGGGACATTGACGCGTCGAGTGTGCGGTTTGGTGGGCCAGTGAGGCGTGTCGCCTACCAAACCGCACACTCGGCAGGTCTTCCGAACTCAGGCAGATCTCTTGCTCGTGAACGTCACCGGCAGCGAACGGGGGGAGCGGAACGGCTGCCCGTAGATGTGCGGGTTGCCGTCGGTGACCAGGGTGATCTCGCCGAGCCGGTCCAGTAGGCATTCCATCGCGACCCGCATCTCCATGCGGGCCAGATGCAGTCCCATGCAGGTGTGCTCGCCCGCGGCGAACGTGATGTGCGGAATCCACTTGCGGAAGATGTCGAACTCCTCCGGGCGTTCCCACCGGGCCTCGTCACGGTTGGCCGACCCGATGCAGACATCGACGACGGCGCCGGCGGGAATCTCGACGCCGGCCACCGCGGTGTCGCGGATGGCGGTGCGCTGCACCGTGGTCAGCGGAGTCTCGTAGCGCAGCCCCTCCTCGATCGCGGCGCCGATCAGATCGTGGTCGGCGCGCACCGCCGCGAACTGTTCGGGATGGGTGAGCAGCAGGTACAGCAGGTTGCTGGTGGCTCGGTAGGTGGTCTCCAGACCGGCCGGCAGCAGCAGGCGAAGGAACGAGAAGATCGCTTCGTCGGTGAGCTTTTCGCCGTCCACCTCCGCGGTCACCAGGTCGCCGATGATGTCTTCGGTGGCCCGCGACTTACGTTTCTCCATCTGGGCCAGGAAGTAGTCCTTCAGCTGCGCCGAGGCGGCGAACGCCCGCTCGTAGTCGACGGTGTAGCTGATCAGCTCGATCGCCCGCTGACGAAACCACGGCAGATCCTCCTCGGGCAGGCCCAGCAGCCTGGAGATGACCCGGGTGGGGAACTCGAAGGTGAACCCCGACACCAGATCGGCGGTGCCGTCGGCGACGAACTCATCGATCAGGGCGTTGCAGACCGGCCGGACCACCTCCGGCTCCCAGCGCACCAGCGATCTCCGCTTGAACGCCGACGAGACCAGGTTGCGATGCTTGCGGTGCGGCTCGCCCTCCATCGCCAGGATCGTCGGTCCGATGAACAGGCCGATGGTGACGTCGTAAATGTGCGAGTTGAACGAGTCCGCGTCGCGGAAGACCTGGTTCACCGCCTCGAAAGAGACCGCGGCGAACGGAGTTTTGGGCCGCAGCGATGCCGGGGTCTTGGAGTAGTCCATGACCGTTCCCGGAAAGACCCCGAGTCCGTCGCGCTTGCTCTGGAAGTACGGGTAGGGGTTCTTCAAGTAGTCGGCCGGCTTATCGAGTGCGGCAGCGATGTCGTCGACCTGACTCTCCACGGCTGATCTCCCGTCGGCGTAGCAACATACTGTAACGATTACAGTAAATGATTAAGCAAGTATTGCGCCAGCGTCAGGCGAGGCTGATCGGCATTCGTTTGATGCCGTGCACGAAGGTGCTCTGCAGGTATTCCGGTTCGCCGATCCTGACCTCGGGCAGTCGGGTGAGCAGCTCATGGAACAGGTGGCGCAGCTCCATCCGGGCGACATGGGTGCCCAGGCAGTAGTGCGCTCCACCGCCGCCGAACCCCAGGTGCGGGTTGGTGGTGCGGGTGATGTCGAACTCATGCGGCCGGTCGAACACCGTCTCGTCGCGGTTGGCCGAGCAGTAGAACAGCGCCACCTTCTCGCCGGCCTTGATCTCGGTCCCCGCGACCTCGGTGTCCACCACCGCGTGGCGGGCGAAGGCCAGTACCGGCGTCGCCCAGCGCACGAATTCCTCGACCGCCCCGCCGATCCGGTTGTCGTAGTCCGCCAGCAGCCAGGCGCGTTGCTCGGGATGCTCGACGAGGGCCTTGAACGCGTGCGTGGTGGCCTGCTTGGTGGTGTCGTTGCCCGCCGAGCCCAGCAACACCATGAAGGAGCCGAGTTCGGTGTCAGTGAGACGGTGGCCGTCGACCTCGGCGTTGACCAGCTCGGTCATCAGGTCATCGTGCGGCTCGGCGCGTCGGCGCTGGGCCAGTTCGACGCCGGAACCGGCCAGCACGCCCAGCTGCGTCATGACGTGCACGGCCCGCTCCTCCAGCGAGGCGTACTCGTCGTCGCTGCCGCTGAACAGGCATTCGGCGGCGTAGGCGACCTTCTCCTGGTCGGCCGGGTCGATGCCGATCATGTCAGAGATGGTGCGCATCGGCAGTTGGCCGGAACAGCTTGCGACGAAGTCGATCTGGTCGCCGCTGCGCAACTGGGCCAGCAGGTCGTCGACGATGCTGCGGGAGTTGGTCTTGATCTGATCCTCGATGCGCCGGACCTGCCGGGGGGTGAATCCCGAGCTGATGAGCTTGCGGTACCGGGTGTGCTCGGGCGGGTCCATCGCCAGGAAGAACGTCATGTTGCGCTGGATCTCGGCCGGCATCGGGTCGACGCTGACGCCTTCGCTGGAACAGAACAGCTCTTCATGCTGGCTGATGAATTTGACGTCGGCGTGCCGGGTTGCCGCCCAGTATCCGGTCTCCTGATGCGGGAACACCGCGTCTATCGGTCGGTGCCAAGTCAGCCCCGGCTCGTCGCGCAGCGTCGCAAACGTTTCGTCCCGGGTCCGGAAGTCCTTGCCCCAGAAGCCGGTTTCGGAGATGTCGAGCCGATGGTACGGGTGCGGGGATATCGGTGTGGCAGGTGACGAATCCAATGTCATGGTTTCCTCTCGGGGCGTTGACCCTACGCGGGGATGGGTGTGCCGGCGGTGATCGAGTTGATGAAGCCGCCGTCGACGAGAACGTCCTGGCCGGTGATCCAACCGGCGGCGGGGGAGCCGAGGAAGTCGATCACCGGGACGATGTCCTCGACGCCGGCGTGCCGGCCGACAGCGGTGCGTACGGTGTCGAGCATCTCTTTGCCCATCGACCGCTCGAAGTCGGGCAGGATCGGCGTTTCCACCGGGCCCGGGCTCACGGTGTTGATCCGCACGCCGTACTGGGCGTGTGCCGTCGCGGCTCGCCGCTTGGCGTACAGGATCATCGCCTGCTTGGAGGTGCTGTAGACCGGGTAGGCCGGGTCCTGGCCGGCCTGCCAGCGCATGACTGCCTGCGCATCGGTCGATTCGAGTAAGCCGTTGAGCACCTGGATGCGTTGTTCCCACCCGAGCGCCGCCGTCGATGCCACCGCGACCACCGCCCCGCCGCGCCGAAGCCGCGGCAGCAGCCCCTCGGTCATCAGGCGCATGCCCAGGTAGTTCACCGTCAGCACATCAGCGGCCGATGCGGTGCCGGGTACGCCGGCGACGTGAGCCAGCAGGTCCCAGCCGTCTCCGATCCCGGCGGTGAACTCGGCGATGGCCGCGGGATCCCGAATGTCGCAGCTGGCGTGTTGCGACGCCGGCGTGTCATGGGCGCGCACGTCGACGGCGAGGACGAAGTCGCCGCGCTCGTAGAAGTGCGCGGCCGTCGCGGCGCCGATTCCCGACCCCGCGCCCACGACCACGACCTTGCGCTGCGGGTTGGTCATCCTGGCCAGCCTTCTGTGTACCCGAAAAGTCGACAGTAAGCTCGACTGTAACGAATTCAGCGCTTGTGGACAATGCTACGGTTGGGCTTACCGGATAGCCGAAAGCTGCCTTGAGGAGCCGAGAATGAGCGCAACGGACCAGATCGTCGGATTCGTTGGAGCCGGCAAGATGGGCGAACCGATGGTCCTGCGCCTGGTGGCCGCCGGGTACCGCGTTCAGGTGTATGCGCGCCGGCCCGAGGTGCGCGAGCGCCTCGCGGCCGCCGGCGCCGTGCCGGTGGATTCGGCCGCCGCGACCGCCCGTGATGCCGGCATCGTGGTCAGCTGCCTGTTCTCCGACGCGCAACTGCTCGACGTCGCCGCCGGCGCCGACGGCTTGCTGGCCAATGCCGACCCCGGCACTGTCGTGGTGTCCCACACCACCGGAACGGTGAGCACGCTGACCAAACTGGCGGAGGAGTTCCCGGACGGCCCGGTGCTGGTGGATGCTCCGGTGAGCGGCGGCGCTCACGACATCGAGGCCGGCACGCTGACGGTGCTGCTCGGCGGCCCCGACGACGCGGTGGCCCGCGCGCAGCGGGTCTTGGCGGCTTACGCCGACCCGGTGATCGCCACCGGCGAGCTGGGCACCGCGCTCAACCTCAAGCTGATCAACAACGTGCTGTTCGCCGCCAATGCGCAACTGGCCGCCGCGGCGGTCGCGTTGGGCAAGAGTCTAGGGGTGCGCGACACCAGCCTGTTCGAGGCACTGTCGCAGTGCAGTGGCGGCAGCCGGGCCGCGGGGTACGTGCAGTCGGCTGGTGGTGTGGACAGCTTCGCCAAAGTCGTTGCGCCCTTTATGCGCAAGGACGTTGCGGCCTGTATCGAGGCCGCCGCGGACCGTGGCGTCGAACTGGGCCTGCTGCAGACCGTGGCCCAAAACGGGCCACTGGACCTGTCGTGACGGCCGAGCTGGCAAATCTGCTGGAGAAGCAGCGGCGGTCCTTCGTGGCCGACGGGCCGCCCAGTGCCGCCGTCCGGCGCAACCGCATCGACCGATTGCTGGCGATGGTGCTGGACAACGTCGACGCCTTCACCGCGGCGATGGCGCAGGACTTCGGCACCCGGTCGCGGGCGGCCTCACTGGCCACCGAGATGGTCGGCATGGTCCCCGTGGTCGAGCACACCAGATCGCATGTCCGCCAATGGATGCGTCCCAGCAAGCTGCTGCGTGCCGCCCGGCTGGTCGGGTTGCGTGCCGAGGTGCAGCCCAGTCCGCTCGGCGTGGTGGGCATCATCGGGCCGTGGAACTTCCCGCTGCAACTGGTGGTGGTGCCGGCCGCGGCGGCCTTCGCGGCAGGCAACCGGGTGATGGTCAAGATGTCCGAGATCACTTCGCGCACGGCCGAGGTGATGCAGCAGCTGGCGCCAGAGTACTTCGACGAGAACGAGTTCGCCGTCGTCACCGGCGGCGCGGACGTGGCAGCCGCGTTCGCCGGTCTGCCCTTCGATCACGTCTTTTTCACCGGCTCGCCGTCGGTGGGCGCGCTGGTGCAACGCGCCGCCGCGGACAACCTGGTCCCGGTGACCTTGGAACTGGGCGGGAAGAATCCCGTCGTGGTGGCGCCGGGCGCCGACATTCGCCGCTCGGCGAAGCGGATCGCGTCGGCCCGCATGGTCAACGGCGGTCAGGTCTGCGTGTGTCCGGACTATATCCTGGTGCCCGAGAATGACATTGACGCCTTCGTCGACGTGGCCCGGCAGACCCTACGGGACATGTTCCCGACGATCCTGGACAACGGCGACTACTGCTCGAGCGTCAACGACGCCAACTTCGACCGGGTGCTGGGCCTGATCGACGACGCGCGCGACCGCGGAGCCGTCGTGGAGAGCATCGCGCCCGACGGGGAGACACTGCCGGATCGCGCTGTCCGCAAGATCGCCCCCACCATCGTGCGTGGCGTTGACGCGACCATGCGCATCGCCGACGAGGAGATCTTCGGTCCGGTGCTGACGGTGCAGGGCTACGGCACCCTCGACGAGGCGATCGAGATGATCAACGCGCGCCCCGCTCCGCTGGTCGCCTACTGGTTCGGGCCGGGCGACAAGAACTTCCGGGACTTCGTACGGCGCACCAGAAGCGGCGGTGTGGCCCGCAACGACTTTGCCGCGCAGATGATTCCGTCCGGGGCACCGTTCGGCGGCGTGGGCCGCAGCGGCATGGGTGCCTACCACGGCAAGGCGGGCTTTGACGCGTTCAGTCACTACCGGACCGTGGTGGGCTCAGATCTGCCGTTCAGTATGACCGGCAGCGCGGCACCACCGTTCAAGCCGGCGATGCGGTTCTACGCCGATGCGATGCTGCGCTCGGCGCGTAACCGGACTCGTCGGCGACTGAAGCGCCGCTGACCCGGCGTCAGCCCTGCTGGGCCTGCTCGCGCGCCCACCGGTAGTCGGCCTTGCCGGCCGGACTGCGCACGATCGTCGACCGAAACACCACTGCCTTGGGCAGCTTGTAGCGTGCCAGTGACCCGCCTGCATGCTCGATGAGCTCGGCGGCCGTGACGGCAGCACCCTCGGCGAGGGCCACCACGGCCACCACCTCCTGGCCCCAGCGTTCACTGGGCCGGCCCGCGACCACCACGTCGATGACGCCCGGATGTGACGCGAGGGCCGTCTCGACCTCTTCGGCGAAGATCTTCTCCCCGCCGGAGTTGATCGTCACCGAATCCCGGCCGAGCAGCTCGATCGATCCGTCTTCCAGGTGCCGCGCTCGGTCGCCGGGAACCGCGAAGCGCGTCTCACCGATCACCGGGAACGTCGCCGCGGTCTTGGCGGCATCGCCCTTGTAGCCCAGGGGGACATAGCCGCGCTGACCGAGCCAGCCCAGGCCGTCGTGCCCGGGTTGCAAGACGGTCCCGAGGTCCTCGGCCACCACACAGGTGTCCGGTCCACCGGCGAAGGTTCCGGTGGAGACCGCACCCGAGGTCGACATGTGACGCATCTGGGCGCCGGTCTCCGACGAACCGACCCCGTCGATCACCATGGCGCCGGGCAGGGTCTCGACGATCTGCTGCTTGACGTACGGCGTCAGCAGGGCGCCGCCGTTGGCCACCACCAGCAGCGACGACACATCGGCCGTGCCCTTGCGGATCGCGTCGAGCAGCGGCCGGGCCATCGCGTCGCCGACCACGGTCACCGACAGCACTTTCTCCCGCTCAATGGCGCGTACCACGTCGTCGGCGTCGAAATGGTCCACAACCGAAGGGAAGACGAGGGTTTGGCCGGTGTTGATCGCGGTCATCACCGCCCACTGCGCGGCGCCGTGGATCAGCGGCGGCAGGATCATCAGCTTGACGCCCGGGTTCTCCCGGACCGGCCCCACGATGTCGTCGATGGAGCTGACCTCTTCGGCGGTCATGAGGTTGCGGCCGCCGAACGAGCCCATGAAGATGTCGTGCTGACGCCAGAGCACACCCTTGGGCATCCCGGTGGTGCCGCCGGTGTAGAGCACATACAGGTCGTCGGGCGAGGGCTGCACCGGAGGGGGTTCCGGTGAGCTGTCCGCCAGCACCGTCTCGTAGTCGACCGCCCCGTCGAGCAGGGCGTTGCCGGAGTCGTCGGCGATCTGGATGAGCACTTTGAGCTGGGGGAGGTCGGGGAGTACCTCGGCCAGGGTGGGCGCGAACGCGGCGTGGTACACCAGTGCGGTGGCGCCGGAATCAGCCAGCAGGTATGCCAATTCCTTGCGCACATAGCGGTAGTTGACGTTGAACGGCGCCACCCGGGCCCGGAAGCTGCCCAGCAGGGTTTCGACGAACTCATTGCCGTTGTAGGCGTAGATCCCCAGGAGATCCTGGCCGGTCTCGTGCGCAGACAGGTCCGACCGCGGCGTGTGACATCCCAGCCCGCGGGAGTGCAGGTAGGACGCCAGCCGGTTGGACCGCTCGAGGATCTGCGCATAGGTGTAGCGCCGGTCGCCCTGGACGATCATGTCGCGGTCGGGAATCGCCGCGGCCACCGCGTCGGTGACCTCCGGCACGGTGAACTGGGTCAGGAGTGCCACGTGTGCATCAGCTCCTCTGTGGTGGTGATCGTCGCCAGCAGGGACAGGGTGTTGTCGATGATGGCAGCACCGTACTCGGCCGGCACACCGGCCACCGCGTCGCGGGGCACCACCACGCGGTATGCGGCGTTGACCGCGTCCATGACCAGGTTCGGGATGGCCACGTTCAGGGAGACTCCCACGGCGACAATGGTGGAGACCCCCAGATTGCGCAGCACCGCATCCAGATCGGTTCCGCCCATCGGTCCCAGGCCGTGATATCGGTGCAGCACCAGGTCAGACGGCTCCGGCCCGAACTCGGGCAACAGGGTCGCGCCGGGGCTGCCCGGATCGATGCGCACCGCGCTGCGGCCGGCGGCGAACAGTCGGGCGTTGTGGTTGGAGCCCAATCCGTCCGGGCGACGGTGCACCAGGCAGTGCACCACCGCAACACCGGCCGCCCGCGCCACCGGGAGCAGTCGGCCGATGTTCGGCAGTGCAACGCGGCGCGCCTCGTCGGCAAGCATCCGCAGCCCGGCGTCGGGTCCGACGACCGCGCCCTGCAGCTCCTGGGTGATGAGCGCGGTGCGCTCCGGCACCACCAGCTCCGCCAGCGTTTCGGTCATGCCGGAACGTCGTAGAACTGCGTCGCCCATTTCCGGAGGGTCATAAAAGGTTTCGCGTCGACTTTGGACAGCGCCGGATTCTGGATGTAGCGCTGATAGCGCCAGATGCCCAGGTCGTCTTCGACAGTGGTCAGGAACTGCTTCTCGACACGCGCCCGTACGTCATCCGGCGGCGCGTCGGAATCATCGCCGGGAATCCGCGGCCACCAGATCGAATAGAACAGATCCGAGCGGCCGTCGTCGACCGGAGTGCAGGTGAAGATCAGCCGGTGCTGCTGCACGCCCTCGAAGATGCTGATCGCCCCGCCGAGCCCGAACAGGTGGCTGTGGAAACGCAACGCCATCTGCTCCGGGTCATCAGCGCGCTCGTCGGGCCAGCCGGCTACGAACTGCCATTCCTGGTCGACCATTTTCCAATCGAGCACCCTGGGCGTCACCGTCGCGTGGTGCACGTACTGGAAATGTGCGCTGTCAGCGGCGTTCTCGGCCACGATCTGCGGGTGAACCGGTTCGCCCTCCAGGCGTCGGGAGAACTCCGGGTAGGCCCGGTAGTAGTCCTGCGGGCCGGCGGTGAACTGGGGAAACTTGCCGAAGATGTCGGGCATCTCCCAGTGGGGTTCGGCGCCGTCGGGGTGGTGCCAGATGAACACGCAGCCGTGTTGCTCGCGGACCGGGTAGACCCGAAGGCGCAACGCCTTGTTCGGCCGGTCCGGCTGATAGGGGATGTACTTGTTGCAGCCGTCGGGCCCCCACTGCCAGCCGTGGAATGGGCACTCGACGCGGTCTTCGACCACCGTGCCGCCGTGGCCCAGGTGGGCACCCATGTGCTTGCAGTGCGCCTCCATCACATGCAGCTCACCGTCGGCGTCCCGGTAGGCGACCAGGTCCTCGCCGAAGTAATGCAGGGCGCGGGTCGCTCCGGCGACGAACTCCGGTGACCAGCCGATCATGAACCAGCCGGTGACCTTCCAGGTGAACGGAACCTTCATCGGGTGTCCTCTCGCGGGCGGTCAACTGAATACCGTACCGTAAACCCATCGATAGGCACATCCAAGGGAGGAATGGGAGCGTGGTCATGGGCCGATCCGAGCGGGTCCTCGACGAGCTGGGCTACTACCTGCTGGCCGGCGCCGGTGGCGAAGGCCCGGCCGCGTTGATGGATGAGGCCCGCCGCGGCGAGGAACTCGGCTTCGGCACCGCATTCATCTCCGAACGCTGGAACGTCAAGGAGGCGTCATCACTGGTCGGGGCGGCGTGCGCAGTCACCAACCGGATGCAGATCGCCACCGCGGCAACCAATCACAACACCCGCCACCCCTTGATCACCGCGTCGTGGGCGACCACCATGCACCGGCTGTCCGGCGGGCGGTTCACCCTCGGCATCGGCCGCGGGGTGGGTGCCCTGTATGCCGCGTTCGGGATCCCCAACGTCACCACCGCGCAGATGGCCGACTTCGCGCAGGTGATGCGGCGCCTGTGGCACGGCGAGGTGATCTTGGGCCACGACGGGCCGATCGGCCGCTACCAGGTGCTGTTCTTGGACCCGGACTTCCGCGAAGACATCCGGCTGGCGCTGGTGGCATTCGGGCCGAAAACACTCGAGTTGGGCGGGGCGCTGTTCGACGACGTCATCCTGCACACCTACTTCACCCCGGAGACCTTGCAGCGCAGTGTGCGCACGGTGAAGGACGCCGCGGAACGCGCCGGCCGCGACCCGGCGAGCGTGCGAGTGTGGTCCTGTCTTGCCACGGTGGGCGATCACCTGCCCGAGGAGCTGCGGATGAAGAAGACCGTCGCGCGGCTGGCCACCTACCTACAGGGTTATGGCGATCTGCTGGTGCGCACCAACAACTGGGATCCGCTGGTGCTGCGGCGCTTCCGCGAGGACCCGGTGGTGACGTCGATACCGGGCGGTATCGACCACAAGGCCACCGCCGAGCAGATCGAGCACATCGCGACCTTGATCCCCGACGAATGGCTGGAACCCGCGGCTACCGGACCGGCGCGGGGCTGCGCCGAGCGCATTCGCGCCGAGTTCGACTACGGCGCGGACGCGGTGATCCTGCACGGTGCCACCCCCGACGAGCTGGAGCCGGTGGTCACCGCCTACCGCGACGTCGCGGGTTGAGCCCCGGTCGCCCCTTTGCGCGACGGTGCGTGTCCCCGCCCGACACGCCCACGAAGTTCCCGGGTTTACGCACACTCACGCCGCACGCGACCGGGATAACTCCCGTTCGATCCGGCGCACCATATCCCAGGATCGGCGTCGTACATCGTCATCGACAATGGACAACACCGCCCATCCGACATCCTGCAGCGCGGCGCGCTTGCGCCGCTCCCGGCGGAGGGCCTCGGGGCTGCTGTGGAAGTCGTAACTGTCGTATTCGACCGCGACCCGAAATCTAGGCCAGGCGAAGTCCACCCGCCAGGTCTGGAAGTTGTGGTCGACGATCTCGTATTGCAGTTCCGGCGGCGGCAGCCCGCCGTCGAGCATCCCCAGCCGCGCTTCGCTCTCCATCGCCGAGTCCGACCGACCGTCGGCCAGCGGGATCAGTTCTCGCACAATGACGATCCCGCGTCGACCGGACTGGCGGGCCGCAGCGCAGCGCAACTGGCGACGATCACAAGTGCCGCTGCGCAGGGCCGCGTCAAGGGTGGCCAATGCCCGGGGCCGGCGAAGGCTGCGGGCGACTTCGACCGCGGTCCAGCCGGCTTCGGTGGCAAGCCGGCCGTCGACGATCGCCAGGGGCGCTCCCTGGCGGCGGTGCACCACCAGCCCATCGGATTTACGCAGTTGACGACCGACCGGATTCAGCACGTGTAGGTCGGGATCCCCCTCGGTGTCGAAACCGTATGCTGCAGCGGCGGTTCCAAGGCAGACCGCGACTTGTTCACCGGCTCTCAGATCCAGACCCGCCAGCCGCAGCGTCGTATCGGGATCGCTCCGGGAATACACGCCGAACCACACCTGGGCGAGGTCGCCGCGGGCGACGCTCGTTTCGAACGCGGCGCGGCCAAGGTAGCGCTGAAACTGTCCGGCGGTTGCCACCCCGCCCTGCTCGGCCAGCAGCATGTCCAGTTCGTCGGTCATCGCCGCAGCGTGCGGCGGGAACGACAACCACGCCAGTCACGGCTGTGGATAACCGGCGGCTACCTCGGGGACAACCGACGGCGACCTCAGCCCTGTGGATGGCGAGCGTGCGTGGACCCGGCTCCGGCACGGAGTGTCGGGCCGGGGACACGCACGCTCGCGCGAAAACGGGTCAGTCCAGGCCGCCGCGGATCGCGTCGAACGCCTCGCCGAGAACCGGTGGCAAGGCCAGTGACTCGTCGCCCAGCCAGCGTTCGTAGGCGCTGAGCGCCACCCCCAGCATCATCCACGCCACCGTCTGTGGTCGCGGGTCGTCAGCGTCCAGGCCCGCTCGGCGTGCCACGTATTCCGCGATGACGTTGCGCCAGCCGGCGTACATCGTCATCGAGTACGCCTGCAGCTCATCGGTCTGCAGGATCACCCGCATCCGCCGGCGGTGGCGCGCCGTCTCGCTCTCGTCGAAGGTGTTGAACGCCAACAGTGCCGCCCGCAGCGCATCACCGAGCGGTGCCTCCGGCTCGATACCGTCCAGCAGGTCCCGCAGCTGTTGCAGGTGCGCGTCGAAGTCACCCCACGGGATGGCGTTCTTGGAGGCGTAGTACCGGAACACCGTGCGACGGCCGATGCCGGCGGCCTGCGCCACATCGTCGACGCTGACCTCACCGAATCCGCGGGCGGCGAACAGGTCGATGGCCACGTCGGTGATGTGCTGCGGGGTGGTGGAGCGACGCCGCCCGGCGCGGGGATGCGGTTCCGGCGTACCGCCCATCTGACAGCCCCACTTCCTTTACGGCACCCGATGCCATATTCTGTCCGAGATTGTGACCGACACGACAGTCCGTTGTCGAACCCCACTGTGAGAGAGGCCTGCGTCATGGACCAGAACCAGCAGAACGACACCGCCGAGATCGTCACCGAGACCCTGGTCGAAGAGGTGTCCATCGACGGCATGTGCGGCGTCTACTGACCATGCCGGAGGTCGCCGTGGCGTCGGAGGCAACTGCGTTCGACCCCGACCGCGGCTGGGAGCTGCACCCGCAGGTGGCGCTCCGTCCGGAGCCGTTTGGTGCGCTGCTGTACCACTTCGGCACCCGTAAGTTGTCGTTCCTGAAGAACCGCACCATCGTCGAGGTGGTGCGGTCTCTTCCAGACCACGACGATGTCCGATCCGCCTGCCGCGCAGCCGGAGTCGACGACGCCGACCAGGGTCCGTACCTGCATGCGCTGCGCGTGCTGGCGGATTCGAAGATGCTGATGCCCAGGGAGGGCCAATGACATCCGTGGCACCGGTGCCCCGGCTGATCGAACAATTCGAGCACGGGCTTGACGCGCCGATCTGCCTGACGTGGGAGCTGACCTACGCCTGCAACCTGGCGTGCGTGCACTGCCTGTCCTCGTCGGGTAAGCGCGACCCCCGCGAGCTGTCCACGCAGCAATGCAAGGACATCATCGACGAGCTCGAACGCATGCAGGTGTTCTACGTCAACATCGGTGGCGGGGAACCCACTGTGCGGTCGGACTTTTGGGAGCTGGTGGACTACGCCACCGAGCACCACGTCGGGGTGAAGTTCTCCACCAACGGCCTGCGGATCACCGCCGAGGTGGCGGCCAAGCTGGCGGCCAGCGACTACGTCGACGTCCAGATCTCCCTGGATGGCGCCACCGCCGAGGTCAACGACCCGATCCGCGGTCCCGGCTCGTTCGACATGGCGATCCGGGCACTGGAGAACCTGGCCGCGGCCGGATTCTCCGACGCCAAGATCTCGGTGGTGGCGACTCGCCACAACATCGATCAGCTCGACGACTTCGCCGCCCTGGCCAGCCGGTACGGGGCCACGCTGCGCATCACCCGGCTGCGGCCATCGGGGCGGGGCGCCGACGTGTGGGACGACCTGCACCCGACCGCCGACCAGCAGGTCCAGCTCTATGACTGGCTGGTGGCCAACGGGGAACGGGTGCTCACCGGTGACTCCTTCTTCCACCTGTCCGGTCTGGGCGCACCCGGTGCGCTGGCCGGACTGAACATGTGCGGCGCCGGTCGGGTGGTGTGCCTCATCGACCCGGTCGGCGATGTCTACGCCTGCCCGTTCGCCATCCACGACCGTTTCCTCGCCGGAAACGTGTTGTCCGACGGTGGTTTCGACAACGTCTGGAAGAACGCCCCGCTGTTCCGGGAACTGCGGGAGCCGCAGTCCGCAGGGGCCTGCGGAAGCTGCAACCACTACGACAGCTGCCGCGGCGGCTGCATGGCCGCCAAGTTCTTCACCGGCCTGCCGCTCGATGGCCCCGACCCGGAATGCGTCCAGGGCTACGGCGCTCCCGCGTTGGCCGCCGATCGCACCAAGCCCCGTCCGGCCGCGGACCATTCCCGCGGCAAGCCGATCACCACTGTGGTGCCGTTGACGCTGTCCATGCGTCCGCCGGCCCGCCTCTGCAATGAAAGCCCCATCTGACCATGGCTCGTGATGTTTGGTTCGAAACCGTCGCTATTGCCCAGGAACGAGCCAAGAAGCGGCTCCCGAAGTCGGCGTACTCCGCGCTGATCTCGGCCAGCGAAAAGGGCCTGACGGTCAGCGACAACGTCGCGGCGTTCAGCGAACTGGGATTCGCCCCGCACGTGGTGGGTGCGCCGGCCAGCCGTGAGCTGTCCACAACCGTTATGGGGCAAGAGATCTCGATGCCGGTGCTGATATCGCCGACCGGTGTGCAGGCAGTCGACCCGGATGGCGAGGTAGCCGTCGCACGGGCGGCGGCCGCGCGCGGTACTGCGATGGGTCTCTCGTCGTTTGCCAGCAAACCGATGGAAGAGGTGATCGCAGCCAACCCCAAGACCTTCTTTCAGATCTACTGGCTGGGGGGACGCGACGCCATCGCCGAGCGGGTGGAGCGCGCCCGGGCAGCCGGAGCGGTCGGGATGATCGCGACCACCGACTGGAGCTTCTCGCATGGGCGGGACTGGGGCAGCCCCACCATCCCGGAGAAGATGGACCTCAAGACCATGGTCAAGATGATGCCGGAGGCTCTCACCAGGCCGGGATGGTTCCTGCGGTGGGCCAAGACCATGCGCCCGCCGAGCCTGCGGGTGCCCAACCAGGCCGGTCGCGGCGAACCCGGGCCGCCGTTCTTCCAAGCCTACGGGGAATGGATGGGCACCCTGCCGCCCACCTGGGAAGACATCGCCTGGCTGCGCGAGTTGTGGGGTGGGCCGTTCATGCTCAAGGGCGTGATGCGGGTGGACGACGCGAAACGGGCTGTGGATGCCGGTGTTTCGGCGATCTCAGTCTCCAATCACGGCGGCAACAACCTGGACGGCACCCCTGCGGCGATCCGGGCTCTCCCGGCCATCGCCGAGGCGGTGGGCGGCCAGATCGAGGTGTTGCTGGACGGTGGTATCCGGCGCGGCAGCGACGTCGTCAAGGCGGTGGCGCTGGGGGCGCGCGCGGTGATGATCGGACGCGCCTACCTGTGGGGTCTGGGCGCCGCCGGACAGTCCGGGGTGGAGAACGTCCTGGACATCCTTCGGGGCGGCATCGACTCGGCCCTGATGGGCCTCGGCCGGGCCTCGGTGCACGATCTGTCGGCGGACGACATTCTGATTCCGGGTGGATTCGCCCGGGCGCTCGGGGTGCCCACCGCCGACGTCTAGCCGGATGGCGGCGGCCACGCCGCTCGTCCGACCGGCGTGCCCACCTGGGAAATCCGGGCCGGTCCTGATACGCCCGTGGCGGACGAGACGGACGTGATCACACGGGACCGTTTCGGGCCCCGGAGCGAAAAATTTACCGCGGCCGTCCTCGTCAACAACTGGTGTACGACAGGTGAATTCGCTTACCATCGTCCGATGGCGGTTGGCGGCGAGCTCGGTAGTTCGACCTCGAACGAGCTGCAGAACCAACTACAGAGCCGGCTGCCGGGGCGGGGGATGGGGCTTCTGGTCCCGGTCGGGTCGACCGAGCAGCACGGTCCGCACCTACCGCTGGACACCGATACCCGGGTCGCGCAAGCACTCGCCCAGGAGCTGGCGCAGCGGTTGGCGGGAGCCGGGACGGGACACGGCTGGGCGGTCGCGCCGGCCATTGCCTACGGCGCCAGCGGCGAGCATCAGAGCTTTGCCGGAACCATCTCGATCGGCACCGAGGTGCTGATCCAGCTGTTGCTGGAGTACGGCCGTTCCGCCTGTTGCTGGGCGCAGCGCGTGGTCTTCGTCAACGGCCACGGCGGCAATGTGCCCGCGGTGGTCGAGGCGGTAGGCCGGCTGCGGTTCGAAGGCCGCGACGTCGCCTGGCTACCGTGTGCCGCCCCGGGTGCTGATGCCCACGCGGGGCACACCGAAACGTCTCTGCTGCTTCATCTTTCGCCCGACAGTGTGAGATTCGACCGGGCGCGGCCGGGTAACAGCGCTCCGTTGGCGCAGTTGCTGCCCGCGATGCGCGCCGGCGGTGTCGCCGCCGTGAGCGCCGTCGGGGTGCTCGGCGACCCGACCACCGCCACCGCCGGCGAAGGGCAGCGGCTCTTCGGCGAGATGGCCGACGCCGGCCTGACGGCCCTTGACGCCTGGGCGCCCGGGCCGGACGGGATGCTGCGATGACCGCGGCCCGGTTGCCGGACGGCTTCGCCGTGCAGGTCGACCGGAAGGTGCGGGTTCTGGGACGCGGATCCACCCTGTTGGGCGGTTCGCCGACCCGGCTGCTGCGGCTGGCGCCGGCCGCCCAGGGAATGTTGTCGGACGGCCGCCTGGAAGTACGCGACGCCGTCAGCGCACAACTGGCCCGCACCCTGCTCGACGCCACCGTGGCCCACCCGCGCCCGGCCGGCGGGCCATCGTATCGGGACGTGACGGTGGTTATTCCGGTGCGCGACAATATCATCGGACTGCAACGGTTGATAGCGGCGCTGCGCGGTCTGCGTGTGGTGGTGGTGGATGACGGGTCACAGGTCCCGATCCGCCAGGAGGATCTGACCGCAGCGCACTGCTGCGAGGTACAGGTGCTGCGCCATCCGGAGAGTCGGGGGCCGGCGGCCGCGCGCAACACCGGGTTGGCGGCCTGCACGACGGACTTCGTGGCCTTCCTGGATTCCGACGTGGTGCCGCGCCGGGGCTGGCTGGAGGCACTGCTGGGGCACTTCTGCGACCCGGCCGTGGCACTGGTAGCCCCTCGGATCGTCAGTATGGCCGACAGCGGACACCTCATCGCGCGATACGAGGCGATCCGTTCGTCGCTGGACCTGGGCGGCTGCGAGGCGCCGGTGGTTCCCTACAGCAAGGTTGCCTACGTCCCCAGCGCGGCGATCATCTGCCGCTCCACGACGCTACGGGAGCTCGGCGGCTTCGACGAGGCGCTGCGTTCCGGCGAAGACGTCGACCTGTGCTGGCGGTTGGTGGACGCGGGCAGCAGGCTGCGCTACGAGCCGATTGCGCAGGTCGCCCACGACCACCGGGTGGAGCTACGGGATTGGGTGGCGCGCAAGGCCTTTTACGGTGGATCGGCGGCACCGCTGTCGGCCCGCCACCCGGACAAGACCGCGCCCATGGTGATCTCGGGCTGGGCGCTGGCCGGTTGGGCGCTGATGGCGCTCGGCTCGGCGCTGGGCTATCTGGTCTCGTTGGCGATCGCCGCGCTGACCGGGTGCCGGATTGCCAAGTCCATGCGGGGCCCAGACACCGCGCCGGCAGACGTACTGATGGTGACGTTGCGTGGACTGGCGAGCGCCGGGCTGCAGATCGCCTCGGCCCTGTGCCGGCACTACTGGCCCGTCGCACTGCTGGCCGCCTTGGTTTCACAGCGATGCCGCCGGGCACTGCTGCTGGCGGCGGTCGCCGACGGGGTGGTGGATTGGCTACGGCACGCGCGCAGTGAGGACGATTCCCGCCCACTGGGGCTGCCGGCCTACCTGCTGCTGAAGCGGGTCGACGATCTGGCATACGGCGCCGGCCTGTGGAGCGGCGTGGTGCGGGAACGCAACCTCGCTGCACTCAAGCCGCAGATCCGCAGCTAGGCCGCCTTGACCGTTCCGGTAATACACAGCGATGTCCTGGTGGTGGGCGCTGGAAGCGCGGGATCCATTGTGGCAGCCCTGCTCTCGGCGGATCCGGCATGCACGGTGACGGTGGTGGAAACTGGTCCCGGGCTGGAAGATCCGATCGTGGAAGCGCAGACCGCCAACGCGACGCAGTTGCCGATCGGCGCGGCCAGCCGGCTGGTGCACCGCTACCGCGCCGAGCTCATCAGCGGCTCTGACAAGGCGCTGACGATCGTCCGGGGCGCGACTTTCGGCGGCTCCGGCGCGGTCAACGGGGGGTATTTCTGCCGAGGTCTCCCAGCCGACTTCGCCGGCTACCCGGCGGGTTGGTCGTGGCCGCAAGTGCTGGAGTCTTTTCGCGCGGTTGAGACCGATCTTGACTTCCACGGCCCTCAGCACGGCGACTCCGGCCCGATACCCGTCCGGCGCGTCCATGAAATGAGCGATGGCTCAAAGCGATTCAATGAAGCCGTGCAGCGGGCGGGGTTCGGCTGGATCGACGATCTCAACGACGCGTCGATGACGACGGTTTCCGGCGCCGGCGCCGTTCCGCTCAACGTCACTGCCGACGGCGTGCGTACCGGCCCGGGCGCGGCATACCTGCGGCCCGCGCTGTCGCGGGACAACCTGACGGTGCTCACCCAGACCCGGGCGGTCCGCGTCGCCATCGAAGCCGATCGGGCCGTGGCAGTGGACGCGATCGGGCGGGAAGGCCCGATCACGCTGACAGCGGATCGAATCATGTTGTGCGCCGGTGCGATCGGATCATCGCATCTGTTGATGCTGTCCGGTGTCGGTGAGGAGGCAATGCTGCGCGATGCCGGTATCCCGGTACGGGCTGCGCTACCGGTCGGTGCGCACTGTGCGGACCACCCGGAGTGGCTGGTGGCAGCGGAATGGCCGGGCACGCCGGGGCGCCCCGTGCTGGAGACGGTGCTGCACCATGACGACTTGGAAATCCGGCCATACAGCACGGGTTTCGCCACGATGGTCGGCGAAGCGACGGCGCCCGATCCACCGCAGATCGGGGTGGCGCTGATGACGCCGCGGGCCCGCGGCCGGATAAGTCTGGTCTCGGCGGACCCGCAGGTGCCGCCGCGGATCGAACACCGCTACGACACCGAGCCGGAAGACCTGGTGGCGTTGCGCCGCGGAGTGGACCTGGTCGAGCAGATTGTGGGCGTGAAAGACATTGGTGCAGAGCCGCGTTGGTCGACCTCGCAGCACCTCTGCGGTAGCGCGCCCATCGGCGCTGACGACGACCAGGCTGCGGTGCTCGACGCGCAGTGCCGGGTGCGCGGCATCGACGGGCTGTGGGTGATCGACGGCTCGGCGCTGCCGCGGATCACCAGTCGTGGCCCGCACGCGACGATCGCGATGCTGGCGCACCGAACCGCGACACTGCTCTGCGGTCAGGGCCTCAGCCGGTAGCGGATCGGCAGGTGCTTGAGGCCGCCGACGAACGTCGTCGACACCAGCTGCGGCTCTCCGGCCAGTTCGATGGCTTCCAGCCGCGGCAACAAGGCGCTGAAGAAACTGCTGATCTCCATGCGCGCCAAGGCGGATCCCACACAGAAGTGCACGCCATGTCCGAACGCCAGATGCTTGTTCGGGTCGCGCCCGACGTCGAAGGCGAACGGGTCGTCGAACACGTCCTCGTCGCGGTTGGCCGAAACGTAGGACAGATAGACCGATTCGCCCGCGGCGATCGGGACCCCGCGCACCTCGGTGTCGGCGGTGGCGGTGCGCATGAACTCCTTGACCGGCGTCACCCAGCGGATGATCTCTTCGACGGCGGTCGGCATCAGGCGCAGGTCGCCGCGGAGCCGCTCCCGCTGATCGGGGTGTTCGATCAGCGCGCGCAGGCCGCCACTGATCGCTGCGCTGGTGGTGTCGTGGCCGGCGGTGGCGATGATGACGTAGTAGGAAGCGGTGTCCACATCCGACAGCGGTGCGCCGTCGATGGTCGCGTTGGCGATCGTGGAGGCCAGGTCCTCGGTGGGTTGTGCTCGCCGCGCCGCGGTCAGCGCCCCGAAGTAGGAGAAGAAGTCGAGCAGCACCGGCAGCTGCTCCTCGGGAGTCAAGCCGCGGCGGTACTCCTCGTCGTCGCCGCCGAACAGTTCCTGGGTCAGCCGCAGCATCCGGCCGAAATCCGATTCCGGTAGGCCCAGCAGCGACAAAATGACGAACAGTGGGTAGTTGACCGCGACCTCCTGGACGAAGTCGCACTCCGGGCCGAGCTGCACCATCTTCTCGACGTATTGCAGGGCGAGCTCGTCGATGCGGGTCTTGAGCATCCGCATCGCCTTGGGGCGGAACCAATCTGAGACGATTGTGCGCATCTTGTGGTGCTGCGGATCGTCCATGTGGATGAGCGTGCGCAGCCCCATCCCGGACTCCAGTAGGGAGCGCTGCAGGTCGTCGGCGTCGGCGGGTGCCAGCACTGGGCGCGGCGCGTTGATCCACAGCTGGTTGTCGCGTTCGATCTCCATGATGTCGGCGTGCCGGGTGATGGCCCAGAACGGGCGGTAGGGCCGATGGTCGACCAGGGACACCGGTGCGTGTGCGCGGAGGTGGGTCAGCGCCGCGTGCAACCGAGGCTCGTCGGCATAGGCGCTGGGGTCGACGAACACCCGGGCGGCCTGGTCGATTATCGGTGTGCTCATGCCTGCTCCTCGCCCACATTTTTGACACGTGTCAGGTTTGAAACCAGTGTCGCGGATAGCCGGCCGTCGTGGCGGCACTTTGCGTTGATCCTCCGCGATTAGGCTCTTCGGTCATGTCGATCGGATCGTGCCGCCGGGGCCTGCGGGTCGGCGCTGTCGTACTGGCGCTGACCGCGGTGGTGGCGGTCGGGTGCGCCCGCTCCGACGGGGCGGCGTCCCACCCGAGCGTGGGTGCCCGCGCGGTCGCGCTCAACGCCGACGTGGTGCGGACCGGCTCCGGCCTGGTGAGGGGAACAGTCGGCCCGGATCACCGCCTGTTCCAAGGGATCCCGTACGCCGCGCCGCCGGTCGGGCCGCTGCGGTGGCAGTCGCCGGCGCCGATGCCGGCGTGGCCGGGTGTGCGTGACGCGGTCAGGCGCGGGCCGTGGTGCATTCAGCCGGATGCCGCCGACATGGATCCGATCAGCGAAGACTGCCTGACGCTCAACGTGTGGACGCCGACCGGCTCGGCCGCCGAGCCGCTGCCGGTCATGGTGTGGATCCACGGCGGCAGTTTCATGCGGGGGGCCGGCGACATCTACCACGCGCAACGGCTTGCCGTCCGCGGACGTGTCGTCGTCGTCACCATCAACTACCGGCTCGGTGCGCTTGGATTCCTGGCTGATCCCGCGCTGGGGGAGCCCGGCAATTACGGGCTGGCCGACCAGCAGGCGGCGCTGCGTTGGGTTCGCGACAATATCGACGAGTTCGGCGGCGACCCGGACAAGGTGACGATCGCCGGGGAGTCCGCCGGCGGGATGTCGGTCTGCGACCACCTGGCCGCCGCGGGCTCGGCTGGGCTGTTCCGGGCCGCGATCATCCAGAGCGGGCCGTGCCAGGCCCAGGTCGAGGTGCCCGAGGCGCAGCGGATCAGCCGCGAATACACCCGGTCCCTGGGGTGCGGCGAGCGGGGTACGGCCCAGCAGGATCCCGACGAGGAGATCGCGTCGTGCCTGCGGGCATTGCCACCCGATCGGCTGACCAAACCGCTGTGGTACTCGCGGTTCGGCACGGATCACCTCAGTGGACCGGTGGTAGGAACCGAGCTGCTACCCAAGGATCCGGTGCGGGTGTTCCGGGAGTCCCCGGGTGAGGGCGGCCCGGCGGGCAAGCCGGTGTTGCTCGGCGTCAACCGTGACGAGTTCACCATGTTCGTCGCGCTGCGGTATCTGCGCGTCGGCCAGGAGATCACCGCCGCGGAATACCCCGACGAACTGGGCGACACGTTCGGCCGCGACTCCGCCGCCGCGGTGGCCGAGCACTATCCGCCGGCCCGGTTCGACGGCAACATCTCGCTGGCCTATGCGGCCGCAGCGACCGACGACATCTTCGCCTGCCTGGCCGACCGGATGGCCCGCGGCCTGGCCGGCGGCGCGCCCGTCTACGGCTACGAATTCGACGACCCGCACGCCCCGGCCCCGGAGTTGTACGACCAGGTGCCGTTCCCGATCGGAGCCACCCATTCACTCGAGATGCGCTATCTCTTCGACATCGGCGGCGCCCCGCCACTGAACCCCGCCCAGCGCCGGTTGTCCGATCAGATGGTCGAGTACTGGACCGGGTTCGTGGTGACCGGTGCGCCGATCGCCGTCGACCAACCTGACTGGCCAGCGATCGGGACCGGGCCGGACCGGCGGTGGATGTCACTGCGGACCGACGGCAGCCGGATGATCAGCGACTACGCCGCCGAGCACCAGTGCGACTTCTGGGCGACCGTGCGCGGCTGACCCGCGGCTCGGCGAGAATTGGGGAGGCGTGAGGTTCAGGCCGGCGTCACCCAGGTGGTGATGTCGGCGTGCACCACCTCGACACCCGCCTTGTCGGTGATGCTCACCGGCACCACCACCTCGGTGCCTTCAGTGATGGCGCTGAAGGCCGGTGGGTCCAGCCGGGCGGTCGCCCGCAGCGACGTCGTCGCCTTGGCCAGGTAGGCCACGTTCATCGCCTTGGGGATCCAGCGGTGGCTGCGCGGCACGGTGGCCTCCATCAACATCCCCATCGCGACCTCGGCCGCGTTGCAGGACGCGATCGCGTGCACAGTGTGCAAGTGGTTGTAGACAAAGAGTTTCGATCTTTGGGCACGTAGTGGATACGCTGGTAGCCATGCGGTGTGCCATTTACACGAGGATCTCCCGAGATCTGACCGGTGAGCAGGTCGGCGCTGATCGACAGCTCAAGGAGTGCCGTGAGCTTGCGGATTCCGGAGGGCACGAACTTGTTGCCACCTACCGCGACAACGACGTCAGTGCGTACTCGGGGCGTGCGCGACCTGATTTCGAGAAGCTGCTCGACGCCATGGCGGCGGGCGATTTCTCGGTGTTGATCGTTTGGCACATCGACCGGTTGTACCGCTCGATGAAGGATCTGGAGCGCATCATCGATGTGGCGGAGGGCGGTGGTATCCAGATTCAGACAGTCAGTTCTGGCGACTTGGACCTCTCCACCTCGGCCGGGCGGATGATCGGACGCATTCTCGGGTCGGTGGCGCGGCAGGAGTCGGAGCACCATGCCGAACGGCGCAAGTTGGCCAACAAGGAGCATGCTCTGGCCGGACGGTGGTGTTCGACCGGATCGCGGCCCTTCGGCTACGACAAGACCGGTGTACCCCTGGAGCCGGAAGCCACAATGCTGCGCCATGCGGCGACGGACGTCCTTGCGGGCAAGTCGCTGCATGCCGTTGCCCGCGAGTGGAACGCGTCAGGGGTGACGACGGTGCGTGGTGCGCAGTGGACGAACCTTCATGTCCGTCGGGTCCTGACCAACGCGCGACTCGCTGCGCTGCGGGTCCACCGTGGCGAGATCATCGGGCAGGGCGCATGGGAGCCGATCATCGACGAAGGTATCTGGCGAGGACTTTGGGCCTTCTTGCGTGACCCGGAACGGCGCAACGCGGTGGCGTTCGAGCGCAGGCACATGTTGTCCGGTATTGCCCGGTGTGGCCTGTGCAAGGGGCCGTTGTACGTCGCCCGCCCGCACGGTCGGGACCGGCCAGCGGCATACGTTTGTCGCCGCCCTGGTGCGCATGTGGGCCGCAATCAGGCGGCACTGGATGGTTATGTCGAGAGAGTGGTGCTCGGTTATCTGGAGCGCCACGGTTTAGGTGCGGACCTTCGTCGAGGCCAAGACGGTGTTGATTTCGACGGTTTGCGAGCTGAGCGGGAAGCCAAGGCTACGACTAAGGATCAGCTGGCCACGTTGCTCCGAACAGGGGTGCTCGACATGGCCGCAGTGGAACGCGAGTCTGCCGTGCTCACCGCCGAGATTGACGCGATCGACCGCCGCCTGGCCGATGCTGTAGCGAGCCCTCCGGCGCTCGCGCTGTTGGCCGGGGAAGATGACCCGGCCGCGTTGGACACCGACAAGCTGGTCGAGCGCTGGCTGGCCGCATCGCCCGACCTCAGAGGAAAAATCGTCAACTCCCTGTTCGAGGTGGTCGTGAACCCAGTCCGCAAGGGCGTGAGGAACTTCGATCCTGACTTCGTTGAGATCAACTGGCGCTGAAGAGGTTTGCGCTGGTCAGCCGCCCCGGCTATCGAATACCGGTGGTCTACCAAACGGAATTCAGCCGTCCTATAGCGTTGCTATAGTCGACCTATAGAGGTTAAATACGCTGGCAGTAGATGTTTTAGCGAGATTATCGGGGTTGCTGCGACGGCCGGAAGCTGCTTACACTGGGCAGCAAGCTTGAAGGGGTCACGCCAAGGCTGACAAGTGCAGCGGGGCTGCGGCGGACCGCCCGGACGTTGAGTAACCGGGCGCTGAGATGAGACCGGCACGCAAAAAGTCATTGCGTTCTCTCTCTTCATCTTTCCAGGAGAAACCCTTGTCTGCCAGGGACTTTCAGCGACATCGAGCGCGCTATGCTGCGCTGACTCGCTCCCGGCCTGGCGATGACCCAGAGCTGGTAGACGCTCGGCGGCTTATGCAGGAGGAACGCCTTGTCAAGGCCATCGAGGATGCCCTAGATAAGGCTCCCCCGATGACTACGCAAGTCCGCCAACGGATTGTCGGACTTCTGTCGCAGGGAGGCTGAGGGTGGTGTCGAGTGCCGGTGATTCTCACCACCATCGATCAGGAGGCCCGGCTACGGTGCCCCGCGTGCGCGTGGCGGATTCGGCGCTCAATTGTTTGGGTAGCACCCGCACAGGACCTCGGGGGCGAGGGTTCCGGCGTGAGCAAGTTCGACCGCCTGGCTTGTTTTTCGTAACGAGACCCGACCTGCCGTTGGGCTTCGAGTCACCAAGTTGAGCGCATCGTGCAGCGATCGGGCGTTCGCATTCAGACCCTGTCAAACACGTTCCGAGTCGGTCACAAGGCGTAGATGGGGTCAAAGCCTCCATCCGGTTACGGCCACCGCAGGCCGACGGAGGATCACGATGAGCGACACCCAATGCAACATCATCAGCCGACAGGTCTTACTGGAATGGCTCGGCGTCTCCGACAGCACGGAGCGCCGCAAGCGCAAGGAAGGTCGTTCCTGGCCGCCGCACCTGATGATTGCGGGCAAGGTCTGCTACCGGCGCTCCGCCGTCGAGGACTTTATCCGCGCCCAGGAAGCCATATGCCAAAAAGTCATCTCAGAAGCTCACGGTAAGGCGTCGGCCGTACCCGAAGGCCAGGTCCGGCATGCCCCGCGCGCCGAGGGCATCGATTCTGGGGCTGTTCGCAGCGCTGAGGTGATCGGCTGATGGTGGAGAACAGCAACCCCGGCGAGGAGCGCGACGGGGTCACCGAGGAGAACCGCCAGCCTAACGACCAGGATGAGCATGACGTACTCGATGTGATGGCCGCTAGTGTCGTCGGTGGTTCAGGTGCCCCGCTTTTGGAGCTGCTTGGCATCCGGCAGGACGAGCACGTCAGCGTGTGCTGGCAGCGCCCCGACCGCAACTTCATGGCCCAACTGACCAGCGGTAGTGACGCTGCCCGGGTTGCTGCCGAACACATCAATGACGCAAACGTCTGGTTCGGGGTCAACCCCATCGGTAGGCATGTGCGCGGTGGACGGGGGAGGGCGGAAGACGTGACCCGGTGCGTCGCGCTCTGGGCGGACCTTGACGTCGGCAAGGACGGTGCCTGCGTTGATGTCGACCAGGCCTTAATGATCGTCAAGGAGGTCAGCGAGATGTTGGGGGCCAACCCCATCGCGCTGGTGGACTCCGGCAGCGGTGGACTGCACCCGTATTGGTTGCTCGACGTGGGCGACCCCGCCTGGCGATTCAAGCTCAACCCCGAGGAGCCGTGGAAGGATAACGCGGCCAGAGAGCGGGCGCAGAACGGGCTGCGGCGGTTCCAGCGGCTGGTGGACCACGTCGCAGCACGGCATGGTGTCAAGGTCGACAACGTCAGCGACATGAGTCGGGTCCTGCGTTGGCCGGGGTCATACAACAGAAAGCGGCCAGACCAGCCGGGCCTGGTTGAGCTGGTGGAGTCCCCGCTGGGCATACCTGAACCGCTCACGCTGGAGTGGGTGGAGAACGCCCTGGATGAGGCTGGTATCCCGGCTGAGGCCCCGAAGAGTAGACCCGGCAGCGGTGACGGCGCGACCGTCGCGGGTAAGGCCGGAGACTGGCGCTACGGGATGCTCACCCACCCGTACGTCCTGTCGATGATCGAGGGCTGGAAGACCGAGGCGGTCAATGGTCGTCATCACTGGATGTTGAGCTGCTTCATCCGGTTGGCCTGCGCTCACCGGTGCGGGCGGATCACCGAGAGCGACTACGGGCGCGGCCGGGATGTCGTCCTGGGCAGGTTCACGGTTGATGACTTGGGCCGAGAGCTTCGGGTCGACGAGGGAGCGCCCGAGTTGCAAGAGGCCATCCGCAGGGCAGAAGCCAAGAGTGACGAGGAAGCCCTGCGAGAGTGCGGAGGTCGGGACAGAGACGCAGGGCAGACCGACTCCGAGTACTGGGCCGAGAGCGTCGACGTTCAGCGGTCCGACAGCGGGGAGATCGACACCACTGATCGGCTGGAGGACGCTTATCTAGGTGAGCGCATCTATCGGGAGAGCTTGCAGGACTACCAGTGGACCGCCGAGTTCGGATGGATGCACTATGACGGGCGGCGGTGGACGCGGACTAAGGACCCGATCGTCGCTGACGAGGTCCGTAGTGCACTGATAGAGCTGCATCGGGGTGGCGCGCTCGCCGGTGCCGACCACAACCGGCTGCAGAAGATCTCCGGGCTGCTGTCCAGGAGCCGCATCGAGGGTCTCGCCGGGGTGGCAAGGATGGTCAGCGCGAAAGAGTCACAGTCGATCCGCTTCGATGATCATCCGGACCTGCTCAACGTAGGCAACGGCGTGGTTGACCTGCGCACCGGTGAGCTGAGTCCGCACGGCCGCGAGCTGTACCTGACGAAGGTCATCGACGTCGACTATGTGCCCTACGCGGTGCACGAGGACTGGGATAAGGCATTGGAGGCCCTGCCGGACGCCGAGTGTGAAGTCTGGCTACAGGAACGGCTAGGTCAGGGCATAACGGGCCACCCGGTGCCGGACGACAGGCTGCTCGTCCTGAAGGGCGGCGGATCGAATGGGAAGACCACGATCGTTGACGGCGTCCGGGGTGCACTCGGCGGCGACTACATGGTGTCCATGCCCGAGCGGATTTTGCTGGCCAGGCCGAGTGATCATCCCACCGAGATGATGAAGCTTTGTGGGGCCAGGCTGGCCGTCATGGAGGAGTTCCCCGACCAGCACATCAACGTTAAACGCCTCAAGGACATCCAAGGCACCGGCGAGATGACCGCTCGCCATATCGGCAAGGACTCGGTCTCCTGGAAGCCGACTCACAGTGCGGTCATCACGACGAATTACTTTCCGAAGGTCGACGAGTCGGACCACGGAACGTGGCGGCGGCTGGTGATGTTGGATTTTCCGTACACCTACCGCAAGGCGGGGGAGAGGCTGGGGCCCGACGACCGGTTGGGAGATCCGGGCCTGCGGGGAAGGGTCGAGGGCGGGACGGAGCAGCAGCAGGCCGTGCTGGCCTGGCTGGTCGAAGGTGCACGGCGCTGGTATGCCAATGACATGGCCATGTCAGCAGACCCGAGAAGCGTCACCGAGGCCACGGCTCAGTGGCGTGAACAGTCGGACGTGATGCTCCGCTACATCACTGAACGCCTGGTCTTCGACCCACAGCAGTGGGTGCCGACGGGGGATTTGTTCGACGACTTCACCTCCTGGTCGGCGGACGCGAAGCATCGGCAGTGGACCGCGCAGACGTTCACCTCACGGTTCCTCGGTCACGAGGATGTTGACAAGGCTGGGGTGCGCAAGGGCCAGGTCTCCACTAGCCGGGAGGGGTTGTCTCGGAGACCGAGCAGGGTCTCCGGCCAACCTACGGGCGCTCCGCTACCGAAGCGGACCATGGCGATGCTCGGGGTCGGCTTCCGGGTCGACGAGGGTGGAGAAGCTGTAGAGGAGGGGTGGGCGGAGCGGGCAAAACGGTCCTGACCAGCGGGATGGTGGAAGTGCAAGGGATGCAAGGATGAAATTGGAGATCCTTTACATTGGACCTCGTATGAGCGACGGCCAATTTCATCCTTGCGCCCCTTGCATACCAACTACCCGGCGGCTAGTCCGATACCTGGCTCCCACAACGTCATTGATCTCTGGGGCCTGTTAAGACGTGGCGTCGTGGGGACGGCGGCCCCTGCGCCCGTGCGCGGCAACAGCGGCCAGCCCCGCACGCAGCTAACGAAGTCCCGGGTGGCCCAGGGCTCGCTGGGGATCAGCCGCGTGGCTGTCGCGCTTTCGGTTCATGGTCTGGCAGTCCGTCCGGCCGTGGCGGCATCGCCAGACCGGCACGTCGATCTCGCAACCGAAGAAGCTCGCCCAAAAGGTGCAATGCCTGCACGGCGAAGTAGAGCGTGATGTCCTTGCGTGCGGTCATCCGATAGACGGGGTGACCGTCCGCGCCGCTGTCGACCTGCTCGCGGTGTAAGAACCCGTGATGTGCCCACGGTCGCCCATGCGCGAACCCTGACGTGATCTGCCAATCGCTGTACACCGGCAAGTCGGTGTACTGCGCGCCACCCTTAATCGGCTCGGTGACCTTAAACCCCGACTTGGCGCGTTTCGCGTTGATCCCCAAACGTTCCGCGACATCGCCGATCAGATCCAGATTGCCAGCATTGCGTTTCAACATGTCCGCTGCCGAAGAGCCCGAAGAAGTCACATAATTCGCGAAGTCGTGATAGTTCCTAGCATGCCAGCGCAGTGCACGCTCGATCCGTTCAGGTCGGGCTTTGGGGCCCAAGATCCACAGTCCAGTCGCGGTGTTCTCCAAGGCTGCCCGGACAAGAGTGTTACTCACCGCCAGGTGCTGGTAGTTGGCGTCCCTCACCACCACCTTCACACCGTGCAGCTGGTCAACGGAGGCATTGATGATGTGACGCAACGCAAGGCTGACCTCAAACGGGTGAGACTTGGCGTCGTCCCCCGCCAACGAACTGCTTGACTCCACCGGAAAGTCGTCAGGGTCCCCGACCCGCGCCGCCAACGCTTCGACCGCTTCTGCGTACTCCCGCCATTTTTGTTCGATCTGTTCGGCGGCGACCTCAGACATCAGCTGACCCGATCCACGAGCCGGATGAGGGATGCCCGCCGGTGACGTTCTGGAAGGCGCGGGGTTATCGCAGAATCGTGCTGACAGACCGGCATTCGGATTATCCTGCCAGCAACTCACTGTGCGCTACCGAAGGTGCGCACGGCCGTCCGCTGGTCCATCAGGTGCGTAAAGTTCTTGGCCCAGGAGGCCATGCCATGTCGCCGCTCTTGTTGGCTGATATGGACCGCGCAACAAGTCGGCGATCCTCCCGATCAGGTTGGCGTGGTTCTAGGCCTGCCGTTGGGTCTGCACTATGGACGCAGTCTGCTCCCTGGGGTCGAACTCGGGATACCCGGGAAGTTGCCCCACCCCGCCGACGGCGGCCCGCAGTCTGACGACGCAACCTGATCAATTCTGTCGCCGCCTGCAGGCATACTCGGCCGAGTGCTGATACCGCCTGACCCCATCTACCTAGAAGGTCCTGGCACGATCCGCTGGGCAGCCGGGTGTCCTGATGGCCGCCGTTCGCTGACCTGGGTTGTGACTGGGGCGAAAAACAGCGACGACATCTACATCGGGACGCGTTCGATGATGAAGGATATGAAGCTGAGCCTTCACCCGAGAAGGTGGCGCATGGCATTGACGACCCAAGCCGCCGCCCGCCATCTGCCAGAGGGCTCCGACCGAGTTTTGGCCCGTTGGGATGTTCCTGCCGACCGGTGGCCGGGCTGGAGACTTGCGGCGGCAATCCTAACTCCCGCCATCACTTTCACGGCCCCGTTCAATGAGCGTCGCCCAAGTGATGGCGGCCCGATTCTATGGTTTCCGGCCCCGACACCGCCGGAGCATCTCCGGTTCTACGTACTCCTCGGGGAACCTGATGCTGGATTGGCGATCAACAACGTCATCGGGGACGTAGGCCGAATGACACTCAGCTCGGGCCTGCGTGTGTGGATAGTCGCCGATGCCTTCACCGTGACTGCGGAACACCAACGGCATATCGAAGATATCCGGCGGGCGATGGCACTGCACCCTGACGCGGCTTGCGGATGGGCCTGGGGCGAGGTGGAAGGGATACCGAACCTTCTCGATCTAGCTGCGCTGAGACCTGCGACTGCAGGCGCGCCCGGACCTGGTGGCAACTACCTGGCGCGTGTTCGGCTAGACCCGACTGGCGAACCGGCAATCCCAGCAACGGTCGATGACCTAGATGACACCCGCGCCTGAGGTGGCCCGGTAGCTGCAGACCGTTGCGGGGTCCTCAGTGCCTGGCAGGGGCAAGTTAGCCCTTTTCGGCCAGCAGTCGGTACATCGTGGGGCGGCTGACACCGAGGGTTTTGGCGATCTCGGGCACCGGCTCGCCTGCGGCACGCATCCGCTCGGCCAGCGCGATCTGGTCGGGGGACAGCGCCCGAGGCCGTCCGATGGGTAAGTTGCGGGCCTTGCGCGCAGCCTTAGCCGCATCTCGACGCTCTCGACCCAGCTCCAGCTCCAGCTCGGCGAGGCTGGCCATGATGCCCAGGACAGCCCTGCCTGTGGGAGTGGAGCTGTCCACCCCTTCGCGCAGCGACCGGATGACCACCTCACTGTCCAGAAGGTCCTTGATGGTCAACATGACCTCGGCGGCGCTGCGGCCCAGCCGGTCGATCCCGACGACCACGATTGTGTCACCGGGCCGGGCGTAGTTCAGCAGTCCGGCCAGGCCGGTGCGCTGCTCCTTGGTCGACGTGCCGGTTAGCTTGTCGCTGTAGACGCGGTCTGCATCGACACCGGCGGCGGTGAGCGCGTCAGCCTGGGCATCCAGGGACTGGTGCCCGGTGGACACCCGGGCGTAGCCCAACAGCTGGCCGGTGGTCTGGGCGGTTACGACGGTCATGCCCATTATCGTATCTCGAAAGTCCGTCAGTCACTGTTCTGATACGAGACAACTTTCGAGAATTTTCACCTGTGAATACGCGGTGGGAGGGATCGGTCCGTGGGGGCGTCTCGGAACTAAAGAATCGAGACGGTTCGACTAGGGCGAGTTCATGTCGGATCAGGAATCTCCCAAGGGCGCTGGAAGGTCGTGTTGGGCCCACCGCTGATGTCATTTTCTCAGCGGTGGTGTCATGTCATGTAGATGCATGTGTGGGGGACGAATGTTGGTTGCACTGATGGCGTGAGCGGCGGCTCGCTGAAGCCCGGCGTGATGTCCGCCTGTCCCAGCTGGTTGTGGAGTTATCGGTGTGTGGTTGTTGATCGTCGGTTGTGTTGGGGCCACCAGCTGGCTTCGCCGAGGAGTGTGGCGATGGCGGGGACGGTGAGGGTGCGAACGAGGAATGTGTCGAGCAGGAGCCCGCAGCCGATGACGAGGCCGACTTGGATCATGATCGCGATGGACCCGAACATCAGTCCGAACATGCTGGCGGCGAAGATGATTCCGGCCGAGGTGATGACCGAACCGGTGCGGGCGACGGTGCGCAGTACCCCGACGCGAATGTTGTGTCTGGATTCCTCCCGCAACCGTGAGACGAGCAGCATGTTGTAGTCGGCGCCGACGGCTACCAGGATGATGAACGCCAGCAACGGCACGGGCCACGCGATTTCGTAGCCGAGTCCCCATTGGAAGACCAGGACGCCGATGCCCAATGAGGCGAGGTAGTTCAGCACGACCGTCCCCAGCAGGTACAGCGGGGCGAGCAGGGCGCGCAAAAGCAGGACGAGGATGAGTCCGACGATGACCAGGGTGCTGATGGCCATTTGAGTGAAGTCAGCCGACAGCAGCCGCTGGATGTCGGAGTTGACGGCGGGAAACCCGGCAACGGCGATAGTGGCGTTGGCCAGGGTGGTGTTCGGGCGGGCGGCGTCGGCGGTTTCGACGATCTGGTGGGCGAGTGTGATCGCTTGCGCGCTGTAGGGGTCGTAGTTGGATTCGACGACAAAGCGGGCGGTTTTGCCATCGGGTGAGATGAACTGTTTGGCGACGTCGGTGAATTGACGATTGTCGAAGGCGCTGCTGGGCAGGTAGAAACCGCTCGCCGCGTCGGAGTCGGCGCTGGCGCGGGCCGAGTTCTGCAGTTGGGCGGCGACCTGGCCCATCCGAGCCAGCATTTCGATGTTGCTGTCGGCTAGGGCGTGCACACCGGCGGCCAGCGCCTGCGCCCCGGCGGCGAGTTGGCTGATGCCGCCTTGAAGCCGTCCGATGGTGCCGGCCGGATCATCCGCAGGAGCCCCTGGGGCTCCGAAGGCCCTGTCGAGCGCTGCGGCGGCGGTTTGGATGTCGGAGAGGGTGCCGGCAATGGTGGCGTCGGTGTCGGGGTTGTAGCGGTCGCCGAGGGTGGCGACTTCGGTGAAGAATCCGTTATCGCGCAAGCTCACCAGGATCTGGACCTGGTCACGGATTTGCGCGCATTGCGGCGTGGTGGCACACCATCCCGAACTGTTGAGGCCATCGACGAGAGGGGCCAGCACGGCGAGGGCGGTTTCGGCTTGACCCGCCCGTGTCCGTAGTCCGGGGCCGGACTGGATGGCTTGGTCGATGGTGGGTGCGGTGGCCGAAAGTTCTTGCAGCAACGGTCGAGATGACCACAGCAGGGTGTCACCGGATTGGGCGCGGGCCAGTACGCCCGACAGCGGGGTCAAGATGGCGTGCAGGGCGGCATCGAGCTGGGCCAGGCCACCGGCGAGTTGATCGGCGCCGTCGGTGAGTTGGGCGAGGTCGCCTTTTCGGGCGTCGCCGTCGGACACGGCGTCGGCCATCTTGTCGCCGATCTGCCTGTTCTGCCAGGACAGTTGGGCTTGTTCGAGGCGGGTGCCGGTAGGGCGGGTTATGCCGACGACTTTGGTGACCCCGGGTACTTGGGCGACTCGGGAGGCCATCTCGTCGAGGTCGGCCAGCCCTTTGCTGGTGCGCATATCGTCGGGGTTTTCCACGACGAGAAATTCGGTGATGACGACGTCTTTGGGGAAGTGGCGATCCAGCAGTTGGTAACCCTGGTTGCTGGCAGTGGTGGCGGGCTGGCCTTTGCGGTCGTCGTAGCTGATCTTCATCGTGGTCGCGACCGCCGCGAGGGCCACGAGGATGACTAGGCTCGCGGCCAACAGCGGCACCGGCCGGCGGACCACCGCGACAGCCACACTGTTCCAGTAGCGGCGGGTTCGATCGGATTTCGGCTCGCCGATTCCACGGCGGGCGGCCAGCGCCAGCACCGGCGGCAGCAAGGTGACAGTGGCCAGGAATCCGACCAGCACGGCGACCGCGCAGGCCGGACCGAGCCCAGCGAAAACGCTGAGGCGGGCGAAGACCATGGCAAAAAAGGCCAGCGCAACGGTGGCCGCCGAGGCCAGGATGACGCGCCCGATGCTGGCGGTGGCATGAATGACGGCCTGATCGGCGGGTACGTGTGCGCGGCGCTGTTCGTGGTACCGGCTGATCAAAAACACCGTGTAGTCGGTGCCCGCGCCGAGCAGGATCACCGTCATGAACGCCACGGTGAACTGCGAGACGGGCATGCCGCTTTCGCCGAGGGCAGACAGCACACCACGGCCGACGGCCAGGCTGACCCCGATCACCAGCAGGGGCAGCAAGGCGGTGAACACCGACCGGTAGACGATCAGCAGGATTAGTGCGATCAGCGCGGCGGTGGCGATCGAGATCAGCAGCAGGTCGTGTTCGGCGGCGGCGATCTGGTCGTTGAAGGTTGCCGCCGGGCCCGTCACGTGCACGATCGTCGGTGAACCGGCGAATACGCCGGCGGCGATGTCGCGCACGGCTTGGACGGATTCGGCAGCCTTGGGGTCACCCAGGGTGCCGGCCACACCCACCGGCAGATACCAGGCTTTGCCGTCCGAGCTGGTCGCATGCGCCGCAGTGACCGGGTCGGCGAGCAGATCTTGAACCAGCAAGACATGGTCGCTATCGGCGCGCAGCTGCACCACCAACTGCTCATAGCGGTTGCGCACCGGCGCGGTGAAGCCGTCGGGGTCTTCCATCGCCACGACCAGCATCGTTTTGGAGCCCTGTTCCCCGAAGGCCGCGCTCATCCGGTCCACGGTCTGAAACGACGTCGCGTCGCGGGGAATCAGGTTCACCGACTGCTGCCGGACCACGGTTTCCAGCTGCGGGAACACCAGCGCCAGCAGCATGGCGACGGCGATCCAGCCGCCGATGACCAGTGCTTTATGGCGCACCGTGAACCCGGCCAGTGCCGCTAGCCGGCTGCTGTACTCACTGGATTCGCCCGGATCGGCCACGCCGTTGCGGGGCCGGCGGGGCATGGTTACTGTGCCCGCACCGCCGGGGTTGTCGACACTCACCGTGCCTGCGCCCATACAAGTTGCTGGCACTGGCCACAAGGGCCTGGCCGTCGACGACGACGATCCTTAGTTGGGGGTCGTTGCACCGGAATCGTCGTCCTCGTCGTCGGGGATGTCATGACGGACCACCTTGACCCTGCCGTGCGGCAGGCACGCCATGTAACCGTGGTGTTTGCCGTAGAGCTCCCAGGCGGTGGCGCGCTCATGGGCACTGACTTCGATACGCAGGCCGTTGGAGAAGCTCAGGTGCAGCCGACCGGAATCGTCGTGGCATGCCTTCGTGCACACGGCACCCGCCAGATCCAGTAGCGGACGTTGGTGGGCGGCGACCTCACGCGGATCGATGAGCACTTCCTCGGCCGGAAACTCACCGCTAGCGGGCAGCGCAAGCCACAGCAGGCAACTGATGACCACCTCGTTGGCGTCATCGAAGCTCAACACCAGATCACCCTGCAACGACATCCGCTGCACGGTGCAACCTTCGATCCACGTGGCGTACATCACGCACCTCCGTCGACGCCCAACCGGTCTGCACTGAAATGGTACGACAAGTAGCGCTGCGCTACTAACAATATCGTTATGGGCTTCGGGTCAGGACCCCGGATCGCTCGGCGCCCCGGTGTCCCCGAGCAGCCGAAGAAGATGTTCGAACGCGGCTACATCTCCATAGGCGGCGAAGTGATCGACGGCGACCACGACAAACACCGCTCTTGCGGTGAATCGGGTGAGCCCCTCGGGGTCGGTGCCGGTCGCGCCGATGTCCAGCACGCGGCCTTCCCGGGAGGCGATGCGCGCGGTGATGCGGTGGGATCGATGCAGCACGACCGGCTGGAGATACTCGACGGTCAGGCTGCGTGTCACAGCGGGCGCGCCGGCAATCCACAGCGCGAACCCCAGTACGTCGTCGCAGGCGGCGGCGATCGCCCCGCCGTGCGCCAGACCGGGCGCCCCGATGTGGCGTTCGTCGAAGGTCACGTCCGCGTACACCGTGTCGCCGCTGCGGTAAGCCACCAGCTGCAGACCGTGCGGATTCTGCGGCCCGCAACCCATACACGTTGGGGTATGTGCGGGCAGCAACTCGGGCCGTGCCGCGTCCGTGCGGCCGGACGCGACGTCTTGATGCGGTAAGTGATCAGCCATCAACGACACCTTCGGTACACATAGTTTCGCTGCGCTACTGTTGGTACGGTACGCGCTACGCGCGGGGGCGCGCACAATTGGTCGGGAATCTGGAATGCAGCGAGGTGAGTGGGTGTGAGCAGCGAGCAGGTACCGCCGGCCCCTGATGACGACGATATCGACCCCCGCCGGACCCGGTCGCGCAACCGCTTGCTCGACGCCGCGACCGCGCTGCTCAGCAGCGGTGGCATCGAAGCCGTCACCATCGAGGCAGTCACCAAAGCTTCCAAGGTGGCCCGCACCACCCTCTACCGCCATTTCGGCAGCTCATCGCAGTTGCTCGCGGCCACCTTCGAGCGACTCTTACCTCAAGTGACCCCGCCCGCGCCGGCCAGTGGGACACTGCGCGAACGGCTCATCGAACTGCTCACCCGGCAGGCCGCGCTGTTCGCCGACGCCCCAGCCCACATCACCATGTTGGCCTGGCTCGCCCTGGGCCCGACCACAATCGATCACGCCAGCACCGAACATGCCCCGCAGGCGCTGCGAGCGCGGGTCATCAACCAATACCGGCAGCCCTTCGACGCCATCCTGCAAGACATTGAGGCCGCTGCTGAGTTCGACGGCCTGGACCCGGATCTTGCGCTGTGCCAGCTCATCGGACCACTCGCGTTCGCACGAATGACCGGCCTGCGATCCATCACCGCACACGACTGCGCCCGCATCGTCGACGACTTCCTGGCCGCGCACCAACGAACGCAGACTCAATCCCTACGCCTGAAACCTATCGACTAGAAGTGATTCCGTTCGACCGAAAATAGGCAAGCAAGGATCTGCCCACATCGAACGGCAACGCCATCAACCAGATTGCAAGGTGATCTGAAACACCGAACTCAACACCAGGCCAGACGTCCACGGGCAGCATGGAAAACAGACTCAGTGTGGAAATGACAGGGATCTGAGGCAGAAACCAGCTGACACTAACGGAGAGCCTCGGCATATCACCAGGTCATTCGCCCGGCACACGACACGCAGCACGAGACCCTACAGGTCGCCGAATAACCTTTGTGCGCCGGTGATGTAGCCCAACGCGTCGGTATCGCATGTTGTGGCTCGTTCACGTAGCTTTTTGAGTCGCCAAGACAGTCCGACTCTGCCCAACAGCGGAGATCAGGCTAGCCGGGTTACGACCTGCGCCGAGGTCGTGACCACCTCGCCCAGGGGGTTGAACAATACTGGGCCGACTTCTTCGTCGTAGCCATGTGTATCGGCGAATTCCTGAGTGGCTGACCGGGCCGCCTGCGCGAATACAATGTAGTGGTGCACTGCTCGCTGGGGGAGATGTGCAACAAGAGCCGCAGTCTCTAATTCATGAAGAGATTTCCGGAACAGGCGGTAGTTGACCTCATCCGGGCCGCCCGCCCATCTCGCCTCCTCAACCTCTGCGAGGTGTTTGAGTACACCTCAGCGTATTTCTCGACGCTCCCGGCTGGACAGCAGATACTGAGTGATCAGCGAGCCGATGCCCAGCGCGCCGAGTGAGGTGCTGATGATCGAGAAGTCCACGGGGCTCAAAATAGTCTCGGCGGAATCCGGCCGTCGTCGAGGATGCCCAGTTGGGCAACGCGCAGCCTGCTGAGTTCTGTGGCCTCGTCTTTGGTCCTTGCTGCGTCACGATGATGGCGGCAGAGATTTCGTGTCGACGGTCACGTAATTCCCCAGGGGTAGTCGTCACGTAATTCCCCAGGTTGGGAGCTGCTGGTGGTGAGGGTAGCGGGGTTGGCGGTCGGTGTCAGGTGGTGGTGACTCCGGGGCGCTTGCGGGGCCGGTAGGAGGGGCCGTCCATGAGGACTTGGTGGCTGGTGTTGATCAGCCGGTCGAGCAGTGATTCGGCGACGACGGGGTTGGGGAACAGCGGGTACCAATCCTTGGGGGCGCGGTTGCTGGTCAGGATCAGCGGCTTGGCGGCGATGGCGCGGTCGGAGACCAGGTCGTAGAGGTCGTCGCTTTGGGTGGGGGTGTGCTCGCGCATGGCGAAGTCGTCGACGATGAGGACCAGGGGGCGGGTGTATTCGCGCATGCGTTGGCCGATGGTGCGGTCAGCGTGACCGCCGGCGAGGTCGGCGAGCATTCGGGAGCATTTGACGAAGCGGATGTCGCCGCCGCGTCGAGCTACTTGGTGTCCGAGTGCTTGTGCTACATGGGTTTTGCCGACTCCGACGGGTCCGTAGAGGATCACCGATTCGCCGGCGTCGAGCCAGCGCAGTGCGGCCAGATCGCGCAGCATCGCGGCGGGCAACTTGGGGCTGACGGCGAAGTCGAAGTCCTCGAAGGTGTTGGCTTGTTCGAAGCGGGCGCGCCGTATTCGCCGTGCCAGGGCGGCGGTCTCGCGGCGGGCGATTTCGTCTTCGCAGAGCACCTGCAGGAATTCCAGGTGGCCGAGTTTCCCGTCGCGGGTTTGGGCCAGGCGGGCATCGAGGGTGTCGAGCATGCCGGTCAGTTTGAGAGTCTTGAGTGCGGCACGAAGGCTGGGGTCGTGAATGGTCATGACGGTAGTCCTTTGTTGAATCGAGTTGGCGCAGAGCAGGATTAGCGGCTAGTAAGCGTCAGGCGGTACGTTCGGTGTCAAAGGCGGCGGGGCCGCGCAGCAACGCCGGCACTGCCGGGGTGGTAGGCCGCGGCGATTCCTCGCCGTATTCGGTACCGGCGGCCAGGATCCCCTTGACGGTGCGGTAGCCCGGATCGTCGATCGCCAGTGCGCGAGCACACGCCGCGTCCAGGCGGGCGTCACCGTATTTGTCGCGTAGCCGGATGATCCCCTGGATGGCCCTCAGTCGGTGGATGGCGTTGACCGCCGACAGTTCGGCGACGATCGCGACGGCACCAGGTCCGATCTGCTCGGCTTGGGTGCGACACCACGTCACGTTGCGCAGGGTATGGGCGATCTTGTTCGGCGGGTAGTGCTCGTAGTTGGTCGATCGGCCCGACAGATGCAGCACATGGGTCGCCACAACCGCATCGCTGTGGAAGATCTGCACCACATCACCTGCAGTGCGCACCAGCAGTTTCTGGCCCATCAACCGCCACGGTGCTGAGTAGAACGCTTTGCCCGACTTGACATGACAGTCCGGTGCCAGGGTGCCAACCGTGTAGGTCACGGACTCAAATCGACGCTGCGGCAACGGCATCAGTGCATCGCGTTCCACCGCGGTGAACACCGATGCTGGCCTCTGACCGTCCAGGCCGCGGTGCTTGTGGACGCCATAGACGTCGGTGGACCACCGCAGCGCCTCGGCCTGCATCTGCTCCAGGCTGGTGAACTCCCGCCCGGCGAAGAACGAATCCCGAATGTAGGGCATCGGCCGCTCAATGCGAGGCTTGTCTTTAGGCTTTCGTGCCCGCGCGGGGTCGATCAGGGTGCCGTAGAACGCGGCGAGCTCGGCGTAGGCCGGGTTGATCTGTGGGTCATACAGATCCGCCCGCAGCACCCCGGTTTTCAGGTTGTCGCAGACCAACCGCGCTGGAACACCATCAAAGAACTCGAATGCCGCCACGTGCGAGGCGTTCCACGAGTGCTGATCCATCCGCAGCACCGGCTGGACGAACAGGGCCCGTGAGCACGCCAGGATCATCGCGAACGCCCACACCGCCACCCGACGCCCCGCCTCCGGGTCGAACCACATGCCGAGCCTGCCGTAGTCGATCTGGGCTTCACTGCCGGGTTCGACAGCGCCCCGCGGTACAGTGGCCTTGCCTTCGAGGCGTTGTTCAGCGAAAGCTGTTGTGATGTAACGCCGCACCGTCGACTCCGACACATCGACGTGATAGTCGTCGCGTAGCCGTTGGGCGATGGTGGCCACCGTCACTGGCGCCGCAAGCTGATCTTTGATCCACTGATGGTGCACCGCGATCAGCGGCCAGGTCAGTGCCCGTGCGGTCGGGTCGACCAGCTCAGGGAACCACCGCGCGATCCGCGCCCGCCACAGCTCCTCGTCGAACGACCCATCAGGCGCTGGCATCAGCCCCTCGGCCAGCGCCGGGGTCAAATACTTGCGGATCGTCTTGCGGTCGATGCCCAGTGCCTCATGAATCTGCACCTGGGATCGGCCGGCGTTCCAGTGTCGGAACATCTCCACGAAGTCGGTCACGGTCCACGCTCTCCTTGCCACCTCAGGCCCCTTCCAGGCCCCCGGAGCGGGGCACCTGAACGGAGCGAACCTGAGCAGCACCCCAACCCCACCCGACACACCCCGGGGTGGGGAATTACGTGACGGCAGGTGGGGAATTACGTGACGGACAACCCCTCAAACCTGGGGAAATACGTGACCGCTGACATTCGGTTCGGAGTCGGTTATGTGCAGCATCCGGGGTCCAGCCCAGTGCTAGCGCTTGCAGTGCATCTGGGCGGACTTGGTGAAAGACATTCATCCCACGGCGATCCGAGATCACTAGGCCCGGCGATGTGCAACTGCTCAACAACGACACGGTTCTGCACTCACGCGAGGAATACACCGACCACGACGACCCCGCCGCCGGTGGGGGCGAGACGGATGCTGCTGCTACCTAGATAACGCCTGGCGCGTCGCCTCGATCAGTGCGGATCTGTATTTCGGACATAGGTTTTCTACGGCCCTGCTGACTGTGAGCCCCGCTTCACGGGCGGTGTATTGATAGTCGGGGTCGTCCATCAGCCTGTAGTGAATCTTGGTGACGCTCGGGACTGATACGCCATTGACACCAAGATCATTACAGATGAGCGCGTAGACGTCCTCCATGGTGACCGGGCGGATATCTTGAGGGTCCGTGATTGTCGGTGGACGGCCTGTCTTGGGTGTTCCGCCTGCCGAGCCCTTGTGTTGGCAACCAGACATGCAGCGGTTGTATTCGGAGCTTCCCGGGCCGAGCATGAAGCATCCGGCATCACACCCATCCGTGCTGCACGTCGCCGGAGCTGCAGCTGCGAGGGGGCCGATCAGCAACATTGCGATGGTGGCCTTCTGGAGCCTCCGCCGTCCGCCCTCCCGCAACTTCACGACGGGTCCCTTTGGGGCCCCGAGTGGCTCAGCCGACTGGACTTGAGCAACGAAGAGGGGCGATGCGCCATGATCATCCTTCACTGTTCGGGGCACACGTACCGGACCCCGTTTACCTGTACTGAGACCTGTACTCGGAGTAGGCGGCGCTGAACTTGGGGCAGTGACCATTGATCGCATAACCGACTGCCGACTGCATCTGTCGGTAGTTGAGGCCACCGTCAGAGTAGATAGGTCTTTGTTCTGTCAAGAGAACTGAAATGGCGGCCCAGATGCCGTGGGCGGTCGGCTCTTGGCCGACAAAGTTGCAGATCACCTCGTGGTTGGCGTCGCCGAATGCCTGTGCCTTGTCAGCATGGCTGGTCGGTGCGCATGCCAGCCCGAGCCCAATCATTGATCCAAAAACCGCTGCCCCACTCCTGATTTTCTTCACTTCGTTGTCCTAACGTGGGCTGATCTTCTGTTGCCACTGGCGATCGGCACCTGGATTTGCCATTGCCGCCCCGTCCACCGTCGCCGCCAGGCGGTCTCTCGAAACTACGAAGAATCGAGACAGCGGCCCTACCTGCCCGGGCTGTCCAGAACTAAGGGATCGAGACGGCGGTCACGCTCTAGCTGAGGCCCGGACTGACAGGCCGCCCCGAGACTCCCCAGTCGCCATGGAGACCGGAGATGGACCCGCTCGTGCCGCCCATGGCACCCATGCCGGCCCTGCCACCGGCCCCGCCATCGCCACCATTGCCGCCGTCACCGAAAAGGGAGGCGGCGTTGCCGCCTAGACCGCCGTCACCGCCGCGAGCGTAGTTAAGGAGGGCGCCGGGGCCGCTGTAGTCGCCACCGTAGCCACCTTTGCCGCCGTTGCCGCCGTTGCCGCCGTTGCCCGAGAAGAACCCACCACTACCGCCGGAACCGCCAACACCGCCAGCGCCCCCAGGGAAATCGCCCCCGGGGAAATACAGTGTCGCGGCGTCACCGCCCGCGCCGCCATCACCACCGTTGCCACCGTTGCCGGAGAAGAGCCCGCCACTACCACCGAAACCGCCATCGCCACCAGCGCGGCCCTGGGGACCCAGCTCAGTGCCGTCACCACCGGCACCGCCATCGCCACCATTGCCGCCGTTACCGAAAAGGGAGGCGGCGTTGCCGCCTAGACCGCCGTCACCGCCGCGAGCGTAGTTAAGGAGGGCACCGGGGCCCCTGTAGTCGCCACCGTTGCCAGCGTTGCCGCCGTTGCCGCCGTTGCCACCATCGCCGAAGAAGAAGCCACCTTGGCCGCCGTTACCGCCGGCCCCGCCGTTGCCGCCGTCGGGGTGCAGTTCCGTGCCGTTGCCGCCATTGCCACCGTTGCCGCCATTGCCGCCGTTGCCGAACAAGAAGCCGCCACTGCCGCCCGCGCCACCGGCCCCGCCGTTGCCGCCGAACTGGCCGTCGCCGCCGTTGGTGCCGTTGCCGCCGTTGCCGAACAGGGACGCGGCGTTGCCACCGACGCCGGGGGTGCCGTTGATCGCACCGGAGCTTTCGGCGGCAAAAGTAGTGACCGGCGAATGGGTGCCGCCTGCTTCGGCGGACCCGGCGTTGCCGCCGTCACCGAAGAACCATCCGGCGTTGCCGCCGCTGCCGCTGTAGCCGTACCCGTTGCCGCCGTCGCCGAACAACAGCCCGGCGTTCCCACCGTCAGGGTTGTCGGCGGTTCCGTTAGCGCCGTCGCCGATCAGATACTGGCCTGATACCGAGTTGACGAGGTTGGCGAATACTTGCCCGTCGGAGCTGTTGATCCAGGTGTCGATGGAGGCGTGCAGCGGGGTATAGAAGTATTCGTTGAACAGGACTGCACCGAAGCTGGGGTCGTCGAGGTTCAGAAGTAGGGCATCCCAGTTGTCCTGCAGGATCAGGGCATCCCATGCCGCGTCGAGGGCGTCGGGGTCGGTCCAGGTCGAGGACTCGAATAGCGAAGCCACCGTATCGATGATCACGTCATCGACGTCAGCCTTCGCGGCGGGCTCGGCGAGTGGCGTCATCCCGAACGCCAAGAACACCCCCACTGCGGTGCCGCCGCCCAGTGCGCGACGGCGACTGACGTTGTTCCCGAAAGAGTGGGTGTTGCCCGAGCGTCGGCCCTGCTCCACGGAACTGCGGCGAGTCATCAATCAGTCTCCCTCTTGAGGCGTCAAGGAAATTCTCAGGTGCTACCCAGTTACGGGCCGAGGTTACAGGCCGGTTACGCATGTGCGCAACAGGCATGGGCTCGTTACGCTCTGGCCGATTCCGCGCGGGCCGTATGTCGTTGGACACCGTGTCCGACGACCAGCCCAAGCCAGCCCTCAACGAGACCACCCGCGTGTTCGGCGAACGGGTCCGCGACCGCCGCACGGCACTTGGCCTCAGTCAGGAGGCTGCCGCTGTTCGTTGTGGCATCCACTGGACGCAACTGGGCAAAGTGGAACGGGGCCAGCGCAGCCTGCGTCTAGAAACGATCATGAAGATCGCCGCCGGTCTGGACATCGATGCCGGAGAGCTCGTCAGCGAACTGCCCGTGCCGCAGTTCTAACCGTGTGGACGGGAACTCCAGCCGTAGCGCCTACGACTTGCTGGGCTTCATGTGTCCGGCGCGCTTAGTTCACTGCGCGGGACCGATGCACCCATCTTCGACCACTTGAGCCCCTGGGGATCGTGGGCGTTCATCCGGTTAAAGCGTTCGTTATCGGAGCGCAGCTTGGCCAGATGCTCCGGGTCGGTCGTAGCGGGCCAGTATCCAAGCTCCTCGGCGAGCCTCCGATATTCGCTCACGTTCGCCAGCACCTCACTCCCGGTTGTCATGCAGATGGGCGCAGTCCAATTGTTTCTGTGCGTTCACAACGGATCGCGGACGCTGTGGATGAACACGCCATAACGAGTCGGGTCGCTATAGATCACAAGGTTGTCGGAAGCGCCCTACCAGCATCGGGGACGTGCGAGGATCACGCGGTCGACAGCACGGGAGTGCGGTAACCAGGAGGTTGGCAGCGCGTGCCGATTCCAGCTACGAGCGGGCAGTATGCGACGTTGCCAGTTGGTCGGCACGTTGCCACACTCGACGAGGTCTACGAGACCTTTGTAGTGAATGCACCGTTCCGTCCCCGGCGCGAGTTAATCTTCCGCGCTCTCACGCTCTACATCGACCTCGTCTCGGCTCAGTTCAGCACGTGCCGGTACTGGATCGACGGTGGGTTCGTGACTCACAAGCCGTGGGAGCAGCCCGAGGACGCGGACGTGCTGGTTGTCGTACCCCCGGGTGAGCATGGAAAGGTGATGACGCCGGAGTTTCTGCCTCATTGGACGCTACTGGAGACTCTGCCCGCACAGCCGAGCGTCTACGCCGACAAGGTGCATCCGATGGGCGGGTTGCTCGACTGCTTCATCGAGCCCGATGTTCCCCAGGTGCTGGGCGTCTGGGACTTTCGGTGGTCGTCAGTGCGCGATCAGCAGCACAATGTGGTTCCAGGTGTCCGTAAGGGTTATTTGGAGGTGAGTGCGTAATGGCTGTCGACCGTGAGCTTGAGGCATCGCTGCTCGATGCGCTGCACTACTCCTCGGGTGACCCTAACTCCGATCGTGCGGTGCGCGAGTCGATCCGTGCCGGGATCGTCGGCAATGATGCCGACTTGATCAATATCTATGAGCGTGAGGTCGGGCCGGAGCAGGCAGAAGTGGACCTTCACCTGATTGGTCCCGGCATCGAGAAGAACGCCGCCAATGCACGACAGTTCTCGCTGTTCGTGAGTGGCATCAGTGACGCGGTCAAGGAGACCGCCAAGGCGCGCGCAGGCCGCAAACGGTACCGCGACAATCTGCTGATTGAGGGCACGACACCGGGATCGGTTCGGGTGGTGATGCGCGTGGCGATACCCGAGGTTTCCGACGGCCAAACAGTCGACGACGAGACTGCGGCATCGACCGTCGACTCGGACGCGTTGCGCACGGTGGCATCGATCCTCGCGCACGCTAGCGATCCCGACCTCGATACACCGCTCGCGGCGGAGATTGCCGAACTGCCGATCAAGGCGCGGACCGCGCTGAAACGCGTGGCCAATGCCTCTCAGCAGGGTGGGTGGGCGGTTCGCGGGATGATCCGCCAGAGACGGGTCGGGGCAGCAGGCCTCGAACTCACAAACGATGGTGCGGTCCGGTTGCGGATTGAGCTGGAAGTGGCCCAGGAGAAGCGCCGCCAGGAACACAGGGTGGGCACTATCGACGGCTTTCGCTGGTCTCTCGGCACTCTCTATTTCAGGCCGGACGAAGGGCCAGCCTTCACTGCTGGTGTGATGGAGAGCAAAGTCGCGCTGGAAGTCACTAGGTTGATGAACGATCCTGAGCTGCGCGTCATGGCGGACTTCGATGTCGTCGAATCCTATCTACCTGGCGACCAGACACGTTCCCGTGTGAGCCGCGTGCTGACTGGTATTCGGTCTCTTGGCGAGCAGACCGCCATCCCGGTTGGGACGGCCTGACTGGCCTTGTGGGTCCGGTACCACTCCCGTCTCATCTCCCGGCTATGTGTGGAGCCGTGAAATTTCCACTCGACTGGTGTCCCAGCGCAGGTCAGCGATGGGCGGAGCGCACACGTGGGCTGCTGGATTGTCCTGTGGCCGTCGCCAAGTTGGCGGTCAACAAGTCACAAGAATGGCGCAAAAGCCGATACAGAATGTGGTGGGTGGACGGTCCAGCTCCGTTGCAGGATCGGGTCTCGTCTGTGCTCGTGGCCAGTGTTGACCGCACACGCGCGGGTGAACTTACTTCGCAGTAGGGTGTCGTCATGACAGGTCGTCCCAGCACTGCCTACCGGATGTGGCAGAGACTGTCTGCCTACCCCGGCGGCAGCCGGTTATTCTCCGCAGCGGTCATGGCCCGCGCACCGTATTTCACGACCGTGCTGCCGCATATCAGGAGCATGGAGCCAGGTCTGGCTGAGATTGACGTCCCGAACTGGACGATGGTGCACAACCATCTGAAGACCATGCACGCCATTGCGTCTTGTAACGCCGCCGAGGTTGCCATGGGGATGCTGATGGAGGCCACCGTGCCGTCCAGTCACCGCTGGATTCCGAAGGCGATGACCGTCCAGTACCTGGCCAAGGCGACCACCTCGCTGCGGGCCACCGCCCGACTCGACCCTCCGGATTTCGAGGGCATCGCCGAGGGGGTCGAGTTGGTGGTGCCGGTCAGCATCACCGATCGCGGCGGTATTGAAGTCGTGCACGCAGACATCACCACCTGGGTAACGCCCGTTCGGTAGTTGCCTGCCCGTCCGGGTCCGGGCTGCCGGAACTGCGGCGACCGGCGGAAAACGAACTGACCGTGATGAGAACTAGACGTTCTTCACGAACGGCCACTTGGGCACCAGCACCTCGGCCAGTCCGGGCTCCATCCGGACCACATGCGGCAACACCGAGGCGAAGTAGGGGACTCGGGCCATCGCCGCGGCCGAGAAGAGCCGGGTGCCGCCGGGGATGCCCGCCAGCCGTCGCCATGTCTGATAAGTACTGGTGGATCCGGTCACGTCGACCTACCTTACCGGCAAGTAAGGTCGACCGCGGAGCGGCTCCGGGGTGGCGGTCCGCAGGGCTCGGGAGCGCTGTCGCTGGGTTGATGCCGCGGTTCCGGCGTCGCCTCTCCTTCGTCGAGCCTCGCTAAACCGCGGGGATTTGGCCGCTGACCCGATCTGGGGCATACTATTCAGGTTCGCCTGCGCCGGGGTTGTCCCTGGCCGGGCATACGACCAGCGCCCACCCGGGCGCGTCCGGTCCCATTCTCGCCGCACGGAGTTTTTTCACCGTGCACGAGGCCGTGTGCGGGCGACACGCCCGACCGCGGGGACCGGTGGACCAGGACAGGTAAACAGCGGCGGCAGCGCCCAGCGCAGTGTCGACACCGGACCCACGGGTCCGAAAAGGTAGCGACGAGCTGGGGCACAAAGGGTTCGAAAAACGGACCCCCTTTGCAGGAGTGAGGTAGCAGAAGCGTGGCGGGACAAAAGATCCGCATCAGGCTCAAGGCCTACGACCACGAGGCGATTGACGCCTCGGCGCGCAAGATCGTTGAGACGGTCACTCGTACCGGTGCGTCCGTAGTCGGCCCGGTGCCGCTGCCGACCGAGAAGAACGTGTATTGCGTCATCCGGTCCCCGCACAAGTACAAGGACTCGCGGGAGCACTTCGAGATGCGCACCCACAAGCGACTGATCGACATCCTCGATCCCACGCCGAAGACCGTTGACGCCTTGATGCGCATCGATCTGCCGGCCAGCGTCGACGTCAACATCCAATAAGGCATCCCAGTAGGAGCTCGGAAGAAACCATGGCACGCAAAGGTATTTTGGGTACCAAACTGGGCATGACACAGGTGTTCGACGAGAACAACAAGGTCGTGCCGGTCACGGTCGTCAAGGCCGGGCCGAATGTGGTCACCCGCATCCGCACCCCTGAGCGCGACGGCTACAGCGCCGTCCAGCTCGCTTACGGCGAGATCAGCCCTCGCAAGGTCAACAAGCCGCTGAGCGGTCAGTACGCGGCCGCCGGGGTCAACCCGCGCCGGCATCTGGCCGAGCTGCGTCTCGATGACGAGGCCGCCGCCGCCGGCTACGAGGTCGGCCAGGAGCTGACCGCCGAGATTTTCGCCGACGGCAGCTACGTCGACGTCACCGGAACCTCCAAGGGCAAGGGCTACGCCGGCACCATGAAGCGGCACGGCTTCCGCGGTCAGGGCGCCGGTCACGGCGCCCAGGCCGTGCACCGCCGGCCGGGTTCGATCGGTGGCTGCTCGACCCCCGGCCGGGTGTTCAAGGGCACCCGGATGTCGGGCCGGATGGGCAACGACCGGGTCACCACCCAGAACCTGGTGGTGCACAAGGTTGACGCCGAGAACGGTGTGCTGTTGATCAAGGGCGCCATTCCGGGCCGCAACGGTGGGCTGGTTCTGGTCCGCAGCGCGATCAAAAAGGGTGAGAAGTAATGGCCGGCATCAAGATTGACGTCAAGACTCCGGACGGCAAGAAGAGTGGCTCGGTTGAGCTGCCCGCCGAGCTGTTCGACGCTCCCGCCAACATTGCGCTGATGCACCAGGTGGTGATCGCTCAGTTGGCCGCGGCCCGTCAGGGTACGCACTCCACCAAGACGCGCGGTGAGGTCAGCGGCGGTGGCCGTAAGCCTTACCGGCAGAAGGGAACCGGCCGGGCCCGTCAGGGTTCGACTCGGGCGCCGCAGTTCACCGGTGGTGGCGTGGTGCACGGCCCCAAGCCGCGCGACTACAGCCAGCGCACCCCGAAGAAGATGATCGCCGCCGCCCTGCGCGGAGCGTTGTCGGACCGGGCGCGCAACGGCCGGATCCACGCGATCACCGAGCTGGTGAGCGGACAGACCCCGTCGACCAAGGACGCCAAGACGTTCCTGGGCTCGATCACCGACCGCAAGCAGGTGCTGGTGGTCATCGGCCGGGCCGACGAGACGGGCGCCAAGAGCGTGCGCAACCTGCCGGGTGTGCACATCCTGTCCCCGGACCAGCTCAACACCCACGATGTGCTGCGTGCCGACGACGTGGTGTTCAGCGTCGAGGCCCTGAACTCCTACATCGAGGCACACACCGCCAAAACCGAGGAGGTTTCGGCCTGATGGCGACCATCCCCGACCCCCGCGACATCATCCTCGCGCCGGTCATCTCCGAGAAGTCCTACGGGCTGATCGAGAACAACGTGTACACGTTCGTGGTGCACCCCGACACGAACAAGACGCAGATCAAGATCGCGATCGAGAAGATCTTCGCGGTCAAGGTGGCGTCGGTGAACACCGCGAACCGGCCGGGTAAGCGCAAGCGGTCCCGGACCGGCTACGGCAAGCGCAAGGACACCAAGCGCGCCATTGTGACCCTGGCGCCCGGCAGCAAGCCGATCGACCTGTTCGCCGCACCGGCCTGACCGGAGTGAGAGAGAGATCTAACTGACATGGGAATCCGCAAGTACAAGCCGACGACCCCCGGTCGTCGCGGTGCCAGCGTCTCCGATTTCGCTGAGCTCACCCGCTCTCACCCGGAGAAGTCGCTGGTTCGGCCGCTGCACGGCCACGGCGGGCGTAACGCCCACGGCCGGATCACCACCCGGCACAAGGGTGGCGGCCACAAGCGCGCCTACCGCGTGATCGACTTCCGTCGCCACGACAAGGACGGCGTCAACGCCAAGGTCGCGCACATCGAGTACGACCCGAACCGCACCGCGCGGATCGCGCTGCTGCACTACCTGGACGGCGAGAAGCGCTACATCATCGCCCCGCAGGGTCTGTCGCAGGGCGACGTGGTCGAATCGGGCGCCAACGCCGACATCAAGCCCGGCAACAACCTGCCGCTGCGCAACATCCCCGCCGGCACCCTGGTGCACGCGGTGGAGCTGCGCCCGGGCGGTGGCGCCAAGCTGGCCCGCTCCGCCGGTTCCAGCATCCAGCTGCTGGGCAAGGAAGGCGCTTACGCCTCGCTGCGTATGCCTTCTGGCGAGATCCGCCGGGTCGACGTGCGCTGCCGCGCCACCGTCGGCGAGGTGGGCAACGCCGAGCAGGCCAACATCAACTGGGGTAAGGCCGGCCGTATGCGGTGGAAGGGCAAGCGCCCGACCGTCCGTGGTGTCGTCATGAACCCGGTGGACCACCCGCATGGTGGTGGTGAGGGCAAGACCTCCGGCGGCCGGCACCCGGTCAGCCCGTGGGGTAAGCCGGAGGGTCGCACCCGCCGGCCGAACAAGCCCAGCGACAAGCTCATCGTCCGACGCCGGCGCACCGGCAAGAAGCGCTAGGAATCGGAGGGAAAGCGATGCCACGCAGCCTCAAGAAGGGTCCGTTCGTCGACGACCATCTGCTCAAGAAGGTCGACGTCCAGAACGAAAAGAACACCAAGCAGGTCATCAAGACCTGGTCACGTCGGTCGACGATCATCCCGGACTTCATCGGGCACACGTTCGCCGTTCACGACGGCCGCAAGCATGTTCCGGTATTCGTCACCGAGTCGATGGTCGGGCACAAGCTCGGCGAATTCGCTCCGACGCGCACCTTCAAGGGACACATCAAAGACGACCGGAAGGCTAAGCGCCGGTGAGCGTTACGACTGAATATCCGTCCGCTGTTGCCAAGGCCCGCCATGTGGGTATCTCGGCCAGCAAGGCGCGCCGGGTGATCAACCTGGTGCGCGGCAAGTCCGTTGCCGAAGCGCTGGACATCCTGCGCTGGGCCCCGCAGCAGGCCAGCCTGCCGGTGGCCAAGGTCATCGCCAGCGCGGCGGCCAACGCCCAGAACAACGACGGCTTGGACCCGGCCACCCTGGTGGTGGCGACGGTGTACGCCGATGAGGGCCCAACCGCCAAGCGGATCAAGCCGCGCGCTCAGGGGCGTGCGTACCGGATCCGCCGGCGCACCAGCCACATCACTGTGGTGGTGGAGAGCCGGCCGGTGAAGGGCGGCGGTTCGGCGCAGTCCGCCAGCGCTGCCCGGGCGCGTCGTGCGCAGGGCAGCAAGGCGGCCGCTGGGACGGCCGCGCCGGCGAAGAAGGCTTCGGCGGCCAAGGCGGCCGAGAAGGCGCCGGCCAAGAAGGCTTCCGCAGCCAAGGCTGCCGAGAAGACGACTGAGAAAGCGGCGGCGAAGAAGGCGCCCGCCAAGAAGGCGGCAGCCAAGAAGGCGCCTGAGACGTCCGACGCGAAGGAGGGCTCGGAGTAATGGGCCAGAAGATCAACCCGCACGGCTTCCGGCTCGGGATCACCACCGACTGGAAGTCGCACTGGTACGCCGACAAGCAGTACGCGGAGTACGTCAAGGAAGACGTGGCGATCCGCCGGCTGCTGTCGAGCGGCCTGGAGCGCGCCGGCATCGCCGACGTGACCATCGAGCGCACCCGCGACCGGGTCCGGGTCGACATCCACACGGCTCGTCCGGGCATCGTCATCGGCCGCCGTGGTACGGAGGCAGACCGGATCCGTGGCGACCTGGAGAAGCTCACCGGTAAGCAGGTGCAGCTGAACATTCTTGAGGTGAAGCAGCCGGAGGCCGTCGCCCAGCTCGTCGCGCAGGGTGTTGCCGAGCAGCTGAGCAACCGGGTGGCGTTCCGCCGCGCGATGCGCAAGGCGATCCAGTCGGCGATGCGTCAGCCCAACGTCAAGGGCATCCGGGTGCAGTGCTCGGGCCGTCTCGGCGGTGCTGAGATGAGCCGCTCGGAGTTCTACCGCGAGGGTCGGGTGCCGCTGCACACGCTGCGCGCCGACATCGACTATGGGCTGTACGAGGCGAAGACCACCTTCGGCCGGATCGGCGTGAAGGTCTGGATCTACAAGGGCGACGTGGTCGGCGGCAAGCGTGAGCTGGCCGTCGCCGCACCGTCGGCCGACCGTCCGCGCCGGGAGCGCCCGTCGGGCACCCGCCCGCGCCGCAGCGGCGCCTCGGGTACCACCGCGACCAGCACCGACGCCGGGCGGGCCGCTGAGAGCACCGAGAACACCGCTGCTGCGGAAGCGGTCACCGAGGGCGCAGCGACCGCGGAGTCACAAGCAACGCAGAGCACGGAGAGCTGATCATGTTGATTCCCCGTAAGGTCAAGCACCGCAAGCAGCACCACCCCAAGCAGCGCGGTATCGCCAGCGGCGGCACCGCGGTGACGTTCGGTGAGTACGGCATCCAGGCACTGGAGCACGCCTACGTCACCAACCGGCAGATCGAGTCGGCTCGTATCGCCATCAACCGGCACATCAAGCGTGGCGGCAAGGTGTGGATCAACATCTTCCCGGACCGTCCGCTGACCAAGAAGCCCGCCGAAACCCGGATGGGTTCCGGTAAGGGTTCGCCGGAGTGGTGGGTCGCCAACGTCAAGCCGGGTCGGGTGCTGTTCGAGCTGAGCTACCCGAACGAGGCCATTGCCCGCGCCGCACTGACCCGGGCGATCCACAAGCTGCCGATCAAGGCGCGCATCGTCACCCGAGAGGAGCAGTTCTGATGGCAGTGGGAGTTACCGCTGGCGAACTGCGCGAGCTGAACGCCGACGAGCTCGTCGAGCAGTTGCGCGAGTCCAAAGAAGAGCTGTTCAACCTGCGTTTCCAGATGGCGACCGGGCAGCTCACCAACAACCGTCGGCTCCGCACGGTGCGCCACCAGATCGCGCGCATCTACACCGTGTTGCGCGAACGGGAACTGGGCCTGGCGTCCGGTCCCGCTGGTTCTGAAGGCGAGGCATCGTAATGGCACAGGCTGCAAAGGCTAGCGCCGCGGAGAAGGGCCCCAAGCACACTCCGCGCACCGAGACGCCGCGGGGCCGCCGCAAGACCCAGATCGGCTACGTGGTCAGCGACAAGATGGAGAAGACCATCGTCGTCGAGCTCGAGGACCGGGTGAAGCACCCGCTCTACGGCAAGATCATCCGGACCACCAAGAAGGTCAAGGCGCACGACGAGAACAACACGGCCGGCATCGGCGACCGCGTGTCGCTGATGGAGACCCGTCCGCTGTCGGCGTCGAAGCGCTGGCGCCTGGTCGAAATCCTGGAGAAGGCCAAGTAATACGACAAGGCCCCGCGACCTGCGTCGCGGGGCTTCGTCGTGCCTGGGGTCGTGGCCGCGTCACGCCGGCACTTTGACCCGCTGCGGTTGCTGCGCGGTCGGACCGAGCGGAACCTGCAGTGAATCCTGGCCGTTGAGCACTCGGGCCGGCACCGCCAGTGTGCGTCGTGTCGGCGTCGGCAGGCTGGTCCGTAATGCCGTCAATTGGCGTCCGTTGAGACGGTTCAGTCCGGCCGAGGTGGTCCTTCGCAATCTGCTCGCGCTGTGGTAGCGCACCAGCACCGCGACGTCGGTGTGGTGCTGGCGCCTCGTCAGGCGCACCGTGACTGCGGTCGTGTCGGTCTCCGGCAGCCACAGCCGCTCCAGGTTCTCCGTGCTGATGTCGCGCGGCGACATCCAGAAGGTGGCCGCGAATTGCTTGGGCCCCTTGCGTTCCTTCTGCTTTAGTCGGCGCCGACGCCGGCGGAGACGGGTGGGCTGGAGGCCGGCCAAGAGAGCCGCGTCGACCTGATCGAACTCCTCGGCCGACAGGATGCGCGCGTCGAGGTGACGTTCGCAGAGGTCGCGGGCCAGTCGTTCGGTGGCTACGGCCAGGGTCGCGGCCACGGAATCGCGAACCGCCACCGCCTCGGTGTTGTGCATCGGATCCATCCGCAGGATCAGCCAGTTGACCTGTGGTCCGCAGGAGCCGGGCGCCTTGACCGCCTGGACCGCCGCCGTGTCGGTGCGGTGTTCGTCATCGGGGGAGTCGTCGGGGGAGTCGCACGTTCGTATTGACACGATGTCGATCCCGTCCAGGCGCACGTCGAACTGCCGCAGGCCCGCGGCGACGAGTTCAGCTGGCAGCGTCGGTGCCGGCGCCGGGACGCGACGATGTCGCCCGGCCGTTTCGGCCGTAGCAACGGGTATGGCGATCACCGACACCAACCGGCCCCGGTACTCACGCACCCCGACGACGTCGCGACTGTAGCGGCGACGGTGGTCGAAGCCGGGAGTACAGCCTTCGGTGAGAAACGCCGCCGGGGTGGCGAATCGATCGGACAGCCGGGCCAGCAGGATCGCCGTCAGCGGTACTCGGCGGTGGGTGATCAACGCGGCCGTGGTGAGCACTGCGGCGAGGCCCACTGCGGGCCACCATGCGCGCTCGGGGGGCCCGAGCTGGGCCGGCCAGTGGCGGGCCAGCCACAGGATGCCGATATCGATCAGAAATACCGTGGTCACGCGCAGCCAGGACAGATTCAGCCCCAACGTATGCTGCGCCCTCATCGATGTGTCCGCCTCATGGTTCCCCCCAGAACTTCCATGGTTTGTGCGGTGACCGGGGTGCCCACTTCGGTACCGAGCCAAACATCCCAGGCCCTCCGGCATGGACCTGGGATGTTCAGCCGTCCATTCGCCCCGGCCCGGACGAACGTCAGATTCCGAACAGGCTCGTCGGGTCGAATAGGCTCGTCGGGTCGAACATGCTCGCCACGTCTCCGGCACCTCCGGCGGCGTCGGCCGCACTGCTCACAGCGTCGGCCGCGCCGCCCGTGGCGTCTGCACCCAACATCGACAGGCCACTGAACGCATCGCCCGGGTCGAGCAGTCCGGCCGCATCGAAATCGGTCGGAATGTTGAAGTCGCCGAACGGTGTCGACAGCGTGTCAGTGATGGTGTTGGCGGCGCCGTCAGCCCCCGGGATGTCGGTGTAGATGTTCTCGAACCCGTTCCCGAAGTTCATCACGTCGTACACCGTTCCCACCGCGGGAAGGTCAGAAGCCGTCGCTCCGGAAGCCGGATCTACGTCGGTGATCGTGAACTCGGTGTTGTGGATGCCGCCAACGAGATTCGTGACGTTCTCGCTGGCGGTCACGTTGCCCAGATCGGTGGCGCCGTCCCCGGTGCCGCTGCTGACGTCGAAGGATTGTTCGCCTTCGCCGACCTGGAACAACGGCGGGGCGCTGAACACCGGACTGAGCGGGGTGAAACCCGCCGACCCGTCGTCCAGCACGGGGTTGAAGGTGGTGTCGCCGATGGTGAAGCTGTCGCCGGCGCCGGGCGCCGCGTCGGTGGGTGTGAGGTCGCCGGGTGTGACGTCTCCGGGCGTTGTGGCGTCGGGAGTGCCGGCGGTCGGCGGGATAGCGCCGATATCGCCCAGCGGCGACGGGCTGAGCGTTCCCGCCGTGGGTGCCAGCGCGCCGAGGCCGGTCAGCGGGGTGGGGGTTGTGGTCAGGTCTGGGCTGAGGGCACCGGCGTTACCGAGTGCGTCCGTGCCGCCGGCGCCGGTCACGTTGCTGGCCAGGTCGACCGGCAGGGCAGTGCTGCCGATGTCTCCGGCTGCGCCGACACCATTGTCGGCGAAAGCGACTGATACGGGCAGGAATGTGGTCGTAAGTAGACCGGCGGTGGCGCCACCGGCCGACAATATGATCCGACGATTCATTTTCGGTGCGTTCCTTCCGTTCTGGGATGGTCCCGGCCCTGTGTGTTCCCCTTCGAAACATGCCGGGAAGAGCTGAACATCGGTCGATCGCCTCGCGCAACGCGCACAACAATTCCGGTGTGAACGCTGTGAAGGCGTCGATGACGTTGGGCGACAACGGATGTCCAGATGCCAGAGACACTGCCTCAACCCCCTCGGCATCCTCGTCAGACGCTAACGGGTCTAAGGCGTCGTCACCACCCCTGTGGGCCGATATTTCAACAGTTAATCTCAATGTAGAGAATCGTTGTCATCGATCAACGCACGTGAACGCGGCGATGTAAGTCATTGCGGCACTGCGCTTATGGCAAAGATAAGTGTTTGTCAGGGCTTGGTCTCAGGCGCGTTAAAGTAATAGCCTTGGCGGAACGGAACTTTCGATTTGACCAATCGGAGCCGGGCGGCACACTGAGCGCTATGGAACTGCGGCAGTTGAAACATTTTGTCGCTGTGGCTGAGGAGCTGCACTTCACGCGCGCGGCCGCCAAGGTTCACGTGGTGCAGTCCACCCTGTCCGCGTCGATCAGCAGCCTGGAGCAGGAACTCGGTACCGCGCTGCTGGTGCGCAACAACCGCCGTGTCGACCTCACCACGGCCGGCCTGGCGCTGCTGCCGGATGCGCAGAACGCCCTGGCTGCTGCGGAACATGCGCGTGCCGCGGTCGACGCAGTCAAGGGGGTGCTGTCGGGGCGGCTGAGCATCGGCGTGATCCAAGGGCTGGGGGCCGTGGACCTACCGGCGTTGCTGGCGCGCTATCACCGGAGCTTTCCGCGCATCGAGATCGCAATGCGACACGATCCGATTGACACGCTGGTGCACGCGACCGCCGACGGTGACCTGGACCTGGCGTTCGTCAGCCAGCCCTACGACGGGAGCCGGGTCAAGGGGCTGTCATTGGGATCCGAGCCGCTGGCGCTGGCGGTGCGACATGACGATCCGCTCGCCGATCGCGATGTGGTGGACCTGACCGACCTGCGGGATCGGGAGTTCGTCGAGCGGCGTTCCGATCTGCGGACGCGGCTGCACATCGATGGGATCTGCGCCGACCTCGGCTTCGTTCGAACCGTCTGCGCCGAGTCCAACACCCCGATCGACCTCGTGGATCTGGTGGCCGCCGGCGTAGGTATCGCGTTCCTGCCGCCGGCGCTGGTGGCGAAATCGGATCAGCTTGTGGGTGTGGCGACCGATCCGGTGATTCCCCGTGAACTGGCCCTGATCACCCCGAGTGAGCGGGCACCGTCGCCGGCGGCCGCGGCCTTTCTCGGCGAGCTGCTGGCGGCCGGTGCAGGCCAGGGCCATACATCGCAGCGTCGGGAACCCTCCGTGGTGTGAAGACTGCCGCTTTGCCGCCGGGCCGGTAGTGTCTCATCCGTCCTGGGGGCCGACAACGGAGTGAGCGATGGTGGATTTCGCGGGCAAGGTCAGTCTCGACATCCGGGATTCCGAACCGGATTGGGGGCCGTTCGCCGCGCCGACCGCTCCCGAGGGCGCGCCCAACGTGCTGTACCTGGTCTGGGACGACACCGGGATCGCCACCTGGGACTGCTTCGGCGGGCTGGTGGAGATGCCCACGATGAGTCGGATTGCCGAGCGCGGCGTCCGGCTGTCCCAGTTCCACACCACCGCACTGTGCTCGCCGACCAGGGCGTCGCTGCTGACCGGGCGTAACGCCACCAGTGTCGGCATGGCCACCATCGAAGAGTTCACCGACGGTTTCCCCAACTGCAGCGGGCGCATTCCCTTCGAAACCGCCTTGCTCAGTGAGGTTCTCGCCGAACAGGGCTGGAACACCTTCTGCGTCGGCAAGTGGCACCTGACCCCGCTGGAAGAGTCCAATATGGCCGGCGCCCGACGGCACTGGCCTACGCAGCGGGGATTCGAACGGTTCTACGGTTTCATGGGCGGCGAGACCAACCAGTGGTACCCGGACCTGGTTTATGACAACCACCCGGTCGCGCCGCCCGCGACGCCGGAGGACGGCTACCACCTGTCGAAGGACATCGCCGACAAGACAATCGAATTCATCCGGGATGCCCAGACGGTCGCGCCCGGAAAGCCTTGGTTCGGCTATGTCTGCCCGGGCGCCGGCCATGCCCCGCACCATGTGTTCGCCGAGTGGGCCGACCGCTATGCCGGGCGCTTCGACATGGGCTACGAAGAGTACCGGGAAATCGTGCTGGCGAACCAGAAGGAGCTGGGGCTGGTGCCGCCGGACACCGAGCTGTCCGAGATCAACCCCTATGCCGATGTCACCAGTGCCGACGGCCAGCCCTGGCCGCTGCTGGACACGGTCCGACCGTGGGACAGCCTCGATGACTCCGAGAAGCGTCTGTTCGCCCGAATGGCCGAGGTGTTCGCGGGTTTCCAGAGTTACACCGACGCTCAGATCGGCCGGGTCCTGGACTACCTGGAAGATTCCGGACAACTCGACAACACCATCGTCGTGGTGATTTCCGACAACGGAGCCAGCGGCGAGGGCGGTCCGAACGGGTCGCCGAACGAGAACAAGTTCTTCAACGGCTACATCGACTCCGTCGAAGAGGCGATGAAACTCTTCGATCAGCTGGGCAGTCCGGAAACCTACAACCACTACCCGGTCGGGTGGGCGATGGCGTTCAACACGCCCTACAAGCTCTACAAGCGCTACGCCTCTCATGAGGGTGGTATCGCCGACCCTGCGATCGTCAGCTGGCCCAACGGAATCGCCGCGCGCGGCGAGGTACGCGACGCCTATGTCAACGTGTGCGACGTGACCCCGACGGTCTATGACCTGCTCGGCATCACTCCGCCGGAGACCGTGCGCGGTGTTGCCCAACGTCCGCTGGAAGGCGTGAGTTTCAAAGCCGCGCTGGTGGATCCGGCGGGAGATACCGGCAAGCACACCCAGTTCTACACAATGCTGGGCACTCGCGGGATCTGGCACCGCGGCTGGTTCGCCAACACCGTGCATGCGGCGACTCCGTCGGGCTGGAGTCACTTCGACGACGACCGGTGGGAGCTGTACCACCTCGCCGAGGATCGCAGTCAGTGCCACGACCTGGCCGCAGAACACCCCGAGAAACTCGAAGAGCTCAAGGCGATGTGGTTCGCCGAGGCCGACAAGTACAACGGTCTGCCGTTGGCGGACTTGAACATCTTCGAGATGACCAGCCGGCAGCGGCCGTACCTGTCCGGCGACCGGACCGGCTACACCTATTACCCGAACACCGCCGAGGTGCCGTTGGGAGCGTGTGTCGAGCTTCGCGGCCGGTCATTTTCGGTATTGGCCCGAGTCACGGTGGATTCCGCTGCTGCTGAGGGACTGCTGTTCAAGCAGGGCGCCCGGCACGGCGGTCATGCGCTGTTCGTTCAGGACGGCAAGCTGCACTACGTCTACAACTTCCTCGGCGAGCGTGAGCAGTGGCTGTCATCGCCTGGACCGATTCCGTTGGGCCAGCACATTTTCGGTATCCGGTTCGAGCGCACCGGAACCGTCGAGGGCAGTCACACGCCGGTTGGCGAAGCCTCGTTGTACATCGACGACGAGGTGGTCGCCACCTTGCCCGACATGGTCGCCCAGCCGGGCGCCTTCGCGTTGGCCGGCGGTGGAGTCAGCGTCGGGCGCAATACCGGCCAAGCGGTGTCGTCGGCCTACCGTGCACCGTTCGCCTTCACCGGCGGGACCATCGCGGACGTCGCCGTCGACGTCAGCGGCGAGCCGTACCTGGACGTGAAAAGAAGTATCGCGGCCGCGTTTTCGCGGGATTGATCTCATGCTGACGGACCTCGTCGAGATCCCGGCCGGCGTGTTCCGGATGGGCTCGACGAGTTTCTATCCCGAAGAGGCGCCCATCCACAGCGTCGCGGTGCAGTCGTTCGCGCTGGAGCGTCATCCGGTGACCAATGCGCAGTACGCCGAATTCGTCGCCGCGACCGGTTATGTGTCCCTCGCCGAGCAGGAACTCGATCCTGCGCATTACGGCGATGCCGAACCGGGTGCCCTGGTCTTCACCCCAACGGACGGGCCGGTCGATCTGCGTGACTGGCGGCAGTGGTGGCGGTGGATCCCCGGCACGAGCTGGCGGCACCCGTTGGGACCGCACAGCACTGTCGAGGACAAGCCGGATCATCCGGTGGTCCAGGTGGCCTATCCCGATGCGGCTGCTTTTGCCCGGTGGGCGGGGCGGCGGTTGCCGACCGAAGCCGAATGGGAGTACGCCGCCCGGGCCGGCAGCGCAAGCACCTATGCGTGGGGGGAGGAGGAGAGGCCGGGCGGTGCGTTGATGGCCAACACCTGGCAGGGCGCGTTTCCGTACCGCAACGACGGCGCCCTGGGCTGGGCCGGGACGTCGCCGGTGGGGACATTCCCGCCGAACGGCTGGGGGCTGGTCGACATGATTGGCAACGTGTGGGAGTGGACCGCCACCGAGTTCAGTGGCTATCACCGGCTCGACGCACCGCCGAAACCCTGCTGCGCGCCGGCCGGCCCCGCCGACCCGGACATCAGTCAAACCCTCAAGGGCGGGTCGCACCTGTGCGCGCCGGAGTATTGCCACCGTTATCGGCCTGCGGCTCGGTCCCCGCAGTCGCAGGACACGGCGACCAGTCATATCGGGTTTCGTTGCGCGGCGGACAGGGAGACATAGCGCGAAGGTGCGTAGTAAGAGAGCTATGGCGCGTGTCGTTGAAAGTCTGGATGTAGAAGACGTCCTCCTGCTGTCGTTGACGGGCTTGGTGTCCCAAAACAGCGAGGAGGACGTCGTGGTTCAGGGTAGTGGATTG
>NZ_LDPO01000030.1 GCF_001021505.1 Mycolicibacter heraklionensis
CAATCCACTACCCTGAACCACGACGTCCTCCTCGCTGTTTTGGGACACCAAGCCCGTCAACGACAGCAGGAGGACGTCTTCTACATCCAGACTTTCAACGACACGCGCCATAGCTCTCTTACTACGCACGCTCGCGCGAGATGGGCACGCTCGCGCGGGATGGGCACGTTCGCGCGGGGGGAGTAGGCGCTAGCGGGCGGCGGACCCGACTGCTTCGGCCAGCGACGCGAACCCGCCGTCGCGCAGCCGCTGGGCCAGGCCGTCATGGATATCCCTGGCCCACAGGCCGCCGCCGTAGATGAAGCCGGTGTAGCCCTGCAGCAGTGCGGCGCCGGCGGTGATCCGCTCCCAGGCGTCGTCGGCGGTCTCGATCCCGCCGACGCTGATCAGGACCAGCCGATCGCCGACCCGGGCGTACAGCCGCCGCAGCACCTCCAGCGCGCGGCGGGCCACCGGTGGCCCGGAGATGCCGCCGGGCCCCAGCTCGGCCACCCCCGGGGTTGCCAGATCGTCGCGTGACACCGTGGTGTTGGTCGCCACGATGCCGGCCAAACCCAACTCGACGCAGAGGTCGGCGATGGCATCCAGGTCGGAATCGGCCAGATCCGGTGCGATCTTCACCAGCACCGGCTTGGTGGTCTCGGCGCGGACCGCGGCCAGGATGGGCCGCAGCGACTCGACGGCCTGCAGGTCGCGCAGTCCCGGCGTGTTCGGCGAGCTGACGTTGACCACCAGATAGGCGGCCAGCGGGGCCAGCAGCCGGGCGCTGGTGCGGTAGTCCTCGACCGCGCCCTCGGGCGGAGTGACCTTGGTCTTGCCGATGTTCACCCCGATCGGCACGTCGGACTGATGCCGCGACAACCGGGCCGCCAGCGCGGCGGCCCCGTGATTGTTGAAGCCCATCCGGTTCAGCAGAGCGCGGTCGTCGGGCAGCCGGAACAGGCGCGGCGCCGGGTTACCCGGTTGCGCCGCGGCCGTCACGGTGCCCACTTCGGCGTAACCGAAACCCAATGCGCCCCAAGCGTTTATCCCCGCTCCATCCTTGTCGAACCCGGCGGCCAACCCGAGCGGGCCGGGGAATCGCACCCCGAACACGGTGCTGGCCAGCACCGGGTCGTGCGGGGCGAGCCGGCGCTGCAGCGCCCGCCGTGCCGGTGGCGTGGCGGTGGCACCGCGCAGCCCGGCGAACACGATGGTGTGGATGCGCTCGGCCGGCACCATGAAAAACGCGCGGCGCACCGCGCCGTAGAGACCCATCGGTCTACAGTCCCGGCTGGTCGACGCAGCGGCTCTCGCTGATCGCGTTCGCGGCAGACTTCTTGCGGCGCAGCAACACCCGCCTGCTCCCGTCGGTGTACAACCGCACTCGGGTCAGCTCCCAACCTCGGTATTCGGCTTCGATGGACAGCCGGGTGGACGCCCCGATCCGGGTGACCTCCGGGGGCAGTCGCAGCGGAATCCACTCATAGTCATCGGACAGTTCGGTGTCCCAGCCGGCCGGCAGTCGGCGTGGCCGCAGCGCGGTCAACGTGGCCTCGCCGCGCGCTCGATCACCTGCACCCCGGCGCCGGAGCCCGACACCACGTACAAGGTGTCTGACTTCTCGTCCAAGGCCAGGGTGTTGGGTTGCTGCACGGTCGGATAGCGAACCTTCTCGACGGGAATTCCGGTGGACAAATCGTAGCCGGTCACGGTGTTCGTCCCGGTTTGCGACACCCACGCAAACCCGCCCGCCCCGGCCAGTCCATAGGGAGCGTGCGGTACCGGATAGTCCTGGTGCAGCATCAGCGGGTCCACGCCGTACACCAGCAGCCGGCCGCTGCGGGGGTCGGCCGCCAGCACCGGCCCGTGCGCAGCGGCGGCAAGCGTGGTCGCGCCCTGACCCGCCCGCAGCGCGTACTGGGGCTTGCCGTCGGTACCGATGGTCGTCACCGAGGTCTGGCCGCGGTCCAGCACCACCGCGATATCGCCCTGGGTCACGATCTGGTCGACCCGGGCGAAGATCTTCACCCGCTCCGCAATCCGCGTGCCGTCGTTCGCCAGCGTGTAGACCGCGCCGTCAGCGCTGCCCAGCACCATGGTGCCGTCGGCGCGCCGGCCGATCGCGGTGAACTCGACACCGGCGGCATCGTCGACGTCGACGCGTTTGATGCTGCGGGTGGCCAGGTCGACGGCGTAGTAGCCGCCATGGCCGGACAGGTAGACCGTGCCGTTGCCGTTGCCGGCCAGTGCGCTTGCCGGCCCCGGCAACGCGACCACGGCGCTCGGGTGACTCCCGTCGCCGACCAGCCCGAGCGTGGCGGCGGCTTGTGCGTCCGGCCCGGGGGACAGCACCGCCAGCAGTCCGGTGGCCGCGTCGAAAACCGCGCCGGTGGCCCGGCCGGCCAGTGGCCGTACCGTGCCGGCCGGCCGGACCGCGGCGACCGGGGAGACGGCGGGTTCGGCCGGCGCGATGGTGGGCGGCGATGCGGTGATGGGATTGGATGAGCACGCTGTGAGCAGCAACAACGGCAGCAACAGGCCTTGTAGGGACCGGCGGGGCCGGCGGGTGGCGCGCTTGGGCACAGGGCAGCTCTTCCAGCTCGTCATGGTGGCGGGTTGGTGCAAATATCGATTCTAAGGAAGGCGGCGAGGTGAAGCTCGCATGTCCGGCCGAACAATAAGTTCGCTTAGGTGTAACCTCGCGGCCATGACTGTGGTCGATGACTGGCAGCTGGCGTGTTCGGAGTTCCGCATCGAGGAGATCTGGACCGGGGCGTTCGCCAGTGGTTTCGGCGAGGTCGGTGACGGCCGTAGTTTCTCGTTCCACACCGAGCAGCAGAAGCTCGTGGTCGACATCTATCGGCCCCGGCTGGCCGGCCCGGTCCCGCATGACGAGGACGTGGTCGCCACCGCGAGCCGGCATCTGTTCGAGATCGATGTCGCCGACGAGCGGAGCCTGGCCGCCGCGGTGCGCGACGTGGTATCCGGTCTGACCCGCTGACACCAGCCCGGTACGGTCATCGTCGTGTCGGTAGTCGAGACGGTGATGTCGTGGCCGCAAGTGGTTGTCCTGGCGATTGTCCAGGGCCTCACCGAGTTTCTGCCGGTTTCGTCGTCGGGACACCTGGCGTTGGTCTCACGGCTGTTCTTCGCCGGTGACGCCGGCGCTTCCTTCACGGCGGTGACCCAACTCGGCACCGAGGTCGCCGTGCTGGTCTATTTCGCCAGGGACATCGCGCGCATCGGCACGGCCTGGCTCTCGGGGGTGGCGTCGGCGCTGGCCAAGACCCGGTTGCCCGCCGACCGCGAGACCGACTACCGGATGGGCTGGTACGTCATCATCGGCACCATCCCGATCTGTGTGCTGGGCCTGCTGTTCAAAGGCCTGATCCGGTCCGGGGTCCGCAACCTGTGGGTGGTGGCCACCGCATTGGTGGTGTTCTCGGTGGTGATCGCCGCAGCCGAGTACTTCGGCCGCCAGGCCCGCCATGCCAAGGAACTGACGTGGCGCGACGCCGTGCTGGTGGGTTCGGCGCAGACACTTGCGCTGGTGCCGGGGGTGTCACGGTCCGGCGCCACCATCAGTGCCGGGCTGTTCGCCGGCCTGGACCGGGAATTGGCCGCCCGCTTCGGTTTCCTGCTGGCGATTCCCGCGGTGTTCGCCTCCGGGCTGTTCTCGCTGCCTGACGCGTTTCACCCCGAAGGGGCCGGCATGAGCGCCAGCGGTCCGCAACTGCTGGTCGCCACCCTGATCGCGTTCGCGGTGGGCTGGGCGGCCGTCGCCTGGTTCCTCAAGTTCCTGGTGTCACACAGCATGTACTGGTTTGTCGGGTACCGGGTGGTCGTCGGGACGACGATCCTGGTCCTGCTGGCCACCGGGGTGCTGGCGGCCTCGTCATGACCGTCATCCTGCTGCGCCACGGCCGGTCCACCTCGAACACCTCCGGCGTGCTGGCCGGGCGCACCGAAGGCGTCGAACTCGACGACCTGGGCCGCGAGCAGGCCGCCCAGCTCGTCGGCCGGCTCGACGGCCTGCCGATCAAGGCGGTGGTGCGCTCACCGCTGCTGCGCTGCCGCCGCACCGTCGAACCGCTGGCCGCCGCCTTCGGGCTGGAGCCCCTCGTCGACGACCGGCTGGCCGAGGTCGACTACGGCACCTGGACCGGGCGCAAGATCAGCGAGCTGACCGCCGAGCCGCTGTGGCGGGTGGTGCAGGCGCAGCCCAGCGCGGCGATCTTCCCCGAGGGCGAAGGGCTGGCGCAGGTGCAGGCCCGGGCGGTCACCGCGGTCCGCGACCACGACCGGCAGCTGGCCGAGCAGCACGGCGCCGATGTGCTGTGGGTGGCGTGCACCCACGGCGACGTCATCAAGGCGGTCATCGCCGACGCGCTCGGCGTGCACCTGGACGGCTTTCAGCGGATCACCGCCGACCCGGCATCGGCGAGCGTGATCCGCTACACGCCGTTGCGCCCCTTCGTGATCCACCTCAACCACACCGGATCGTCGTTGGCTGCCGCAGTGCAGGGTTCGCCGGCCGGCCCCGTCGGTGAAAGCGACGCGGTGGTCGGCGGTTCCACCACCTAGGCCCACCTCGCCGAAGCCAGATACCGTCGGCCGGCTGAACTGCCGGTATTTTGGAGATGCCATGTCCCGAGCAATTCACGTCTTCCGCACCCCCGACCGTTTCGTGGCCGGGACCGTCGGCCAGCCCGGCAACCGCACCTTCTACCTGCAGGCCGTCCACGACGAGCGGGTGGTCTCGGTGGTGCTGGAAAAGCAGCAGGTCGCGGTGCTGTCCGAACGGATCGGTGCGCTGCTGCTGGAGGTCAACCGTCGATTCGGCACCCCGGTGCCGCCCGAACCCACCGAGATCGACGACCTGGACCCGCTGGTCACACCGGTGGACGCCGAATTCCGGGTCGGCACCATGGGGTTGGGTTGGGATTCCGAGGCGCAGACGGTGGTGGTCGAGTTGCTCGCGGTCAGTGACGCCGAGTTCGACGCCTCGGTGGTGCTCGACGACACCGACGAGGGACCGGACGCGGTGCGGGTGTTCCTCACCCCGGAGTCCGCGCGCCAGTTCGCCACCCGCTCCAACCGGGTCATCTCGGCCGGCCGCCCGCCGTGTCCGCTGTGCGACGAGCCGCTGGACCCCGCCGGTCACATGTGCGTGCGCACCAACGGCTATCGACGGGGTGCTTTCGGGCCCGACGATGAGCCCGATGACGCAGACATCTGACGACCGGGAGGCGTTGCACTCCGGGGAACTGGAGATCCTGGGTCGCATCCGCTCGGCGAGCAACGCCACCTTCCTGTGCCAGGCCACGCTGGGGGAGCACCGCGTCCACTGCGTCTACAAGCCGGTCGCCGGAGAGCAGCCGCTCTGGGATTTCCCCGACGGCACCCTGGCCGGCCGCGAACTCGGCGCACACCTGATCTCGGTCGAGTTGGGCTGGAACCTGGTGCCCTACACCATCATTCGAGACGGTCCGGCGGGTCCGGGCATGGTGCAGCGCTGGGTGGATCAACCCGAAGACGAGGACGAAGCGCAGGACGGTTCGTCGGCGCCCGGCCTGGTCGACGTGGTTCCGGGCGACCACGTTCCGGCGGGCTACCTGCCGGTGCTGCAGGCCTACGGCCACGACGGCGACCCGGTCACGCTGGTGCACGCCGACGACATCCGGTTGCGCCGCCTCGCCGTCTTCGACGTGGTGATCAACAACGCCGACCGCAAGGGCGGACACGTGCTGTGCGGCACCGACGGCCGCGTATACGGCGTTGACCACGGCGTGAGCCTGCACACCCAAGACAAGTTGCGCACCGTGCTGTGGGGGTGGGCGGGCAAGCCGGTGGCCGACCTGGACGACCAGGCGTTGCCGGCGCTGTCGCGGCTGCTGGTGGCGCTGGACGGCCCGCTGGCGGTAACCCTGCAACCGCACCTGACCGCCGACGAGATCGCGGCACTGCGCCGGCGGGTGACCGACCTGCTGGACCACCCGGTGATGCCCGGCCCGAACCGTCATCGCCCGATACCCTGGCCGGCGTTCTGAACAAGGCGTGGGCGCCCGCTAGCCGCACTCGCGAATCCGGCCCCGCCCGCCGTCGGGGATACTGCCAGACGTGACGCTGACCGACGCGGCGCTGGCCGCCGAACTGGCAGTCGAGGCCGGAAAGCTCTTGCTGGCGGTGCGTGACGAGGTGGGCTTCGCCCAGCCGTGGCACCTCGGCGACACCGGCGACGGCCGCGCGAACCAGCTGATCATCCGCCGTCTGCGCGACGCACGCCCGTCAGACGCGGTGCTCAGCGAGGAATCACCGGACAACCTGGCCCGGCTGCGGGCTGATCGGGTCTGGATCGTCGACCCGCTGGACGGCACCCGGGAGTTCACCACGCCGGGACGCGACGACTGGGCGGTGCACATCGCGCTGTGGCAGCGCGGCGGCGCCGACGGCTTTGGCGCCATCACCGATGCCGCGGTGTCACTGCCGGCCTACGACAACAGAAGCAACGTCGTCTTCCGCACCGACACGGTCGCCCGGCCCGCCCCACCGGCCGGGCCGCCGGACACCATTCGGGTCGCGGTCAGCGCCTCCCGGATGCCCGCGGTGGTACGGCTGATCCGCGAGGTGTTGCCGGTGGATCCGGTGCTGATGGGTTCGGCGGGCGCCAAGGCGATGGCCGTGGTGCGCGGCGACGTGGACGCCTACCTGCACGCCGGCGGGCAGTGGGAGTGGGATTCGGCTGCCCCGGCCGGGGTGGTGCTGGCGGCGGGGTTGCACGCGTCCCGAATCGACGGGTCGCCGTTGCGCTACAACCGCCCCGACCCCTACCTGCCCGACCTGCTGATGTGCCGGCCCGATGTGGCGCCGATCCTGCTGGACGCGATGCGGCGAACGGTGCTGTAGAGGCGGGGCTTTACAGTCGTGGACATGCAATCGTGGTCCGCGCCGACCGTTCCGGTCCTGCCCGGGCGCGGCCCGGCGCTGCGCCTCTATGACACCGCCGACCGGCAGGTGCGCCCGGTGTCGCCGGGCCCGACGGCCAGCATGTACGTCTGCGGCATCACGCCCTACGACGCCACGCACCTGGGCCACGCCGCCACCTATCTGGTGTTCGACCTGATTCACCGGCTGTGGCTCGACGCCGGCCATCAGGTGAACTACGTGCAGAACGTCACCGACGTCGACGACCCGCTGCTTGAGCGCGCCGAGCGAGACGGGGTGCAGTGGCAGGCGCTGGCGGCCAGTCAGGTCGAGTTGTTCGGCGCCGACATGACCGCGTTGCGGGTGCTGCCGCCGCGGGACTACGTGGCGGCCACCGAGGCCATAGCAGAGGTGGTCGAGCTCGTCGAGAAGATGCTGGCCGCCGGGTCGGCCTACATCGTCGACGCCGACTATCCCGACATCTACTTCCGCGCCGACGCCACCGAGCAGTTCGGCTACGAATCCGGGTTCGACCGCGCCACCATGCTGGAACTGTTCGCCGAGCGCGGCGGCGATCCAGAGCGGGCCGGCAAGGCCGATCCGCTCGACGCCCTGCTGTGGCGCGCCGCCCGCCCGGGTGAGCCCAGTTGGCCGGCGCCGTTCGGGGCGGGCCGGCCGGGTTGGCATGTCGAGTGCGCCGCGATCGCGCTGAGCCGGATCGGCTCGGGTCTCGACATCCAGGGCGGCGGCTCCGATCTGGTCTTCCCGCACCACGAGTTCTCCGCCGCACACGCCGAATCCCTCACGGGGGAGCGCCGTTTCGCTCGGCACTACGTGCACGCCGGGATGATCGGCTGGGACGGGCACAAGATGTCCAAGAGCCGCGGCAACCTGGTGCTGGTCTCCAAGTTGCGCGCCCAGGGAACCGAGCCGGCCGCGATCCGGCTGGGCCTGCTGGCCGAGCACTACCGCAGCGACCGGTTCTGGGACGACGCGACCCTCGCAGCTGCCGAGGCGAGGCTGGACCGCTGGCGGGCCGCGACGGCGCTACCGGCCGGACCCGCTGCCGACGACGTCATCGCCCGGGTCCGTCGCTATCTCGCCGATGACCTGGACACCGTCAAGGCGCTGGCCGCGTTGGACGGCTGGACGACCGACGCGCTGGAGTACGGCGGTCACGACACGAGCGCACCGCGGCTGGTGGCCACCGCGGTCGATGCGCTGCTGGGAGTGGCGCTGTAGGCCACCCACGGCGGGGGTAGGTTGAGCGCATGTCTTCGATTCACTCCCAAGTCGTTTTCATCACCGGTGGCGCGCACGGTATCGGCGAGCAGCTGGCCCGCCGGCTGCACTCCCAGGGCGCCTCGGTGGTGGTGACCGACCTGGATGCGGCCGCCCTCAACAAGCTGGCCGATGACCTCGGTGACCGGGTGCTGACCGCCGTCGCCGACGTGCGGGATCTGGCCGCAATGCAGTCGGTGGTCGCGCAGGCCGAGCAGCGGTTCGGCGGCATCGACACCGTCGTCGCCAACGCCGGCATCGCCAGCTACGGGTCGGTGCTGAATGTGGACCCCGAGACGTTCAAGCGGGTTATCGACGTCGACGTGATGGGGGTGTTCAACACCGTGCGGGCCGCGCTGCCGGCGGTCATCGAGCGTCGCGGCTATGTGCTGGTGGTGTCCTCGCTGGCGGCGTTCAGTCCGCTGGCCGGGATGGCCTCCTACGACGTGGCCAAGGCCGGGGTCGAGCACTTCGCCAGCGCGCTGCGCCAGGAGGTCGCCTACCAGGGCGTGGAGGTCGGCTCGGCGCACATGGCCTGGATCGACACTCCCTTGGTCCGCGACACCAAGGCCGACCTGGGGGCCTTCGGCGAGATGCTGGCCAAGCTGCCGTGGCCGCTGAACAAGACCACCTCGGTCGACAAATGTGTCGACGCCTTCGTCGCCGGCATCGAGGGCCGTCGTCGCCGCGTCTACTGCCCGCGCTGGGTGGGGGTGTTCCGCTGGCTCAAGCCGGTGCTGACGCTGCGGCCGGTGGAAGGCCCGTTCATCAAGGGAGCCGCCACCATCGTGCCGAAGATGGACGCCGAAGTCGCCGCGCTGGGCCGCTCCACCAGTGCCTACAACGAGGCCCGGGAAAAAGAAAAGTAGCCCGCGTGAGCCCGGCGGCTCAGCGCCGCCGGCGCCGCAGGTAGCGCTCGAACTCGGCGGCCAGCGCGTCGCCGTCGATCTTGTTCAGTGCCTCGGTCATGTCGACCTCGGCGTCGCCGCGTTCCTCCAAGGAGGCCACGTAGTCGGCGATCTCGTCGTCCTCGCTGGCCATCTCGCTGACCGCCAGCTCCCACTCCTCGGCTTGGGCCGGCAGGTCGCCCAGCGGAACCTCGATGTCCAGGGCGTCCTCGACGCGGCGCAGTAGGGCGACCGTTGCCTTGGGGTTGGGTGGCTGCGAGACGTAGTGCGGCACCGCCGCCCAGAAGGTGACCGCCGGAATCCCGGCCGCCACGCAGGCGTCCTGGAACACCCCGGTGATTCCGGTCGGGCCCTCGTAGCGGGTCTCGGTCAACCCGAAGCGGGTGGCCGACTCCGCCGAGTACGCCGCCCCCGACACCGGCACCGGGCGGGTGTGGGGAGTGTCGGCCAGCAGTGCGCCCAGGATCACCACCGTGTCGACGTCGAGTTCTTCGATCACCGCCAGCAGCTCGGCGCAGAACGACCGCCAGCGCATGTTCGGCTCGACTCCATGCATCAGCACGATGTCGCGGTCGCTGCCCGGCGGGCGGCAGTGCGAAATGCGCATCGACGGCCAGACCAGCTCCCGGGTGACGCCGTCGAGCTGGCGGATCACCGGCCGATTCACCTGGTAGTCGTAGTAGGCCTCGTCGTCGATCTCGACGATCAGCCGGGCCTCCCAGATGTTGTTGAGATGCTGCACCGCGTCGCTGGCCGCGTCACCGGCATCATTCCAGCCCTCGAACGCAGCCACGACGATGGTGTCGTGCAGTTCGGGAAGGGCAGCGCCGTCATCCGGTCGGGTCACAAGGCCAGGGTAAGGCCTGCACAAAGATCACGGGTCCCACGGACCGGCTGAGTCGGCTTGTTCGTCGGGGCATTCGTCTCGACGCTGGGTGACCACGTAGACTTTTCCCCGTCGAGAGGCGTTGCAACGGTTCGCCGGTCCCGCCGGTAACCGCCACGCTCGGCAGAGTTAAGGACGCCTTCCGCCACGGAAGGAGCCCGCATGACCGCCCCCGAGGCCGAAATCTTCGCGCCCAACATCCGGCCTGACTGCACCGACGAGCTGACGGCTGCTCTGCGCCGGCGAATCATGGTGATCGACGGCGCGATGGGCACGGCGATTCAGCGGGACCGCCCGGACGAGGCCGGCTACCGCGGCGACCGGTTCACCGAGTGGCCGACCGCGCTGCAGGGCAACAATGACCTGCTCACCCTGACGCAACCGCAGATCATCGAGGGCATCCACCGCGAGTACCTCGAGGCGGGCGCCGACATCCTGGAGACCAACACGTTCAACGCGAACGCGGTCTCGCTCGCCGACTACGACATGGCGGACTTCAGCTATGAGCTGAACTATGCCGGTGCCGCCCTGGCCCGCAAGGCGGCAGACGAATACCGCACTGCCGAGAAGCCTCGCTACGTGGCCGGTACGCTCGGGCCGACGACGCGGACGGCGTCGATCTCACCGGACGTCAACGACCCCGGTGCCCGCAACGTCTCCTACGACCAGCTGGTCGCCGCCTACCTCGAAGCCGCCAACGGCCTGGTCGACGGTGGCGCGGACATCCTGCTCATCGAGACGATTTTCGACTCGCTGAACGCCAAGGCAGCGGTGTTCGCCGTCGAGACGCTGTTCGAGGAACGCGGACGACGCTGGCCGGTCATCATCTCCGGCACCATCACCGATGCCTCCGGGCGTACGTTGTCGGGTCAGGTCACCGAGGCGTTCTGGAACTCGATCCGGCACGCGAAGCCGATCGCGGTGGGCCTCAACTGCGCCTTGGGCGCGCCGGAGATGCGGCCGTACATCGCCGAGATGGCGCGCATCGCGGACACCTACATCTCCTGCTACCCGAACGCCGGCCTGCCCAACGCATTCGGCGAGTACGACGAGTCGCCGGAGGCTCAGGCCTCCTACATCGCGGACTTCGCCGACGCGGGCCTGGTCAACATGGTCGGGGGTTGCTGTGGAACGGCGCCGGCGCACATCGCCGAGATCGCCAAGGTCGTCGAGGGCAAGCCGCCGCGCGAGCTGCCCACCATCGAGGTGGCCACCCGCCTCTCGGGTCTGGAACCGCTCAACATCACCGACGACTCCCTGTTCGTGAATATCGGTGAGCGCACCAACATCACCGGCTCCGCCCGGTTCCGCAACCTGATCAAGGCCGAGGACTACGACACCGCGCTGTCGGTCGCGCTGCAGCAGGTCGAGGTCGGTGCGCAGGTCATCGACATCAACATGGACGAAGGCATGATCGACGGCGTCGCCGCGATGGACCGGTTCACCAAACTGATTGCGTCCGAGCCGGACATCAGCCGCGTGCCGGTGATGATCGACTCGTCCAAATGGGAGGTCATCGAGGCGGGCCTGAAGAACGTGCAGGGCAAACCGATCGTCAACTCGATCTCCATGAAGGAGGGCGAGGAGAAGTTCATCCGCGAGGCCCGGCTGTGCCGCAAGTACGGCGCCGCCGTCGTCGTGATGGCCTTCGACGAGCAGGGGCAGGCCGATAACCTGGAGCGCCGCAAGGAGATCTGCGGACGCGCCTACCGGATCCTGACCGAGCAGGTCGGCTTCCCGGCCGAGGACATCATCTTCGACCCGAACTGCTTCGCGCTGGCGACCGGCATCGAGGAGCACGCGACCTACGGGATCGACTTCATCGAGGCCTGCGCCTGGATCAAGGAGAACCTGCCCGGGGTGCACATCTCCGGCGGCATCTCGAACGTGTCATTCTCGTTCCGGGGCAACAACCCGGTCCGCGAGGCGATCCACGCGGTGTTCCTGTTCCACGCCATCAAGGCCGGCCTGGACATGGGGATCGTCAACGCCGGTGCGTTGGTGCCCTATGACTCGATCGACGCCGAGTTGCGGGACCGCATCGAGGACGTCGTGCTGAACCGGCGCCCCGATGCCGCCGAGCGGCTGCTGGAGATCGCCGAACGGTTCAACTCCGCGGAGAAGGCTGAAGATCCCGCGGCGGCCGAATGGCGCAGCCTTCCGGTTCGCGAGCGGATCACGCACGCACTGGTCAAGGGCATCGACGCCGACGTCGAGACCGACACCGAGGAGCTGCGGGCCGAGATCGCCGCCGCGGGCGGTCGCCCGATCGAGGTGATCGAGGGCCCGCTGATGGACGGTATGAATGTGGTCGGCGACCTCTTCGGCGCGGGCAAGATGTTCCTGCCCCAGGTGGTGAAGTCTGCCCGGGTGATGAAGAAGGCCGTGGCGTACCTGCTGCCGTATATCGAGGCGGAGAAGCAGCCCGGTGAAGCCGAGCACACCAACGGCACGATCGTGATGGCGACCGTGAAGGGCGACGTCCACGACATCGGCAAGAACATCGTCGGGGTCGTGCTGCAGTGCAACAACTACACCGTCGTCGACCTCGGTGTGATGGTGCCTGCCGAGAAGATCCTGGCTGCGGCCAAGGAATACAACGCCGACATCGTCGGCCTCTCCGGCCTGATCACCCCGTCGTTGGAGGAGATGGCGGGCTTCGCCGCCGAGATGGAGCGTGAAGGCCTGGAGATCCCCCTGCTGATCGGCGGCGCGACCACTTCGCGTGCCCACACGGCCGTGAAGATTGCGCCGCGTCGCAGCGGTCCGGTGGTCTGGGTCAAAGATGCCTCGCGTTCCGTTCCGGTCGCGGCCGCGCTGCTCGACGACAGGCAGCGGTCGGCCCTGCTGGAGTCGACCGCGGCCGACTACGCGTCCCTGCGGGAACGGCACGCTCAGAAGAACGAGCGGCCGATGGTGCCGCTGGAGAAGGCCCGCGCGAACCGGACGCCGATCGAGTGGGACGGCTACACGCCACCGGTACCCGTCCAGGGTCTCGGCGTGCGGGAGTTTCTTGACTACGACCTCGCTGAGTTGCGCGAGTTCATCGACTGGCAGCCGTTTTTCAACGCCTGGGAGATGAAGGGGCGCTTCCCCGACATCCTCAACAACCCGGCTTCGGGCGAGGCTGCCCGCAAGCTGTACAACGACGCCCAGCAGATGCTCGACACCCTGATCGAGGAGAAGTGGCTGACGGCCAACGCGGTGATCGGGTTCTTCCCCGCTAACACAGTGGGCTCGGGGGGCGAAGACGTCGAGGTCTACACCGACGAGACCCGTACCGAGGTGCTGACGATGTTCCACAACCTGCGCCAGCAGGGCGAGCACCGGGCCGGCATCCCGAACCGGTCGCTGGGCGACTACATCGCCCCCAAAGAGACGGGTCTGGCGGACTACATCGGCGCCTTTGCCGTCACGGCGGGGCTCGGTAGCGGCGAGAAGATCGCGGAGTTCAAGGCAGACCTCGACGACTACAGCGCGATCCTGCTGGAGTCGGTCGCCGACCGGCTGGCGGAGGCCTTCGCCGAACGGATGCATCAGCGGGTTCGCAAGGAGTTCTGGGGATTCCAGCCCGATGAGCAGTTGGACAACGATGCGCTGATCGCCGAGAAGTATCAGGGCATCCGTCCTGCCCCGGGCTACCCGGCCTGCCCGGAGCACACCGAGAAGGCGACGATCTGGAAGTTGATGGACGTCCACGAGCGGACCCGCATCGAGCTGACCGAGTCGATGGCGATGTGGCCCGGTGCCGCCGTCAGCGGCTTGTACTTCTCGCACCCGCAGTCGCAGTACTTCGTGATCGGCCGGTTAGCCCAGGACCAGGTCGCCGACTACGCGAAGCGCAAGGGCTGGACCCTGGCCGAAGCTGAGCGCTGGCTCGCCTCCAACCTCGGCTACAACCCGGAGGACTGAGCTCAGTTGGCGGTGTTGCGCGCGGTGTTGTGCGACATGGACGGCACCCTGGTCGACTCCGAGAAGCTGTGGGACGTCGCGATGGACGCCCTCTACGACCGCCTCGGAGGGGTGCTGACTCCGGAGGTCCGGGCGTCAACGGTCGGCGGCTGCGCGGAGAACACCATGCGGATCGTCTACGACGACCTGGGGCTGCCGCTCGATCCGGCGGAGATGGCGGCCTCGGCGCGCTGGCTGCACGACTACACCGGTGAGCTGTTCGACGCGGGCCTGCCCTGGTGCGACGGCGCCCGGGAGCTGCTCGACGAGCTGGCCGCCGCGGCGATGCCGACGGCCCTGGTGACCAACACCCCGCGGATGCTGGCCGAGCGGGCGCTGGGCAGCATCGGCAGGCACTATTTCGCAGCCGTGGTCTGCGGTGACGAGGTGCCCTCGGGCAAACCGGCGCCGGATCCCTACCTGCGTGCCGCCGAGCTGCTGAACCTGGATCCGCGCTGGTGTCTGGCCGTGGAGGACTCACCGACGGGTGCCGCCGCGGCCGAGGCGGCCGGTTGCGCGGTGCTGGTCGTGCCCAATGCGGTGCCGGTGCCGGCCGGCGCTCGGCGTCACCAGGTGCAGTCCCTGACCGGGCTCGGGCTGAGTGACCTGCACGAAATCTGCGCCCAGCTCGCTTCCCCGTTTCCTTTTCCCCTTCCCCTTCCCCGCGAGAGTGCGCGTCTGCACGCCGACACGCCGTAAAACCTGTACATCTGTGCACGCTCGCGGCGGTAGCCGAACCCCTGCGGAGCGAAACTGCCGTGACCGCCCCTGACCGGACATGAAACAATCGCTGCTCGTGAAGACCTTCGAGGAGCTGTTCGCCGAGCTCGGTGAGCGTGCCGCGACCCGGCCGGCCGGCAGCGGCACCGTGGCGGCGCTGGATGCCGGTGTGCACACGATCGGCAAGAAGATCCTGGAGGAGGCCGGCGAGGTGTGGCTGGCCGCCGAACACCAGTCCGACGAGGACCTGGCCGAGGAGATCAGCCAGCTGATGTATTGGACCCAGGTGCTGATGATCTCGCGCGGGCTGACGCTGTCCGACGTCTACGGGAAGCTGTGAGCATGTTGCGTGTCGCCGTCCCCAACAAGGGGGCGCTCAGTGAGGCTGCCGCGGCGATGCTGTCGGAGGCCGGCTACCGCAGCCGTACCGACGCCAAGGACCTGACGGTCATCGATCCGGCCAACAAGGTCGAGTTCTTCTTCCTGCGGCCCAAGGACATTGCCATCTACGTCGGGTCGGGGGAACTCGACTTCGGGATCACCGGACGGGATCTGGCAGCCGAGTCCGGGGCGCCGGTGGCCGAGCGGTTGGCGCTGGGTTTCGGCTCTTCGCGGTTTCGCTACGCCGCTCCGGCCGGGCGGGACTGGGTCGCCGCGGACCTCGCCGGCAAGCGGATCGCGACCGCCTACCCGAATCTGGTCCGCAAGGATCTGGCCGGCAAGGGAATCGAGGCCACCGTCATCCGGCTCGACGGGGCGGTGGAGATCTCGATCCAGCTGGGGGTGGCCGACGCGATCGCCGACGTGGTGGGTTCCGGGCGCACCCTGCGCCAGCACGGGCTGGTGGCTTTCGGTGAATCGCTCTGCGATTCGGAAGCGGTGTTGATCGAGGGCGCGGAGGCCAATGGTCGTAGCGCGCAGACCGCCAGCGCCCGCGACCAATTGGCCGCCCGGGTGCAGGGCGTGGTGTTCGGGCAGCAGTATCTGATGCTGGACTACGACTGTCCGCGAGAGGTGCTCGACCAGGCCACCGCGATCACCCCGGGTCTGGAGTCGCCGACGATCGCCCCGCTCGCCGACCCGGACTGGGCGGCGGTGCGCGCGCTGGTGCCGCGACGCGAGGTCAACGCCATCATGGACGAGTTGGCCGCGATCGGAGCCAAGGCGATCCTCGCCTCGGACATCAGATTCTGCCGATTTTGAACAGTCCCGGTAGCTGAGGCGTTGCCGTGTTAGCGTCCGGTGGTCGACTCGACTGGCCCGGGAGGTAGTGGTGACGCATTTCATCGTGCTGGTGCTCGCGCTGTTCATCGGCGCCGTTGCCGGACTGCGCGCGTTCACCGCGCCGGCCGTCATGGCCTGGGCCGCAGCCCTGCAGTGGATCAACTTGGACGGGACGTGGGCCGAGTGGCTGAGCCATCCGGCGACCGTCACCGTCCTGACGGCACTGGCGGTTGGTGAGTTCATCACCGACCAATTGCCCAGCACGCCGGCGCGCACCGTGCCGATGCAGTTCGCCGCGCGGATCGTGCTGGGCGGGTTCGCCGGCGCGGTGCTCGGCACGGCCTGGAACTACACCTGGACTGCGCTCGGCGCGGGCATCATCGGTGCGGTGATCGGCACCCTGGTCGGTTTCGGGATTCGGCAGCGCCTGGTCGCCGCCAACGGCGGCCACGATCTGCCGATCGCGTTGATGGAGGACAGCATCGCGGTGCTGGGCGGACTCGCGATCGCCGCGTTGACCGCGGTGGTCTGATCCGGTCAGCGCCGCTGCACCAGTAGTGCTTGCGCTGACGTTCCGAAGAATCCGTCGTGGTCAAACAGCTCCGCGCTGGTGACGCCCACGCCGTCCGGCCCGATCGAGGCGCGGGCGCGCAGGCCGAAGTCCGCTCCGGTCGGCAGCCGGTGCAGGTGCACGACGGTGTCGGTGTTCATGAACATGTACTCGTTGACGTCCAGCGCGGCGCCGACGCCGTTCGCGGAGTCCACCACCATCGCCAGCCGCTGCAGGGCGGTGGTCGGCTCACTGTCCACCAGGTGCACCCGCGGACTCAACCATGCGACCGCCGTGCCGTCGGGTGCGTCCGGTTGGACACGCCAGCGCACCGACTGGGCATACCCGCTGGCCTGGGCGAACCACTCCGGCGGCGGCAACGACGGCCCGCTGGTCAGTGGCGCGTGCCGGTCGGAGGCCACCGCGGTGCTGTCGGAGGTGGCCAGCGCCCACGCGCTCAGCCGTGCCACTGGCCGGTCGTCGTCGCAGGTGAGCATCTCGGCTTCCAGCAGGGCGATCCGCCGGCCCGGCCGCTGCACCCGGGCCCGAACCCGCACCGGGGCCACCGGTATCGCCCCCAGGATGTCCAGGCTCAGTCGGGCGATCCGCTGACCCGATCCGTCGAGCAGCCGCTCGATCTCGCGGGTGAGCAGCGCCAGCGGAGGAGACCCGTGCTGCAGTTGGCCCCAGTTGCTGCGGGTCAGGTCAGTGGATTCGTAGACCACGTCATCGGGGCCGGAACCGCCCGCGCGTCGGTAGTAGCTGCCGGTCATGCCGCGCTGTCGGCCGGCCAGCCGGGGTAGGGCGGCGGGGTCCCCCCGAACGCCGGGCACAGTGCGCGGTGCGCGCACCAGTCACACAAGCGTGACGGCTGGGGACGGAAATCTCCTGTGGCCCCGGCATTTTGGATGGCCTGCCAGATCGCGATCAGGGTCTTCTCGAACCGCAGCAGCTCGGCGTGCTCGGGGGAGTAGTCCAGCAGCTGCCCGTCGGCCAGATAGATCAGCCGCAACCGTGCGGGCAGCACACCGCGGGACCGCAGCAGCGCCACCGCATAGAACTTCATCTGGAACAGTGCCTTCGATTCGGCGGCCTCGGACAGCCGCCCGGTGGCCGACGGAGCCCGGCCGGTCTTGTAGTCGACCACCCGCAACGCTCCGGTCGCGGAGACGTCGATGCGGTCGACGAAGCCTCGCAGCAGGGTGCCGTCGGTCAGCTCGACCTCGACCCGCTGCTCACAGCTCTGCGGATCGAACCGGCGGGGATCCTCCAGCCGGTAGTAGCCGGCCAGCAGTCTGCGTGCCTCGGCCATGAGCTGCTCGGCGTCCAGCCCGGCGCCCAAGCCCGGGGAGGCGCTGATCAGGTGCTCCCAGGCCGGGGTCACCAGCTCCCGGGCGGTCGCGGGATCGCGCTGTGATGCGGGCAGCGCGTAGAGCCGCTCCAGTGCGCCGTGCACCACCGAGCCGCGCAGTTGCGCTGCCGAAGGTGGTTCCGGGAGCCGGTCAATGGCCCGGAATCGGTACAGCAGCGGGCACTGTTTGAAGTCGGCCGCCCGCGACGGGGATAACGCAGGCTTGCTCATACTTGCGAACCCTACGGGCATGCACCGACAACCCTTCGCGAACACGCTGCGTAGGGTGGACGGCTGTGTCCGAATCCGGGATTTTTCAGGCGGGCGATCGGGCCCAGTTCACCGACGCCAGGGGGCGCCGCTACACCACGGTGCTGGTCCCCGGCGGTGACTTCCACACCCACCGCGGGGCCATTCCGCACGACGAGGTGATCGGGCTGCCCGAGGGCAGCGTGGTCAAGTCCGCCAACGGCGACCCGTTCCTGGTGCTGCGGCCGCTGCTGGTCGACTACGTGATGTCGATGCCGCGCGGTGCGCAGGTGATCTATCCCAAGGACTCCGCTCAGATCATCCACGAAGGCGACATCTTCCCCGGCGCCCGGGTGCTCGAGGCCGGGGCGGGGTCGGGAGCCCTGACGCTGTCGCTGCTGCGGGCGGTCGGGCCGGAGGGCAAGGTGATCTCCTACGAGTTGCGCGACGACCACGCCGTGCACGCCCGCGCCAACGTCGAGACCTTCCTCGGCCACCAGCCGGGCAACTGGCAGTTGGTGATGGGCGATGTGGCCGACTGCGACCTGCCCGACGCGTCGATCGACCGGGTGGTGCTGGACATGCTGGCGCCCTGGGAGGTACTGGAAGCCGTGTCGCGGGTGCTGATCCCCGGCGGGGTGCTGGTGATCTACGTGGCTACCGTCACCCAGTTGTCCCAGGTGAACGAGGCGCTGCGCGAGCAGCAGTGCTGGACCGAGCCGCGGTCCTGGGAGACGATGCAGCGCGGCTGGAACGTGGTCGGCTTGGCGGTTCGCCCCCAGCACGCGATGCGCGGCCACACCGCATTCCTGGTCTGCGCCCGCCGGCTGGCGCCGGACACCGTCACCCCGACCCGGCTGGGACGCAAACGAGGACGCCCGTAGCGGTCAGGACGTCGTCGTCAGCAACGTAGACACCACGTCCGCCTCGGTGCGCGTTTGCAGGGCGCGCACCAGAGCCGGCTGCGACCGAACAAGATGTCCGACAAAGGCATAGGCGTCGTCGGAGTCGAGCAGGTAGGCGGCGGCGCGGATCAGCTTGCCGGTTTCCTGCAGTTGCTGGTGTCCGGTCAGTCCGGCGTAGGCCGGTAGTCCGATATTGAGCACCGTCGGGTCGTACTTGATCGGGTCGCCCGGCCCGGGGCGTCCCATCGGCTGGTACTCGACTTTGTACTTGTCCAGCATCGCCTTATAGCAGCGGCTCAGCGCGGCGAGGTAATTCGCATCGGCGACCAGGTCGGCGCCGACGAAGCCGACGACGACGCTGGGAGTCGCGATCACATTGGTCGCCACGTTCCCCGCGATCGACGTGTCGGTCACGCTGCAGCTCACCGGCAGGTCGAAGTTGCCGCCGGGCTCGTTGACCGTCAGGTCCAGCACGGTGTCCGTCGCGGTGTAGCCCACGCTCACTCGCCGCACCGCCGTCACCGGGTTCTGGCCGTTGTACCCGTCTACCGGAAGCGTCACTTGGACAGTGCCGGAACCGGATACGGCAATTCCGCGGATGCTCCAGCTGGCGCGGGGCGTGCGGTACCGCGTCCAGTTCAACCGAATCCGAGCGGTCTCGGACACCGAGTACAGCACGTACTCGTAGCGGTCGTCAGCGATGCAGCATGCTGGGATGGTGGCGCAGGCACGGCGGACCGCGGGGTCGGACACCAGCGTTCCCCGCGACACCTCCCGCCGAGTGGTCTCGGTCACCTTGGCCTCGAGTTGCGCGCCGTAGTCGTCATCGATCGGGAGGACGGTGGCCCCGTGCCGGACAGACCAGTACGACTGCACACGGACGTCGTTGACCCAGGCGCGCTGCCGCACCTGCCGGCCGCTGACCGTCGAATCGCTCCAGTCGCAGATCTCGCAGTTGCCGTCCAGCGGTTCCCGCCGCCAGCCGTCTGCCTCGGGGTCGGTCAGGATTTCCACCAACTCGTGGCCCAACGTCGACATCGTCAGTTCGATGTCCTCGGTTGCCGGGTCGAAGTAGCGCACCCAGCCCGCCCAGTACCGATCCGTATCGAACGGGAAATCGAACGTGTAGTCCGTCGAGTGCGCACCGGCAACGGCGCCACCGGCCACCGTAAATCCCTGGGGCATCAGGACAATGAAGGCGATCCGCGGGCCGTCGTCGGGATCGGGGAACACGCCGTCGTCGATGCAGTCCTCGATCAATTCCAGTACCCGCCGCATCGTCACAGTGGAATCCACCGCACCCGACGGCGGGCCGGGGGAGATCACGGTGAGCGAGCCCCGCCAGGTCGGGGCGCCGGCGATGTAATACTGCCCCAGCTCACTGAAATAGCGGCTCGCCAAGAGGGACTGGGTGCGGGATTCGATCAGACCGCGCTGAGCCGAACCCGCGCCGTTCCACCAGGCTCCCCAGAACACCAGCTGCACCGGCGTCTGCGCGCCGCCGAGCACGCCGTGGTGATAGGCCACCGCGGACCCGTCGTGGGAGTTGTCGGCGAAGACCAGTGCTGGCACTTTCGGGCGCGACCACGCCCCGCTACACGAGTGATCGTCACGCTGATAGGTGATGATCGGTATGGAATCCGGAATCTCGTCAACGACGCTGACGATCAGCCGTTGCTCGATGGGCATTCTCGGAGTATGCGCCGGTCGCCAGCGGTTCGCTGCGGGTTCGCTGTGCCGATTTCGACGGGATCTTGCGGTCTCAGTCGTCGCTGCGATTCAGCCCCCGGCGCACCGACAGCAGTTCGATCTCCGGCCGGGCGGCCACCAAGCGTTCCGCCGCGTCCAGGATCGCCACCAGGTGCCCGCGGTCGCCCGACACGGCGGACACTCCGATTCCGCTGCGCCGGTGCAGATCCGGCGACCCCGTCTCGGCGGCCGACACATCGAATTTGCGTCGCAACTCCGCGACGATCGGGCGCACCACCGAGCGCTTTTGCTTGAGCGAGTGCACCTCACCGAGCAGCAGGTCGAACTCGAGCCAGCCGATCCACATGGTTAGGGCGGCGGTGGCGCCGGCGGTGTGCTGCCGGCCTGGGCGTTGCCGAATGCCAGCAGGCTCTTGGCGGTGGCCTGCGACAGCTGCCAGTCGCCGTGATTCGGCGTGAACTCCATCGGGAAGGCGAACGTGCCGGCGGAGGGGTTGGCCGTGTTGACCGTGACGTCAGCGGTCACGTTGCCCGGGTAGCGATCCGACCAGCCGAGATCGGCGGCCTCGAGGTTCAGCGGCAGATAGCCGCCGTCCCTGAGGGCGGTGGCGAACTTGTCGATGGTTGCGGCGTCGGCGGGTTTGGCGCCCTCGACGAGGGGCAGCTTGTCTGCGCCGGGAACCTCGGGGTCCGACAGCCGGTACAGGACATCGGTCAACGCCTCGGGTGCCGGCAAGGCCGACGACGGCGCCTGGGCAGGCACCGTCGTCGACGTCACCGGAATCTCAGCCACCGGCTCCGCCGGCTGGTGGCCGCCGCAGCCCGACATCACCAGCACCGCCGCCGCGAGGACGGCGGGCCAGCCGATGCGGTGGCTACACATACGGGTCTGCGATCAGCTCGACGTCAGCTGCGACAGCGACAGCAGCGAGGCCCGGGAGAGCTTCCAGCCACCCTGGTCGACGAACGTGAGGTTCACCGTGTGCGGCTCCAGCTTCGGGCTCGACGCGGTGACGTCGGCGCTGGCCGATCCGGGGCCGGCCGGTGCGACGTTGGCCACGCTGATCGACAGCGGGAGGGCGCCCTTCTTGAGGGCCTTCTGCAGCCGGTGGTCGATGGCACCGGTCTCGACCGGGCCCAGGCCGCCCTCGACCAGGTTGGACTTTCCGGCGGCGGGGACACCGGGGTCGGCCAGCGTGTTGAGCACGTCGGCCAACTGCTCCGGCGCCGGAACGGCGGCGGCCGGGTCTAACGGCAGCGGCGCGAAGAACACCGTCGTCGGTGCCTCGGCGGCGGCCGGCGCCGGCGTTGCCAGGGAGCTCACAGCTATGGCTGCCGCGCCGATGGCCGCGACTGCCGCCATACCCGTGGCAAGGGATTTCATGTTCATTCGGATCCTTTCTAGGCCCTTTTGATCACCCGATTTGAGAGCGAGGCTAGCAGCGGAGCCGGTGTGTCGGATTGCCACAGAGCACGCGAATGCACAATGGCCGGTAGCGTTGAGGTATCCGTCGCTTCAACTTCCAGTTCGGGAAAGGAGCGCACCATGAGCAACATGGAAGATTCGCCGCGTCCTGAGACTTTCGACGCGTCCGGGGGGCCGGGCACGCCCGGTGATGACTTCGCCGAGTTGGAGGAACTGCGCCGCGAAGCCGCGGTGCTTCGCGCACAGCTCGAGAACACCCCGCAGGACACCGCCCGAGTCGGCCGCGATGTGCGTCAGCTCGAAGCCCACATTGACTCGCTGACCGCGCGAAACTCCAAGCTGATGGACACCCTCAAAGAGGCGCGCCAGCAGTTGCTGGCGCTGCGTGAGGAGGTCGATCGGCTCGGTCAGCCGCCGAGCGGCTACGGGGTGCTGCTGGGCAGTCACGAAGACGACACCGTCGACGTGTTCACCTCCGGCCGCCGGATGCGGCTGAACATCTCGCCCAACATCGACGTAGCTACCCTCAAGAAGGGCCAGACGGTCCGGCTCAACGAGGCGCTGACGGTGGTCGAGGCCGGCAATTTCGAGTCGGTCGGCGAAATATCCACGTTGCGTGAAATTCTGTCCGACGGGCACCGCGCGCTGGTTGTGGGCCACGCCGATGAGGAGCGCATCGTCTGGCTGGCCGAGCCGCTGGTCGCCGCGGACCTTCCCGAGAGCAACCCGGACGCGCTGTCGGATGACTGGCGTCCCCGCAAGCTGCGCCCCGGCGACTCGTTGCTGGTCGACACCAAGGCCGGCTACGCCTTCGAGCGCATCCCCAAGGCCGAGGTCGAAGACCTGGTGCTCGAGGAGGTGCCCGACGTCAGCTACGGCGACATCGGCGGCCTGACTCGCCAGATCGAGCAGATCCGCGACGCCGTGGAACTGCCGTTCCTGCACAAGGACCTCTACCGCGAATACGCGCTGCGTCCGCCCAAAGGGGTGCTGCTCTACGGTCCGCCGGGCTGCGGCAAGACGCTGATCGCCAAGGCGGTGGCCAACTCGCTGGCCAAGAAGATGGCCGAGGTGCGCGGCGACGACGCCCACGAGGCCAAGTCGTACTTCCTCAACATCAAGGGCCCCGAGCTGCTGAACAAGTTCGTCGGCGAGACCGAACGCCACATCCGGCTGATCTTCCAGCGTGCCCGCGAGAAGGCCTCCGAGGGCACCCCGGTCATCGTGTTCTTCGACGAGATGGACTCGATCTTCCGCACCCGTGGCACCGGCGTCTCCTCGGACGTGGAGACCACCGTCGTGCCCCAGCTGCTGAGTGAGATCGACGGTGTGGAGGGGCTGGAGAACGTCATCGTGATCGGCGCCTCCAACCGCGAGGACATGATCGATCCGGCGATCCTGCGGCCCGGCCGTCTCGACGTCAAGATCAAGATCGAGCGCCCGGACGCCGAAGCCGCGCAAGACATCTTCTCGAAGTACTTGGTCGAGACGCTGCCGGTGCACGCCGACGACCTCGCCGAGTTCGGTGGGGATCGCGCCGCCTGCATCAAGGCGATGATCGAGAAGGTCGTCGACCGGATGTACGCCGAGATCGACGACAACCGGTTCCTGGAGGTCACCTACGCCAACGGTGACAAAGAGGTCATGTACTTCAAGGACTTCAACTCCGGGGCGATGATCCAGAACGTGGTCGACCGGGCGAAGAAGAACGCCATCAAGTCGGTTCTGGAGACCGGTCAGCCGGGCCTGCGCATCCAGCATCTGCTGGACTCGATCGTCGACGAGTTCGCCGAGAACGAGGACCTGCCCAACACCACCAACCCCGATGACTGGGCGCGGATCTCGGGCAAGAAGGGCGAGCGGATCGTCTACATCCGCACCCTGGTCACCGGCAAGTCGTCGAGCGCCAGTCGTGCTATTGATACCGAGTCCAACTTGGGCCAGTACCTGTAGCGCTAGCTGCAGTAGCGCGGCTTCTCAGCGCGGGCATCCTCCTTGCGCGAGGGTGCGTGTTCGCCCGGCGACACGCCGCGAACGACGTACAACTGTGCACGCCCAAACGGTCACTCCGCGCAGCACGCCGGCGCCCTCGGCTAGCCCGATTCGGCGAACTGTTCCGTTGCGACCTTGGTCGCGCCAATAACCGCATACGAACCGGTGAGACCGACCATGCTCACGGCCGCGCGCAGCGGCAGGTCACGGCGGACGAGATGGCTGACGCCGTTGATGGTGTCCAGGGAGTCCACCATCAGGGAGAGCCGCTTCCAGCGGTAGCGCTCCCGGGCGCCGCTGGTCAGATATGCCAGGCCCATCGCGAATGCCCGCGCTCCATAGATCCTGGTCATGTAGGTGAGTTCGGCCGACGGCGTGACCCCGACGAGCTTGGCGAACTGCCTCGGCGCGGCCAATGAGACCACGGCGAGGATCATCCGGCCGACTGCCATCACGCTCAATGCGCTGTTCAGACGCTCGGTCACCGACAGGTCCGCACCGGTAGCGGTGTCAGTTGTTGCCATACGAACCTCGCTTTGCTGCTCGAATCGAACTGACTGACGGTCAGTCATGTTACCGTAATGGCGGTTCTCCGCGGCTGTCAATCGTGTCCGGCACGGTCCACGGCGGTACCGACTCGGGAAAGGACGACGCAGTGGCGCAGCAAGGATCCGGGCGGCGGCGCACCACGCTGCCGCCCGCACAACGGGAAAGCCAGTTGCTCGGGGTGGCCCGGGATTTGCTGTTGGCCGACGGACCTACCGAGCTGACGGTGGACAAGGTCACCGCCGCGGCCCAGGTCGCCAAGGGCACGTTCTACCTGTACTTCGAATCCAAAGATCACCTGCTGGCCCGGTTGTGGGCCGACTATCTCGATGCCTTCCTGGACACCGTGCAGGAGCAGCTCGCCGCCGCGCGGCCCTCGGCGCCGGGTTGGCCGGCGGTGCTCGATGCGCTGATCGAGCAGATGATCCACTACGACATGGCCAACGCGGCGCTGCACCGGGCGGTGTTCTCCCAAGCATCCGGCGACGGGCTGCGCCAATTGCGCCAAGCCGACGCCAAAGTCGTCACGCTCCTCGCCGACGCCATTGCTGCGGCGGTGGCCGCCGGGGCGGCCGCGGTGACCGATCCGCCCACCACCGCCGCGCTGTTGTACTACGCCGTCGACGGCCTGTTGAACGCCGCCTACCTAGCGGACGCCGAGCCCGACGAGGCCGCCGTCATCGCCGCGGCCAAGGAGATGGTCCGCCGCACCCTGCGTACCGCCCCAGACTGATTCGGCGAGGGTGCGCGTCTGCCCGCCGACACGCCGGTAGGGCTGTACATCCGTGCACGGCGGAGCCCGCCCGAGGCTACCCTCGACTCGATGCGGTTACGGTTTTCCCCGTCCGACGATGAGGCAGCCTTCTCGGCTGCCCGGGACACACTGCTCAGTGAGGTCGCCCGTTGGTTAGATGCCTCCGATGAAGAGCGAGCAGAGGTCGTCGGCGACATCCGGATCTTCCTGGACTGGCGCTATAACTACTCCACCGGCCTGCTCGACGAGTTCACCGACGCAGACATCGAAGAGTTCCTACTGGGGTGGTGCCCACGCAAACTATCTGTACCGCCCGGGCAGTCCGAGTGCGTCTGTCGGGCAGTGGGCGCCTACATCGAATTCATGGCCGATACCCAGCGCCTGGTCGGCGGGGTAGGCCACGCCAGAGCATTGAGCGAGCTGGCCCGCGAGCTGGCCCCGGCGATGCGTGAGGCAATGGACGACCCGGCCAACTTCGGTATGGCCAAATCGCTGTTCGCGGGTCTGGGCGATGTCTCGGAGATGTCCGATGAGCAGATGTTGGCCGCACTGCAATCCCGAGTCGAAGAGCACAATGCCCTGCCGCTCGAGCAGCGCCGGGCGGCCACGGATCGATTCTTCGAACAGGAACCCGAACCGGAACCGTACGAGTTGCCGTTCGTTCACATCCCCCCGCCGCCGGCCGACGTCGCGGCCGCGGCGGCTGCAGCGCCCCTGCCGGCGAAGGTGGCTGCGCTGCGCGAATACCTCGGTCCGGCCGGTAAACCGTTGACCGGCAGGGGCAACCTCAAGCTGGCCGACGGGCGCGCGTTGATCGAGTTGCTCGACACCGGCGACCAGATGGACCCCCGAATCGGAGACCGGACCTTTCGGACCTCGTCCACCGCGGATCTACCGCATCTGCGTTTCCTGCTCGAGGTGGCGAAGGACGCCGGCGCGGTCCGGGTGCACCAGCGTCGGCTGGTTCCGACCAAGGCCTGGGCGCGACGATCGGCGGTACAGCAGGCGACCGCTCTGATCGAGTCGGTGATACAGCTCGGTCCGTTGAGTTCGCGGGTCTACTACCGCAACGCCTTCTTCGACGACCTCGACCAGTTCTTGGACGAGGGGATCGCGCTGTGGCTTTCTCCGCTGCTCCTTCCCGATAGCGCGGCACCGTTCGCCGACCTTGTCGAGGTACCCAAGGTGATGGTCGCCCAGCAACTGACCACACCCTGGCTGTCGCCACGAGAACGCATCGATGAGCAGGTCGAGCGCAACCTGATCCGCATTTTCGAAGCCCTTGAGGTGGCAGGCGTACTGCTCTGGACCGACTGGATCGAAACAGCCGAACCTTTCGGATTTTCCTACAAGAGCGGGGGCACCGTCGCATTGACCGCCCTGGGCCGTCACGTCCTGCCTGACTATGTCGATCGGGTAGGCCTTGTCCTGCACCGCCTGGAGGATCTTTCGGAGGCTGACGCCACCGTGTTGATCGACGCCATGCTGTCGGTTCCCGACACCCAACATGAATCGGTGGTGGCGGCTTGGCAGCCGAACCTGCCCGCACTTGAGCGGGTTCGATTGCTCACCGAGGCGATCACGGCCGTGCAGACTGCCGGGGCCCGGCTGATCGGTTTCGCGGCGCTCGACATGTTCGACATCGGCCTGGTGGAACCGCTGGTTCGCCAGCTGCTGGACACCCCGGTGTCCGGCAACGCGGCGATGTGGTTGATGGCGCATGAACGTGCCGACATGGACAGTCTCGGCGGCTTCGTCGACATCGGGGCGATGGTCGACATCTTCGCCGTCAACTTGGACGACCCCGATGAGCTGTGCGACTTGTTCACCACCGGCCCCGACGCCGATCAGCCGTTCCGCTTGCTGGACGGCATGTGGCGACATCCCGCTCCCGAGACCGCACAGGTGCTCGATGTGCTGGGCGAGCACCTCACCGACCGCAAACTGGCCAAAGCCGCACGTAAGGCCGCCATGCGCCACCGCAGCTGGATGGCGAATCGCGGGTGAACCGCTCGTCGGACCTCGTGGTGATCGCAGCGCTCAGAGATTGGGCGTGTACGTCGTGTTCGGGCACCGGCGACCTGCTGATCATGGACGATGCAGGTCCGCTGTGCCTGAACTGCGCAGACCTTGGCCATCTCGAATTTCTGCCGTCGGGCGATGCAGCGATGACCCGACGCGCGAAAAAGGCCAGCCGGCTCTCGGCGGTGGTCGTGCGCTGGAGCCGGTCCCGAAAACGCTATGAACGCCAAGGCATCCTGGCTGAACCGGAGGCGATCGAGGGTGCCGAACAGGAGTGCCTTTCCGACTCCGAGGTACGCGAACGGCGGCGGGCGCGCGACGCTCTCCGGCGTGCCGATGAAGACGAGCGTTTCGCCGCCGAATTCGCTGACGCCATCCGTAGCCAGTTCCCGGGGTGTCCCGCTGACCGGGCCGCCGCGATCGCACGTCATGCGGCGACGCGCGGCAGCGGTCGGGTGGGCCGAAGCGCCGCGGGCCGGGCGCTTGCTCCGGAGGCAGTTCGTCTGGCCGTTGCGGCCTCGGTCCGCCACACCGACACCGATTACGATGCGATGTTGATGGCCGACGTCGGTCGGGAAGCTGCTCGACTCCGGGTACGCGACCATGTCGAGGACGTACTTGCCAGCTGGCGCTCGCGCCACCCGCGTTAGTCCTTTTCGTCCTCGCCTAGGCTCTAGCCATGCAACGGATCATCGGGACCGAAGTCGAATACGGCATCGCCTCGCCGTCAGATCCCACCGCGAACCCGATCCTCACCTCCACCCAGGCGGTGCTGGCCTACGCCGCCGCCGCCGGAATCCCACGCGCCAAGCGCACCCGCTGGGACTACGAGGTGGAGTCCCCGCTGCGGGACGCCCGCGGCTTCGACCTGAGCCGCTCGTCCGGCCCGCCCCCGATCATCGACGCCGACGAGGTCGGTGCGGCCAACATGATCCTCACCAACGGGGCACGGCTCTACGTCGATCACGCCCACCCCGAGTACTCCGCGCCCGAGGTCACCGACCCGCTCGACGCGGTCATCTGGGATAAGGCCGGTGAGCGGGTGATGGAGGCGGCCGCGCGCTACGTGGCCAGCGTTCCCGGCGCGGCCAAACTGCAGCTGTACAAGAACAACATCGACAACAAGGGCGCCTCCTACGGCACCCACGAGAACTACCTGATGAGCCGGCAGACACCGTTCTCGGCGATCATCGCCGGTCTGACCCCGTTTTTGGTGTCCCGGCAGGTGGTCACCGGCTCCGGGCGCGTCGGGTTGGGCGCCGCGGGCGACGAACCGGGCTTCCAGCTCTCCCAGCGCGCCGACTACATCGAGGTCGAAGTCGGCCTGGAAACCACGCTCAAGCGCGGCATCATCAACACCCGCGACGAGCCGCACGCCGACGCCGACAAGTACCGCCGGCTGCACGTCATCATCGGCGACGCCAACCTTGCCGAGACCTCGACGTATTTGAAGGTGGGCACCACCGCGCTGGTCCTCGACCTGATCGAGGAGGGTGCCGAGCACGGGATCGACCTGAGCGATCTGGTGTTGGCCCGGCCGGTGCGTGCGGTGCACGTCATCAGCCGGGATCCGACCCTGCGGGCAACTGTCGCATTGGCCGACGGTCGTGAGATGACCGGCCTTGCGCTGCAACGGATCTACCTTGAGCGGGTGGCCAAGCTGGTCGAGACCCGCGATCCGGATCCGCGCGCCACCGACGTCATCGAGACCTGGGCCCGGGTGCTCGACCAGCTGGAACGGGACCCGATGGAGTGCGCCGACGTGCTGGACTGGCCGGCCAAGCTGCGTCTGCTGGAGGGCTTCCGGCAGCGGGAGAACCTGAGCTGGTCGGCGCCCCGGCTGCACCTGATCGACCTGCAGTACTCCGACGTGCGGCTGGACAAGGGCCTGTACAACCGGCTGGTCGCCCGTGGCTCGATGCGCCGTCTGATCACCGAACAGCAGGTGCTGGCCGCAGTCCACAACCCGCCGACCGACACCCGGGCCTACTTCCGTGGCGAGTGCCTGCGCCGGTTCGGCGCCGACATCGCCGCCGCGAGCTGGGACTCGGTCATCTTCGACCTGGGCGGGGACTCGCTGGTGCGGATCCCCACGCTGGAGCCCCTGCGCGGCAGTAAGGCGCACGTCGGAGCTTTGCTGGACTCGGTGGACAGCGCCGCCGAACTGGTTCAACAACTCACCACCTAGACCCCGAGCAACATCGTCGCCGACCGGTAGGGTGGAGAAACCGGCCGCGGTCATGCGCGGCCGATGAGATTCAGGAGGCAGCAATGGCTCAGGAGCAGACCAAGCGCGGCGGGGGCGGCGGAGACGACGACGATCTCACCGGCAGCACTGCGGCGGGCCAGGAACGCCGGGAGAAGCTCACCGAGGACACCGATGACCTGCTCGACGAGATCGACGACGTGCTGGAGGAGAACGCCGAAGACTTCGTGCGCGCGTACGTCCAAAAGGGCGGCCAGTGACCTGGTTGTCGCGTGATCGTCTGCCCCTCAACTCAGCAAACCCAGGAATCGCGCTCACCGGTGTAGGTCTGTCGTCGTTTTCGGAGTTCCTGCGGTTGCAGGCACCGGAGCTACTGCCGACCGGCGCGGGCGCCGCGCATTCCGGCGGGGCAGGTGAGCAATTGCCGCACGGCACCACCATCGTCGCGTTGAAGTACCCGGGCGGGGTCCTGATCGCCGGCGACCGGCGCTCCACACAGGGCAACATGATCGCGGGCCGCGATGTGCAGAAGGTGTACGTCACCGACGAGTACACCGCGACCGGCATCGCCGGCACCGCGGCGATCGCCGTCGAAGTCGCCCGGCTCTACGCGGTGGAACTGGAGCACTACGAGAAGCTCGAAGGTGTCCCGCTGACGTTCGCCGGCAAGGTCAACCGGCTGTCGACCATGGTGCGCGGCAATCTGGGCGCCGCGATGCAGGGCCTGGTGGCGTTGCCACTGCTGGCCGGTTACGACATCGACGCCGACGACCCTCAGACCGCCGGGCGCATTGTGTCGTTCGACGCCGCCGGCGGCTGGAACATCGAAAGCGAGGGCTACCAGGCGGTGGGCTCGGGCTCGCTGTTCGCCAAATCGTCGATCAAGAAGCTTTACAGCCGGATCAGCGATGCCGACTCCGCGCTCCGAGTCGCCATCGAGGCGCTCTACGACGCCGCCGATGACGACTCCGCCACCGGTGGCCCCGATCTGGTGCGTGGCATCTACCCGACTGCGGTCACCATCGACGCCGACGGCGCCGTCGACGTCGCCGAGGAGCGGATCGCCGAATTGGCCCGTCTGGTGGTCGAGAGTCGAACTCGTGGAGGGGATTCGGCGTCGGAGACCAAGCGGGGTAAGAAATGAGCTTCCCGTACTTCATCTCGCCCGAGCAGGCGATGCGCGAGCGCAGCGAGCTCGCACGCAAGGGCATCGCCCGCGGCCGCAGCGTGGTGGCCCTGGCCTACGCCGACGGCGTGCTGTTCGTCGCGGAAAACCCTTCGCGCTCACTGCAGAAGATCAGCGAACTCTACGACCGAGTGGGTTTCGCGGCGGCGGGCCGGATCAACGAGTTCGAGAACCTGCGCCGCGGCGGTATTCAGTTCGCCGACACCCGCGGCTACGCCTATGACCGGCGTGACGTCACCGCGCGCCAGCTGGCCAACGTCTACGCCCAGACGCTGGGCACCATCTTCACCGAGCAGGCCAAGCCCTACGAGGTGGAGTTGTGCGTTGCCGGCGTCGCCTACCAGGGCCAGACGAAAGCGCCTGAGCTGTACCGGGTCACCTACGACGGGTCGATCACCGACGAGCCGCACTTCGTGGTGATGGGCGGCACCACCGAGCCGGTCACGAATGCGCTCAAGGAGTCCTACGCCGAGAACGCGGAGCTGGCTGACGCGCTGCACATCGCGGTCAACGCGCTCAAACAGACCGACACCGGCAACGGCGCCGAACCGCGTGATCTGGGGCCGGGCACCTTGGAGGTGGCCATCCTGGATGCCAACCGGCCCAAGCGCGCGTTTCGGCGGATTAACCGCGCTGTGTTGGAATCACTGCTGCCGCAAGCTGACTCGTCCGGGGAGGCGTCAGACGAGGCTTCTGGCTAGGCCCGCCTATGCCCAAGAAATACGGGGTCAAAGAGAAGGACCTGGTTGTCAACCACATCGTCGACCTGGTGCTGGCGGGGGAGCTGCGCACCGGCGACCGGATCAACCGCGATGCGATCGCGGGCGCTTTGGGGGTCAGCCGGCTGCCGGTGCAGCAGGCGATCGACCAACTCGAGCAGCAAGGAATGCTGGCCAGCGTTTATCACCGTGGCGTGTTTGTCAGCCGGTTTGATGAGGCCGTGGTTCGCGAACAGCACGAGTTGCACGGGACATTGAATGCGATTCCATCGGCGCGGGCGGCGGCGAGCCCAACGCCGCGTGTTCTCGCCGAACTCGATGCGGCGCTGCGGGAACTGCGCGGCCACAAGGCACCGGCGGGGTTTCACGACGCGGCCATCGAGTTTCGCCGGATCATCGTCGAGGAATACGCCGGGCCGCCACTGCAGGCGGCCATCAGCGCTTCACGGGTGTTCATGCCGCGCGGGTTCTGGACGAGCTACGTCAACGAACACGAAGAGTTTCTGCCCAGTTTTGAGGCCGAAGCCGCGGCGATCCGTCAGCGCGACCCGGAGGCCGCACGGGTGGCCTGTATGGACCGGGCCGAATTGCAGGCTCAGGTGGTGCTCGCCGAGTTGACCAGGCGTGGCGTGCTGAGCGAGTTGCGTTCTGGCTGAACTGGTTTCACCGGAGTTGGTTAGCGATCGATCCGGAAACGTTTGACGCGCGCACCCGCACCGGATGCCAGTTCGACACGGCTGCGCGGAACGCCGAAATGCTCTGCCAGAACACGGATGACGGCGGCGTTCGCCTTGCCGTCTACGGCGGGCTCGCGCACGTAGACGGTGAGCTGTCCGTCATCGTCGGTCTCGACCAGGGGACCTTTGCGGCTGCCCGGTTTGACCTTGACGACGACGGTTTCAGTCATCGCGCCAGGATTCCAGGGTCGCGAACGTGCGTAGTTGTACGGCTCAACTCGGCGTGTCGCCGTGCAAACACCTTCGTAAGTGGTTTTTGTCAAGGGGGTTGGGGGGCCTGCCCTGTCCTCGTCTCTACGTAGTTCGTCAAACGGGTTTGGTTCCCAACTGCGTTCAACCGAGTTCAGTGAGGATGGGCGGGGCC
>NZ_LDPO01000031.1 GCF_001021505.1 Mycolicibacter heraklionensis
ACACGGCCCCAACCGGAGAACGCATAAGGAAGCTGGGCAGACCAGCGGATACCTTGCGCCCACCACCGGAAAACCAAAATCAAAACCGGTCAGACCGCCAGCCCCGGCTCATCGGTGGATCGAGGCTTAGAGCCAGATATGACCTCGAGAGTCCACTCCAGGGGCTTCTTGCGCACCTGTCTGAACCATTAATCCACCGACGAATCCACGCCGCGAAGCGGACATAAGTTATCGGCCATGAGGATTTCCCCCGGTCCGAGTGCCCGAGGCCCCTCCAATCCCATCTCTCAGTTCATTCACAGCGTGTCGGATAAGTCTACTTACGTGAACGGTTCTTCCGGAGGGCGGGATTCGGATCTTTTAGCGACGACGTGGCAGATAATCGCAGCTCACTGATGGTTATTGGCGGCCGAACCGAGGCGGGGGCCACGTTTGGGGCCGCCGTTGAGGCGCCTCACGTTCCCGGTTGCTTCTAAGTTAAATATTAGATATGTTCCCCGTGGTCCTACCTGCGCCTCAGGGTGCGGCGACAAGTTGTGAGGAGAAATTTGATGCAGCAAGCACTTCGGCCCTACGCCACCGCCGGTGTCGCGATCGTGGGCGCAAGCCTGATCGCTGTCACCCCCGGCGTGACGCCGTCGACCCACACGGCCCTCGCACGTGACTTTGCGTTGACCGCCGACTTCAGCCTCTCCGACCTCACCGACCCGTACGTCGCGGCCTACAACACCGCTCAGGACAACATCGCGCGGATGATGGCCTCTTACGACGCGGCGCCCAACATCGGTTTCACCCAGGCCATGCACAACCTGACCGGCTACATCCAGAGCATGACCGACGACCCGTCGACCATCCCGGCGATGATGAACGCGATCCAGACCGACCTCAAGAACGCGTGGTCGGCGATCACGTTGATGAGCGCCTCGCAGGACACCATCAACGACGTCATCCGCCACACCATGGACAGCAGCTACCTGGCGGGCAACCTGAGCGGTGGCCACGAAATCATCTTCAACCAGGTCCCGGGCTTCCTGCCGGAAGATCAGGCCGCGACGCTCACCCCGATCATCAACTTCCTGGGCTCGCCGATGAGCGCCCTCATGCTCGCCTCGGTGAGTCCCTGGATCGCGCCCTGGGTCGCCTTGGGTAACAGCTGGGACGACATCAGTGAAGCGCTGCGCGACGGTGACACGTCCACCGCGCTGCAGGGCCTGATCAACATCCCGGCGAACATGTTCGACGCCTCGCTCAACGGCGCCACTCTCAACCTGGACAGTCTGTTGCCGTCGATCAACGATGCGGGCTTACTCCCGGGCAACATGGAGATGACCCACCTGGACTTCGCGTTCGGCGGGTGGTTCAGCACCGGCGGGCACGTCACTGCCGACCCGATGCACATCCTGGACGCCGACGGGAACGAGATCGGCCAGGCGCCGGCCTCCGGCGGCTCGATCTTCAACAGCATCGGCTTCGACATCTCCGGCATCCCGGTGGTCGGCAACATCCACGCGCCCAGTGACGCGATCGGGCCCCTCGGTGCCTGGCTGGGTCTGTCCCAGGTCATCGGCTCGCAGCTCGGCTGGGGTTCGTGGAGTGGCAAGGACCCCATCTTCAGCATTCCGGCACCGGAGGGCTACGTCGTCGATGACGGCGGCATCGACGACGGCGGCGCCGGCAGCGCGGTGGCGGACAGCTTCAGCTTCGGCGACCTGTTCGCCGACCTCGGCCTGGCCGGCTGATTCTTCGCCCATTCCCCCAGCAACTTCCACCACTAGCCGAACTTTTCATCAGGAGAGGTATTCGCAATGACTCGTCGTCACACCGGTAGTCAGCCGGGTTCACAAGCTCAGGCCGGACAGCGGCGCGGCCACCGGGCGGTCGGCACCGGCAGCGCGGTCGCAGCGTTCTTGGCGTTCGGGATGGCCCCACTGGCCGGCGCGCCGGAGGCCCAGGCCGACGGCTTCGAGGATCTGTTCGACTTCAGTTGGCTCACCCCGGCCGACGTGACCTCGGACGTAGACCCCGGAATCGCCGCCTTCGATCCCGCTGCCTTCGACATGATCAGCATCATCGACCAGTGGTTCTACACCCCGCTGCACATGGGCATGACCGCCTGGATCGACAGCGACTTCGGCGCGATGGTCAACAACGCCATCAACGAGATTTCCGGGCAATACCTGATCGGTAATGGCGCAGCCGGCACGGAGCTCAACCCCGACGGTGGCGACGGCGGGTTGTGGTTCGGCGATGGTGGTGCCGGCTGGAACAGCGACGTCGACGGCGTAGCCGGCGGCAACGGCGGCGACGCCCTCGGCTGGCTGGGCAACGGCGGCGACGGCGGGGCCGGCGGGTTCGGCGCTGCCGGTGGCGACGGTGGCGCGAGCGCCTGGGGCCTGGGTCACGGCGGCGTCGGCGGTGCCGGCGGTGTGGGCGGCGACGGCGGCGACGGTGGCGCCTCGGTGGCCTGGCTCTTCGGCAACGGCGGCGTCGGCGGTGCCGGTGGCGACGGCGTGGCCGGCAGCTTCGCCAACGGCGGCAACGGCAACGGCACCGCCGGCGGCAACGGTGGTGCCGGCGGACGCGGCGCCTTCAACCTCGGCAACGGCGGCGACGGCGGCAAGGCCGGCGCCGGCGGTAACGGCGCTGCCGGCACCGCCGATCACGTCAACGGTGGCAACGGTGGCGCCGGTGGTGCCGGTGGCGCGGCCGGCAGCAACTTCTGGGAGCAGGGCCACGCGGGCGTTGGGGCCAATGGTGGCGCGGCCGGTAACGGTGGCGAGGGCTTCAAGGACGCAGGCGGCAACTTCCTCGGCAACGGGGGTAATGGCGGCGCCGGTGGTGCCGGCGGCAGCAGCGGTGACCCCATGAGCAGCACCAGCGGCGGTGTGGCCGGTAACGGTGCTGCTGGTGGTTTCGGCGGTGATGGTCTCAAGGGCGGCAACGGTGGCGCCGGCGGCGCTGGCGCCAATGCCGGTGACGGCACGGGTGGCACCGGTGGCGTCGGTGGTGCCGGTGGTGCCGGCGTCACCAACGGTGGTAACGGTGGCGTCGGTGGCGATGCTGGTTCCTCGACCGGATCCCACGCAGGCGCCGCCGGCGGTGACGGTGGTCGCGGCGGTGACGCCAGCGGTGCTGCCAATGTCCAAGGTGTTGCCGGCAACGGCGGCAACGGTGGTGCCGGCGGGGCCGGAGCCAGCGGGCCCGCCGGGGCAGGTGGCAACGGTGGCGCGGGCGGTAACGGTGCCACCGATGACGACACCATCCAAACCTTCGGCGGCAACGGGGGTAACGGCGGCACCGGTGGTACGCCCGGCTCCGGCGTCGGCGGCACCGGGGGTAACGGCGGCGCCGGCGGTAATGGCACCGTGGGCGCCGGCGGCGGTCTGCTCTCCGGCAACCACGCTCAAGGTGGTAACGGCGGTGGCGGCGGGGGTACCGGCCTGACCGGCGCGGGAACCGCCGGCAACGGCGGTGATGGCGGTGCCGGTGGTACCGGCACCGGCTGGCGCGACGTCAACGGCGACCACTTCACCGCCGGCACCGTCTACAGCGTCGGCGGCAACGGCGGTAACGGCGGGGCTGGCCCATCCTCCACGGCCGGTACCGGTGCCACCGGCGGTGACGGCGGCGCCGGCGGCAACGGTGCGGCCACCGGGGTAAGCATCGGCGGTAACGGCGGCAATGGCGGCAGCAGTGCGGTCGGTGTCGGCGGTGCCGGCGGTAACGGCGGCAATGGCACCGCCGGCGGCGGAAACGGCGGCAATGGTGCTACCGGCGGCGCCGGTTCGGCCGGCGGCGCGGGTGGTAACGGCGGCAACAGCGCCGGAACTGCGGTACCGACCAACAACGTCGGGGTCGCACCCAGTCACGCCGGTAACGGCGGTAACGGCGGTACCGGCGGCGCCAACGGGATCGGCGGTGCCGGCGGCAACGGCGGTAACGGCGCCCTCGCGGTCAACGGCGGCAACGGCGGCAACGGTGGCACTGGCGGTGCGGGCGCCGCCGGCGGTACCGGTGGCAACGGTGGCACGGCGGATGCCGGTAACGGTGGTAACGGTGGCAACGGTGGAGTCGGCGGCACGGGTAGCACCGGCGCCGCGGGTGCAACCGGCGCGACCGCTACCGACACCGAGGCCGGCACGGCTGGTGGCAACGGTGGCAACGGATCCGCCGGTGGAGCGGGTGGCACCGGTGGTAACGGCGGCACCTCGAACACCGGCAACGGCGGTAACGGTGGCGCCGCGGGCAAGGGCGGGAACGGCGGGACCGGCGGTGCCGGCGGGACCGGTGGCGTGGACAACGCCGGAAACGGCCTGGCCGGCGGAACCGGCGGTGACGGTGGTGCCGGCGGCGCCGCGGGAACCGCGGGCAGCGGCGGCGCCAGCACCAGCGGAACCGCAGGCAACACCGGCGCCGGTGCGCTGGACGGCAATGGCGGCACTGGTGGCAAGGGCGGCTCCGGTGGAGCCGGAGCTGCCGGCACCGCCGGAAGCACCTCCGAGACCGCCGCAGGCGGCAACGGCACCACCGGTGGCAACGGTGGTGCCGCAGGACAAGGCGGTAACGGCGGCACCTCGGGCACCGGTAACGGCGGTGCCGGCGGGGCCGGCGGCACTGGTGGCGCCGGCGGCGTCGGTGGCGCCGGCGGGGCTGGTGGCGCCGACGCCAGCGGCAACGGCCTGGACGGTGGGAGCGGCGGGCTCGGCGGCAACGGCGGTGTTGCCGGCTCCGGTGGCCACGGCGGCGCGAGCACCTCTGGCACCAACGGCGGCAACGGCGCCGGTGGTGTGGGCGGTGCCGGCGGCAAGGGCGGCGTCGGCGGTGCCGGCGGTGCGGCGAGCGGTGCCGGGCATACCGCCGGCGACGGTGGTACCGCCGGTGCCGGCGGCAATGGCGGCACCGGTGGCGCGGGCACCGATGGCAGCGCCGGTGGCAAGGGTGGCGCTGGTGCAGCCGGCGGGGTCGGTGGAGCCGGTGGTGCCGGCACCGATGGGGCCGCTGGCGGCAACGGTGCCAACGGTGGCCACGGCGGCAACGGCGGCACCGGTGGCGCGAGCACCGGGACTCCCGGCGCCGGCGGGGCACTCGGCAAGGGTGGCGCCGGCGGCGCGGCTGGTACCGGTACGCCGGATGGAACCGGTGGTACGGCCGGCGCCGACGGCACAGCGGGCGCGGCCGGCTAGACGCCAACGGACAATGGCAACGGCCGTCGAGTCTGAAAGGACTCGGCGGCCGTTGCCATTCCTGCAGACGCGGAGCCCGGGTGCGAATGCCAACCGAGCCCGTGGATTCGAAACTAAAAGCCTCAGCATTCCCTCATGGGAGAAGGGTTTTCATCAAAACGGACAGTCCGTCGCAAAATATAATCTGACGGACACGTCAATAGGTGTGGAACCGCTGAAAACCTGGTGTGAGCTGTAGTTATCCGGAAACTATTGGTGTATAGGGGGTCGAAGTTCCGGGGTCTCCCGCTCGATTTCGGCGAATTTTCTCGATCTGTACATCCGCATCGTTTCTCAGCCTAATGTCAGTTATGTTGCATGAATTGGTATGGCGCCTAAGGGGCGCGCACTGAAAATTTGAGGAGATGTCGATGCACCAATCACTTCGTCCCTACGTCACAGCGGGTGTAGCGGTGCTGGGCGCCAGCACGATCGCTGTCACTCCCGTGGTCGCCGCTTCGGCCGTCGAGCATTCCCCCGCGCTGCGGCTCACCGCCGGCGAGGGCTTCTTCGGCGCCTGGCAGGACGTCTTCAACACCGCGTCCGCCAATGCCACGCAGCTCGCCAACAACTTCCTGATCGCCCCCGAAGTGGGGCTGCAGCAGTTCATCGTCAACCAGCAAGCCCTCTGGGGGGAAGTCTCCGACGGCACCAAGACCATCCAGGACGCGCTCACTGAGATTCAGGGCAACTTCCAGATGCTGGGGTCGGCGCTGACGCTGAACGTCGACACGTCCGAGGACGCCGGCAAGGCCATCTGGGATGCGGTGACCCCGCATACCCTCGACGGGTTGCGCGGCCTCATGGTCAGCCTGTTGCCCGGCTTCCTGCCCGAAGACTCCGGGATCGACCCCGATCAGGTGACCGACATTCTGCAGTTCCTGTCGTCGCCGTTGAGCGCCATGCTGATCGGGTCTCTGGGGCCGTCTATCAGCCCGCTGGTGGCATTGGTCAACAGCGTCACCGACGTCTCCAATGCGCTGAACGGTGACACCCCGGACTTCGAGGCGGCGTTCAACGATCTACTCAATATTCCCGCCAATATGGTCAACGGATTCCTCAACGGCGCCGACCTGAATCTCGATGCGCTGGTGCCGACCATCAACGACGCGGGCCTGCTGCCGGAGGGCATGGAGCTCACCGCGCTCGACTTTGCGTTTGGTGGGCTATTGAGCCCCGGCATCGCGGGCGGGGCCGGCGACCAGGGCACCTACACTTTCGCCGACGGCACCACGGTGGACCCGGTGGGCGGGTCGATCTTCAACAGCTTGGGTCTGACGCTCACCGGTGTCCCGATCCTTGACACGCTGACCCTCGACAGCGTGCCCATCGGTCCGATCGCGGCGATGGAGCAGTGGTCGCAGGTCATGGGGGTGCTGCTCGGCGATAACTGGGATGGCAAGGGCGCCGAGCAGATTCCGCCTCTTTTCGGGCTCGACCCGATCGGCGACATGTTGTCCGACGTCTAGACACACCACAGCGGTTGCGGCCGTCGGGTTCCCGCCAGGCGGCCGCGATCGCTTCCAGCGCGCTACTTGAACAGCGCGGCGATCTTCTCTTCCGGGCCCACCGGCTCCGGCAGCGCGTCGAGCGCCTCGGTCCGGGGCAGGGCCACCTGCGGGTTGGCGAAGTCTCGGAACGTCTTGTCGCCCACCAGTTGCGCCAGCAGGTATCCGGCCAGCAGGGTCCGCACCCGCCGCTGGGTGCGCCGGTCCGAGGTCGGCAAGCCGAAGAATCCGGTCAGCCGGCGGCCCTGCGGCAAACCGGCCGGCGACACCTTGTCGATCACTCGCAGCGTGGAAAGCTGCCACGCATGCGCCAGCTCGATCGCGTTGGAACGCAATGCTTTCGGATCGTCGGGGCTGCTGAACACCACGCCCGGCACGTCCAGCGTCAACGCCGCCTGCTCGGCGGGCGGTGTGGTGACGGTCGGAAAAATCGCTGCCACCGCTTTGGGTTTGACAGACAACGTGGTCGCAGCGAATACCGCAGCCGAACCGCCGAAGCCGTGACCGGCCACCGCGAGTCGGTCGCGGTCGACGCTGATCCGGCCCGGCCCCAACCGGACATCGGTGGCAATTTCCAGGGCGCGGCCCAGGTCAGCGGCCAGGTCCAGCACCGACGGAGCCAGCCCCCGCCCGGTGTCGGGCGCCGCCGCCACGATGCCCCAGGAAGCCAGGTGCTCCAGCAATCCGGCGTACCGATCGGCCCCGGTCAGCCAGTCGTGGCCGAAGGCCACCGCAGGAAGGCGGTAGCCGGACTGTGGGGTGTACACCACTCCGGCCAGGCCGGCGTAGGCCAGATCCCCGCGTAGGACGCGATGCGGGCCGGGTCGGGTCAACGCGGCGTAAAGGCGCTTGATGCTGGCCATCCGATGACGGTAACGCACGCCGGAGCGGACGTTGAGCTCTCAGCCCTGCCGTGCCTTCCAGTACTGCAGCGCCACCGCCCGCTGGGCTGCGGCGGCGGTCTGGGCCGCCGCCATGGGCCCAGCGGGACCGGCGCCGGAGTCCTGCGCCGCCCGCCATTGCGCCAGTGCGGTGAACTCTCCGTCGAGGAACTTCTGCCGAGCGGCCTGTCGTTGGATCTTGCCGCTGGAGGTGGTCGGGATCGAGCCCGGCTCAACCAGAACGACGGCGTGTGCCCCGATTCCGTGGTGGCGGGCGATAGCCGCGTTGATCGCGTCCAGCACGCCGGTGGCGTCACCGGCCGATCGGACCTCTTGTACCACCACGAGTTGTTCCCCGGCACCGGGTTTCGGCGCCACCGAGAAGGCCGCACCGCGGCCGGACAGCAGCGCCGGATGGCTGCCCTGCACCGTCTTTTCGATGTCGTTGGGGTAGTAGTTGTTGCCGCGGAGAATGATCAGGTCTTTGCAGCGTCCGGTGATGAACACCTCGCCTTCTCGCAGGAAGCCCAGATCCCCGGTGCGCAGGAAGGGCCCTTCGCCGGTCTCGGCCAGGTATGCGCCGAACGTCTGCTCGGTGTCCTCCGGTTTGCCCCGGTAACCGTGGGCCACGCACGGACCCGAAATCCAGATCTCGCCGATCTGCTCGGCGTCGCGGCGCCGGCGAGTCTCCGGGTCGGCGATCACGATCTGCTGACCGCCTCGGGGGCGACCGCACCCCACCAGCTCCACGACACCGGGATCGTCGTCGGCGGCGTCGGTGATTTCGACGACCCGATCTTCGCCCAGCGCCTTGCGGTCGATGTGTCGGACCACCGGCGCGGCGGCGTCCGATCCACCCGAGACCAGCAGGGTGGCCTCGGCCAAGCCGTACACCGGTAGGAAAGCCTCCGGCCGGAATCCGGCGGGCGCGAAAGCCTCGGCGAAGGCGCGCAGGGTGCTGGCCTGTACCGGCTCGGCGCCGTTCATCGCGGTCGACCATTGCGACAGGTCCAGCGCCGCGCGCTCCTCGGCGGTGCTGCGTTCGACGCAGAGCTGGTAGGCGAAATTCGGTGCGGTGGCGATGGTGGCGCGGTATCGGGACATGGCCTCCAGCCAGCGCATCGGGCGGGTGATGAAGCCTGCCGGCGACATCAGCACCGTGGTGCCGCCGACGTACACGCTCTGCAGGATGCCGCCGATCAAGCCCATGTCGTGGTGTTGGGGCAGCCAGCACACCGCGACTTTCTGGTCGTCGCCGCCCCACGCCTCGTGGATCGCAACCAGGTTCGCCAGTAGGTTGCCGTGCGTCACCACGACGCCCTTGGGTGCCCTGGTAGAGCCGGAGGTGTATTGCAGGGTGGCGGTGGTGTCGCCGTCGATGTCTGGCGGTTCCCAGCTGTCCGGGTCCGCGCCGGGATCCTCTGGGGCCAGCCACCGCAGGGGGCGCCTGGTCATACCGTCGACCTGTGCCTTGATCCTGTCTTGCGTGGTGGCGTCCGCCAGGGCGAAACCGGCTCGCGCGTCGGGGGCGATCAGCGTCAGCCGCCCGAGCCGGTCCTGCACCGGCACGGCAACCGCGCCGGCATAGAGGCAGCCGAAGTAGGCCGCGACGCTGTCGAGACCCGGCCGGCAGACGACAAGCACACGACGTCCCGCCGCTCCCTGTTGTTGCAGATCCGCCGCGATCGCCCGTGCGCTGCGGTCGAGTTCGGCGTAGGTCAGCTGACTGTGTTCCTCCAGGCCATCCGGGGCGAACACGAACGCGACTTTGTCCCGATAGCGGTCTGCCTGCTGACGCAGCAGTTCCACCAGGGTGCGTGCGGTGGCTGGGCTGTCCTCTGGCATGTCGTCACCTAGACCGTCGTTTCCTGGCCGACCCCGCCGCGGTCGTCGCGCGGACTCCCAACATAACCGCTGTGGGCCCGAGCCGAGCTGAGTTAGCTGCGACGTTCTGGGAGCAGCCCAAGAAATCAGATGCCCGAAAAGCCCGCGTCGGTGGTGAAACAGCCCACCACGATGCCGGAAATCTGGGACCGAGGCCTTGTGTCACAGCTTTCTATTATCTATGATCTTAGTCACACTCAGTTTTTTCCACTGTCACGACACTGGATGTTGAGGAGTTGGTCAAATGAATCCGACATTGCGTCCCTTTGTCACCGCCGGCGTTGCGCTGGTAGGCGCCGGTCTGATCACTGTCACGCCGGTGGCCACGCCCATGATCGAGGCGCACGCGATGCATGACGTCGCTCTGACCGCCGACCTCGATTTCACCGGAGCGTGGGCCGACGCCTTCAATACCGCGGAAGTCAACTTCGAGCACCTGCAGACCGCGATGCAGGACGCCAACAGCGCACTGAGCGACGCGCTGAGCAACGCCGATCTGAGCAACCTGGACTTCGAGCAGCTGGGTGCCGCCCTGACGTTCCTGGGTGGCGACCAGAAGGGCTTCCTTAACCCGCTGGCTGAATTTACGACGAGCCTCCCCTCGGGCGACGGCGGGATTGGGAGCCCAGGCTTCTTCCTGGGCAACTTCTTGCTCTACGGCCTGCTCAGCAACCAAGGGGAAGCCTTGGCTCCCGGGCTCATTCCGGCAATTCCCGACCCGATCCCGGAGATCGTCCAAGTCCTAACCTCGCCGCTGTCCGGTGTGCTGATCGGCGCCCTGGGGCCGTCCCTGTCGCCGCTGGTGGCGCTGATCAACAGCATCGAAGCCATCAGCGCCAATCTCGGCGGCGACAACCCAGACACCACGGCAGCGTTGCAGGAGCTGATCAACATCCCGGCCAACATGTTCAACGGCCTACTCAACGGCGCCACGCTCAACCTGGATTTCCTGATCCCGACGGTCACCGAAGCCGGCCTGCTGCCGGAGGGCGTTGACATTTCCGGCCTGAGCTTCGCCTTCGGCGGGCTGCTGTCCCCGGGAGAAGTCGGTGGCACTCTGGATGCGTTGAGCGCGGAAGAACTCCCTCCGCCCATCTACGGTGGCGGCTCGATCCTCAACGCGCTCGGTATCACCGTTTCGGTCACCGATCCGCTCACCCTCGACCTGACATTCGGCCCGGGTCAGGGGGTCGGGTTGACCGGCGCGCTAGCCGGCTTGGAGCAGGTGCTCGCATTGCTGCTCAGCGGCAACTTGGACTTCGACGGGCCGCCTCCCGAGCCTGTCCCGGATCCTGGGGCTGCTAGCGACTTCGACTTCGGAGCCCTGTTGGCCGACCTGTTCGGTGGGTCGCAGTAACGATCTGAGGAGATCGCGTGCGCCGGTCTGGCGGCGGCGTGCATAGCCGCCGCTGACCTGCGCGATTGCCCGGTGTGGGCTGCTGGTGCACTACCCTGAACAGCTATGTGTGGAATCGTCGGCTACGTCGGGCAACGGCCTGCTCGCGACGTGGTCGTCGAGGCCCTGCGCCGCATGGAATACCGCGGTTACGACTCCGCTGGAATCGCCGTCGTCGACGGGATCGGGCAGCTGACCGTCCGGCGCCGTGCCGGCCGGTTGGCCAACTTGGAAGCCGAACTGGCCGCGACCGATCCCGCGCTGCTGGTCGGGGGCACCGGCCTGGGCCATACCCGTTGGGCCACCCACGGCCGTCCCACCGACCACAACGCCCACCCGCACCGCGACGCGGCCGGCAAGTTCGCCGTGGTGCACAACGGGATCATCGAGAACTTCGCCGTGCTGCGCGACGAGCTGGAACGCGCCGGGGTGGAGTTCACCAGCGAGACCGACAGCGAGGTGACCGTCCACCTGCTGGCGCGCCAGTACCGCGACGGCGACACCGCCGGGGACTTCGTGGCCTCGGCGCTGGCGGTGCTGCGCCGGCTCGAGGGTCACTTCACCGTGGTGTTCGCCCACGCCGACGAGCCGGGCACGATCGTGGCGGCGCGTCGGTCCACCCCGCTGGTGGTCGGGATCGGTGACGGCGAGATGTTCCTGGGCTCGGATGTGGCGGCGTTCATCCCCTTCACCCGCGAAGCCGTCGAGCTGGGGCAGGACCAGGCCGTGGTCATCACCGCCGACAGCTACCGCATCACCGACTTCCACGGCAACGATGACGCCGCCAACGCCAGGCGTTTTCACATCGACTGGGACCTGTCGGCCGCCGAGAAGGGCGGCTACGAGTACTTCATGCTCAAAGAGATCGCCGAGCAGCCCACCGCGGTGGCCGAGACGCTGTTGGGGCACTTCGAGGACGGCCGGATCGTGCTCGACGAGCAGCGCTTGAGCGACCAGGAGCTGCGCGAGATCGACAAGGTGTTCGTCGTGGCGTGCGGCACCGCGTACCACTCCGGCCTGTTGGCCAAGTACGCGATCGAGCACTGGACGCGGCTGCCGGTGGAAGTCGAACTGGCCAGCGAGTTCCGTTACCGCGACCCGGTGCTGGACCGCAGCACCCTGGTGGTGGCGATCAGCCAGTCCGGCGAAACCGCCGACACCCTGGAGGCTGTTCGGCACGCCAAGGAGCAGAAGGCCAAGGTGCTCGCGGTCTGCAACACCAACGGCTCGCAGATCCCGCGCGAGTGCGACGCGGTGCTCTACACCCGTGCCGGGCCGGAGATCGGTGTCGCGTCCACGAAGACGTTCCTGGCCCAGATCACCGCGAACTACCTGGTCGGCCTGGCGCTGGCGCAAGCCCGGGGCACCAAGTACCCCGACGAGGTCGAGCACGAGTACCGCCAACTGGAGGCGATGCCCGACCTGGTGTCGCATGTGCTGGCAGGCATCGACTCGGTCGCCGAGTTGGCCCGGCAGTTCGCGTCGTCGAGCGCGGTTCTCTTTCTCGGCCGCCACGTCGGCTACCCGGTGGCGCTGGAAGGCGCGCTCAAGCTCAAAGAACTCGCGTACATGCACGCCGAAGGTTTTGCCGCCGGTGAACTCAAGCACGGTCCGATCGCCCTGATCGAGGATGACCTGCCGGTGATCGTCGTGATGCCTTCGCCGAAGAACGCGGCGATGTTGCACTCCAAGCTGCTCTCCAACATTCGCGAGATCCAGGCCCGCGGTGCCGTCACCATCGTGATCGCCGAAGAGGGCGACGAGACGGTGCGCCCCTACGCCGACCACTTGATCGAAATCCCTGCGGTGTCAACGCTGTACCAGCCGCTGCTGTCGACCATCCCCCTGCAGGTGTTTGCTGCCGGGGTGGCGCAGGCCCGCGGCTACGACGTGGACAAGCCGCGCAACCTGGCCAAGTCAGTCACCGTCGAGTAGCGGGAGCCTTCAGTGCGACAATTGTTGGCGGTGGTGTGCGCCGCGATAGCTGTGTTTACCCAGGTGCCGAATGCTGTTGCGGCGAACGAGGTTCCCGACCTCGATCCGCTCTTCGACGACAGCGGACCGCTGCCCGGCTCGGTCGGTGACCTGACCGGAATCCCGGATCTGGCGTTCACCACCCCGTCGGGCCTGGCCTGCCGAAAGAGTCGCGGCAAAGTGACGCACAGTGTGGCCTGTGCCGGGAATCTCGTTGGCGCCCCGGCGGGAACCCGCAGCGTCAGCCTTGGGACCGTCTATGCCGACGGCAACGGCCCGGCGCAGTTCATGCCGATGGCGCCCGCCGGGCTCCTCGGCGATCCCGCAAAGGTTCCGTCGATCATGTTGGCGCCCGGCCACAAGATCGTGTTCTGGGATTTCTCGCCCACCGAATCGCTGGTCTGCGGTGCACCGATGGGCACCGAGGTGGCCTGCGTGCTCAAGGCCGCGCGCGAGAGCGGCGGCAAGAGCGGTGGCCCGGCGGTGACCCACGGATTCGTCATTTCGGCGCCGCACAGCGAAGTCTTCTAGTTAGCCACAGATTCCCGGCAGCGCCGAAAACTGGTTGCGGCCGCTCGATTATGTCGCTCGTGCGTCGAAAACTTGGCGGTGAACGCGGCGGCGATGAGACGATGCAACGGTTGCTTTTGACCACCAATCTGACCGCGTGAGGGAGAGCAGTCTTGTCCAACGATGCTCCTGCTGTTCACATCAACCGGCCCAGGCTGCTTCTGATCCTCGGCATGACGGTCTTCTTCGTCGCGTCCTACCTCGTCACCGTTGCGCTGTATGAGCGTGCGGGGTGTGGATGCCCACGTCACCTCACCGAAGGTCTGGCGTCGGCCGATGGAACCACGGTGACCATCGACATCGAGGATCTTCAGACGGTGAAGGGCACATTGACCGGCAAGGTGACCATCACCCCGGGGGCGGCGCTGCTCGATCCGGTCAGGCACGGACTCACCGAAGATCTGAGCATCGCGGTGCACTCCGCGGTCACGCCCACGAAGCGCACCTGGACCAAGGGCATGGTGCCCGGTGAGTTCCCGGTCCCCTTGACCATCTCCGGCAACTCGGCCAAGTGGCCGTTCGATCACTATCAGACCGGGCCGATCACCGTCGACGTCGTCCGCGGGAACGCCACGATGCCGGAACGGATGTCGGTGACGTTCGTCGACCACATCGCCGGCTGGAAGAACGAGATCGCCAGCGACCGCGACGACGGCGGACCGTACCGGATCGCACTGCACCGCTCGCCGAGCACGATCGCTTTCGGTGCCGTGATCGTGGGTGTCCTGATCTCCTTGGCGCTGGTGGGCGTCATCGTCGCGAACCTGACCTTCCTGGGCTGGCGCAAATTCCAGCCGCCGATGACGACCTGGTATGCGGCAATGCTTTTCGCGGTGGTCCCGCTGAGAAACGCACTACCTGATGCTCCGCCGATCGGATCCTGGATCGACGTCACGGTCACACTCTGGGTGATCGTCGCGCTGGTGATGGCGATGATGGTCTTCATCTTCTGCTGGTGGCGCGACCTGAAACCCGAGCCCGACACATCGGCCTGACAAGCTGCGCGGCAGTACGGTGAGCGGCATGTCCGTCACCGTCGACGAACTCCATCTTGCCGATCCGGCTGACACGTGGCGGTCGGCCGGGTTCAGCGTGGACCCCGACAACGTCTGCCGGGTGGGGGAGGTTCGGCTGCGGCTGACCGGAGGCGGCACCGGCATCCTCGGGTGGGCACTGCGGGGCTTGTCCCAGGACGGCCCGCTCGACGGTATCCCCACCTCCCGTTCCGCCGCGGCGGCCGCCGAGCCGGCCGCGCATCCGAACGGCGTGACCTCGATCGATCACGTTGTGCTGTTGTCCCCCAACCTGTCTCGCACCGTCGAGGCATTGGCTGCCGTCGGGCTGCAGTCGCGTCGGGTACGCGACGCCGAACTCGGCGGCCGGCCGATGCGGCAGATCTTCTTCCGGCTGGGTGCGGTGATCCTTGAGGTCGTCGGGTCGCCCGACACGGTGGCGGCCGGCCCGTCGTCGCTGTGGGGTATCACCTACGTCGTCGCCGATATCGAGGCGACGGCGTCGTTCTTCGGCGAGCGCACGTTGCCGGTGAAGGACGCCGTGCAGCCGGGTCGCCGGATCACCACGCTGCGGCATCGCGATCTGGGCATGTCGGTCCGCACCGCGATGATCTCGCCGCCTATCCTCAGCCGATGACCGAATCCACCGATGACGTGGTCGTCATTCACACCGACGGTGGGTGCCGGCCCAACCCGGGCCCCGGTGGTTGGGGCGCGGTGCTGCGCATGCGCCACCACGTTCGCGAGATGTGCGGTGGCGAGCCCGGCGAGACGAGCAACAACCGGATGGAGCTGACCGCTCCGATCGTGGCGCTGGAAGCCCTCACCCGGCCCGTGGTGGTACATCTGCACACCGACAGCACCTACGTCCGCAACGGCATCACCAAGTGGGTGTCAGGCTGGGAACGCAACGGCTGGCTGACCGCCGCCAAGCAGCCGGTGAAGAACGTCGACCTGTGGCAACGGCTTCAGGCCGCCTGCGCCCGTCACCAGGTCGAGTGGTTCTGGGTCAAAGGCCATTCGGGGGTCGCCGACAACGAGCTGGCCGATGCGTTGGCGACGCGGGGTCTACGGGAAGCGATCGCCGAGGCGGCGAGAGCCTAGGAGTCAGCCGCCCACCGCGAAGAGGTAGCCGCCGATGCCCGCGGCGCACGCCGCGGCCGGGCAGTAGTCCGTGAAGGCCATCATGAATACCCCCAGGACCGCAGCCGCACCACCCCCGACGACCGTCAGGACCAGTGCTGCGATAGACCCGGCGAGATCCGTCCGCGAGATCGGCGGCCTCGGCGGTGGGTAGCTCTGGGACATCCTCGGTGATGCTACCGATGCTCGTGCTCGGTGTGGCGAAGTGCCTCGCGGGCCAGCTGCACTCGGGTGGCCAGACCGAGCTTGGCGTAGACATGGGTGAGGTGGGTCTGTACCGTCCGCGGCGAGATGAACAGCTGCGCACCGATCTCTTTGTTGCCGAGTCCTTCGCCGGCCAACCGGGTCACCTCCAGTTCGGTCGGAGTCAGGGAACCCCAGCCGCTGGACGGGCGTTTGCGTTCGCCGCGTCCGCGTTGCGCGTAGCAGATCGCGTCGTCGGCGGACAGTGCGGCTCCGTCGGCCCAACAGTCGTCGAACACGGTGTCGGTCAGATCCTTTCGAACACGTTTCAGAGCCGAGTCGACCCACGGCCGGTAGATGGAGAAGCGAACAGTGGCCATCCGCCGGCGAGCGGCATCGGCCGCGCCGAACAGCCGAGCCGCCTCCTGAGCGCGGATCGCGGGCAACGATGCGACGCATTCCAGGGCGTCGGGGACGAAGAGGAAAGCGCCGACAGACGCTGCGGTGCTCAGCGCGTCGTAGGCATCGCGCTCAGCCTGCTCCAGATCGCTGTGGGCGACGGCGAGGTGGTAGCGGGTGGTCAGCGCCATAGCGCGATAACCACCTCCGGTGACCGACACCGCGGCGTCGGCCAGGCAGCGTGCCGTATCCAGATCGCCTTGGAGCCAGGCGATCTGCGCGGCCATATTGGGGTCGAGAATGCTTCCGGCCTGGCTGGGGCCGTAGGAGCGGGTGGCCGAGTCGCTGGCGGGAACAGCGGGCGTGACGTCGCCGGCGGACAGGTTAACAAAGGCCAGTGACGCGTACGCGATACCGGCATGGGCCGGGTTGAACTCTGCCGTGACCAAGTCGATAGCGGCGTGGACGTTGGCCAGGGCGGCGGTGGTGTCGCCCCGGTAGGCCAAGGTGTTGGCGAGTATCACCCGCGCGGAGCATTCGCTGAGGATGTCATGCGCCGCAGCGGCTTCGGCGATGACGCCGCTCACCAGGTCGACAGACGTGTCGAGGTTGCCCTGAAACGTATGCGCGAGGCCGAGGAACCAGCCGCAGGTGCGGGAGAGGTAGCCATCACCGGTCGCGTCGGCCAGCGAGCGCGCCTGCTCACCGACCGAGCACGTCGTCGTGGGGGCGCCTTCGCCCATGGCTGCGGCGTAAGTCCGCCACGTCAGGGCTTCGGCCAGGGTCCAGGTGTCGCCGGTCTGCCGGGCCAGGGTGACCGCTTCGGTCAACGCTGGCACGGCGATATCGGCGTTGTAAGCGGTGATACCGCCGTAGGCGGCCAGGGTGCGGGCCAGCAGCACCGGGTCGCCGATGTCGCGGGCGATGGCCAAGGCCTGCTCCGCGCGATCCAGGCGATCGGTGACCCCCACAATGGCGTCCAGGGACACCCTGCCGGCCAGTGCCCGCGCATAGACACCGGGATCGATCCGGCTGGGGCGGGCGTCGTAGTCGGCGAGAGCGGAGTCGAGCCAGGCCATTCCTTCGAGCTGGCGGCCTCCGCTGCGCCACAGCGGCTGCAGCGACGCGGCCAGGGCCAGAGCGGCTTCGGTGTCGGCGGTGTCATGGCACCAGGCGAACGCGGCCCGCAGGTTGTCGATCTCGGACTCGACCTGGTTGAGTCGTCGTTCGTGGCCGGCGACCGAGGGCGCGTCGAGTGCGGCGGCGATTCCGGCGTAATGGTCGCGGTGCCGCGTCCGCAGGGAATCGGCCTCGCCAGAGTCGCCGAGCTTCTCCAGTGCATACTGGCGCACCGTCTCCAAGAGTCGGTATCGCGTTCGGCCGGTAGTGTTTTCGGCATTCAACAGAGACTTGTCCACCAGCAGGGTGAGCAGATCGACCACTTCGTAGTGGTGCACCTGCCCGCCGGCGGCCACCGCTTGAGCGCCGTCGAGGTCGAAGCCGCCCGAGAACACCGAAAGCCGCCGGAGCAGCACCCGTTCGGGATCGCTGAGCAGCGCATGCGACCAATCCACGGATGCCCGCAGGGTCTGCTGGCGCCGCACCGCGGTGCGCGATCCGCCGGTCAACAGCCGGAAGCGATCATGCAGGCCATCGACGATCTCGGTCAGTGACAGGGCGCGCACCCGCGCTGCGGCCAGTTCGATGGCCAGCGGCATGCCGTCGAGACGTCGGCAGATCTCGCATACCGCCGCCGCGTCGTCGCCGACGACACTGAACTCCGGACGCGCGAGCCGGGCGCGGTCGACGAACAGTTCGACTGCCTGGCTCTCGACCGCGAGTGGGGGAACCCGGCGTGTCTGTTCGCCGGCCACCGCGATGGGTTCTCGGCTGGTGGCCAACAAAGTCAGTGCCGGGCACGCGGCCAACAGTGTGTCGAACAGGGCGGCGCAGGCGTCGATCAGATGCTCACAATTGTCGAACAGCACGAGCATCCGACGATCGGCGATGCAGTCCACAATGGTGTCCACATTCGAGCGGCCCGGCTGATCCGGCAGGCCCAGTGATCGGGACGTCGCGACCGTCACCAACGCCGGGTCGGTGATCGGCACCAGGTCGACGTACCAGATCCCACCCGGGTAGTCACCGGCCATCTCGCCCGCGATCTGCGTTGCCAGGCGGGTCTTTCCGACTCCACCGGCGCCGGTCAGGGTGACCATCCGGTTGACGTCCAACAGCTGCCGTACGTCGGCCATCTCGTCGGTCCTGCCCACGAAACTGGTGCGTTGGTTCGGCAATCGGTACGCGCCCCCGGCTCGGGAGACTCGCAGCTCCGGAAAATCGTTGGGTAGGTCGCGGTGGCACAACTGCACGACTCGCTCCGGGCGGGACAGGCCGCGCAGGACATGGGTGCCAAGATCATTCAGCCAGACGCCGTCGGGAAGCAGATCGGCGACCAAATCTGCTGTGGTTCCCGACAATACGGTCTGACCCCCGTGCCCCAATTCGCTCAGCAGGGTGGTGCGGTCGATGGCCGTTCCGGTGTAGTAGCCCGCGTCATCCAACTGCGTCTCGCCGGTATGCAGGCCGATTCGCAATCGGATCGGGGCCAGCCGAGATCGTTGCAGATCCAGTGCACATGCCACCGCATCGGACGCGCGGGCGAAGGCGATCACAAAGCTGTCGGCTTCGCGCCGATCGACCGGACAGACGCCATGGTGGGCGCTGACCAAACGGCTCAGCGTGCCATTCAGATCGGTGATCGCGCGGCCCATCTCATCCGGCTGGTTCTGCCACAACTCGGAGGCGTCGTCGACGTCGGCCCGCAGCAGCGTCACGATGCCGGTCGGTACAAGATCGCTCACGCCACCTGCGCTCCACTCCCAGGACACCACCGTCACCGGTGGAATCTCGCTCATGTTAGCCAGCGTCAACCGTTTCCGGAACGTGTTGGGCACGGCCGACATCGGCGGTTCGGGTCCGTCGCCTGCGATGGGCTTGCGCCACCCGGGCGACGAAGGCGGGCCGCAGCAGCCGCGAGGGCGGGTCGATCATTCCGGTCAGCCGCGCCAGTTGGCCGGAGACCAGCGGGTCCGTCTCGGCAGCGGTCATCACCCAGTCGAGGTAGGCGTTGGTGAGCCGCATCGACACCGGACGCGGACCCTCCACCTCGGGCAATGCCAGATCGGAGCCGACCGCGGTCTGCCAGGCCACCCGGACCTTCTTCGCCGCGGCACGGAAGAACCGTTGCGGCCGATCCTGGTCGCCGCGGGTCAAACAGTCCCGCAACACCAGAGCTTCCATCGCTGCTACCGTCATCCCCTGGCCGTAGATCGGGTTGACGCTGCACATCGCATCACCGACCACGAGCAGACCACGCGGGAACCGGCGCATCCGGTCGTAACGGCGCCACCGGCTGGACGGAATCCGGTAGCGGGTCACCTCGCCCAGCGGTTCGGCCGCCGCCCAGGCCGCCAACGCGTGTGGCGGCGCGAACGGCGCGGCGAAGGCGATCAACTCCTCCCGCGTGCCGGGTGGTTGCGTGCCGGTCATACCGCTCACCAGCACCATCACGGTTCCGTCTTCCTGAGCGGTGCACGCGAAGGTCGTGGGCCGGCCGGGTTCCGGGCCGATGAGGATCAAATCCTCCGGCAACGCGCCCGGCCGAAAACGCAGCGACTGGCTGGCATAGGTCAGTCGGATCACCAGCTCGTCCTCGGGGGGCCGACGGTAGCCGAGTGCGTCCAGAAACACCGGAGTGCGAGAGCCCCGTCCGGTCGCGTCGACCACCAGTTCGGCGTCCAGCTCCTGCTCCGTGCGGCCCGCGCCGACGCGAACGCCGGTCACCCGGTCGCCGGCTTCGGTGGCGGTCAACCCGAGCACGGTGTGCCCGTCGAGGACCGTGACATTCGGGATGGCCGTCAACCGGCGTCGTACCTGGTGTTCCAGCAGCGGCCGGCTGGGAAAGTACAGCGAGTTCGCCACCGTCTTGGGCAGCGTCCCGTGCTGAATTGACTGGTGCCCAAGGTATTTGATGCACAACCGGGACAGATCGCCGTCGTCCCACGTCGGAACACCCCGGTGCAGCAGTTCGTCGAGGATGCCGGGAAACAGCTCCTCCAGAATCTCCGTGCAGCGGGCCAGCGGGATATGGGCCTGACCGCTCTGTGGTACGCCGCGCCGCGGAGTGGCGCTGTCGCACAGCACATCGCGCTCCACGATGGTCACGTGTTGATAGAAGTCGGCGAGCACCCGAGCCGCGAGCAGTCCGGCGATGCTGCCGCCGAGGACGACGGCGTGGTTTCCACTGTGTGTGCTCATCGGGGTTCCTTTCAGATGTCGCCTGAGTCGACTATCTGGGTGCAGGAGTCGGGAAACATCCGCCAATGCGCGTAGATCGGTTCCGGGCGACATTGACCCGCGCGCCCGCCGCTCGTAGTTTGAAGATCTGACGGCGAACAGGGAGGCTTCGCGTGGCGCGGCGGGTATTGGCAGTGGCGGTCACCTCGGTGGCCCTGCTGATGGCAGTGCCGAACGCGCTGGCGGCACCGGGTATCCCCGATGTGGACTCCCTGATCGATGACAGCGGACCGCTGCCCGATTCAGTCAGCGACCTGCAGAAGGTTCCCAACGCGGTCTTCGCCACCGACTCCGGGCTGGTCTGCACGCTGCGGCAGGGCCGGATCACTCATGACGTCCACTGCGCCGGCGACATTCCGGGGGCGCCGCGCGACGCCGGGGCGGTGGAGCTGCCCGGGATCTACGGGAAGGAAAGCATCCCGGCGCGTTTCCTTCCCGGCCCGCCCGACGCCCTGGTCGCCGCAAGCCCGCCGGCCGCAAAGCTTCCGGTGGGCCACAAGATCGTGTTCTGGGATTTCCCGCCCGCGCAGTCGATGGTCTGCGGGGTTCCGCCGGCCACCGACCTGGTCTGTGTGCTCAGGGAGCCCCAGGATCCCGGCGCGGTGAGTCCGGTGGTCACCCACGGCTTCGTCATCGCCGCACCGCAGAGCTGGGTTTTCTAGACCGCCTCACGGATGCCGGGCGGTGACTCCACCGTCGACGACGATCTGGGTTCCGGTGATGAACGACGCCCGCGGCGACATCAGGAACGCCACCGCCTGGGCGACCTCCGCCGGTTGACCGATACGTCCCAGCGGCGCAGCGGCCACAAAGCCGGCCGCGACCTCTTCGACGTCGAGCGCGATCTGCAGCATCGGGGTTTCGATGAAGCCCGGGCAGACCGCGTTGACGCGGATTCCGGCCGGGCCCAGCTGGGCGGCCATCGACCTGGTCAGCCCCAGCAGCCCGGCCTTGGAGGCGCAGTAGGCCGGGATGAACGGGTTGGCGGTCAGGCCCTCGATGCTGGAGATACCGACCACGGCCGGGTCGCCGCCGGCCCGGGCGACAGCCTCCAGGTGCGGCAGCATCAACTGCACCAGCATCGCCTGGGCGCGCAGGTTGACATCCATGACGGCATCCCAGGATTCGCCGGTGTAGGCGCCCACCGGCTCGGGCAGCACCCGGCCCGCGGCGTGCACCAGCCCGTCGATTCCGTCCAGCGCCTCGGCTGCCGCCGCGATCGCAGCGGGCATCCCGGCGTCGTCGCAGACGTCGACCACCGCACCGGGCATCCCCAAACTCTCGGCAGCGTCCCGGACGGTCGGGGCGATGTCCCACAACGCGACCCGGCGGCCGTCGGCCACGAGCGCCTCGGCGCAGGCCCGGCCGATTCCCGATGCTGCTCCGGTGACGACAACTCCGCTCACCTCAGCGCTCCTTTGCGACGACGAACTGCGACCAATCCGGTTCACGAACCGCCGACCAGTACTCGTCGAGCCGCCACGGGCTCACGGTGTGAATCTCGCCGTCGGCGTTCTTGAAGTAGGAATGCTTGACCGCCGGATGCGCCCACACCGTCTTGGTGATCGCGGCCTGGGTGGCCCGATGCCACTCGGTGGCCGCCTGCACGGTCGGCTCGATCGAGTGCACCCGCTCGTCGGCGAGCTTGGCCAGGCAGGCGTCGATGTAGCGCATCTCCAACTCGGAGTTGAAGATCAGGCTGCCGCCGTGCGCCAGATGCGCGCCGGGCCCGTAGAGCAGAAAGAAGTTCGGGAACCCGGGCACCGTGATGCCCAGATAGGCGTACGGTCTGCTGCCCCACAGCGCGTGCAGATCGACGCCGTCGCGGCCGGTGATGCGCATCGGCCACAGCACGTCGGTGTGCCGAAACCCGGTGGCGTACACGATCACATCCACCTCATGGTGGATGCCGTCTTCGGTCTCCACACCCTGCGGGGTGAGCCTGCGAATCGGGGTGCGGTTGAGTTCGACGTTGTCGCGTCGCAGGGTCTTGAGCCAGGTGCCGTTGTCCTGCAGGGTGCGCTTGCCGGTCGCCGGATAGTCCGGCAGCACCTTGGCCAGCAGCTCCTCGTCGTCGCCCACCTGGTCGGTGATCCAGCCGGTGAACATCTGCCGGGCCAGGGCGTTGATCTCGCTGACTGCGTAGTCCTGGTCGGGATAGTCCGGGTCCACGCGGGCGGCCTCCAGGCCCTTGTCGGCGCCGGGCCACAGCAGCAGGAAGCGGTACCAGCGGCCGTAGAACGGCAGGTGCTTCAACGCCCAGCGCACCCCGTCACCGACGGCGTCGTGATACATCGGGTTGGGAAACATCCACTGTGCGGTGCGCTGAAACACCGTGAGGTGAGCCACTTTTTCCGCGATCGCGGGGGCGATCTGAAATCCGCTGGCACCAGCGCCGATCAGCGCCACCCGCTTGCCGGTCAGGTCGACACTGTGATCCCACGCCGCGGAGTGAAACGACGGCCCGGTGAAACTGTCCGCCCCGTCGAGATCTGGCAGATGCGGCCGGTTGAGCTGGCCGACCGCGGTGATCACCGCGCGCGCCGGCAGCGTGGACACCGAGCCGTCGACGGTGCGGGTGGTCAAGGTCCAGGTTCCGCTGCCCTCGTCCCAGACGGCGTCGGTGACCTCGGTGCCCCACCGAACGTGGTCACCCAGGCCGTGTTTGGTGACCAGGTCGGTGAAGTAGGCCCGCAGCTCCGGCTGTTCGGCGAAGTAGTGGCCCCAGTCGTTGTTGGGCTCGAAACTGTAGCAGTAGAAGTGGTTCGCGACGTCCACCCGAGCGCCCGGATAGTCGTTCTCCCACCACGTTCCGCCCGGACCCTCGTTCTTCTCGACGATCGTGAAGGGAATCCCGGCTTGGGCCAGCCGGATTCCGGCCAGTACACCCGACTCGCCGCAGCCGATCACCACCACGGGCAGTTCCGCCGCGCGGGAGGGGTCCAGCGGCGCGGGACGGCGCGGGTCGACGCCTTCGAGGTCGAGTTCTTCGGCGAGCAGACCCAGGTAGGCGTCCGGTACGGCCTCGCAGGCCGCCCAGTCCATCATCTCCTTGACCAGCTCGGCGGGAAGTGGCGCTGGCTGCGGGCAGCCGCGGTCGCGGTAGTCCGCGATCACCGGCAGCGCTTCGGCGCGGGCGCGGGCCTTGTCCTCCTCGGACATGAACCCCTGGATCTCGTTGAGGAAGATCCCGTTCTGCTTGAAGTCCCGGATGAAACGGGGGTCGCCGGTGATGTGCACGCACGACAGCAACAAGGTGGGGATGGAGACCTGCTCGAGGGCCGCGGCGATCTCGGAATCGGTGGTGGTGAACGGTTCCCCGGCGTAGCGGTTGCGCAACGGCTCGGCCCTTTCCCTGTATTCGCTACTGTGCGACGCGAAATTGAGTCGGACGATACGCGAGGCGCAGGGGCGGATCAAGGATTGGGTGGCGCCGGCTCACCCGGCCGCGTCGACCTTCGGGGTGATCGAGCCGAGGATGTCCTGCGCCGCGTTGGGCGGGATGCTGTTTCCGCAGACGTCGGCCTGCGCGACGACGTTGTTGCGAATGGTCAGGGCGTCCTGGCATGACCAGCCGCCGCCGCCCTCGCTGATCGCGGTGGTCTTGACCAGCTGGTCGGACTCGGTGACCTCGGTGATGGTCCAGAAGACCCGCGGCTCGTTGTCGCCATTGGTCACGGTCATGTCCAGGGTGCGGCCGGCGCACCGTTTCCACTTGTCGCTCTGCTTCGTGTAGAAGGCCTGCGCGTTGTCCGCCCGCGGAAAGGTCGCCACCGACACCAGCAGACCGTGCTTCAGGTCGTGGGTGTCGATGTCGGGCGGGCTGTACCAGCGCTGCCAGCGGATCGCGGTCCAACCGGTACCGGCGTAGACGGGGCCCGAGGCGACCGAACTGATGCCCTGGCAGTCTGCGTCCACCACGGTGACCTCATCCATCGCGTCACCACTCATTACGACACCGAGTTCGGGATCGGCCACCGCCGCGGCGAGGGCCTCCTGGCGAGGCAGCAACCCCTCGATCTTGGAGACCGGCACCGGTGTGTTGTCAGGGGATGCCGACGCGGTCGCCGAGGTCCCCGTCTTTGCGGCGGGCCTGGCCTTGTCGTGCTGGCCACGCCCGGACAGCGTCACGGTGAGCACGACGCCGATCACCGCGATCACGGCGACCGCGGCCAACAAAGCCCACATCGCGCGGCGGTTGGGTCCTGGTGATCCCGGTGGGGGACTGCTGAGCCCAGGAGGTAACAGTGGCGGTGGGAACCCTCCGCCCGGGATCGGCGGGATGGGCCGGTTCATCGGCGGAAACGGAGGCTGATGGTACGGATTGGGAGTCGGACCGTGCGGTTCGCTCATAGGTGCCCCCACATGCCCTCGGGGCCGATCGCAGGCGGATGGCCCGATTTTTCCCAGAGGTTATCAGCGGTCGGTCTGTCCGTGTCCGCACCGACCATGCGACGCTGTACGCCGTGGCGGACGTCAGAACGCGCCTGGCCGCGGCGTGGCACTTCGTGCACACCGCGCCGCTGACCTACCTGTGGCTGGCGGCGCTGGGGGTCACCACCGTCATCCAGCATCTGGTCGGCCGGCGCCTGCACACCATGCTCGTCGAGCAATCCACCAACCTGCATCACCTGGCCACCGACCCGCTGGAGGTGTTGGTCTCCAGTCTGCTGTGGATCGACGGCAAGGACTGGTCGCCGTACCTGGTGCTGTTCACCCTGTTCCTGGCGCCGGCCGAACACTGGCTGGGGCACCTTCGGTGGCTGATGGTCGGATTGATCTCCCACGTCGGCGCCACCTATGTCAGCGAGGGTGCGCTGTACGTGCTGATCCACCTGCACCGGGAATCGGAGCGGCTCACCTACGCCCGCGACATCGGCGTCAGCTATTTCCTGGTCGGGGTGATGGCGGTGCTCACCTACCGCATCCCTCGGCCGTGGCGCTGGGCCTACCTGGCCGGTCTGTTCCTCATCTTCACCGTGCCCCTGGTCATCAATCCGGACTTCACCGCGATCGGCCACGCCGCCGCACTGATCATCGGGTTGTGCTGTTACCCGCTGACCGTCCACCATCCGCTGCGACATCACCCGAGCGCCGTCGGCGGCCACTAGCCTGACAATCGCGAGCAGGGCGAGGAGGGCAAGTGCGGCATTACTACAGCGTCGAAGTCATTCGCGCCGCCGAGGCACCGCTGTTGGCGAGCCTGCCCGACGGGTTGCTGATGCGCCGGGCCGCGTTCGGCCTGGCGACCGCGATCGGTCGGGAGCTGGCCGCGCGTACCGGCGGAGTCGCCGGGCGCGACGTGTGCGCGGTGGTGGGCTCCGGTGACAACGGCGGCGACGCGCTGTGGGCGGCCACCCTGCTGCGCCGACGCGGTGCGGCGGCCAGCGCCATCCTGCTGGACCCGGAGCGCGCACACGCCAAAGGGCTCGCCGCATTCAAACGTGCCCGCGGCCGGATCGTGGACACCGTGCCGCCCGCAACGGATCTGGTGATCGACGGCGTGGTCGGCATCTCCGGGCAGGGTCCGTTGCGACCGCACGCCGCCGAGATCTTCGCGGACGTCGACGCGCGAAGCATCCCGGTGGTGGCCGTCGACATCCCCAGCGGTCTGGATCCGCACACCGGCGCGGCGGACGGTCCCGCGGTGCACGCAGCGCTCACGGTCACCTTCGGCGGCCTCAAACCGGTGCACGCACTGGGCCAGTGCGGGCGAGTCGAACTCGTCGACATCGGCCTGGACCTGCCGGCCACCGACATGCACTCGTTGACCGCAGCCGACGTCGAGGCGTGCTGGCCGGCGCCGGGCCCGCGCGACGACAAGTACACCCAGGGCGTCACCGGAATCCTGGCCGGCTCGGCGACCTACCCGGGCGCGGCGATCCTGTGCGCCGGGGCGGCGGTGGCGGCCACTTCCGGTATGGTCCGCTACGCCGGAAGTGCTGACGCCCAAGTGGTTTCGCACTGGCCGGAGGTGGTGGCGGCGCCCAGTCCCGCGGCCGCCGGGAAGGTGCAGGCCTGGGCGGTCGGTCCCGGTCTGGGCACCGGCGAACAGGCTGCCGCCGCACTGTGGTTCGCGCTGAGCACGGATCTGCCGGTGATCGTCGACGCCGACGCGCTGACCATCCTGGCCGCCCACCCAGCTCTGGTGGCCGACCGCAACGCCCCGACGGTGCTGACCCCGCATGCCGGCGAATACGCGCGGCTGGCCGGGCACCCGCCCGGGCCCGACCGGGTCGGCGCGGCCCGCGAGCTGGCCGATCGATTCGGGGCGACGGTGCTGCTCAAGGGCAACGTCACCGTCATCGCCGACCCATCCGGCCCGGTCTACCTCAACGAAGCCGGCGGGTCGTGGGCGGCCACCGCGGGCTCCGGAGACGTGCTGTCCGGAATGGTCGGCGCGCTGCTGGCGTCCGGCCTGCCCACCGCCCAGGCCGCTGCCGCCGCCGCGTTCGTGCACACCCGCGCCGCCGCAGCCTCGGCCGCCGACCCCGGACCCGGCGATACTCCGACGTCGGCCTCGCGCATCCTGGCACACATCCGCACCGCCCTGGCCCAGCTATAGAGGAGAGTCGCAGTGACCCATTCCCACCCGTCCGTGCCGGCGCACACCATCGCTCCGGCCTACACCGGCCGGATGTTCACCTCGCCGGTCCCGGCGCTGCGGTTGCCCGACGACCCGATGGACCCGCAGACCGCCTACCGCTTCATCCACGACGAGCTGATGCTCGACGGCAGTTCCCGGCTGAATCTGGCCACCTTCGTCACCACCTGGATGGACCCCGAAGCGGCGGCGCTGATGGCGGAGTCGTTCGACAAGAACATGATCGACAAGGACGAATACCCGGCCACCGCTGCCATTGAGCAGCGCTGCGTGTCCATGGTCGCCGACCTGTTCCACGCTGAGAACCTGCGCGACGACGACCCCGCCAGTGCGATCGGGGTGTCCACCGTCGGGTCCAGCGAGGCGGTGATGCTGGGCGGGCTGGCGATGAAGTGGCGCTGGCGGCAGAAGGTCGGTGACGCTTGGAAGGGGCGTACCCCGAACCTGGTGATGGGCTCCAACGTGCAGGTGGTGTGGGAGAAGTTCTGCCGCTACTTCGACGTCGAACCCCGCTACCTGCCGATGGCCAAAGACCGCTACGTGATCACCCCCGAGCAGGTCCTGGACGCCGTCGACGAGAACACCATCGGCGTGGTCGCCATCCTGGGCACCACCTACACCGGGGAGCTCGAACCCGTCGAGCAGATCTGCGCGGCGCTGGACACCCTCGCCGCCGGCGGAGGGCCGGACGTGCCGGTGCACGTGGACGCGGCCAGCGGCGGCTTCGTGGTGCCCTTCCTGCATCCGGGTCTCAAGTGGGATTTCCGGCTGCCGCGGGTGGTCTCGATCAACGTCAGCGGTCACAAGTACGGCCTGACCTATCCGGGCATCGGCTTCGTGGTGTGGCGGGGCGCCGACTATCTGCCCGAGGAGTTGGTGTTCCGGGTCAACTACCTGGGCGGGGACATGCCGACGTTCACGCTGAACTTCTCCCGGCCGGGCAACCAGGTCGTCGGCCAGTACTACAACTTTTTGCGGCTCGGTCGCGCCGGCTACACAGAGGTGATGCGGACTCTGTCCGACACCGCCCGCTGGCTGTCGGATCGGCTGGCCGCCAGCGAACATTTCGAGGTGATCAGCGACGGTTCGGCGATCCCGGTGGTGAGCGTCCGTCTGGCCGGCGAGCGCGGCTACACCGAGTTCGACGTCTCCCACGAGTTGCGCACCTTCGGCTGGCAGGTCCCGGCCTACACCATGCCCGAGGGCGCCGAGGACGTCGCGGTGCTGCGCGTCGTGGTCCGTGAGGGGCTCTCGGCGGATCTTGCCCGGGCGCTGTTCGACGACATCATGAAATCGCTGACCGCCCTGGACCGGCTCAAGCCGGCGGGCCAGTACGACGACCAGCAGCACTTCTCCCACTGACCCGCGTCGTCTGCCCCGTCGAGTGTGCGTTTTCGTCGGCAAAACGGGTCTCAGACTCAAGTGATCGCTGCAACACCTGACCAGGAAGGGGTCGGTGCTGCATGGGTCACGAAACGGGGTTTCGGGGTTCGGGTGTTCATCTAGACGTTGAGTCGGCTGGGGCTGTTCGGGCGACG
>NZ_LDPO01000032.1 GCF_001021505.1 Mycolicibacter heraklionensis
GTGGGGGAGGTGCGTCTTCCGGTGGTGGAGGGGGCGCTTCCTCGGGCGGCGGCGGCGCATCGGCGGCGGCCGGAGGTGGAGGTTCGTCGTTGTTTCCCGGCTCGGCACCGACGCCGCCGGCCAAGAACACGGCGGCCGGCAACAGAGTCGTCGCGGCCAGAACCGAGGATTTCATGCGCAGATCTACTAGTCCTTGCGTGAGCACGCAGGGAACCGTAACCAAAACGTTATCTCGACATCAACCCGGCACGCGGAAAGGCGCGTCCGAAGTGGATGGCCGGCGGTAGGGCAATCACGGGTTGCGCGGCAGTCAGACCAGGTCAGCTTGGTAATGGGCGCCGGTCATCTCGAACGTGATGAGCGGGTGTTCGCTAGATCACTAAATCCCGAACACCGCGGCGATTGCTGACGCCACATCGGTGAGATCAGCCTGGGCGGCCTCGGCCAGCGGCGTCAGGGCCGACCAGGGCGGGAACAGATCACTGATCGCGTTCTGAAAACCTTGCTGGGCGCCATCGATGAGTGCTTGCTGGACGGCGGACCAGTCCAGGTCGGTCTGCCGGTTTCAACATCGGGGACACGGCGGATGGCGTCAACGCCACATCCGGGAAGGCCGGTCCGCGAGCCCTGCGCTGGGCGAGTTCCCCGCAAATCCTGAGCATTGCCTGTGCGATTGCTAGTGTCGTCGGCAGTCTCGCGCAAACTTCGACGAGGGAATCCGATCGTGACAAAGGTGCAGCGGTTTCTGTGCGGTGCGACCGTCGCCGGCCTGGTTGCCGGAACGGGGGCGGTGGTAGGGGCGCAGACGGGGCCGTCCGCGCTGCGCGCCGACTGGATGCTGGCCGCGGAGCACGTGCTGCTGATCGGTACCGACGGCACCAACTTGGACAAGATCCTGGAGTACGCCTACAACGCGGGCAGCGGCTTCAAAACCGCGATGGACCAAGGTATTACCGGAACCGCAAGCCTGATTAACCACACCACCTTCTCCGGCCCGTCATGGTCAACGATCCTCACCGGCGTGTGGGACGACAAGCACGGGGTGACAAACAACCTGTTCAGCTCCGAGCCGTACAACCTGTGGCCGACCGTGTTCAACCTGCTCGAGTACTACAAGCCCGAGATCAACACTTCGGTGATCGCCGACTGGGACTACATCAACGACATCGCTGCCGCGGGAGGCTACCCGGCCGACAGCAACATCTTCGTCCCCTTCGAGACCAACTGGGCCGACGCCGACGCGCTGGTCACCGCGCAGACCATCGCTCAGATCCTGGCGACCGCGGACAACCCGGACGACATCTCCAACTTCCTGTTCTCCTACCAAGTGCAGGTCGACGAGGCCGGACACGGATTCGGTGGCGGGTCGCCCGAATACGCCCAAGCTGTCGTGAACGTCGGCGCCAACATCCAGCAGATCTTGGCCGCGGTCGAGCAGGTCAAGGCGATCACCGGTGACGACTGGTCGATCATCATCACCACCGACCACGGCCACCAGCAGTCGCTGGGACTCCTGGGCCACGGCTTCCAGTCGCCCAACGAGACGTCGTCTTTCGTCATCTTCGATCAGGCCGGCGAGCACGCGAGGGACGGCAGCCAGAACCTGAACTTCTCCACCGTCGACATCACACCAACGATCTTGTCGCTGTTCGGAGTTCCGCTGCGGTCGGACTTCGACGGCGTCTCGATGACCAACGACCCGAGCATCCTGAACAGCACCGTCACACCCGTCGACCTCAAGCAGGCCCTCCTCGACGCGCTCGCGATGTCCGGCTATCCCAATATCGGAAACGAGATCGCGCTGGCCGTCCGCACGGTGGTCACCTCCATCCCGTACGGGCTCAATCTCGTCGTCACCGAGATCGACAAGCTCCTGCAGTCGATCGTCGACCAGGACATCTTCCTGATCAGTGGGCTCGCCCAATTCGCCCAGCAGATCAACGATTTCGTGGGCGGTCTGGTGGTGGACACGAGCGTTGCGCTGGCTCGGGGCGTTGCGTACCTGACCGGATCGGGAGTCATCGCGCCGACCGACCCGCCGCTGCCGGGTGCCTCCGAGTTCTCCGACCCGTGGGGGCTACTCACCGGGGACAGCAACCTGTTCGCGCCCGACCATACGCTCGGGGGATTCGAGCTGCCCGCGCTGCTGGATGCCTGATACGCATCGGGCTCGGGCTGATCCCAGGCCACGGGTGGCTGAAGTTAGGGTAACCTAATTTCATGCCTACAACGTGGATGGACGCTGTGATACGTCAGGTGCGCCGGGTTGGTGACTTCCCTTTTCCGCACCAGGCCGCCTTCCTGCTGGACAATCCGCTTCACCGACGCCTTGTCAATCCTGGTGGCGTGGTCGAGCAGCTAGCGCTTGGCGGAGGTGAACGAGTGCTGGAGATCGGACCTGGTCCAGGGATCTTCAGTATTGAGATCGCCCGCCGGCTGACGACCGGCCACCTCGATCTTTTCGATATCCAACCGCAGATGCTGGAGAAGGTGAGGCGAAAAATTGAGGCTGCCGGCTACCGCAATGTGCAGTTTCACTCGGGCGACGCCAGTGACGGGCTTCCCTTCCCCGACAACACTTTTGATCTTGCGTTTCTGGCTAGCGTGATCGGCGAGGTTCCGGACAAAGCGGCATGTGCGGAGTCTTTGCAGAAAGTGATCAAGCCGGGTGGGCGGCTGGTCTTCCAGGAGATATTCCTTGACCCCGACCGACTGGGCGTCGCAGAACTACGTGCTCTTTTCGAACCCAAGGGCTTTGTGCTCAAGTCCGCGACGGGAAACCGATGGCGTGACGTCGTGGAGTTCACTCGGGGCGAGGCTGCCTAGGCGCCTTTCGCGCTGGCGTCTTCAAGAACGCAGAAGGTGGGAGGGCAAAAATGCCCTCCCACCTGCGGGGTGGCTGACGGGACTCGAACCCGCGACACCCAGGATCACAACCTGGTGCTCTACCAACTGAACTACAGCCACCATTGCTGCCCCACTAGCAAGCAGCGTCGTCGATACTAACCGCTAGGGCGCTCAGCGACCGAATCGATATCGTCGGGCGCGTCCACCGGCGGCCCCAGTTCCCCGGCGATCGCGGCAATGTCGCTGGTAGACGGCCCGGGCGGGGCGACGAACGCGGTGCGCCGGTAGTACTTCAATTCCCGGATGGACTCGTGGATGTCGGCCAGTGCGCGGTGCGCCAGGCCCTTCTCCGGCTGGCCGAAGTAGATCCGCGGATACCAGCGACGGCACAACTCCTTGATCGAGCTGACGTCGATCATCCGGTAGTGCAGGTAGTCGTTGAGGGCGGCCATGTCGCGAGCCAGGAAGCCGCGGTCGGTGCCGATCGAGTTGCCCGCCAGCGGCGCCGTCTTGGCCTGCTTGACGTGGGTGCGGATGTAGTCGAGCACCATCGCTTCGGCGGTGGCCAGATCGATCGTCGACGCCCTGACCTCGTCGATCAGGCCCGATCGGGTGTGCATCTCGGTCACCACCGGGCTCATCGCGTCCAGGTCCGCGCCGTCGGCATGGATCACCACGTCAATACCGTCGCCCAGGATGTTCAGCTCGCCGTCGGTGACCAGGACGGCGATCTCGATGAGCTTGTCCGAGCCCAGATCCAGGCCGGTCATCTCACAGTCGATCCAGACGAGTTCGTCTCGTGCAGCACTCACAGTTAGCCAACGTTAGCCGTTCGCCGCGGGCATAGCCGCACAGCGGTACAGACCGGCCAAGTAGTGTCGTGACCTGTGAGTCCCGACTCGGCGGCGAACGCCGCGCAGCAGATCGCGGCGGGCTACGCCGCCGACGGCCAGGCCCTCGAACTGGGCACGGTAGTCATCGACGGCACCGCAGACGCCGCCGCGCAGGTCCGCATTCCGCTGGCCACCATCAACCGGCACGGGCTGGTGGCCGGCGCCACCGGCACCGGCAAGACCAAGACCTTGCAGGTGATCGCCGAGCAGCTGTCCGCCGCCGGTGTCCCGGTGCTGATGGCCGACGTCAAGGGCGACCTGTCCGGGCTGTCGCGCGCCGGAGAGGCCGGCGACAAGGTCACCCAGCGCGCCAGCGAGACCGGCGACGACTGGGCGCCGACGGCGTTCCCGACGGAGTTTCTGTCGTTGGGTACCGGCGGCATCGGTATTCCGGTGCGGGCCACCATCTCCAGCTTCGGCCCGATTCTGTTGTCGAAGGTGCTGGGCCTCAACGGCACCCAGGAGTCGACGCTGGGCTTGATCTTCCACTGGGCTGACCAGCAGGGGCTGCCGCTGCTGGATCTGAAGGATCTGCGAGCGGTCATCACCTATCTGACCAGTGACGAAGGCAAACCGGAACTGAAAGCGCTGGGGGCGGTGTCACCGGCCACCGCCGGGGTGATCCTGCGTGCGCTGGTCAACCTGGAGGCCGAAGGCGCCGACACCTTCTTCGGGGAGCCGGAACTGGACCCCAAGGATCTGATCCGCCTGGACCCCCAAGGGCGCGGCATCATCTCGCTGCTGGAGCTCGGCGACCAGGCGGCGCGCCCGGTGCTGTTCTCCACCTTCTTGATGTGGGTGCTGGCCGACTTGTTCACCTTCCTGCCCGAGGTCGGTGACATCGACAAACCCAAGCTGGTGTTCTTCTTCGACGAGGCGCACCTGCTGTTCACCGACGCCTCCAAGGCTTTCCTCGACCAGGTCGAGCAGACCGTCAAGCTGATCCGCTCGAAGGGCGTCGGCGTGTTCTTCTGCACGCAGTTGCCCACCGACGTGCCCAACGCGGTGCTCTCGCAGCTGGGTGCGCGCATCCAGCATGCGCTGCGGGCCTTCACCCCTGACGACCAGAAGGCGCTCAGCAAGACGGTGCGCACCTACCCGAAAACCGATGTCTACGACCTGGAATCGGCGTTGACCTCGCTGGGGATCGGCGAGGCCGTCGTCACCGTGCTTTCCGAGCGAGGCTCGCCCACTCCGGTGGCCTGGACCCGGCTGCGGGCGCCGCGCTCACTGATGGCCGCGATCGGCAATGACGCGATCCGCGCCGCCGCCCAGGCCAGTCCGTTGCAGGTGCAGTACGGCCAGACCATCGACCGGGACTCGGCGTACGAGCGGCTCAACGCCAAACTGACTCCGCTGCCGGACCTTCCCGGCGATGTGGACCTGCCGGACCTGCCGCCGCCACCGCCGCCCGAGCCGGGTTTCTTCGAGAAGGTGTTGGGCAATCCGGCCGTCAAGAGCGCGATGCGCTCGGCCGGAACCGCTTTCGGCCGCGAGATCACCCGCAGTATCTTCGGCACCGGTCGGCGCCGGCGCTAACCCCCGCCGAGCTTCTTGTAGACCGCCCCCACGATCGGCGTGACGATGGCGCGCGGCGCATAGCCACTGGCCATCGACATGGCCTTGGAAGTGATCCCGGGTACGACGCGCATCTTGTTGCGCGCCAGCGCATCCAGCGACAGCTTCGCGGTGTGCTGAGTGGAGATCCACAAGAAGTCGGGGATCAGCCTGTCGACCAGCGAGGCCTCGGCGGCATCGGGCATCTCGGCACGCACCGGCCCGGGCGCCAGCAACGTCACGTGCACCCCGGACTTCAGCAGCTCGCCGCGCAGCGACTCGCTGAACGTGTTGGCGAACGCCTTGGTCGCGGCGTAAGTGGCGTTGTTGGGGATCGGTGAGTTTCCCGCCGCCGAACCGGAGATCAGGATGCCCCCGGCGCGGCGCGCCAACATACCCGGCAGCACGGCCAAGACCAGGTCATGCACCGCCACCGCGTTGAGCTGCACCTGCGCCTTCTCCGCCGCCGGGTCCAGACCGGAGATCGGCCCGAACGTCGCGGTTCCGGCGTTGGCGCACAGCACCGAGATCTCCCGCTCGGCCAACTCAGCGCAGAACGCGTCACGGGCCGGCGGGTCGGCCAGGTCGACCGCCCGCACCTCCACCGCGACCCCGTACTTGTCACGCAACCGCGCCGCCACGTCGTTGAGCACATCTTCGCGGCGCGCGGTGATGATCAGGGCGTGGCCGCGGGCGGCCAGCTCGGTGGCCAGCGCCTCACCGATCCCCTGGGACGCTCCGGTGACGACAGCGCGGGCATCTGGGCTGGGAGCAGGAATTGGCATGGGGCAATCGTAGAGTGCCACTCATGGACGAGCCGGGGGCGGACAAGCCGCGGCGATCCCGGATCGTGGCGTGGGCCCTGTGGGACACCGGCGCGGCCGGTGTCAGCGCCATCGTGGTGACGTTCGTGTACTCGGTGTATCTGACCAGCAGTGTCGGCCGCGACCTGCCCGGACAGGTGTCCCCGGCCAGCTGGCTGGGCCGCACCCTGGCCATCTCCGGGCTGACCGTGGCCGCGATAGCGCCGGTGATCGGGGTCTGGGTGGCCGCCCCGCACCGTCGTCGCGTGACGCTGGCGGTGCTGACCGGTACCGCGGCGGTGCTGACCGCCTCGATGAGCCTGATCCGTGACGAACCCGCCTACCTGGCTCCGGGACTGCTGCTGCTGGCGCTGGTCGCCGCGTGCGGCGACCTGGCCGGCGTGCCCTACAACGCCATGCTGCGGCAGCTGTCGACACCGCAGAACTCCGGGCGGATCTCCGGCTTCGGCTGGGCGGCGGGCTATGCCGGCAGCGTGGTGTTGTTGCTGCTGGTCTATGTGGGCTGCATCGCCGGCAGCGGTCCCACCCGCGGCCTGCTCGGCTTGTCCACCGAGGGCGGCCACAACATTCGGGTGGCGATGCTGCTGGCCGCGGCCTGGCTGACGGTGTTCGCCTTGCCGTTGCTGCTCACCGCGCACCGCCTGGCCGGCAAGGGCGAGGAGCCTCCGCTGCGGCTCGGGTTCTTCGGCGGTTACCGCCAGCTGTGGCGCGACATCACCGCGGAATGGCACCGCGACCGCAACCTGGTCTTCTACCTGGTGGCCAGCGCGATCTTCCGCGACGGGCTGGCTGGGGTGTTCGCGTTCGGTGCGGTGCTCGGCGTCAACGTCTATGGCATCTCGGCCGGCGACATCCTGATCTTCGGGGTGGCCGCCAGCGTGGTCGCCGCGGTGGGCGCTATCGCAGGTGGCCTGCTCGACGACCGGATCGGATCCAAAACCGTCATCGTCGGGTCACTGGTCGCGATGATCGCGGCCGGCACCACGCTGATGACGCTGTCCGGACCCCGGGCGTTCTGGGCCTGTGGGCTGGTGCTGTGTCTGTTCATCGGGCCGACCCAATCCGCGGCGCGCACCCTGCTGCTGCGGATGGCGCAGGACGGTCGGGATGGCTTTGAAGGGGTGGCGTTCGGCCTCTACACGATGACCGGTCGGGCGGTGTCGTTCCTGGCGCCGTGGCTGTTCTCCGTCTTCGTCGACGTCTTCGGCACCGTCCGGGCGGGCATGGGCGGGCTGTGCACGGTGTTGTTGCTCGGTCTGCTCGCGGTCCTGCCGGTGCGCGTCAGCCGGCCGCCGCGCACACCGTGAGGATCGAACCGGTGCGCTGACGGACCTGGGTGCCGTCCACCGATACCGAGCAGGTGATCTGCTCGCCGAAATTGACCACCGTAACCGCCGCGGCCGTCGTCGCCGGCGGCGTCAGTGTCACCTGCTTGCTCCACGGCAGAGCCACATTGAACTCGGTCTGCAATATTCCACCGGTATCGATATAGGCGATGCTGAGCGCCCTGCCGGTCCCGCTGACGCTGTAGACGATCGTCTCGGGGACACCGGCGGTGGTCGAGGTCGTCGGTGGCGGTGCGGTCGTCGTGGTGCTGGGCGCGGGAGTCCGTGACGGTGGCGGAGTGGTGGTGGGGACGCGCTTGGGAACCGGGGTGCTCGGCGCTGTCGGCAACGGGGTCACCGGCGTCACGGTGGCCGAATTGCGCTGCGAGCCATTGGCGATCACCAGGGCGATCACCATGCCGACCACCAGCAGTACTGCGGCACCGGCCACCAGAAACAGCCAGTTGGGGAATCTCGGGGGCTCCGGCGGTCCGCCCTCGCCGCCGCCTACCGGTCCACCTGGCGGGGGCTGGGGCGGCTCCCAGTGTTGCCGCGGCAACTGCTCGGTCGGCTGGGGAGCCTGCGGCGGATAGCCGGGCGGGTACGTCGGGAGCTGCCCGGCGTACGCCGGGTCGACGTATGGCGGAAAGCCGTAGGTCGGCGGTTCGGACGCTCCACCGCGCTGCCACTGCTGATTGGAACCATCCGGTCGGTACGGATCGGTCATGCCCACCTCATGGCTTGCAGGGTACCTGCGCCGAGCGCCCGCGGCCGGGACGTCGGGCGCGCCCGACTAAATTCCGACGGCGCCCAGCGCGCTGATCGTCATCGCCCGCAACACCGCTCGCGAGCGTTCCGGCCCGGCCGATTTGGCTCCGGAGGGCTTCACGCTGTGCGGGGTCGAGTTCAACAAGCCGAACGCCGCATGGGCCATCAGCCGCGCATCGGCCTCGGCCAGCCCGGGACGCAGCGCACACAACACGCTCACCCACACCTCCACGTACTGACGCTGGGCGCTGCGCACTTGGCGCTGCGCGGCGGCCGGCAGATGCGCCAGGTCACGGTCCTGGATCCGAATCAGGTCCGGCTCGCCGAGGGCGAAATCGAGATGAAAATCGACCAGGCCGTCCAGCACTTCCTGCGGGCTGCGTCCGCTGGCTTCGACGGCGCGCGCCCCCGCGAGCAGCCGGGTGCTGATACCGACCAGCAACTCCACCAGCAGTGCTTCCTTGCCCGCGAAGTGTCGGTAGATGGCCGGGCCGCTTACGCCGGCGGCCGCGCCGATGTCCTCCAACCGCACGGCCGGGTAGCCGCCCTGGGCGAAGAGGCGTTCGGCGGCCGTGAGCAACTGGCTACGCCGGTCGGACTTCAGCCGGCTGCGCCGGTTGGCCGGCTCGTCGTTGCCCGCCGAGTCGGCCGAGATGGACTTCGGAATGGAAGAAGCCATCACGCCTCCGCTCCGTCGTGGACATCTCAGTTAATGGCCACTAACGTAACACCCGTCGCCTCGGAACACATCCGACTTCGGGCGGCACCGGTGGAGGGGCCGATGGCAACTGCGGTACCCGCGGCACAGGACGACTTGTCCTACGCCCGCGGCGGGTCCCACCCCGCCCTGTTGGAGACGACGATCGGCGCCAACCTCGCGGCCACTGCAGACGCGTTCCCCGATCGCGATGCGTTGGTTGACGTTCCGTCGGGCCGGCGCTGGACCTACGCCGAACTCTCCGCCGATGTGCGGCGTCTGGCCACCGGCCTGCTGGAGGCCGATATCAGCACGGGGGACCGGGTGGGCATTTGGGCGCCCAACTGCGCCGAATGGGTTTTGACCCAGTACGCCACCGCCGAGATCGGCGCAATCCTGGTCAACATCAACCCCGCGTACCGCACCCACGAATTGGCCTATGCGCTCAAGCAATCCGGGGTCGCGATGGTCATCTCGGCATCGCGTTTCAAGACCTCCGACTACGTCGGAATGCTGCGGGAGGTGGCCCCCGAATGCCCGGATCTGCGCGAGGCGGTGTTCATCGGCTCTGCTCGGTGGCAGCAGCTGGCAGGTACGCCGATCGATGCGACAGCGCTGACGCAGGTGGCGGCGACCCTACAAGCCCACGACCCCATCAATATCCAATACACCTCGGGCACAACGGGTTACCCCAAGGGCGCGACGCTAAGCCATCGCAACATCCTCAACAACGGCTACCTGGTCGGTGAACTGCTCGGCTACACCGAAGCGGATCGGATCTGCCTTCCGGTGCCGCTCTACCATTGCTTCGGTCTGGTGATGGGGAGCCTGGCGGCCACCAGTCACGGCGCGGCCATCGTCTTGCCGGGGCCCGGCTTCGATCCGACGGCCACGCTGCGGGCCGTGCAGGATGAGGCGTGCACCAGCCTCTACGGGGTGCCGACCATGTTCATCGCCGAGCTCGGCCAGCCCGACTTCGGGCAGTATGACCTCACCAGCCTGCGCACCGGGATCATGGCGGGATCGCCGTGCCCGGCCCAGGTGATGCGACGGGTCATCGACGACATGCACATGGCCGGGGTCGCGATCTGCTACGGCATGACCGAGACCTCCCCGGTGTCGACCCAAACCCGCGCCGATGACTCGCTGGCGCAGCGAGTCGAGACCGTCGGGCAGGTCGGCCCGCATCTCGAGATCAAGCTGACCGACCCGGACACCGGCGCGACGGTGCCGCGCGGGCGGGTCGGCGAGCTGTGCACCCGCGGCTATTCGGTGATGACCGGTTACTGGAACGACCCGGACAAGACCGCGGCGGCCATCGACGCGGGCGGCTGGATGCACACCGGCGACCTGGCCGTCATGGACGGCGACGGCTATCTGCGCATCACCGGGCGGATCAAGGACATGGTGATCCGCGGCGGGGAGAACATCTACCCGCGCGAGATCGAGGAATTCCTCCACACCCATCCCGACATCCGTGACGCCCAGGTCATCGGCGTGCCCGACGACGCCTACGGCGAGGAGCTGATGGCGGTGGTGATGATGCGCGAAGGGGCGCCACCACTGACCGCCGAGCGGCTGCGGGAGTTCTGCACCGGGCGCCTGGCGCACTTCAAGGTGCCGCGGTACGTCCGGGTCGTGACCGAGTTTCCGATGACGGTCACCGGCAAGGTCCGCAAGGACGAGATGCGCCAGCAGGCAATCGAGCATTTGGGCGGCGGCTGACAGGGCTGCCTGAGAATGGTATTCTCTGGCATCAGTTAATGAACATTAACTGAAATGAGGAGGCGCGCGTGGCGATAGACAAGGTCGTGGCGACGGCGGCAGAGGCCGTGGCCGACGTGACCGACGGCGCGTCACTGGCGGTTGGCGGGTTCGGACTCTGCGGCATTCCGGAGGCGTTGATCGACGCCCTGCTCCAGCTCGGGGTCACCGATATGGAGACGGTGTCGAACAACTGCGGCGTCGACGGCGTCGGCCTGGGAGTGCTGTTGGAGCACAAGCGCATCCGCCGCACCGTCAGCTCCTATGTGGGCGAGAACAAGGAGTTCGCCCGGCAGTTCCTCTCCGGCGAGCTCGAAGTGGAGCTGACCCCGCAGGGGACCCTCGCCGAGCGGCTGCGTGCCGGCGGCGCCGGAATCCCGGCGTTCTACACGCCCACCGGCGTGGGCACCCAGGTCGCCGACGGCGGCCTGCCGTGGCGCTATGACGGGGCCGGCGGGGTGGCGGTGGCCTCGCCGCCGAAGGAGACCCGGGAGTTCGACGGGCGCACCTATGTTCTGGAGCGGGCGATCCGCACCGACTTCGCGCTGGTGCACGCCTGGAAGGGCGACCGGCACGGCAATCTCGTTTACCGCGAGGCCGCCGCCAACTTCAACCCGGACTGCGCTGCGGCCGGCCGGATCACCATCGCCGAGGTCGAGCATCTGGTGGAGCCCGGCGAGATCTGCCCCGCCGAGGTGCACACCCAGGGAGTCTTCGTGCACCGGGTGGTGCACGTGCCCAATCCGATCAAGCGAATCGAGCGGGAGACGGTGCGCGCATGACCCTCACTAGAGACGAGCTGGCCGCGCGAGTGGCCGCCGAGCTGCGCGACGGGCAGTATGTCAACCTCGGCATCGGACTGCCCACCTTGATTCCCAACCACATTCCCGACGGCGTCAGCGTGGTGCTGCACTCGGAGAACGGAATCCTCGGGGTCGGCCCTTACCCGCTGCGTGAAGACCTCGACGCCGACCTGATCAACGCCGGCAAAGAAACGGTGACGGTCCTGCCCGGGGCGTCGTTCTTCTCGTCGTCGGCCTCGTTCGGAGTCATCCGCGGCGGGCACCTCGACGTGGCGGTCCTTGGCGCCATGCAGGTTTCGGCCGCCGGGGACCTGGCCAACTGGATGATCCCCGGCAAGATGATCAAAGGCATGGGCGGGGCGATGGACCTGGTGCACGGCGCGCGCCGGGTGATCGTGATGATGGAGCACGCCGCCAAAGACGGCAGCGCCAAGATCGTCGAGCAGTGCACGCTGCCGCTCACCGGGGCCCGCTGCGTCAACCGGATCATCACCGACCTGGCCGTCGTCGACGTCACCGAGTTGGGCTTGCAGCTGGTCGAGACCGCCCCGGGCGTCTCCGTCGACGAAGTCGTCGCAAAAACCGATGCTCCGCTGGATCTTTCGACACTGTCATGACCGCACCGGCATTCGCTGACGAACACCGTCGCCTGGTCGCCGAGCTCAATGCCAAGCTGGCGACGGCCGCCCTCGGCGGCAACGAGCAGTCCCGGCAGCGCCACGTCGCTCGCGGAAAGCTGTTGCCGCGCGACCGGGTTGACCGGCTGCTGGACCCCGGCAGCCCGTTCCTGGAACTGGCCCCGCTGGCCGCCGACGGGATGTACGACGACGAGTGTCCCGGGGCGGGGATCATCACCGGCATCGGTCGGGTCGCGGGGCGCGAATGCGTGGTCGTCGCCAATGACGCCACCGTCAAAGGCGGCACCTACTACCCGATCACGGTCAAAAAGCACCTGCGTGCCCAGGAGGTGGCGCTGGGCAACCGGCTGCCGTGCCTGTACCTGGTGGACTCCGGGGGAGCGTTCCTGCCCCGCCAGGACGAAGTCTTCCCCGACCGTGAGCACTTCGGCCGGATCTTCTACTACCAGGCCACCATGAGCGCCCAGGGCATCCCACAGATCGCGGCGGTGCTCGGCTCCTGCACCGCGGGCGGCGCCTACGTTCCGGCGATGAGCGACGAGGCCGTCATCGTCCGGGAGCAGGGCACCATCTTCCTGGGCGGACCACCGCTGGTGAAGGCCGCCACCGGCGAAGTCGTGACCGCCGAAGAACTCGGCGGCGGTGACCTGCACTCCAAGGTCTCCGGGGTCACCGACTATTTAGCCGACGACGACGAGCACGCGCTGCGCATCGTGCGCCAGATCGCGGCGACCTTCGGGCCGCGCCCCGAAAGCCCCTGGGAGATCAGCGACTCCGTGGAACCCCGCCACGATCCGGCCGAGCTCTACGACGTAGTTCCGCCGGACCCACGGGTGCCCTATGACGTGCGGCAGGTGATCGTTCGGCTCGTCGACGGCAGCCAGTACAGCGAGTTCAAGGCCGAGTACGGCAAAACCCTGGTGACCGCGTTCGCGCGCATCCATGGCCACCCGGTCGGGATCATCGCCAACAACGGGGTGCTGTTCGGTGAATCCGCGCTCAAAGGGGCGCACTTCATCGAACTGTGCGACAAGCGCTCGATCCCACTGGTGTTCCTGCAGAACATCGCCGGGTTCATGGTCGGCCGCGACTACGAGGCCGGCGGCATAGCCAAGCACGGAGCCAAGATGGTCACCGCGGTGGCCTGCGCGCGGGTGCCCAAGCTGACGGTCGTGATCGGCGGCTCCTACGGGGCGGGCAACTACTCCATGTGTGGTCGGGCGTACTCGCCGCGGTTCCTGTGGATGTGGCCCAATGCCCGGATCTCGGTGATGGGCGGCGAGCAGGCGGCGTCGGTGCTGGCCACCGTGCGCGGCGATCAACTCGACGCGGCCGGCAAGCCGTGGTCGGCGTCCGACGAGGAAGCGTTCAAGGCCCCGATCCGCGAGCAATACGAGGTGCAGGGCAACCCGTACTACTCGACCGCGCGGTTGTGGGACGACGGGATCATCGACCCGGCCGACACCAGAACAGTGCTGGGCCTGGCGCTTTCGGTCTGCTCGAACGCGCCTTTGAACCCGGTCTCCTACGGCGTATTCCGGATGTGAGCGGAGATGTTTGACACCGTCTTGATAGCCAACCGCGGTGAGATCGCGGTGCGGGTGATCCGCACCCTGCGCCGGATGGGCATCCGATCCGTAGCCGTCTACAGCGACGCCGACGCCGGGGCGCGCCATGTGCGCGAAGCCGACACCGCGGTGCGCCTGGGGCCCGCGCCGGTGCTGGAGAGCTACCTGTCGATACCCAAGGTGCTCGAGGCCGCCGCGGCCACCGGCGCCCAGGCCATTCATCCCGGCTACGGATTCCTTTCCGAGAACGCCGGATTCGCGGTCGCCTGCGAGCGGGCCGGAGTGGTGTTCATCGGGCCGCCGGCCCGGGCAATCGAGGTGATGGGCGACAAGATCTCAGCGAAGAACACCGTCACCGCGTTTGAGGTGCCGGTGGTTCCGGGTATCGCCAAACCCGGCCTGTCCGATGACGAGTTGGTGACTGCGGCCGGCGAGATCGGTTACCCGGTGCTGATCAAGCCGTCGGCCGGCGGTGGTGGCAAGGGTATGCACCTGGTGGAAGAGCCTGCGCAGCTGCGCGCGGCGCTGGCCACCGCACGGCGTGAGGCGGCCTCGGCGTTCGGTGACGACACCTTGTTCTTGGAGCGATTCGTGCTGCGGCCGCGCCACATCGAGGTGCAGGTGCTCGCCGACACTCAGGGCAATGTGGTGCACCTCGGCGAACGCGAATGCAGCCTGCAGCGACGCCACCAGAAGGTGATCGAGGAGGCGCCGTCGCCGCTGCTGGACGCCGCCACCCGGGACCGCATCGGGGCGGCGGCCTGCAACACCGCCCGCAGCGTGGACTACGTCGGTGCCGGCACCGTGGAATTCATCGTCTCCGCGGATCGCCCGGATGAGTTCTTCTTCATGGAGATGAACACCCGACTGCAGGTGGAACACCCGGTCACCGAAGCGATCACCGGCCTGGACCTGGTGGAGTGGCAGCTGCGGGTGGCCGCCGGGGAGAAGCTGTCCTTCACCCAGGACGACATCACCTTCACCGGGCACGCCGTGGAAGCCCGGGTGTATGCCGAAGACCCGGCCCGCGGTTTCCTGCCCACTGGTGGGCGGGTGCTGGCGGTGCACGAGCCTGCTGGACCCGGGGTGCGGGTGGACTCGTCGTTGCAGGACGGCACCGTCGTCGGCAGCGACTACGACCCGATGCTGTCCAAGGTGATCGCGCACGGTGCCGACCGGACGCAGGCACTGGCGCGCCTCGACGCGGCGCTGGCCGGCACGGCGGTGTTCGGGGTGCAGACCAACGTCGAGTTCCTGCGGTTCCTGCTGGCCGATGCGCGGGTGGTCGCCGGTGACTTGGACACCGAACTGCTGGATGCGCGGTCGGGCGATTTCGCACCGGTGCCCGCGCCCGACGACGTGTTGGCCGCCGGTGGCCTCTACCGCCAGTGGGCGCTCGCCGAGCGCGGGCGCAGTGATCTGTGGGCGGCCCCGAGTGGATGGCGAATCGGCGCGGCGGCGCCGGTGCGCACCGAGATGCACACCCCGCTGCGCACCGAGACGGTGTCGGTGTGGGGTCTGCCCGACGCCGCGCAGGTGCAGATCGGTGACGGCGAGATCTGCAGTGCCAGCGCCCATGTCGAGGGCGACCAGCTGATCGCCACGGTGGCCGGGCGGCAACGCCGCTACCTGTTCGCCGAGGACGACGGTCAACTGTGGATCTGCGACGAACGCGGAAGCTGGCAGCTGCGGGAGGCCGACGTGGTGCGCGTGCACCGCGGCGGCGGAGTCCGTAGCGCGGAGATCGTCAGCCCGATGCCGGGCACCGTGATTGCCGTCGCCGTGGCATCGGAATCGACTGTCGGCGAAGGTGATCCGGTGGTCGTGGTCGAGGCGATGAAGATGGAGCACACCCTGACCGCCCCGATTTCCGGCCGGGTGCAGGTGTTGGTGGCGGTGGGCGATCAAGTGAAGGTGGATCAGGTGCTGGCGCGGCTGATCCCGGAGGACGAGACCGAGGAAGCGAAATCATGACCACCATCGAGGCAGGAACCCTGCCGAGCCACTACCTGGACCTGCGCGACACCGTCGCCGAGTTCGCCCGCACCGTCGTCGCTCCGGTGGCGGCCAAGCACGACGAAGAGCACAGCTTCCCCTACGAAGTGATCGCGAAGATGGGGGAGATGGGGCTGTTCGGCCTGCCGTTCCCCGAGGAGTACGGCGGCATGGGCGGCGACTACTTCGCCCTGGCGCTCGCCCTGGAGGAACTCGGCAAGGTCGACCAGTCGGTGGCGATGACCCTGGAAGCCGGGGTGGGCCTGGGGGCGATGCCGATCTACCGGTTCGGCTCCGAGGAACAGAAGCAGACCTGGCTGCCGGATCTGGTGACCGGTCGCGCGCTGGCGGGCTTCGGCCTGACCGAGCCGGGCGCCGGATCCGACGCCGGCGGCACCCGGACCACCGCTCGCCGCGACGGCGACGAGTGGGTGATCAACGGCACCAAGCAGTTCATCACCAACTCCGGCACCGACATCACCTCGCTGGTGACCGTCACCGCCGTCACCGGAACCCGGCCCGACGGTAAGAAGGAGATCTCCACCATCATCGTGCCTTCCGGCACAGCGGGATTCACCGTGGAGCCGGCCTACAACAAGGTCGGCTGGAACGCCTCGGACACCCACCCGCTCACCTTCGCCGACGCCCGCGTTCCTCAAGCCAACCTGCTTGGCGAAGAGGGCCGGGGCTACGCGAACTTCCTGTCGATCCTGGACGAGGGCCGCATCGCGATCGCCGCGGTCGCCACCGGGGTGGCGCAGGGTTGCGTGGACGAGAGCGTCAAGTACGCCGGCGAGCGCGAGGCGTTCGGCCAGACGATCGGCTCCTATCAGGCGATCAGCTTCAAGATCGCCCGGATGGAGGCCCGCGCTCACGTCGCCCGCACCGCCTACTACGACGCCGCCGCGAAGATGTTGGCGGGCAAGCCGTTCAAGAAGGAGGCGGCGATCGCCAAGATGATCTCCTCGGAAGCGGCGATGGACAACGCCCGGGACGCCACCCAGATCCACGGCGGCTACGGCTTCATCAACGAATACCCGGTGGCCCGGCATTACCGGGACAGCAAGATCCTCGAGATCGGCGAGGGCACCACCGAGGTGCAGCTGATGCTCATCGCACGATCGCTGGGGCTGTGATGGGGACGTCCTCCGCCGAGTGTGAATCCTGCGACGCCGCGTCGGCGTGTCGTGTCGCAGGATTCACACTCGGCGGGAGAAAGAGCGGAAGGGAAGCGGCGTGAGCAAGACAGTCGAGCAGCGCGGACTGTGGTTCGAGGAATACGAGATCGGCACCATCTACCTACACCGGCCCGGGCGCACCATCACCGAAGCCGACAACGTGCTGTTCACCACGCTGACCATGAACACCCAGTCGCTGCACCTGGATGCGGCCTGGGCGGCCCAACAGCCCGGCTTCCGCGGTGAGCGCCTGGTGAATTCGATGTTCACTCTCTCCACGCTGGTCGGCCTGTCGGTGGCGCAGCTGACGCTGGGCACCATCGTGGCCAATCTGGGCTTCTCGGAGGTGTCGTTCCCCAAGCCGGTGTTTCACGGCGACACGCTCTACGCCGAGACGGTCTGCACCGACAAGCGGGAGTCCAAGAGCCGCCCCGGCGAGGGCATCGTGACGTTGGAGCATGTCGGACGTAACCAGAACGGCGACATCGTCGCCCGCGCGGTACGCACCACGCTGGTGCGCAAACGGCCGACCGAGGACCAACAGTGAGCGCCGGTCCGGCCTGGCTGTTCTGCCCGGCGGATCGCCCGGAGCGATACGGCAAAGCGGCCGCGGTCGCCGACGTGGTGATCCTCGATCTGGAAGACGGGGTAGCGGCCGCGGACCGGCCGGCCGCCCGGGAAGTATTGCGGCGCAACCCCCTTGACCCGGAACGGACCGTGGTGCGGGTGAACCCGGCCGGCACCGAAGATCAGGCCCGCGACTTGGAGGCACTGGCCGACACCGCCTACACCACACTGATGCTGGCCAAGACCGAATCCGCGGCCCAGGTCGCCGCGCTGGCTCCGCGGCAGGTGGTGGCCCTGATCGAAACCCCGCGCGGTGCGGTGTTCTGCGCCGAGATCGCCGCCGCGCAGGACTGCGTCGCAATGATGTGGGGCGCCGAAGATCTGGTCGCCGCGATGGGCGGCGGCTCGAGCCGTCACGCCGACGGGCGGTACCGCGACGTGGCCCGCCACGTGCGCTCGAGTGTCCTGTTGGCGGCATCGACGTTCGGCCGGGCCGCATTGGACGCCGTCTACCTCAACATCGGCGATCTCGACGGGCTCAAAGCCGAAGCGCTCGATGGCGCCGCGGTCGGATTCGCTGCTACGGTGTGCATCCACCCGAGCCAGATCGAGGTGGTCCGCGATGCCTATCGGCCCGCCCCCGAACGGGTCGACTGGGCGCGCAGGGTGCTCGCCGCAGCGCAGACCGAGCGCGGGGTGTTCGCGTTCGAAGGACAGATGGTCGACTCCCCGGTGCTGCGGCACGCCGAAGCCATCCTGCGGCGAGCGGATTGACGCACCAGGAGGACTGACACCGCATGCGCATCACCCAGATCATCGAGACACCGGTGCGGCTGCGCGGCGAGGTCGCCAATGCCTTGGTGGATTTCTCCCGGCACACGGTGTCGCTGGTCGCGGTGGTCAGCGACCAGATCCGTGACGGGAAGCCGGTGACCGGGGTGGCGTTCAACTCGATCGGCCGGTTCGCGCAGAGTGGCATCCTGGCCGACCGGATGATCCCGCGCGTGCTGCGCGCGAACCCCGAGGTGCTGCTGGACGACGCCGGCCGGATCGACCCCGCGCGGGTGCTGGGTTGTGCGCTGACCGACGAGAAGCCCGGCGGGCATGGCGACCGGGCGGGTGCGGCGGCCGCGCTGGAGCTGGCGTGCTGGGACCTCAATGCCAAACTCGCCGACGAGCCTGCCTACCGCACCATCGCCGGGTATTTCGGCCGCGCCACCGTCAGCACGGCTGTCCCGGTGTATGCCGCCGGCGGTTACTACTACCCGGGCGACGACACCGCGGCCGGCCTGGACCGGCTGCGCACCGAGATCCGCGGCTATCTCGACATGGGCTACGACGCGGTCAAGATGAAGATCGGCGGCGCGTCGACGAGCGAGGACCTGGCGCGCATCGAGGCCGTGATCGACATCGTCGGCAGCGGTGCCCGGGTCGCGGTCGACGCCAACGGCCGGTTCGACGAGGCCGACGCGGTGCAGTGGGCGAAAGCGCTGAACCCGTATGGCCTGCGCTGGTACGAAGAGCCCGGTGATCCGCTCGACTTTGCGTTGAACGCCGCGGTCATTGCGGCCTACGACGGTGCCGTCGCCACCGGAGAGAACCTGTTCTCGGTGCGGGACGCGACCAACCTGGTTCGTTACGCCGGGATGCGGCCGGGCATCGACATCTTCCAGATGGACGCCGGGCTCAGCTACGGGTTGACCGAATACGCCCGGATGATCGAGGTCCTCGAGGCGCACGGCTTCGACCGCCGCTTCGCCTTCCCGCACGGCGGGCACCTGATCAACCTGCACATCGTGGTCGCGCTGGGACTGGGTGGCTGCGAGTCCTACCCGGGGGTGTTCGCACCGTTCGGCGGCTACGCGCCGGGTTGCGTGCTGGCCGAGGGCACCATCGCGCCGACCGACGCCCCGGGCTTCGGGCTGGAGGAGAAGCCCGACCTGGCCGCCGTGATCGCCGACCTGGTGGGATGAGCAGATGAAGATCGCGGTCATCGGATGCGGCGCCATGGGATCGATCTATGCCGCCAAGCTGGCGGCGGCCGGCAACGACGTACTGGCCGTGGACCGGTCAAGCGCGCATGTCGACGCCATCGCCGCGGGCGGCCTGCGAATCAGCGGACCGCAGCCTGACCAGGTGGTTCCGATGCGCGCGGCCACCACCGCGCCGGCCGAGCCGATGGATCTGGTGGTGCTGGCGGTCAAGGCCGCCGACGTCGCCGCCGGGGCCAACCAGGCACTGCCGCTGCTCGGCGAGGACACGCCGGTGTTGACCATCCAGAACGGACTCGGGTCGGCCGACACCGTCGCCGACATCGTCGGCGCGGCCCGGGTGGCGGTGGGCATCGCTAGCGGCTTCGGAGCCTCGCGTCCCGCGCCGGGACATGTGCACCACAACGCGATGCGTGCCGTCCGGTTCGGCGGCTATGCGGCGCTGCCGTTTTCGACTGTCGATCAGATCGCTCGGGTGTGGTCGGAGGCGGGATTCGACGCGGTCGCGGTCGCCGACATCGCCGCCATGCAGTGGGAGAAGCTGATCTGCAACGCCGCCTACAGCGCGCCGTGCGCGCTGACCGGCATGACGGTGGGTCAGGTCATGGACGACACGGAGATGGGACCGGTCAGCCGCGCCACCGCGACCGAAGCCTGGACGGTGGCCCGCGCCGCCGGAATCGGCATCGACGTGGCAGATCCGGTGGCGCATGTCCGGGCCTTCGGCGCGCAGATGCCGAACGCCAAACCGTCTGCGCTGCTGGATCACCTGGCCCACCGAGTCAGCGAGATCGACGTCATCAACGGTGCTGTGGTGCGCACGGCCGCGCAGGTGGGGGAACAGGTTCCGGTGAACGCCACGCTGACCGCACTGGTCAAAGCCGTTGAACGTCAGTGGATAACGCCGAAGGACTGAACACCACGCCGACCGGCGTTCAGCTCCGCGCGGCTTTTCCGCGACCGCGCTAGCGTGGATTGGCATGACCGATGACAAGGCACGGGTGGACCTGAGCGGCGCGCCGCAGACCATGCTGGCGACGCTGTACGCCAAGGCGCTGGACGCCGATCTGCCCGAACCCATCCTGGGGGATCGCTACGCCAAGGAAGTGGTCGAACGCATCGACTACGACTGGAGCAAGACCACCATCACCGCGGCTCGGTCGCCCTCGGTGACCACCCGCTCGGCGCATTTCGACCACTGGGCCCGCCGGTTCCTGGCGACCAACCCCAATGCCGTGGTGCTGCACGTGGGCTGTGGGCTCGACGCCCGATACTTCCGGCTGCAGCCGGGCGACGGAGTCGACTGGTACGACATCGACTATCCGGACGTCGCCGACCTGCGCCGGCAACTACTTCCCGAGCGAGACCACAACCACGTGGTGGCGGCGTCGGTCACCGACCCGGCGTGGTTCGCCGAAATCCCCGCCGACCGTCCGACCTTGATGCTCGGCGAAGGCCTGACCATGTACCTCACCGAATCCGACGGCGTCGCGTTGCTACGCCGGGTGGTCGAGCACGCCCCGAGCGGGGAGTTGCAGTTCGACGCCTTCAACCGGTTGGGCATCAAGACCCAGTGGGCCAACGCCGTGGTACGCCGCTCCGGGGCGACGCTGCAGTGGGGGATCAATGAGCCCCGCGAGATTCTGGCCGCGGTCCCGGGTACGCGGCTGTTGGAGTGGGTGCGCTGGTTCGAGTCGGACACCTACTCCGAACTTCCCCGTCGCTACCGGGCGCTGGGCAAGGCGATGTCGCTGATTCCGGCGGTGGCGAACATGTCGCAGTACCACCGCTACGCGTTCTGAGCTGCGCAGTCGGGGCGTCCGCAACACCGTTGACTAATTACGTTACGTAATGTAATTGTTTAGGGCGTGAGTCGCCGACAGCGGATGCCACAGTGACGGCAAGCCCGGACCAGGCCCCGGCCGGTCGCGGACGCCCGCGCGATCCCCGCACCGAGCAGGCCATCACCCAGGCCACCCGCCGGCTGCTGGCCCAAGACGGCTACGACCAGGTGTCCATCGAGGCGATCGCCCGCGAGGCGGACGTCAGCCGCCCCACCGTCTACCGGCGCTGGCCGTCGAAGACGCATCTGGTGTTCGACGCGGTCTTCGGTGCCGCCGAGGTCGGCGACGTGCTCACCAGCTCGGGTGACTTCGAGGCCGACCTGCGCCAATTCGTCGCCGGCGTGTTCGAGTTCTGGCGCTCACCGGAGGTGGCTGCCGCGGCGTTGGGCATCCTGGCCGATCGTCACCGTGACCCGGAACTGTTCATCCGCACCCAACAGCTGCTTGACGAAACCACCCGTACCGCGTTCGCCGCGCTGGTCCGCGCCGGCATCGAGCAAGGCGTGCTCAACGCCGACGTCGATGTCGAGATTGCCTACGACGCACTGGTGGGCACCAGTTTCTACATCGCCCAAGTCTTGGCCACCGACACCGTCGACGCCGCCGCCGACAGGCTGTGTTCCCTACTGCTGCAGGGAATGAGAAAGAAGGAGAACCGGGATGAGTGACGAGTTGTCCGTCGCATTCGGCGACTTGCTCGACGAGGTCCGTGCCGTCGAGCAGCGCCTGCTCAACGCCGATCCGCCGCTGGAGGAGGCCGACGTCCTCGACGGTTACCGATGGGCGCTGAGCCTGCTGCGCGTCGCCGCCGAGGCCTACATCTGGGGAGATGCGGACAAGCCGATCCTGGTCGACGTGATCGGCCCCTACCTCAAATGGGGCGGCGACAATTCAGATGCCTTCTACCAGCTGGCGCCGATCGACCCGAGCCGCAGCTACCGGGTCACCGGCAAGCGCGGCGACGCGGTCTATCTGTCCATGACCGTCTACGGCGGCCCCGATGACGGCCGCTACAGCGACCGCATCATCGACACCATCAACGACCGCGACCTCGGTTGCGACGCCGAAGGAAACTTCGAATTCATCATCAGTGCCCAAGAACAGCAGGGCAATTGGCTCAAACTGGAGCCCGACGCCGTGTTCATCCTCACCCGCGACTACCTCACCGACCCCGGCACCGATCGGCGGGTGCAGTGGAAGATCGAGGCGCTTGATGACACTCCGCGGCGCCCCGACAGCCGGGCCGACCTGAGCCGGCGAATGCGCGCGGCGCGGACCTGGATTCGTGAGCAGGCCGCCATGGCGCCCGTGCGACTGCCGGCCAACGTGCTTCAGGATCCGTATCCCGTGCCGAGTCGCACGGTGGGCTGGGCGGCCGGTGATGCCGCCTATTCGATGGGCGCCTACGAACTGCAGCCCGGCCAGGCGCTGGTCATCGAAGGAACCTCACCGAAGTGCGTGTTCTGGAATCTGTGCCTGTGGAACCCGTTCCTGCACACCTACGACTACACCCGCGAACGGGTCACGATCAACGGCGCGCACGTCACCTACCGGCCCGACGGGTCCTGGCAGATCGTGATCAGCGAAACCGATCCCGGGCATCCGAACTGGGTGTCGACCGCGGGCCGGTCGAAAGGCCTGATCTGGCTGCGCTGGTTCCTGCCCGAGGCCACCCCCGACCCGCTGAGCTGCCGGGTCGTCGACGTCGCAGAGCTGGCCTCGTGAGCGCCGCCACTCGTCCGGGCGCGATCCGGCTCAACGACCTTGCCAATCCGGTCTATCCCGAGGCCGCCCGCCCGATGCGCGAAGGCCTGGCCGGCTACGGCGCCGTCCTGCAACTCACACCGGAGGCCCTACTGCAGGCCGCGGCCGACCGAACGGGCCTGCACAACTGGGGCGACAACGGCTTTCGTGAGCGCCTCGACGTACTGTGCCGGTCGCTGGTCGAGGAGGCCGACCTGTCCGGCGTCGGGCGGGCGATGGCGTTCGAACAACTGGCGGGACACCTGGTCAACCGGCTTCGGCTGGAAGATCTGATCGCGGCGAACCCCGAGATCGAGAGCGTCGAGATCGAGCGCCCGATCATCATCTGCGGACTGCCGCGCACCGGCACCACCCACCTGCACAACCTGATCGCCGCCGACCCGGCGCTGCGGTACCTGCCGTACTGGGAGAGCATGGAACCGGTTGCCACTCCGGGCGAGCCCGATCCGCAGGCCAGACGCGACCGCTGTGCCGTCGGTTTGGATCTGATCAACACCTCGATGCCCGAGTTCAAGCGCATGCACGACATGACCGTCGACCACGCGCATGAAGAGATCCAGCTGCTGGGCAACGACATCTCGGGAATGCTGTTCGAATGTAGCTATTTCGTCCCGACATTCGCGCAGCACTACAAGACACACGATCAGAGCGCGTCGTACGCCTATATGAAGCGCACCCTGCAAGCCCTGCAATGGCTGCGCGGCGGCACTCGCTGGGTGCTCAAATCGCCACAGCATCTGGAGCAGTTCCCGGCGCTGTATGCCACTTTCCCCGATGCCACTTTCGTTGTCACCCATCGTGATCCGGTCGAAGTGACCCGGTCGATGGCAACCATGATCAGCTACGCAGCGCGCATGGGCTGCGACCATCCCGACCCGGTCAAGATCTCGAAGTATTGGCTGGATCGGGCCGACGACCTGCTCACCGGATGCCTGCGTGACCGCGACGTGCTGCCGGCGGCACAGTCCGTCGACGTGCGGTTCGAGGACTTCATGGCAGATGAGGACGGGACCGTCGCTGCCATCTACGAGCTCGCGGACCAGCCACTCGACACCCGGGCGAAGGAAGCGATGACGCAGTTCTGCATTGATCACCCACGCGGGCGCTACGGCGCGGTCGACTACCAGCCGGCCGATCTCGGACTGGACGCAGACGAGATCGCAAATCGCTTGCGCGACTATCGAAACCGCTTCGTCGCCGACTAACGGGAGAATGATGAATCAACCGATCACCGCTGACGCCTGGGTCGCCACCGAACTCGGGGACCCGGCCAAAGTGCTGGCCCGTCAGAGCGTGGAGGTGCGCGCGCCCGGACCCGGCGAAATCCGAGTCGCGGTCAACGCCTTCTGCCTCAATTTCAACGACATCGACATCATCGGTGGCCGCTACACCACGCTGCCACTGCAACCGCCGTTCGTGCCCGGCATGGAGACGGTCGGGGTCGTGGAAAGTGCCGGGCAGGGTGCTGAACATCTCATCGGCCGGCGCATCGTCGGCATCCCGGTGATGGCGTTCGGTGGCTACGCCTCGTATGCGATCGTGGACGCGGCGACCGCGCTGGACCTGCCGGACTGGGTCAGCGACGTCGACGGTGCGGCCCTGCACTACCCGTTCCACCTGGGCTGGTTCGCGCTGCGGGAGCGCGGCCGCCTGAAACCGGGCGAGACCCTGCTGGTGCACGCCGCCGCCGGCGGCACCGGGTCCGGCGCGTTGGTGCTCGGTAAAGCGCTGGGCGCCCGGGTGATCGCCACCGCCGGCAGCGACGAGAAGGTCGAGTTCTGCAAGGAACTCGGTGCCGACCACGCGATCAACTACCGCAACGGCGACTGGGTCGAGCAGGTCGTGGAACTGACCTACGGCCGGGGTGTCGACGTCGCGTTCGACGCGGTCGGCGGGGACGTGGCGGTGCAGACCTTCCGCGCCATGGGCCTGAACGGCCGGTATCTGATGGCGGGATTCGCCCAGGACATCGCCTTGGAGGACGGCGACTATCTCTCGCCACGGCCCATCGCCTACAGCAACTTCGACGTGTGCGGGGTATGCCTGGTCTACGTCAACGACCCGGTGGCAATCCGCCGCACGCTGGGCTTCAACTGGCCGGCCCGCTCCGAGGGGCTGGACGCCCACGCGAAGATCCTGGAGATGCTGCGCACCGGCAAGATCCGCACCGTCGTCGGCGCAGAGGTGCCCTGGACCGAACTGCCGAATGCCTTGGAGCGCATGGCCGCTCGTCAAACCACTGGCCGCCTGGTGGTCACCACCGACCGACCCCGGTAGCACGCCGGGATCAAACCGACGGCTTTCGATGTCTAAGGTCACTTCCGACTAGACGCGCGGCCACCGTAGCCTGGCGAACATGATTCCGTTGGGGCCACCGCCGGCGCCGGTCGTCAAGCCCCGCCGCCGGGGCGGACCGCGCGGGCCGGTATTCCTCGGCGCCAACATCGTGGTGCTGGGCTGGCTGGCCGTCGCGGTGGTGCTGCTCGCCGCGCACAACGTCGTTGCGCACCCGATCTGGCTGCCGGTCCACGCGTTGCTGCTCGGTGCCGCCACCAATGCGATCGTGATCTGGTCGGGACACTTCACCACCACACTGTGCCGGGTTCCCGACCCGCCGCAGTGGCACCTGGTGGCCAAGCTGGCACTGCTCAACGCCGCCGTGATCGCGACCCTGGCCGGGGTGGCCTTCAACGCCGAAGCGCTGTCCGGGGCCGGGGGCACAGCCGTGGCCGTGGTCGCGGTCGCTCACGGCGCCGAGTTGATCGCGATGAAGAAGTCTGCCCTGTCAGCGCGTTTCGACTACCTGGTCGGTTTCTATCTGGCCGCGATCGCAGCGCTGCTGGCCGGATCGGCGACCGGTGCTGCGATGGCCGTCGGTGTGGCCCGTTGGTATGCGCGATTGTGGACCACCCACGTGCACGTGATGCTCTACGGCTGGATCGGGCTGACCGTGATGGGCACGCTGTTCACCTTGTGGCCCACCACGATCCGCGAGAAGATCACCCCGCGCAGCTTTGCGATGGCTCGCCGCGCGCTGCCGACGCTGACGGCAGGTCTGGCCGCCGCCGCCGTCGGCCTGCTCGCCGGCAGCTGGTGGCTGACGGCCGCGGGTCTGCTGGGCTACGCGGTCGGAGTCGGCCTTTCCATCGCGGGATTGTGGCCCGGCCGCAGCTTCACCGGACCCGCGGCCTGGATGCTGGTCGGCGCGACACTCTGGCTCGGAATCGCCGTCGTGGTCGAGACGACCCGTCTGATCGCGGCCCGCTCCGTCGAGGTGTTGCCCGCATTGGTGGAGCACACTCTGCTCCCGCTGCTGGCGGTGGGCTTCGTCGCCCAGATCCTGCTGGGTGCGTTGAGTCAGTTGCTGCCGATCCTGGTGGCCAACGGTCCGCCGGTCCGCAAGGCCGTCATCGGCTATCTGGACCAGGGCTGGCAGGCCCGGGTGTGCGCGATCAACCTTGCCGTGCCGCTGGTGGCCGGGCCGTGGCGGGCACCGCTGCCGTTGATCGGCTGGGCGTTGGCCGCCGTTGCGGTCGCAAGCTTCGTGCTGCTGGCCCTGCGGCTTGCGATACCGGTGGCACTGCGCGGCCCGCTGGACATCGACGCGATCACGCCCCATCCCCGGGCGATCACCGGGGCCGTCGCCGTCGCCGCGGTAGCCGCGGTCGCAGTGGCGCTGGGGATGGGCGGCTCCGCACCCTCGGGGGCCGCCGGCGTCACCGGTGCGGCACGCACCATCGACGTCACGCTGAAGGACATGCGGTTCTCCCCGGACGTGATCGACGTGCCGGCCGGGACCCGGCTGGTGCTGCGGGTCACCAACGCCGACGGATTGCCGCACGACCTGCACGTCGACACCGGCGAGCACACCCCGCGGCTGAGCCGCGGCCAGACCGCGCTGCTGGATCTCGGTGCGGTGCAACAGGACCGAGAGGCGTGGTGCGACGTACCCGGTCACCGGGCCGCCGGCATGAAGATGACGATCCATGCGGTCGGCGGCGTCCCGCGTCATCAGCACACCGGTGGCGGTCAGAGCGGCTCGTCCACGCCCACGGTCCTGGATCTGGCCGCCGATCCGTCGCCGGGCTGGACGCCACGCGACGCGGTGCTGGCTCCAGCCGCCCCGGGTGTGCATCGGCTGGAACTGCGCGCCGTCGACCGGGAACTGGAGACCGCCCCCGGCCGCCGCGAGATCCGGTGGACCTTCGGCGGCGTCGAGCCGGCACCGACGCTGCACGGCCGGGTCGGGGACACCTTCGAGATCACCCTGATCAACGACGCGAGCATGGGCCACGGCATCGACTTTCATGCCGGAGCGCTCGCCCCGGACCAGCCGATGCGCACCTTGGCGCCGGGGGAGCGGCTGGTTTACCGCTTCACGGCGCACCGGGCCGGCGCCTGGCTCTATCACTGCAGTACACCGCCGATGACGCTGCACATCGCCAACGGCATGTACGGGGCGGTGATCATCGACCCGCCCGGATTGCCGGCGGTGGACCGGGAATACGCCCTGGTCGGCGCCCAGCTCTACGCGGGCCCGCCGGATTCCGACGCCAAGACCACCGCGATCCGCGCCGGTCAGCCCGACGGCTGGATGTTCAACGGCACCGCGGCCCAGTACATGCACGCCCCGCTGCCGGCTCACACCGGCGAACGGGTACGGGTCTGGGTGGTCAACGCCGGCCCGGGTGACGCGATCGCATTCCACGTCGTCGGGACCCAGTTCGACACCGTCTACAAAGAGGGCGCCTGGCTGCTGCGGCCCCCCGGCGGTTCGGGGGGTTCCCAGGCCCTCGACCTGGCGCCCGCCCAGGGCGGCTTCGTCGAGATGACCTTCCCCGAACCCGGCCACTACCCGTTCATGGATCACGACATGCGGCACGCCGAGAACGGGGCGCACGGTGTTTTCGAAGTGACGGGGTAGCGGAGCTCAATAGAACACGCCGAGTGTGCGGTTTCATAGGTGACAAGCCGCCTGGATTCAGGCGGTCGCTGCAACAAATGTGGACGGGTCTGACAGTAGTCGGTCGAGTTCTTCGGCGGGGGTTCGCCAGCCGAGTCGTTTGCGGGGTCGGCCGTTGAGTTCGGCGGCGACTTGGTC
>NZ_LDPO01000033.1 GCF_001021505.1 Mycolicibacter heraklionensis
GGCGGGGCGGGCGGACTGGTGGGTGCCGCCGGCAGCACCGGCGCGGGCGGCAACGGGGGTACGGGCGGCGCCGGCGGCCAGGGCGGCGCTTCCGGCGCACCCGGCGCAGCCGGAGGCGTCCTGCCCCCGCTACTCGTCACCAACGGTCAGGGCACACCCGGCGCCGACGGCTCCGCTGGGCAACCCGGACTCGGCGGATACGGCGGTCTGGGCGGTCTCGGTGGAGCCGGCAGCACCCGCGGAGCCACCGGCCCGACCGGTCCCTCCGGGAGTTCGGGTCCGATCACTCCACGGACCTAGCCGCGGATGCTCATGGCGCCAAAGGTTTTCGGCGATAAGAGAGGTGTCCCATGACGGTTCAGGCAGCGGTGGGTGATGCCCTCAGCATCGGTGGGGTGGACTTGGCTGACCCTAAGACCTACGAGGCGGGCATGCCGCACCAGGCGTTCCAGGCCTTGCGGCGGTCTGCACCCGTGGCGTGGCACCCGTATAAGGACGGGCCCGGCTTCTGGGCGCTGACAGCCTACGACGACATCCTCGCCGTATCGCGCGACAGCACCACCTGGTCGTCCCAGCGCACGGGCGTGAACTTCGATGTCCCGTTGCCGGAGGAGTCCGATTGGCTGGCCATGATGATGCTGACGATGGACCCGCCGCGTCACACGGCCCTACGTGGTTTGGTCAGTAAAGGTTTCACACCCCGCCAGGTCGGGAAGCTGACCGCACACCTGGCCGACATGGCGCGCCAGATCGTCGACGATGTGGTGGAGCGTGGCGAGTGCGACTTTGCCAACGACGTCGCCGGCGCCCTGCCGTCGTTCGTCATCGCCGAACTGCTCGGCATCCCCTTAGACGACGGTCGCCGGCTCTACGAACTGACCGAGATAATGAACGCCGGGCGCATAGGCGATCCGCAGATCGAGGACGCCAAGCTGCAGATGTTCGAGTACTCCACAGCGCTCGCCGCCCGTAAACGCGAGGCGCCCGGCGACGACATCGCGACCGCACTGTTGCAGACCGAAGTCGACGGACAACGCCTCACCGACCTGGAGTTCAACCTGTTCTTCGTGTTGCTGCTCAACGCCGGGGGCGACACCACCCGCAACCTGATCGCCGGAGGCACGCTGGCACTGATGGAGCACCCTGCCGAGCAGGTGCGGTTGGAGGCCGACCCGTCTCTGCTGCCGACCGCCATCGAGGAGATGCTGCGCTACGTCAGCCCGGTCACCGCGTTCGTACGCACCGCCACCGAGGACACCGAATTGCATGGAGTCGCGCTGCCCCGCGGCGCGCGGGTGGCCATGTTCTACCCCTCGGCCAACCGGGACGAAAACTATTTTCACGATCCGGACCGGTTCGACATCGGCCGCAGCCCGAATCCCCACCTGGCCTTCGGCGCCGGCGGCACGCATTTCTGCCTGGGCGCCAGCCTCGCCCGTGCGGAGGCCGCCGCAATCTTTCCCGAACTCCTTGCCCGCATGAAACACCTGGAGCTTGCCGGACCTGTCGTACGGGCGCCCTCAACGGTGATCAACGGCATCCGGTCGATGCCGGTCCGTTTCACTCCTACAGTTCAAGGAAGGCCAACATGAAACAAATCCGATGGATCCGCATAGGTGGCATCGCCGGAATCCTCTACGTCCTTGTCGGTGTGATCGCCGGGGCACTGACCGGCGCCATACCGCCCGCCGACGGCAGGGCGATCACCTACCAGAACTACTTCATCGACAAGCAGCACCTGCTCGTTGTGCAAGCATGGATGTTCCCGTTGGTCGTGCCTGCGCTGTTGATGTTCTCGGTCGCGGTGCGCCGAATCCTTCATCGCTCAGACCAGTACCTCAGCGAGCTATTCCTCGTCGCGCAGACGGTCATCGCCACACTGCTGATCGTGACCATGGGCCTGCAGATCGCCGTCGCTCAGGCTAGCTCGAATTTGGACGCCGAGGTGGTCTTCACCATGGGAACCCATGCCGAGGCGATCATCATCGAACTGTTCGGATTCGTCACCGCCACAGCGGCTTTCGCATACGCTGTCTGCGTCTCTAAGGACGGTGTGCTACCGAGGTGGACCGCCTATCCGGCCGTCCTGGCGGTGTTGGTATGCATCGCATCCACCGCTGCCGTCTTTGTTCGAACCGGACCGTTCGCGTTGGAGGGCGGCGTCGGTGCGTTCGCCCCCGCGCTGGCCACGGTGCTGTGGTACCTCAGCACGTCGATCGCGATGCTGGGTGCCGGCGGGGGCTGGGTGGACGTTTAATGAAGCGCGTGATCGTCGTGGGCAGTGGCCTGGCCGGGTTGAGCGCGGGTTACCGCCTGCGTCAACAGGGTTGGCACGTAACCGTGTTGGAAGCGCTTGGCAGAGTGGGCGGGCGAGTGCTTTCGGAATCCGAGGACGGATTCTTGTTCGATGTCGGTCCGGTCCTGATCACCGACGGGTACCGCGAATACCTCAAACTTGTCGCAGACGTGGGCTTGTCGGACGAGGTGGTCGACTGTGCACACGAGATCGCCGTCGTCAACGATGGGAAACTCTGCCTCCTGGACGGCCGCAGGCCCCTTCGCTCATTCCTGACTACCGAGCTACTTCCAGCCCGCGCGAAACTGCGGCTCATCGCCAATGGGGCAAGGATGTTGAAGCCCCTCTACGGCATGAATCCCTACGATCTGAGCAACCGTATCCAGTACGACAACCAGACGGTGACAACCTATCTCAACAGGGTCTTCGGGCGGGAGATCAACAAGCGGCTCGTCGAGGGACTCACCCGGTCGATGACGACTGGCCCACCTGACGAGACCTCCGTGCTTGAATTCTTCGCCGCCGCCGTTCTCGCTGCCGGAAAGATGCAGAGTTTACGAGGCGGCTTGCAGCGCTTGCCGAGCGCACTGGCAGCTGCCCTTGACGTCAAACTCAACTCGCCGGTCACCGGCATCCGTCGCACCGACCAAGGTGTGGAGGTTCAGTGGCAGGGCCACGCCGGGCGGTCCACCGCGCATGCCGACGCCTGCGTGATCGCGACTCGCTTTCGTGACGCCACCGAGCTCTATCCTCCGCTCAAAGATTCCGGGGCCGAACTCCTCGCGGCCACTCGATACACCGGCGCTCTCTCGATGCAACTTGCATATACGCGGCCGACCGAGAAGCAACCGTTCTTGGTGATGGTGCCAACTGCTGCCAGCCGCGAGGTGTTGACGTTATGTCTCGAGCATGCCAAGGCGCCTGATCGCGCACCAGCGGGCACCAGTCTCATCAGCGTGTTCTTCTCGATCGCGGCCGACGAGTGGTCGTCGTGGAGCGATGACCGACTGACCGCGACCGCGCGGGAACTCATCGAGCGGGTGTTTCCCGAACTTCGAAGCCACTTCCGCGCAGCGCATCTCACCCGGTGGTCATACGCATCGCACCGCGGCGACGTCGGCTACTACACGGCCCTGCAAAGATTCCGCGACGCCTACCCGGCCGATGACCCGGTGCAAGTCGCCGGCGACTACTTAGCCATCTCCAGTCAGGAATCGGCGGTCGTCGCCGGCACCAGCGCTGCCCGCCGGATCCTTAGCTCAGTTCCATCCACCCCACCGACGCGGGTCCGACAATGAGTCATTCGTCGGAGCTCACAAGGAGCGCTGTCGTATGGCACAGAAATATCGAATAGCTCATATCGGCACCGGCTACACCGGATCGATCGCGCTTCAGCACATCCTTCGGGCGCCACACCTGCAGTTGGTCGGCCATCTTGTGCACAGCCGCGACAAGGCCGGACGCGACTCTGGCGAGTTAGCGGGCCTACCGGAGGTCGGCGTGCGAGCAGTTGACAGCATGGCGGACTTCCTCCGTCTCGACGCCGACTGCGTGACCTACTTCGCCAGTTGGGCCGGTCGCGACAGCGACGAGGTCATCGATCAATTATGCGCGATCCTGGCCAGCGGAAAGAACATCGTGACACCGTCCTACAACCCGTTATTCGATCCGTTGTCGCTGGATGGCACATCGCGCGAGAAGCTGCGATCCGCGTGCCGTCATGGCGCGAGCTCCCTGTTCGCCACCGGCATCGCTCCAGGCTTCACCAGCGACATCCTCGCCGTGCACGCCGCCAGCATGAGCGAGCTACCCACGAAAATCTCCGTCCAGGAACGGATCCCGTGCGGTGCATATCGAGTTCCCGGCTTCTTCTCAGCGCTGGGCTTCGGCCGGACACCCGAGCAAGACGCCCAGATGTATCAACCTGGGGCCATGATCGGCCACTTCGCCCCGCCGCTTCGGCTCCTCGCGCGAGGAGTTGGTTGGACACTGGACGACATCTGCGAATACCGCGACGTCGCGATCGCTGAGCGTCACTACAGCTTCGACGCAGGGCAGATTCCCGCAGGCACCATCGCCAGTGTGCGAATGCGCTTCGACGGGATCGTCGACGGCCAACCGCGGCTGCACTTTTCGTCGATCTGGTCAATGCCTGACGAGGCTGTCGACGACTGGCTGCCGGTCATCAGTCCGGGCAGCGCCAGCCGGCGGCTCACCCGGATCACCGTTGACGGCAATCCACCGATACAGGTCGACTTCGCCCTCAACGGCGGGGAGTTGCCCGGCTCCACGGCTACCGCGGCACGCGTGTTGAACGCCATCCCCGCCGTTTGCGCGGCCGATCCGGGTGTTCTCAGCGCGCTGGAACTCGTCGTCGCCGCCCAGGCAAGTCCCACCTCGCCCCTGCCTCAATGAGGAGCGCACCGTGAGCCCTGGCTATGCCGGGGCCATCGCCGTCTCGACCGGCGTCAGTTTCTCCGGAAGCCCAGCCGCACGGCGGATTTCGACGAACTCATCGACCAGAGCGCTGGTCACCTCGTGTGGGTCGTCGACGGTGGCGCCGTCGGTCAGCACCGAGATGTTGAGCTGATCCACGTAGCTCCACACGGTGATGTTCAACCCGCTGCCGGCGGTCAACGGCCCCACCGAGTAGATCTCGGTGACCAGCGCGCCGCCGACCCGGCCGCGCTCCCGTGGCCCCGGCACGTTGGAGATGTTGAGGTTGAGCACCTTGTTCTGACCGTCCTTACCCGACAGCCACCGGAACAACGACTCCGCCGGCGCCGGCGGCAGGTACGCCGACCACCGGCTGACCAATTCCGGCCCCACCAGGTGGTGGGCTTCCTTGGCCAGATCGGCCGCCTCCCGGGCTTTTACGACCCGCTCCCGAACGTCGGCCACATCGACCGGCAACGCGACCAGCACCCCGGAGAACCGGTTGCCGGAGATCCGGTCCGGGGAGAAGTCGAAGCTCATCGGCACCGACGCCAGCAGCGGGTGATCCGCCTTCCCGTCATACCGCAGCAGCAGTGTGCGCAGCGCCCCCGCCGAGATGGCCAGCACCAGGTCGTTGATGGTGACACCCAACTGTTTGCTGGTCGCCTTGATGTCGGCCAGCGCCAGCGTGGCGGTGGCGAACCGGCGTTCCGGGGTCAGCACGTGATTGAGGAAGCTCGGCGGAGGGGTGAACGGCCGGGTCAGGTCCGCGGAGAGTTTGCGGCTGCTGCGCCGGACCCGGCCGATGCCGGCCGCGGTGTAGCCGATGGTTGCCGGGATCTTGCCCATCTGCCGGAAATGGTCGCGGAACGCCGACCGCACCAACTGCCCACCGGTGGGGGCGGGATCGGTTTCGTAGGAGTCGCGTTCGACCTGCGAGCCGGCCACCAGATCCATGCCGCGGGCCATCAGATTCGCCGAAGCGATCCCGTCGGCCAGCGCGTGGTGGATTTTGCCGACCACCGCGATCCGGTTGTTTGCCAAACCCTCGATGAAGTACATCTCCCACAACGGGCGGCTACGGTCCAGAGGTGTGCTGGCGATCTCGCCGATGGCCTCATCGAGTTCGCGGCGGCCACCCGGCGCGGGCAGCGCCCACGGGCGAATGTGATACGCCAGGTCGACTTCGCAGTTCTCCCGCCACATCGGGTGGTGGAACTTGCCGGGGATGTCCACCAGCTGGTATCGGAACGGGTCCAGCTTGTAGAGCCGGCCGTGGATCACCCGCCGGAAGGCCTCGACGTCGAACCCGTGCCGATCGGCGTCCAGCTCGATCACCGCGATCTTGAGCGTGTGCATGTGCACGTTCGCCGTCTCGCTGTACAGCAGGACCGCATCCCAGCCGGTGAGCCGCTTCACCCCATTCCCCTCGCCATGCACGGACCATACCGTGGCATGCGGGGTCAGATGATCTGTTTGCTCCCGACCGTGGTGCGGTCGCGGTGAATCTGGTTGAGGAACAAGCCGATTGCCGTGCTCATCGCACCGGTGCGCGCCCCGTCGGTCATGTCGAAACCGTGCCCCGCTCCCGGCAGCTCCAGGTACCCGACTTTGGAACGCGACACCGCCCGCAGTCGGTCGGCAAAGGTACGAGCCTGCTGCACCGGGATGACGGTGTCGGCGCTGCCGTGCACGACCAGGAACGGCGGCGCATCCGGATGCACCCGCGCGATCGGGGAGGCCTGCCGGTAGATGTCCTGATGACGCCGCATCGACCGGCCGACCACCACCCGCTCCAGGAAGTCGACGAAGGCGACCCGTTCGGGGGTGGAGCGGTCCTCCCAGTCATAGCGGCCATAGATCCCCACCACGGCGTCCACCGAGGTGTCCCCACCGGCGGGCAGTTCGTCGGCGAAATCGGAGTCGCTGACCGCGCTGCCGGTCAGTCCGGCCAGTGCAGCCAGATGCCCGCCGGCCGAGGCGCCCGCCACGGCCACGAAATTGCGGTCACCGCCAAATTTGTCGACGTTGGCGTGCGCCCAGGCAATCGCGGTCTTGACGTCGACGATGTGGCTCGGCCACCGGTTGTGCGGCGCGACCCGGTAGTCGATCGACAGGCACACCCAGCCGCTCGCGGCCAGGTGCGAGAGCAGCGCATACCCCTGCAGCATGCGGCTGCCGTGCACCCAGGCACCACCGGGAACGTAGATCAGCACCGGCGCCGGGCCGTCCGGCAACTCACGGGACCGCCAGACGTCGAGTACCTGCGCGGGGTCCCTGCCGTACTGCACACCGGAGCGATAGATGTGCCGACGGTGCTGCCACGCCTTCACCACCGGCGGAGCCTGTTCCGGTTCGGGCCAGTCGATGTCGAGGTCGGCTGCCGAGACCACACCGCGCAGCGCGGCGTCGCTGACGACGTGGGTCTGCTCGCGCTCCTGCCTGCGGGCGGCAGCGGCACCCGGAGCCAGCCAGGACTTGGCGGCGCTGGAGAAGAACTCCGGCATATGGCGAGTGCCCCATACCCCCATCGCGGTCATCCCGCCCAGAGGCTCCAGGTGCTTGCCGACCACCGGCAACGACGCTGAGGCAACGCTGAGCGCCAGCAGGTAGTCGGCCGTCCGGGCTCGCCTCAGCCAACGCAGCCGGCCGGCCAGGTTGAGTCCGGTCTCCGGGGTCTGCGATCGTCCCGTCATTGGCGCAGGGTACCGCGTTTGGGGCCGGAGGCGACCGCAATCGGGTGGGTTGACGACGTCGCCGATCCGGCGCCGGTAATACTGAGCCGATGGTAAGCAGCGGGTTCCATCCAGATCTGCGCAGAACTGCCCGATTCCTTCCGCGTGGCGGGATCGGGCGTCGGACCCTGCCGGTGCTGCAGACACTCACCGGGATGCAGGGCCGGCGCACACCCGGCGACGTCGAGGTCTTGGGCCTGCCCTCGGGAGCCGGCGTCCGGATCTTTCGGCCGCCGAATCGCCCCACCGAGCCGGGACCGGCACTGCTGTGGATCCACGGTGGCGGCTACGTCATCGGCACCGCCGCCCAGGATGATCGCCTCTGCCGCCGGTTCAGCGCGGAACTGGGTGCCACGGTGGCGTCGGTGGACTACCGATTGGCGCCGCAGAATCCCTATCCCGCCGCGCTGGAGGACTGCTGGGCGGCGCTGACCCAGCTCGCCGAGCTGCCCGGAGTCGATCCGGCCCGGATCGCGATCGGCGGTGCCAGCGCCGGCGGCGGACTCGCCGCCGCCCTGGCGCAACTGGCCGCCGACCGCGGCGAAGTCTCCCCCGTGCTGCAACTGCTGGTGTACCCGATGCTCGACGATCGCAGCGCGGCGCTGCCGGCCAATCGGAGTTACCGCCTGTGGAATCCGCGGAGCAACCTGTTCGGCTGGACCGCATATCTGGGTGACGCGGATCCCCAGATCGCGGTGCCGGCCCGCCGTGCCGACCTGCGCGGGCTGGCACCGGCCTGGATCGGGGTGGGCACCTTGGACCTGTTCCACGACGAGAATCTGGCCTACGCGGAGCGACTGCGGCAAGCCGGTGTGCCCTGCGAGGTCGAGACGGTCCTCGGGGCATTCCACGGGTTCGACCTGTTGCTGCCCAAAGCCGCGGTCTCGCGGGCGTTCTTCGCCGGCCAATGCAAGAGCCTGCGTAACGCGTTTGGTCGGGAGGCCTGACCGGTGGCCGGCTCCAGCCCCGAGGAACTGCGGGCACTGCGCGGCGCGGTCGCAGAGTTGATGGCCAAACGCTCGCCCGACGACGATGTCTGGTCAGAGTTGGCGGCCATGGGCCTGCTCGGACTGTTGGTGCCCGAGCAGTACGGCGGCGCCGGCGCTGGATTGGTCGAGGTAGGCGTGGTAGCCGAGGAGCTGGGCCGGGTCCTGTTCTCCGGTCCGTACTTGTCGACGGCGGTGCTTGCGGTCAATCTTCTTGTGGCAGTGGATGACCCGGCACAATGCGATGCGGTGCTGCCGGCGATCGCTGCCGGGCGCACCCGTGTCGCTGTCGCCTTCGCCGAGGGCGATTCGACCCGGCCACCCGCGGCACCGGCCACCGTGGCCCGCGGCGGAGCGACCCCGCTGATCTCCGGCGAGAAGCGGTTCGTGCTCGACGCCGACACCGCCGATCTGATCTACGTGCTGGCCGGCTCCGGGCACGGACCCGGAATCTTCGCCGTCGACCCGGCCGGCCCGGGCGTGACGGTGGAACCGCTCACCACGGTCGATCCCTCCCGCCGGTTGTGTCTCGTCCGGTTCTCCGATGCCCCGGCCACGCCGGTCGGCTCGGCCGGAGCCGGCGTCGCCGCATTGACCGCCGCGCTCGACCGTTCCGCGGTGGCGCTGCTCGGTGAGCAGGCCGGCGCCGCCCGGTTCACGATGGAGATGGCCCGCGACTACGCCAAGACTCGTTTCCAGTTCGGCCGTGCCATCGGCAGCTTCCAGGCCGTCAAACACATGTGCGCCGACATGTTGCTGGAGGCCGAGTCGGCGGTGACGGCCGCTCGCCATGTGGCTGCGGCCGGCGCCGACGGATCTGCCGACTGGACCGCGGATCTGGCACTGGCCCAAGCCTATTGCTCGGATGCATTCGTCTTTGTGGGCGCCACCAATATTCAGGTGCACGGCGGAATCGGGTTCACCTGGGAACATCCCGCGCACCGGTATCTGCGCCGGGCGCGCAGCGACGCCCACCTCTTCGGCAGCCCGTCTTGGCACCGGGAGCGCTACCTGCAAGAGATCGGAGCGTGAGATGACGCTGCCCGCAGACGACGACGCGCTACGCGGTGAAGTCCGCGACTGGTTGGCCGCCAACTGGGCGCCCGGCACCGATCGGGCCACCTTCGCCGCGGCGATGCTCGCCGCGGGGTGGACCGCACCGAGCTGGGAGCCGGACTGCTACGGCCGCGGCCTGACCGACCGTCAATCCCGCCTGGTGGCAGCCGAATTCGCTGCCGTCGGCGCTCCCGGAACCGGGCACGACCGGGCCGACTTGTTCGCCTGCACGATCCACGACCGTGGCTCCGATGAGCAGAAGCACAGGCTGCTGCCCCCGGCGCTGCGCGGCGAGACCAAGTCCTGCCTGCTCTACAGCGAACCCGGCGCCGGATCGGACCTGGCCGGTCTGCGCACCCGCGCCGAGCGGGACGGTGACGACTGGATTATCAACGGGCAGAAGGTCTGGACGTCGTTCGCGACCACCGCCGACTACGGCATGCTGGTGGCGCGCACGAACCCGGACGTGCCCAAACACAACGGGATCACCTTTTTCATGCTGCCGATGCGCCAGCCCGGCGTGGAGGTCCGGCCGATCCACCAGATCACCGGCGAATCGGAATTCAATGAGGTGTTTCTGACCAACGCCAGGGTTCCCGACGCCAACCGGATCGGCGAACCGGGCGAAGGATGGTCGGTGCTGCAGGTGGCGCTGGGCTACGAGCGGCGGCTGATGGGTGATGTCGCGCGCACCGCACGTCGCAAGGAGAAGTCCAGCGGCCTCGTGGAATTAGCCCGCGACGCGGGTTGTCTTTCAGATTCCCACATCCGCCAGCAGATCGCCCGCATCCAGGCGCTGACGACGGTGAACCGATGGAACAATCAGCGCGCCAAGACCAGCCGCGACCGCGCCGAGTCGGCCACCCTGCTGGCACTCGGCAAGATCGCCATGTCGCGCATCCTGCACGAGACCGCCCGGGTCCAGACCGAGATCGTCGGCGTCGAGTCGATGCTCAGCGGTCCGGACAATCCGGTCGGCGACGCGGTGACCTTCCGGGCGCTCAACGCCTACTTCACCTCGATCGGCGGCGGCACGGACCAGATTCAGCGCAACATCATCGGCGAACGGGTGCTGGGCTTGCCGAAGGAGCCCGACCCCTATCGCGACGCCCCGTTCCGGGATCTGCCGCACTGACCGCGCGCACTCTCGCGAGCGTGCGTGTCGCCGGCCGACACGCCGCGAAAATCCCGTAACCGCGCACCCTCGCGCTCAGCCGTGAACGTGCGTGGTTGTACACAAGACCGCGGTGTGTCGTGCGCTAACACGCACACTCGCGCAAAGGGAACTGGACCTCAGAACTGCAAAGCAGTGAAACGCCAGTCCAATACCTGGCGATCCGGTTCACCGGCGGCACCCACGGCGTAGACCAGCGACCGCAACTCCAGCACGCTGTCGCGGGCGGATTCGATGTGCAGTTCGCTGTAGAGGGTGTCGCCTTCGTGGACCGGCGCGGTGTGATCGCAGGATTGCCAGCCCAGCACGGTGACCAGGTTCGGCAACAGTCGGGATGCCTGCGCCAGCGCCAGGCCAATGGTGTGCCCTCCGTAGACCAGCCGCTGCCCGGCGACCCGCGAATCATGGTGGGTGGCAGCGATGTTGAGGGTCAATCGAGCCAACTCCGGCGCGGAGGACACCACGTCGCCGGTGCTGGTCAGCACCGTACCCGCAAGACCCGGGTCGAAATGCGGACCCGGTAGCCGCTGACGAAACTCCGCGGCGTCCCACTCTGCGGTCACGTCCGGCGGCGCCGCGAGCCCTGCACCGATGGCAGACAGGTCATCGCTGTGGCCGGTATCGGAAGCATCAGGCGACAGCGGCAGCATCGCGCAGCGGTAGAAGTCGAGCACCAGCCGGTCCACCTGGTCGATGGTGGTTACCCGCAGTGCCACCAGCCCGGTGGGCTCGCGCCCGGGCTTGGCTGAATTCTGCTTCAGACCAACGACTTCCGTACGGGTAAACAGGGTATCGCCGATCAGCGGATACCGAAAGAAGGCCAGGCCCCGATAGAAGAGGTTGGCCTTGACCCGCCGGGTGACAACCGTCGACTGTCCGATCGCCACGTCGCAGACCAGTCCGGGGTGGGCCAGCGGCGTCGTCGCCCCGGTCACCACCCGGGACAACTCCGCGTCCAGCGGCAGTCGAAGGCGGTCGCCGAGGATCGCCTGGTGCAGTGCGGCAGCACCGGCCGTCAGCGTCGTCGCGGGGGCCGCGTCGAATACCTGGCCGACACGCAATTCGTCGAAGTAGGGCCCATCGGTCATCTGAAAATCCTGGCATACGGTGGACCGATGAACCACGAAGAGTCGATTCTGGTCGAGACCGTGCGCCAGTTCGTCGACCGCGAGGTCAAGCCGACGGTTCGCGATGTCGAACACGCCAACACCTACCCACGGGCGTGGATCGAACAGATGAAGCACCTCGGCATCTACGGTCTTGCCGTGCCGGAGGAATACGGCGGAACACCAGTGTCGATGCCGTGCTACGTCCTCGTCACACAGGAGCTGGCCCGTGGCTGGATGAGCCTGGCCGGGGCGATGGGCGGACACACCGTCGTCGCCAAATTGCTGACCCTGTTCGGTACCGACGAGCAGAAGCAGCGCTACCTGCCGGCAATGGCCACCGGAGAGCTGCGGGCCGCCATGGCCCTGACCGAGCCGGGCGGTGGCAGCGACCTGCAGAACATGACCACGGCCGCCCTGCCGTCCGGTGACGAGCTGGTGATCAATGGAGCCAAGACCTGGATCTCCAACGCCCGCTATTCCGGGCTGATTGCGCTGCTGGCCAAGACCGATCCGAAAGCCACGCCGCGGCACCGCGGGATCTCGGTGCTGTTGGTGGACAACCCCATTGCCGGACTGACGATCTCGCGGGATCTGCCCAAGTTGGGCTACAAGGGTGTGGAGAGTTGTGAGCTCAGCTTCGATGACTGCCGGGTGCCGGCCAGCGCCGTGCTCGGAGGTATCCCCGGCAACGGGTTCGCCCAGATGATGAAGGGCCTGGAGACCGGTCGCCTCCAGGTCGCGGCGCGCGCGTTGGGGGTGGCCACCGCCGCGCTGGAAGATGCGCTGGCCTACGCCCAGCAGCGGGAGAGCTTCGGCCAACCGATCTGGAAGCATCAAAGCGTCGGCAACTATCTGGCGGACATGGCCACCAAACTGACAGCAGCCCGCCAACTCACCCGCTATGCCGCCGAACGTTACGACAGCGGGCAGCGCTGCGACATGGAGGCCGGCATGGCCAAACTGTTCGCCTCAGAAACGGCCATGGAGATCGCGCTGAACGCGGTACGCATCCATGGCGGCTACGGATACTCCACCGAATACGACGTGGAACGCTACTTCCGGGACGCCCCGCTGATGATCGTCGGCGAGGGCACCAACGAGATCCAGCGCAATGTGATTGCGGCGCAACTGGTGGCCCGCGGCGGGATCTAGCCGGCGCGCCGGTCGGGGCCCAACGAAAAACACCCCGCACGGTTGTGCGGGGTGTCTCTCGTGAGCTGACCGAACTAGGGCACGACGACGCCCGGGGCGCCGTCCTGACCCGCGCTGCCCGCGTCGGGGCCGGTACCTGCGGCGCCACCGGTGCCTGCGGCGCCACCGGTGCTGCCGGTACCCGGGGTGTCACCGGCGCCGCCGTTGAGGCCGTCGTCGCCCAGGTGCGGGGTGGTGACGTCGCCACCGTTACCGCCGTTGCCACCGTTACCGCCGGCGTTGTCGCCAGCGCCGCCGGCGCCACCGTTGCCACCGGCACCGCCGTGGACGTTGTCGATCGGGCCCGAGGAGGAGTCATTGGAGGTGGTGTTCCAGTCCGGGTCGCCCCAGCGGATGTTGCTGCCGTTGCCACCATTACCGCCGGACCCACCATCACCACCGACACCGCCGGAGCCATCGGAGTTGGCCAAGCCCGCACCGCCGGCACCACCGGCACCACCGTCGCCACCGTGCGCACCGCCGGCGTTCGGGTCACTACCACCGCTACCGCCATTACCGCCGGTACCGCCCGTCGCACCAGATCCGCCGGCGCCGCCGACACCACCGGTACCGGCCGAGCCCTGCGGGCCCATGGTGCCCGCGCCGTCGGGGCCCTCAACGGAGGCGTGGCCGGTCACGTCGGCGATGTCGCCGCCGGTACCGCCATTGCCACCGTTACCGCCGTCACCGATCAGACCGTCGTTGCCGTTGGCGGCACCCGAACCGGCCGCGCCGCCGTTACCGCCGGCGCCGCCCGAGCCACCGTTGCCGGGGGCGTTGTACAGACCGTGCACGGAATCGGTAACGGGGTGAATCGAGGCGCTGCCGTGACCACCGTTACCACCGTCGGAGCCGGCACCACCGACACCGCCGTTACCACCGTTACCGGCATTGCCGCCGCCGTTACCGCCGGCACCACCGCTACCGCCGCTGGCACCGTTGCCACCGCTGGTGGCCGAAATGTCGGCAGGCGACCCGCCGTCGCGGTAGCCGTTGACGCCGTCGCGTCCGTTGGTCGCGGCCGAGGCGTTGCCGCCGTTACCGCCGTTACCGCCGTCGCCGTCGACACCGGCCGCGCCCACGTTGGCACCGGCTCCACCGGCTGCACCGCCGGCCGCCGCGGCACCACCGTTACCGCCCGCTCCACCGTCGCCGCCGGCGGATCCGTTGGCGCCGACACCGTTTACCGCCAAGCCGTCCGCACCGGTACCGCCGTCGCCACCGCGGCCGCCGCTACCACCGACCCCGCCGTCACCGTTGGCGCCGACCGTGCCGTTGGCGGAGCCACCGTTACCGGCAGCGCCACCGACACCGCCCTTGCCACCGACGGCACCGTTGCCACCGTTGCCGCCGATTGCGCCGTCTCCGGAACCGTTGTTGGCGAACGTGCCACCGTCACCGGCCGCGCCATTGCCGCCGTTGCCGCCGGCGCCACCGACGCCGCCAGCACCACCGTTGCCACCGATGCCGACGTACGAGGAACCCTCGCCGCCAACGCCACCGTTGCCGGCGTTGCCCCCGGCTACACCGTCACCACCGGCGCCACCTGACCCGCTGCCCGCGGAGCCGTTGGTACCGGTCCAACCGGCGCCGCCGGCCCCGCCGTTGCCCCCGTTGCCCCACGCGCCCATGCCGAAGAAGTCTTGGGCCTGGCCCGACGAGCCACCGTTGCCGCCGTTACCCGCGTCCAGCGTGGCGGTGCCATTACCTCCGGCGCCACCGTCGCCGCCGTTGCCCCACATCTCACCGCCGTGGCCCCCGTTGCCACCGTCGGCGCCCAGGCCGCCGACGCCGCCGTCACCGCCGTTGCCGATACCACCGGCGTGGCCGCCGTTACCGCCGGCAACGCCCTCGAGGTTCGAGGACCAGCCGCTGCCGCCGTCGCCGAACCACAGGCCACCGGCCTGGCCGTCCACGCTGGTCTCGGTGCCGTCGGCGCCGTTGCAGATCATGCCGCAGAAGCCGTCGGTGAACGGCGCGAACAGCTGGTTGACCACGCCGTTGACGCTCGAACCGAAGTCGCTGTTGATCCAGTCCTGCATCATGTCGTGCAGCGGAAGATAGAAGCTGTCCTGCCACATCTGGGCAAAGTCGGCGTCGAACAAGCCACCGTCGGCCGCACCCGGGACACCCCACGCCGAGACGTCGAACAGGTCAAATCCCGAGGTGTTGCTGTCGCCGAAGCCGAACACGTCCCAGAACGCGTCGAGGCCGAAGTCGTCGGCCTGCGCGGAGGGAGCGGCCGCCAGGGGCGCCATCCCGAATGCCAAGAATGCCCCCACCGAGGCTGCCACCCCGACAGCACGGTCACGCCGCCGCGCATCCCGAGCTACCCGTTGAGTGTTCTGAATGCCGCGCCGAATCTGTGCCACCGTTGCCCCACCCCTTCTGAACTTTACTGAAACCTTGCTTGGGCTTAACAAAAACTGTGCCCGTCCCCCTGCGGTGATTGACCGTAGTGTTTGAGCCAACCGTTGTCCACTTGAACATACGGCAAATTGCTATAAAGTCATACCATTAGTTTGGTTTTACCCGAATAAGTAGACAATGAGTCGCCTGCGGTTGGGGGCTCTGACCTGCTTGTAAAGGTTCCCCGGGCAGGCCCGGGCTGAAGACTCCCACAACGTGCCATCCGGAAGGTTGCTCAGCAATGCCGCTTCATCGCAGTAAGGCCACGCAAAGCCGCGACGCGCACCCAGCCGCACCGAGTCATCGTCGCCGACGGACAGTTCCCATGCTGGCCGCGCTGGCCGCGTTCGGCCTGGCATCAGCCGGTCTCGGACCTTACGCACACGCGGACGAATTCGATTGGGTCACAGATCTGTTCACCCCGCTTTTCGGGTTGACGGACGCGGACGCGGGCACCTCGACCGCGGCCCTCGACTGGTTCGATCCCACCGTCTGGGCCTGGCCCAGCCCGGACTTAGGTGGCACCGAGGCGCTGGCCCTGGCCGCCGACGCGACCGGTACCGCCGGCCTCTACGAGTGGCTGCACGACACCATGCAGGACTGGATCAACAGTCCGTCCGGCCAGCTGTTCGGCGACCTGGTCAACCCGCTGTTCGCACCGCTGACCGGTGGCGGCTGCGGCGTGATCTGCAACGGCGCCGACGGGACCGCGGGCCATCCCGACGGCGGGGCCGGCGGGCTGTGGTTCGGCGACGGCGGCGACGGCTGGTCGTCGAACCTCGAGGGCGTCGCCGGTGGTCGTGGCGGCAACGCCGGCCTGTTCGGCGACGGCGGTGACGGCGGGGCCGGTGGTCTGGGCGCCGACGGCGGCAGCGGCGGCCATGGTGGCGACGTGTGGGGCAACGGCGGCAATGGCGGGCACGGCGGGGACGGCGCCGCAGATGGCGGTTCGGCCGGCAACGGTGGTGACGGCGGCGACAGCAATTACCTGTACGGCAGCGGGGGTGCCGGCGGGGACGGCGGCAACGGTAGCGCCGCCGAGGGCGACGGCAGGACCGGCGGGGCCGGCGGGAACGGCGGCCGGGGAGGCGACGGCGGCCAACTGGCGGGCGGTGGAGGTGCGGGCGGCAACGCCGGCGACGGCGGCACGGCCACCGGCGCCAACAGTGTCGGCGGGTCCGGTGGCGACGGTGGTGACGGCGGGAGAATCGGCGGCAGCGGCGACTCGGCCGGAGGAGGGCAGGGCGGCAACGGCGGCGACGGCGGTACGGCCACCGGGATGGGCAGCCGCGGTGGCCGCGGCGGCGACGGCGGCTCCGGTGGCGGTGCCACCGCGGTGATACTCGGCACCAGCGGCAGCGACGGTGGCGATGGCGGCGCGGCCGGCAACGGCGGCAACGCTATTGGCGTCGGGGGCACCGGAGGGACCGGCGGCCACGGCGGCGCCGGCGGCCACGGCGTCGGCTTCGGCGGTGACGGCGGCAACGGCGGCGCGGGCGGCAATGGGGGTGACGGGGCTACCGCCGGTGCAGGAGGCCCCGGCGGCGGCGCCGGTCCGGGCACCGTCCACGGGCAAGCCGGCAGCCAGGGCTCACCCGGCCAGCCGGGCCACGCGACTTAACGGTGCCCTGACCGCCCAGCGTCACGCCGAATACTTGGCCACCAATTCGTTCTTGTAGAGCTTGCCGGTGTCGGTGCGCGGCAACTGCTCCTCGAACGCGATCGATCGCGGACATTTGTAGTGCGCCAAGCGGTCCCGTAGCCAGGCGAGCAGTTCCGCGGCGAACGCAGGCGTGGCGTCGGCCGGGTCGACCGTCTGCACAGCCGCCTTTACGCTCTGACCCATTTCGTCGTCGGGGATCCCGAACACGGCCGCGTCCAACACCTTCGGGTGCGTGACCAACAGGTTCTCCGCTTCTTGCGGGTAGATGTTCACCCCGCCGGAGATGATCATGTGGTGGCGCCGGTCGGTGAGGTACAGGTAGCCCTCGTCGTCGAGGTAGCCGACGTCGCCGACGGTCGTCCAGCCTTGCGCGTGGCGCGATTTCGCGGTCTTCTCCGGATCGTTGAGGTACTCGAAGGCGGTGCCGCCCTCGAAGTAGATCTCCCCGGCCTGTCCGGCGGGCAGCTCGTTGCCGTCCTCGTCGAGAATGTGCACCGCACCGAACATCGCCTTGCCCACCGAGCCGGGGTGCTTCAGCCATTCGTCAGCGCTGATCAGCGTGGACCCGTGCGCCTCCGAGGAGGCGTAGTACTCGTCGACGATCGGCCCCCACCAGTCGATCATCTGCTGTTTGATCTCCACCGGGCACGGCGCGGCAGCGTGCATGACCCGCTTGAGGCTGGACACGTCGTAGGAATCCCGCACTTCCGCAGGAAGTTTCAGCATCCGAGTGAAGTGTGCGGGAACGAACTGACCGTGCGTGACGCGATAGCGCTGGATCGCGTCCAGCGCGGACTCGGCGTCGAACTTCTCCATCACAACGGTGGTCAGCCCGGCCGCCTGAATTTGCATCGACCATACCGACGGTGCGGTGTGATACAGCGGCGCGGGACTCAAGTAGACCGAATCCGGGCCCATCCACACCGAGACCAGCATCGCCATCAACCCCGGCACCTCGGCCGGGGGCAGGTGCGGCAGCGGCCGTTTGATGCCTTTGGGTCGCCCGGTGGTGCCCGACGAGTACTGCAGCAGGTCACCCTCGATTTCGTCGTCGATGGGTGTATCCGGTTGGTCGGCAACGCATTCCGGGTAGCGCTGCCAACCGTCCAGGTCACCGTCGGCGATCAGCAGCAGACCGGGCAGGCCCTTCGGCAGATGCTCGGCCAGGTCGGCACAGGTCTGGCGCAGTGCGGCCGAGCCGATGATCGCCTTGGCGTTGCTGTTGTCGATGATGTACGCGGCTTCCGCGGCGGTCAGATGGGTGTTGATCGGCACGTAGTACAGGCCGCTGCGCCGCGCCGCCCACATAGCCGCGTGGATGTGCTCGTTGTTCTCCATGATGATCGCGACGACGTCGCCCTCCACCAGCCCGGCGGCCCGGAAGAAGTGCGCCAACCGATTCGCCCGGGCTTCGAGGTCGGCGAAGGTGACGACCGTGCCCGACGGGTGCAGGATGATGGCCGGGTTGTCGGCATCGACGTGTTCGCGGATCTGCATGGGCTGACTGTACCGCCCGGATTTTGACAGGTGTCAAGTGGGCGAGTCAGCGGCCGCGAGGGTGCGCAACGGTACAACTGAACCTGGCGTGTCGCGTACAGACGCGCACGTTCGCGCGAAATCGCGAAATAACGCGCAAGAAGGGGCTGCTAGCCCAGGCGCTGCTTGAGGGCCTCGAACTCGTCGCGCAGGCCGGTGGGCAGCTTGTCGCCGATGAAGTCGAACCACTCCTCGATCAGCGGGAGCTCCGCGCGCCACTCGTCGGCGTCGACGATCAGCGCCTGGTCCACGTCGGCGGCGGTCACGTCCAGCCCGTCCAGGTCCAGGTCGGCAGCGCTCGGGACCGTACCGATCGGAGTCTCCTGGCCGCCGGCATTGCCCTCGACCCGCTCCACGATCCACTTGAGCACCCGGCTGTTCTCGCCGAAGCCCGGCCATAGGAAACGGCCGTCCTCGCCACGACGGAACCAGTTGACGAAGAACACCTTCGGCAGCTTCGACTCGTCGGAGTGCTTGCCGGTGTCGATCCAGTGCTGCATGTAGTCCCCGGCGTTGTAGCCGATGAACGGCAGCATCGCCATCGGGTCGCGACGGACCTTGCCCACCGTGCCCTCGGCGGCGGCGGTCTGCTCGCTGCCCATGGTGGCGCCGATGAAGACGCCGTGCTGCCAGTCGCGGGCCTGACTCACCAGCGGCACCGTGGTCTTGCGACGGGCGCCGAACAGGATCGCCGAGATCGGCACGCCCTGCGGGTCGTCCCACTCCGGCGCGAGGATCGGGCACTGCGACATCGGGGTGCAGTACCGCGAGTTCGGGTGAGCGGCAGGGGTGCCCGACTCGGGCGTCCAGTCGTTGCCCTTCCAGTCGGTGAGATGCGCCGGGGTCTCCCCGTCGATGCCCTCCCACCACACGTCGTTGTCGTCGGTGTGACCGACGTTGGTGTAGACGGTGTTCCCGCGCTCCAGGGTGATCATCGCGTTGGGGTTGGAGCTGCGGCTGGTGCCCGGCGCCACGCCGAAGAAGCCCGCCTCCGGGTTCACCGCGTAGAGCCGACCGTCCTTGCCGAATCGCATCCACGCGATGTCGTCACCGAGGGTCTCGGCCCGCCAGCCCGGAATGGTCGGCTGGATCATCGCGAGGTTGGTCTTGCCGCAGGCCGAGGGGAACGCCGCCGCCACGTAGTAGGCCTTGTTCTCCGGCGAGATCAGCTTGAGGATCAGCATGTGCTCGGCCAGCCAGCCCTCGTCGTGGGCCATCGCCGATGCGATCCGCAGCGCGTAGCACTTCTTGCCCAGCAGCGCGTTGCCGCCGTAACCCGAGCCGTAGCTCCAGATCTCGCGGGTCTCCGGGAAGTGGGTGATGTACTTCTCGGAGTTGCACGGCCACGGCACGTCCTGCTCGCCGTCGGCCAGCGGGGCACCCACCGAGTGCAGGCCCTTGACGTAAGCGCCGTCGGTGCCGATCTTCTCCAGTGCGGCGGTGCCCATCCGGGTCATCACCTTCATCGACGCCACCACGTAGGGCGAGTCGGTGATCTCGATGCCGAGCTTGGGGTCCTCCGCGCCCAGCGGGCCCATGCAGAACGGGATGACGTACATGGTGCGACCGCGCATGCAACCGCGGTACAGCTCCGTCATGGTGGCCCGCATCTCGTCCGGGTCCATCCAGTTGTTGGTGGGGCCGGCACCTTCGGGGGTGCGGCTACAGATGAAGGTGCGCGACTCGACCCGCGCGACGTCGGCGGGGTCGGAGAGCGCCAGGTAGGAGTTGGGCTTCTTCTTCTCGTCGAGCTTGACCGCCGCGCCGGACTCCACCAGCAGGGCCATCAGTCGGTTCCACTCTTCCTCAGAACCATCGGACCACTCCACCCGGTCGGGCTGGGTGAGCTCCGCGACCTCCCGCACCCAGGCCAACAACTCGCCATGCTTCGTCGGGGCGGTGTCCAGACCGGGAATGGTCGCTGAGGTCATTGAGCTCTCCTGTGTAACCCGTGTCACTCGGTGGCGTTGCCGCAGCTGCGCGCCGCTGTCACCTCTTATACCGTCATTAAATAAGAGATTACCGTCAATAGCTACACGGATCGAAACAATCGCAACTCGGGCTATCTGTCACCCGTTACCGCGGCGTCCGCCGGGCCTGATTCACCCAGCTCAGCGCGCACCCTTTCCAACGCCCGCCGCAACGCCGGCAGCTGACGATCGCGCACCGCGGCGGCGCGGGCGGTGGCGGCCGCATGCTCGCGCAACTCCCGGTCCAACCCGGCGACCCGGTCGGTGACGCGGGCAGCCTCGGTCTCATTGTGTGCGGCGAGTTCGGCGGTGAGCGCCGACTCGGCGGCCACCACCCGCAGGGCCACCAGTTCCTGCACCGAGGACCGCACCGCGTTGGTGGCCTGCCCCACCCAGCGATCGAGCACCACCCGGTCGCGCAACAGCCCCCGAATCCGGACCACCCACACCGTTGCCACCACCCCGGCGAGGGCGCATCCGGCCGCACCCACCGCGGCCAGTCCCGGCGCGAGATGGGCGAAGACCCGGCTCAGCGTCAACGCCACGCCCAGCCCGAAGCCGATCCCCAGCACCGCCATCAACTGGGTCTCCAGCCGTCGGGACTCCAACGGGGGCTTGCCGGTGTCGACCTGGGGTAGCGGCACCGCCGCCCCGCCCGACGGTGCGTGCGAGGCCAGACCCAGTTCCTGGGCGACGTCGGCCAAGTGCTCGGTGACTCCCTGATCGACCTCCGTCACCACCTCGGTCAGCCGGTCGTGCACATAGGACTCGAATTCGGCCCACCGGCGCCGCGTCATGCCCGCCGCGTCTTCGGCGAGCTCGCTGCGTACCGAGGCGCACCGCTTGCTGGCGAAGTAGGACAGTTGCACGCGGGCCTGGGCGATGCGGCTGCGCAGCGCGATCACGCGCTCCGACTTCGACATCCGCCGCTGCCGCACCACCTCGTCACGCTGCTCCTGCAGTTGCGTCACCCGGGCGCGCCGGCCTTCCGCGCGGGCGTCGCGGTCGATCCGATCGGCGTCGGTACGCAACTGGAACTCCCACGAGCGCAGCCGGTTGCGTCGGTGGGCGTCGCCGTCCTCGAGCTGTCTGGTCAGTTCCGCGACCAGGTCCTCGACCCGCGGGTCGCCGCGCTCGGGTGCGGCGGCCGCCCCCACCCACGCGGCGTCGCGGTAGCGCGGCGCGTGGCCGGCGAGGGTTTCGCGGGCTGCTGCCCGCATCTCGCGCCACTGCCGGTGGGCGTCGATCTTGGATACGACGCCGATCACCACGTCGGTGTGGGCGGCCACGGCGTCGAGCAGAGCGCAGTCCGACTTCGTCAGCGCGGCCGCCGCAGACACCACGAACACCACCGCCAGCGGCACCTCCCCCGGCGCCAGGTCGGTGGCTTCCATCACGAGCCACTGCGGCATCCGGTCGGCCAGCACCGTTGTCATCGCGCTGACCCCGGCCAGCCAGGGGCCGGTCACCACCACCACGTCGCAGCGCCGTACCGCGGGCGGGCGCACTCCGGGAGCGAGCTCAGCGATGAGGGCATCCACCCCGGTGGCGGGGTCCGAGTCGGCCGCATCCGCACCCGGGGCGGTCATCGGCGGCCCCGCATGGTCGCCCAGGCCCGCAAGGATCCCCTGGCGATGTCGGCGGCGCAGGCTCGCTGGGCGGCGCCGACCGGTGCGCTGCGGTGGGCCTGCCAGCGGCGGGCCCGCGCCAGCACCGGTTCGTCCGGGACGTCGATCGCGGCCGTCGCAGCGGTCAGCCGGGCGGCAACTGTCGTGTCGCCGACCAGGAACTCATCGATGCGGCTGTCCCCGACCGCCATCGCCTCCAATCGGGTCACCGCCTCCGACATCCGCCGGTGGTAGACGGCGGCGCCCATGGCCTCCAGCCGGGCGACGACGCGATCGACACCGCTGAGCTGGCACAGCCGGTCGCGCGCCTGCGCCACCGTGGCACCGCGCCGGGACAGGTCGAGCAGTGCCTCGATCCCGGACAGCTCGAGGGTGGCGCACAACCGCTCGCGGGTCTGACGGGGTACCGGGTGTGGACAGCTCACGAAGTGCTCGGCTGAGCGCAGATCGGCGGGCCGGGCGGCCAGACATCCGAGCGCATCCCACAGTCGATCGTCCAGCCCATCGCCGCGCGCAGCCAGTGCGAACAACGCCGACATCGGTTCGACCGGCACCGGCATCGCTGCGGCATCATGCCCACACACGTCGGCCTTGTTCAGCACCACCAGCACCGGGCGCCGACGCGCGGCATGCAGTGCGGCGGTGTCCTCCGGTTTGACCACCTCGGCGACGACATGAACGGCCAATTCGGCAGTGTCGGCCGCACCGGGCTGCTCGGCGATGCGGACCCCGGCGGCGGCCAGCGCTGCGGCGACGGTGCGCCGGCCGACGCCGCGGCGGCCGTGCACCGCGACCTGCAGCGGCGCGGTGATGTCTGCGGCGATCGTCGCCAACCGCGGGTCGGAGTTCTGCGTGGCCAGCCCGGTCAGCTCGTCGGCGAAGAGCTGGTGCCCCTGTGTCACGACCCTGCCTCCCCGCGCAATCGGCCCCGGGGCCATGGTGTCAGCTGCTCCGCCGCGACGCGAGTCACCGCCGTACCTACCGCCCATCCGCCCGCACTAGGCAACTGTTGGGTATCAATGTGGACCGCAAAGTGGGTACACGAGGGTCCATGGGCCACCATGGACTGCATGCATGCGCCGCGCGACGTCGAAATGGCATCGGACGTCCCTGGCGTCGACACCCCGGCTCCACGCCGTTTCCGCAACTTCAGCGTCCGTTACCGGCACTCCGCTCTGTCGGACGGTCAGCGCCAAACCTGGGAGCGACTCTGGCCCGACCTGGGCGCCGACGTCGTGCCGCCCGAGGGTCCCGACCGCCCCCAGCCACTGGATCCGCGCCGCTGGTTCGGTCGCGACGCCCCCGTGGTGCTCGAGATCGGCTGCGGGGCCGGTACCTCCACGGTGGCGATGGCACAGGCCGAGCCGGACCTGGACGTGATCGCCGTGGAGATCTACGAGCGCGGGTTGGCGCAACTGCTGTGCGCGATCGACCGCGAACAGTTGGGCAATATCCGGTTGTTGCGCGGCGACGGCCTCGACGTGCTGGAGTACCTGATCGCCCCGTCCTCGCTGATCGGGGTGCGTGTCTTCTTCCCCGACCCGTGGCCCAAGGCGCGGCACCACAAGCGGCGGCTGCTGCAACCGGCCACCATGGCCCTGATCGCCGATCGGTTGCAGCCGGGCGGGGTGTTGCACGCGGCGACCGACCATGCCGACTACGCGGAACAGATCGCCGAGTCCGGCGACGGCGAGCCGGCCCTGCGCCGGGTGTCGGACCCGTCCAAGGTCGCCGGCCTCCCGATCTCGGTCGACCGCCCCACCACCAAATACGAGGCGAAGGGCCGCAATGCGGGCAGCGTGATCAACGAGTTCGTCTGGGAACGGGTCTGATGACCAGCCCCGACCTGGATGCCGCCCCGACCGACGCCGACCCGACCGCTGACGGGGAACCGACCCGTCGGGTACTGCTGGTGTGGGACGCCCCCAACCTGGACATGGGTCTGGGCGCGATTCTCGGCAGGCGCCCGACCGGGGTGGAGCGGCCCCGGTTCGATGCGCTGGGCCGCTGGCTGCTGAACCGCACCGCGGAGATCGCGGCGAATCACCCGCAGATGAAGGTCGAACCCGAGGCCACCGTCTTCACCAACATCGCACCGGGCAGCGCCGACGTCGTCCGGCCGTGGGTGGAGGCGTTGCGTAACGTGGGTTTCGCGGTCTTTGCCAAGCCGAAGATCGATGAGGACAGTGATGTCGACTCCGACATGCTCGAACACATCGCGCTGCGGAAAGAGCAGGGATTGATGGCGGTGGCCGTGGCCTCCGCCGACGGTCAGGCGTTCCGGGAACCGCTGGAAGAACTCTGCGGACTCGGCATAGCCGTTCAGGTGCTCGGATTTCGCGAACATGCGAGCTGGGCGCTAGCCTCGGATACCTTGGAGTTCGTCGACCTGGAGGACATCCCTGGTGTGTTCCGGGAGCGGCTGCCGCGGATCAGCCTGGATTCGCTGCCGGAGCAGGGAGCGTGGCTCCAGCCGTTCCGGCCGCTGAGCTCACTGCTGACCTCGCGAGAGTGACAACTGGAGAGCCTGAAGTCAGGGACGCGCGGGTCCGAAAGATGTCTCCACAGACCTTAGTAAGGAGCGTATAGGTGTTCGCCTGGTGGGGTCGAACTGTATACCGCTACCGGTTCATCGTAATCGGCGTGATGGTGGCGCTCTGCCTGGGTGGCGGGGTCTACGGAATGAGCCTGGGTGAGCACGTCACTCAGAGCGGCTTTTACGACGAGGGCAGCCAGTCGGTGCAGGCGTCGATCGTCGGCGACGAAGTCTACGGCCGGGACCGCACCAGCCATGTGGTTGCGGTCTTCACCGCGCCCAAGGGCGAGACGGTCGACGACCCGGAATGGTTCGACGCGATCAAGAGCGGGCTCAACAAGGTCAAGAACGACCACCCCGATCAGATCATGAGCTGGGTCGGCTACTTCACCAATCCCGAGGCGCTGGCCAACATGGCCGACCCGGAGAAGAAGCACGCCTTCGCGTCGATCCAGATCAAGGGCGACGACGACGACACCATCCTGAAGAATTACCAGGCTGCCGAGTCGGACCTGCAGAAACTCGACGGCGGCAAGGTCGAGCTCGGTGGTCTGCAGCCGATCGCCAGTGAATTGACCGGCACCATCGCCACCGACCAACAGCGCATGGAGGTGCTGGCGCTGCCGCTGGTCGCAGTGGTGCTGTTCTTCGTGTTCGGCGGCGTGGTCGCGGCCAGCCTGCCGGTGATCGTCGGTGGGCTGAGCATCGCCGGCGCAACTGGCATCCTGCGCTTCGCCGCCATGTTCGGGCCGATCAACTTCTTCGCCCAGCCGGTGGTCTCGCTGATCGGTCTGGGTATTGCGATCGACTACGGGTTGTTCGTGGTGAGCCGATTCCGTGAGGAGATCGCCGAGGGCTACGACACCGAAGCAGCGGTCCGCCGGTCGGTGATGACGGCCGGTCGCACCGTGGTGTTCTCGGCGGTGCTGATCATCGTCTCGGGAGCCAGCCTGCTCGTGCTGCCGCAGGGATTCGTCAAGGCGATCACGTACGCGATCTTCGCCTCTGTGGGCCTGGCCGCGCTGCTGTCGATCACCTTGCTGCCCGCCATCCTGGGCGTGCTGGGCAAGAACGTGGACGCGCTCGGGGTGCGCACCCTGTACCGAATCCCGTTCCTGCGGGACTGGGAACTCCACAATCGCGTCATCGGCTGGCTGGCCGAGAAGACCCAGAAGACCAAGACCCGCGAAGAGGTCGAGGCCGGGTTCTGGGGCAAGTTGGTCAACTACGTGATGCAGCGGCCGCTGGCGTTCGCGATCCCGATCGTGATCGCGATGGTCTTGCTGATCATCCCGTTGGGCAAGCTGACCTTCGGCGGGATGAGCGAGAAATACCTGCCGCCGGACAACACCGCTCGGGTGGCCCAGGAACACTTCGACGAGATCTTCCCCGGCTTCCGCACCGAGAAGCTGACGCTGGTGATCAAGAGCACCACCGACAAACCGGTCACCGACCAGCAGGTTGCCGACGTCCGCAACCGCGCGATGGCGATCAGCGGGTTCGTCGTCCCCGACGATGACCCCACCGAGATGTGGAAGCAGCGGCCCTACCTGCCCGGCGCCTCCAAGGACGAGTCGGTCAAAGTCATCGAGAACGGCTTGGTCAACCGCAACGACGCCGCGCAGAAGATCAAAGCGCTGCGCGCCATGAGCACACCCAAGGGCTTGGAGGTGCTGGTCGGCGGGACACCCGCACTGGAGCAGGACAGTATCCACGCGCTGGTCGCCCAAGGACCGTTGATGCTGGTGATCTTGCTGATCACCACGACGCTGCTGATGTTCCTGGCGTTCGGGTCTCTGGTGCTGCCGTTGAAGGCGGCGGTGATGAGCGCGTTGACGCTTGGCTCGACGATGGGCATCTTGACCTGGATGTTCGTCGACGGGCACGGCGCCGGGCTGTTGAACTTCACCCCGACCCCACTGATGGTGGTGGTCATTGCGCTCGTCGTTGCGGTGGGCTGGGGTCTGGCCACCGACTACGAGGTGTTCCTGGTCTCCCGGATGGTGGAGGCCCGAGAATCCGGGATGTCGACCACCGAGGCGATCCGGATCGGCACCGCCACCACCGGCCGGCTGATCACCGCGGCCGCACTGATCCTCGCGGTGGTAGCCGCGTCGTTCGTGTTCTCCGACCTGGTGATGATGAAGTACCTGGCGTTCGGTCTGATGGCGGCACTGTTGCTGGACGCCACCGTGGTCCGGATGTTCCTGGTGCCGTCGGTGATGAAACTGCTCGGCGACGACTGCTGGTGGGCACCGCGCTGGATGAAACGAATCCAGAACCGGATCGGTCTGGGCGAGATCCGGCTGCCCGACGAGCGGCGCCGGGTGACCCGCCGTCCCGCGACCGCAGCCGTCGCGCCGACCCCGGTGGGTGCGGGCGCCCCGCGCCCCACGCATGACCCCACCC
>NZ_LDPO01000034.1 GCF_001021505.1 Mycolicibacter heraklionensis
GCTCCCGCCCCTGCACCGGCGGCTCCCGCTCCTGCGCCCGAGCCTGCTCCCGCTGCCCCGGCGCCGGCTCCGCAGGCCCGACCGGAACCCACCCCGGCGCCGGCACCCGCGGCCGCACCCCCACCGGTGCAGCCCGCCGCGGCCGAGGCCCCGGCCGGCGACGCCGCACGATATGTGACCCCGCTGGTGCGCAAGCTGGCCGCCGACAACAACGTCGATCTGAACCAGGTGACCGGCACCGGAGTCGGCGGGCGGATCCGCAAGCAGGACGTGCTGGCCTTCGCGGCGAAGCAGGCCGAGCCGCAGCAGGCGCCGGCGGCACCGGCCGCCCAGCGCCCGGCCGCTGCGGCACCCGCCTCGGCGCTGGCACACCTGCGTGGCACCACCGCCAAGGCCAGCCGGATCCGTCAGATCACCGCCAAGAAAACCCGCGAATCCCTGCAGGCCACCGCGCAGCTGACCCAGGTCCACGAGGTGGACATGACCAAGATCGTGGCGCTGCGGGCCAGGGCGAAGGCGGACTTCGCCGAACGCGAGGGCGTCAACCTGACCTACCTTCCGTTCATCGCCCGCGCGGTGATCGACGCCCTCAAGGCGCACCCCAACGTCAACGCCAGCTACAACGAGGACGCCGGCGAGATCACCTACCACGACGCCGAGCACCTCGGCTTCGCCGTGGACACCGAACAGGGTCTGCTGTCCCCGGTCGTCCACAACGCCGGTGATCTGTCCCTGGCCGGCCTGGCGCGGGCCATCGCCGACATCGCGGCCCGGGCGCGCTCGGGTGACCTCAAACCGGACGAGCTGTCCGGGGGTACCTTCACGATCACCAACATCGGCAGCCAGGGCGCACTGTTCGACACCCCGATTCTGGTTCCGCCGCAGGCCGCCATGCTCGGCACCGGAGCCATCGTCAAACGGCCGCGGGTCGTCATCGACGAAGCCGGCAACGAGTCGGTCGGGGTGCGTTCGGTCTGCTACCTGCCGCTGACCTACGACCACCGTTTGATCGACGGCGCGGACGCCGGGAGGTTCGTGACCACGATCAAGAACCGGCTCGAAGAGGGTGCGTTCGAGGCAGACCTGGGTCTGTAACGGCGCCGGGGGCTTTTCCGAAGAGCTGCAAGAGGATTCAGCTGTGAGCAACCCCATCGTCGCGATCGCCGGGTCATCCGGGCTGATCGGCTCGGCTCTGGTCTCGGCGTTGCGTGCCGACGATCACCAGGTGCTGCGGATTGTGCGGCGGGCACCGGCCAACGCCGGCGAGCTGCAGTGGGACCCCGAGGCCGGTGACATCGACGTCGGCGCACTGGCCGGAGTCGACGCCGTGGTCAATCTGTGCGGCGTCGGCGTGGGTGACCGCCGCTGGTCGGGGGCGTTCAAGCAGAGCCTGCGCGACAGCCGGATCACCCCCACCGAGGTGCTGTCGGCTGCGGTGGCCGAGGCCGGCGTACCGGTGCTGGTCAATGCGAGCGGGGTCGGCTATTACGGTGACACCGGCAACCGCATCGTCGACGAATCCGGTTCGGCGGGAACGGGTTTCCTGGCTCAGCTCGCCGAGGACTGGGAAGCGGCAACGGCGTCCGCCCAAGCTTCGGGCGCCCGCGTGGTGTTGGCCCGCACCGGCATCGTGCTGTCGCGTTCCGGCGGCGCCTTGGGCCGGTTGCGACCGCTGTTCTCCCTGGGACTCGGCGCCCGGATCGGCAACGGCCGGCAGTACATGTCGTGGATCAGCATGGAGGACGAGGTGCGGGCGCTGGCGTTCGCGATCTCGCATGACACGCTGTCCGGCCCGGTGAATCTGACCGGGCCGGCGCCGGTGACCAATGCCGAGTTCACCGCCGCACTGGGACGCGCGGTCGGCCGCCCGACCCCGATGCTGTTACCCGCTTTCGCGGTCCGTGCCGGGCTCGGCGAATTCGCCGAAAGCCTCCTCACCGGACAGCGAGCCATTCCCGCCATGTTGGAACAGGCCGGTTTCCGGTTTGCCCACCACACCGTGGGCGAGGCCCTGACCTACGCCACCTCCCGGCCGACCCCGCTGTAGACACACCGCGCCGAGTAGCCTGCGAACATGGCCTCCATCCGCTCCAGCGCCGCACCGATCGAGGTGCGCCAGCTGGGCACCGTCGACTATGGCGAGGCCTGGCAACTGCAACGCGAGCTGGCCGAGGCCAGGTCGGCCGGCGGCCCGGACACGCTGCTGCTGCTGGAGCACCCGCCGGTCTATACCGCCGGGCGCCGCACCGAGCCGCAGGAGCGCCCGATGGACGGCACCCCGGTGGTCGACACCGACCGCGGCGGCAAGATCACCTGGCACGGCCCCGGCCAGCTCGTGGGCTATCCGGTGATCGGCCTCGCCGAACCATTGGATGTGGTGAATTACGTTCGACGCCTTGAGGAATCGTTGATCGAGGTGTGTAACACTTTGGGCCTCAACACGGTTCGAGTGGACGGCCGATCCGGGGTATGGCTGCCGCCGGGAGGTGGCCGGCCCGCTCGCAAGGTCGCCGCGATCGGTGTCCGGGTGGCCCGCGCCACCACGTTGCACGGATTCGCGCTCAATTGTGATTGTGATCTCAATGCGTTCAGCTCGATTGTGCCGTGCGGGATCACCGACGCGGGAGTGACGTCGCTGTCGGCGGAGCTGGGCTTCGTGACCGGCGTCGAGGACGTGCGGCAGGCGGTGGCCAGCGCAGTCGTCGACGCCCTGGACGGCGTGCTGCCGGTGCGCGAGCATTCCGCTCCACGCGTAACATCGACCAGGTGAGCGCCGCCCCGGAAGGCCGTAGGTTAAGCCGTGCCGAAGCACGCAACGCCGAGACTCCGATCGAACGCAAACCCCCGTGGATCAAGACCCGCGCCCGCATGGGGCCGAGCTACACCCAGCTCAAGGTTTTGGTGAAGCAGGAAAAGCTCCACACGGTGTGCGAGGAAGCGGGCTGCCCCAACATCTACGAGTGTTGGGAAGACCGGGAGGCCACCTTCCTGATCGGCGGAGAGGTCTGCACCCGCAACTGCTCGTTCTGTCTCATCAAGTCGGGTAAGCCTCCCGAGCTGGACCGCGACGAACCACGCCGGGTAGCCGAGAGCGTGCAGTCGATGGGCCTGCGGTATTCGACGGTCACCGGTGTCGCCCGCGACGATCTGCCCGATCAGGGATCCTGGCTCTACGCCGAGACGGTGCGTGCCATCAAGGCCCTCAACCCGTCGACCGGCGTCGAACTGTTGATCCCCGACTTCGGCGGACGGCCCGACCTGTTGGGCGAAGTGTTCGAGTCTCGCCCGGAAGTGCTGGCGCACAACGTCGAGACCGTGCCGCGTATCTTCAAGTTGATCCGGCCCGGATTCAGCTACGAACGCAGCCTGAACGTGCTGACCCAGGCCCGTGACGCGGGGTTGGTGGCCAAGAGCAACCTCATCCTGGGCATGGGCGAGACCCCCGAAGAGATCCGGGCGGCCCTGTCCGACTTGTACGACGCCGGCGCCGAACTGGTCACCATCACCCAGTACCTGCGCCCCACCGAGCGACACCATCCGATCCACCGATGGGTCAAGCCCGAGGAGTTCGTCGAGCACGCCCGCTACGCCGAGCAGCTGGGCTTCGCCGGAGTGATGTCCGGGCCGCTGGTGCGCTCGTCGTATCGAGCCGGACGCCTCTATCAGCAGGCGCTGAAAAACCGGTCACGCCGCGAGCAGTCCCCCGCCGCCGCCCACGGCTGAGGCCCCGGGTGGCGGCCAGTCCGGCTGCGTATCCTTGGTAGCTATGCCCAGACCGCGCAATACCGCCGAGAACAAGGCTGCCCGGGCGGAGGCCAAAGCCGCCCGCAAGGCCGCCAGCAGGCAGCGCCGCACCCAGCTGTGGCAAGCCTTCCAGCTGCAGCGCAAAGAGGACACGCGGCTGGTGCCCTACATGGCCGGCGCCTTCGTGCTGGTCGCCGGGGTGACCACGGCACTGGCACTCAACGGCGGCACGTTCGCCAAGGTGACGACGATCCCACTCGGCCTGGTGTTGGGCGCCTTGGTGGCATTCATCATCTTCGGCCGGCGCGCTCAACGGTCGGTCTACCGCAAGGCCGAGGGGCAGGCCGGCGCTGCGGCCTGGGCGTTGGACAACCTGCGTGGCAAGTGGCGGGTGACCCCGGGGGTCTCCGCCACCGGCCAGCTCGATGCCGTGCACCGGGTGATCGGGCGGCCGGGCATCATCTTCGTCGCCGAGGGTTCGCCCGCTCGGCTCAAGCCACTGCTCGCCCAGGAGAAGAAGCGCACCGCCCGGCTGGTCGGCGAGGTACCGATCTACGACGTGGTGGTGGGCACCGGCGACGGTGAGGTTCCGCTGGCCAAGCTGGAACGTTTCCTGACCAAGCTGCCGGCCAACATCACGACGAAGCAGATGGATTCGCTGGAGTCGAAGCTGGCCGCGCTGGGTTCGCGGACCGGAACCGCGGCCATGCCCAAGGGGCCGCTGCCCGGCGGCGCGAAGGTGCGTGGCGTTCAGCGCGCGGTGCGCCGGCGTTAGCTCACAAACAGCCCGTTGACTCTGCGCTGACGGCGGAGCCTACTCGCACTTTTGCGCCGTACACGCAGACTCAATGCGGCGGCTAGAGACTCAGCGGCTGCGCACCACGGCGGTGGCAGTGGCCCGGTCCTGCAGGCCACGGCCGTCGGCGTCGGCGAACAAGGCCGGCACCACCAGTGCGATCAACAGTCCACGAACCGTGGCGCGACCGACGCCCACGCCCAGGCCGGGGCCGTCCACCGGGACCACCCGGAGCCCGCAGGCGTACTGGCCCGGCGTGAAGCCGAACAGGCGCACGGCGGCCACCCCGAGCACCAGCCAGATCCCCAGCACCACGGTTGCCAGGTATTCCGCGGTCACCACGCCGGCTGCCACTCCCAGGCCGGCGAGCCCGTAGCTCACCATCCAGTCGAGGGCCAGGGCCGCCACCCGGCGCCCCATCGGCGCCAGGGAACCCGGGCCGCTGGATGGCAAACCCAGGCCCTGCCCCGGGGCGTTGTCGGGACGGCTGGGTCCGGCAGATTCCGGCCCGGACAGCCACGAGGAGAACGTGCGGCTCATGGCCCCTACGATAGGCGGGCGGCGAATCCGACCCGGCGTCGACGGGTCCGGCCGCGGTTGCGTAACGTCAGCACCGGCAACCTCAGCGTCCGACCGGGGCTACCAGCGGAGGAGAAAACTTCTGTGACCGACAAGACGGCCGACGACATTCTCAAGCTCGTCGCCGATGAGAACGTGGAGTACGTCGACATCCAGTTCTGCGACTTGCCCGGTCAGATGCAACATCTGTCGATCCCCGCGTCCACGCTGGATGCCAGCGTGTTCGAAGACGGGCTGGCCTTCGACGGATCCTCCATCCGCGGTTTCCAGTCCATCCACGAGTCCGACATGATGCTGCTCCCCGACTTCTCCACTGCCCAGATCGATCCGTTCCGGGCCGCCAAGACCCTCAACCTGAACTTCTTCGTCCACGACCCGTTCACACGCGAGCCCTACTCCCGTGACCCGCGCAACGTGGCCCGCAAAGCCGAGAACTACCTCACCAGCACCGGCATCGCCGACACCGCCTACTTCGGCGCCGAAGCCGAGTTCTACATCTTCGACTCAGTGCGCTTCGACTCCCAGATGAACGGCACCTTCTACGAGGTCGACTCCGATTCGGGCTGGTGGAACACCGGCTCGCCGACCGAGGCCGACGGACGGGCCAACCGCGGATACAAGACCCGCCCCAAGGGCGGCTACTTCCCCGTCGCCCCCAACGACCAGTACGTCGACTTGCGCGACACCATGACCACCAACCTGGCCAATGCCGGCTTCACCTTGGAACGCGGCCACCACGAATGCGGCTCCGGGGGGCAGGCGGAGATCAACTACAAGTTCAACACCCTGCTGCATGCCGCCGACGACGTCATGTTGTTCAAATACATCATTAAGAACACCGCCTGGGCTAACGGCAAGACCGTCACGTTCATGCCCAAGCCACTGTTCGGCGACAACGGCTCGGGGATGCACGTACACCTGTCGCTGTGGAAGGCCGGCCAGCCACTGTTCTACGACGAGGCCGGCTACGCCGGACTCTCCGACACCGCCCGCCACTGCATCGGCGGGATCCTGCACCACGCGCCGTCGCTGTTGGCGTTCACCAACCCCACCCTCAACTCCTACAAGCGACTGGTGCCGCACTACGAGGCGCCGATCAACCTGGTCTACAGCCAGCGCAACCGCTCGGCCTGCGTGCGCATCCCGATCACCGGCACCAACCCCAAGGCCAAGCGCCTGGAGTTCCGCTGCCCGGACTCGTCCAGCAACCCGTATCTGGCGTTCGCGGCGATGTTGATGGCCGGCGTCGACGGCATCAAGAACAAGATCGAGCCGGCCGCCCCGGTCGACAAGGACCTCTACGAGTTGCCGCCGGATGAGGCCGCCCACATCCCGCAGGCACCTACCACGCTGGCCGAGGTGATGGACAACCTCGAGGCCGACCACGAATACCTCACCGAGGGCGGCGTATTCACTTCGGACCTCATCGAGAACTGGATCCGCTACAAGCGCGACCACGAAATCACGCCGATCAGTGTTCGGCCGCACCCGTACGAGTTCGCGCTGTACTACGACTGCTGAGCAGGTAGGTCGGCCGGCTTGATCGGATGCAACCCCGATCCGCCGAAATATCGTATTACGATTAACTGATGCTCGCCCTGACGCGCGCGTGGCGGACTGCCATCAGAACAGCGATAGTCACCACGACGCTGGCGTGTGCGCCCGGAGCACACGCCGACCCCGAGCCACCCCCGGGCGCCCCCGTCCCCACCGCCGAGCAGGTGACGACCATCTTGAACCAACTGACCGATCCGGCGGTTCCCGACGCGGACAAGGCCACGCTGGTCGAAGGCGGGCTCTCGCCGGACGAGATGAGCCAGAACGATCAGGGACTGGCCAAGCTGAACCGGCATCACGCCCTGCCGTTCGCCTTCACCGTCACCGATGTCCGGCCGGCGATCAACAACCTGGCCGGTGTCACCGCAGCCCTCACCGGGCCGCGGCAGCCCGTCCCCGTGATACGGCCGCTGGTCCTGGTCGACCACGACGGGACCTGGCAGCTCACCCACGACTCGTATGACCCGACATTGGTCAACATGGTCCGCCACGTCATACACCGGGTCGGCCCGCACCCCAACCCCGGCGGTAACGTCGCCGTCTTCGGCTGGTGACCCAGCTGCGCGAGCGGTCAGCCAGACCGGTGGAGTCAGAACGAGAAGTCGAAGAGGTCCGCGGTGGTCACGGCATCGTCGAAAAGGCTTCCGATCCACACGATGGGCATGGACGCGATCGCGGCCGGGATCGTCTCAGAGAAGGTGACCCCGAGCATCTGAAATGAAGCACTGACGGCGCCCGGGACCGATCCGTCCTCGATCGCGCTCTCGAATGCGTTGGTGGCATTGAGCATCGACTCGCTGGCATCGGCCCACTGCTGGTTGAGCGGCGCCAAGAACAGTTGATCGATCAGCGAGGACATCGAACCAGAATGCGCGAGGATCGCGGACTCTGCCGGCACCAGCCTGTCGTCCACCATGAACACAAACGTGTCCAGGATGCTTGGAATGCGCTGCGCCGACTCGACGGCTGAGAGCAAGGTGCCGGACAGCTCCGAGGTGTCGATCCCGGTGATGACGTCTTTGGCATCGAGGAAATTCGCGCCGGCCATGATCAGCAGATCGGTCGAGTCGGCGCCTCCTCCGGCGGCTGCGACACCGGCAAGCTGATCAGCGGCTCCGGCGTGGGCGCCGCCCAGCCCGACCGTCAGCGCGACCGCTACGGCCCCGCCGATCAAGCCGGCTCCGACTCCAAAACGACGGATATCACCCGACATCTGCATAACCCTCTTCCTCCCCGACCCCCACGTCGCCAGCCGCAGCGGCAAACATGAATATTCCTGAAGAAGAAGCATAGCAAATAGCCAGAAGCCTGCCTGTCCTGCGCGATTTACGCAGCCCCGGGCTATCACTGCGAAGCCCACCACTCCAAGCCGTGGGCCAAAGGCGGGCGCACCCACGCCGATGAACTGGTTCTTCGCCTGCGGTTGCGATCACACCGAGGCCACCGACGGCAGACAACGAACCCTCGTCACCACATCCGGCCGGCTGGGCCGGGCCAACGGCACCACCCCACCCGAAATCAACCACACCCATCGCCGGAGAAGAACTCCTGCGCGGAAACACCGAACCGCCCAACGACGAAGCCGCCTGGCCGGCGAATTACCCGCGCGATTCTGTGTGTTTGCCGGGAGCCGGAGAAAGAACGCTAGCCTGGGCCGTCACCACCGGCCCCTCTTCGAAGCCCACTTCCCTTGCTGCCGAAACACATTTGCGGACAAGGAATTTGATTCGCCGGATGGCCGCATCCAGCGGTCAATCGGTGCTGAACCGCGGCCGCGCTGATTCTGCCGCAGCCGTTTGCCGGGGCGGCTCCACACGCCAAAAGAGAGGAGCCGGTAACGGGCGTTACCAAACCTCTCAAACATGTGATTGAACTTAGAAACAGTCCGATGTAATTTATCGCCAGATCAGTGACTTTCCAGCTAAAGGGCTTGTTTTCCACGAAAGGGACGCCCATGACTAACTCCAGGTTGCTGCCGCTGGCCATTGCGCCGCTGCTGATCGCCGGTCCCGCCCTTCCCGCAGGCGTTGCGGCCCAAAACCCGAAGTCGGTCTCCGCGCAGGTGATCCTGCTCGACACCGAGGGCTGGGGTATGGGTGGCAGCGGCACCCCGATCCCCTCACAAGCACTCATCGACGCCATCAGCGAGCGCTACATCATGCCGGCCGCGCCGATCTTCCCCGGCCAGCCGGTGTTCCCGGTCGACTCGGTGCATCCCCTCTTCACCCCGGAAGGCCTGTATCCGATGACCGGCGTCAAGTCGCTGGTACTCGACCAGTCCCTGGCGCAGGGCGTCCAGATCCTGGACGCCACCATCAAGGAGCGGCTCGCTCTGGGCCACGACCTCGTCGTGGTGGGCGGCTCGCAGAGCTCCACCATCGCCTCGCTGGAGATGCGCAACCTGCTGGCGCTGCCGGCTGATCAGATCCCGACCTCCGACCAGCTGTCGTTCGTACTGTTGGTCGACCCCAGCAACCCCAACGGCGGGCTGCTGTCACGCTTCGGCGACCCGAGTCTGCCGCCGCTGAGCTTCCCCAGCATGGGCGTCACCTTCAGCGGGGCGACCCCGTCGGACACCCCGTGGGACACCGCCATCTACAACATGGAGTACGACGGCTTCTCGGACTTCCCGCGTTACCCGCTGAACTTCCTGGCCGATCTCAACGCCGTCTTGGGCATCGCATTCGTGCACGGCACCATCCCCGACCTCTCCGACGAGCAGATCGCCCAATCCGTCCTGCTGCCGGTGTCGGAAGGCTATGCCGGCCACACCGACTACTTCATGATTCCCACCGAGAACCTGCCGCTGCTGGAGTTGCTGCGAGCCGTTCCCATCCTGGGCGATCCGCTGGCAGATCTGATGCAGCCGGCGCTGCGGGTGCTGATCAACCTGGGTTACGGCAATATCGAAAATGGTTGGGACCCGGGACCGGCTAACCTGTCCACCCCGTTCGGGTTGTTCCCGAACGTCGATCTGGGTGACGTCCTCACGGCGCTGGGCAACGGTGTTCAGCAGGGCTGGCAGGACTTCCTCAACGATCTGGGCTCGCTGCCGAGCCTGCCCGACGCCCTGGCCAACAGCGCGGCGGTGTTGAGCGACTTCACCGACGGGGTGAACGCGTTCTCCGCCGATCTGTCCACCCTCTACTCGACCCTGCTGCCGATCACCGACCTGGTCAACGCCCTGTTCACCACCCTGCCGGCCTACGACGTCAGTCTGTTCGCGCAGGAGCTGGCCTCCGGTGATCTGCTCAATGCCGTCATGATGCCGATCGCGGCCGACATGGGACTGGCCACCGCGGGCATCGGAATCGGCGCGCTGAGCGTGCTGTCGGCCCTGATCTCGCTGTAGCGGGTGGTTGCCGCCGTCACTCCAGCCCGTCGCGGGCCCAGGACGGCGTGATGAAGACCCCGTCGGCCTCCACGGTGACCCCGTTGGCGTCCGAGATATGTCCGCGGGCGTACGTCTTGACGCCGTCCTTGCGGTAGATCGAGGCTTCGGCGCGCAACGGCCCCAACGGTGTTCCGCGCAGGTACTTCACCGTGATCGTGCCGGTGTAGCGCGGCTTAGTCAGGCCGTCGCTGGCCGCCTCGCCGAGCACATGGTCGAGCACCAGGGCACTGACGCCGCCGTGGACCAGCGACGGCGGGCCCTCGTAGGCCGCGCCCAGATAGAAGTCACTCCAGCAGTGCCCGGTCTCCCCGTGCTGGATCACCAGCGGCGGTGCGATCGGGTTACGCAGACCCACCACGGCGTTACCCCACGCCAGCGGCCGCCCGTCGACGACATAGCGCAGTCCCGGTGAGTCGCTGAGGGTCCCGGCACGAAGCCGCTCGGTCAGCTCTTGTATCTGAGCGGTCACCTCGCGGGCCGTGGGGTCGTCGGCCTGGGTGCGGATAGAGGCGTCGATCAGGTCGCGGACCGCTTGGGCCAACGGTCCGTACCGCTCCAACAGCTGCCCGCTCTCGTCGACGCTGATCGTCGGCACGTTCGAGTGAGCCCTGAAATCCACCACCGAGGTCCTCCTTCAGTCTCCGAATACCTTGCGCACCACAACCTTCGCGCGCCGCGTGACCCGGAGGTAGTTGTCCAGGAACTCACCGCCGTCGCCGCCGGGCCAGCCGGCGGCCACCGCAACCGCGTTGAGCGCGCGGCCCGGCCCGGGCAGTTGGTCGGTGGGTTTGCCACGAACCAGCACCAATGCGTTGCGGGCACGGGTTGCGATCAGCCAGGCCTGCCGGAGCCGGTCCACATCGTCTTCCTCGAGCAGCCCGGCAGCGGCGATGGCGTCCAGGGTCTCCAGCGTAGAGGTGTTGTGCAACGCCGGTACACGGTGGGCGTGGCGCAACTGCAGCAGCTGCACCGTCCACTCGACGTCGGCCAGGCCACCCCGGCCCAGTTTGGTGTGCGTATTGGGGTCGGCCCCGCGCGGCAGCCGCTCGGCGTCGACGCGCGCCTTCACTCGGCGAATCTCCCGCACCGCGTCGGCGGACACCCCACCGGGCGGATAACGGGTGGCGTCGACCATCCGCAGGAACCGGTTGCCCAGGTCCGGATCACCGGCGACGCAGTGCGCCCGCAGCAGTGCCTGGATCTCCCACGGCTGCGCCCACTGGTCGTAGTAGGCCGCGTAGGAGGCCAACGTGCGCACCGGCGGGCCGTTGCGGCCCTCGGGACGCAGGTTGATGTCGACCTGCAGTGGCGGGTCGACGCTGGCGGTGCCCAACAGCGCCCGGACCTGCTCGGCGATCGAGGTCGCCCAACGCACCGCGTCGCCGTCGCTCACCCCCGCCGCCTTCTCATTGGCCTCGCACACGAACATGACATCGGCATCCGAGCCGTAGCCGAGTTCACGCCCGCCGAGCCGGCCCATGCCGATCACCGCGATCCGCGCCGGCGCGGACTGCGCGTCTGCGTCGGGCGAGCCGGGGAGATTGACCCGGATGATCGCGTCCAGGGCGGCCTGCAACACCGCCACCCACACCGCGGTCAGGGCCCGGCAGACATCGATGACGTCGAGCATGCCCAGCAGGTCTGCCGAGGCAATGCGGGCCAGCTCGTGGCGCCGCAGGCTGCGGGCCGAGGCGATCGCGCGGACCGGGTCGGGATAGCGGCCCGCCGACGCGATCAGCGCCCGCGACACCGCGTCCGAATCGGTGTCGAGCAGCTTCGGCCCCGTCGGGCCGTCGCCATAGGCCTGGATGACGTCGGGTGAGCGCATCAGCAGTTCCGGGATGTAGGCCGAAGTGCCCAGCACCCGCATCAGCCGCTTGGCCACGGCGCTGCTGTCGCGCAGGGTGCTCAGATACCAGCGCTGCTGGGCCATCGCCTCGCTGAGCCGCCGGTAGGCCAGCAGTCCCGCGTCGGGATTGGGTGTGTCCGAGAGCCAGTACAGCAACGTGGGCAGCAGCACCGCCTGCACCCGGCCCCGGCGACCACTCTGATTGGTCAGCGCGCCCAGATGCGTCAGGGCGTTGTGCGGCGCCTCGTAACCGAGTGCCGCCAGCTGACGTTCCGCGGCACCGCGCGTCAGCCCCCCGACCAGCTCCAGACCCTCCGGGCTGACCGCCTCCAGCAGCGGCTGATAGAAGAGCTTGGCGTGCAGCCGCGACACCCGCCTGTTCTGGGCCTTGAGCTCTTCGCGAAGTACACCCAGGGCATCATGCCGGCCGTCCGGACGGACATGGGCGGCGCGGGCCAGCCAGCGCAGTGCCTCGTCGTCGTCGAGCGGCGGGAGCATATGGGTGCGCTTGAGCCGCTGCAGCTGCAACCGGTGTTCCAACAGTCGCAGGAACTCGTAGGAGGCGGTCAAGTTGGCCGAATCATCGCGGCCGATGTAGCCACCGGCACCCAAGGCCGCCAGCGCATCGACCGTGGATGCCACATGCAACGACTCGTCGCTGCGGCCGTGCACCAGCTGCAGCAGCTGCACGGCGAACTCCACGTCACGCAATCCCCCGGATCCCAGCTTGAGCTCGCGGGACCGGATCTCGGCGGGCACCAGCTGCTCCACCCGGCGGCGCATCGCCTGCACGTCGGTGACGAAATCCTCACGCTCGCAGGCGGTCCAAACCATCGGCAGCAACGCGTCGATGTAGGCCCGGCCCAAGTCGGCGTCGCCGGCTGCCGCGCGCGCCTTGAGCAGCGCCTGAAACTCCCAGGTCTTGGCCCACCGCTGGTAGTAGACGATGTGCGATTCCAGGGTTCGCACCAGCGCGCCGTGCCGGCCCTCCGGCCGCAAGCCGGCATCCACCTCGAAGAACGCCTCGCCGGCCACCCGCATCAGCTCACCGGCCACCCGGGTGCTCACCGCACCGGCATCTTCGGCGACGAAGATGACATCGACGTCGCTGACGTAATTCAGTTCCCGCGCACCGCATTTGCCCATGGCGATCACGGCCAGTCGGGGTACGGTGGCACCGGCGTCGGCGCCGCAGACGTGCAGCTCGGCCACTCGCAGCGCGGCCGCCAGCGCGGCGTCGGCCAGGTCGGCCAGATGCTCGCCGACCGCCACGAAGGGCAGTACCGGCAGGTTCTCGACGGTGGGCGCCAGGTCCATCGACGCCAACACCAGCAGCCGGTCGCGGTACAGCGACCGCAGCCGCTCGACGTAGGCGCCGTCTGCTGTGGCGGCCACGCAGTCGGTGAACATCGCGCGCAGCTGCGCCGCCGACGGCAGTGTGATCGTGTAGTCGTCGGAGTCGGCTGGGCTGGTCAACAGCTTCCAGGATTCCGGGTGGGTGATCAGGTGATCCCCCAGCGTCAGCGAGGATCCCAGCACCCCGAACAGTCGCCCGCGCAGTCCCCGGTCGGCCATGAGTGCTGCGCTCAGTTCATCCCAGTCGATGCCCGGAGCTTCGGACAGCCGGACCAGGGTGCGCAGCGCGACGTCGGCGTCGGGAGCGCGGGACAGCGCCCAGAGCACGTCGACGTGCGGTTGGGTGTACGCGCTGTACCAGCCCAGCGCGGTCAGGTCTGCTGCGGCATACCGGTCGACCAGGCCCAGGCGCCCGACGCTGGGCAGCTTGCGGCGCTGAGCTCCGGGATAGGCCACGACCGTCGGCGGCTTTACAGCGCCAGGTAGTTCTGCAGCTCGTAGGGGGTCACGTGGCTGCGGTAGTTCGCCCACTCCTGGCGCTTGTTACGCAGGAAGAAGTCGAAGACCTGCTCCCCCAACGCTTCCGCGACCAGCTCTGAGTTCTCCATCTCGCTCAGCGCGCGCTCCAGGGTGCCGGGCAGTTCGCGGTAGCCCATCGCCCGGCGCTCCTCGGGAGTCAGCGCCCAAACGTTGTCCTCGGCCTCCGGGCCGAGCTCGTAACCCTGCTCCACCCCGCGCAGCCCGGCGGCCAACAGCACCGCGAAGGCCAGGTAGGGGTTGCACGCCGAATCCGGGCTGCGCACCTCGATACGCCGCGACGACGTCTTGTGCGGGCTGTACATCGGCACCCGCACCAGCGCCGAGCGGTTGGAGGCGCCCCAGGACGCCGCGGTAGGTGCTTCCCCACCGTGGATCAGGCGCTTGTAGGAGTTGACCCACTGGTTGGTGACGGCGCTGATCTCGTTGGCGTGCTCGAGAATCCCGGCGATGAACGACTTGGCCGTGGCTGACAGCTGCAGCGGGTCGTCCGGGCTGTGGAAGGCGTTGACTTCGCCCTCGAACAGGCTCATGTGGGTGTGCATGGCCGAACCGGCGTGCTCGCGGAACGGCTTGGGCATGAACGACGCCCGCACGCCTTCCTTGAGCGCGATCTCTTTGATCAGGTAGCGGAACGTCATCACGTTGTCGGCCATCGACAGCGCGTCGGCGTAGCGCAGGTCGATCTCCTGCTGGCCCGGGGCGTTCTCGTGGTGGCTGTACTCCACCGAGATGCCCATCGATTCCAGCGCGTCGATCGCGTGCCGGCGGAAGTTGGCGGCCGAACCGTGGATCGACTGGTCGAAGTAGCCCGCGTCATCGGCGGGAACCGGGGTGCTGCCGTCATAGGGGCCGGGTTCCAGCAGGAAGAACTCGATCTCGGGGTGCACGTAGCAGGCGAAGCCCAGTTCCCCCGCCTTGGCCAGCTGCCGGCGCAACACGTGCCGCGACGACGCCCAGGCCGGAGATCCGTCCGGCATGGTGATGTCGCAGAACATCCGCGCCGAGTACTGCCGGCCGGAGTCCGACGTCCAGGGCAACAGCTGGAAGGTGGACGGGTCGGGATGGGCGACCATGTCGGATTCGAAGACCCGGGCGAAGCCCTCTATTGCCGAGCCGTCGAAGCCGACACCCTCGTCGAAGGCGCCCTCGAGCTCGGCCGGGGCGATCGCGACTGATTTCAGATAACCGAGTACATCGGTGAACCAAAGCCGGACGAAACGGATGTCGCGTTCCTCCAGCGTGCGGAGCACAAACTCCTTCTGACGGTCCATACCGCGAAGCGTATCAGCGCTCAGCACTTCGCATCGGTTGGCGGCAACGTGCCGTCGACCAGGTATCGCGCGGCGAATCGGTCCACGCATTCGTTGCCCTGGAATACCACCGTGTGCTGCGTTCCGTTGAACGTCAGCAGGCCGCCACCCAGCTGCTTGGCCAAGTCCACACCGGCCTGATACGGGGTCGCCGGGTCGCGGGTGGTGGAGACCACCATCGTCGGCGGCAGGTCCGGCACCGAGATGGTGTGCGGCTGCGTCGTCGGGGGGACCGGCCAGAAGGCGCAGGTGCCCAGCGGCGCGTCGCCGGTGAACTTGCCGTAGCTCATGAACGGCGCCACCTCACGCGAACGCCGGTCTTCCTCGATCACCTTCGCGCGGTCGGTGACCGGCGGCTGATCGACACAGTTGACCGCGACCCGGGCATCGGTGGCGTTGGTGTAGTGGCCGTTGGCGTCCCGGCGCATGTACAGGTCGGCGAGGCTCAGCATGATGTCGCCGCGGCCGTCCACCAGATCGGACAGGCCGTCGTTGAGATGCGTCCAGAACGTCGGCGAGTACAGCGCCATGATGGTGCCGACGATCGCGTCGCTGTAGCTCAGCCCGCGCGGGTCCTTGGTCTTGGCAGGCTTGTCCACCAGCGGGTCGACCAGGCTGTGGTAGACGTCGACGGCTTTGGCCGGGTCGGTGCCCAACGGGCAGTCGGCGTCTTTCGCGCAGTCCGCCGCGAAGTCGTCGAACGCACCCTGGAAGGCCTGCGCCTGCCGCAGGTCCTCTTCGACCGGGTCGGCATTGGGGTCCACCGCGCCGTCCAGGATCATCGCGCGCACGTTCTGCGGGTAGGCCTCGGCGTAGGCCGAGCCGATCCGGGTGCCGTAGGAGTAGCCGAGGTAGGTCAGCTTGTCGTCGCCCAGCCCGGCCCGGATCGCGTCCAGGTCGCGGGCGACGTTGACGGTGCCGACGTTGGCCAGGAACTCCTTGCCGCTCTTGTCCAGGCAGCGCGCGACGTACTCCTTGGTCTCGTTCTCGATGCGCTCCACGCCCTCGGGGCTGTAGTCGACCTGGTTCAGGGCACGCAGCCGGTCGTTCTCCTTGTCGGAGTTGCACCAGACCGCGGGCCGTGACGAGGCCACCCCGCGCGGGTCGAACCCGACCAGGTCAAAACGCTCCCGGACCTGACGGGGCAGCGAGCTGACCAATCCCACCGCGGTTTCGATCCCGGACTCCCCCGGGCCGCCGGGGTTGATCACCAACGAGCCGATCTTGTCCTTGGTGGCCGGGAACCGGATCATGGCCAGCCGGGCCACGGCGCCCTGCGGCTTGGAGTAGTCCACCGGAACCCCGATGAATCCGCACTGGGCGTCGGCGGGCACCTTGATATTGGTGTCGGCGGTGAACCGGCACTTGTCCCATTGGACCGGCTGCCCGACCCGCGGCACCGCCAGCACCGCGTGGCCCGGCGTCATCCGGGTGCAGCTGCCGACGGTCAGTGCCACCATCGCGATCGCGAGGCAGGTCAGGGCGGTGCGCGTCATCCTGTCGCGGCGCGTCGGCGAGCTCATGACACCACATGCTGCCATGCACGCCCGCGCAAGCCCGGTCACCTGGTGCGCTGCGCGCGTGGCGGTGTGAGGAAATCCACTCCACCTGGTGGTTCAGCTGCGCCGCGGCAGGTGGCACACTGGGCATGTCAGACGACCCGGGGACCCGAGTGACGGGCTTCGAGGATCGACCCGAACAATTCGAGGGACAACGATGTCTGAGCACGTTTATGGCGCTTCACCTGACCCTGTCCGCATTGCACCGCAGACCCGCGTCCATCATCTGCAGCAGATGAAGAACGAGGGCCGCAAGTGGGGGATGCTGACGGCCTACGACTACTCCTCCGCCCGCATCTTCGACGACGCCGGCATCCCGGTGCTGCTGGTCGGCGACTCGGCGGCCAACGTGGTCTACGGCTACGACAGCACGGTTCCGATCACGATCGACGAGCTGATCCCGCTGGTGCGCGCGGTGGTGCGCGGCGCCCCGCACGCGCTGGTGGTCGCCGATCTTCCGTTCGGCTCCTATGAAGGTGGGCCGGCGGCGGCACTGGCCACCGCCACCCGGTTCATGAAGGAGGGCGGCGCGCACGCGGTCAAGCTGGAGGGCGGCGAGCGGGTGGCCGACCAGATCGCGACGTTGTCCGCGGCCGGCATCCCGGTGATGGCGCACATCGGGTTCACCCCGCAGAGCGTGAACACCTTGGGCGGTTTCCGGGTGCAGGGGCGCGGTGACGCCGCCGAGCAGACCGTGCACGACGCGATCGCGGTGGCCGAGGCGGGTGCGTTCGCGGTGGTGATGGAGATGGTGCCGGCCGAGTTGGCCACCCAGATCACCGGAAAGCTGACCATTCCTACCGTCGGGATCGGCGCCGGGCCCAACTGCGACGCCCAAGTTCTGGTGTGGCAGGACATGGCCGGGATGACCACCGGCAAGACCGCCCGATTCGTCAAGCGCTTCGGCGCCGTGGGTGCTGAATTGCGCCGCGCCGCAGAGCAATACGCCCAAGAGGTGGCGGCGGGAACCTTCCCGGCGGAAGAGCACTGCTTCTAGAACGCCGTGTCTGGGCGGTCCGGATGTGACAGGCTGGATGCCGTGTCTGCAACCGACCCGAGCACCTCTCGGTTCCGCGAGGTGGAACGCAAGTTCGACGTTGACGCATCGGCCATCTCACCGTCCTTCGACGGCATCGCCGGGGTCGCCCGAGTTGAGCAGTTGCCGGCACAGGCACTTGCGGCCGTGTACTTCGACACACCCGGTCACGACCTGGCGGCCCGGCGAGTCACGTTGCGCCGGCGCACCGGCGGTCCCGACGCCGGCTGGCACCTGAAACTTCCGGCCGGGACGGACACCCGCACCGAGGTACGCGCACCCCTGGGCCCGGAGATTCCGGACGAACTGCTCGACGTGGTGAGGGCGATCGTCAGGGATCGGCCGCTGGCCCCCGTGGCACAAATCCGTACCGCCCGCAGTGTGGTGGTGCTGCGCGACGATCACGATGAGGTGTTAGCCGAGTTCTGCGACGATCAGGTCACCGCGTCGGCCGAAGGCGATACCGAACAGTGCTGGCGGGAATGGGAAGTGGAACTGGGCTGCGGGGACCTGGAGCTGCTGGACCGGCTGAGCAACCGGCTGCACGACACCGGCGCCAGGCCGGCCGGCTACGGCTCCAAACTGGCCAGGGTGCTGGGCGCGCCGCCGGTGGCCGCGCACCCGACCGATCGCCTGCATCGGGCGCTGGCCGAGCAGATCGAGCAACTGCTGGTCTGGGATCGCGCGGTGCGCGCCGACGCCGACGACGCGATTCATCAGATGCGGGTGACGATCCGACGGATCCGCAGCCTGTTGCACGGCGAGGAGGCGGCCCACGCCCCGCTGCTCGACGAACTGCAGGAATTGGGTGCGGTACTGGGTGTCGCCCGCGACGCCGAGGTGCTGGCCCAGCGCTATCAGCAGGCGCTCGACGAGCTGACGCCGGAGCTGGTCCGCGGGCCGGTGGGCGAACGGCTGGTCGCCGGCTCGCTGCGCCGCTATCAGACGGGGCGACGCCGTAGCCTGGCCGCGATGCGCTCCCCCCGGTACTTCCGGCTGCTCGACGGCCTCGACGATCTGGTCAGCGCGCCCGCCGCCGAGCGATACGCCACCGTGGACATCGCCTACCGCCGGCTGCGCAAGGCGGTGAAGGCCGCCAAGACGGCCGCCGACCGCGACGCGGCACTGCACCGGATCCGCAAGGCCGCCAAGCGACTGCGCTACGCCGCCTCAGCAGCGAACAAGACGAAGATCGCCCAGCGCGCGAAGACGATTCAGACCGTGCTCGGCGACCACCAGGACAGCGTGGTCAGCCGGGCGCATCTGCTTCAACAGGCCGATGCCGCGGCGGCCGCCGGCGAGGACACCTTCACCTACGGGCTGCTGTATGCCCGCGAGGTCGACCTCGCCGCGCGGAGCCGGGCGGCGTTGCGGCCCGCGCTGCGCAAGCTGAACCGGGCGGTTCGGTGAGGCTCGCTACAACCACGGCTGGCGCGGTGCCACGGCCAACAATTCCGAGCCGTGGTAAGGCTCCAAACGCACACAATTGGGAAACAGCACTTCGATCGGATGTCGTGTTGCTCCTAGCCGGAATCGACGTACGGCCATTCATCCTCTGTCAGTCCGCTAAAGGACAACGTCACCCTGGCCCGCCAAACTCCATCGTCGTTGCGCGCCCAAATGCGAACCGGAACGATGAAGTGCTTGCCCGTGGCGTGGCTATCCCAGGCCCGCTTCTTCGTACTCAAATCGCCGTGTGGCACATAGCCGACAACCAGCCCTTCGACGTGAACTGCGACGGCGATCCCGATCTTTTCATTGCTGTAGGGGTGTTCCGGGTCTGGTATCAGCGCGGCGTTCCGCATGAGGACGCCACCAAACGGCCACCCTGCCCTGCCAAAAATCTCGGCGAACGATTCACGGTGGTTCGACTCGCCAATAACCTCGACATCGCGGAAATCGTCGTCGGGGTACAAATCGTCTTGCTCCACGGCATACGACCACTCGGGTTCCGTCTCACCTGAGAACGACAGGGTTACCCTCGATACCCAAGCTCCATTGTCATTCCGCGACCAGACGCGGGCCAAGACTTCAAGGTTCTTATCGTCGATGGATGCGGCGATAGCGCGCGATTTGGTCGCCTCATCGGCACGCGGAACGTAGCCCACACGCAGGCCCTCGATGTAGACCGCAACCGCGGTGTCGTCAAAGGGGTTTTCCGGCTCAGGAACCAGCGTCGCGGTGCGGATGATAACTCCGCCCCCAGGTCGGTCCGCCGTGCAAAAGATCGCCGCAAAGGCCTCGGCGTGATAGGCCTCGCCCGCTACCTCCACATCCGACTGATACTCGCACTGCGGCTCTTTCGCCGGCTCGACTTGCTGCAATTTTCGCAAGATGTCACGCAGACCCATATCCAAATCACCCAGCCTCGTGATTGTGCAGCAAATACACCGGATCGTATGTCAATGTGCAGACAGCGCAGGCTGAATTTCGCGAAACCGATCGGCGGGCTACCGACCGGCCGTTGGGCGGTGTTGCCGCGTACTCCTGCGTACCGGGACGCCGGCCAGTGCCTTAAGGCGGACGAGCTGGCCTGTAATCCGGATTCTGCTACCAGGGTGTTTGAATCATCAAGCAGCGTTGGCTGTATTGCGAAAGACCAGATCACAGCGTTGACTGCGTTGGCCGAAGCAAGAGCAAGCGAGCTGTGCTGCGGTTTTCAAGACAACTCATATCTCCATTGAGCCTGTAAGCGGCGACGGTTGACGACACGCTGCCTCAGTCGCATCACCCATCGTTTTCGAGACGCAGGTTTTCACCGATACGGCAACCTGCAGCCGCGCCACTCTCAACTGTTGACGTCTCCGCAGCCCGCTCCGGCTGGTACAGCTGGACAATCATCGGCTCAGCGCTAGGGACCAGCGGTGAGGCGCCGCAGCAGCGTTGCGGGTGAGCTACGACTGAGAGGGCACGGGTTCCGCAGCTGTTGCGGGTGCGGGCTCGGCGGGTTCCTGCGCACCACCGGGTGCCGGTGCGGGTTCCGCGCCAGGCGGAAAGTACGTGCAGGTGTGGTCGATGACCCCTAGTCCGCTGAACGAGTACGGGTTCGTGTGTGTGACGCATTCATCCCGGCCGCCATCGGAGTAGGTGCAGGTATTGGAATGTATGCCAATGAAACCCCCGGTGTACTTGCAGTACACGTGCATTTTGAAGATGCACTCGTCATACGCGTCATAGTCGGGTGCTAATGCGGTGCACGCGCCTTCGGCGTGGACGACCGGTGCCGGTGCTGCGAGGAACAACGTGGCGGGCACGGCGGCGAGTACGCCAACAGCGAGCGTCTTCGTAATACGATTCATCGCAGCTACTTTCGTTGATGAGGTCATGGGCAGAGTGTGCGGTCCGCGATCTCCGCCGCTGTGGTCGGCGAGTACCCCATGTTGAACGGGTTCGTGTGCCACCATGGGCCGTTTCCGTCCGCCCTGTCATGGCAGTATTTGGTCGCGTAGTAGAGAAGTTGGTCATCCGGTACCAGTTGATGCGCGCCAGCGGCGTGATACTGGTCGAGGAAATCCTGTCGAGCATCAGCCATAGCGGTCGGCGCGCCCAGCAACACGGCGGCGGCGAGAACGGTCGTCATCGTCAGAACGGTTTTCACTTCGGGCTTTCAAGGGTGTCGGGACACAGTTCGTGTTGCGCCGCTTCGATCATGAGGTCGTCGAGTGATGCCGCCATGAACGGATTTACGCCATTGCGCGGTCCGCCGTTCCAACGAATGTTGTCGCAGACTATGTGCCCGCCCTTGATTGCGCTCGTCGCTGATGACACGTCGTAGTGGTAGTTCCAGCCGTGACTGAACAGGTAGTCCAGGTAGGACTGCTCGTCAGCCACCGCTACCCCAGCTGCGCCGAGCAGCAGCCCCAGCGCCGCGACACTGATTCCGCCTGTACGCACGACCCGACTCATCACGGTCTTCACTGCGCCCCTTGAAGGGTGTCCGGACACAACTCGTGTTGCGCCGCTTCGATCATCATCGGACGTAGATGGCCTGTGTCGTGAGTTGAATTCGGCATCGCTTGATCGGCTGGTATGCCTGCACGGATTCCGTCACAAGTCATACGTCCGATCATTAAGGTTTCGGAGTCGCCCATGCTCCCGAAGTAGCCATATCGATCCGGCAAGCCGTTCGCATGAACGCGATCCAGAAATGACCTCGCATCCGCCTGTGCCACCCCCGCTGTTCCGACCAGCAGCCCCAGTGCCGCGAAAACGATTCCTGCCGTCCGCACGATGCGCCCCACCGAGATCGTCACTTCGGACCTTCGAGGGTGTCTGGGCACAGCTCGTGTTGGGCGGTTTCGATCAACTGTTGAGGAACCGTAACGTTGGTCCAGGAATTGAATCCGGCGCGAGGGTCTCCGTCCAGTCTGATGTTGTCGCAGATTTGTCGGCCGATGGCTAAGCGATTCGCAGATGAGGTGTAGTAGTTCCCCGCGCCATTCTCATTGAGTTGGTCCAGATAGGACCGCTCGTCAGCGGACGCCGCTCCTGCTGTTCCGAGCAGTAGCCCCAACGCCGCGAGACTGACACCGACTGACTGCGCTGTGCACCTCATTACGCTCCTCCGGTTCATATGCGACCCCATATACCATCCAATGTGCTGCAACTCAGCGCAAAACCGTCAGGCGACTGCGCATACGCATTGCCCGCGCAGCGGGAGCCTACCTTTTGAACGCCTCTCAGCGGCCAGTCAAGCGGACCGTCCCAGACATTGCCGGACCGACCGTCATAGTGACACGAAAAAAGTCCGCCGTTCCGATCTCGGCCAAACACGTACTTGCCGTAATTGCTGCACGGCTGACCACGCACGGGGTCGTGGCGCATGCCGGGGACATCCCCCTGCCCAACTTGACTCTGCTGCGCGGGTCGGGGCGTCACAGCTGGGCGTACCTCAGAACAGGCGACATTCCCGGCCATCCCTGGCTCAGCGAGAACGTCCTCGCACGTACCGCACGGAACCGTCGCGATCTTGCCGCCTAGCTGGACCTGGCAAAGTGGTTCTGCTGACGCTAAGGGCGATGGCGACGCCAGGCTCCAACCGGCGCACAAGAAAATTGCCACTACGACTCTGGGGAGCACCGAAGCGCAATGCTGAGGCATCGCTGCATGCTAATCCGGCAAGAGATTGGAGCATAAAGCAAATCCCCGCCACCCCTCCCGGAGAACCACGCAGCTCCTACGTCGCCTGACGAGCCCGGCGCTATCGCGGAGCGCGAAACCAGAAGCCAGAGGGAGGTTGATCTAGTGGCCGTGGGGCAGCGAGGCATGCGCCGTAGGACTCAAAGCGCGCGGTGCATTCGGCCAACCTGCGCCGCCTGTCCGTCGTTTCCGAACCGAGAAGCAGTGCACACGCTGTTCGCTTGTACTTGATGGGCGATTTCTACACCATCGCTGTATCGAATACCCCTTCAAAACTGTTCTGACCTGCGACATCATTCCGCGGCATCGTCTTCGTCGCCTCGAAAATGATTCGTTTTTCGTTGTACTTAACTAGATGAACCCGGCTCGATACCAAAACATCGGTCATGAGGCAGTTCAGGCGATGAACCGCCTTCACACATCAACGATCGCGGGGAATAGAACTGAAGGTGCCGACCCCGCCGCCGAAGAACTTCAATAGGTCCGATGCCAAGAAGGGCTGCCTCGACCAACTCCACAAACGTCTAGGGCACGGATCTCGCCGAAGGCTACCGCTGGACATGCAGGTAAACAGCTCGGGGCGGACGAGTTGGCCTGTAAGCCGGAAATTGACCCTTGGCATCTTCGCAGGTCACTGGGATCTGGTGTCATTGGTGGCACATAGCGGCCAACGGGATGTAAGTGCAGGTGAAGGCGATTTTCTCGACCTAGCTCAAGCTGCCACCAGCGGGCGCAGAGTGCTGCTGTGCGTAGCGCCTGCGTAGTGAGCCTGGCACCAGGCTACTGGGCGGGAGAGCGCGGCGGTCTTGTCACAGACATGCCCGCGAACCGAGCCCATGCACGTAAGTTCTTCCCGAGCGCATGTTCGGTCGCTGGTGCCCACTCGGCTGACAGCGCCTCTGCCACAACTCTTCCGACGTCCGCAGGTCGGGCGTCCGGCCTCCGTTCAAGAAGCGTCAAGCCGGGAGCAACACCAGAAACTTGCGTGAGTAAATCGTGAAGCACGGGCGCGTTCAGTTGCCCGTCAAGTACAAGGTCGTGTTGCACAACCAAATGGCCACTGTCGTCGGCGCGAACCGCGTCAATGTCAAGAAGCGGTCGCAGGGCACTTCTTCTCCGCGACACATCAATGGCCCCGTTCGACGCCAGTTCCTTTAGCAAGGTGATGCTCGGCCCCGGAGCATCGTGGGGAAAGCCGCCAACCTTCCTGCGTCGAATCGGCGCGCCAAGCAGCTTGCCGACTCCACTGGCCCCGTCTGGCGCGGACACCCATAGTGTTGGGGAGCTCATCGTTGCCAGACCGGCATACTCAAACCATCGCAGGAACACACGTCCGTAGGTGTTCCAAGTGTTCGGTGTGACTTCGATTGCAGGGAAGGCCGAAGGCAGCTCAGATGCGAACGCGTTGACCGTGACGCTGCCCAGACGTTCTTCGATACCTAGAAACGTGCTAAACGCTCTATGCCGCCTTATGGACTGGGCGACACGCCTCCGGATCACATCCTCGCGATCCTCGGACTCCCAGATTTCCGGTAGGAGCCGTACGCGATTCGGCTCATACGATGTCGCGCCAAGCAAGCGGAGCTCGCGGCTTAGATTGAAGACGGCATTCTCGCTAGTGGAGAGTCGACTCGCAAGGTCTTGAACACTTGCGTCTCCATTGTCGATCTCGACTTCTCGTAGCAACCTAGCTACCGAGTTCGGGCTCTGCCGCAGGATGTACGAGTCCTCGACCGGAACCCGTCCCGTGTTCAGATAGTCGCGGAAGATGTCCCAGTAAGTGTCGAGTCGCTCGCCTACCTGCACGATCAAGCGCCGGTTGACAAGGGATTCGACAACCGGCGGGCTCACCCGTTCGATCACTTCACTGATCGCGATGGGAGCGTGCCGAGCGATGAACCGCACGGCTTCTTGCTCCTGCATGTTCAATTCAGCTAGGTCAGCGTCAAACAATCCCTGCACGTTGAGGGCCTCGCTGGCGAGTTTCTCCTGTGTCGCGCCAGCTTCAACCTCTCGAATAAGGTGACCGGCAAGCTTCTTGAACAGCCACGGCAGACCCTGGCTGTACTCGCGGAGGCGTGTCCGCAAGTCACGTGCAAGCGTTTGCCCGAGTTCGCGCTCTAATCGTCGGAGTAACGTCTCGACCTCAGACGCGCCGAATGGCCCCAGGGCCAGGACTGTAGCGCTCGAACGGATTTCGTCGCGCAACTGGTACGGATGCCCTTCGGTCCACCCGACAAGATCCGTCTTCCAGGCGAATCCAACCATGAGGTTGCCGGTAGTTTCTCGTGCGCTGAGCGCAAGATCCCGAAACTCACGGGTCAGACTTTCATCCCGAAAAACGTTCTCGAACTGGTCGAAGAACACGACCAGCGGTCCGGCCTTCCACTCCGCCTCAGACAGAGTCCGCAGCGAGCTAGGGAGGCTGGCCCAGCTCGCATTTGCCGGCAGGTCAAGCACACCGACAAGCGCAGCTTCCTGCGCAGCCTTGCTCAGGGCCTCTGTCACAAAGCGACGAGAGCTTGCAGTCCGGGAGTCCACCACAAGTGCAAAGCCATTTTGGTTCGCCGCCAGAGCTTTCAGGCGGAGCGCTGCGGAGCTCTTTCCCCATCCAGATTGGGCATTGAGCACAAGTACGCCAGCATGCTCGGCGATAGCCTTTTCCATGGCCTGCACGACACTCGTTCGGCCAACGAAGAACTTCGGCGACGTAGGCAGCTGATACTCAAAGTCCGACTCGCTACCTGTTACCTGGACTATGAGTGGGGCCGCCTCGCTGGGAGACGCTGCTGTTGCGGCCCAAGGCTGGCGGGCATCTTGAACTGGCGCGCCTTTGCAGTAGTCCTCGGCTTGGAGCAATGCCTTGGTGCGCTCCGGCACGTTTCCTGTTGCGCCCCAGACATGTACTTGCGCTGGTGTCCTTGTTCCAGGATCTAGTTCTATGCACGCGGCATAGATGCCGTCATCGGCAATGATTACGGCATCGTCGCTCTTCAAGTCCAGATTTATCGGGCAGGGAACTATCGAACGACGCTCTAAGCCTCGATCCACCGACTGAACTGATGGTGGCGCGGGTGTCGGTATAAGAAAAGTGCCTTCTGAGCTGGGATGATTGAAGTTCTCACACAAACAATCGCCGCAGATCGGAAAGGCACTTTCGGTGAA
>NZ_LDPO01000035.1 GCF_001021505.1 Mycolicibacter heraklionensis
CAGGCGGTGGGTGCTGATATTGCCAGTGAGCAGGCGGCGTTGTCGGCGGCGTGGCAGGGCGATACGGGGATGACGTATCAGGCGTGGCAGGCGCAGTGGAATCAGGCGATGGAGGAGTTGGTCCGCGCGTATCACGCGATGGCCACCACGCATGAGACCAACACCTTGATGATGAATGCGCGCGACACCGCCGAAGCCGCCAAGTGGGGCTGACCCCAGTGATCCGCTCGATGAGGGAAGGCAGCGATGGGTACTGAGCCCAACGCCGCCGAACTGACCGTCGAGCAAGCCTGGTACATCGCGGAAACCGTTGGTGCCGGGTCTTTTCCGTGGGTGTTGGCAATCACCATGCCCTACACGGACGCCGGGGAGCGCGGCGCGTTCATGGCGCGCCAGCGCGACGAGCTCACCCGGATGGGAGTCGTCTCGCCGGAGGGTACGGTCAATCCGGCCGTGGCCGAATGGATCCGGGTGGTGTGCTTCCCCGACCGGTGGCTGGACCTGCGCTATGTGGGTTCGGCCGCCGGCGGGACTCCCGAGATGCTGCGGGGCATCGTCGCGCGCCGCGACCAGAACCCCGGCAAACCCGGCCGGACGGTGGTGGCATTGCGCAATGCGCAACTGGTCACGTTCACCGCGATGGATATCGACGACCCGCGCCTGCTGGTCCCGGTGCTCGGCGCGGGCCTGCGGCACCGCCCGCCGGCCCGGTTCGACGAGTTCACCCTGCCCGCCCGGGTCGGTGCACGCGCCGACGAGCGTCTGCGTGCGGGTGCCCCGCTCACCGAAGTGCTTGACTACCTAGGCATTCCCGCCTCGGCCCGGCCGATCGTGGAGTCGGTGTTCACCGGCCCGCGCAGCTACGTCGAGGTCGTCGCGGGGTGCGCGCGAGACGGCCGGCACACCACCACCGAAGTCGGGATGAGTCTGGTCGATGCCGACGCGGGCCGCATCCTGGTCACTCCGTCGCAGGCCTTCGACGGCGAGTGGGTGTCGACCTTCCGGCCCGGAACCGACTTTGCGACTGCCGTCGCGATCGAACAGTTGACCGCCACCCTGCCCGAGGGCACCTGGTTCCCCGGTCAGCGCCTGTCCAGAGATTTCACCACCCAGCTGTCCTGAAGCAGCGAAAAAGAACGTCCTCGCAGAGAAGAATAGGGAACACCAATGACCGAAGCCCCGGTGCTGACCAGCGCCGTCATGCCGATTGTCCGCATCGCGGTCCTGGCCGACAGTCGGCTGACCGAGATCGCCGTGCCCGCGGAGCTGCCGCTGCGCGAAATCCTGCCGGCGGTGCAACGCCTGGTGGCCCCGGATGCCGGCGACGACGCCGAACCGGCCGCCGGTGCGACGACGCGGCTGAGCCTGGCGCCGGTCGGCGGCGCCCCGTTCAGCCTGGACGCCAGCCTGGACACGGTCGGGGTCGTGGACGGCGACCTGCTGGCCCTGCGTCCGGTGCCGGTCGGCCCGGCAGCACCCGGCATCGTCGAAGACATCGCCGACGCGGCCGTCATCTTCTCCGCATCGCGGCGTAAGCCCTGGGGTGCCAAGCACATTCAACGCGCGGCGTTGGCCGCCGGGACGGGGCTGATTTTCGCCGCGACCGGGCTCGCGACCGCGCACCGCGCCCTCACCGGCGAGCCGGCCGGCCTGTTCGCGGCCGGGGCGATCGCCCTGCTTACGGTGCTTGCTGCACTGCTGTGCCGCACACGGTCGCCCGAAGCCGCGCTGACCCTGTCGATCGCGGCGCTGGTACCGCTCGCCGCGGTGGGCACCTTGGCGGTGCCGGGGCTGTTCAGTCCGGCACACGTGGTGCTGGGCGCGGCAGCGGTCAGCGCGTGGTCGCTGATCTGTCTGATCGTGCCGCCGGGCGGTCGTGGCGAGCGTGGGATCGCCTTCTTCACCGCCGCGGTGGTCGTCGGCGTCGGGGTGCTGGCGGCGGCTGCCGTCAGGACGTTCTGGGAGCTGCCACCGCTCACTCTCGGCTGCGGCCTGATCACCGCGTCGCTGTTGCTGACCGTTGCCGCGCCGCAGGTTTCGGCACTGTGGGCGCGACTGCCGTTGCCGGTGATCCCGGCTCCGGGCGACCCGACGCCGTCGGCGCTGCCGCAGAGCGTGCTGGAGGACCTGCCTCGTCGAGTCCGTGTCACCGACGCCCACCAGACCGGCTTCATCGCCGGGGCAGTGCTGCTCGCTGTGCTCGGTTCGGTGGCCATCGCCTTTGCGCCCGAGGGGCTTTCGGGCTGGGCGTGGTACGTGGTCGCCGGCATCGCGGTGGCTTCGGTGCTGCGTGCCCGGGTGTGGGACTCGGCGTGGTGCAAGGCCTGGCTGCTGGCCGAGCCGCACCTGACCGCGATCGCGCTGCTGGTCGGCTACGCGGCCACCGGCCGGTACGCGGCTGCCTTCGGTGCGGTGCTGGTGCTGGCCGCCTTGGTGGCGGTGTGGGCGGTGGTCTCCCTGAGCCCGGCCGTCGCATCGCCGGAGAGCTACTCACTGCCGGTCCGGCGGCTGGTGGGCTTCCTGGCTTCCGGCGTCGACGCCACCCTGATTCCGGTCATGGCCTACCTGGTCGGCATTTTCGCCTGGGTTCTGTCTCGATGACCGTTGCCGCACAACACAGTCGGAGTCGATCGGCGGTTCGCGGCGCCGGCGTCGCGATGCTGGCTGCCTTGCTGACCAGTGCGCCGGCGCTGGCGATCACCCCGCCGACGGTCGACCCGACGGTGCCGCCGCCCAGCGGGGCGCCCGGCCCCGTCACGGCGATGGAACAGCGCGGCGACTGCGCCAGTTCGGGTCTGCTGCCCGGCAGCAACCTCAGCGCCGCGGCGGCCGGACAGCGGATGCTCGATCTCCCTGCGGCGTGGCAGTTCTCTCGCGGCGAGGGTCAGACGGTGGCCGTCATCGACACCGGTGTACGGCCGGGCCCGCGCCTTGCGGCGGTGGAGCCGGGCGGCGACTACATCGGCACCACCGACGGCCTGACCGACTGCGACGGACACGGAACGCTGGTTGCTGGGATCGTGGCCGGCCAGCCGGGTGATGACGGCTTCTCCGGGGTTGCCCCGGCCGCCCGCCTGCTGTCCCTGCGGACCGCTTCGGCGACCATCTCGCCGCGGCTGGGCGGAGACGACCCGCGGACAACTCGGGTGATCACTGACATCACCGCACTGGCGCGGGCCATCGTGCATGCCGCCGACCTCGGCGCGCGGGTCATCACGATCTCCACCACCACCTGCCTGCCGGCCGACCGCAACGTCGACCAGACGGCGTTGGGTGCCGCCCTGCGCTACGCGGCGGTGGAAAAGGACGCGCTGGTCGTGGCGGCCGCCGGTGACGCCGGCCAGACCGGTTCGGTCGGCGGCGGCGGGGAGGCGTGCGAGTCCAATGCGCTCACCGACCTGAGCCGCCCGCAGGATCCACGCAACTGGGCCGGGGTGACGTCGCTGTCGGTGCCGTCATGGTGGCATCCCTACGTGCTGTCGGTGGCGTCGCTGTCGTCGAGTGGCCGGCCGTCCGGATTCACCATGGCCGGACCGTGGGTCGGCGTGGCCGCCCCCGGCGAGGAGATCGTCTCGGTGAGCAACCGCGAAGACGGCGGACTGGCCAACGCGCTGCCCGGCAACCAGGGCCGGCTGGTGCCGCTCAGTGGCACCGGCTACGCCGCCGGTTACGTGGCGGGCGTGGCCGCACTGGTCCGCGGTCGTTACCCCGACCTGAACGCGATGCAGGTCGCGCACCGGATCGTCTCCACCGCCCACAACTCCGCGCGCGCGCCGTCCGACGTGGTGGGCGCCGGAATCATCGACCCGGTGGCCGCGCTGACCTGGGAATTGCCCCCGGCCGCGGATCCGGCCGCCGCACCCGCGAAGAAGATCTCCCCACCCCCGGCGCCGCAACCCGAGGACCCGGCGCCACGGATCGTGGCCTTCGCCGGAACCGCACTGCTGGCCGGGTTGGTCGTCGCCGTCGCCACTGGCGCCGCGGCGGCCGCTCGCCGACGAAAGGAAGACCAGCTGTGAGCTCGCACCCAACCACCATTCCCCGGCCCGGCCCGGCCCGGATCACCTTGGTGCTGCTGGCCGTGGTGCCGGCGCTGATGGCGAACCCCTGGCAGACCACCGCAGAGCGCTGGGCGCTTGCCGCGGGCATCATCGTGCCGATCCTGCTGCTCGGGTGGTGGCGGGGCCTGCACTTCACCACGATCGCCCGCCGCCGGTTCGCCATGTTGCGCTCGCGCGGCGGCGCCCACACCGACCGCCGGGACGCTGCTGGCGCGCGGGCGACAGGGGCGCTGCGCATCACGGACTCGGCGGCGGGGAACGCTGTACCGCTGTCGCTGATCGCGAGCTACCTGAACCGATACGGTCTGCGGGCCGACACGGTGCGCATCACCAGCCGGGGCACCCGGTCGGATGGCGGTGCGGGAACCACCGACACCTGGATCGGCCTGACGTACGCTGCCGCACCGAATCTGGCCGCGCTGCAGGCCCGCTCGGCTTCCATCCCGCTGCAGCGGACCGTCGACGTCGCCGTTCGGCGTCTCGCCGACCATCTTCGCGAAATCGGTTGGGACACCACTGTGGTCGCCGACGATGAGATCCCCTCGCTGATCGACGGGAATGCCCGGGAAACGTGGCGTTCGGTTGTCGACGGCTCGGGCGACCACGTCGCCGCCTACCAGGTGGGGATCGACGCCGCACTGGCCGACACGATCAGCCGGATCCAGGCCGTCAACGCCAGCGAGACCTGGACGGTGCTGGAATTCGCCGAGGACGACGGCCAGCAGACCGTCGCCGCGGCGTGCGCGCTGCGCACCGGGTCCGCTCCGGATGGCGGCGCCCCGCTGACCGGACTGCTGCCGCAGCAGGGCAATCACCGCAGTGCGCTGCTGAGCTTGCACCCGCTGTCCGGCAGCCGATTGGACGGCCACGCCGCCCTGACCGGCGACGATCTCGCCGGCCTGCGGTGGCCGGTCGCAGCGGCACCCGCGGCCGCGCGTAGCTAGAACATGTAGGGCCGCAGGAATGCGGTCATCCTGCGCAGGTAGGCCGGTTGGCTGACGTGCAGCACATGGTTTCCCGGAAACCAGTGCAGCGCACACCGATCCCAGTGGTGCCAGAGCATTTCAGACTGCTCCGGTGGTGCCAGCCGGTCGCCCAGGCCGGTGATGATCAGTCGCCGTTCCTTGGCCACCAGCGGGGCGTAGTTCAGCGGTGAGTGGTAGGCCGTCGCGGCGACGAATTCGTCGCCGCCGACCTGCCCCAGCCGTTGTCCGCCCGCCAGTACCAGGTTGGCGGGAAACCAGTCGCGGATCTCGGATTCGACGGAAACCACCGGCACATTCGGGATCACCGCTTGCAGTCGGGGTTCGACGGCGGCCAACAGGGCACTGGTGTAGCCGCCCAGCGACAACCCGGTCAACGCGAAGCGGTCGACACCGGTGGACTCCAGATAGTCGACCATCGAGCGAAAGTCGTGGACCGCTTGGGCCATCGCCTCGGCGAAGCCCGACATACCGTGCGAGAAGTAGCCGTATCCGCTGAAGGGAGAGTACTTTTCGGCCCGCCGACCGTGGAAGGGCAGCGTGAACAAGGCGACGTCATATCCGGATCGGTAGAACCACGGCAGCGAGAAGAAGAGGCCGTTGAATAGGTAGGCCGATCCCATGAAACCGTGGATGACGCACAGCGTCGGCCGCGGCCCGTCGTCGTGACGCCAATGCTGGAACCGCGCGACGTTGTTGTTGCCCAGGGCGCGCCAGGAGTCGCGCATTGCCGGGTTGACGGCGTCGAAACCACTGCGGAATGAGACGTTTTCGACGGCGCCGCGAGCGATCCCCTCCGCGATCGGATTGGCCCGTCGCGCTGAGACCCTCGGCAGTTCCTGGGGCGCCGGGAAGGATCTGGTTGGGTCGTGGTGTGACGCCAGCTCGGCGTAGAACGCCAGCCGCTCACGCTCCTGCCGCGACTGTTTACGGCCGACCGCCGTGGTGAGCACCGACGGGATCATCGCCGCGGCAACCATGGAAGCAACCGCGGTTCGCAAGCCGATATCGGCGAAAGCCGACGCGTCCACGATCGCTTTCTCCCGCAACGACAACTCGCTGCGGCGCGGCAGGCCCTGTTCTCCGGCATCGGCACCCGGAACGTCGGGAATCGGGATGGGCGGGTTCAGCGGGGTGACGTCAGTGCTCACGGTCGCCGGCCTTTCTCACGGGTCGCCCTGGCCCTGCGGCCCCCGGTGCGACGTCAACCGGATGGTAACTCGATTGCGAACAGCCGCGCGGCATTGTCGTGCAGGACCCCGCGCAGCCAGGCGTCGTCGATACCGGGAAGCGCGGTGATCGCGTCCAGTGCCTCGCGATAGCCGTACGGGATGTTCGGAAAGTCGCTGCCGAACAGAATCCGTTCACCCGCGGCGCGCAGGCGCGGATCTTCGCTGGTCGGGAACGGCATGAGCTGGTCGACGAACGCGGTGAAGGCCATCGTGGTATCGAGGTGCACGCTTGGCGAATCCAGGCAGATATCGAGGAATTCGTCGTATTCCGGCATACCCATGTGCGCGATGATCAAAGCCAGCCGTGGGTGGCGGTGCAGCAGTCGCCGAACCGGCTCCGGCCCGGTGAACCGGCCGGGCTGCGGACCGGAGCCGCAGTGGATGACGACGGGGATGCCGCAGTCCTCGATCACTCCCCAGACGTCGTCGAGCAGCGGGTCGGTCGGGTCATAATCACCGACCTGGATGTGTGCCTTGAAGATTCGGACTCCGGCATGGATCGCGGCTTTGACGTAGTCGGCCGCGCCGGGTTCCGGGTAGAAGGTCGCGGTGGGCAGGCAATCCGGTGTGTCCCGGGCGAATTGGGCTGCCCACTGGTTGAGCCAAGCCGCCATCTCCGGCTTGTGCGGATACACCAGCGAGGTGAACCGTCGTACCCCGAAGGCGCGCAGCGTGTCGACCCGTTTGGACTCATCCATCCGGTAGTTGATGGGCCATGGGCGCCCGACCATGGGGCCGGCCGCATCGAAGTACTTCCATACCTTGTCCATCACCGACTTGGGCATGAAATGGGTGTGGACGTCGATGATTCCCGGCAGTCCGAGCAACGACCAGACCTCGCGGACCGCGGCGGCTTCGGCATCGTCTTTCATGGGATCTCCCAAGTGTTTTCGGAGACGAACTCGCCCAAGGGCTGTCGGTAGGCCCACTCGTCGATCTCCAACGCCGGCCGGTCCGGAAACTCTGGGACCGGGCCCAGGCACAGGATCGCCACGGGCTCGGCATCCGCGGGCATCCCCAGCAGCTGGGCCAGCGCCGCAGGCTCGAACAGCGACACCCAACCCATGCCCAGCCCCTCCGCACGGGCGGCCAGCCACAGGTTCTGAATCGCGCACGAGACCGATGCCAGATCCATCTGAGGCAAGGTGCGGCGACCGAAGATGTGCGCCTGCCGGCCGTCTCGCAACGCCACCACCAACAGCTCGGCGCACTCGCGGATGCCTTCCACCTTCAAAGCCAGGAACTCCTGCTCGCGACGGCCCAGTGCCTCGGCGGTGCGATGGCGCTCCTCGTCGACCAGGGCATGGATCCGGTGCCGCAGGACGTCGTCGGTGATCCGGACGAACCGCCACGGCTGCATGAGGCCCACACTCGGTGCGGCATGGGCCGCCGCCAGCAGGCGCGCCAGGACGCCCGGGTCGACGGTGCTGCCGGGCACGAATCGGCGCATGTCGCGCCGTTCGGCGATCACCCGGTACACGGCTTGGCGCTCCTGCACGGTGAACGAAGGATCAGCCACGGGATCATGGTAGGAGCCACACGAAGGGACGCTCGTCATGAAACGTTCGCAACTGCTCGATCACCTGTCCGCCGACGTCGCCGCAAACCTGGTCTACGGCGAGCCCCATCAGACCCCGGACGGGGCGACGGTCATCACCGCCGCACGGGTCACCGCCTCGGGCCCGGACGGTTCGGACGTGACGGCCACACCGCTCGGGGTGATCGTGATCCGCGGTGACAAGGCCAGGTGGGTCGCCGCGGTCGACGCGAACCGGATCGCGCTGGTGGGGGTGCTCACCGGGTTGCTGTCCGCGGTCATCGCGTCCCTGGCGGTACTGCGCCGCCCGCCCTGGCCGGACCTGCGCGGCGTCGGGACTTCCCGCGGCGGGAACTAGGTGGTGTCGCCTTCGGCCGCGCGTGCGGCGGCGCTGGTCTCGGTCGCGGCCGCGGCGGCGGTCTACGTGCTGATGTTGGTGGGCTATCGGCAGGACTGGACCTGGCTGGCCGGCGTCGACACCGCCGCACTGGACGCGAGCTACGACGTCGCGGTCAAACACCCGTTCTGGGTCCGGTTCTGGGACGGCATCTCCACCGTCTTCGAGCCGGCGGTGTTCCGGGCGGTGGGCATGGTGGCGGCCCTGGTCGCGGTGCTGCGTCACCGGTTGCGCGCGGCGCTGTTCCTGTTGCTGGCGGTGGAGGCCAGCGGGCTGCTCACCGTGCTGGCCAAGGGCTCGGTCGGCCGACCGCGTCCGGTGACGGCGCTGGTCACGGCGTCCTCGACCTCGTTTCCCTCCGGGCACGCGCTGGGGGTGATGATCGGCGTCGGCGCGCTGCTGCTGGCGCTGCCGGTGCTGCGGCGGCGCAATGTCAGGGTGGCGGCCGTGAGCGTCGGCGTGCTGGTGGTGGGCGCGGTCGGTGTTGCCCGGGTGGCGCTCAACGTGCACCATCCCTCCGACGTACTGGCCGGGTGGGCGCTGGGCTGGGCCTATCTGACGGCGTGGGCTCTGGTCCTGCAACCGTGGCGGCGACCGGGGTTGACCGAGTCCGCGGGCGCGCCGCAGGATGATCTTGATGACCAGCAGTGACGCCGACCCAGTGGGCGCGCTCGTCTGCTCCCGCAAGGGCTGCAGCGCCGACGCGGTGTACGGCATGCTGTGGAACAACCCGAAGCTGCACACCCCCGAACGTCGCAAGGTCTGGCTGACGTGTCCCGAACACCGCGAGTACTTCCGCGACTATCTGTCGTCCCGTGGCCTGCTCAAGGGTGAGGCGCCGGTCGAAGACCTGCCGCGGCGCGCGGAGCCGTGAACGCGGCCCGGCGCGCCGGGAGCGGTGTTTGACCCGCTTCCGGCGTGCGCAGATGATGAGTGAATGCGCCGACTTGTGAGCGTGTTCAGCGCTGCCCTGTGCACGGCTGCTGCGGCGCTGACCGCGGCACCGGGAGCCCAAGCCGACGCCATTCCGTGGTTCGCCCGCTCGGTCGGCAACGCCAGTCAGGTGATTTCGGTTGTCGGGGTAGGCGGTTCGGACGCCAAGATGGACGTCTACCAGCGCAGCGCGTCGGGCTGGCAACCGGTGGCCGCCGGAATCCCGACCCATGTCGGTTCGGCCGGCATGGCACCCAAGGCGAAGAGCGGGTATCCGGCCACCCCGATGGGAGTCTTCACCCTGCCGTATGCGTTCGGCACCGCGCCGAATCCCGGTGGGGGACTGCAGTATGTCCAGGTCGGGTCCGACCACTGGTGGGACGGCGACGATCACAGCCCCACGTTCAACACCATGCAGGTCTGCAAGAAAGCGCAGTGCGCGTTCGACACCAGCGAGAGCGAGAACCTCGAGATCCCGCAGTACAAGCACGCTGTGGTGATGGGAGTCAACACCGCACGCACCCCCGGTGACGGCGCCGGCTTCTTCTTTCACACCACCGACGGCGGCCCGACCGCAGGCTGCGTGGCCATTGACGATGCCAAGCTGGTGCAGATCATCCAGTGGCTGCGCCCGGGCGCGGTCATGGCGATCGCGCAGTAGTTCCTCAGGCCTCTTCGCAGTACGACGCGCGGGCGATGCTGACGAACTGGGACGCCCGGGTCAGGGTGAGGCTGGGATTGGCGTTCTTCACGGCCTTGGCCGCCTGATTGGCGGAGTGCCCCGAGGTGAGGTAGTCGCACACCGAATGCCCGCCGGCGACCGCGTCGGCGGGGTCGGGGTAGGAGATCCCCATCTTGTCGAGGGCGCCGAGGAAGTTGCCGTCACCGGGATCGGCAGCCGCCGGTGTGGCCATACCCAACAGACCGGCCACCGCGAAGGCCGTCACTGCGAGTTTGCCGGGCATGCGAACCGTCATCGTCTCCTCCGTCAATCGATGATCGAGTCGGGGCAGAACGCCACTTGGGAGAACGTCACGAACCGGGCGGCGTTCTTGACCGACATGCTGCGGTTGGAGATCCGCACCGCGCGGGCGGCGGCATCTGAGTGATGCCCCGCGCCCAGGTAGGCGCAGACCTCCCGGCCGACGGCGACGGCGTCGGCCGGATTGGTGTATTCGATACCCGCCTGTTCGATCGCGCTGATGAATGTGGCGTCGGTGTCCGGGTCGGCGGATGCCGGAGCGGCGGCGCTGACCAGCGCCGTAGCGCCGATCGCGATCAAAGCCCATCGTGGATCTATCACAGTGCCAACAGCATCGCTGAGCTGAATTAACCAGCAGCGGAATCAAAGTGAATCATCGGTGAACACCATCGGTACGGTGTGCGCCGGATACGTCGCGCCGGTAGACGCCCGCCTAACAGTTCATCCGCCCGCCACCCTGTTGACCACTTCGCCTTAACCTACGGTTCATTTACATACCGTTTCGTGAGGATCGGAATAGCCGTCCGCAACCGCTGAAGGCACCACCTGGTGCCGTGAGCGAGGAGACATCGTGTACCTGGACTACGGGGTGCTGCCCCCGGAGATCAATTCGGGACGCATGTACGCCGGACCCGGATCCGGCTCCATGCTGACCGCCGCTTCCGCGTGGGAGAACCTGGCTGCCGAGCTGCACACCACCGCGGCCACCTACGACTCGGTGACGTCAGGCCTGGCCACCGGTCCGTGGACCGGCCCGGCGGCCACGGCGATGGCGGCCGCCGCGGCGCCGTACGTGACCTGGCTGCGCGGCACCGGCACTCAGGCCGAACAGACGGCCCGCCAGGCTGTCGCCGCCGCGGAGGCGTACTCGACCGCGGTGGCGGCGGTGGTTCCCCCGCCGGTGATCAGCGCCAACCGGGTGCTGTTGAAGCAGCTGGTCGCCACGAACTTCTTCGGGCAGAACTCCCCCGCGATCGGCGAGGCCGAGCGTCAATACGCCGAGATGTGGGCCCAGGACGCGGCCGCGATGTACCGCTACGCCAGTTCCTCGGCGACCGCGTCGGCGCTGACCGAGTTCAGCCAGCCGCCGCAGACCACCAACGCGGCCGGCCAATCCGCCCAGTCCGCCGCCGTCGCCCAGGCCGGGTCTGCGGCGGCCGGCGACGGTGCAGCCACCGATATCTTGACGTCGTTGATCTCCATCATCGGTCAGATTTCGCCGTTCACGGGGTTGGCCACCCAGGGCCTGAGTGCCACGATGACCGGTTGGTCCGGCACGGCGAACATGCTCAGCAACATCAACAACGGGATCGGTCTGGCCGCGTTCCAGGCCGAAAACCCCGGCGGCCTGGACGAAATCCTGCACCCGCCCAAGATCGGCCCGGCCGGCCTGGGCCTGGGCGGCCTGGGACTGGGCAAATCCGGGCTCGGCGGGTTGGGCGCCGGACTGGGCAGTGTCGGGTCGTCGGCGAGCGCGGGCAACGCGCTCAAGATCGGCGCCTTGTCGGTGCCCCACGGCTGGGCGATGCCGGTCACGCTGACCTCGGCGGGCGCGCCGCTACCTGCCCCCGCTGCGCCGGCGGCACCGGCACTGGCCGGGAGCGTGCCGGGTGGGGCGTTCGGTGAGACCATGCTCGGCACCTTGGCCGGGCGCGGTCTGGGTGCGGCGACGTCGCGCGCCGCCGCCCATCGCCGGACCGTGGTGCCCCGCCCGCCGGCCGCAGGTTAATCCCCCGACGACATGGACTTCGCGCTCCTCCCCCCGGAGGTCAACTCCGGCCGGATGTACACCGGCCCGGGGGCAGCGCCCATGCTCACCGCGGCGGCCGCCTGGGATGCCCTGGCCGCCGAACTGGAGACGGCCGCGGCCGGCTACTCCGGGGTGATCTCGAGTCTGATCGGGCACGCGTGGTCCGGCCCGACGTCCGTGGCGATGGCCAATGCGGCGGCCCCGTACGTGGCGTGGCTGCAGGCCGGGGCCGCCAACGCCGAGCAGACCGCGATACAGGCCAAGGCGGTTGCCGCGGCGTATGAGGCCGCCTTCACCGCCACCGTCCCGCCGACCGTGGTGGCCGCCAACCGGACCCTGCTCGCCACCCTGGTCGCCACCAATTTCTTCGGCCAGAACACGCCGGCCATCGCCGCGGCAGAGGCTGCGTATGCCGAGATGTGGGCCCAAGACGCCGTTGCCATGTACGGCTACGCGGCGGCGGCGATGCCGGCCAGCGCCCTGCCGGAACTCGACCAGCCGCCGCAGACCACCAACCCGGCCGGGCCCGGCGCCCAGTCCGCGGCGGCCTCACACGCCGCCGGCAGCAACAGCCCGGCGCTGACCCAGCTCAACAGCGCCATCCAGACGACGCTGCAGCAGTTGGTGAATCCCGCGGCCACGACGGATCCGCCGTCGTGGTGGGAAGCCTTGACCTCCGAGTTGGGCCAGCTGACGCCGTTCAGCAGCATCGCCACCAGCGGCCTGAGCTTCGACTCCAGCCTGTACACCGTGCTCAGCAACGGCGCCGGTTGGGGACGGCTGGTGTACGTCCGCGGTGGGGCCGAGGGCGCGCTGACCTTCGAGGGGATCGGGCCGCGCGGGGTGCTGTCGGCGTCCACGACGCCGGTGATGGGTCCGGGTGTGGGCAGGGCGATCCCGATCGGGGGGCTGTCGGTGCCGCCCAGCTGGGCCACCGCCGCCCCGGAGATGCAGCCGGTCGCCTACACACTGGCCGCCGCCGAGACCCCGCTGCCGGTCGCCGTCGGAATGCCGCCGGGAATGGCGTGCCAGGAGGCGATGATGGGAACCACCGCAGGCCAGGGTGCCACGCCCGATACCACCGGCCGCCGCAACCAGAAGACCAACGGCAAGAACGACGATCAGGACGGCAAGCCGGTCACGACGCTGACCAACGGCAGCGGCTGGCTGGCCTCGTCCTGGGCGTATCACACCCGACAGCGTGAAGGGCAGCCGCTTCCGTCGCACTGGCGGACGGGCTAGCGCCTGATCGGCTGACCGCGATCGCGCTGCAGGTAGTGGGCGACCATGTCGATCAGCACCCGCCGCTCGGTCTGCCAGTCGATGGGCCCGCCCATGATCATCTGCGCCAACACGATTCCCCGCAGTGCTGCCCAGATCACCTCGGCCACACCGGCGTCGGCGGGGTCGTCGGAGACCAGCCGGCCCAATCCGTTGATCGCTGAGTTCATCTGCAGCAGGTGCTCGTGGGACTGCTCACCCAAACTGCCGCGGGTGGCCCGCAGGATCTCGAACGCGGCCAGCGAAGTCGGGCTGGCGTAGCAGCGCCACGCGGTGTCGACGACGGCTTCGATGCGCTCACGCAGTCCCAGCTCGCTGACGTCGACGGCGGACAGGCTGGTCAGCAGTTCGGCTACTCCGTCGTCGACCACAGCCATCAGCAGGCCGTTGCGGTCCCCGAAGTGGTACTGGATGACCCCCCAGGTGACCCCGGCGCGCTCGGCGACGTGTTTGGCGGTCGCCGCGCCGAAACCCTCATCGGTGATGCAGCGCACCGTCTCGTCGATGATCCGGGCTCGGGTGTCGTCACCGCGCTTGCGGGGTGCGCTGGTTCGCCGGGTCGGCCCGGAGGGTCCCGAAGCCCGGGTGGAACCAGCGGAAATAGTCATTGTTGACTTTATAACATAGACGCGACTATTTTTTGGCTCGTGACCGAATCGAGGTATGCGTCGCTGTCCCGTGAGCAGTTGGCTGTGCTGGTGCCCGAACTGCTGCTGATCGGGCACATGATCGACCGTTCCGGAATGGCCTGGTGCATATCCGAGTTCGGCCGCGAGGAGATGGTGCAGATCGCCATCGAGGAGTGGGCGGGGTCCAGTCCCATCTACACCCGGCGCATGCAGCGCGCGCTGGGCTATACCGGCGACGACGTGTTCACCATCTTCAAGGGCCTGCAGTTCGACATCGGTTCACCGCCGCAGTTCATGGACTTTCGCTTCACCGTCCATGACCGCTGGAACGGCGAGTTCGAGTTGGCCAGCTGCGGCGCGCTGCTCGACGTGGAGCCGATGGGCGACGACTACGTCTTCGGCATGTGCCACACGATCGAGGATCCGACGTTCGACGCCACCGCGGTGGCCACCAACGTCCACGCGCAGTGCCGTCCCGTGCACCGACCGCCCCGCACGCCGTCAGACCGCCAGCCGCACTGCCACTGGACCGTGATCATCGACGAGTCCTACCCGCCGGCCCAGCCGATTCCCGCGTTGGCGGTGATCGGCGAAAGCAAAGCGGCCACTTGGCAACTCGACGATATCGACGCCGCTGACGAGGGGTTGGCGGACTACGCCGGACCGCTGCTGTCCGACGTCGACTTCACCGCGTTCTCCCATTCGGCGCTGGTCCGCATCGCCGACGAGGTGTGTTTGCAGATGCACCTGCTCTACCTGTCGTTCGCGCTCGCGGTGCGTGCCAGGGCGGACTCCGATGAGCTGGCCGCATCGGTGGGCCGCCGTCAGCTCACCGGCCTGGCCGGGCTGGGTGCCCTGCGAATCAAGAATGCGCTGAAGCTTTCTGAGGACATCGGGGGTGCGCTGCGCACCTTCGAACTGCACCCGCTGCTCAATCCGATCGGCTACGTGAATGCCGACATCGGGGAGGACACCATTGCGGTGCACCCCTCGCCCGCACACGACGACGGCGCTTGGATCACGCTGTGCTCGCCGCAGGACCTCAACCCGCTGCAGGCCATCGCGACCGCCGTGAACCCGCACCTGCGGGTGGAGGTCGAGGGGTCGGATACCGAGTGGGTGGCCCGGCTGACCGAGACCGACGCCGAGGCGAAAGAACTGCCCGAGGTGATGGTGACCAAGGTCAGCAGCGGTGCGGATTTCGTGTTCCGCACCCGCAAATCGCTGCCGCTGACCGTGGTGTGAATCCGCTGATAGCCCGCCGACCGCCGGTGTGTCGGCGATCCTGAACGGTTCGGCCCCGCCTATGGTGAGGCCATTCCAGCCGTTGTCGATCCAAGGTAGTCAGCTATGTATGACCCGCAGGACGACGAGGCCACCAGGGAAGCAGAAGCGGTCGACGCGACCGACATGGCGCCGACCGTGATGTCTGCTCCGGGTTCCGGTGCTGTTGTGGATGCGTTCGCCTGGTCGCAGGAGGACGGCAGTGCTGGTGCCGAACCGGTGCCCTACGTCGAGGACCCCTACTACGACCAGGATCTGGGTACCGGCCGCCGCCCGACGGTCTCGGTGCCGGCTGCGCCGGCCCCCGGCCGTCGCGCACCTTCGCGGCTACCCCGGTTGGCACTCGGCGTCGGCATCCTGGTGGCGCTGATCGCCGTCGCCGGGGCGCTCTACAGTTTGACCCGCGGTCAGCACGACGAGACGCCGGCGCCGCTCGAGACCAGTGCCGTGGCACCGCCGACCCCGACGCCCAGTGCGCCACCGCCGCCGCCGGTGGCCACCACGACGGCCCCGCCGCCGGTGACCACCACGGAGCCGCCGCCGCCGACGACGACGGCGCCGCCCACCACGACGACCACCGAGGCGCCGACCAGCACCACGACCACCACGACGGCGCCGCCCACCACGACTACCACGACGCCGCCGACCACGACGGTTCCGCCGACGACCAGCGAACCACCCAGTACCACGGTGCCGCCGACCACCACCGTGCCGATGACCACCGAATACCTGCGAATTCCGTTGGTGCCGATCCCGATTCCGATCACCGTTCCGGAGAACTAGCCGCGCGCTTGCCCCCGGATCAGGGGCACCAGCACTGCTGCGGAGAACGCCGCCATCTCTTCTCGGGTGCGCACCTGCGGAGGCCCGTCCGGAGTCAGCAGTAGCGACTGGGTGAGCCGGGCCAGAACCGCTGACAGCGAACCGATCTCGGCGGGGTCGGTGGATCCGCCGGATCGCTCGCGGACCATGCGGATGCGCTCGGCAAGAAAGGCCGACGCCAGTTCCACCACGTTGCCGGCCCCCACGGTCAGGGCCCGCAGTGTCTCGTCGCTGTCCACCTCGAGCAGTTGCAGGAGCAAGCGGTTCTCCCGCACCGTGATCAGCGTGATCGTGCAGAACCGCACGATGTAGTCGTCGATCTCGGCATCGGTGGGCTGATCGGCCAAAACTCCCGTGCCGGAGTCGATCTGCGTCAGCACCCGGCCGGCCTCGTAGAGGAATGCGGCGGCGACGATCTCCTTCTTGGCGCCGAGCCGTCGGTAGAGGGTGGCCCGGTTGACGCCGGCGCGGCGGGCGATGTCGTCGGTGCTGGTCCGGCGGACTCCGGTCAGGGCGAACTGCTCCAGCGCCGCTTGCAGGATGCGGGCATCGGAGCCCGACTCATCCGGATTGCTGAGCAGCGCGAACAGCGGGTTGGCGGCCATCGGTGTCGAATCTACCGCCCGAAAAGGGCCGAAAGTCCATTCCCAACCGCAGGCAACGTTGCAACAATTAACGTCATATTGTTGCAACAGAGAGGGAGTGACCATGGCGATCCGCAAATCGCGCCCCCCGATCGACCGGGGCCTGAACCTGGCCGACTACGTCGGGGAGGGCTTTCTCTACCTCGGGGCGGGCGTCACAGTCCTGCTGCAACTGGCCGAGCCCGGTGTCGGACACGGCGTCGCCAACCACAGCACCGTGCTCAATCGGCCGCTGGATCGGCTGCGCACCACCATGACCTACATCTACTGCGTCACGCTGGGCACCGACGACGAGCGGCGCGCACTGGTCAAGATGGTCAACCAGGCGCACGTCCCGGTGAAGTCGGGGCCCGACAGTCCGGTGTCCTACAACGGATTCGACCCGGACCTGCAGCTGTGGGTGGCGGCCACGCTGTACAAGAACGGGCAGGACCTCTACGAGCGTTTCTTGGGCCCGATGGACGACGCAACGGCCGAGCGCCTGTACCAGCAGTCGGCGATCTACGGCACCGCGCTGCAGGTCAAGCCGGAGATGTGGCCGCCCACCAGGGCCGACTTCGAACGGTATTGGCAGGGCAAACTCGACGAGCTGACCATCGATGACCACGTGCGAGCGTTCGCCCACGATCTGTTCAGCGGCCGCGAGGCGCCGCTGCCGATCCGGCTCGCCATGCCGTTGAATCGGTGGATCACCCGCGGACTGCTGCCGACGCGGCTGCGCGAGGAGCTGCACTGGGAATGGAGTCCCCGCGATCAGCGGTTGTTCGACGCGTTGTTGACGGTGCTGCCGCCGGTGTACCGATTGGTGCCACGGACGATTCGCTGGCTGCCGGCGCGCTACTACCTGGCTGAAATGCGCCGGCGGCTGAGCAGCGGACGCCGGTTGATCGACGAACGCGAGCCGGCCGGCGTCGCCTGAGACCGTGGCCGGATCCGCCCCGCGCAGGCACACTGGGGTGTGGCGACCAGCGTGAAAGGGGCTCGCAATGGGTGACAGCGGTGCGTTCGGATTCGATTCCGAAGATTTGGACCGAATGATGCGTGAGGCGGGCGAGGGGCTGCGCGCGGCATTCGACCGCTTCTCCGGCACGTTCGGTGCCGCCGGGGACCGGGCGGGCTGGGGTGCCATCTTCGCCGATCTGGCCCGCGCCGCTCGGGCCGAGCCGGCGACCACCGGCGAGACCGGTGACGGGGTGTGGGCTATCTATACCGTCGGCGACGACGGCGCCGCGCGGGTCGAGCAGGTCTACGCCACCGAGATCGATGCGCTGCGCGCCAGCCAGCGCAACCCCGACCCGAAGCGCCGGGTGCGGTTCCTGCCCTACGGGATCGCCGTCGGTGTGCTCGACGACAGCGCCGAGGGCGACGAGGTGACATAGGCCACGCGGGCGGGCTTGCCTTGTTTGACACCGGTGCGGTGTGGGTTAGATTGCCACCGTGCCCGAGATGAACCGCCGCCAAGTCATGATGATGCTGGGTGCCGGCGCATTGGCCGCCGCAGCCCCGACCCCCCAGGCCAGAGCCGTTCCCGCGGTCCCTGGAGCGCCAGGCGACCCGGCGCAGCCGCCGGCTGCCCCCGCCGACCCGGCCGCCCCTGCGACCCCGCCAGCGGCCGCTGCCAAGTCCGGTGCCTTCATCTGGCATGACGAGTTCGACGGCCCGGCCGGCTCGGCCCCCGATCGCTCGAAGTGGACGATCTCCAACCACCGCACCCCGATTCGTCGCCCCGTCGGCTGGGACCGGCCCGAGTACTTCTACCAGTACCGCGACAGCCGCAAGAACGTCTTCCTCGACGGCAACTCCAACCTGGTGATCCGGGGCACCCAGGAGGGCAACACCTTCTTCGGCGGCCTGGTGCACGGCAACTGGCGCGGCGGCATCGGCACCACCTGGGAAGCCCGGATCAAGCTGAACTGCCAGACCGCGGGCTGCTGGCCCGGATGGTGGCTGTCCAACGACGACCCGGGCCGTGAGGGCGAAATCGACCTGATGGAGTGGTACGGCAACGGCGAGTGGCCGTCGGGCACCACCGTGCACGCCAACCCCTACGGCACCGCGTTCGAAACCTTCGCGTTTCCGGTCGACGGCAACTGGCACAACTGGCGCGTCACCTGGAACCAGAGCGGGATGTACTTCTGGCAGGACTACGTCGAAGGCATGGAGCCGTACTTCTCCGTTCCGGCCGTCGGCATCGAGAACATCGACGAGCCGGGCCGGGAGTGGCCGTTCAACGACCCGGGTTACACGGTGTTCCCGATCCTGAACCTGGCCATCGGCGGATCCGGCGGCGGGGACGCCCGTCAGGGCAGCTACCCGGCGGACATGCTGATCGACTGGGTGCGGGTGTTCTAGAGGGGCTGCTGTGACGGCGGGCTGTCACCTCACGTTCCTGTGCCCGCCCTGAGATATGACATAAATCACATCATTCCTTGACTCAAGGAAGGTTTCCGCAGCTCAGTTGGGCGCCATAGTGCTGGACTGCTGTCGAGCCCCAGCGTATTGGGCGTTGGTTTAGGCGGCGCTCCGGTAACGTCGCCCCGCAGGAAACCAAGTAAATCTTGGGAAAATAATGGCTGTATCACAGGCAGTCTGCGCGAGGGGACCTCTTAGATGGCTCACGTTCACAACGGCATCCGCCGCCACTTGATCGGCGCTACCAGCGCCGTTGGTGCGTTTCTGGCGTTGGGCTTGAGCCCGCTGGCCGCCGCTCCGGCCGCACACGCCGACTTCGATTTGGACGATGCCATTGACTCGCTGCTGGTTTCGTTCTCTTGGGGAGACCTGTCCGAGGGCGCCGCGAGCTTCGACGGCTCGGACCTGCCCGGCTCCGCGGCCGGCTTTGGCCTGGACGGCATCTACGACGTGATCTACGGCGGCATCCACTCGATGGGCCAACTGCTCATTCCGATCTTTGATGGCACCGGCATCAACACGCTGTTCGCCACGGGAGACAGCTGCGGCTTGATCTGCAACGGTGCTAACGCGTTCGTCAACGGCGGCGTGCTGACCGAGGCCACCGACGGTGGTCTGCTGTTCGGAGACGGCGGCCGCGGTGTCGCCGGTTCCGCCGGTGGTGACGCGGGCCTGATCGGTAACGGTGGTGACGGTGGCGCCGGTTTGCTGGGCGTCTTCAAAGACGCCGACGGCAACGTGATCGACGGCACCAATAACGGTGGTGACGGCGGTGCTGGTGGCTCGTTGATGGGCAACGGCGGCAACGGTGGCGCCGGCGGTACCGGTGCTGAGGGCGCCGTCGGCGGTATCGGCGGCGATGGCGGTGTTGCGTCGATGGTCGGTAACGGTGGTAATGGCGGCAAGGGTGGTACCGGCGGTGCCGGAGCTGACGGCGCCGCAGCGGTCAACTCGCGTGCTGAAGCCGGTGGCGCTGGTGGCAAGGGCGGTGCCGGCGGCAATGGGGGCAGCGGCGGCTCGCTCATCGGTAGCGGCGGTAACTCCGGCGTCGGTGGTGTCGGCGGCGAGGGTGGCGCTGGCGGTGACGGCAGCCTCCATGATCCTAGGTTCACCGCCGCTGCCCAAGGCGGGGTCGGTGGCGAGGGCGGCGAGGCCGGTGCGAAGGCTGGAACCGCGGGTTCGCTCGGCGGCCGCGCCGGCACGATCGGTGATGGTGGCAACGGTGGCACAGGCGGCGCTGGCGGTGCTGGCGGTTACAACGCAGACGGCGGTACCGGTGGCACCGGCGGTACCGGTGGCACTTCGACCAGCGGCAACGGCGGCGTCGGCGGTGCGGGCGGCGTCGGTGGCACGCCGGACAGCATCGATGGCAGATCCGGTGGTACCGGAGGCGCCGGTGGTACCGGAGGTGGCAGTGAGACTGCGGCTGGCGGCAAAGGTGGTATCGGCGGTGCCGGCGGCAGCGCTAATGGTTTGGGTTGGGCGGGTGACGGTGGTGACGGTGGCCGCGGGGGCGCCAACGGAGAGACCCCTGGCGCGCCGGGCTCAGCTGGTGCCCGCGGCAGCCAAGCTACCCCGGGCGCTGGTGGCCAGGGTGGCGAAGGCGCGGCTCCGATCGTCGGCTAGTAGCTCGCTACAACACACTGCAGAAGCCCCGCACACCTTCAGGTGTGCGGGGCTTCTGCCATTGATGCCCTGGCCGCTGTAGTGGTTTCATGCGTAGGTGCCCGAGATGAATCGACGCAGCCTGATGTTGACGACGGGATTCGGCATGCTTGCCGCCGGGATGCGCCTGCCGGAGGCCTGGGCCGGACCGGGGCCCGTCCGCCCGCTGCCCGCCGCCCCGTCGCAGACCTACCTCTTCAGCGACGAGTTCGACGGCCCGGCCGGTTCCGCGCCGGACCCTGCGAAATGGATGGTGGCGCAGGCCCGGGAATCGATGAAGGACCCGACGTTCTGGGAGCGACCCGAGAACGTCGGGCAATACCGCGACGATCGCAAGAATGTGTTCGTCGACGGCAAGTCGAACCTCGTGCTGCGCGCCGCGAAAGACGGCGGCACCTACTACAGCGGTAAAGTCCAGAGCCGGTGGATGGGCGGTATCGGCCACACCTGGGAAGCCCGCATCAAACTCAACTGCCTGACCGCCGGCGCCTGGCCCGCCTGGTGGATGGGCAACGAGGATCAAGGCGAGATCGACGTGCTGGAGTGGTACGGGAACGGCAATTGGCCGTCGGCGACCACCGTCCACACCAGGGCGAACGGTGCGGAATGGGCGACCCACCAGATCTCGATGGACACCGCCTGGCACACCTGGCGGTGCCGCTGGGACGCCGACGGTATCGCCTTCTGGCGCGATTACGTAGACGGAGCCGCGCCCTACTTCACCGTTCCGGCGAATTCGATCGCGGACTGGCCGTTCAATAGCCCTGGCTACCAAGTATTTTCGGTGTTCAATCTGGCGGTTGCCGGTTCAGGTGGCGGCGATCCCGGGCCGGGCAGTTACCCCGCGGAGATGCTGGTCGACTGGATCAGGGTTTTCTAGAGCGGGCTTATTTCTCCGGCGCCGCGGGAATTGTCTTCGTGGGCCTCGAGCCAGGTCACGCCCTGTTCGGCCGCTCGGATCAGGGCGCCTCGCTCGCCGAAATAGGCTGCGAACAAACCGAACCCGGGCAGCGAACCCAGGCGTTGGTAGAGCTTCTTCGGGTGGGGTCGCTTGCTCACCTCGTCGAAAGTTGCCCGCAGGATGCCGGCCAGCTGCCAGACGCTGCGGGTGATCATCACCGGGGTCGATGACGTGATCGACTGCAGCGGCTTCCAGCCCGGCGGCGGCGTCTCGGGAAGCGGCGGGGTAGCGGGTTGTGTTGGTACCTCGACGCTTTCGGGAAGATGCCGACCGCACAACACCTCGGCGAGCAGTCGCACCTGCGCACGCCGGTCGGTGACCCCGTACTCGCGGGCCAGCGCGCACAACACGATGGCGTGGTTGACGAACCCCGCCAACTCGCCCACCGGGACCACTCGGGCCAGCCATCCGAACGCCCCGGGGGAGGCGACCACCAGAGTGTTGAGCGCACCGACCCGGTGCACCCACCAGTGCACGCGTTGCTCGCGACTCATCCGCTCCCACGCCGCCGTGCCGGGCAGATCCGCGGCGTTGATCAGCTGCGCCCCGGCGTTGAGGGCGCGGTTGGTGACGCTGGCGCCGCGGCCGGCCTCGTTGCGGCGCCGCCGCAGCCGAAATCGGCGGATGCGCTGGCTCAGCCCGCGGGGCGGAGTGAGCAGTCGGCGGGTCCGTTTGCGCAGCCCGATGGGATCAGCCTCGGCGAGCAGGTCGAGCAGCGGGTCGATCACCGCGACCGCGCGGCTCAGTGCGTCGGCGACCTCGGCGTCGGTGAGGGTGGCGTGCGGCTTCGGAAAAAGACCCATACGGGTGATTGTGCTACCGGCGCGAATCGCTGTAGTGGAAACCGTTGTCGAACACCCCAGATCTCGGCGCGAAACGACCCTACTCCCTGCTGAGAGCCTTGTTTGCGACCTGTCAGAGTTCATTTGCTGTTGCAAAGGCAAAACATCGTTGACACATAACGAAGTTAGCTTTGCGCCATGAGAATCGCCGCGACCTCGGTATTGCTCGCTGCTGCGCTGGCGGGCTTGGCCACTCCCGCAACCTGCTCTGCGTCCGAACCTGTTCCCACTCCCGATGAGGTGCTGGCCGCGATGGCCGAGCTGACCAACCCGGACATCCCGGCGGCGAACAAGGGAAACGTCGTCACCCCTGGCTTCAGTCCCGAAGAAGCGCAGACGATCGATCAGCGTCTGCGCGAGACCCAAGAGGCCGGGCTGCTGCCCTACCAGTTCGTGGTGTCCGACATTCAGCCCGCGCCGGACGACTCCGCCGGAGCGACCGTCACTTCCGTGGGGGGCTTTCATGAAGAGAGCGCGCCCGAGGCCATCGTGCTGTCACAGCAGGGCGGGCGTTGGCTGATCACTCACGACACCGCAGTGACCGCCTTGGACCACTTCTGGCACAACGCCAACCGCCCGTTCGTGCCCATCGTCCCGTGGGTGAAGTGAGGGGTTTTCGCTGGTCAAGCGTGGAGCCGATGGAGCCGATGACGGGAATCGAACCCGCGTATTCAGCTTGGGAAGCTGATGTTCTGCCATTGAACTACATCGGCATGGTGCGCTAGCAGGCTAGCACCCGGGCGCCTCGCCGCCTCGCGAGTGTGCGGAATCGTTGGCCGAACGGCCGAAAATCCAACCAAACCGCACACTCGGCGGCCATGACCTGGGGCCCAGCCATGACGCGGGGCCCGGTCATTCGACCGAACCCTCGGGTCTGCGGATACGCTCGTGCCGTGCTGCTCTCCGATCGCGATCTGCGGGCCGAAATCGCCGCTGGCCGGCTGGGCATCGACCCGTTCGACGACGCCCTGGTTCAGCCGTCCAGCGTGGACGTTCGCCTCGACAGCCTGTTCCGGGTGTTCAACAACACCCGCTACACCCACATCGACCCCGCTCAACAGCAAGACGAGCTGACCACGCTGGTCGAACCCAAACCCGGCGAGCCGTTCGTGCTGCACCCCGGCGAGTTCGTGCTGGGCTCCACGCTGGAGTGCTGCACCCTGCCGGAGGATCTGGCCGGCCGGCTGGAAGGCAAGTCGAGCCTGGGCCGGCTGGGCCTGCTGACCCACTCCACCGCGGGTTTCATCGATCCCGGCTTCTCCGGGCACATCACCTTGGAGCTGTCCAACGTGGCGAATCTGCCGATCACGTTGTGGCCGGGTATGAAGATCGGCCAGCTGTGTCTGCTGCGATTGACCAGTCCGGCCGAGCACCCTTACGGCAGTACGCGCGTAGGGTCGAAATATCAGGGCCAGCGCGGGCCGACGCCGTCCCGCTCGTACCAGAACTTCATCAAGTCCGGTTAGCCCTCGGATCTGACGGCCGCCTCGCGGCTGCGATGAAGCCGGTATCGGCCAGCCCTGGTGGGGGTTCGGCCCACATACCTGGCCGATAGCAGTAGCAGGGGAGGTTTCGTGGAGATCGTTCTTGGGGTGTCGGTGGCGCCCTCGGCGGTCCGCATGGTGTTGGTGGAAGGCGAAAACGCCGACGGGGTCACCGTGGAGCACGACGACTTCGACGTCATCGACGGGGCTCAAACCGCCCCGGAGCGGGTGGTGTCGGCGATCCTGGGCACTCGCGAGGGAGCCCGCGAGGGCGGCTATCAGCTCAGCTCCACCGGCGTGACCTGGAGTAATCCGGACGACGCGACCGCGCTGCGCGAGGCGCTGGCCGGCCGCAAGGTCGAGAACGTGATGCTGGTGTCGGCGTTTCTTGCCGCCGCGGCGCTGGCCCAGTCGGTGGGCAGTGCGACGCGTTACGCCCGGACTGCTCTGCTGTTCGTCGAGCCCGAAGCGGCCACGCTGGCCGTCGTCAGCTCCGACGACGGCTCGATCAGCGAGATCCACCGCCAGCCGCTGTCGCCCGATGACGAGAGCGCGGTCGGCGAGATCACCGAGCTGGTCGCCGGGGCGCAACGACTGGAATCGCAGCCCGACGGCCTGTTCGTGGTGGGCTCGGGCGTCAACGTGGCGATGATCAAGCCGGAGTTGGACAAAGCCACCCCACTGCCGGTCAGCGTGCCGGAGGAGCCGGATATGGCGTTGGCCCGCGGGGCGGCGCTGGCCAGTGCGCACGCCCCGCTGTTCACGTCCTCGACCCGGGCGCAGGCCTGGGCGCAGGACCCGGGCACCGGTGAACTGGACCCGGCGCTGGCCAGCGCCGGGTACGTCTACATCGCGCCCGACGGGGTGGACTACGAGGTGGACTACAACGTCACCGCAGACAACGAGCCGTTGGCTTACAGTGCGCTTCCGGACAGCGGCGCGGTTCTGGGCGGCGCGCTTGCCGATCTCGCCGAAGACCCCGAGCTCGTCGACTCCCGGTTGCTGGACTTCAGTACCGGAGTCCAGCCGCGGGAGCGAAAACCGATGCTGGTCACCGGCGGGGTCGCGGCGCTGTTCGTGGTCGGAGTGCTGGCGCTGGCGATCGCGTTGGCGGTGGGCATGCGGGCGGCCAACCAGCACCGGCCCGACGTGCGGGCCAACGTCGTCACCCATCAGGCACCGCCGCCCAAGGCGGCCGTGCCGCCACCGGCACCGCCGTCGGCGCCGCCGGTACCGGCCGCTGAGCCGGCACCGCCGAGAGCCCCAGCCCCCGCCCCGGTGCCGGAGGCTCCGGCACCGGG
>NZ_LDPO01000036.1 GCF_001021505.1 Mycolicibacter heraklionensis
GGACTGATACACCGGTGGCCGGTGCGGGGCGGGCGGCGGGGGATACGGTGCCGGTCCGGTCGGTGGCCGATAGGGCTGCTGCACGCCGGGATGCCCGGCCGACCGCGGATCCGCATACGGCGCGGGTTCGGGCGGCGCCGGCCAGCCCGCCGGCTGCGGCGGCCGGCCCGGGCGCGCGATGCCGGGCTGCGGCACCTGGATCGACACGGTCTGCGGCGGCCGGCCGGCCTGACCCTGGTGCCGCCCCACCTCGAAGGCGACCCGGGGCCCGTCCGGGTTGCCGAGGTTGACGGCCTGTCCGTCCCGGATGTCGACGACCGGCACCCGCTGGCCGTTGACGTAGATGCCGTTCAGTGAGCCGTTGTCGATCCCCAGCCACCGGCCCTGCTCGAAGCGCAGCAGCAGGTGCGCCCGCGAGACCAGGGGATGCGGGATGCGGATGTCAGCCCGCAGGTCGCGCCCGATGACTACGTCGTGGCCTGCGGAGAACGTGCCTTGCGACCCGTCGTAGCGGACGGTCAGCACCGGCGGGACTGGGTGACTCATCGAGTCAACTCTAGCGAGTTGCGTCCGGTGCGCCGGTAACGACGCAGTGCGTCCGCTCATAGATCGTCGGCATGCACTGGTTGCAGTGGATGCACTCCGACAGCGTGGTCGAGTCGTCGGCGATTCGGTTGACCAGGTCCGGTTCGGCCAGCAACGCCCGGGCCATCGCGACGAACTCGAATCCCTCGGCCATCGCCTGATCCATCGTCGCCCGGTTGGTGACACCGCCCAGCAGGATCAGCGGCATCGACAGCTCGGCGCGGAACAGCCGGGCGTTGTCCAGCAGGTAGGCGTCGGTGTAGGGGTACTTGCGCAGGAACCTGTTGCCGGTCATCCGCATGCCCCAGCTCAACGGCGGGGGAAAGACCCTGGCGAATTCCTTCACCGGGGCGTGCCCGCGGAACAGGTACATCGGGTTGACCAGCGAGCTGCCGGCGGTCAGCTCCAACGCGTCCAGGCCGCCGTCGTCCTGCAGCCATTTCGCGGTGGTCAGCGACTCGTCCAGATTGATACCGCCGCGGACTCCGTCGGCCATGTTCAGTTTGGCCGTCACCGCGATCTGTCCGCCCACCGCGCGATGCACGGCCGCCACAATGCCGCGGGCCACCTTGGCCCGGTTGGCCAGCGACCCGCCGAACTCATCGGAGCGGCGGTTGATCAGCGGGCTCAGAAAGGAACTCGCCAGATAGTTGTGGCCGAGATGGATCTCGACGGCGTCGAACCCGGCGTCCACGGCGTAGCGGGCGGCGTCGGCGTGCTGGGCGATGACCAGGTCGATGTCGTCGCGGGTTGCCTTCTTGGCGAAGCGCATGCCGATCGGGTTGAAGAACCGCACCGGGGCCAGGGCGCGGGCCTTGTTGGAGCGCGCGTCGGCGACTGGGCCGGCGTGGCCGATCTGAGCGCTGACCAGGGCCCCCTCGGCGTGCACGGCGTCAGTGAGCCGGCGTAGCCCGGCGACCGCCTCCGGGCGCATCCACAGCCCGTCGTTGGAGGTGCGCCCGCCTTGCGAGACAGCGCAGTAGGCCACGGTGGTCATGCCCACTCCGCCGGCGGCCGGCAGCCGGTGATATTCGATGAGATCGTCGGAGGCCAGCGCATTAGGCGTGCGGTTCTCGAACGTCGCAGCTTTGATGATCCGGTTGCGCAACGTGATCGGGCCGAGCTTGGCGGGACTGAAGACGTCGGGAACGGGCATAGCCGGAGCTTAACGGCGACCGCAAGCGCGGCGAAGCCGGGCGAAGCGGGTCGTCGTCATTGGCGTCGCGCGCGGACATGCCAGACTGTCCGCGTGGGTGCGATTACGTTGGACGGCAAGGCCACGCGCGACGAGATCTTCGTTGACCTTCAGGCACGAGTGGCGGCGCTGACCGCCGCGGGCCGCACGCCTGGTCTGGGCACCATTCTGGTCGGTGACGACCCCGGCTCACACGCCTACGTGCGCGGCAAGCACGCCGACTGCGCCAAGGTCGGCATCACCTCGATCCGCCGCGACCTGCCGGCGGACTGCAGCCCGGCCCAGCTCAACGACACCATCGACGAGCTGAACGCCAACGACGACTGCACCGGCTACATCGTGCAGCTGCCGCTGCCCAAACATCTGGACGAGAACGCCGCACTGGAGCGCGTCGACCCGGCCAAGGACGCCGACGGGCTGCATCCGACCAACCTGGGTCGGCTGGTGCTGGGCACCCCGGCGGCGCTACCCTGCACCCCGCGCGGCATCGTGCACCTGCTGCGCCGCTACGAGGTGCCGATTGCCGGCGCCCACGTCGTGGTGATCGGGCGTGGCGTGACGGTAGGGCGCCCGCTGGGGCTGTTGCTGACCCGCCGGTCGGAGAACGCCACCGTCACGCTGTGCCACACCGGGACCCGTGATCTTGCGGAGCTGACCCGCCAGGCCGACATCATCGTGGCCGCGGTCGGGGTGCCGCACATGCTCACCGCCGACATGGTGCGTCCGGGCGCGGCGATCGTCGACGTCGGGGTATCGCGTACCGACGCCGGGCTGGTCGGCGACGTGCACCCCGACGTGTGGGAGGTGGCCGGTCATGTGTCGCCCAACCCCGGCGGGGTGGGTCCGCTGACTCGGGCGTTCCTGCTGACCAACGTGGTGGAAAGGGTCGAGGGCACGCTGTGAGGGCCGCCGATGTCCGCCGGGTGATCGCCGCGCAGTGGCCGATCTTGCTGGTCGGGCTGATCTTCACGGCGGCGTTCGTGCTGGCCGGGGCGAACTTCTGGCGGCGCGGCGCGCTGCTGATCGGGATCGGGACCGGGGTGGCCGCCGCGCTGCGCCTGGTGCTGTCCGAGGATCGGGCCGGGCTGCTGGTGCTGCGGGACCGGGGGCTGGACTTCGCGACGATGACGACGGCGGCGACGGTGATGCTCTACGTGGCCGCGACCATCGACCCGCTCGGGACCAGCTAGTCGTTTTTTACCTGCCCGACAATTTCTCGAGCGCGACGGGCGCATCCGCCAGTTCTGCCCATCAGATCGGGTGACGTGTTTGACCCTCCCGCGCGCCGGGAACCCGCGCGGGTACGGCCGGTTCACGTCGGTCGGACGAGTCGGGGAGGAAGCCGGTGCCCGAAATGAATTCATCAGCAGGGTCGTATTCAAGGTCCCTGGGCGTCGAACTGCTTCCGGATGTCGACCACGTCCGGTCGCACTACGACCGGTCCAACGAATTCTTTCGGCTGTGGCTGGATCCGACGATGACCTACAGCTGCGCATATTTCGAGCGCGACGATATGACGCTCGAACAAGCTCAGATGGCCAAAGTGGACTTGGCATTGGGCAAGTTGGGCCTGCAGCCCGGGATGACGCTGCTCGACATCGGTTGCGGTTGGGGCTCCACCATGCGGCGGGCCGTCGAGAAGTACGACGTCAATGTCATCGGGCTGACACTGAGCGAAAACCAAGTGGTCCATTGCGCACAGAAATTCGCCGAAATGGACAGCCCACGCTCGAAACAGGTGCGACTGCAGGGCTGGGAGGAATTCGACGAACCGGTGGACCGCATCGTGTCCTTGGGGGCCTTCGAGCACTTCGCCGATGGCGTCGGCACCTACGAGCGCTACGACGACTTCTTCACCATGTGCCACCGCGTCCTGCCCGACGACGGAGTGATGCTCCTGCATTCCATCGTGGTGCCCACCGCCGAAGAGGGCGAGCGGCGGGGGCTGAAGAAGACGATGTCGTTGTTGCGCTTCATCCATTTCATCCTGACCGAGATCTATCCCGGCGGACGGTTGCCGCAGATCTCGATCGTTGACGAGCATGCGACCCGCTGCGGCTTCTCGATCACCCGCCACCAGCTGATCGGGTCGAATTATGTGCGCACCTTGGATACCTGGGCCAAGGCACTGGAAGCGCACAAGGACCAGGCGGTCGAGCTGAAAGGCGAGCAGACCTACGAAACGTTCTTGAAGTACCTGACCGGTTGCCGCGAGCTGTTCCGTGACGGTTACACCGACGTCTGCCAATTCACGATGGAAAAAGCAGTGGCATAAGCGAATTCGGAGGACAAGATGGTCCAGATGACCAATCTCAAGCCGTACTACGAAGAGTCTCAAGCGGCGTATGACATCTCCGATGACTTCTTTGCGCTGTTCCTCGATCCGACGATGGCCTACACGTGCGCGTACTTCGGGCGCGACGACATGACCCTCGAGGAAGCGCAGAACGCGAAGTACGACTTGGCATTACGCAAACTCAACCTCGAACCGGGGATGACGGTGTTGGACGTCGGTTGCGGGTGGGGAGCAGGGCTGGTCCGGGCGGTGACGAAGTTCGATGTCAATGTCATCGGTATCACGCTCAGTCGCAACCACTACGCACGCAGCGCGGCCAGTTTGGCGGCGATCGAGACCGAGCGGCGGGCGGAGGCGCGCTTGCAGGGCTGGGAGGAGTTCGACGAGAAGGTCGATCGGATCTTCACCATCGAGGCGTTCGACGCATTCAAGAAGGCGCGCTATGCCGCGTTCTTCGAGCGAGCCTACGAGATTCTGCCCGATGACGGCCGAATGCTCTTCCACAGCATATTCACCTATCCCCAGACCTATTGGCGCGAGCATGGCATCAAAGTGACGATGAGCGATCTGCGCTTCGTCCGGTTCCTCGGCAAGGAGATCTTTCCCGGCGGGGAGATGGCGGGCCGCGACGACATCTACGAATACTCCCAAGGCGCCGGATTCCATATCCAGGACGCCTTTCTGATGCCGGAGCACTACATCCGGACCCTGGACATGTGGGCGGCCAATTTGCGGAGCAACCGCGAACGCGCCATCGCCCTGCAATCCGAAGAAGTGTACGAGCGCTATCTCCGCTATCTGACCGGCTGCGCCGACCTCTTCCGCAGGGGGATCAGCAACGTCGGGCAGTTCATCTTGACCAAGTAGCGGCCCGGAAGCGAGGCGCGGATATGGCCCGAGTGACTCGGCTCTCCACCGGGAAAGGCCTTCCCGAGGTCGTCATCACCGGAGTCGCGATGACGACTGCGCTGGCAACCGACGCCGACGAAACCTGGAAGAAATTGCTGGACGGACAGAGTGGCATCCGCAAGCTCGACGACCCGTTCGTCGAGCAGTTCGACCTCCCAGTGCGTATCGGCGGCCATCTGCTCGAGGACTTCGACCACGAGCTGAACCGCAAGGAATTGCACCGGCTGTCATACCTGCAGAAAATGGCGGTCATCCTCGGCCGTCGAGTCTGGGCGAATGCCGGCTCGCCGGAGGTGGATTCACGTCGCTTGCTGGTGTCGATCGGCACCGGGCTCGGCTCGCCCGAAGAGCTGGTCTGGGGATACCAGGGCATGGTGGAGCGCGGCATGAGGGCAGTGTCGCCGCTGGGTGTGCAGAAATACATGCCCAACGCCGCGGCCGCTGCCGTGGGGCTGGAACGTGGCGCCAAGGCGGGTGTCTTCACCCCGATCTCGGCGTGCGCTTCGGGCGCCGAGGGTATTGCGCAGGCCTGGCGCAACATCGTCTACGACGAAGCCGACATCGCGATCTGCGGCGGGGTCGAGACCAAGATCGAAGCGGTGCCCATCGCGGGATTCGCCGCGATGCGCATCGTGCTCTCCACCACCAACGACGACCCGGCGGGTGCCTGCCGGCCCTTCGACGCCGACCGCAACGGCTTCGTGTTCGGCGAGGCCGGCGCCTTGATGGTCATCGAGACTCATGAGCACGCAAAGGCGCGCGGCGCAACGATTCTCGGCCGGTTGATGGGTGCCGGCATCACCTCAGACGGCCATCACATCGTGGCGCCCGATCCGCTGGGCGAACGAGCGGGATACGCCATGACGCGGGCAATGGAACTTGCCGGGCTGGCTCCCCGCGACATCGACCACATCAACGCGCACGCCACCGGGACCCGAATCGGGGACCTGGCCGAGGCCCAGGCGATCAACAACGCCATGGGCGCCCACCGTCCGGCGGTGTATGCGCCCAAGTCCGCGCTCGGCCATTCGGTGGGTGCGGTCGGGGCGGTGGAAGCGATCCTGACCGCACTGACGCTGCGGGACGGTGTGGTCCCGCCGACGCTGAACCTGCACCGGCTCGACCCGGAGATCGATCTGGACGTCGTCGCCGGCGACGTGCGGCCGGGCGACTACCGCTACGCGATCAGCAATTCCTTCGGATTCGGCGGCCACAACGTGGCGCTCGCGTTCGGCAAGTACTAGCAAGTACTAGCAAGTACTAGCAGGGAGCCCGCGGCTGCGAGTGCTAAAACCCGGGGATGGCCGGAATGGCCGGGATCCCACCGGTTAAGCCGGGAACACCGACCGACATCCCAGGGATCTGCGGCAGATCCGGCACCTGACCGCTGGCCAGCTGAGACAGCATCTGGGGGCAGTAGATCTGCACGGCGATCTCGGTGAACAGCTGCGCCATCTGCGGCGACAGGGAGGGGCCGCCGCCCAGGCCGGCGACCGGGGCCGCCACTGACGCGGCGGTGCCGGCGGGCTCGGTCAGCATCGGGCACACCGACTGGCCGAGAGCTGCCGTCGCGGCCGGGTCGGCGACCGGAATGCCGGCCCCGGCCAGATCGGACAGGAACGACGTGTCGACCGGGCTCGCCTGCGCCGGTGCCGCGAATCCGGTGGTCGCGATCAGGCCGGCTAAGCCTGCTCCCGCGCCCGCCTTGATCATGAAGCCTGGCATGCATCCCCCTCGTCGTGGTCCGGCGCCGAGCGGTACCCGGGACTTGTCCGAACGTTCTTGTTGAAATCCTGCATCAAAGCGATAACACCGGCGAGTCGGCCGGGTCACGGTTTGCCTACGGCGCTATATCGCCCGGGCCGATGCCGCATTTTCGGGGCTTTGAGCCGAAATCGAGGCTCAGCCCGCTACGTTTGTTGGAATCATTCATCCAAGGCACATGCAACGCTCAGTTTTATGGGACGAAGAGAGGTCCACGCCAGATGGCTCGACGTCGCAGCGGCACAGTCAATCGTCGGGCGGTAGGGCTGGGCGCCGCGGTCGGCTCGGCCCTCGCGGTCAGCGTGACCGCACCGGTCCCCGCGAGCGCCGAGGTGATCGACGACGTGCTCGAGCAGGTGATGGCGCCGTTCGTGGACGCGGCCACCCACAGCGTGGACTGGCCCGCGCTGTCGAGCCCGGCGGCTTGGGACGCATTCTTCGATCCGGCGCACTGGAACGACGTCCTGGCCGGGATCTCCGGAGCGCCGAGCGCGGGAGCAGCCGATGCGACGGCGTGGCTGCAACAGCTCATCTACACCCCGCTGCACACCGGCATCGAAAGCTGGATCCATGCCACCGGCCCCACGCCAATCCTGGACGGGCTCAACGATCTCAGTAGGGCGCTGGGGTGGGGCGCGATGATCGCCGACGGCACGGCAGGAACCGAGGCGCATCCCGACGGCGGTGACGCGGGCTGGCTCTTCGGTGACGGCGGCGCCGGCTGGGACAACACCGCCGGCGGTGACGGCGGGGCCGGGGGAGCGGCCGGCATGTTCGGCAACGGCGGCGCCGGTGGCGACGGGGGTGACGGTGGTTTCGGGGGCAACGGCGGAGACGGCGGTGCCGGCGGCTGGCTGATGGGCGTCGGCGGTGCCGGTGGCGACGCCGGCAACGGTGTCTACGGCGGCGCCGGCAGCCTGCCTGCGCTGGGCGGTGCCGGCGGTGCGGCCGGCATGTTCGGGATCCACGGCGCGGTCGGGCACTTCGGCACCCTGGCCGGCGCCCCGGACAGTGGCCCCTACACCGGCCTGTCCACCGCCGGCGCCTGGATCACCGACAGCGACGGCAAGGTGGTGATCCTGCACGGGCTCAACCAGGTCTACAAGATCGCGCCGTACACGCCGGGCGCCGGCGGGTTCGGCGACGACGACGCGGCGTTCCTGGCGGCCAACGGCTTCAACGCCGTTCGGGTGGGGGTGCTCTGGGCCGGCGTGGAGCCGCAGCCCGGCGTGTTCGACCCCGACTACCTCGCCGCGATCAAGCAGACCGTGCAAACCCTGGCCGACCACGGCATCTACAGCATTCTCGACTTCCATCAGGACTTCTACAATGCGGGCTTCGGTGGCGACGGCGCGCCGGACTGGGCGGTTCTGACCGGTGGGTTGCCCAACCCCGACGTCGGCCAGATCGGCACCTATCTGGTCAACCCCGCGCAGCTGCACGCCTGGGATGCGTTCTGGTCCAACGCCAAAGCCGAGGATGGGATCGGGCTGGCCAACCACTACGCGCGCTCGTGGCAGTACGTCGCCGACTACTTCAAGGACGACGCCAGTGTGGCCGGCTACGGGATCATCAACGAGCCGTGGCCGGGCTCGCCGTGGCTGTCTGCCGCGTTGGGCAGTCCGCACTTCGACGCCCAGACCCTGACGCCGTTCTACAACCAGATGACCGCGGCGATCCGCTCTGTCGACCCGAACACCCCGGTGCTGTTCGAACCGACTTTCCTGTTCAACACGGCCATACCGACGTCGTTGGGAGTCGTGGACGATCCACACGGCATCTTCGCGTTCCACAACTACTGCCTGGCGAACTCGGTGTTCGACATCGACTTCGGCTGTGGGCTCAACTTCGACATCCTGTTGAACAACGCTGCGGCATATGCCGACTCGCACAACGTCCCGGCGCTGATGACGGAGTTCGGCGCCACCGCCAACGCTGGTGTCATCGCCAATACATTGGCGCACACCAACCCCTATCGGTACGGCTGGCTGGAGTGGGCCTATACCGGCGGTGACGTCGCCAGCAGCTCTCCGGAGGGTCAGGCGCTGGTCTTCGACACCAATCTGCCGCCGGTGGGCGACAACGTCGACGCCGCCAAGCTGGCGGCGCTTGCCGAGCCGTACCCGCAGACGATCGCCGGTGTGCCGACCGCCTGGTCGTTCGCAGGCGGCGTCTTCCACTTCAGCTACTCCACCGCGATGGCTGACGGCTCGGGCGGTTTCGCCGCCGACGCGCAGACCCGAATCGTGGTGCCGGCGCTGCAGTACCCGGACGGCTACCAGGTGGACGTCATCGGCGGGCACGTGGTGTCCGGAGCCGGCTCCTCGGTGCTGGTGATCGCCGCCGACCACGGCGCCAGCACCGTCGACGTCCTGGTCAAGCCGGCCTGAGCGGGAGTGGACCACCCGGAAGCGACGCAAACTTCCAGCCGGACGACTGGCGCGTTCCCAGGGCCAACGCCGTCAGCGGCTGAATTTACTACAGTTAAAACTTAGAGTTATTCAGAATTACTTCAGCATTTCAACATGTAGGGGCTAATGTTCTGCACGCAAAAAGCAGTTTCCGTGCCGCTGCCGGAGGTCGCCATGAAGGTAATCCCCACGTTCCACTCGCTGGGTGTTGCGGCGGTAGCCGTGACCAGCGCCGCCGCGGTGGCTTCGCCGGTCATGACGCCGGCCTGGGTGTCCGCGGCGCGCACGGTGGTCGCGGAGGTGGCGCTGCTCGACAACGTCGCCCTGGTCATGGGTGGCAGCGGCACCCCCATCCCGGGAACGTGGGACTTTCACTGGGCCGACCAATACCTCTCCCACCTCGGGTACGGCGACTACACCATGCAGGGCGTCTTCACCCCCGAAGGTCTCTACCCCGGAACCGGCGTCAAGAGCCTGCCGCTGGACACCTCGGTCGACCAGGGTGTGCAGATGCTCGACGCGACTCTTCGCGACCGCATCGCAGCCGGCGACAACGTGGTCGTCTACGGCGTCTCGCAGAGCGCCGTCCTGTCGTCGATCGAGATGAACCAGCTGCTCAGCTCCGGCAGTGCCCCCGACCCCGACCAGCTGTCGTTCGTCTTGATCGCCAATGAGATGTTCCCCAACGGCGGCCTGCTGTCCCGATTCGCCGTCCCGGACGTCCCGCTCTACATCCCGTCCATGGGGATCGACTTCTACGGCGGCACGCCCGACACCCCGTACGCGACTGACATCTACATCGCGGAGTACGACGGATTCTCCGACTTCCCGCGCTACCCGCTGAACTTCCTGTCGACGCTCAATGCCGTGCTGGGGATCGCGCTGGTGCACGGCCCCGGCTACAGCCGCCCGGACTCCATCGACAGTGCCCAGCTGTTGCTGGGGTCCACCAACTACGACGGGCCCCTGACGCTGCCCGACGGCGCCTCGGCCGCCCTCAACACCGACTACTACATGATTCCGACGGAAATCCTGCCGCTGCTGCAGCCGCTGCTCGGAATCCCGGTGATCGGCGAGCCGCTGTATGACCTGCTGGAGCCCGTCACCCGGATCCTGATCGACCTGGGTTACGGCAACGTCGACACCTACGTCGACGGGGAGCTGACCCATGGCGGCTGGGACATGGGCCCGGCGAATCTGCTCACCACCTACGGCGTGTTCCCGGACATCGACGTGTTCACCCTGCTGAACTCACTGGCGCAGGGAGCGCAGCACGGATTCAACGACTTCATCTACGACCTCGGTCACTTGTCGCTGGGCGGCCCGGCCGACGCGCTCGGTTCGGGGATGGACTTCGCGCTGCCGAGCCTCCTCGATGTCGTCAACACGTTCTCCGGCGCGGCCTCGACGCTATACTCGGTGCTGCTGCCGACCGCGGACATCATCAACGCCTTGCTGACCACCATGCCCGCCTACGACATCAGCATGTTCTTCAACGCATTCGGCAACGGCGACGACCTGCTGACCACGCTGACGAACGCGATCGGACTTCCGCTTGCGGCCGACGTCGGGCTGATCCCCACGGCCATCGGTTTCGAACTGATGAGCGTGATGAGCGCGTTCCAGTCGATCGCCAACGACTTCGCCGACCTGTTCAGCGCGTAGCCATCAGGATCAGTGCAGCGTTGCTCGCGTGCACACCGTGATGTAGGGCAGCGCCAGGCCGGTGGACCCGACCAACGCCGGATGGGTGGCCAGCAGGTTGCGGACCTGGTCCAGGGTCTGGGTGCGCACCGCGTCGGGTGAGGTGATGCAGTAGCTGCGCGAGGCGACCAGGTCGATCAGCGCCTGCGGCGTGAGATAACTGGTCCACTCCACCTGGTGGCTTTCGATGTCGCCGAACGGCGCCGGCAGACTCACCCCGGCGTCGACCACGTCGCGGGCGTCCTCGCGGCCGATGATCTTGCCAAGCTCCTTGACCCAGCCCAGCCGTTCGTCGCGGGTATTCCACACCAACCCCAGCCGGCCGCCGGGCCGCAGCACCCGCACCAGCTCGGGGATGGCCCGGGCGGGGTCGAACCAATGCCACGCCTGGGCCACCAGCACGGCGTCGACGCTGTCGTCGGGCAGCGGGATCTGCTCGGCTGACCCGAGCAGTGCCGGGGTTCCCGGCAGGGCGGTGGCCAGCACCTCGAGCATTTCGGCGATCGGGTCCACCGCCACCACGTCCAGGCCGCGCTCCACCAGGCGGGCGGTGAGCTTGCCGGTCCCGGCGCCCAGGTCGAGGACGTCGCGGGCCCCCGGCGGCAGCAACCAGTCGATCGCCTCCGGCGGGTAGGACGGACGGCCCCGCTCGTAGGCGGCGGCTTGGGAACCGAACGACAGCGAGCGGTCGCGGCGACCCTGATCGGACGGGCTCACCGCCGGCGGTCCCCGGCCGCGCGCGCCAAGTCCAGGGTCTGGCGGATCAGCTCGCCGACCCGGCCGGTCTCCAGCAGAAAACCGTCGTGCCCGCAGTCGGAGTCCACCACCTGCAGGCCGTCGCAGCCGGGCAGCAGCTCCGCCAGCTCGGCCTGCAACCGCAGCGGGTACAACCGGTCCGAGGTGATTCCGGCGACCACCGCGGGGACCGGGCAGCCGCTTAATGCCGCCGCGACTCCACCTCTTCCCCGGCCCACGTCGTAGCTGGACAGCGAGTCGCTCAGGGTCACATAACTGCCCGCGTCGAACCGCGCCACCAGCTTGTCGCCCTGATACTCCAGGTAGCTCTGTACGGCGTAACGCGGGTCCGCTGGATCTTCCTCGGCCTGCGCTCTATTGGCGAAGCGCCGGTCCAGCTCGGCCTCGCCGCGGTAGGTCAGGTGCGCGATGCGCCGGGCGATCGCCAAACCGGCCTCGGGACTGCGGCCGGTGCCGTGGTAGTCGCCGCCCTGCCAGTCCGGGTCGGCCTTGATGGCCGCGATCTGGGTGCTCTGCGTGCCGATCTGGTCGGCGGTCGCCCGGGCGCCGACGGCCAGCAGCAAGCCCGCGCCCACCCGGTCCGGGTGGCTGACCATCCACTCCAGCCCGCGGGCGCCGCCCATCGAACCGCCCAGCACGGCGGCCACCTCGGTGATACCCAGCGCGGCCAGCGCCGCGACGTCCGCCTGCACCTGGTCGCGAATCGTGATCGCGGGAAACTTTGAGCCCCAAGGCTTCCCGTCGCGGGCCAACGATCCCGGGCCGGTCGACCCGCGGCAGCCGCCCAGCACGTTGGTGGCCACCGCACACCAGCGGTCGGTGTCGATCGGGGCGCCGGGACCGATCACCCCGTCCCACCAGCCGGGGGTGGGATGGCCCGGCCCGGCGGGCCCGGTGACGTGAGAATCCCCGGTCAGTGCATGCAGCACCACGACGACGTTGTCGCGCTGGGGCGAGAGCTCGCCCCAGCGCTGCACGGCGATATGCACGTCGTCGAGCACCGCGCCGCTCTCCAATGTCAGCGACCCGATGGGGACCACGCCGGTCTCTCCCTCGGCGGGCAGTAGCTGCCTGGACACGTCGGAGATCGTCACCGGAGACCGCCTCAACGAGCCGCCAGCGCCGACGAGTCGCCGAGCTGTGCCGAGGCCGCGGAGAAGCCGAGCTCCAGGTCCGCCAGGATGTCTGCGATGCCCTCGATGCCGACCGCCAGCCGGACCAGGCCCGGGGTGACACCGCTGGCCAGCTGCTCTTCGGCGCTGAGCTGGGCGTGCGTCGTCGACGCCGGGTGGATCACCAGCGAGCGCACGTCACCGATGTTGGCGACGTGGCTGTGCAGCTGCAGTGCGTCGACGAATGCCTTGCCGGCCTCGATGCCTCCCGCGAGCTCGAACGAGAGCACACCGCCGACACCCTTCGGTGCCAGCTGCTGGGCCCGGGCATGCCACGGCGAGCTGGCCAGCCCGGCGTAGTTGACACTGAGCACGTCGTCGCGGGCCTCCAGGAACTCCGCGACCCGCTGGGCATTGGCCACGTGACGCTCCACCCGCAGGCTCAACGTCTCCAGGCCTTGGGCGATCAGGAACGCGTTGAACGGCGAGACCGCCGCCCCCAGGTCGCGCAGCAGCTGCACGCGGGCCTTCAGCGCGAACGCGGGTGCGCCCAGCTCGGCGAAGACCACCCCGTGGTAGCTCGGGTCGGGTGTGGTGAAGCCGGGGTGGCGGCCCTGCGTCCAGTCGAAGCTTCCGCCGTCGACGATCACGCCGCCGATCGCCGAGCCGTGCCCGCCCAGGTACTTGGTGGCCGAGTGCACCACGATGTCGGCACCGTGGGCAAGCGGCTGGATCAGATAGGGCGTGGCAACCGTGTTGTCGACGATCAACGGCACCCCGTGCTCGTGCGCCACTCCCGACACCCCGGGGATGTCGAGCACGTCGATCTTCGGGTTGGAGATGGTCTCGGCGAAGAAGGCCTTGGTGTTCGGCCGCACCGCCGCCCGCCAGGACTCCAGGTCATCGGGGTCCTCGACGAAGGTGGTCTCGATGCCCAGCTTGGCCAGCGAGTGGTGCAGCAGGTTGTAGGTACCGCCGTAGAGCCGTGGGCTGGAAACGATGTGGTCACCGGCGCCGGCGAGGTTCAGGATCGCGTAGGTCTCCGCGGCCTGCCCGGAGGCCACCAGCAGGGCGGCGACCCCGCCCTCGAGTGCGGCGATCCGCTGCTCGACGACGTCAGTGGTCGGGTTCATGAGCCGGGTGTAGATGTTGCCCGGAACCTCCAGGCCGAACAGCTTGGCCGCGTGATCGGTGCTGTCGAACGTGTACGACGTGGTCTGGTAGATCGGCAGCGCGCGCGCATTGGTGGCAGCGTCGGGAGCCTGCCCGGCATGGACCTGCTTGGTCTCGAACGACCAGTGCGAACTGGGGTCGGTGTTGTTCTCGGCGGTCATCGGTGAATGTTTTCCTCGGAGTTGTTATCGCTGGGTTGTCGAACGGATTCGGCGTGGGTTAGCGACAACAGCAACGGGTGAGCGGGCGCAAGGAGGCACGCATCAGGTTCCCCTGTCTACTCGGGGGGCCCGTTGTGGCGGACCCGCGCTTGCCGCGTAGCCGCTGGTGGCTACTCAACCCGGTCATCACCCGGGGCACCCCACCGCGGTTGGAGGGTTGCCGGCCAGCAAGCCGGGGCTTCGCGCTGGCACTCATGACCGTCAAGCAGCTTATCGCATCTCCCGGAGCTGTCGCCACCTGCTCACCGGCGGTGGACGCGCCGGTGAGGTACGCGATACTGATGCCGCCGTGTACCACGCGGCACAAAATCGTTCGCCACGAACCTGACGCCGGGAGAACAGCCATGTGCGCCGACCAACCGACCATCATCTACACGTTGACCGACGAGGCGCCGCTGCTGGCGACCTACTCGTTCCTGCCCATCGTGCAGGCTTTCACCGGACCCGCGGGTATCGACGTGAAGCCCAGCGACATCTCCTTGGCGGCCCGCATCCTCGCGGAGTTCCCCGACGAGTTGACCGAGGAGCAGCGAGTACCGGACAACTTGGCCGAACTGGGGCGGCTCACCCTGCTGCCGGACACCACCATCATCAAATTGCCCAACATCAGCGCGTCGGTGCCGCAGCTGGTCGCCGCCATCAAGGAGTTGCAGGGCAAGGGCTTCGCGCTGCCGGACTTCCCCGAGGACCCGAAGACCGACCGGGAGCGCGACGTGCGCAACCGCTACGCCAAGTGCCTGGGAAGCGCGGTGAACCCCGTTCTGCGGGAAGGCAACTCGGACCGTCGAGCGCCCAAGGCGGTCAAGGAGTACGCACGCAAGCACCCGCACAGCATGGGCGAGTGGTCGCAGGCGTCGCGCACTCACGTGGCGACCATGAAGCACGGCGACTTCTACCACGGTGAGAAGTCGATGACGCTGGACCACGACTGCGACGTCAAGATGCAGCTGAAAGCCAAGAGCGGCAAGACCATTGTGCTCAAGGAGAAGGTGTCGCTGCTCGACGGCACCGTCATCGATTCGATGTTCATGAGTGTCAAGGCGCTGCGCGAGTTCTACGAGGAGCAGATGGAGGACGCCCGCAAGACCGGCGTGATGTTCTCCCTGCACGTCAAGGCCACCATGATGAAGGTCAGCCACCCCATCGTGTTCGGCCACGCCATCAAGGTGTTCTACAAGGACGCCTTCGCCAAGCACCAGGCGCTCTTCGACGACCTCGGCGTCAACGTCAACAACGGCCTGGTCGACCTCTACAGCAAGATCGAGGCGCTGCCGGCCTCCAAGCGTGAGGAGATCATCGAGGATCTGCACGCCTGCCACGAGCACCGTCCCGAGCTGGCGATGGTGGACTCGGCCAACGGCATCACGAACTTCCATTCGCCCTCGGACGTGATCGTGGACGCCTCCATGCCGGCGATGATCCGGGCCGGCGGCAAGATGTACGGCGCCGACGGGCGGCAGAAGGACACCAAGGCGGTCAACCCCGAATCGACGTTCGCGCGGATCTACCAGGAGATGATCAACTTCTGCAAGACCCACGGCCAGTTCGACCCGGCCACTATGGGCACCGTGCCCAACGTCGGTCTGATGGCACAGAAAGCCGAGGAGTACGGCAGCCACGACAAGACCTTCGAGGTCCCCGAGGCCGGTGTCGCCGAGATCGTGGACCTGGCCACCGGCGAGGTGCTGCTGAGTCAGAACGTGGAGACCGGCGACATCTGGCGGCTGTGCACCGTCACCGACGCCGCCATCCGGGACTGGGTGAAGCTGGCCGTCCAGCGGGCCCGGGCATCGGGCATGACGGCGGTGTTCTGGCTGGACACCGAGCGTCCGCACGAGGCCGAACTGCGCAAGAAGGTCAAGACCTATCTCAAAGACCACGACACCGAGGGCCTGGAGATCCAGATCATGCCGCAGGTGTGGGCCATGCGCTACACGTGCGAGCGGCTGATCCGCGGCCAGGACACCATCGCCGTCACCGGCAACATCCTGCGCGATTACCTGACCGACCTGTTCCCGATCCTGGAGCTGGGCACCAGCGCCAAGATGCTGTCGATCGTGCCGCTGATGGCCGGGGGCGGCATGTACGAGACGGGCGCGGGCGGCTCGGCCCCCAAACACGTCAAGCAGCTTGTGGAGGAGAACCACCTGCGCTGGGACTCACTCGGCGAATTCCTGGCGCTCGGCGCCAGCTTCGACGATCTGGGCGCCAAGACCGGCAACCCGCGGGCCAAGATCCTCGGCCAGACGCTGGACGCGGCGATCGGCAAGCTGCTGGACAACAACAAGAGCCCGTCGCGCAAGACCGGGGAGCTCGACAACCGTGGCAGCCAGTTCTACCTCGCCAAGTACTGGGCGGAGGAGCTCGCCGCGCAGACCGAGGACGCCGGGCTGGCCAAGCACTTTGCCGCGTTGTCGGACGCACTGGACAAGAACGAGGACGTCATCCTGGGCGAACTGGCCGAGGTCCAGGGCAAGCCGGTGGACATCGGCGGCTACTACGCGCCCGACCACGACCTGACCTCGGCGGTGATGCGGCCCAGCCCGGCGCTGAATGCGGCGATCGACGTCAAGGACTGACTCGTCAGCCGACCTGGGAGTGGGTCACTCCAGGATGGCGAGTACTTCGTCGAGAGTGGCGGTGCCGCCGACCTGATTGCGTCGCGTGGTGTCGAACATCGCCGGGCCGGTGGCGGCCGTCTCGGTCAGCAGGTAGCGGCCGGTGCCGGGGGCGCGGCGCACGGTGTCCTCGGCCGCGCAGGTGCCGATCAGCTTCACCGCGTCGGCGAAGTTGATGCCTACCTGGAACACCTCCGGTTCGGCTTGCAGTACGCCGGTCAGCCGGGTGATGAGGTTCTCCGGGGCAAAGAACCGCCAGCCCGAGTCCAGCCGCAACCAGTAGCGACCACCGACGGCATCGCTGATTTCGGTGCCGGGATCGGCGAACTCCACAAACGGATACCGCTGCGCCAGCAGCCCCCGATCTTCGGCTGACAGGCCGGTGTCGATCACCAGGAAGCGTCCGGCGCGCGCCACGTCGAGGCAGCAGTGCAGGAACGAGTTCAGGGTCTGCTCGGTGCTGGCTCGGTCGGGCCCGGTGCGCAGGCTGACCGTCACCTCAGTGTCAGGCGGCCCGGCAACCAGGTTGTGCGCCAAGGCTTCCGGGTAGCTCGATGCCGCGTCGAGCATGGCCGGAACCGAAAAGTCGCGGTTGGAAGCGATGCGTTGCCGTTCGTCGTCGGGGATGTCGGCGCCGGCCAGCAGGCCTCGGCACAGGGTAAACGCTTCGTCGTGCTTGCCGAGCCACGACGCGCACACCGCCCGCTCGTCGATCGCGCGCAAACTGTAGACCCCCGCATCGACGAAAAGCTGGTCGTCGGGGATCGGGATTTCAGTGGCCAGCTTGGCGAACAGGTAACCGAGCTCGTAACGCCCCGCGCAGCGGTAAGCGAACGCGATGCAATACAGCGGCTCGGCACGCGACGGCCGAAACTCCCAGGCCCGCAGGTAGGCGGCCTGCACTTCCGGCCACGGTTCACCGAGTACTTCCATGGCACCGGCCTTGCGGTGCAGCGAGTAGTACACCTCTTCGTCGAAGCCGCCCATTTCCACCCGCCGCGAGTACCACGTGCGCGCGGCGGCGAAATCCTCCAGATCGAAGTAGGTCTGCGCCAGATAAAAGACCGACCGTGCGTCCTCGGGGTCGAGCTCTACCGCGGCCAGCAGTAGATCCCGGTCGCGGGCGTACTTGAGCGGGTCCAGGTTACGGGCGCCGAGACGCCGTGACTCGATGGCGTAGTCGCCGTCGAGACGGGTGTTGAGGTGGTCTTCGTCGCAGATGACGCGCTCGTGGACCACACCGACGTAGCGCGCCGGCAACCCGTCGCGGAACAGTTGGGGGCGCCAGCCGGTGACACCGTCGTCCAGGATGCGCATCTCGTAGATGTCGGCGTCCAGGCCGGTGAAATCTGGTGTGCCGTGGATCGTGTCGTCGGCATCCATCACCCAGATGTAGTCGCTGCGGCCCTGCGCCAGCGCCAGCGCCTCGGTGCGGTTGTGCCCGAAGTCGCGCCAGGGCCGCTCGTACAGCTCGCCGGGAATGCCCAGGGCCGCCATGTGGTCGCGGATCACCTGCTGGGTTCCGTCCTGCGAGCCGGTATCGACGATCACCCACGAACTGATGTAGGGCGCGGTGGCGTCCAGCACCTCCCGAATGACGTGGGCCTCGTCCCGGACGATCATGTTGAGGCAGATCGTGGAGCGGGTGTTCGCCGGATCGGACACGGTCGGCAGATTACCTGGTGCCCGGTGAGTGTGAGTCCACCGACGAAAGCGCCGGGAGATTCGCCGTGGATTTCACAGTCGGCGGTGGTCAAGGCGCCGGGCGTGCGACAATTCGCCGGTAAGGCGATGACGATGTAGGAAGCCGGTGCGAATCCGGAGCGGTCCCGCCACTGTCATCGGGGGAGTGAACTCACCCGAGAGCCAGACACTCACGTCGTCGCAACCTCCGATTCGGGGCGGGTAACCCGAGAGAGCTGACGAACGTGACCGCGCCGATCTGGATCGCGTCTCCGCCCGAAGTCCACTCGACATTGCTGTCGGCCGGACCTGGGGCCGGTCCGCTGTTGGCGTCGGCGACGGCATGGAGCTCGTTGAGCACCGAATACGGTGCGGTCGCCGACGAGTTGACGGCGCTGCTGGGAGCGGTGCAGGCCGGGGCCTGGCAGGGCCCGAGCGCCGAAGCGTATGTGGCGGCCAACCTGCCGTACCTGGCGTGGCTGATCCAGGCCCGCATCGCCAGTGCCCTCACCGCCGCCGCGCAGCAGACCGCCGCCAGCGCCTACAACAGCGCGTTGGCAGCGATGCCGACGCCGGCGGAGCTCGCGGCCAACCACGCCACCCACGCGGTGCTGGTGGCCACCAACTTCTTCGGCGTGAACACCATCCCGATCACGCTCAATGAGGCGGACTACGGCCGGATGTGGTTGCAGGCGGCCACCGTGATGGCCACCTATCAAGCCGTTGCCGGCACCGCGGTGGCTTCGAGCCCGCAGACATCCGCGGCGCCGCAGATCGTCAAAGCGCAGTCCGCGGACGCCAGCCAACCGCAGCTCCCGCCGGATCGGCAGAACGAGATCATGGAATGGCTGCAGAACAGCGGCTATACCGACTTCTACAACAACGTGCTGCAGCCGATGATCAACGAGCTGGCGAACAACCCCTTCTTCTCGTCGATGTTCGGCGGGTTCGACCCCTGGCTGCCCATCCTGGGCAACCCGCTGGGCTTCCTGAGTCCCTACAACATTGCGTTCGCGATCGGCTACCCGATGGACTTCGGCTCGTTCGCCGCCTACCTGTCGCAGACGTTCGCGTTCATCGGCGCCGATATCGCCGCGGCGTTCGCATCCGGCAATCCCAGCACCATTGCCTTCACGCTGATGTTCACCGCCGTGGAGGCGATCGGCACGATCATCACCGACGTGATCGCGCTGCTCAAGACGTTGCTGGAGCAGGCTCTGGTGTTGATTCCGGTAGTGCTGCCGATGCTGACCGCGGCGCTGGCGCCACTGGCCGCGGCACCGTTGGCGGGACTGGCGGGGCTGTCCGGTCTGGCTGCGCTGCAGGCCGTACCGGTGCCGTTGGCCCCGGTCCTGCCCCCGCCGTTCGCCGGACTGACGGTGGCTCCCACGCCGCCGGCTCCCGCGCCGGCCCCCGCTCCCGCTCCGGCCCCTGCGCTGGCGACGCCGACGCCGCCTGGTGCGCCGCCTGCGCCTCCGCCGCCGCCCGCGCCACCGCTGTCCCCGGGCGACAGTCTGGCCGCGATGTATCTGGTCGCCGGTGTGAGCCAGCAGGCTCGCCGGCCCGCGGGCACCGGCGCACGGCGCCGCCGCCAGGCGCCCGAGCCCGACACCAGCGAGGTGCCGGCGCCGGTGGCCGCCGAGGCGAAGGCCAAGGCTCGCCGGCGTCGCAAGGCGAAGGTGGACATGCTCGGCCGCGGCTATGAATACATGGACCTGGAGGACGCCGCGGACGACGTGGTGCCGAGCGGACTCACCGCCCTTGCCGCGGACGCTTTCGGCGGCGGCGCCACCACCCCGATGACGCCGGGCACCTGGATGCCGGAGTACGGCAGGCAGACGAGCTAGGGGCTGTCAGCGCGGTCTGCGGTAGGACTCCAGATAGGACGGCAGCGCGACGGCCGGGTCGAGATCGGCGGCCGGCTCCGGACGCCCGGCCACCAGGCTCAGCGGAACCACCCCGGCCCAGTGCGGCAGCGCCAGGTCCTCGGCATCGTCGGCGGGGCCGCCGGCTCGTATCTTGGCCGACACTTCGACGAGGTCGAGAGCCAGTACCGCCGTCGCCGCCAGTTCGCGGCGGTTGGGCGGGCGGGTGTCGGCGGCCCGGCCGGGCGCGACGTGATCGAGCAGCGCCGCCAACGCGAGCCGCTTCTCGCCCTCGTCGTCGACCAGGCGGGCGGAACCGATGACCACCACCGAGCGGTAGGCCATCGAATGGTGCAGTGCCGAGCGGGCCAGCACCAACCCGTCGACCAGGGTGGCGGTGACGCAGACCGGCAGACCGGCGGGGCCGGCGGCCAGCACCGGGCCGCTGCCGGTGGACCCGTGCAGATACAGCGTCTCGTCGACCCTGGCGTGCGTGGTCGGCAGCACCACCGGATGGCCGTCGCGGGCATAACCCAGATGGCAGATCAGCGCCTCGTCCAGGATGCGGTGCACGACCTCGCGGTCGTAGCGGGCCCGTTCCCGGTACCGGGTCGGGGTGGTCTGCGGTGTCGGTGCATAGGACACGGACTTGCCTCCAACTATGTACTAGTGCAATATAAAATACGTGGCAGTACAATATCGGATTTCCGGTGAGGGTGCTGAGGCTATCGCGGCCAGCGTCGAGGAAGGCATCGCGGACGGTGCGCTGGCGCCGGGCGCAGCGTTGCCGCCGATTCGCGGTCTGGCGCAGCAGCTCGGGGTGAATCCGAACACCGTGGCCGCCGCCTACCGGCTGTTGCGCGACCGCGGCGCCGTCGAGAGCTCGGGGCGGCGCGGCACCCGGGTGCGCGACCGCCCGGCGACCACGCCGCGTTCACTGCGCGGGCTGGCCGTACCCCCGAACGTGCGGGACCTGTCCACCGGAAACCCCAACCCGGCACTGCTGCCCGTTATCGCCGTGCCGGCACGCCCGGGACCCCTTGTGCTTTACGGGGATCCCCCGATCGCACCGGCACTGGCCGAGCATGCCGCGAGCGAGCTGGCCGCCGACGGCGTGCCGGCCGACCACCTGGCGGTCACCTCGGGAGCCCTGGACGGAATCGAGCGGGTGCTCAGTGCGCAGCTGCGCCCCGGTGACCGGGTGGCGGTCGAAGATCCGGGGTGGCCCAACCTGCTTGACCTGCTCGGCGCATTGGGGCTCACCCCGGAGCCGGTCGGGGTCGACGACGACGGTCCGGTGCCGGCCGACCTGGCCCGCGCGCTGCGGCGCGGGGTGCGTGCGGTGGTGGTGACCAGCCGCGCTCAAAACCCCACCGGTGCAGCGGTTTCCGCGGAGCGTGCCAACGTTCTGCGGGGGCTGTTGGACGAATCGGAGGTGCTGCTGATCGAAGACGACCACGGTGCGGCGATCGCCGGGGTGCCGCTGCACCCGCTGGCGGGCGTGACCCGGCGCTGGGCGTTCGTGCGATCGGCGGCCAAGGCGTATGGCCCGGACCTGCGGTTGGCGGTGCTGGCTGGGGATCAGCGCACCGTCGAGCGCGTGCAGGGTCGGCAGCGGCTGGGGCCGGGCTGGGTCAGTCACCTGCTCCAGAACGTGGCGGTCGAACTGTGGAACGACGCCGCGGCGGCGCGGCGGGTGGCCGACGCCGAAGCCGCCTACCGCGCGGCCCGCGTCGGGCTGTGCACGGCGCTGGCCGACCGGGGCGTGGTCGCTCACGGCCGTTCCGGGCTCAACGTGTGGATCCCGGTATCCGACGAGGCGGTGGCGATGACGGCGTTGTTCGCCGCGGGCTGGGCCGCGGCCCCGGGGGCGAGGTTCCGGATCCGCAGCACCCCGGGCCTGCGGGTCACCATCGCCGAGTTGGCCCCCGCCGACGTCGGCCCGCTGGCCGATGCGATCGCGGCAGCGGTGCGTGGCCCCGGCCGGGGCAGCGTGTAGCCGCGCTTTGCCGCCAGAGAGACGCGGTGGCGTGCGATAATGCACCGGTACGGCAACGATGGTGCAGGAAGCCGGTGTGAATCCGGCACGGTCCCGCCACTGTGATCGGGGAGCGACCCTCAACAGCCACGGCTCTTAGCGGAGTTGGAAGGCGAGGCGAGCGTTGATCCGAGAGTCAGGACACTCACATCGTCGCATCCTGCGACCCGGGGCGGTGTACCCCGAGAGAGCTGACGAACCCCTATGTTTCGCCCTTTTCGGGTGGCATCCGGCGGTCCGCGATGACGGCGCCGATCTGGATGGCCTCTCCGCCAGAAGTACATTCGATGTCACTGTCGGCCGGGCCTGGTGCCGGCCCCTTATTGTCGTCGGCCGCTGCGTGGAGCGCGCTGAGCACTGAATACGCCGAGATCGCCGACGAGCTGACGGCGGTGCTGGGCGCGGTCCAGGCCGGAGCGTGGCAGGGCCCGTCAGCCGAGGCGTTCATGGCGGCCAACGTGCCCTACCTGGCGTGGTTGGTGCGTGCCGGTGGTGATGCGACGGTGACGGCCGCACAGCAGCAGACCGCGGCGGTGGCCTACACCAGCGCGTTGGCGGCGATGCCGACCATGGCCGAGCTGGTCGCCAACCATGTCACGCACGCGGTGCTGGTGGGCACAAACTTCTTCGGTGTCAACACGATTCCGATCGCGCTGAACGAGGCCGACTACGCGCGGATGTGGGCGCAGGCCGCCGCCGTGATGACCGCTTATCAGGCGGTGGCCGGCGCCGCGGTGGCGACCGCCGCGGCAGCTCAGACCGAACCGGCGCCCACGGTGCTCAAGGCGCCCGGCAGTGCGGCGGATACCGCACCGGAGCCACCGCAGTGGTTCCTCGACTTCGCCAAATGGCTGGAAAGTCTGGTGCCCAGTCCGCCCTATCCCGACAGCAGCCAATACCCGCTGTATGCCGAGTTGCAGGAGTTCTTCAACAAGATCGGTTTCACCGGGTTCGCAGACCCGCTCGCCGATTTCTTCGCCAGCCTGCAGAACGGATCGTCGTTGCTGCCGCCGTGGGGTGTCCCGGGGTCGTGGCTGGCGTGGACCGGCAACCCGCTGGGCTACCTCAACCCGGCAAACCTGGCCTACATCTTCTCGGTGCCGCTGGACCCGGGCTCCTACTTCGCGTTCACCAGCATCGTGATCGTCGACGACCTGATCGCGATCATGTACACCGCGCTGTTCAACCCGCAGGGCCTGGGCCTGGTCATCCCGATGGCGATGGTCGAGATCGTCGGGTCCACGATCGGCAACACCATCCAGGCGCTCAACTACCTGATCACCCAGACGGCACTGCTGCCGGCGCTGTTGCCGGCGCTGGCCGCCACGACCGTGCTCGCTCCGGCCGGAGTGATCGGGGGTCTGGGTATCGGGGCGCTGGCGCATCATGCGGCAGTCGCCGCGGTGCCGCCCCCGCCCGCCCCGCCGCCACCCGGGCTGGCGATGGCGCAGGCGCCGGCAGCAGTGCCGTCTGGGTG
>NZ_LDPO01000037.1 GCF_001021505.1 Mycolicibacter heraklionensis
CCGCCGCCCCGAGTGCCACCGCCCCCACGGGCGCACCGGCCGCCACCATCGGGCCCGCGGCCTCCGGTACCGCAGGACAGTCGCCAGCCGGCGGATGCCGGTGCCCCGAGGCCGGCGGACCCGCGACTCCCGTCGAACCGCGCCGTGCTGATCGCCGCGGGCCTGACCGGACTGCTCGCCGCCGGTGTGCTCCTGACGTTGGTGCTGCGCGGCGCCGTCGGCGGCTCGGGCTCCGTCGAGCTCGATGTGCACAAGGCCCAAGACGGCGTCCGCCAGGTGCTCACCGACCCGATCAACGGCTACGGGCGCGACAACGTGGGTGACGTCCGATGCAACAACGGGGTGAATCCAACCGTGCGCAAGGGCAGCAGTTTCAGCTGTGTGGTCACTGTCGACGGCGCCCAACGCCGGGTGCTCGCGGAATTCACCGACGACGCCGGGACGTATGCGGTCGACCGGCCTCGGTGATGTTTTAGCTGGTGAAACGCGGCAAAGGGCCCCCGAAGACGTTGTTGGGCAACGTCTGTGGGCTGACTAGGAGTTGGCTGGCGAGCTTCCTCGGAGCGGGTAGCGGCACCGTAGGTTCACATGCGCCGATACAACTACTGCGCCCCGGGGTACCTGAGGAGTTCGATGACCTACGTCAAGCCGCCCGAGTTGATCAATGCAATGATCGACGCCGGCCAGTCCAAGATTTTCATGTCCACCCGCGACACCCTGATCCGCGCATTCATGGCCGGTGCGACACTGGCGCTGGGCGCGGCGTTCGCGGTGGCCATGACCGTGCAGACCGGCCAGGCGATCATCGGAGCACTGCTGTTTCCGGCCGGCTTTTGCATCCTCTACCTGCTCGGATACGACCTGCTGACCGGTGTGTTCGTGTTGGCGCCGCTGGCCTGGCTCGACAAGCGTCCGGGCGTCACCATCGGCGGGGTGCTGCGGAACTGGGGACTAGTTTTCCTCGGCAACTTCGCCGGTGCCTTCACCGTCGCGGTGCTGATGGCGATCGTGTTCACCTACGGCTTCTCCAGCCCGCCCAACGAGATCGGTCAGGCGATCGGGCACATCGGCGAGGCTCGCACGCTCGGCTATGCCGCACACGGCTTTCCGGGCATGCTGACCTTGTTCGTGCGCGGCATGCTGTGCAACTGGATGGTGTCCACCGGGGTAGTCGGGGCCATGCTGGCCACCGACGTCACCGGAAAGGTGATCGCCATGTGGCTGCCGGTGATGCTGTTCTTCGCAATGGGATTCGAGCACTCGGTCGTCAACATGTACCTGTTTCCCTCCGGCCTGATGCTCGGCGGGCACTTCACCATCCTGGACTACATCGAGTGGAACGAGATTCCCACGGTGCTGGGCAATCTGGTGGGTGGGTTGGCATTCACCGGGTTGGCGATGTACGCGACTCATTCGCGGACCGCGCCCAAACGCAGCACTCCGGTGGTGCAGAAGGACGTCACTGCGGGAGTCTGACGGCCATAAGTCCGCGAGATCGGGCTGACGCAGGCCGCTACTCGAACTTTTCCTGCGTGGACCGGATCTCGCGAGTTAGTAATCACCCCGGCAGCGGCCGGGGTGATCACTAACATCACATGGCGGTGGCGGAGGGATTTGAACCCTCGGTGGGGGGTTACCCCACACACGCTTTCGAGGCGTGCTCCTTAGGCCGCTCGGACACGCCACCGCGGGACAGCGTACCCAACGAGGGGGCCATCAGCCCAATCGCTGCCGGGAGAAGAACGCTTCCAGTGGCGCAGCGCACTCGGCGGCCAGCACTCCGCCGCGGACCTGCGGCCGGTGGTTGAGCCGGCGATCCCGCACCACGTCCCACAGCGAGCCGACCGCACCGGTCTTGGGTTCGAAGGCCCCGAACACCAGCCGTTCCACGCGCGCGGCCACCAGCGCGCCCGCGCACATGGTGCACGGCTCCAGGGTGACAGCCAGCGTCGCACCGGTCAGCCGCCAGCCGTCACCCAGGACGGCTGCGGCAGCGCGGATCGCCAGCAGTTCGGCGTGTGCGGTCGGGTCTCCAAGCGCTTCGCGTGCGTTGGCCGCCTGGGCCAGTACGGTGCCGTCAGGACCGACCACCACCGCACCCACCGGCACATCGCGGGGCCCGGCCTGGCCGGCAGCCGCCAGGGCCGCGCGGATCAGGTCCTCATCGGTGGGTGGGGCGGTCACCGATCGCGGCGCGGCAGCGCCGCGGTGAGCTGCTCGTCGAATCCCATCTCGTTGGCGATTCGGTGCAGCTGCTCTTCGACGGCAAGGTCGGGCTCGTCGAGAATGACGCTGAGCACCGCGGCAGGCAGGCCGATGTCGGACAGCACCCCCAAGTCGCCCTCCTCGAACGGGTCGGCGTCCTCGAGGTCGTCGGCGTCGATGTCGGCGTCGATCTCCTCGAGCACCTCGTCGGCGAGGTCATAGTCCAGCGCTGCCGTGGCATCCGAGAGCAGCAAACGAGTGCCGGCCGGGCCCGGGCGGATGATCACGAAGAACTCGTGGTCGACATTGATCAGACCGAAAACAGCTCCGGCACTGCGTAGTTCCCGCAGCTCCGTCTCTGCTATGGACAAACTGGTCAAGGCCGCGGCACGCATCGACGTGCAACGCCACTTGCCGTCTTCGCGCACAACAGCCACGCCAAATCCGTCCAGCGTCTCCGCGGGCCGGCCCGGTGCGGACGAGCTCTGTGCTCCCATGGGCGCCTACGGTAGTCGCCGGTTACGCCCTTGACCAGCGTGTGCCAACCTGGACAGGTGGCGGTAAGCACAGTGAAAACTCCGGTGTGCGTCTTAGGGCTCGGCCTGATCGGCGGTTCGGTGCTGCGCGCGGCCGCGGCGGCGGGCCGGGCGGCGTTCGGCTACAACAGGTCGGCCGACGGGGTGAATGCCGCGGTCGCCGACGGCTTCGACGCCACCACCGAGCTGGAAACGGCCCTGAAGCGCGCCGCACAGACCGGTGCGCTGATCGTGATCGCCGTCCCGGTGCCGGCGCTGCCGATGCTGCTCGGCCCCATCAGCCGCCTGGCACCCGAATGCCCCCTGACCGACGTCACCAGCGTCAAGAGCCCGGTGCTCGACGAGATCACCGCCGCGGGACTGCAGGCCCGCTTCGTCGGCGGGCACCCGATGGCCGGGACGGCGCACTCCGGTTGGCCGGCCGGGCACGCCGATCTGTTCCACGGCGCACCGTGGGTGATCAGTGTCGACGACCACGTGGACCCGGCGGTGTTCTCGACGGTGCTGGACCTGATTCTGGACTGCGGATCGGTGGCGGTACCGGCCCGCTCGGAGGAACACGACGCAGCCGCGGCAGCCATCTCGCATCTGCCGCACCTGATGGCGGAGGCGCTGGCCGTGACCGCGGCCGATGTACCGCTGGCGTTCGCGCTGGCCGCCGGATCGTTCCGCGACGGCACCCGGGTCGCCGGGACGGCACCTGACCTGGTCCGGGCCATGTGCGAGGCCAACTGGCAACGACTGCTACCGGCGCTGGATCGCGCCATCGCGCTGCTGGCCGACGCGCGGGATTCACTGTCGGCCTCGGACTCGGTGGCCGAACTGGTCAATCACGGCCACGCCGCCCGCACCCGCTACGACAATTTCCCCCGCAGCGAGATCGTCACCGTCGTCGTCGGCGCCAGCGACTGGCGCCGGGAACTGGCCGCCGCCGGGCGGGCCGGCGGGGTGATCAGATCCGCGTTGCCAACCCGGGATAGTCGATGACGAACCCGTCGGCGTCGACGGTGACGGTGGTGCCCCGGGCATCGGTTCCCGGTGTGATCACCTTGATGCCGGACCGGTTTCCGGCGCTGCTGTAGCTGGCGGTCGCCGCCACCACCGACATGTCCGGCAGGTTCAGGTACAGCGTGGGCAAGGTGATCGCGGCCGATCGCTCCTGCAGCCGGGCCCGCCGGATCGGCAGCGTGTTGAAGAACGGGCTGAACAGCATGTCGATGTCCAGGGCACCGTCATAGCCGGCGCGTGACTGCCCCCGGGCATCAGTGACCAGCCACATGTTCTCCTCGTCGCGGGCGATCACCAGCTGACGTTCGCGTTCGGCGAGCGTGACGGTCAGTCCCAGCCGTTTGGTGGCGCCGGACTCATCGGTGTGCAGGTCGTAATAGACGCCGAACGCCGGATGCTCCGCGGTGGCCCCGGCCACGATCCGGCCGTTGGCCCTGATCCGGTTTCCGGACAGCTGCACACGCACCGACTCCATCCGCGGGGCGTCGGGCGCCCGCCAGGTCAGAATCGCCGGCCACGGGCCGGACGGGGCTGCGCTCACCAATCCACCGTAAGCGACGGCCCAACGATCCGCAGTGAGGCCCCCGGTGCGCAAACTCATCAGAACCGGTTCATTTCCGGGCCACACGCGGCAAGATGTCCCCATGAGCAGCGACCCCAGCGTGCCCGTCGACCCGTCTCAGGGCGAAGCCAGCACACCGCCGCCGCCCCCGGCGGCGATGCCGTTGACCCGCGCCGGCGCGCTGTGGAGCGCGCTGATCGCCGGTTTTCTGGTCCTGATTGTGTTGTTGGTGTTCGTCACGCAGAACACGGCTCCGGTGGACCTGGCGTTCTTGACCTGGACCTGGAGCCTGCCGACGGGGGTGGCGATCCTGCTCGCGGCCATCGGCGGCGGACTGCTGACCGCCCTGGTCGGGACCGCGCGGATCTTCCAGCTGCGTCGCGCCGCCAAGAAGTCCCTCGCGGCTCAGCGGTAGCGGCTCAGCGGTAGATCAGACCGCGGCTCCGTCGCTTTCGTCGCGATCGGGCAACCGGGCCTGGTTGCGCGGCAGCAGGTCCCAGACATGCTCGGTGCCGTTGATCGATGCCGCGGCGGCCTGCCCGGACCGCGAGTACAACAGCCGGGTGATCGACACGTAGTCGATGGGAAACGACAGCAGGCGCTGCGTGCCCAGGATCTGGTGCAGCACCACGTTGATCACGCCGCCGTGGCTGAACACCGCGACCGTGTCATCAGGCTCGGAGCCGGCCGCCACGTCGGCGACGGCGGCGGCGACCCGAGCGCAGAACGCGGCCTCATCGACGTCGGCGGGCAGGTGCCCCTGCGCCATCCGGGCCCAGTCCTGCGGCCGCTCGGTGCGCAGGTGTTCGACGGGCAGATAGCCGGCCAGGTCCCGGTCGTACTCCGCGAACCGCTCATCGATGTCGACGCTGTGCCCGAGCTGCGCGGCGAGCGGTTCAGCGGTCTGGATCGCACGACGCTGCGGGCTGCTGACCAGCCGGGTGATCGGGAAGCGCGCCAACGCGTCCGGCAGGCGCTGCGCCTGTTCGACCCCGACCTCGGACAGCTCGGGGTCTGAGCCCTGGCCGTACTCGCTGCGCAGCGGCAGGGCATGGCGGATCAGCAGCAACTGCACGCCTGTCACCCTAAGGGGCCAGTTCCGCCCGACTTCACGGGGTGACGATGTTGAAGTTCGGGTCGGGTTTGTCGAGTACGCCCAGCAGGCTCGCCCACGCGGTCTGGTCGCCGGAGATCTCCAACTCCCCACCGCCGAGCAGCGCCGCCAGCAGCGCCAGCTTGGTGGCCGCCGTGACGGTGACGTCCGCGCTGGCCGGGTCTGCCGGAGTCTTGCGGTGCACGAGTACACCGTTGCGCAGGGTGAGGCGATAGTTGACGCCGGTGTCGGCGAACGAGACATCCAGGGCCAGTGCCAGATCCCAGGCTCGTGGCCCGTTGACCCGGATCGCCAGGCTCTCGAAGAGCTGCTCGGGGCTGAGTTGGGAGATCAGCGCCGCCGAGGTGACCTGGCCGACGGTGCCGAAGTTGCCGGTGCGCAATTCGGTGGCGCCGGACAGAAAGAAGTTGCGCCAGGTCGCGTTCTCCGCGCCGTAGGCCAGCTGTTCGAGGGTGTCCGCATAGAGTTTTCGGGCGGCGGCGTGATTGGCGTCGGTGAACACCACATGATCGAGTAGTGTTGCCGCCCAACGAAAGTCACCGCTGTCGAAGGCATCCTTGGCCAGGTCGACAACGCGGTCCGCGCCGCCCATCGCCGCGACGTAGCGGGGGCCGGCCGCCTCGGGCGGGTGTGGCCACAACCGGGCCGGGTTGCCGTCGAACCAGCCCAGATAACGCTGGTAGACGGCCTTGACGTTGTGGCTCACCGATCCGTAGTAGCCGCGGGCGTGCCAGGCGTTGTCCAGGGCGGGCGGCAGCTGGAGCTGTTCGGCGATCTCGATACCGGTATAGCCCTGGTTGAGCAGCCGCAGCGTCTGGTCATGCAGATAGGCGTACAGATCCCGTTGCAGCCCGAGGTATTCCGCGATCCGCTGGGTTCCCCAGGTCGGCCAGTGGTGCGAGGCGAAGACGACGTCGGCCCGTCCGGCGAAGGTGTCGATGGCTTCGGTGAGGTAGCCGGCCCAGGCATGCGGGTCGCGCACCAGCGCGCCACGCAGCGTCAGCAGGTTGTGCTGATTGTGGGTGGCGTTCTCGGCCATGCACAGCGCCCGGAATTGCGGGAAGTAGAAGTGCATCTCGGCCGGCGACTCGGTTCCCGGCGCCATTTGGAACTCGATCTGCACGCCGTCGATGACGTGGGTCTCGCCGGTCTGGGAGATGGTGACGGTGGGGACGATGACCGACACCTCCCCGGTCGAGGTGTTCTGTCCCAGGCCGCAGCCGACCTGCCCGCGCGGACCGCGCGCCAGCACGGTGCCGTACATGTAGCCGGCCCGGCGCAGCATCGCGGTGCCGGCGTAGACGTTCTCGGCCACCACATGCTCGATGAAGCCCTCCGGGGCGAGCACAGCCACCCGGCCGGCGTCGACGTCGGCCTGCGAGGTAACGCCCAGCACGCCGCCGAAGTGGTCGGCGTGACTGTGTGTGTAGATGACCGCGGTGACGGGGCGGTCTCCGCCGCGATGTTCTCGATACAGCGCCAGCGCCGCGGCGGCGACCTCGGTGGAGATCAGCGGATCGATGACGATCACCCCGGAGTCGCCCTCGACGAAGGTGATGTTGGAGATGTCGAACCCGCGCACCTGGTAGATGCCCTCGACGACTTCGTAGAGCCCCTGCTTGGCGGCCAGTTGGGATTGGCGCCACAGGGACGGATGCACCGAAGTCGGCGGATCACCGGCGAGGAAGCCGTAGCTGTCGTTGTCCCAGACCACCCGGCCGTCCGCGGCGGTGATGACGCACGGCTTCAGCGCAGCGATGAAGCCGCGGTCGGCGTCGGCGAAATCCGTTGTGTCACCGAAGGGCAGCGCCTTGCGGTGCGCGGCGTGGGCGGCCTCGACCGTCGCACTCACCGGCTGGTTTTCCATGGCGTCCAGCTTGCCACCAATGCGGTGCCGCGGTGCGGCCCGACGCGTCAGTGGCGTCGCCGCCACCCGGTCAGTGCGTTGCGCAGCCGGCCCAGCCACGAGGGGCGGGCGACCCGGTCACGGGTCTCCCGCGCCTCCTGCGCGTAGTCGCGGATGGATTCGTCGCCTTCTTCAGCACGCATGGGTCATTCCTCCGGCGAGTCGTCGGGTGGGGCCGGCGGGTCTTCGGGCACCAGTCGTTCCGGCGGTTCCGCGGGCACCAGTCGTTCCGGCGGTTCCGCGGGCACCAGTCGTTCCGGCGGCTCCTCGGGAACACGCCGGTGCGGCGGCTCTTCCGGCCGGCCCGGTTCGGGTGGCAGTTCGGGATTCATTCGGGTCGCCTACCCCTCGGGCGGCGGACGCAAACCCCCGGCGAACGTGCGCAGTTGTACGGCAAACCCGGCGTGTTGCCGCACAAACACGCACCCTCGCGGAAATAAAGGGGCTAACGGGGTAGGCGGACGGTGAACGCGGTGCGGCCGGGTTCGCTGGTGACGCCGATGGTCCCACGGTGGGCCCGGACCACCGCCGAGGCGATCGCCAGCCCAAGCCCGGTGCTGCCCCCTTTGCGCGACCGGGAGGTGTCTCCGCGGGCGAACCGCTGGAAGATCTCCGGCAAGAACTCCGCGGGGATGCCCGGGCCGTCGTCGGTGACGCTGAGCACCGCGTCGTCGCCGTCGACACCCAGCCGAAGGGTCACCACGGTTCCCGGGCCGGTGTGGACCCGGGCGTTGGTGAGCAGGTTGGCCACCACCTGGTGCAGCCGCGCGGCGTCACCGGGCACGGTCACCGGCTCGTCGGGTAGATCGAGTTGCCACTGATGGTCCGGGCCCCCGACGTGGGCGTCGCTGACCGCGTCGACCGCCAGCCGGGACAGGTCCACCGGCTCGTGCTCCAACGGACGGCCGGAGTCCAGCCGCGCCAGCAGCAGCAGGTCTTCGACCAGCTGGGTCATCCGCTCGGTTTCAGACTGCACCCGGCTCAAGGCGTGCGTCAGGGCTTCGGAGTCCGCGCTGTCGGATATCGGAATTCGTTGGGCCAGTTCGGTATAGCCACGGATTGCGGTCAGCGGTGTGCGGAGCTCATGGCTGGCGTCGGCGACGAACTGACGCACCCGAGTCTCACTGTCCTGCCGGGTGGACAGCGCGGCAGCGATGTGGTCGAGCATCCGGTTGACCGCGGCGCCCAGTTGTCCGACCTCGGTGCGGGGATTGGCGTCGGATTCGGCGACCCGCACCGGCAGCGTCGCCTCCCCGCGGTCCAGCGGCAGACCGGCGACTGCACCGGCGGTCTGCGCGACCCGGCGCAGCGGGGTCAGCGCTCGCCGGATCACCGCGCTGCCGGCGGTGGCCACCGCTGCCACAGCGACCAGGGTGACCAGCCCGAAGATCAGCAACACCCGGACCATGGTGTCGTCCACCGCGGCCAGCGGCAGCCCGGTGACGATCACGTCGTCGCCGCGCCGGGCGGTGGTCGCCACCACGCGGTAGCGGCCCACGCCGTCGAGGCGCCGAGTCACGGGCGGGTCCCCCGCTGACACATCGGTCAATCGTGTTGTGGCAGAAGGACTCAGCTCCTCCCGTTGACCCGAGATGCTCAGGTAACCCGCCTCGACGTCTTGACCCGAGCCGGGCGAGGCCCCGCTTTCCACCACGGCGCCGACCATGCCGGCCGGCTGGCCGGGGGCGTCCAGGAAGTCCGGGCCGGGCCCCGGCCGCGGCCGGTGGTGCCGATGCCCAGGCGGCGGCGGTGGCTGGCCGTGCAGCCGCGCCGATCGGTGCGAGGCGTCGGAGAGCTGGTGGTCGAGTTGGCCGACCAGATACTGGTAGAGGGCCAGCTCCGTCACCGCGCCGATGCCCAGGCAGGCCACAGTGAGCAGCACGATCTGACCGGCCAGCAGCCGCGCCCGCAGCGACCAGTTGCGCCAGGTGCCGGCTCGCGGCGTTTTACGGAGCCGGCTTGAGCACATAGCCCGCACCGCGCAGCGTGTGGATCATCGGGGCGCGGCCGTTGTCGATCTTCTTGCGCAGGTAGGAGATGTAGAGCTCCACGATGTTGGCCCGTCCGCCGAAGTCGTAGTCCCACACCCGGTCCAAGATCTGCGCCTTGGACAGCACCCGCTTGGCGTTGTGCATCAGGTAGCGCAGCAGCTCGAATTCGGTGGACGTCAAGGTGATCGGGTCACCGCCACGGGTCACCTCATGAGAGTCCTCGTCGAGAACCAGGTCCCCGACCACGATCTGGGCGCCGGCCTCGGCGGTGCTCACCCCGGCGCGGCGCAACAGCGCCCGTAGCCGCAACACCACTTCCTCGATACTGAACGGCTTGGTGACGTAGTCATCGCCACCCGCGGTCAACCCGGCGATGCGATCCTCCAGGGCGTCCTTGGCGGTCAAGAACAGCACCGGTAGCCGTGGGTTGATCTCCCGCAGCTTTCCCAGCACGTCGAGTCCGCTCATGTCGGGAAGCATCACGTCGAGCACCACGACGTCGGGGCGTTCGGCCTTGGCGGCGGCGATCGCCGAGGCGCCGTCTCCTGCGGTCGCGGTGGTCCAGCCCTCGTAACGCAGCGCCATCGAGACCATCTCGGCCAGCACCGACTCGTCGTCGACCACCAGCACCGTGATGGGCTTGCCGTCGGCGCGCGACATCACGACACGTTCGACCGATCCCCGTGGCGCAGACATCACGTTCCAGTATGTCGGTCGCGCCGATATGTTCATCGCATGGCACGCTCACCGCAGGAAATCTTCGACCACCACCTCCAGGCTCTGCTCGCCCGCGACGTCGACGAGCTGCTCGTCGACTACACCGAGGAATCCGAGCTGATCACCGCCGCCGGCGTGGCGCAGGGCAGCACCGGCATCCGGGCCGCGTTCAGTCAGCTGTCCGCCGCATTGGCCGACGCGAACTTCGAGATCAAGTCGCAGACCTACAGCGGCAATGTGCTGCTGCTGGAATGGACCCTGGACGCACCGGGTTTCGGCGTCGACGGGGTCGACACGTTCCTGTTCGACGACGACTCGATTCGGGTGCAGACCATCTCCCAGCAGGTGCGGCCCAAGAGCTGACGCCGCCAAAACCGGGCCCGCGAAATCACTCAACCGCCGCGGGCTGACAGGTTAGGTTTCCCCCCGTGAACCTCGAAGCGGTCGCGGAATGGATGTCCGCCCAGGGCCTGGGCGAGGGCCCGCTGGACGACATCACCGAGCTGTCCGGCGGCACCCAGAACGTCATGCTGCAGTTCACCCGATCCGGTCGCAGCTATGTGCTGCGACGCGGCCCGCGGCATCTGCGGCCGCGCAGCAACGCGGTGATGCTGCGTGAGACCCGGATGCTGGCGGCGTTGGCCGGCACCGACGTGCCGCATCCGGGATTGATCGCGGTCTGCGACGACCCCGCGGTGCTCGGTGATGCGGTGTTCTACTTGATGGAGCCGGTCGACGGGTTCAACGCGAGCGGGGAACTGCCGGCGCTGCACGCCGGCGATCCGGCGGTCCGGTACGGGATGGGGCTGTCGATGGCCGACGCGCTGGCGAAGCTCGGTGCCGTCGACCATGTCGCGGTGGGATTGGCCGACTACGGAAAGCCCGACGGCTTCCTGGAACGCCAAGTGCCGCGATGGCTTGCCGAACTGGACTCCTACCGGCAGTTCGAGAACTATCCGGGGCCCGACTTGCCAGGCCTGGACGACGTCGCCGCCTGGCTGCAGCGCAATGTGCCGGCGTCCTGGCAGCCGGGGATCCTGCACGGCGACTACCACGCGGCCAACGTGATGTTCTCCCCCACCGGACCGGAGGTGGCGGCGATCGTGGACTGGGAGATGTCGACCATCGGGGACCCGCTGCTGGACCTGGGCTGGCTGTTGGCCACCTGGCGCCAGGATGACGGGTCCAGCGTGTTCAGCCATACGCTGACCGGCATGGACGGGCTGGCCTCCACCGATGACCTGGTGGCGCGCTACGCCGCGGGCAGCTCTCGCGACCTGACGCACATCGGGTGGTACACGGTGATGGCCGCTTTCAAGCTGGCCATCGTCATCGAGGGCACCCTGGCCAGGGCGTCGGCAGGCATGGCGCAGAAGGAAGTCGGCGACCAGTTGCACCAGGCCGCGGTCTGGCTCTTCGACCGGGCCCAGACCTGGATGGCGAGCGCCAAATGACGGACCGCATCGACGAGATCGACAGGATCGTCGCCGCCGACACACGACGGCTGGTCGACATCTTCAAGGACCTGCACCGCAACCCGGAGTTGGGGTTCCACGAAGTGCGTACCGCGCGGACCGCCGCGCAGGCACTGGGCAACCTCGGCTTCACGGTGACCACCGGCATCGGTCGCACCGGCGTGGTGGCGGTCCTGGCCAACGGCCCCGGGCCGGTGGTGATGTACCGGGCCGACATGGACGCGCTGGCGGTGCCGGAGGCCACCGGCCTGGACTACGCCAGCAGCAACCCGTCACTCGGGCACATGTGTGGCCACGACGCCCACGTGACCTGGATGTTGGGGCTGGCCAAGGTGCTCGCCGAGACCACCGACTCCTGGTCGGGCACCGCGGTGCTCGTCGGACAGCCCGCCGAGGAACTGATCACCGGCGCCCAGGCCATGGTCGACGCGGGTCTCTACGACGTCGCCCCCCGACCGGACGCCTTCCTGGCGATGCACACCGCGCCGGTCCCGGTCGGCATGGTCGCCGCGGTCGGCGGCGAGCGGATGGCCGGCACCGACCAGCTCGACATCGTGTTCCACGGCGTCGGCGGTCACGGGTCGATGCCCCAGTTGGCCTGCGATCCGGTGCTCATGGCGGCGCAAGCCGTCGTGCAGTTCCAGAGCGTTGTCAGCCGCGCCGTCGCACCCAGCGAGACCGCGGTGCTGACGGTCGGCTCTGTGCAGGCCGGCAGCGCCTACAACGTCATCCCGGACCGGGCACGGCTCAAGGTCAACCTGCGGTGGTTCAACCCGGACGTGCGCGACACGATGCTGACCCGCATTCGGGCGATCTGTGCGGGCATCGCCCGCAGCTACGGCATGCCCGAGGACCGACTACCGGAGATCACCATGGCCGGCGGCGCAACCCCGCTGGTCAATGACACGGCCCTCACCGACCGGGTGGCCTCTGCACTCGGCGAACTGCTCGGCCCGGACAACGTGGTACGCCAGTTGCCGGCTCTGACCGGCTCGGAGGACTGCCACCTGCTCAAAGGGCCGCACCTCGACGTGCCACTGGCATATCTCCTGGTCGGGGTCGCCGACCCACAGGTGTATGCCAAGTCCGCCGAAAGCGGCCAATTGTTCCCCTACACACCGCACTCGCCGGACTATGTGGTCGACCTTTCCGCTATCCCGCTTGGAACCAGGATTGCAGCCCGTGCAATGCTTGAATTGCTTACTTCCAGTCGGTTTTAGTAGGAATTAGGCTCCGCCGAGTTTCTGAAATACTTGTGCGGTCCACGAAGAAGAGCTAAGGTGTATTGCTGTGGACGATCGTCACAAAGACCCAACCGTAGTGTTGCCGTACCTCGTGGGCAGGCCGCTCGGCGCGACCGAGGTCTACGAGGCATTCGGCTACCGCAAATCGGCGTACTACAAGGCGGCCCATGAAGGCCGGCTGATCAGCGCGGACAATCTGATCCGAGTTGCCAGGTATTTCGGACTCAACCCCGTCGACCTGCAGGTACGGTTCGGATTGATCGAGCACGACGCCGTCGCCGAATACCTGGAGTCGGCGTCACGGCCGCTGCGCCTGGGTGATCTGAAGGCGGATCTCGACAAACCGCCCGTCTAAGAGGACCGCCAGGAAGTACCGTCGACGTATGACGTCGGCGTTAATTGGTGCCACGGTGGTGGTGGCGCTGTACACCCTGTGGGTGCGCCGGGATACGTGGTGGTCGCGGTGGGAGATCGGCATCACCCTGGCTATCGCGCTGGAGACCCTGGGACTCGTACTGATGTCGCCGTGGGCAGCCGAAACCCTGGGCCCGTGGGTGCACCGCGCCATGCGGATGTGGAATGTCCAGCAGCTGGCCGGTCACATCTGCTTCGTGGTCGCCATCGCGGCCAACATCTACCACGTACTGGCGCGGCTGGCCGACTTCGACCAGTTCCGGCCCATGTTCCGCCTGCACGTCCGGTTGCCGGTACAGGTCGGCGTGGTGGCGATGGTGGCGGTGTTCATCGTTGCCGACGCAGGATTTCGGCCCGATGGCTTCTCAACGCTCGGCGGCGGCGGCGCCTGGGCGCGCGCCTACTGGGTGCTGTTGTCGCTGCTGCTGATCTACCTGTCCGGCTACGCGACGCGGGTGCTGTCGATGCTGCGATCCGATCCGCGCGCCAAGGAGACCGTCGATCTCTACACCGCCTCGACGGCATTCGCGGTGGCGGCCATCATGGCGCTTTTGAGCAACGCCTGGACCAAATCCGATGTCAGCCCGCTGATTTGGCTGTGCGCGTGCATTTCCGTGGCCATCTTCGCCTATGGCTCAGCCCGTTCCTGGCGGGCCAAAGCTGCGTGGTTCGTCAGCAGCGAGCGTCCGGTTGCGCAGCCCAATCCCCCGCAAGCCCTGTCGTGAGACCGTTCGATGACGTCGGGAATCATTGTCACCACGTTGGCGGTCGTCGCATATAGCCTCTGGGTTCGCCGCGACACCTGGTGGACGCGTTGGGAGAGCGCCGCGACCTTCGCATTGGCGTTGGAAGCCTGTGCGCTGCTGTTGATGTCACCGTGGGCCGGCGCCAAGATCGGGCCGGTGCTGCACCAGGGCCTCGGGGTGTGGAACATTCAACAGCTGATCGGCCACCTATGCCTGATCGTGGCGCTCACGGCGAACATCTATCACATGCTGGTGCGCCTCGCCGACCCCTATCAAGTGCGGTTGCTCATGCGCCGCCAGCTCATGATCCCGATCTGGCTGAGCGTCGCCGTGATGGTGCCGGCCTACCTGCGCTCCGACCAGGACTATCAGCCCGATGTGTTCGCCGCCCCGCGAACTGATTCCTGGATGATGCTGTACCAACTGGTGGGCTGCGCCCTGGTGCTCTACCTCAGCGCCTACGTCAGCCGGCTGATGCTGACCCTGCGACACGATCCGCGCGCCAAGTCCACCATTGACCTCTACTTCGTCTCGATGGCATTCGCCACCGCGGCATGCCTGATCGTGGCTGGTTCGACCTGGGCCGACGGCGACGACGCCAGCCCCGGCATCTGGCTCTGCATCTGCCTATCGGTGGGAACCTTCGCCTACGGGTCCGCGCGATCCTGGCAGGCCAAGAGCGCCTGGTTCACCGCCAACGGCGACGAGACGGTGATCGGCGCGCAATGACACCTGCGTTCATCGTGGCCACCGTGGCGATGGTCCTCTACTGCCTGTGGGTTCGCCGCGACACCTGGTCGTCGCGCTGGGAAGCCGGCGCCACCTTCGCCATCGCGATGGAGGGTTGCGCACTGCTCCTGCTGACACCGTGGGCGGGCACCGAGCTGGGCCCTACCCTGTACAGCCTGCTGGGGCGGTGGAACTCCCAGCAGGCACTCGGTTGGCTGTGCCTGCTCGCCGGGGTGATCGGAAACATATACCACATGCTGGTGCGCCTCACCGATCCCGCGCACGTGTGGCCGATCATGCGCAAGCACCTCCTGGCGCCGGTGGGTTTGTGCGTCGCGGTGATGCTGGTGGCGTTCTTCAACACTGACCGGGGCTTCGAGCCGGACATGTTCGCCGTTCTGACCGGCGACCACTGGGTGACCGCTTTCGAGGTGACGGGCAGTGCGGTGTTGCTGTACCTGACCGGCTACGTCGCGCGGCTGATGTTGTCGCTGCGGCATGATCACCGGGCCAGGACCACGCTCGTCCTCTACCTGGCCGCGATGACTTCCGCGGTGGCGGGCTGCGTGGTCGGAATCGTCTCGATCTATCTCGGCCGCGACGCCGGCCCGGCGATCTGGGCCTGCGTCTGCCTGTCGGTGTCGATCTTCGCCTACGGGCTGGCGCGATCCTGGCAGGCCAAGACCGCGTGGTTCGCGCCGAATACCCCCGCGCAGCGCAGCGATCGAAGAAGCGGTCGATCGTAGCCGCGGCGATGACGTCATCGAAGACTCCCTGCTGTCAAGCGCCGTCGAGGTCAGCCAACGCCCGCCGCAGCGCTGTGGCTTCGTCGGCGCCGACGCGTTCCACAAAGTGCACCAACGCGGCTTCGCGCCCGCAGGAGTCGGCAACCTGATCGAGCGCATACGACATCAGTTCGGCGACCAGCTCGGCACGGCCCCGCGTCGGCACGTAGCGGTGGGCGCGATTGTCACGCCGCTGGACAACCAGGTTCTTCTTCGCAAGCCGTTGCAGCACAGTCATGATCGTGGTGTAGGCGAGGTTTCGCTTCACCGCCACCGAAGCGTGAACTTCGCGGACGGTCAACGCCCCCGACGCCGACCACAGGCACTCCATGACCGTGCGTTCGAGATCACCCAACCCAATTCGCGCAGCCACAACCCTTAACCTCCCGCGGCGATCCGCAGCCGTCTTCGCCAGTCACGAGCGGAACACGAAGGCATCGACACACTGTATGGTAAGGCTAACCTAATTAGAGGAAGTTTGGGGTCTGGAGAGCCGGCATACCCCGCCGCCACAACTACCGGCCCACCAAACAGAAAAGCCCCGGCGAAAGCCGGGGCGATCCGTAACCGATGAAAAGATGTGCGCCCGAAGGGATTCGAACCCCCAACCTTCTGATCCGTAGTCAGATGCTCTATCCGTTGAGCTACGGGCGCCTGTCTTCAGTTGTCGGTCGAGCAAGCTCGGCCGTGGCGGAGGCGAGAGGATTTGAACCTCCGGTCCCCCGTAAAGAGGACAACTCATTAGCAGTGAGTCCCATTCGGCCGCTCTGGCACGCCTCCTCGAACTTGTTGAGGGTACCGGATCACTCCCGCAGTTCTGAAACCGCGGGCAAGTAGACCGGAAACGCTCCACATATGCTGTGGTCCGTGACCGCCAGACTGCGCCCGGAGATCGCCGCGCTGCCGGCCTACGTCGAGGGTAAGACGGTCCCCGGATCGATCAAGCTGGCCAGCAACGAGACGGTGTTCCCCCCGTTGCCCAGCGTGGCCAAGGCCGTCGAAGCCGCCCTGGCCACCACCAACCGCTACCCCGACAACGGCTACGCCGCGCTGCGCGCCCGGTTGGCCGAGCATGTCGGCTTCGGCCCGGAGCACGTGGCGGCGGGTTGCGGATCGGTGAGCCTGTGTCAGCAGCTCATCCAGATCAGTACCGGCGCCGGCGACGAGGTGGTGTTCGGCTGGCGCAGCTTCGAGATCTACCCGCTGCAGGTACGCACCGCCGGCGCCGTGCCGGTGCAGGTGCCGCTGCGCGAGCACACCTACGACCTGGATGCGATGCTGGCGGCCATCACCGACCGCACCCGGCTGATCTTCGTCTGCAACCCGAACAACCCGACCTCCACCGTCGTCGACCCCGAGGCGCTGGAGCGGTTCGTCGCCGCGGTGCCACCGCACATCCTGATCGCCATCGACGAGGCCTATGTGGAGTACATCCGCGACGGTCTGCTCCCCGACAGCCTGGGCCTGGCCCGACGCCACGCCAATGTGGTTGTGCTGCGCACGTTTTCGAAGGCCTACGGGTTGGCAGGTCTGCGACTGGGTTATGCGGTCGGCGATCCGGAGATCATCACCGCGCTGGGAAAGGTCTACGTGCCGTTCACGGTGTCCAGCGTGGCGCAGGTCGCCGGGATCGCCTCGCTGGACGCCGCAGAGGAGCTGTTGGCTCGCACCGACGCGGTGGTCGCCGAACGGGCCCGGGTCTCGGCTGGCCTGCGTGAAGCCGGGTTCGAGCTGCCGGATTCGCAGTCCAACTTCGTGTGGCTGCCGCTGGCCGAGCGCACCACCGACTTCGTAGCCGCGGCCGCCGCGGCCCGCATCGTGCTCCGCCCCTACGGGCAAGACGGAGTCCGAGTGACCATCGGCGCGCCGGAGGAGAACGACGCGCTGTTACGGTTCGCACAGACGTACCGCTGAGGAGGAACTGAAATGCACGCGACCGCGACTGCCACCGTCGCCGCATCCGCGGCTCAGGTGTGGACGGTGCTCACCGACTATGAGGGCATGTCCGGCTGGGCCCCCGGATTGAAGATCACCGTGATCCGGCCGGGAACGCCTGCGCCCAACGGCGTCGGAGCTCAGCGTCGTATCCAGGCGGTGCCGGGGATGGCGCCGCTGGTGGAAGAGATCATCGCGTTCGAGCCGGATCAGCGGCTGAGCTACCGGGGCGTCTCGGGCATCCCCTTCCGCAACTACATCGGCGACGTGGCGCTGCGATCCACCGGATCCGGCACCGAGATCAGCTACACCGTCAGCGCCGACAACCGCCTGCCCGGGGTCGCCGCGGTGTTGGCGCACGGACTGCTGTTCGGCCTCAAGCGGGCCGTGAACAAGGCCGCCTGAAACGATGACCACGACGACTGACGAGCAGGCCCGCGCCACGTTCAACGCGCTCAGGGAGCGCACCGGCCAGATCCCGGACGCCGAGATCGACGAGTTCTGGGCGACGCTGCCGCCGGCCACCCTGGAGCAGATGATCGGCGAGTGGCGCGGCGGTGAGTTCGTCACCGGTCACAAGATGAACGGCCTGTTGGAGAAGGCCCGCTGGTTCGGCAAGACGTTCAACTCGGTCACCGACGTGCAGCCGCTGGTGTGCCTGGACGAAGACGGCAACAAGTTCTCCAACATCAAGCTCGGCAAGGGCGAGGCGAGCCTGTGGGCCGAGGAGTTCCGCGGCGAGGTGGTCGCGACCATGGTCTACGACGGTCAGCCCACCCACGATCACTTCAAGCGGGTCGACAACGACACCGTGCTGGGCATCATGAACGGCAAGGACGCGGTGCTGGACAACGGCCGCTACTTCTACTTCTACCTGGAGCGGGTGTAGCCCGTACCCGGAAACCCGTTCGTATGGACTATTGCCCACCTTTGCGCGATAAGTAGCTCAGGGACTGCCACGCTCCGAAGGTTGTCGCTCAGAGCGGAGCTAGGGGCTGCGCCCCGTCGTGGGGGATGGAAAAATAGGCGCTCAGTGGGAATTTGACGACGTGACACGGGCGTGTCGCGTCGTCAAATTCCCACTCGCGGCCAGCGCACCTGTGCCGGGTCTCCGGCAATTTCCGAGTGAGGCGGACAACGGCCTTATTCCCCTCTCGGCCGGATCTGACTCAGCGCCGGAGCACCAGCTCCGGATCGCGCTCGGGCTCGCTTTGGGTTACGTGCCGGCGGTGCCGCAGTGAGGCGATGACGGTGCCCGTGAGCACGCCGACGATCACCAGCAACGACGGGCCGGTGCCGATCTCGATGCCGCCGACGCCCCCTTCGTGCATCGCGTGCATGATCAGCTTCACGCCGATGAAGCCCAGAATCACCGCCAGTCCGTAGGACAGGTACACCAGCCGGTCGAGCAGGCCGTCGATCAGGAAGTAGAGCTGCCGCAGGCCCAATAGGGAAAAGGCCGTCGCGGTGAACACGAGATAGCTGTTCTGGGTCAGGCCGAAGATCGCCGGGATCGAGTCGAGTGCGAAGAGCACATCGGTGCCGGCGATCGCCAGCATCACCAACACCATCGGGGTGATCGCCCAGCGCCCGTCAATGCGGGTGAACAGCCGGTCGCCGTCATAACGCTCGCTGGTGGGCACCACCTTCTTCACCAACCCGACGATGACATCGGGAGCTCGGTGGGCCTCCTCTGCGCCGCCCGACCTGAGCATGTTGCCCGCCGCCAGCAGCAGGAGCAGGCCAAAAAAGTAGAAAACCCAGGCGAAACGGTTGATCAGCGCGGCACCGAGCAAGATGAAGCCGGTCCGCGCGGCCAGCGCCATGACGATCCCGAACAGCAGCACCTTCTGCTGGTCAGCCCGCGGCACCCGAAAGCTGGCCATGATGACCAGGAACACGAACAGGTTGTCGACGGAGAGCGCCTTCTCGGTGAGGTAACCGGCGAAGTACTCCGAGCCCGCGTCGGCTCCACCGAAGGCCAATACGCCGCACCCGAAGAGCACGGCGACACCGATATAGCCCGCGGACCAGATCGCGGATTCCTTCAACGTCGGAACGTGCGCCTTGCGGACATGCACGAAGAAGTCGAACGCCAGGAGCCCCACCAGGCCGACGATCGTGCACGCCCATACCCAACCGGCAATGTCCATGTCCCACCCACGTTAGGCAGCTTGGGCGACGCTGGATTGGCCAGCAGGTTGCGAGGCTATGACCGCCCGGTGAATGCGATCAGCCGCTGCAGGGCCGGCGCGGTGTCGGCGACCTGGACAGGCTGGTCGAATCCCGCTTGCACTCGGCCCGCCGGCGTGATGATCGTCTGCGCCAGGCCGAGCACGTACTGGGCCAGCGGCTCGGCCGCGTTCACGGTACGGCCGGTCGCCGTCGCGTAGTCCCACGCGTGCACCAGGAACTCCAGCGACAGAATCCCGGCCGCCATCCTCGCCGGCAGCTCATTGGGCCCGATCGTGACGGTGCCGTCCAGGCCGCGACCGTGCCACGCGTCCAGCGCGGGCCGGGCTGCGGAGCCAACCTGCCGGACAAGCGAATCGTCGGGATCGCGGGGCGGGAACTCCGCGCCGGCGGCACCGCCGAGGAGGGTGATGGAGTGCAGCAGGTGCTCGGTCAGCTGCGCGACGTCGAACTCTGAACACGGCGTCGGGTTGGACCAATCGTCGCTCGTGATGCCGCTGCACACCTGCTCCAGCACCGCCCACGCGGCTTCGGCGCCGGCGAGTTCGTCGGCGGGAGGCTCGTCAGGAACGGGTCGCAGTCCGGGGGCCATGAGACCACGCTACGGTCTGGGGTATGGCCGAGACCTATGAATCCGTCACCGTCGAGATCAAAGACCACGTCGCCCAGGTCACGCTGATCGGGCCGGGCAAGGGCAATGCGATGGGCCCGGCGTTCTGGGCGGAGCTGCCGGTGGTCTTCGCCGAGCTGGACGCCGACCGCGACGTGCGGGCGATCGTGCTGACCGGCTCCGGCAAGAACTTCAGCTACGGACTGGACGTGGCCGCGATGGGCGGCACGATGACGCCGATGCTGGCCGACGGCGCGCTGGCCCGGCCGCGGGCGGACTTCCACCGCGAGCTGCAGCGCATGCAGGGCGCGATCACCGCGGTCGCCGACTGCCGGACGCCGACCATCGCCTCGATCCACGGCTGGTGCATCGGCGGCGGGGTGGACCTGATCTCCGCGGTCGACGTCCGCTATGCCTCCGCCGACGCCAAGTTCAGCGTGCGCGAGGTCCGGCTGGCGATCGTCGCCGACGTCGGCAGCCTGGCTCGGCTTCCGCTGATCATCTCCGACGGACATCTGCGCGAGCTCGCGCTGACCGGCAAAGACATCGACGCGGCCCGGGCGGAGAAGATCGGACTGGTCAACGACGTCTACGCCGACGCCGACGCCAGCCTGGCCGCCGCGCATGCCACCGCGGCCGAGATCGCCGAGAACCCGCCGCTGACGGTCGCCGGCATCAAGGACGTGCTCGACGAGCAGCGCACCGACCGGGTGTCGGCCAGCCTGCGCTACGTCGCGGCCTGGAACTCGGCGTTCTTGGCGTCGAAGGATCTGCTGGAGGGCATCGGCGCGATGATGGGCAAACGCAAGCCCGAGTTCACCGGCGAGTGATGGCCTGGGTCCTGCTGCTCGGGGCGATCGGTTTCGAGGTTGCCGGGACGCTGTCGATGCGCGCCTCCGACGGCTTCTCCCGATGGCAGTGGGCGATTCCGGTGGCCGTCGGCTATGTGGTGTCGTTCGTGTTGCTGGCGATGGTGCTCAAGCGCGGTATTCCGGTCGGGGTTGCCTACGGAGTCTGGTCGGGCGTCGGGGTGGCGTTGACCGCGGTGCTGGCCCGGTTCCTGTTCGACGATCCGTTCACACCGGTGATGGCCGGCGGCGTGGTGCTGATCGGCGCCGGGGTGTACCTGATGGAGATGGGTGCGCACGCGTGAGCGACGACGTTCCGCACCGTCAACCGGCCCTGGCCGACATCATCGCCACCCTCGACGTCGACCGCGTCGACGATGAGCACTTCGTGGCCACCCAGCTGGACAACCGGATCCACCACATCGTCGGCGGACATATCGCCGGCCAGGCGCTGATCGCGGCCAGTCGCACCGCGCCGGACCGGCTGCCGCACAGCATGCACGTCTATTACCTGCGGGCCGGGGACGCCCGTCGCCCGGTCGACCTGCACGTGGAGGTGGCCCGCGACGGCGGCACGCTGTCGACACGACAGGTCACCGCCCGCCAGGACGGCCAGATCCTGCTGGAAGTGCTGTCGTCGTTCACCACCGCCGTCGACGCACCGGAATACCAGCAGCCGATACCGGACGTGCCCGACCCGGATTCGCTGCCGTCGTCGCAGGAACAACTGGCCGCCTACGCCGACGAACTGGGCGGCTACTGGGTCCAGCCGCACCCGTTCGACGTGCGGTATGTCGATGCGCCGCCACGCTTGGCTGTGGACCTGGGCGAACCGTCCCCGCGGCTGCGAATGTGGTCGAAGCCGGTCGACGCGGTGCCCGCCGATCCCGTGATGCACAGCGCCCTGCTGACCTACCTGTCCGGCACGAAGATGGTCGAGGCGGCGCTGGCCATGCGGGCGACCAACCAGGCCGCCACGTTCAACGCGCTGATCGACCACGCACTGTGGTTTCAGCGGCCCGTCGACCTGTCGGACTGGGTGCTGTCGGATCAGTTCACGCCCAGCGGCGTCGCCGGGCGCGGCCTGACGACCTCGACGATGTACAACCGGGCGGGGCAGCTGGTCTGCGTGGCGACCCAGGAACTCTATTTCGGCCGGGGGCCGCGCCGCTGAGGTTCGCCGGGCCGCACACGTAACCTGGCGAGCATGACACCTGACGGCACCATCCGTGTCCCCGCCGACCTCGACGCCGTCACCGCGATCGGCGACGAGGACCACTCCGGTATCGACCCGGCGGCCGTGGACCGGATCTGGCAGGCCGCCCGGCACTGGTATGCGGCCGGCCTGCACCCCGCCATCCAGTTGTGCCTGCGCCACAACGGCCGCGTGGTGCTCAACCGGGCGATCGGGCACGGCTGGGGCAACGGCCCGGAAGACCCGGACGACGCGGAGCGGGTACCGGTGAGCGTCGACACCCCGTTCTGCGTGTACTCGACCGCCAAGGCCATCACCAGCACCGTGATACACATGCTGGCCGAGCGCGGCGTGTTCTCCCTGGACGACCGCGTCAGCGACTATCTGCCCGACTACGGCCGACACGGCAAGCACCGCACCACCATTCGCCATGTGATGACGCACAGCGCCGGGGTGCCGTTCGCCACCGGACCCAAGCCGGACCTCAACCGCGCCGACGACCCGGAGTACGCCCAGGCGCAGCTGGCCAACCTGCGGCTGGTGTATCCGCCCGGGTTGATGCACATGTACCACGCCCTGACCTGGGGGCCGCTGACGCGGGAGATCGTGCGGGCGGCCACCGGCAAGGACATCCGCGACGTGCTGGCGACCGAGATCCTGGACCCGCTGGGTTTCCGGTGGACCAATTACGGCGTTGCCCCGCAAGACATTCCGCTGGTGGCGCCCAGCCACGCCACCGGCAAGCAACCGACCGGCGCGGTGGTCGCGGTGTTCCGCAAGGCGATCGGCGGGTCGGTGTACGAGATCATCCCGGTCACCAACAGTCCGTTCTTCCTCACCACGGTGGTGCCGTCGTCGAACACCATCTCCACCGCGTTCGAGCTGTCGCGGTTCGCCGAGATCTGGCGTCGCGGAGGCGAACTCGACGGGGTGCGGGTGCTGTCGCCATCGACGTTGCAGGACGCTGTGCGTCAGTGCCGGCGATTGCGGCCCGACGTGGCCACCGGGCTGGCCCCGCTGCGTTGGGGCACCGGTTTCATGCTGGGGTCCAAGCGGTTCGGGCCGTTCGGCCGCGGCGCGCCGGCGGCGTTCGGGCATCTTGGTCTGGTCAACTGCGCCATCTGGACCGACCCGCAGCGGGGACTGTCGGCCGGGCTGATCTCCAGCGGTAAACCGGGTCAGGACCCGGAGGCCAAGCGCTACACCGCGCTGATGAACACGATCGCCGCGGAGATCCCTATCTCTTTGCGCTGACTCTGCGCTCAGGGCGGGAAAGTGCGCTCAGACTCAAGTGATCGCTGCAACACCTGACCAGGAAGGGGTCGGTGCTGCATGGGTCACGAAACGGGGTTTCGGGGTTCGGGTGTTCATCTAGACGTTGAGTCGGCTGGGGCTGTTCGGGCGACG
>NZ_LDPO01000038.1 GCF_001021505.1 Mycolicibacter heraklionensis
GGCCTGTTCGGCGGCGCGGGTGGGCCGGGCAGTGCCGCCGGCATCGGCGGCAGCGGTGGCAATGGTGGCAACGGCGCCACCGCCTCCGCAAACAGCTTCAACCTGGTCGGCGGCGGCGCTGTCGGCGGCGTCGGGGGCACCGGCGGCGCCGGCGGCTACGACGGCGCGTCCGGCGGTGCCGGCGGAACCGGTGGCTACGGAGGGGCCGGGTCCTACTTCGGCGGTGGCGGCGGCAACGGCGGCAACGGCGGTGCCGGCGGAACCGGAGTTGGCTCCGACGGCGGAAGAGGCGGCAACGGTGGCGGCGTGGGCACCGGCTTGTGGGGCGGTGACGGCGGCAACGGCGGCAACGGCGGCACCCACGGCGCGTCCGGCGGCAACGGCGGCGACGGCAGCGCCGGTGACGGCGCCGACGGCGGCAACGGCGGCAACGGCGGGCTGGGCAACGGCTCCGACGGGGGCAACGGCGGCAACGCCGGTGCCAATCTGGGCCTCAGCGGCGGCGGCCACGGCGGTCACGGTGGTGACGGCGGAACCGACGGAGCCCGTGGCGGCAACGGCGGAGTCGGCGGTGCAAACAACACCAATAGCGTGAATGCCGGCGGTGGTGGCAACGGCGGCAACGGTGGTTCGGGCGCCGGCGGCTACGGCGGAGCCGGCGGGACCGGCGGCAACTCTATTGGTGCTTGGGGCGGGAACGGCGGCAACGGCGGCAACGGCACCGCAGGGGGCAACGGCGGCAACGGCGGCATCGGCTACTACGGCTACGGTGGCGACGAGTACTACCGCGGCTACGACTACGGCGAAGGCGGCAGCGGTGGCGCCGGCGGCAATGGTGGTTTCGTCGGCCCGAACGGCAGCGGCGGCGGCGGTGCCGGCGGTAATGGAGGTAACGCGACCGGCTACCTCAACGTCGGTGGCAATGGCGGCGCCGGCGGCAACGGCGGCGCCGACGGGACCCCTGGCGCCCCCGGAACCCCCGGCCAGAACCGTCCGTGAACTCTGCGGCGCCGAGGGCCCTCAGGCCAACGTGACCAGTCCCAATTCCGCATCGCCGGACAGCAACGGATGGCACGGCAGCACCCGTACGGTGTAGCCCACCGCCCCGGCGACCGGCAGCCGACTGGTGGTGGAGAAGACTTCCGTGCCGTCCGCGTCGGTGTGCGCATGCGGCATCGCCACGGTGACCGGGTCCATCAGGGTGTCACCGGAATCCACCCGGCCCAGCACCGCCTGCACCACCACCTCGTCCGGCCGCAGCCCGGCCAGGCGCACCGAGGCGGTCAGCGTCAACTCCGACCCCAACCAAGGCGCGTCGGGCAGCCCGGTGCTGTCGACGTCGGTGATCTGGATGTGCGGCCAGGCCGCCTCCGCCCGGCGCCGGTAGTCGGCCAGCTGACGCGCCGCACCGTAAGGCACACCGTCGATCGGCTCGCAGGTGCGCCGCAACGACTGCGCGGCTGGGGCGTAGCACTGCTCCACGTAGTCGTGCACCATCCGCGACGCCAGCACCTTCGGGCCCAGCGTCTGCAGCGTGTGATGAACCATCTCCATCCAGCGCGGCGGCACGCCCCGGTCGTCGCGGTCGTAGAACTTCGGCACCACCGATGACGCCAGCAGGTCGTAGAGCGCCGCGGCTTCCAGATCGTCGCGCCGATTCTCGTCGGCGACCCCGTCCGCGGTGGGAATCGCCCAGCCGTTCTGCCCGTCGAACCACTCGTCCCACCAGCCGTCGCGAATCGACAGGTTCAGCCCGCCGTTGAGCGCGCTCTTCATTCCCGAGGTACCGCAGGCTTCCAGCGGGCGCAGCGGATTGTTCAGCCAGACATCGCATCCGGAGTAGAGTCGCCGCGCCATCGACATGTCGTAGTCGGGCAGGAATGCGATGCGGTGCCGCACCTCGGGGCGGTCGGCGAACCGCACCACCTGCTGAATCAGCGCCTTGCCGTCGTCGTCGGCCGGGTGGGACTTACCGGCGACGATCAGCTGGACGGGGCGCTGCTCATCGAGCAGCAGCTGCTCCAATCGGTCGGGATCACGCAGCATCAGCGTCAACCGCTTGTACGTCGGCACCCGGCGGGCGAAGCCGATGGTCAGCACGTCGGGGTCGAATGCGGTAGCGATCCAGCCCAACTCGGCCTCCGAGGAGCCGCGCTCCAGGCCAGACCGCAGCAGCCGCAACCGGACCTCGTCGACGAGCAGTGCCCGCAGCTGCGAGCGGATAGACCAGAGCGTCAGGGGATCGACCTGCTGCAGACGCTGCCAAGCCGCTGGCTCGCTGAACGAGTCGGGAGCGGCGACGTCACGACTCAGCTGCAGCCACGGGGGCGCCGCCCAACTCGGCGCGTGCACGCCGTTGGTGATCGAGCCGATCGGCACCTCGTCGCCGTCGAACCCGGGCCATAGGTCGTTGAACATGACCCGGCTCACCCGGCCGTGCAGCCGGGAGACGCCGTTGGCGCGCTGCGCCAGCCGCAGGCCCATGTGGGCCATGTTGAACATGCCGGGATCGTGTTCCACGCCCAGTTCCATGATCCGGTCGGTGGGCACCCCGGCGACCAGCGCGTCACCGCTGTCGTCGAAGTAGCGGCGAACCATGTCGGCGGGGAACCGGTCGATTCCGGCCGGGACCGGGGTGTGGGTGGTGAACACCGTCGCCGAACGGACCACGGCCAGCGCGGTGTCGAAATCCAGCCCCCGCTCGGCGATCAGCTCACGGATGCGCTCGACGCCGAGGAAACCCGCATGCCCCTCGTTCATGTGAAAGACCTCGGGAGCGGGGATGCCCTGCAACCGGGTGAACTCGCGGATCGCCCGCACGCCGCCGATCCCCGCCAGGATCTCCTGACGGATCCGGTGCTCCTGGTCGCCGCCGTACAACCGGTCCGTGATCCCCCGCAGCTGGTGCGGATTCTCGCCGATGTCGGAATCCAGCAGCAGCAACGGCACTCGGCCGACCTGCGCCACCCAGATTCGGGCCCGCAACCGACCGGCACCCGGCAATGCCACATCGATCAGCACCGGTCGGCCGTCGGTGTCGACGAGCAGGCGCAACGGCAGCCCCTGCGGATCGAGGGCCGGATAGGTCTCGCGCTGCCAGCCGTCGGCGGTCAGCGCTTGACGGAAGTATCCGGACCGGTAGTACAGCCCCACCGCGATCAACGGCACGCCCAGATCCGACGCCGACTTCAGGTGGTCTCCCGCCAGGATCCCCAGGCCGCCCGAGTAGTTGGGCAGAGCTTCGGCGATCCCGAATTCCATGGAGAAGTAGGCGACCGCGGTCGGCAGCGCCGCCCCACCGTCCTGCTGGTGCTGGTACCACCTCGGACTGGTCAAGTACGCCGTGAGGTCGGCCGACAGCGCGTCGAGACGGGCGGTGAACTCCTGATCGGCGGCCAGCTCCTCGAGCCGCGCGGGACTGACCGCCCCCAGCAGCGCTACCGGGTCACGCCCACACCCGTCCCACAATTCGGGGTCGATGGCGGCGAAGAGCTCCTGAGTCGGTTGCTCCCACGACCAGCGCAGGTTCATAGACAGTTGCTCGAGTGCCAGCAGCCTTTCGGGCAGGTGGGCGCGAACGGTGAACCGGCGGAGGGCCTTCACGCTTGACCACACTACCGGCGACGCGAATCTGCGACTGCCACCTAGACCTGACAATTCGGTTGCGAACATGTTGCGTGATGCCAGGCCCCCGGACGACGGTTACCGTGGGCGCAGAGAGCCCGACGACGAACGGAGTGTGGTGGCTGGCCGAGTCGAGGTCGACGATGTCGAACCGGTCGTCTCGTGCGGCCGCTACCCGGCCAAGGCCGTGGTGGGTGAGACCGTGCCGGTCAAGGCCACGGTCTGGCGCGAAGGCCACGAGGCCGTCGCGGCGACGTTGGTGGTGCGCTACGCCGGGCGCCGCTATCCGCTGCCAGGCGATCCCCCGCCCGCGACCGCGACCGGCTCGGCACTGCATGTGCCCATGCACACCGGGTTCGACGCCTACGTGTTCCACGGCGCCTTCACTCCCGACACCGTCGGCCTGTGGACTTTCCGTGTGGAGGGCTGGGGAGATCCGCTGCAGAGCTGGCGGCACGCCGTGACCGCCAAGCTCGACGCCGGCCTGGCTGCGGCCGAGCTGTCCAACGACCTGTTGATCGGCGCTGCGTTGTTCGACCGTGCCGCGGCCGGGGTGCCGCCCGCACAGCGCGAACCGGTGCTGGCGGCGGCCGCTGCGTTGCGTGCCTCAGGCGACCCGGTGACGCGGGCCGCGCCGGCGCTGTCTGCCGAACTCGACGAGCTGTTGGCCCGCCACCCACTGCGTGAGTTGGTCACCGCCGGTGTCGAACACCAGGTCTGGGTGGATCGGCCGCTGGCACGCCGCGGCGCCTGGTACGAGATGTTCCCGCGCTCCACCGGCGGCTGGGACGCCGAGGGCCGCCCCGTGCACGGCACGTTCGCCACCGCGGCCGCGGCACTGCCCCGGATCGCGGAGATGGGCTTCGACGTGGTGTACCTGCCACCGGTCCACCCCATCGGCCGGGTACACCGCAAGGGCCGCAACAACTCCGCGACCGCCGAACCCGGCGACGTGGGTTCGCCGTGGGCCATCGGCAGCGCCGAGGGCGGCCACGACGCGGTGCATCCGGCACTGGGCGACATCGGCGACTTCGACGACTTCGTCGCCGCGGCCCGCCGGCTCGACCTGGAGGTCGCGCTGGACCTGGCGTTGCAGTGCGCACCGGATCATCCCTGGGCCAACCAGCATCGGGAATGGTTCACCGAGCTGCCCGACGGCACCATCGCCTACGCGGAGAACCCGCCGAAGAAATACCAGGACATCTACCCGCTGAACTTCGACAACGATCCGGCCGGCCTGTACGCCGAGGTGCTGCGGGTGGTCCGGTTCTGGATAGACCACGGGGTGAAGGTCTTTCGAGTCGACAACCCGCACACCAAGCCCCCCGACTTCTGGCTCTGGTTGATCGCCGCCGTCAAGAACATCGATCCCGATGTGCTGTTTCTGTCCGAGGCGTTCACTCCCCCGGCGCGGCAGTACGGTTTGTCCAAGTTGGGCTTCACCCAGTCCTACTCGTACTTCACCTGGCAGACAACGAAATCCGAGCTCACCGAGTTCGGCCGGCTGATCGCCGAACTCGCCGACTTCCGCCGGCCGAATCTGTTCGTCAACACCCCCGACATCCTGCACGCCAGCCTGCAGCACGGCGGCCCCGGGATGTTCGCCATCCGCGCGGTACTGGCGGCGACGCTGGGCCCGGCGTGGGGCGTGTACTCCGGTTTCGAGTTGTTCGAGGACCGTGCAGTACGTGAAGGCAGCGAGGAGTACCTCGATTCGGAGAAGTACGAACTTCGACCCCGCGACTTCGCCGGTGCCGTCGCCGAAGGCCGCTCCCTGGAGCCGTTCATCGCCCGGCTCAACGAGATTCGCCGGCTGCATCCGGCGTTCAACCAACTGCGCACCGTGCACTTCCACCAGGTCGACAACGATGCGCTGCTGGCCTACAGCAAGTTCGACCCGGCCACCGGCGACACCGTGCTGGTGGTGGTCACGCTGAACCCGTTCAGCGCCGAGCAGGCGACGCTGCACTTGGACATGTGGGCGCTGGGAATGCCTGACTACCAACGTTTCTGGGTCCGTGACCAGATCAGCGGTGAGGACTACAACTGGGGCCAGGACAATTATGTGCGCCTGGACCCGGCACGAGCGGTCGCCCACATCGTCACCATGCCGCCGATCAACGCCCAAGCCCGCACCGAGTTGCTGCGCCGCTGATGAGCACGATGACCCGACACCTGGCGCCTCATCCTGCCGACGTGGCCCGGCTGCTTGCCGGTGAACACCACGATCCGCACTCCGTCCTGGGCGCGCACGAGTACGGCAGGACCACCGTCATCCGGGCGCTGCGCCCGCGCGCTCGGCGGGTGGTGGTGCTCGTCGGTACCGAGCGCTTCGTCATGCGCGACCTGGGCTCCGGGTTGTTCGCGGCGGCGTGTCCGTTCACCGACCTCGTCGACTACCGACTGGAGGTGCACTACCCGGAAACGGCCGAATTCGCCGAGCCCACCGGCGTGCACACGACCGCCGATGGATACCGATTTGCGCCGACCCTGGGCGAGTTCGACCTGTATCTGTTCGCCGAGGGGCGCCACGAACGACTCTGGGACGTGATGGGGGCTCATCACCGCACCTTCACCACGCCCGACGGCGAGGTGTCCGGCGTGTCCTTCGCGGTGTGGGCGCCCAACGCCGCCGGGGTGAGTCTGATCGGTGATTTCAACGGCTGGGCCGGTGACGACGCCCCGCTGCGGTCATTGGGCTCGTCGGGCATCTGGGAGCTGTTCTGGCCCGACTTCCCCACCGCCGGCCTCTACAAGTTCCGCATCCACGGGGCCGACGGGGCCGTCACCGAGCGCGCCGATCCGTTCGCCTACGCCACCGAGGTACCGCCGCGCACCGCATCGGTGGTGACGTGCAGCGACTACACCTGGAACGACACCGACTGGATGGCGCAGCGCTGCAAGCGCGATCCGGTGAGCGAGCCGATGAGCACCTACGAGGTCCATCTAGGCTCTTGGCGGCCGGGCCTGAGCTACCGCCAGCTGGCGGTAGAGCTGACCGAATACGTTGTACAGCAGGGCTTCACCCACGTGGAGCTGCTGCCGGTGGCGGAGCATCCGTTCGGCGGCTCTTGGGGATATCAGGTGACGTCGTACTACGCCCCGACCGCGCGCTTCGGCACCCCCGACGACTTCCGGGCGCTGGTCGACGCGCTGCACGGTGCGGGCATCGGCGTCATCGTGGACTGGGTGCCGGCGCACTTCCCCAAGGACGACTGGGCGCTCGGCCGATTCGACGGCACCCCGCTCTACGAGCACTCCGATCCGCGGCGCGGTGAGCAACTCGACTGGGGCACCTACGTATTCGACTTCGGTCGCCCCGAAGTACGCAACTTTCTGGTCGCCAACGCGCTGTACTGGCTGACCGAGTTCCACGTGGACGGGCTGCGGGTGGACGCCGTCGCATCGATGCTCTACCTGGACTATTCGCGCCCGCACGGCGAGTGGACCCCCAACATCCACGGCGGCCGCGAGAATCTGGAGGCGGTGCAGTTCCTGCAGGAGTTGAACGCGACCACCCATCGGGTCGCGCCGGGAATCGTGACCATCGCCGAGGAGTCCACCTCCTGGCCGGGAGTCACCCGGGAGACCAGCCTTGGCGGACTCGGGTTTTCGATGAAGTGGAACATGGGCTGGATGCATGACACGCTGGCCTACCTCGGTCACGATCCGGTGCACCGCAGTTACCACCACCACAACATGACGTTCTCGATGCTGTATGCGTTCAGCGAGAACTACGTGCTGCCGATCAGCCACGACGAGGTGGTGCACGGCAAGGGCACACTGTGGTCCAGGATGCCCGGTGACGACCACCACAAGGCCGCGGGCCTGCGTGCCCTGCTCGCCTACCAGTGGGCGCATCCCGGCAAGCAGTTGCTGTTCATGGGCCAGGAATTCGGTCAGCGCAGCGAGTGGTGCAACGAGCGCGGAGTCGACTGGTTCCAGCTCGACCCCGAGATCGAGCCCGGCGGCTACTCACCCGGCATCCTGCGTCTGGTCAGCGACCTGAACGCTCGCTACCGCGCGCTGCCCGCCTTGTGGACCCAGGACGCCGACCCGCGGGGCTACTCCTGGATCGACGCCAACGACTCGGCCAGCAACGTGCTGAGCTTCCTGCGCTACGGCACCGACGGTTCGGTGCTGGCCTGCGTGTTCAACTTCGCCGGTGTCACCCACGCCGATTACCACCTGGGGTTGCCCCGGGCGGGCCGTTGGCGTGAGGTGCTCAACACCGATGCGGTCGGCTACCGAGGGTCGGGCGAGGGCAACCTGGGCGGGGTCGAGGCCACCGACGATCCGTGGCACGGCCGGCCGGCCTCGGCGGTGCTGGTGTTACCCGCCCTGTCCGCCGTGTGGCTGGCGCCCGAGTAACTCGGGGTCAGTACAGCGCGTTGGCCAGGTTGCGCCGGCCGGCGACGACCTCCGGGTCGGCGGGGTCGAACAGCTCGAACAGCTCCACCAACCGGGTCCGCACCGCGGCCCGCTCGTCACCGGCGGTCCGTCGCACCAATGCGATCAGCCGGTCGAACGCAGCGGTGACGTCCTGGTTGAGGATCTGCACGTCAGCGGCGGCGAAGGCCGCCTCGACGTTGTTCGGGTCGGCGTCGGCCTGTGCCGGCGCATCGGGTTGCCGACCGGTCGCACGTTCCAGGAAGGCGAGCTGGCGCAACGCCCCCTTGGCTTCGGCGTGGTCGGGGTCGGTGTGCAGCAACGCCTGATAGGAGGCTCGGGCCGCGTCGAAGTCACCGGCGTCGAGCTGCTCACGCGCCTGCGCCAGCACCGGGTCCACCTGCTCCGGCTGCTCCGCGTCGCCGCCGCCGGCGAGCTTGCCTGCGGTGGCCGACACCAACGAGTCCACCCAACGGCGCAGCTGGTCGGGCGGCTGGGGCCCCTGAAAGCTGGTGATCGGTTGGCCGGCGGCCAGCGCCACCACGGTCGGCACGGCGTCCACGCCGAACACCTGCGCCACCCGCGGGGCGACGTCGACATTGACGGTGGCCAGCGACCACTTGGCCGCACCGCCGGCGTTGTCCGCCTGGGCCAGCCCGGCGAGGGTGTCGGCCAGCGCAATGCAGGCTTCACTGCGCGGCGACCACAGCAGCACCACCACCGGCACCTGATTGGACCGGACCAGCACCTCGTCTTCGAAGTTGGCCTCGGTGATCTCGGTGGCACCTGGTGGAGCCGAGGCGCTACCGGCGGCGCCGCCGGATTGAGCCGGCTTCTTGAGGCCGGACAGGTCCACTGCTCCGGCCAACGCCGGGCCGATCGGGGGTCGAGGACGCGTCACGCCGTCAAGTCTGTCACGTCGTGCTCGCCGCGCCGCCGACGGCTGTTTTCGCGCCCGACCACCCGACTATGACCAAGATCACACTGTGGCGTCGCCGTGCGGAAACAACCCGCGCCAGCAACCTACGCAACCGTAGGGAAGCCGTTACCCCGCGCGCAGGATGAGCGCGTCGCCCTGGCCACCGGCACCGCACAGCGCGGCCACCGCGTAGCCCGAGCCGCGCCGCTTGAGCTCAAGGGCGGCGTGCAGCGTGATGCGCGCGCCCGACATCCCGATCGGGTGCCCCACGGCGATCGCGCCGCCGTGCACATTGACGACGTCGGGGTTCAGACCCAGCTCCCGGGTCGAGGCCAGCGATACCGCCGCAAAGGCCTCGTTGATCTCCACCACGTCGAGTTGGTCGATCGAGATGCCCTCGCGGGCGATCGCCTTCTTGATGGCGTTGGCCGGCTGGGACTGCAGGGTCGAGTCCGGCCCGGCCACGACACCGTGTGCCCCGATCTCGCACAGCCAGTCCAGACCCAGTTCCTGCGCCTTGGCCTTGCTCATCACCACCACGGCGGCGGCGCCGTCGGAGATCTGCGACGACGAGCCGGCGGTGATGGTGCCGTCCTTGCGGAACGCCGGCTTGAGACCGCCCAGCGACTCTGCGGTGGTGTTGGCCCGGATGCCCTCGTCCTCGGTGAACTCCAACGGATCCCCCTTGCGCTGCGGGATCTTCACCGGCACCACCTCGTCGGCGAAAACGCCGTCTTTCCACGCCGCGGCGGCCTTGCGGTGCGATTCGGCCGCGAACTCGTCCTGCTCTGCGCGGGTGAACTTGTCCTCGTCGTTGCGCTGCTCGGTGAGCGCACCCATCGGCTGGTCGGTGAAGACGTCATGCAGACCGTCGTAGGCGAGGTGGTCGCGTACCGTCACGTCGCCGTACTTGTAGCCCTCACGGCTCTTGAGGAGCAGGTGCGGCGCCTGGGTCATCGACTCCTGGCCGCCGGCCACCACCACGTCGAACTCGCCGGCGCGAATCAGCTGGTCAGCCATGGCGATGGCGTTGATTCCGGACAGACACATCTTGTTGATGGTCAGCGTCGGCACGTCCCAGCCGATGCCCGCACCGACCGCCGCCTGCCGGGCCGGCATCTGGCCGGCGCCCGCGGTGAGCACCTGGCCCATGATCACGTATTGCACCAGCGACGCCGGCACCTGCGCCTTCTCCAGCGCCCCGGCGATGGCGACGGCGCCCAGGTCACTGCCGGAGAAATCCTTCAGCGAACCCATCAGCCGGCCGATCGGGGTCCGAGCCCCAGCAACGATCACCGATGTCGTCATGACTACCTCCCGGGCGGGTATGAGGGGCCGATCTTTCCGGTCGGCGCAGCACGATGTTTGCGCTCAGGTTACCGTTACTCCTATGACGACCGAATCCGTCGCTGACCCTTGTGAGGTGCGCCCCGCCCTGGCCTCGGCCTTGGTGACGGCGATCGATCACGTCGGTATCGCGGTCCCGGACCTGGAAGTGGCCAAGAAGTGGTACCACGACCAGCTCGGGATGATCGTGCTGCACGAAGAGGTCAACGAGGAGCAGGGCATCGTCGAAGCGATGCTTGCGGTGCGCGGCGCCCCGGTCGGCAGCGCCCAGATCCAGTTGATGGCCCCGATCGACGAGTCGTCGACCATCGCGAAGTTCCTGGACAAGCGCGGCCCCGGTCTGCAGCAGCTGGCCTACCGCACCAGCGACATCGACGTGCTGTCCGACCGGTTGCGTGAGCAGGGCATGCGACTGCTCTACGAGGCACCGCGGCGCGGCACGTCGAACTCGCGAATCAACTTCATCCACCCCAAGGACGCCGGTGGGGTCCTGGTCGAGCTGGTCGAGCCGGCCGCGGACGCGGAAGCGCACTGAGCCTCTAGGACCACTTGCGGGTCGGCCCCCGGTTGTCGCGGTTGGCCCAACACGGCGTGTGCCAATGCCGTCGATCATCGCCCGCATGAGCTGGCCACACCACCACATGGGCTATGCCGCAACGAATTTCGTGATCGCACCCCGGACACCGATAGACTTTCACAGCCCGCGAGCCCGCGACCGGTACGACGATGTATTCGTAGCCGTCGGAGCCGGTCTCCACGCGTTGCTGCAGCGGCAGCGGCCATAGCGGCTGTTGCCGACGCGACGGACTGCGGCGACGAGCCATGGTCATCAGGCTAGCGGTCAAGCCAGCGCCGACAGCGCAACCGCCGCGTCGTAGCCGCCGAACCCGTCCAGCTCGCCGTCACGCAGCCGATTCACCCATGCCGGGTCGGCGAGCAGCGCGCGCCCGATGGCGACCACGTCGAACTCCCCGGCGTCGAACTGGTCGACCAGACGGTCGACCGGTGCGGGCGCAATCACCTCGCCACGCCTCTCGCTGCGGAACTGCGTCTCCAACCCGACCGAGCCCACTGCGATCACCGGAACGCCGGTGACTTTCCTGGTCCATCCGGCAAGGCTCAATTCCGGGTCGTGGCCTTCGAACCCGGGCAGATAATGTCTGCGCGTCGAGGGGTGCAGCACGTCCACCCCGGCGTCGACCAGCGGTGTGAGCAGTTCCTGCAACTGTGTCGGGTCGTCGGCGATGGACGCCGCGTAGTCGGTGCCCTTCCACTGGGAGAAGCGGAAGATGATCGGATAGTCCGGGCCGACCGCGGCGCGGACAGCTGCGACCACTTCGGCCGGGAAACGCGTGCGCGCGGCCAGCGATCCGCCGTAGCCGTCGGTACGCCGATTCGTGCGCTCCCAGAAGAATTCGTCGAGCAGGTAGCCGTGAGCGCCGTGGATTTCGACCGCGTCGAAGCCGAGGTCGCGTGCAGTGGCAGCACTGGTGGCGTAAAGCTGTGCGATCTCAGCGAGTTCGTCGGTTCGCAGCGCGCGGCCCCGCGGTTCACCGCGCCCATCGATGCCCGACGGGCCGACGGGTTCCACCCCATCGTCATCGCGGCGCTCAACGCCCTGGTGCCACAGCTGCGCGGCGATCGTCGCTCCCTCAGAGTGGACGCTGTCGACGACACGGGTCCACCCGGCGAGCACCTCGTCGCCGACGAGCGTCGGCACGCTGGCCGGGAATCCTGCTGCCGGGTCGGGCAACCGGATGCCCTCGGTGATGATCAGCCTTACACCGCCCGCAGCGCGCCGTCGGTAGTACTCGGCCACATTGCTCCCGGGAATTCCCTGCGGCGAGGCCTGGCGGGTCATCGGCGCCATGGCGAACCGATTGGGAACGGTCAGCGAGCGGATCGTCAGGGGCTGGAAAAGATCATCGACTGGCATGCGGCCCTGCAACGCACGGCCGCGCGCTTCTATTCCGGCCTGCGCTCAGAACAGCCGGTACTCGTCGCTGTCCATGCCGCGCATCGCGTCATAATCCAGTGTCAGGCAACGGATGCCGCGGTCGGTGGCCAGTGTGCGGGCCTGCGGCTTGATCTGCTGGGCGGCGAACACCCCGCTGACCGGCGCCAGCAGGCTGTCGCGGTTGAGCAGTTCGAGGTAACGCGTGAGCTGTTCCACGCCGTCGATCTCGCCGCGCCGCTTGATCTCCACCGCGACCGCTCGCCCCTGTTCGTCGCGACACAACAGGTCAACCGGACCGATCGCGGTCATGTACTCCCGGCGCACCAGGGAGTAACCCTCGCCGAGCAGTTCGACGTGCTCGGCCAGCAGCGCCTGCAGTTGCGCCTCGACGCCGTCTTTCACCAGCCCGGGGTCGACACCCAGCTCGTGGCTGGAGTCGTGCTCGATCTCCTCGATGGTGATCCGCAGCTGGTCGCCGGTCTTGTTCGCCACCACCCACACCGGCAATTCACCGCCGGTTTCTTCGGTGAGCCGGCATGGTGGACTCATCCAGTTCAGTGGCTTGTAAGCACGGTCGTCGGCGTGCACGCTGACCGAGCCGTCGGCCTTCAACAGCAGCAGTCGCCGGGCAGAGGGCAGGTGCGCGGTGAGCCGGCCGACATAGTCGACGGTGCACTGGGCGATCACGAGTCGCATCCGATCCACCTTAAGGCCCGTGCCGAGCAATTATTCTTACGCCACGATGAAGCCGCCAAAGACGACCGCGCAACGCCTGGGCCGAGTGCTGGAGCTGCTCACCCGTCAGACTGACCGGCTGCCCGAGACGCCCGAATACGGTTCTTGGCTGCTGGGCCGCGTCTCGGAAAGTCAGTACCTGCGCCGGATTCGCATCCAGTTCATCATGACCGTGGTCATCGTGGCGACCAACCTGCTCGGGATCGGTGTGGTCGCGCTGCTGGTGACGGTGGCCTACCCGACGCCCAGCGTGTTCTCCGACGCCCCGGCCTGGCTGACGTTCGGCATCGTTCCGGCCTACGTGGTGACCGCGTTGATCGGCGGCACCTACGGGATCACCCGGCGCACCATCAAAATGTTGCGCTGGGCGATCAAGGAACAACAACCCACCCGCTTGGACGAGCGCAATGCGTTTCTGGCGCCGTGGCGGGTGTCGCAGGTGGTGCTCGCCCTGTGGGGCCTGGCGGCGGTGCTGTTCACGCCGCTGTACGGGATACACAACAGCGTCTTCATTCCGATCGTGGCCTTCACCGTGAGCGTCTGCGGCATCCAGGTTGCCACCGCCTGTTACCTGTGCACCGAATTCGCGCTGCGGCCCGTTGCCGCACAAGCACTCGCCGCGGGCAGGCCGCCGCGGCGGTTCGTGTCGGGCATCATGGGCCGAACCATGATGGTCTGGCTACTCACCTCGGGTGTGCCGGTTCTGGGCATCGCGCTGACAGCGCTGTTCGCCCTGGTGTTGAAGAACCTCACCGAGACCCAGTTCGGCATCGCCGTACTGATCGTTTCGACTGCCACCCTGATCTTCGGGTTCCTGCTGATGTGGATTCTGTCCTGGCTCACCACGGCGCCGGTGCGGGTGGTGCGCGCTGCGCTCAAACGTGTCGAACAGGGCAATCTGCAGGGCGATCTGGTGGTGTTCGACGGCACCGAACTCGGTGAGCTGCAAAGTGGTTTCAACGCGATGGTGCACGGGCTGCGGGAGCGCGAACGGGTGCGTGACCTGTTCGGCCGCCACGTCGGGCGTGAGGTGGCGGCCGCCGCCGAACGCGACAAGATCCAGCTCGGTGGCGAAGAACGCCACGTCGCAGTCCTTTTCGTCGACATCGTCGGCTCGACGCAAATCGTGACCGCCAAGCCGGCGACCGAGGTCGTCACCCTGCTGAACCGATTTTTCGCCGTCGTCGTCGACGAAGTCGACCGCCACCGGGGCCTGATCAACAAGTTCGAGGGTGACGCCACCCTGGCGATCTTCGGCGCCCCGAATCACCTCGACCAGCCCGAGGACGAAGCGTTGGCCGCAGCCCGGGGCATTCTGTACCGCCTGGCCAACGAGGTGCCCGAGATCCGGGCGGGAATCGGTGTGGCGGCCGGCCAGGTCGTCGCCGGAAACGTCGGCGCCAAAGAACGTTTCGAATACACCGTGATCGGCGAGCCGGTCAATGAGGCCGCCCGGTTATGCGAGTTGGCCAAAACCCAACCGCTGCCGCTGCTGACGACGGCCAAAACCATGTACGCGGCCAGCATCAGCGAGCAAGCCCATTGGGTGGTGGGTGACTCGATCGTGCTGCGCGGCTACGAACTGCCCACCGTGCTGGCCAGCCCGCTGTAGCCTCGGGCTACTCCCCCACCCACGTCTCGGTCGCCGCCAGCGCATCCTCGACCGTGGCGAACACCAGCCCGGCGTAGGCCGCTGGGTCGGGCGTCACCGATCCGCTGGGGTCGACGAGCAGACCCTGCTTGCCCAGATCCCGCAACTCGTCGGACAGCCCGGCGAGCAGGGCACGCGCCGGTTCGCTGATCGTGTGCAGCCGCGACACGTCGAGGATCGCGGTGTCGAACTCGCCACAGTCGCGGGTCGCGGTGCGGGCCACCTGTTCGGCCCCGGCGAACAGCAGGTCGCCGTGCACCTCGTAGACACGAACTCCGGGGCGCGGGGTGTACACCCCGCGAATGGCCGCATGAGCCTCACTGCTCACCGTCAGGAAGTGCAGTCCGAGCTGTTGGGAAAGACTGCGGCACACCAGCATTCCACGCACGCTGTTGCCTTTGGCGTCGATCCGCGGCGAATAGACGCCGATGCCCAGCTGGCCGGGCAGCACCGCCACGATGCCACCGGCCACACCGCTCTTGGCCGGCATCCCGACCGCACTGACCCACGCGCCGGCGGCGTCGTACATGCCGCAGGTCACCATGACCGACAGCGTGCGCCGCACCACCGCGGCATCGGTCACCTGCCGCCCGGTCAACGGGTTGAGGCCGCCGCGGGCCAGCGTCGCCGCCATCCGGGCCAGGTCGATGCTGGTGACTTTCAGCGAACACTGGCGGATGTAGAGGTCCAAGGCCTCGTCGGGGTCGGCCCCAAGCGCGCCGAAACTCTCCAGCAGGTAAGCGATCCCGCGGTTGCGGCTGCCGCTGGCCCGCTCGGACTCGTACACGGCCTCGTCGAAGTCCAGGCTGCGTCCGGCGCAGGCGCTGAAGAACTCGCGGACCAGACCGAACCGCTCCTCGACGGTTTTCCCCGGGATCAAGGAGCAGGCCACGATCGCACCCGCATTGATCATCGGGTTCTTCGGGACATTGGTGACCTGATCGACGCTGATCTTGTTGAAGCCCTCACCCGAGGGCTCCACACCGATCCGCGCGTCGACATCCGCTTGCCCCAGCTGATCGAGGGCGAGCGCGTAGGTGAACGGCTTGGAGATCGACTGCATCGTGAATTGCACCTCGGCGTCGCCGGATTCGTAGACGTAGCCGTCCGACGATGACAACGCCAAACCGAATCCCGCGGGATCGACCTCCGCCAGTTCCGGGATGTAGCTCGCCAAGGACCCGTGGTTCGCCCCGGCGTGCTCGGCAAGGATCCCGTCCAAGTACCGCTGTACCAGTGCCGCCACGCACCGATGCTAGCCCGCGCCAACGGCCCGGCACTGTCGTGTCGCTTTTCCGCTAGTGTCGTCGGCCGGCGCGTGTCATGGTTGAAACGTGCATGACGACTTCGACCGCTGCTACCGCGCCGTGAAGTCGAAAGACGCCCGCTTCGACGGCTGGTTCATCACCGCGGTGCTCACGACACGGATCTACTGCCGGCCCAGCTGCCCGGCACGCCCGCCGCTGCCGCGGAATGTGGAGTTCTACCCCACCGCGGCCGCGGCTCAGCGGGCCGGTTTCCGCGCCTGTCAGCGTTGCCGCCCCGACGCCGCACCGGGTTCTCCGGAGTGGAACATCCGTGGCGACGTCGTGGGGCGGGCCATGCGCCTGATCGCCGACGGCACGGTCGATCGGGAGGGCGTGAGCGGACTTGCCAGTCACCTCGGCTATTCCGCCCGCCAGTTGCAGCGATTGCTGCAGGCCGAGGTGGGTGCGGGCCCGCTGGCCCTGTCCCGCGCACAGCGCACGCAGACCGCCCGCGTCCTGATCGAGACCACGGACCTGCCCTTGGGCGATGTCGCATTCGCCGCCGGATTCGCCAGCATCCGGCAGTTCAACGACACCATCCGCGCCGTGTGTGCCACGACGCCGACCGTGCTGCGCAGCAACGCCGCCGCACGCTCAGGAGCCCGCCCCGGCCGCGACTCCCCCGGTCCGGGTGCGCTGTCGCTGCGCCTTCCGGTGCGCACCCCGTTCGCGTTCGAGGGCGTGTTCGGGCACCTGGCGGCGTGCGCGGTGCCGGGCTGCGAAGAGGTACGCGACGGCGCGTACCGGCGCACCCTGCGCCTGCCGCACGGCAACGGAGTTGCCAGCCTGCGCCCGGCCCCCGACCATGTCCGATGCCGACTCGTGCTCGACGACTTCCGCGATCTCACCGCCGCGATCACCCGCTGCCGACGACTGCTGGACCTCGACGCTGACCCGGAAGCCGTCGTCGAGGCCCTCACCGCCGACCCCGACCTGGCACCGCTGGTGACCAAGGCGCCGGGACAACGCATTCCACGGACCGTCGACGAAGCCGAGCTCGCGGTGCGGGCGGTGCTCAGCCAGCAGGTGTCGACCAAGGCAGCGCGCACCCATACGCATCGGCTGGTGGCGGCACACGGGCAACCGCTCGACGATCCGGACGGCGGGCTCACTCATGTCTTTCCCTCGGTGGAACGACTCGCCGACATCGATCCCGATCAGCTCGCCCTCCCCCAAACCCGCCGGCGAACGCTGCTCACCCTGGTCGCGCGGCTGGCCGACGGCACCCTCGGCCTGAGTGCCGGCTGCGACTGGGAGCGGGCTCGGCACGACCTGATGGCGCTGCCGGGAGTCGGGGCCTGGACCGCCGAGGTGATCGCCATGCGCGGGCTGGGTGACCCCGACGCGTTTCCCGTCACCGACCTCGGGGTGCAGGTAGCGGCCCGCCGCCACGGCCTGCCCGACAACCCGCAGACCCTGATCCAACGCAGTGCTCGCTGGCGGCCGTGGCGCTCCTATGCCACCCAACATCTCTGGGCCAGCCTCGATCACGCCGTGAACGACTGGCCCCCGGCATCGAAGGAGATCGCATGACCACTCAGCGCATCATCGACAGCCCCATCGGGCCGCTCACCCTGGCAGGCAAAGACGGCAAGCTCAGTCATCTGCTGATGCTCGATCATTCGCACGCCCCCAGCCGGACTGGCTGGACACGCGACGACACCGCGTTTCCGGATGTGGTGGAGCAACTCGCGGCATACTTCGCCGGCGACCTCACCGAGTTCGACCTGACCTATGAGATGGCCGGCACTGACTTTCAACGCCGAGTGTGGGCCGCCCTGTTGACCATCCCGTACGGCCAGACCCGCTCCTACGGACAGCTGGCCAGCCAGATCGGGTCGCCGACGGCCTCCCGGGCCGTCGGGTTGGCCAACGGCCGCAACCCGATCTCGATCATCGTCCCGTGCCACCGTGTCATCGGCAGCAACGGCAGCCTGACCGGTTACGGCGGCGGTATCGACCGCAAGCGGGCACTGCTGGATCTGGAGCGACAGCGAAGCCAAGCCACCCTGTTCGGTTGAGGGCGCTTAGTCCGGCATCGGGTATTCGGTGGTGTCGGTGAAGCCTTCGAAGAAGGTGACGAGACCCGTCAGGGCCTCCTCCAGCGTCGGGGTCGGCGAGTCGATGGCACCCACGATGTAGCCCTCTTGAATGAGGCCGGCCAGCGACGGGTGCTCCACGAGCGGGATGATCTGATACGTCGTGGGGTCCAGCAAACTTGCGATGGCGTTGCTGATCCCCTGTTGGACGCCATTGCCGAGGGCGGCCAACAAGTCACCGAAGTCGATGTTGGTTGGGAAGAGCCCCGAACCGGCCGCTGAATCGACGTCTCCCGGCGGCCAACCGTGATCGATGTTGCCGTAGCCGAGGTTCACCAGGATCCGTGTGACGGGTTCCAACAGCTCATAAAGGGGCTGTCCGAGAATCGGGATCAACTGCAGCGGAGCCAACAGCGGCAGCAGCTCCGAGGGAATCATGTAATAGGAGTTCAGCGAGTCAGGGTCCGAGGTCGGCAGTTCGATAGCAGACGCGACCTGTTCGGGCGTCGCGCTCAACAGCACCGAATGTCCGTAGATAAAGCCCAAGATGGAGTTCAGGTCCGACAGCGGATTGAAATACGTCGGCCGAAAGGCCACCGGGTCGTATTCATAGTTGTAGACGTCGGTGTGATACAGGTCGGTGGGGATGCCGCTGGTGCCCGGCGACCCGATCAGTACGAACCGCACCAGATCGTCGGACACACCCTCGTCGGCGAGTCTCTCCATCAGGCCTACGGAGATCGCGGAACTCTGCGAGTAGCCGAAGACAACGACGGGGTGCTCGGCGTCCACCTCGCCGCCGTTGATCTGCTCCATGACCGCGTTGTAGAGGATCTGCCCACCTACCGCCTGCGAGGTCGAACTGACGTTCTCCGGCGTCCAGAGGGACACCAGCTCGCCGCCGAATCCGTGCGGCTGCAGGTACAGCTCGTTGACAGCATCGAGGTATCGCTCCGACGGTTGCGGCATGCCGGTTCCGCCCATCAGGAAAGCGATGCCGTCACCAAGCGACGTCCCGTTACCCGTCAGCGAGACCGCCGTCGCCAGTGCGGGCGGCACCGACGATGCCACCGGTACGCCGGCGAAGAAGCTGGCAGCAGCGACGCTCACGACAAGCGGTAGGCAAGTGTTAACGCGCACGCGGATCCTCCTGTTAAGTTCCTTAGCTGCTGCTTAACGTTATAGTCGGGCGGCGAATCCTGCAACAGCAGCTCCCGTCCGCCGCGTCCGGCATCCCTGCAGACCATTGCAAGGGGAATCCCCGTATCTCCAGCGCCGGAGCAAACCTAATATCGACGACAAAGAGGCACCATCCCGGGCGAGGAGGCGAAATACGACATGGCAACAATCCGGCTTGCGGCTTTCGTTGCGTTGACAGCGAGCTTCGCCGTAGGCCTAGCGGCGCCGGCGTCAGCCGACCTGGTTGACGGGACCTACCAGCGGTCGGGAGACGGCCCTGCGGGGTCCATGTTCTCCGAGGCGACCGTGACGGTCACTTCCTGCGGCCCTGGCTGTAAAAACCTTGCCGGGAGCGTGCGAGGCGATGAGGTCGTGCAAATGCACTTGGAAGGCAATACCTGGACCAGTACCGACAGCACCCACACGGTGCTGACCATCGATAACGATTCCCTGACGGGTACTGAAACCAGCCCTTTCTTGCGTAACGCCGTGAACTCCCGCTACGTCAAGATCGATTAGTCACCGACCATTCTTGCCGCGGGCAGTGGGCAATATGGAAACGCCCCCCGATTTGGCGGTTTCTAGGGGTCGTTGCAACACTGCTGGTTAGTTGGCCAGTAGTAGATCACGCAAGCGCTCGGCTGGGGTTTCCCAGCCGAGCGTTTTGCGTGGGCGGCCGTTGAGTTCCTGGGCGACGTGT
>NZ_LDPO01000039.1 GCF_001021505.1 Mycolicibacter heraklionensis
TGGCTGCCGGTGACTTTTGGGGTGGTGCGGGTTCGGTGGCGTGCCAGGAGTTTGTGGCGCAGTTGGGCCGCAACTTCGCGGTGATCTACGAGCAGGCCAACTCTCACGGTCAGAAGGTGCAGTCGGCGGGCAACAACATGGCCAACACCGACGCCTCGGTGGGCTCCAGCTGGGCCTGAGCGCCTCGCAATTCGCAGCGCGGCAGCACACCCGATCCACGGGTGCGCTGCCGCGTACTGCTTTACGTGGACTGCCTATTTCGGCCGAGCACAAGCGTTTTCACCTCCAGTGCGTCAGGATCTGCGATAGACCGTCGGCGGCCCGGCGATTCGGATTGACCCTGCCACCCCACTGGTGCACTATGGTTAAGCAAGCACCTCGTTAGGTGAGGCGTCTGCACGGATATAGGCCACTGACCCCGAACGTCGAAAGACGCCCCGGGTCAGGACAGCTCCTCCCGGATTAAGGGTTGAGCCCAAGTGGCTTCCGGGTCTGCACATTTGCGCAGGCCAGGACACGCCGTGCAGTGCCGAAGCTCTGACGAGAGGGGTGCGGATCCCGGTTGTTGCCGGGTTACTTCACCTCGTCGTGCATACGTGCAGGCACCCGCGCGTGCCCAGGCCGAGAGGAGGTGAGAGCGACATTGAGTCCGAGTGATAGTTCCTATCCGAGATCGATGTTCGTCTCCTTCGATCTCGGTGCTGCTTTCACCATCTGATTCGCACCGGCGCTGAACTCGTCGACTGGCGTTCCCTCCCGCAGCGGAAGGCGCCAGGCTTCGGCATGCCCTGAAATCGATTGGTAGCTCGTCCTTCTCGTCGAGCAAGCAATCGACTTGGTATGACTGGCTCCGGTATGTCGCTATGACCGCTGTCCCGATTTCTCCTGCCGTCCGGAGCACGGCCGCAACACATATCGGGCATCGACCCTGCCTGCACATCCCCCTAGACCAGCCATTCGTGGCCGAAAAACCACCAAAAAGGAGCAATGCCATGGACTTCGGAGCGTTTCCGCCGGAAATCAACTCAGCACGTATCTACACCGGCCCCGGTTCGGGACCGATGATGGCCGCCGCGGCGGCATGGGACAAGATGGCCGCCGAGCTCAGCTCGGCCGAGTTCGCCTACCAGGGCGTCATCAACGGACTCGTCAGTGAAGGCTGGATGGGACCGGCCTCCAACGCGATGGCTGCCGCGGCCACGCCCTACATGGTGTGGATGGGCACTACCGCCGCCCAGGTAGAGCAGGCCGCTATCCAGGCCAAGGCGGCGGCCGCCGCGTTCGACGCGGCATACGCGATGACGGTGGCGCCGCCGCTGATCGTCGCCAACCGGTCCCAGCTCGCAGCGCTCGTCGCGACCAACTTCCTCGGTCAGAACGCTGCGGCGATCGCGGCCACCGAGGCGCACTACGGCCAGATGTGGGCTCAGGACGCCGCCGCGATGTACGGCTACGCGGCAGCGTCGGCGGCGGCCACCAAGGTCACGCCGTTCAGCGCGCCGCACGAGGTTGCCGACCCCGCGGGGCAGGCCGCACAGCAGGGTGCGACCTCCCAGGCCGCCGGCACAGCGGCTGCATCCAATGCCCAATCCACCCTGTCGCAAGCGATGACGAACACACCGCAGGCGCTGCAAGCCCTCGCAACGCCGGTGGACGCGCCGACGACAGGCGGCGAAGTGATCAGTGCCGGGGATCTGGGCAACGCGATGACCAACCTGATGAGCAGCTCGTTCAGCCCGATGGGCCTGGCCGGAATCACGCAGGCCGGAGCGGACATCGCCGTCATCCGCGGTGCCGCCCTGGCTGCCGCCGACCCGCTGGGCCTGGGAGCAGTCGACCCGATGGACATGCTGCTTCCCGGGATGCTCGGACCCGGCGGCCTGGGGGCGCTGGGTGCCGGGCTGCCCAACGCCGGCATCGGTGCGGCCTCGGCGAGCATGGGCCACGCAGCAGCAGTGGGGGGACTGTCGGTGCCGCAGTCGTGGGCCGCCGCGGTTCCGACGACCGCGGCTCCGGGGACCTCGGTCGCGGCCACCGGTTGGACGGTCGCCGCGCATGCACCGGAGCCCGGTGCCGCCGGGATGCCCGGTGTGCCGCTGGCCGGCGCCGGTCAGGGCCGCAACTACGGTTTCGCCGCTCCACGGTACGGCTTCAAGCCCACGGTGATGGCTCGGCCGGTGGTCGCGGGCTAGCGGTGTGTCATCGTTGACGTCATGCAGACGCTGAGCGTCGCCGAGTTCACGTTGCGACTGGCTGTCGGGCTGGGCTGTGGTGCACTGATCGGGCTGGAGAGACAGTGGCGTGCGCGGATGGCGGGGCTGCGTACCAACGCGCTGGTCGCTGCCGGTGCGACGCTGTTTGTGCTGTACGCCGTCGCCGTGGAACCCAGCTCCACCCGCGTCGCGTCGTACGTGGTGTCCGGGGTCGGCTTCCTCGGCGGCGGGGTGATCCTGCGCGAGGGGTTCAACGTCCGCGGGCTCAATACCGCGGCGACCCTGTGGTGTTCGGCCGCCGTGGGTGTACTGGCCGCGGCGGGCGACCTGGTGTTCGCGCTGATCGGCACCGGTGCGATCGTCGGTACCCACTTGTTGTTGCGGCCGCTGGGACGGCTCATCGACCGTGATCAGCACGTGGAGGAGGACGAACCGCAGTCGCCGTATGAGGTGCAGGTGATCTGCCGGCCGAAGTCCGAGAAGTACCTGCGCGCCCAGATCGTGCAACACACCGCCAGCAACGACCTGATTCTGCGGGGGATTCACACCGTTCGTGCCGGCGAGGACAACATCGCGCTCACCGCGTCCATGCTGTCGGACAGCCGGGCGCCGGACCGGCTGGAGCGCCTGGTCGCCGAACTGTCCCTGCAGCCCGGTGTCTACGCGGTGCAGTGGCACGCCGAGGATCAGTCATCGTTGTCGCCGGACTGATTGGTGGCCGTCGCGGTGTCTAGGCTGATGTTGCGGAGGTAGGAGACGGTGGACGCGATCGCGGGCGTGTGGTCGGTGCTGCCGGGGCCGATGCGGGACCCGGTTATATTCGCCGTGCCTTTTTTCCTCCTGCTGCTGAGTCTGGAATGGTTCGCCGCACGCAAGCTCGAACAGTCCGAAGCGGAGCGGGCGCCCGCCGGCGCCTATCGAACCCGGGACGCCTGGGCGAGCATCTCGATGGGCCTGGTGTCCATGGCCACTACTGCCGGGTGGAAATTCATCGCGCTGCTCGGCTACGCGGCGATCTACACCTATTTGGCGCCGTGGCATCTGTCGCCCGCGCACTGGTACACCTGGGTTATCGCACTCGTCGGTGTGGACCTGCTCTACTACAGCTACCACCGCATCGCCCATCGGGTCCGGTTGATCTGGGCGACGCATCAGGCGCACCACTCCAGCCGCTACTTCAACTTCGCCACCGCGCTACGTCAGAAGTGGAACAACAGCGGCGAGATCTTGATGTGGATTCCGTTGCCGCTGTTGGGTATTCCGCCGTGGATGGTGTTCGCCAGCTTCTCGGTGAGCCTGGTCTACCAGTTCTGGGTGCACACCGAACGGATCGACAAGCTGCCGCGGGCAGTGGAGTTCGTCTTCAACACCCCGTCGCACCACCGGGTGCATCACGGCATGGACCCGGAGTACCTGGACCGCAACTACGGCGGAATCCTCATCATCTGGGACCGGCTGTTCGGCACCTTCGCTCCCGAACGGTTTCGCCCGCACTACGGGCTGACCAAGCCCGTCGACACGTTCAACATCGTGACCCTGCAATTCCACGAGTACGCCTCGATCATCGCCGATGTGCGCAGTGCGACCCGGTGGCGCGATCGGCTGGGTTACCTCTTCGGGCCGCCCGGCTGGCAGCCCGTCGCCGCGGAAACGGCCGCCGCCCCGGCGCCGAGATTGCCCTGACGTAATGAGGGCGCACCGGCGGGTGTTCGCCTAGGCTGACTAGCGTCGCATCCGAGCGACAACGCCCGACGAGTCAAGGTCGCGGCGTGCCGATAAGAAGGGGACAACGTGGCACAGAGCTTGGGAGACACGCTCACTGCAGGAAAGAAGCTCGTCAAGGGCGAGTCGCTGACCTCCAACAACGGGGCTTACACCCTGACGTTGCAGGAGGACGGCAACCTGGTGTTGGCGGCGCGGGGCAAAGCCATCTGGGCGTCGGGCACCAACGGCAACGACGTGGTGCGTGCCGAGGTGCAGGCGGACGGCAACTTCGTGCTGTACACCGCCGACAAGCCGATTTGGCACACCGACACCAAGGGCAAGAAGGACGTCAAGCTGGTTCTGCAGGACGACCGCAACCTGGTGCTGTACGCCGCCGACGGTGCGGCCTGGTCCACCAAGACCGAGACCGACGCCCCGCCGCCCGAGGAGCCCAAGGCTGAAGAGGCTCCCGTGGAGGAGGCAGCAGCACCTGCGGCGCGCACGTACACCGTGGTCGCCGGTGACACCCTGTTCGCCATCGCCGAGCGGTTCTACGGCGACGGCAACAAGTACCCGCAGATCGCGGAGGCCAGCGGTATCGCCAACCCTGACCTGATCCACCCCGGTCAGGAGCTGACGATCCCCTGATCGCCGCGCTGTGCCGCGGTGGCGTGGTCGGGCCGGACCGAAACCGGCCCTCAACGATAGGAGTCGACGGTTGCCCAGGCTCGTTGCGCGGGTGCTGGCGGTGCTGCTGGGGGTCGGTGCGACGGTTGCCGGCCCGGCGGTATCTCCGGCCCGAGCCGATCGGGTGCTGGTGTTCCCAGGGATGGAGATCCGCCAGGACACCCACGTCTGCACTCTCGGCTACGTCGACCCGGTGCTGCGGGTGGCCTTCACCGCCGGACATTGCCGGGGGAGCGGTACCGTCACCGACCGGGGCGGGGCGGTCATCGGCAGGTTGGCGACCTTTCGCGACAACACACCCAATGGTTCGACGGTCAATACCGACCAGGTGATTGCCGACTACGAGTCGATCGTGCTGGCCGACGATGTCGACGTCAACGATGTTCTGCCGGGTGGTCTGCAGCTGCAGGCCGGCCCGGACCACGTCCTGAACCCCGGTGAACCGGTCTGCCACTTCGGCATCGTCACCGGAGAAACCTGCGGCACCGTCGAACGGGTCAACAACGGTTGGTTCACCATGACGCGCAGTGTTCGCAGTCAGCAGGGTGACTCCGGCGGTCCGGTGTATGTCACGCGCGACTCCGGCCCGGCCCGGATCGTCGGGCTGTTCAACAGTGTCTGGGGCGAATTCCCCGCCGCGGTCTCGTGGCCGGCGATCTCCCAACAGGTCCGCGAAGACGTCGGCGTGCCGAACCCGCTGCCATGACCCCGACACCCCGCCCACCCATCCAGATCGCCTGGGTCACCAACGATCTCGACGCCACCGAATCGACTCTGACCGCGTTGCTGGGTGTGCGGAAATGGGTCCGTATGCCGGGCGTGCACTTCGCCCCGGACACCTGCAGCTACCTGGGCGAGCCGGCTGATTTCGTCGCGGACATCGCCCTGAGCTATGTCGGAGACATGCAGTTGGAGCTGATCGCACCGGTGCGCGGCCGCAGCCTCTACGAAGACTTTCTCCGTTCCCGCGGGCCGGGCCTGCACCATGTCTGCATCGAGGCCCAGGACCCCGAAAACTTCGAGGTTATGCTGAACGACGCCGCCGAGCGGGGCGCCCAGGTGGTTGCCCGGGGCGTGATGCCCGGAGGCATGCATTTCGCGTACGTCTCAGCGCCGGACGCCGGCATCCCCTACCTGGAGATCGCCTACATCCCAGCCGAGATCCGGTCGGTCTTCGACTACATCAAACAGGAGCAGCGGTGAGCACCGCAGCGGCGCCCAGGAGTAGCGCCGGCGACGAGGAGGAGTGGCGGCAATGAGCACCCAGATCCCGGAAACCACCAGTGCCGAAACGGTTTCGGAGTGGTCCGACGAGTTCGACGTCGTGGTGATCGGCTTCGGTATCGGCGGCGGCTGCGCGGCCGTCACCGCGGCGGCAGCCGGGGCCCAGGTACTGGTACTGGAGCGGGCCGCCGAGGCCGGCGGCACCACCGCCATGGCGGGCGGCCACTTCTACCTCGGCGGCGGCACCGCGGTCCAGCAGGCGACCGGGCATCCCGACTCGGCCGACGAGATGTACAAGTACCTCGTCGCGGTGTCGCGCGAACCCGAGCACGACAAGATCCGGGCCTACTGCGACGGCAGTGTCGAGCACTTCAACTGGCTCGAAGACCTCGGAATTGCGTTCGAGCGCAGTTACTACCCGGAGAAGGCGGTGATCCAGCCCAACACCGAAGGGTTGATGTTCACCGGTAACGAGAAGGTGTGGCCGTTTCTGAACCAGGCCGTTCCCGCACCGCGCGGGCACAAGGTTCCGGTGCCCGGTGACACCCAGGGCGCCAAGATGGCGATCGACCTGCTGCTCAAGCGGGCCGACAGCCTCGGTGTGACGATCCGCTACGAGACCGGTGCCACCGGTCTGGTCACCGACGCCTCCGGCGCCGTCGTAGGTGTCACCTGGAAGCACTTCACCGAAAGCGGTGTCATCAAAGCGAAGTCGGTGGTGATTGCCGCCGGTGGTTTCGTGATGAACCCGGAGATGGTCGCCCAGTACACGCCGAAGCTGGCGGAGAAGCCGTTCGTGCTGGGCAACACCTACGACGACGGACTGGGCATCCGGATGGGAATGTCGGTGGGCGGCGCCACCAAGCACATGGACCAGATATTCATCACCGCGCCCGTCTACCCGCCCTCGATCCTGCTCACCGGGATCATCGTCAACAAAGAGGGCAAGCGCTTTGTCGCCGAGGACTCCTACCACTCACGCACCTCGGGGTTCGTCATGGACCAGCCCGACAGTGCGGCGTTCCTGATCGTCGACGAGGCCCACATGCGCAAGCCGCAGGTGCCCTTGGTGCCGTTGATCGACGGATGGGAGACGGTACCGGAAATGGAAGCAGCCCTGGGTATTCCGGAAGGAAACCTGGTGGCGACCCTGGACCGTTACAACACTTACGCGGCGCGCGGGGAGGACCCGGACTTTCACAAGCAGCCGCCGTTCCTGGCCCCGCAGGACACCGGACCGTGGGGCGCGTTCGACCTGTCGCTGGGCAAGGCGATGTACGCCGGTTTCACCATCGGCGGGCTGGCGACGTCGGTGGACGGCGAAGTGTTGCGCGGTGACGGACAGCCGATACCCGGGCTCTACGCCGCCGGGGCCTGCGCGGCCAACATCGCTCAGGACGGCAAGGGCTACGCCAGCGGGACCCAATTGGGGGAGGGCTCGTTCTTCGGCCGCCGGGCCGGGACACACGCCGCGGAGCGCGCCACTCTGGCGTGAGGGTGCGTAAACCCGGTGTGCGCCACGGCGTGTCGGCCGGGGACACGCTCCCCCGCGAGCGGGAGGTGCCCCCAGCTCGGCTGGGTGGGGGCGGGCCTAGACCGCCGAGAGGTCCCAGCGGCCCTGGCCGAGCAGCTCCAGCACGTGCTTGTGGTGCTGGCGAACGGTGTGCCGGTGACTCACGCTGACCAGGATGGTGTCGGGCAGTTCGGTGCGCAGCAGCTGGTACAGCGTCAGCTCCAACCCCTCGTCGAGCGCCGACGTCGACTCGTCAAGGAACACCGCCTTGGGCCGGGTCAACAGAATTCGGGCGAACGCCACCCGCTGCTGCTCACCGGGAGAGAGCACCTTGGCCCAGTCCTCGACGGTGTCGAGCTGGTCGATCAGATGGGGAAGCAGGACCTTGCCCAGCGCATCGACCAACGCGATGTCGGAGATCTCCTGCGGAGCCAGCGGATAGGCCACCACGGTCCGCAGGTCGCCCAGCGGGATGTAGGGCAGCTGTGAGATGAACATCGTTTCGTTGTCGGCGTCGGGACGCCGCAGGGTGCCCGACGCGTACGGCCACAGCTGGGCCAGGCTGCGCAACAGGGTCGTCTTTCCGCTGCCGGACGGCCCGGCGATCATCAGCGCGTCACCGACGCCCAGGTGCAGGTCGAGCGCCTCGATCAGCGGGACACCCTCGGGATTGCGCACCTCGACGCCTTCAAGGGCAACGGTGTCGTCGGCGCTGGGCTTGACCAGCATCTCGGGCAGTTCGCGGGCCTCGCGGTTGGCCTCCACCAGCCCGTGCAGACGAATGATCGAGGCACGGTAGCCGGCGAAGTTGTCGTAGGCGTTGCGGAAGAAGGACAGCGAATCGGAGATATTGCCGAAAGCCGTCGCGGTCTGCGCCACCCCACCGAACATGATCTGCCCGGAGAACAGCCGTGGCGCCTGGATCACCCAGGGCAACGGGACGATCGCCTGGCTCACCGACAGGTTCCAGCCCGCGAACCCGATGGTCCGGTTCACGAATTTCAGGTAGTTGGCGATGATCTCGTTGAACCGCGTCCGCAGCTGGAGCCGCTCGGCGATCTCGCCCCGGTAGAACGCCACGGATTCGGCGGCGTCGCGTACCCGGACCAGCGCATACCGGAAGGCGGCGTTGGTGAGCTCGTTGCGGAAGCTCAGCCGGATCAGGGGCCGGCCGATCCAGAACGCGACGATGGTCGCGATGGCCACGTAGAGCAGGACGATCAGGAACATCGCCCGGGGGATGTCGAAACCGAAGACGGTGAGGGTGCCCGACAGGTTCCACAGGATGGCGGTGAACGACACGACCGTGACCATGGACTGCACTGCGCCGAACAGCAGCGTGCTGCCGGTGCCGTTGGCCGGTGCGTTGGCGTTGGCGCCGTTGCCTGCGGTGAAGATGTCGATGTCCTGCTGAATGCGCTGGTCGGGGTTGTCGATCGCGCCTTCGACGGCCTCACCCACGGCGGGGTCCAGTGGCGTCTTGACGAAGCGGGCCCGGTAGTAGGCCCGCCCGTCCAACCAGTCCCCGGTAAGCCGTTCGGTGAGCCAGATACGCCAGTTCACCATGAAGTGCTGGGTCAGGTAGATGTCGAGCATCACCCGTGCCACATGCAGCACCGCCATCAGGCTGAAGATGCCGATCGACACCCAAAACCCGTGCACACCGGACTGTTTGACGGCCTCGTCGCCACCGGCGGCGCCCTGGAAGGCGGTCTGCAGCGACGAATACATGTCGTTGCCCTGGAAGCTGAACAGCACGTTGAGCCGGACCGCGGTGATCACCGACAGCAGCAGCACGCCCAGCATGAGCCAGACCCGGAGGCTGTCACGCCCGGTGAAGTAGGCACCGCTGATCTCCCAGAACTGGCGTCCCCACCGGGTGCTGACCCGCAGCAGGGCTGCCACCGCCAGCACGCTGACGGCACTGATGGTCCAGGCCAGCACGATCCACACCAGCGAATCGGGCAGCGCATGCGCCCAGTCGATGGATGGATTGAACAGCTTCGAGTCCACTGCCGATGTCTCCTTGCCGTCCGTATCACCGCAATCGCATCGCGGCCGGTCTCCGAATCGAGAAATCCCGTGCGAAACCTACCGCAGCAGTGCGGTGTCGCGCCGGATAAGCATTGCCGCGACGACCCGCCGACGCGACGGTGCCCCCGGCTTGCAAGCGCTGGCCACCGCGTACCGTTGTGCTGTGGCCAACACCTCCAAGACTGTCTCCGGAACGCGAACCAAGTCGGGTCGGCTCAGCGGGAAATTCTGGAAACTGCTGGGCGCCAGCACCGAGAAGAACCAGAGTCGTTCGATGGCCGAGGTCACGGCGGCCGGCGAGTACGCCAAGAAGGCCGCGGGGCTCGACGATGAGCAGCTGCGCAAAGCTGCGCAACTGCTCAAACTGAAGGAGCTGGCCGATTCGTCGGACATCCCGCAGTTCTTGGCGATCGCCCGGGAGGCCGCCGAACGCAGCATCGGGATGCGTCCGTTCGATGTTCAGTTGCAGGGCGCGCTGCGGATGCTGGCCGGGGATGTGGTCGAGATGGCCACCGGCGAAGGCAAGACGCTGTCCGGGGCGATCGCCGCCGCCGGGTACGCCATCGGCGGCCGGCACGTGCACGTGGTCACCATCAACGACTACCTGGCCCGCCGCGACGCCGAGTGGATGGGTCCACTGTTGACCGCGCTCGGGGTCACCGTCGGGTGGATCACCGAAGACTCCACGGCGGCCGAGCGCCGCGCCGCCTACCAGTGCGATGTCACCTACGCCTCGATCAACGAGATCGGTTTCGATGTGCTGCGTGATCAGCTGGTCACCGATGTCGAGGATCTGGTCTCGCCCAACCCCGACGTGGCGCTGATCGACGAGGCCGACTCGGTGTTGGTCGACGAAGCGCTGGTGCCGCTGGTGCTGGCCGGCACCACCCACCGGGAGACGCCGCGGATGGAGATCGTCGAGCTGGTCGGACGGCTCAAACCCGGAGTGGACTACGACTCCGACGAGGACCGGCGCAACATCCACCTCACCGAGGTGGGCGCGCGCAAGGTCGAGAAGGCGCTCGGCGGCATCGACCTGTACTCCGAGGAGCATGTGGTCTCCACCCTGACCGAGGTCAACGTCGCCCTGCACGCCCACGTGCTGTTGCAGCGCGACGTGCACTACATCGTCCGCGACGGCAAGGTGCAGCTGATCAACGCCTCGCGTGGCCGGATCGCCGCCCTGCAGCGCTGGCCGGACGGCCTGCAGGCCGCGGTGGAGGCCAAAGAGGGGATCGAGACGACCGAGACCGGCGAGGTGCTCGACACCATCACGGTGCAGGCGCTGGTCAACCGGTACCCGACCGTGTGCGGCATGACCGGTACGGCGTTGGCTGCCGGTGAGCAGCTGCGCCAGTTCTACCAGCTGGGGGTCTCGCCGATCCCGCCGAACATGCCCAACATCCGCGAAGACGAGGCGGACCGGGTCTACATCACCGCCGCGGCTAAGAATGACGCCATCGTCGCCCACATCGTCGAGGTGCATGCCACCGGACAGCCGGTGCTGGTCGGAACCCACGACGTCGCCGAGTCCGAGGAACTGCACGAGCGGCTGCGCAAGCGCGGTGTGCCGGCGGTGGTCCTCAACGCCAAGAACGACGCCGAAGAGGCCACGGTGATCGCCGAGGCCGGCAAGCTCGGGGTGGTCACCGTCTCCACCCAGATGGCCGGCCGCGGCACCGACATCCGCTTGGGCGGATCCTCGGAGAACCAAGCGGCCGACCATGATCAGGTGGTCGAACTGGGCGGGCTGCACGTGATCGGCACCGGCCGCCAGCACACCCAGCGCCTCGACAACCAGTTGCGGGGCCGGGCCGGCCGTCAGGGCGACCCGGGATCGTCGGTGTTCTTCTCCAGCTGGGAAGACGAAGTCGCCGCGACGAACCTGGAGCCCAACAAGCTGCCAACCGAGACCGACGACGACGGCCGGATTCTGAGTCCGAAGGCCTCCGGGATGCTCGACCACGCGCAGCGCATCGCCGAGGGCAAGCTGCTCGACATCCATGCCAACACCTGGCGGTACAACCAGCTGATCGCCCAGCAGCGCGCCATCATCGTGGAGCGGCGCAACACGCTGCTGTCCACCCCGGCGGCTCGCGAGGAGCTGGCCGAGCTCACCCCGAAGCGTTATGCCGAGTTGAAGGACCAGCTGGGGCAGAACGGGGAAGACGGGGAAGCCAAGCTGGAGAAGATCTGCCGGCTGATCATGCTCTACCACCTCGATCGCGGCTGGGCCGACCACCTGGCGTACTTGGCCGACATCCGGGAGAGCATCCACCTGCGTGCCCTGGGCCGGCAGAACCCGCTCGATGAGTTCCACCGGTTGGCACTGGACGCGTTCGCCTCGCTGGCCGCCGACGCCATCGAGGCGTCCCAGCAGACGCTGGAGACCTCGGACTCGATCGAGTCCGAGCCCGGCATCGACCTGTCGAAGCTGGCCCGGCCCACGTCGACCTGGACCTACATGGTCCGGGACAACCCGCTGAGCGACGACAGTATGGACGCGCTGAGCCTGCCCGGGATCTTCCGCTAGGGGGTCGCTATGCCTGCCGGGTCTGGCTCCGAGCAAGTCCAAGACCGGGTGCTCACGGTGCCCAACGTCATCAGCCTGGCCCGTCTCGGCCTGATCGGCGTCTTTCTGTACCTACTGCTGGTCGCGCGGGCGGACGGCCCGGCGGTGGCGACGCTGATGCTCAGCGGCGCCTCGGACTGGGCCGACGGCAAACTGGCCCGGCTGCTCAATCAGTCCTCGGCGTTGGGCGCCCTGCTCGACCCCGCGATCGACCGGCTCTACATGATCGCCATTCCGGTCTCCTTCGGGGTGCGCGGGCTGGTGCCCTGGGCGATTATCGGAACACTGCTGGCCCGGGACCTGCTGCTGGCCGCGACGCTGCCGGCGCTGCGTAGCCGGGGACTGGTCGCGCTGCCGGTGACCTATATCGGCAAGGCGGGCACCTTCGCGCTGATGTCGGCGTTTCCGCTGATCCTGCTGGGACAGTGGGACACGCTGGTCAGCCGGGTGGTGTTGTCGGCCGGATGGGGCTTCCTGATCTGGGGTCTGGGTATGTACCTGTGGGCGTTCGTGCTGTACCTGATTCAGGTGACCATGGTGGTCCGCACCATGCCGAAGGTTGCCGGTGGCTGAACCGTTCTTCGCGCTCAGCGGATACGACTCCCAGGGTGCCGGCGCCCACCAGGCCGGCCGGCCGCGGAAATTCGCGGTGCCCTCCCTGCTGCGCTCTTTGTTGTCCGAACATCTCGACCCCGGTTATGCCGCGGCCGCAGCCAGGCGGGCACGCCGTAGCACGCCGCCCGCCGCCACCGCGCGGATCGCGGGGTGGGCATGGGAGGCGGTGGCGGCGCTGCTGGTGGCGACGGTGTTCGCGGTGGCTGTTGCGCAGGCGCGGTCGGTGGCGCCCGGGGTGCGCGACGCGCAACAGGTGCTGGCGACGAACGTTCGGGCGGCCGAGGCCGTCACCGGCAGGCTGGCCGACAAGCGTGACACGTACTCCAACCGCGTCGACGAGCTGCGCCGGCACCGGCTGGCCGACGACGCCGAGGGCCAGCGGGTGCTGGCCGGTCTGGACGCGCTCAGTCTGGAGGCCGCCAGCACCCGGGTGGCCGGTCCGGGGGTGGTCGTCACCGTGACCGACCCCGGCGTCGGGCGAAACCTCTCCGACGCGTCCAAACAACGGGTGTCGGGCAGTCAGCAGATCATCTTGGACCGCGACCTGCAGCTGGTCGTCAACTCGCTGTGGGCCAGCGGGGCCGAGGCGATCGCCGTCGGAGATGTCCGCATCGGCCCCAACGTCACGATCCGCCAGGCCGGCGGAGCCATCCTGGTCGACAACAAGCCGATCAGCAGTCCCTACACGCTGCAAGCCATCGGACAGCCACGCGAACTGCGCGATGCCTTCGACCGCAGCCCGGGGCTCTACCGGCTGCGGCTGTTGGAGGCCTCGTACGGGGTGGTGGTGCGGGTCGACGGCCGCGGCTCGGCCGACATCACGCTGCCGGCCGGATCGGTGCGAGATGTCCGGTTTGCCAAACAGATAGGGGCATCGTGACGCAAGCTTGCGCTGCGGGTCGCGGTGTCACGGTGGTGGCCCGCACGGGTCCGGTTCGGGAGGCTGGAGTGATTTCGCAATGATCGGTATCGCCGCGCTGATCGCCGGCATCGTGCTGGGGCTGGTCTTTCATCCCAGCGTGCCGGAGGTGGTTCAGCCCTATCTGCCGATCGCCGTGGTCGCGGCGCTGGACGCCGTGTTCGGCGGCCTGCGCGCCTACCTGGAGCGGATCTTCGACGCCAAGGTGTTCGTCGTGTCGTTCGTGTTCAACGTTCTGGTCGCCGCGCTGATCGTCTACCTCGGCGATCAGTTGGGGGTCGGAACTCAGTTGTCGACCGCGATCATCGTGGTGCTGGGCATCCGCATCTTCGGTAATGCGGCAGCGCTGCGGCGACGGCTGTTCGGGGCCTGACACGCATGAGTAGCACGGACCCGGCGTCGCACGGCCGGCACGAGCTGCCGCAGCCGACCCCGCAGGACGGTGTGGCGCCGCCGCGCGGCCGCTCCGGCCCACTGTTCAGCGTGCTGGGGATGCTGCTGTGCCTGCTGTTGGGCGTGGCGATCGTCACGCAGGTCCGCCAGAACGACTCCCAGGACGCGCTGGAAACGGCCCGGCCCGCCGACCTGCTGGTGCTGCTGGACTCGCTGCGTCAACGCGAGGCCACCCTCAACACCGAAATCGCCGAACTGCAGCAGACGCTGAACGCCCTGCAGGAGTCCGGCAGCAGTGACCAGGCCGCTATCGAGAACGCCCAAGCGCGGCTCGCCGCCCTGGCGATCATGGTCGGCACGGTGGGCGCGGTCGGTCCCGGCGTCGTGATCACCGTCGACGATCCGGCCCGCGGTGTCGCACCCGAGACGATGCTCGACGTGATCAACGAGCTGCGGGCGGCCGGTGCCGAGGCCATGGAAGTGCGCGACGGCACCAAGGCGGTGCGCATCGGGGTGGATTCGTGGGTTGCGGGCGCACCCGGCGCGCTGGAGTTCGATGGCACGGCTCTGACGCCGCCGTATTCGGTTCTGGCGATTGGCGATCCGCCGACTCTGGCGGCCGCGATGAACATTCCCGGCGGGGCGGTCGACAGCGTCAAACGGCTTGGCGGCGCCATGGGAGTGCAGCAAGCCGACCGCGTGGAGGTGACCGTGTTGCGACAACCGAAACCGCGCCAATACGCTCAGCCAGTCAAGTGAGCCCGACAGCGCAAGGAGCACGATCACCGTGAGCTCGGAAAGTTTAGTTCCGTCCGACCTGTACTACACCGCCGAGCACGAGTGGGTTCGCCGCACGGGCCCCGACACCGTCCGGGTGGGTATCACCGACTTCGCGCAGGCGGCCTTGGGTGACGTGGTGTTCGTGCAACTGCCCGCAGCGGGCACCGGAGTCACCGCAGGAGAGGCATTCGGCGAGGTGGAGTCGACCAAATCGGTCTCCGACCTCTACGCGCCCATCACCGCGTCGGTGAGCGCGGTCAACGCCGACCTGGACGCGAACCCGCAATTGGTGAACTCCGAGCCCTACGGCGCCGGCTGGCTGCTGGAACTTCAGGTGGCGAACGCGGATTCGGCAGCTCTGGACCAGAGTCTGTCGGGCCTGCTGACTGCCGACGCCTACCGGGCGACGTTGTCGGAATGACGATTGTTAGCCTGCCTGCCGGGACGCGCGGGTATCCACCCGACACGATCCCGCGGTGCGGGGGACATGACGGACCGCTGCGCGGTACGGTCGACTCAACGATTCAGGGTTGGGCGCAAGAGATGTCCGGCGGGCGCGACCAGGTAGCAGAACAGCGGCCAGTGAGGAGTAGCGGGTGACGGAGAAGGACCCGGCGACGGGGCAAGACCAGGCAGGCGACGAGGTCACCGTGGAAACCACATCGGTTTTCCGCGCTGACTTCCTGAACGAACTCGACGCTCCCGCGCAGGCGGGCGGCGAGAGCCTGACCTCGGGTGTGGAGGGCCTGCCCGTGGGCTCGGCGTTGCTGGTCGTCAAGCGTGGTCCCAACGCCGGATCGCGGTTCCTGCTCGACCAACCGGTCACCGCAGCCGGTCGGCACCCCGACAGCGACATCTTCCTCGATGACGTCACGGTGAGCCGTCGGCACGCCGAGTTCCGGCTGGAGGGCAACGAGTTTCAGGTCGTCGACGTCGGCAGCCTCAACGGGACCTACGTCAACCGGGAGCCGGTCGATTCGGCGGTCCTGGTCAACGGCGACGAGGTGCAGGTGGGCAAGTTCCGCCTGGTCTTCCTGACCGGCCCGAAGACGGGTGAGACCGAGGCCGGGCCGGGCAGCTAATGACCGCGCCCGACAGCCCTGAACTGGCCGGGATGTCAATCGGAGCGGTGCTGGATCTGCTGCGGCCGGATTTTCCCGACGTCACGGTCTCCAAGATTCGCTTCTTGGAGACCGAGGGGCTGGTCATGCCGCAGCGGGCGGCGTCGGGCTACCGCCGATTCAGCGCGTACGACTGCGCCCGGCTTCGTTACGTGCTGACCGCGCAACGCGACCACTACCTGCCACTGAAGGTGATCAAGGCGCGGCTGGATGCCGAACCGGACGGCGCGCTGCCGTCACCCGAGTCGCCGTACCCCGTGCCGCGTCTTGTGGCAGCCGGCGGCGAAACCGCCGGTGGGACGGCGCTGCCTGCGTCGCCTCGGCAGGTGCGGCTGAGCCGGGAGGATCTGCTGGCGCGCTCGGGCGGCGACGACGCACTGCTGACGGCTTTGGTCAGATCGGGCGTCATCACCCCCGGGCCGGGCGGGCTGTTCGACGAGCACGCGGTCGTGATCGTCCAGTGCGCGCGGGGGCTGGCCGACTACGGCGTGGAACCGCGACACCTGCGGGCGTTCCGCTCGGCGGCCGACCGGCAATCCGACCTGATCGCCCAGATCGCCGGTCCGCTGGTCAAGGGGGGCAAGGCGGGCGCCCGTGACCGCGCCGACGACTTGGCGCGCGAGGTCGCGGCGCTGGCGATCGCACTGCACACCGCGCTGCTCAAGTCGTCGGTACACGACGTACTGCACGGCTGAGGACTAGACTTCGCTTCGGCGGCTTGTTGCGTGTCCGACCGCGGGTTTCGCAGCGAGTCATACTGGGACGACAAGGACTTGGGACGCACTGAGGACTTGTGACACGGACTTGTGACAGAGGCGAACGCGGAGGGCTGACTGGAGATGGGTGAAGTACGCGTGGTCGGCATCCGCGTCGAGCAGCCGCAGAACCAGCCGGTGCTGCTACTGCGTGAGGCCGACGGTGATCGATATCTCCCGATCTGGATCGGGCAGGCCGAAGCCGCCGCCATCGCTCTGGAGCAGCAGGGCGTGGAGCCGGCCCGCCCCCTGACCCACGACTTGATCCGCGACCTGATCGGCGCCCTCGGACATTCGCTCAAAGAGGTCCGAATCGTCGACCTGCAGGAGGGCACGTTCTACGCCGACCTGATCTTCGACCGCGACATCACGGTGTCGGCGCGCCCGTCGGACTCGGTGGCCATCGCCTTGCGGGTGGGGGTGCCGATCTACGTCGAGGAAGCGGTGCTGGCCGAAGCGGGCCTGCTGATCCCCGACGAGGGTGACGACGAGACGGCGGGTGCGGTGCGTGAAGACGAGGTGGAGAAGTTCAAGGAATTCCTCGATAGCGTGTCGCCCGACGATTTCAAAGCAACCTGACCCGGCGCGGCGGACTCAGCCTCGTCACAGATCCGTTTCATCTCTCTGCGGTCGGCGCGACACGCCCATACGAAAGCAACACGCGCAAAACCGGGCCCCCATACTTGAACCACGGCGGGAACAACTGCACGGCAGCTCGTCGGACGGCGTATGCTCACGACCAACTCGGGCAAGAGCAAACGCGGCCACCGGCCAGCCAGTGGCAACGAGCGCGATCGGCGAGAGGAAGCAGCGTGGGCGACCAACCGGGGCAGGAACAGCTGGACTTCACGGGTCAGTCCGACACGGGTGACCGCGAAGTCCCCGCGGCCCCTTCCAGCGCCGGCCAACCCGTACAGGGCGGACTGTTCCCCGACGACTCCGTTCCCGACGAACTCGTCGGCTACCGCGGCCCCAGTGCCTGCCAAATCGCCGGCATCACCTATCGCCAGCTCGACTACTGGGCTCGTACCTCCCTGGTGGTGCCGTCGATCCGGGGGGCGGCCGGCTCCGGCAGCCAGCGGCTGTACTCGTTCAAAGACATCCTGGTGCTCAAGATCGTGAAGCGACTCCTCGACACCGGAATCTCGCTGCACAACATCCGGATCGCTGTCGACCACCTTCGTGAGCGCGGTGTGCAGGATCTGGCCAACATCACGCTGTTCTCCGACGGCACCACCGTCTACGAATGCACTTCGGCCGAGGAGGTCGTCGACCTGCTGCAGGGCGGCCAGGGTGTGTTCGGGATCGCGGTGTCGGGCGCGATGCGCGAGTTGACCGGCGTGATCTCCGACTTCCCGGGTGAGCGCGCCGACGGCGGCGAGTCGATCGCCGCACCGGAAGACGAACTGGCCAGCCGCCGCAAGTTCCGCGACCGCAAGACCGGCTAGGGCTGCAGCCCGTTATCGCACCCTCATAGCGCCGCACCGACCGAATTGCGGTCCCGGTGGTCGGTGCGACCGACTTCTCTTTACCGATCTGCCGACCTGTCATGGAACGGCGCCGCGCCGACTGTGCTGTGGTATATCTAGGACACTTCGTGTAACAGATATACCATCAGAGGTTCGGATGAGCGGCGCGCGTGCCCTGGCGACGGGGGCTGTGACGGCGGCTCTTGCCGGGTTGCCGGTGCTGGCTGCACCGCAGGCTCGGGCCGACGTCCTCGATGCGATGGTGGAGCCGATGATGGATGCGGCGAGCAATTCTCTTGGTACGGATGCGATCTCGGGGTGGTCCTCGTGGGAGCCGCTGCTCGACCCGGCACCTGGGGAGGGCCTGCTCGGCGGGCTAATCGCGGGACCGGCGGCGGCCACCGATCTGAGCGGATGGTTCGAGCAGTTCGTCTACGAGCCGGTTCACGCCGGTATCGAAAACTGGATCCACAGTGACCTCGGCCAACAACTTGACGGCGTCCTCAACGCCTTGCTGGGTTCGTATGCGATCGGCGACGGTGCCGCGGGAACGGTTGATCATCCCGACGGCGGGGCCGGCGGCTGGATCTTCGGTGACGGCGGGGCGGGCTGGGATTCGACGGGCGCCGGGCTGTCCGGCGGCGCCGGCGGGGCCGCGGGGCTGTTCGGTGATGGCGGCACCGGTGGGGCCGCGGGCGCCGGTGCGGCCGGTGGAGCGGGCGGTGACGGGGGCTGGCTGCTCGGTGTTGGCGGCGCGGGCGGGGCCGGCGGACAGGGCCTTGTCGGCGGGATCGGCGGG
>NZ_LDPO01000004.1 GCF_001021505.1 Mycolicibacter heraklionensis
CGACGGGCCTCAAAAATCAAACGACTCATCGCGACTCTCCAACACTAGAAACCCCACCCAACTCAGCGGTGGCACGACGACCCGGACGCGCATCCGGCGCCAACCCGTCATGCGCCAACAACGCATCCGAACGCGACAACGCAGGACCAACAGCAAACTGCGACAACACCGACCACGGAATCGGCACAGCCGGCTCACTCAAACCCAAAGCAGAAACCGTGTCACCACCACTCTCGCTACTGATTCCGTAGCGCACACCGGTGTCCGAAATCCAGAACAACGACCCAGCCGGCGACGATGCTGGGCTTTGTCCCACGCTTTGCGCGACGTAGCCACTGCCCGGCGTCAAGGCGACCCGGGCGGCGGTCCCGCCCACACCAGCACCCACCAGATCCAAGGTCCGCACACCCTCACGCAACGGCAACGTCGAACCCGACAACAACGTCAACGAACTCGTACTCGCCCCCGCAGGCTTACTCCAATGCGCGCACGTCACCGGCGCCGACACCGCATCCACCACCTTCACCGGCTGCTCAGGAAAACGCGACACATCCAACTGCCGCGAAACCGGCAACCGCGCAACATCATCCGCACCCAACACCGGCGGCCGCTCCAAACCCTGCGAATCCGTATTACGCAACACCGCCGCAACCACACCCGAAATCGGCTGCAACCCATCCTCCAACACCGCGTAATAGCGCAACGCGCTGTCGGAACTGCCGTCGATCTCATGCGCGACGACCACCGAGCCGACGGGTACCGGCACCGGCAATGCGAACGGCAGCGGGGTCCCCGCACCGGGGATCACCGGCGCCACCAATGCCGGCGCCTCCGGAATCACGTTGAACAGTCCGGGAGCGATCGGCCGCGGCTTCGACGCAGCCGTGTCCAAGCCCAGCGCGGCAGTGACGGCCCGGTCGCCGAGGTCGACTCGGCTGCGCTTGCCGTCCCACAACAGCCATGCGCCGGAACCATTATCGACCAGCACCGCATCCTGCGCACCTAAGGCGTCAGCGCGACTTCCGTCTGTGTCCAATCGCCCGGCGATCAACGTCACGCCCGAGGCGCTGCCGGACACCGCGTCGCACACCGTCCAGTTCGCGTCGGTATCAGCGCTTTGCACCAACCGTTCCGGTGCACCCGGAATGCCCAGGAGGTTGCCTCGCGGGAAGTTGTCCAACACAGCAGCTCTCACTGCTGTGGGGTTCACCGCGCGGCCCGCAACCAGCCGCGCGGAGGTCAGGTTCAGCACCGGGTGCAGCTGGTCTCCGACCCGCACATACAGCGCCGAGGTGGAACGGTCCGCCAGCACCGGGTCGTTGCCGGCTGATCCTCCTGGGCGGATCAGAGACAGGGCAAAGCTGCCGGCCAGCCCGGTGGCCAGCAGCACCACCCCCATCAGCACCGCACGGGACTGGGATCGCAGCGGCTCCACCAACATCCGGGTGTCGTGCAGGGCAAGGCCCGCGGCGATGCGCCGCATCACGAACCGCCAACCGCTGACCTGATGCTTGGTGACGAACCCGCGCCGGTACTCGACCCGATCCGGGTTCTCGTTGACCGGGGTGCGCGACGCGAACGAGCGCCGCCCGTCCTCTGCGAAATCGGACCGGTCCGGCTGTGCGCTCATACCTTGGCCTCCAGGCCCAGGCCACGCAGCAACGGCGCCACCGAGTTACGAACATCTTCGGCAGTAATGGTCATGAGCTCCTCATCGGTGAATGCCTCGGTGCCGGCTTGTTCGGAATGGTCAAGCCGGAATTCGCGCTCCTCCTCGGAGCGTTCGACGAGGTTTCGCACGAACCGGCCGTTGCCCGCGATGTCCAGGCTGCGCCGGGCGATGCCGTTGGCGTCGGGATGCGACGCCTCGGCCAGCTGACCGAACAGCGCCTGCAGGTCTTCTCGCGCACTCGGTTCGAAGACACTGTCCCGGTGCTCCGCCATCACCGTGGCGATCTCGACCAACTCGGCCGCTGTGTAGGACGGGAAGTCGATGCTGCGGGTAAAGCGCGACCGCAGACCTTCGTTGGTGTCCAGGAACCGGTCCAGGTCGGCGCGGTACCCGGCGATGATCACCACCAGCCGGTCACGGTCGTTCTCCATCCGTGCCAGCAGCGTGTCGATGGCGATCAGTCCGAAGTCGTTCTTGGCGCCGGTGGCCACCAACGCGTAGGCCTCATCGAGGAACAGCACCCCGTCCAGCGCACTGTCGATGACCGCGTTGGTCTTGGCCTCGGTCTCTCCGATGTGCTGGCCGATCAGGTCGGCACGGTGCACCTCGCGCACGTTTTCCTTCTTCAGCAGCCCCAGGCCGCAGTAGATCTTGGCCACCACGCGGGCAATGGTGGTCTTACCGGTCCCGGGCGGACCGGCGAACACCAGATGGTGGGCGCGCTGGGCTACCGCCAGACCGTGCTGCTCACGCCGGATAGCCATCGCCACCGAGCTTTTCAGCCGCTGCACCTGATCCTTGACCTCGTCGAGGCCGATGAATTCGCCGAGCTCACGTTCGGCCTCGGCCAGCAGTTCGGCCTTGCGCTCATGCGCACCGGGATCGATGAAGTCGGCTTCGGTCGGCTCGGTGCCGCGGTCCCAGGGGTCGGTGCGCGCGGCGATCCGATCCGCGGTGGTGGTGATGATCCCGAAGCTGTGGTCCAACAAGGCCTGTTGAACCTGCTCGTTCTCCGGGTTGGCGGCATAGAGATCCTGCAAGACCTCGGCCGCGGTCTCCTCATCGTCCTGAGCCCGCAGGATCAGCCCCTTGGCCAGCGCCCCGTCGGTGGCGGCCGCCGCGATGGGGCCCTCGGGCTCCTCCAGGTAGGACAACGCCGGGGCATACATGCCCAGCCGCGCCAGCGCAGTTCCCAGGGCGATCTTGGCGGCGTGGGCGAACAACTCGTCCAGCTCGGGGTCGTTGACGATCGGAGTCAGCAGCTTCACGACATCCGACCACCGCTCGGCGCGATAGTGGATCACCGTGGCGATCCAGCGCGCGTCGCGGAAGCCAGGCCTGCGCTCGGCGATTTCGATGACGATCCGATTCGCTTCGCCATATCGGCCGGCCGCAACCAGCGCGCTGGCGTATGCCAGCCGAAAGTCATCGGGTTCGGTGGCACGGAACTGCAGGTAGAGACCCGAGTCGTAATGGAAGCCGAGCGCACCCGGCTTCAGGTCGAGCTGCCGCTGCAGGGCACCCACCGTCGGCACGGTTCGCCAGACTTCCTCGATCACTCGTGGCGACGTGTCACCAGCGGCCGCCAGGCCGATCCACGCATCGCATTGTTCGTGTGCGATACGGGTCAGCGCGGCGAAGCCGGTACGGGCCGCGGCCAGGTCGGCGGGCCGTTTCCGACCATGGACCGCGATGCCCAGCGCCCGACTGCAGGTGGCGAACCGGCTGACGATGTCGCCATCCACCCTGGATGTGAGGGTGCGTGCCTCCAGCACACCCACGTCTCGATTACTCATCCTCGAATCACTTTCCACTCAAAGCTGTACGGCCCGAAACGATTTGGTGGCGGCTTACGCCACCGCTCGAGGCTCCCCGATGACGGAGTACGCCGAAGCGTCGCCTTGGATGACGCGGCTGTGTTCACCGTGGACGCTGACCGGAATGTCGCCGGCAAGGGTGATTCGGTGCAGCCGCCGGTGCTCCTGCCCGAAGTCGGCGACTCCGTAGTGCTGGGTGGCCCGGTTGTCCCAGATCGCCAGGTCGCCCAGCTGCCAGTTCCACCGGATGGTGTTCTCCGGCCGAGTGATCCGCTCCTGGAAGAGCTGGAAGAGCAGGCGTGACTCGGAGTGCTTGACGTCGGCGATGCGTTGCACGAAGTTGCCCAGAAGCAAGGAGCGTTCCCCACTCTCTGGGTGCACGCGCACCACGGGATGCTGCGTCTCGTACGTGGTGGAGTTGAATGTCTGGACGTATGCCTGGAACTCCTCCGACTGCAGCAGATCGGCGTACTTCTCGAGCTGCTTGGAGTCCGTCAAGTCGAGCTGCGTGTAGTCGAAGGCGTTGCTGTGCACCGCCCAAAGCTCTTCCGCCAGCCGAGCCAGCGGGTCGGGCAGCTGCTCGTAGGCGGTGACGGTGTTCGCCCAGAGGGTGGTTCCGCCGTAGGACGGCAGCTCCACGGCCCGCAACAGCGACGCCTTGGGAACCCGATCCACGAACGTGACGTCGGTGTGCCAGCTGTTCGCGCTGGTGCCGCCGAACGAGTCGATCGGAAGAATGGCGCCCTCGCCCTTCAGCAGCGGGTGCGGGGCCGTCGGGGTACCCAGGAGCTGAGCGAACTCGAACTGGCTGACATCGTCCAAATGATGCTGCCCGCGGAAGAAGATGACCTTGTGGGTGACCAACGCGTCGTTGATCGCGGTGACGGTCTCGTTGTCCAAGTCACCGCCCAGCTGGACTCCGTCGACTCGGGCGCCGATGTATTCACCGAGTTTCACCACATCCAAGTCGGAACGGGCGGACAGCGATTGGCTGGACATGAGACTTCTCCTTTATTGGTCTAGCTAGTTTTTGAGAGGTTGAAGCCGACGTGCGGATGTGGAATCCAGCACGCCAGCCTGCCGAGTTTGTTGCGGCAAAGTTCTTTTCGGTCAGATGAATGTTCGGTGGCGGGCGTCTTCGACGCGCCCGGCCCTACGTCAGCCCCACTTGGCGGCTTCGGCGGTGTCGCGGGCGAGCATCCCCAGGGTGTTGGTCTCGTGTGTGGTGGCCATCGCGTGATAGGCCCGCACCAACTCCTCCATCGCCTGATTCCACTGCGCCTGCCACGCCTGATACGTCAGACCGGTATCGCCCTGCCACGCCGCCGACAACGCCGCCTGCTCACTGGCGATATCGGCACCCACCGCCTGCAACGTGCCCGCATAGCCATTCATCTCCGCGGCATGCGCCAGCATCGCCGGGTAGTTGTACAGAATCTGTGACATCAGATCATCCCTTCTCGTCAGAATCCGGTGTAGGTGCTCGCCGCGGCCGCGTCGGCAGCCACATACGTCGAACCGGCATCCGCCAAATTGACCTGCGCCACATCCAGCAACGCATTCACCCGCGCCGCCAACGCCACAAACCGCGCATGCGACCCCTGAAACGCCGCAGCCGCCTCACCCACATGAAACGCCTGCGCCGACAACGCCGCCTGCTCCGCCTGCGCCATCGTCGACCGCATCAACGCCGCCTTGGCACCAAACGCCGACTCCGACGCCACCAACTGCGGAATATCCGCATCCAACAAACTCATCGCTTATCTCCCTATCCAGATCGATTGCCTTGTGTTCACCGACGATCAGCTCTCTGCGTTGTGATCCACTCCTTCGGTCGACTGGCCGGTCCAGCTGGCCGGCAGCAGCGGCTCACTCGGAACGCCATTGAACGAGTCGCCGGCCAGGGTGGCCAATCCCGCTTCTCGCACACCGTGTTTGACGACGTTTCCTCCGAACCCGAGCCCGCCCGCGCTGCCCTGCGAGGCGATCGGGCCGCCCCATTGGGCGTCCACGTCGACGTTCATGTCGGCGTACTGCTCGCCGTGCTCGCGAATCTGCGTCCGCCGCCGGCGCCGCGTCCGTGACGCCCGTCGCGCGGCCGATTCCTCCGAGGCAGATGCCGCTGCCGGGCTCTTCGCCTGTGAGCCGGTGCCGCTTCCGGTCTTGTTGCTCGAATCGAAGCCGGCGTCTGGGCCGCCGCCGAATCCGATCATGTACGGAAAGGCGAATCCCGGGGCGGTGGCAGGCGCAGGCGGCGCCGGAGGTGACGCACCGCCGGGCACGCTGGCCGGCGGGCCGGCTGCGGGAGATCCGGTGGCCGGCACTGACCCGGCCACACTCACCGCGTGCAGGTTCGACGCGGTCGTGGCCGGTGCGGTAGGCGCCGCGACGGCTTCGGGAACCGCGTCGATCACCATGGGCAGGTCGAACGGCCGTGGCAGCGCTGCCAGTGCCGCAAAGGCGCTCATGCTGGCCAACGGCGCGGCGAGGCTGGAGGAGACCGCGACACTCACCTCGATGAGGGTCAGCGGATGCGCGAGCAACCACGGCGCGAGGGTCACCGGGTTCAGGAGCAGCAGGCCCACTTCCGGCTTCGTCGAAAGATTGGCGACGATGTAGTCGATCTCCTGGATCTGGGTCAACGTGTTCTTGAGCCACCAAGCCAGCGACAACGGGTTGGTGTAGCTGCTATAGGGCAGCCCGTCGATGGTGCCCGTCACCGGATCCCAGCTGAGTCCGAAGACCGAACGCACCACATCCGCGACGCTTTCCAAGAATGGGTCATTCCAGGTGTGGGCAGGGCCCCACGGGTCCGACGAATCCGCGGGCCCCGCCGAAGCCTCGGACTTCAGGACTGCCGGCGCTGCCGGGGTCGGCGGGATTGACGCGGCAGCCAAGCCCGCGACCGCCTGGTAGGTGCTCATCGTGGTAGCGGCCTGGACCCACATCCGTGCGTAGTCAGCCTCGTTGAGTGCAATCGGGACGGTGTTGACCCCGAAGAAGTTCGTCGCCAGCAGCACCCCGTGAACGGCGTGATTGGCAGCCAGTTCAGCCATCGTCGGCATCGCCGCCAACGCGGTGACGTAGGCGGCCGCCACGGTCTCATGCTGGGCGGCCGCCGTGGCACTGTCGGCGCCGGCCTGCGTCAGCCACGCCAGGTAGGGCGCGTTGGCGGCCACGTAGGATTCCGCGCTCGGTCCTTGCCAGGCACCGGCTTGTACCGCTGTCAGCACCTCGCTGAGTTCCGCGGCCACCGCGGAGTACTCGGCGCTCAGTGTGTTCCAGGTCCCGGCCGCCGCCAGCACCGAGCCCGGGCCCGGCCCACTGCTCAACAATGTTGAATGGACCTCCGGCGGCAACGCCATCCACGCCGGCGCGGTCATGCTGGCCACCCCGGTTCGGCTAGCTCAGCGCGGCCCTTGGCCCCAAACGCCGATTCCGCCACCAACCGCGGAACAGGCGCATCCAACAAACTCACGGTCCATCTCCATTTCGACATCGATTGCCTTGCGTTCACCGACGATCAGTGGTCGGGTCGGTGATCCACCCCTTCGCCCGACTGACCGGTCCAGGTGCTCGGCATCAACGGTTCAGTCGGAAGACCACTGAACGAATCACCGGCGAGGGTGGTCAAACCCGCTTCTCGCACATCGTGTTTGACAACGCTGCCTCCGAACCCGAGCTGTCCTGCGCTGCCGTGCGAGGCATTCGGGCTGTCGTCCGGCGACGCCCATTCGGGGTCCACGTTCATGTCGGCGAACTGGTCGCCGTGGTCGTGCAACTGCGTTCGCCGGCGGCGGCGCCTCCGTGCCTGCCGGCGTGCGGCGGATTCCTCTGCCGCGGAGTCTGATGCCGGGCTTTTGGCTCGTGCGCCGGTGCCGCTTCCGGTCTTGTTGCTCGAATCGAAGCCAATCCCAGGACCGCCACCGAAGCCGATCAAGTAGGGCAACGCGGCTCCCGCTCCCCCGACTGCCGCAGGCGCCGGTGCCGGCGCCCCTGCGCCGGCGGAAGCGCTCGCCGGGAGCCCGGCCGCGGGGGATCCCGTAGCGGGCACCGACCCGGCAACGCTCACCACGTGCAGGTTGGAGACCGTCGTGACCGACGGGACGGGCGCCGCGACGGCGTCGGGAACCGCGTCGACCAGAATGGGTACGTCGGACAGCCATGGCAGAGCTGCCAGTGCCGCGAACGCGCTCAGACTCCCCAAGGGAGCGGTGAGGCTAGAGGATATTGCGGCACCCAGTTCGATGGCTACCAGCGGGTGCGCGATCAGGAACGACGAGAGGGTCGCCGGGTTGAGCAGGAGCAGGGCGACTTCCGGGTGAGCCCCCACGTTCGCAATGACGTAGTCGACCTCTTGGATGAGGGTCACGGTGTTCTTAACCCAATACAAGCCGGTCAGTGGGTTGGTGAAGGTGGAGTAAGGCAGCCCGTTGATAGTGCCGGTCCCAGGCTCCCAGTTGACCCCCACGTACCGCAGCACCTGCGCGATACCTTCCAGGAAGGGATCGGTCCAGGTATGGGCGGGGCCCCATGGGTCCGCCGGATCCGAGGTCTCCGCCGACGCCGCCGACTTGAGGATCGCCGGTGCCGCAGGGGTCTCCGGCGTTGAGGCCGCAGCGGAACCCGCGACCGCCTGGTAGGTGCTCATCGTGGTGGCGGCCTGAACCCACATCCGCGCGTAGTCGGCCTCGTTGAGCGCGATCGGGACGGTGTTGACCCCGAAGAAGTTCGTCGCCAGCAATACTCCGTGAACCGTGTGATTGGTGGTCAATTCCGCCAGTGTCGGCATCGCCGCCAAGGCGGCGGTGTAGGCGGCGGCCACGGTCTCATGCTGGGCGGCCACCGTGGCACTGTCGGCGCTGGCCTGCGCCAGCCACGCCAGGTAGGGCGCATTGGCAGCCTCGTACGATTCCGCGCTGGGGCCTTGCCAGGCACCGGCTTGTACCGCTGTCAGCACGTCGCTGAGTTCCGCGGCCACCGAGGCGTATTCGGCGCTGAGCGCATTCCATGTCCCGGCCGCCGCCAGCACCGGACCCGGGCCCGGCCCACTGCTCAGCAATGCGGAGTGCACCTCCGGCGGCAACGCCATGAAAGCGGGCGCGGTCATGTCAACCGCCCCAGTTCGGATAGACAGACGCCGCTGCGGCGTCACCGACGGCGTAGTTGACGCCCGCCTCGCCGACGCCGAGACCGGAAAGCCCGAGCTCCGCTGTGCCCTGGGCCGCGACCGCAGCATGCCGCCCACCGAAGGTGCTCAACGTGGCCGCGCTCTGCAGCGATACCGGGTCAGCGGCCGGGGGTACCACCGCGGTGATCACGGGCACCGCACCGGCATGCGCTGCGGCGAGCCTCGCGGTGAGCGCCTCTACCCGTGCGCAGGCGGCGGCCAGTCCTTCGGGGACGACATGTAGCGGCATGACCAATCTCCTTCCGAACTGGGTGACAAATCCTTGGCAACTGCCTCGTGGGTACTCATACGACCACCAGCGCCGAATACGTGTCGACCACCGACGCGAGGCGGCCTACCTGTCGGCGCCAGACACCCGACATACATCAACTGCGTCAGACTAACGAATTATGTTGCTGTAGAAGTCTTTTCATTATCCAACACGGTTATGTTAATCCCTGGAAGCAACTTGCGTCGAGTTTGAATCAGCAGTCTCCGAAAGGCCCACCGGCACTTGGCGATCGGCCGCGATGAGCGCGGCGCTCTTCGTGCCGATCCCCATGTCAGGGCAGCCTTAGTCGAACCGGCGGATGAACATCGGGAAGAAAGATGTGACGAATTATGCTGTCCCGCAGCGTTTTAGCGCCGTCACGCGACTATCTGTCGCATGTCGATCAGCATGTCAGGTTCGCGGACAGTGTGATGCCCTCGACGGCATGAGGGTGCCCGCCAAGGAGCTGCGCGGCGCCGCCGATCTCAGCGGCGAGCAAGAAGATCCGGCCGCCTTCGCTATCAGACCCGTCGGGCAGACCGCGAAGATGGGCGTCGAAAGTAAGGGCCGCGAAAGGCCCGGAGAATTGGCAGCGCAGTCAGGGCGCGGGGTGCCGGACACGGCGATATTGGTATGGGTGCCCGCTTGCGGTCAACGTGTACCCGCCCCGTGACGTCACCCGAAGCAGCGGCGACATCGCCCCTGGCGGTTCAGCTGACGATCCCGCGATTCCTGGCCGTCCGGCAGGACTCGGCCGGCGGCCCGCCTCGGAGCGGCCATCAGGACCTCCATGAATTGGCGGATCAATGGCGAGCCCGCCGCGGCTCGCCGCGACGCGCGCTCGCTAGTCAAGCGACTACACCGATGTAGTGCGGCTAGCGTAGCTATGTGGCTGACAAGAATGCAACAGGTGCCCGAGTCGACGAGAACGCCTCGGCGGCCCGCGAAGAAGCCGTTGCCGCGGTGCTGATCCATGCGGCCGACCTGTTCGCCGAACGTGGGCCGGCGGCCACGTCGATTCGCGACATCGGCACTCGGTCGGGGGTCAACCATGGCCTGGTGTTCCGGTACCTGGGAACGAAAGATCAGCTGGTCAAGGCGGTTCTGAATCATCTGGCCGACGAGGTTTCTGCAGCGGCGCAGGCCGGCGCGTCGGCGGAGGTGATCGCGGCTAAGGCCGAGCTGCAGTGGCGAGTGCTGGCCCGCGCCATCCTCGACGGTTTCCCGGTCGGGCAGCTCCAGGAGCGATTCCCCATCGCAGCAAATCTGGTGAAGCACGTCCGACACAGCTATGACGAGGAACTCACCGGTCGTCTTGCCGCCGCCAATGTCATAGCGCTCCAGCTGGGTTGGCAGTTGTTCGAGCCGTTCCTGCGCTCGGCAGCGGGGATCGAAGACCTATCGCCAGCCGACCTACGGCAAAGCCTCAACGGTGAGATCGCGCGAATGCTGAAAGCCAGCCCCAAAGACGTGTACCGGATTGCATTCCCGGTGAGCTAAAACCGGCGTGCCCCGGGATCGCTTATTCGGTTTCGAGGGCGGCGAGCACTTCGTCGGACAAATCGACGTTGGTCCACACGTTCTGCACGTCGTCACTGTCCTCAAGGGCCTCGACCAACTTGAACACCTTGCGGGCCCCCTCGACATCGACCGGGACGCTGACCGACGGCTGGAAACTGGCCTCGGCGGAGTCGTAGTCGATCCCGGCCTCCACCAGCGCACTGCGCACCGCCACCAGATCCCCCGGCTCCGAAATCACCTCGAAGCTCTCCCCCAAATCGTTCACATCCTCAGCACCGGCATCCAACACCGCCGCCAACACGTCATCCTCGGTCAACGCGTTCTTCTCCAGGGTCACCGTGCCCTTACGGCTGAACAAATAGGCGACCGAGCCAGGATCAGCCATCTGACCGCCATTACGCGTCATCGCCACCCGCACCTCACTGGCAGCACGATTGCGATTGTCGGTCAGGCACTCAATCAACACCGCCACCCCATTGGGCCCATACCCCTCATAGGTGATGGTCTGATAATCCGCCCCACCAGCTTCCTCACCCGCACCACGCTTCCGCGCCCGCTCAATATTGTCATTGGGCACCGAACTCTTCTTCGCCTTCTGAATGGCGTCATACAACGTCGGATTCCCCGACGGATCCCCACCACCAACCCGCGCCGCAACCTCGATATTCTTGATCAACCGCGCAAAATTCTTGCCACGACGAGCATCAATGACAGCCTTCTTGTGCTTCGTGGTAGCCCACTTGGAATGGCCACTCATCGATTGCCTACCTCACTGTTGCGTCAAAACTTTGCGCGACGAGTCTACGTGTCAGTCCTGGTCGCGCGCCGGGGGCTGACCGGGCGGGAAGAACCCGGGCGCCCATCGCTCGATCAGGGCGGCGTAGTCGACGTGCGCGTCGAGCTGCACCGCGACCCCCAGTAAGCCTCCCAGGGTGCGCAGCAACATGACGTAACCGGCCGGAATGGTCAACCGGCGAGCCATCTTGAATCGGTCGGCGAAGCCTTCCGCCATCGGGTCGGTGGTGACGAGCGCGGATTTCTGGAACCACTTGCGGGTGAAATGGAACTCCCCCGAGCGCAGCGGGTCGATGTAGGGCCACAGCGGCTGGATGTACTCCACCAGCTGCTCGGCGGTCAGGTCATAGTCGGCCGGCATGAACCCGAGTTGCTTGAGCAGCCGGATCGCCTCGTCCCACTGCTCGTCACGCGCCCAGCACAGCAGTTCGGCGAATCCCGGGGGGATGCCGCCCTGATGTTCGGCCACCGCGCCGAAGTCAATCACGCCCAGCCGGCCGTCGGGCAGCACCATGAAGTTGCCGGGGTGCGGGTCGGCATGCACCAGCCCGACCCGCGCCGGTGAGCTCAGGGTGAACTCCAGCAGCAGCGCGCACGCGGAGTCCCGCTCCTCCTTGGTGCCACTACGGATTATCTCCGACAGGCGCCGGCCTTCGATCCACTCCGACACGATCACTTTCGGCGCGCTGGCGATCACCGCCGGCACGAAGAACTTCGGGTCCCCGGCGAAGGCCTTGGCGAAGGCCCGCTGGTTGTCGGCCTCCTGACGGTATTCGAGTTCGGCTTCCAGGGTGTCGTTGATCTCCGAGACCAGCCGGTCCACGTCCGCGCCGGGAACGACTTGCTTGGCGACCCAGTTGAACCGCTGAATCAGTTTGAGGTCGGCGCGCAGCGCCTCGTCTGCACCGGGATATTGGATCTTCACGGCGACGTCACGGCCGTCTTTCCAGACCGCCCTGTGCACCTGCCCGATACTCGCCGAGGCGGCGGGGGTGTCGTCGAAGGACGCGAACCGCTCGCGCCATTTGGTCCCGAGCTGCGCGTCGAGCACCCGATGCACCTTGGCGGCCGGCAGCGGTGGAGCCTCGCTCTGCAACTTGACCAATGCCTCGCGGAATGGCTCGGCGAACTGCGGAGGAATCGCGGCCTCCATCACCGACAGCGCCTGGCCGACCTTCATGGCGCCACCCTTGAGCTCGCCGAGCACCTTGAACATCTCGTCGGCGGCCTTCTCCAGGAGTTCGGCGTTGACCTCGTCTTTGGTCTTGCCGGTCATCCGTTTGCCCACACCGAGCGCCGCGCGACCTGCTACCCCGGCCGGGAGGCTCGCCAGTTTTACTGCGCGGCGAAATCCGCCCCGCGCGAGATCTGCCATGCGCACATCATGCCTGGCCGGTCCCGGCAACGGTATTCCCGGTCGCCCCATGGCGGCCGACTGCGGGTGCGACGGTCAGGCCTGGCCGGTGACAATGTCGACGAAGAGCCGGTGAATACGCCGGTCGCCGGTCACCTCCGGGTGAAACGAGGTGGCCAATACGCGACCTTGCCGCACCGCAACCGGATGCCCGGCGGCCTCGGCGAGCACCGCAACACCGGGGCCGATCCGCTCCACCCAGGGGGCCCGGATGAACACCGCGTGCACTGGCTCCTCCAAACCGTCGAAGGCAACGTCACCCTCGAAAGAATCGACCTGGCGGCCGAAAGCGTTGCGCCGCACGGCCATCTCGATCCCTGACAACGGAATGGCAGCGCGCCCCGGCGCACCGGCATCGATGATCTCGCTGGCCAGCAGGATCATTCCCGCGCAGGACCCGTAGGCCGGCATCCCGTCGGCCAGCCGGGCCCGCAGCGGGTCCACCAGCTCCAGCTCGCGCAACAGATGACTGATGGTGGTCGACTCGCCGCCGGGAATCAGCAGCGCGTCGACCGCGTCCAGTTCGCCGCGGCGGCGTACCGGCACCGGATCGGCACCCACCGCGCTCAGGGCGGCGAGGTGTTCCCGGACGTCGCCCTGCAGTGCGAGCACGCCGATGTGCGGGCCGCTCACTGGCCGGTCGGCTGGTATCCGGACGGGTATCTGGTCAGCCCCTCCTGCATGACGGCGGCCACCATGTCCCCGGATCGGTTGTAGATCTTGCCCTGAGTCAACGACCGACCGGCTCCCGCCGACGGCGACGACTGGTCATACAGCAGCCATTCGTCAGCACGGAACGGGCGCATGAACCACATCGCGTGATCCAGCGACGCCACCTGCAGGTGGTCGCGCTCGCCCGGGTGGATCGCCCAGGAGGTGCCGAGCAGGGTCAGGTCACTCATGTAGGCCAGGGCGCAGATGTGCAGTACCGGGTCGTCGGGCAGCGGGTCGCGGTGGCGAAACCAGACCTGCTGCTCGGCGACCTTGCCGGGTATGTGCGGCAGCTGCTCGCGGGGCACCTTACGCAGATCCCACTCGGCGAACGCCTTGAAGCCTTCGTCGTCGAAGGCCTTCATCGCACCGATGTCGGGCAGATCCCTCGGGTCGGGTGCGTCGGGCATCACATCTTGGTGCTCGATGCCCTGTTGCTCCGTCTGGAAGGACGCCGACATGTTGAAGATGGTTTCGCCGTGCTGGATGGCGTTGACCCGCCGAGTGCAGAACGAACCGCCGTCGCGGACCCGCTCCACCAGGAACACCGTGGGCGCCTTGGCATCTCCGGGACGCAGAAAATATCCGTGCAGCGAGTGGACCCGATAACGCGGGTCCACGGTGCGCACCGCCGACACCAGTGCTTGACCGGCGACGTGCCCGCCGAAGGTGCGCTGGTTGTCCGCGGAGAGCGGGCTGAACACGCTGCCGCGGTAGATGTTGACCTCGAGTTGCTCCAGGTCGAGGATCTCTTCGATCGCCACGCTATGAAACTTCTACCAGCCGCGTTCGGCAAGCCGGTGCGGTTGCGCGATGTCCTCCACATTGATGCCGACCATCGCCTCGCCCAGCCCGCGCGACACCTTGGCCAGCACGTCGGGGTCGTCGTAGAAGGTGGTGGCCTTGACGATGGCCGCGGCGCGCGCCGCCGGGTCGCCGGACTTGAAGATGCCGGAGCCGACGAACACGCCCTCGGCGCCCAGCTGCATCATCATCGCCGCATCCGCGGGGGTGGCGATGCCGCCGGCGGTGAACAGCGTCACCGGCAGCTTGCCGGCCCGGGCCACCTCCGCCACCAGCTCGTAGGGCGCCTGCAGTTCCTTTGCGGCGACGAACAATTCGTCTTGCGACAGCGATGAGAGCCGGCGAATCTCGCCACCGATCGACCGCATGTGCGTAGTGGCGTTGGACACGTCGCCGGTGCCGGCCTCGCCCTTGGAACGAATCATGGCCGCACCTTCGGTGATCCGGCGCAGCGCCTCACCCAGGTTGGTCGCCCCGCACACGAACGGCACGGTGAACTGCCACTTGTCGATGTGGTGGGTGTAGTCGGCGGGGGTGAGCACCTCCGACTCGTCGATGTAGTCCACGCCGAGGCTCTGCAGGATCTGCGCCTCGACGAAGTGCCCGATCCGCACTTTGGCCATCACCGGGATGGTGACTGCGGCGATGATGCCCTCGATCATGTCCGGGTCGCTCATCCGCGAAACCCCGCCCTGGGCACGGATGTCGGCGGGCACCCGCTCCAATGCCATCACCGCGACAGCGCCGGCGGCCTCGGCGATGCGGGCCTGATCCGGGGTGACGACGTCCATGATGACGCCGCCCTTGAGCATCTCGGCCATGCCGCGCTTTACTCGCGCAGTACCCGTTTGTCCGTCGGGTGCCGAACCGTTCTGCGCCGCGCTGTCCACTGAATGCTTCTCCTTGCTGGCCTGTAATACCCGCTCAGTGTAGTGGGCCGACGGCAGCCGTTTTCCCGCTCAGTACCGCTGCGCGGTGAACACCGGCCCCGCCGGCGGCGGATCGGCGAGCAGCGCGGGCAATACGAACACCCGCACATAGCGGCGGACCTGGTCGGCGTCATGGACGCCGGGGATAAGGCCCAGCAGCAATCCGAGTGCGGTCGAAAGCACGAACCGGGCCGCGTCGCCCGAATGCAGGCCGGCCCGCAGTTGCGGGCCGGCCTGCCGGAATCCCATCTCGTAGAGTCCGGCCAGCAACTCGCCCAGCGTTGCCGACCGGGCGATCAGGGCGGCGACGTTGCCCTCGTCGGTGTGCTCGGAAATGACCCGGAGCAGTGGGTCATGGCCAACTTCGGTGGCCACGATGACCAGCGACTCCGTCACCAGCGTGGCGGGATCTGTCGCCGCCTGCAGCCGGGCGGTGATCTCGGCGATCTTGCGTCCGGCCACCCGCACCACCAAAGCGTCCAGCAGCTCGTCACGGGTGGCGAAGTGGCGGTAGATCACCGCGCGGGTGTAACCCGCTTCCCGTGCGATGGCCTGCATCGTCGAGGCTCGGTAGCCACGTCGGGCGAAGGACCGCTCTGCGGCGTCCAAGAGCAGTTCTCGGGCGTGCTCGGGCGCATTTCCACCACCGGGCGGTCGACCCCGCCGCCGGCCCGTCATCCCGGCCCCGCCCCGCATATATGGACATTCTCACCCATATGTCTATTATTAGCCCCAGTGCATTCCGGCGCATTTCCGATGAGGGGATTCGGCATGGCTGCAACGATCACCGGTGTTCCCGAGCAACGCGACTGGCGGGCCGTGTTCGGCTCCTGGCGTCTGCTGGCCAATCCCGGCAAGAACGGCGGATCCGCCTTCGAACTGATCGTCGGCCTGGCGGCTCCGATCCTGGCCCGTAGCTATCACCAATTGCGGGCACATCCCAATGGCCGGCGGCTGCTCGCCGAGAAGCCGGATCTGTTGGCGCTGCTCGGTGATGACGACTACCTGGCCTCACTGCCGGAAGGCTCGCTCGGCCACGCCTACCGGTCGTTCCTGCGCACCAACCGGTTGGATGCCGGCGTGTTCGACGTGGACACCGTGATCCGGCCGATCGCTGAGCGCCGCGGCTGGGACGACGATTTCTTCTACATGATGCGGCGCGGCACCGCCCTGCACGACATGTTCCACACCTTGGGCGGTTACGGCCCGGACATGGGCGGAGAGTTCGGCAATCTCGGGTTCCACTGCGGCCAGATGGAACCCTCCGGTGCCCTGAAAACGCTGACCCTGGGGCTGCTCGGACCCCTTATCCCCGCTTCGCCGGGGCGCAAGATCCGTTACTTCCGCGAAGCGGTCCGGCGCGGCCAGCGCGCCGACAACTTGATGGCGGCCCCCTACGAGGAGCTGCTGGACCAGCCGATCAACGAGGTTCGGGAGGCGTTGGGCGTCATGCCGACGCGGCGCGCCCACCCGGCCGGTCACATGTTCATCGGCTGGATGCCGCCGGGCATGAAACCCCCCACCCGCTGGGACTACGACGCGACGCTGCCCGCCGCCTGAACCCGGCCGTCGGTCAGACCGTCAGAACCATGCGGTAGCGCGCCCGCCCCTCCGCCATGGCGGCGTAGGCCTCGGCGGCCTGGGCCAGCGGCCGTTCTTCGATGCGGGCCCGCACCCCGGACAACACCGCGAAGCGCATGGTCTCCTCGATATCGCGAGCGGTGCCCGACGGGTGGCCGGTGACGCTGAGCCCCGGGGTGATCAGCTGCACGGGCGCGATCGGTAGCGGTTCGGGAGTGACCCCGATGATGACGAGTTCCCCCCGCGGCGCCAGACCGCCGAGGGTGTCAGCCATCGCTCGTGAATTGGCCGCCGTGGCCAGCACCACCGACACACCCCCGAGTGCCGCCATCGCCTGCGCGACGTCCCCGGCGGTCGAGTCGATGTAGTGATGGGCGCCGAGCGCGAGGGCGTCGGCTTCCTTGGCGGCTCCACGCGCGATCGAGATCGTCTCGAAGCCCATCGCCCGGGCGAACTGCACGCCCAGGTGCCCCAATCCACCCAGGCCGAGCACCGCGACCCGGTCCCCCGGCCGCGCCCGGGTCGATCGCAGCGCGTGGTAGGTGGTGACTCCGGCGCAGCCCATGGGTGCGGCGTCGACGAAGGACAACTCATCGGGTATTCGGGCCAGTGCGTTGGCCGGAACCGTCACCGATTCGGCGTAGCCGCCCGGGTAGTGCCAGCTGGGCACCTGGCCATTGGCGCAGTGGATGAAATCGCCTTTGCGGCAAGGGATGCAGTGGTTGCAGTGCCCTCCGAACCAGCCGACCGCAACCCGCTCGCCGACCTGCCAGTCGGTCACGCCGGACCCCAGTTCGGCGATCGTGCCGGCAATCTCGTGCCCGAGCGTCAGCGGCCACGTGATTCCGGGGAAGTCACCGTTGACGAAGGCGTGGTCGGTGCCGCAGACACCGCAGGCGACGACAGCGATACGGACCTGGCCGGGGCCCGGCTGGGAGGTGTCGACATCGACCAGAGTCAGCGGTGCGCCCGCGGACGCTACCTGGACAACGCGGTGAGAGGCCATGGCCGGATCCTATGCCGCGACCGGACGCCCATCCACGGCGCGAGCAGACACAAAAGCCCCGTATTCGGACACGGTGGCGCTGGTGCGGGGGCACCCTCCCACCCGCTCGCGGTGGCCGACCCGCGGTCAGGAAATGCGGCGCAGCACCGGTTGCCGGTCTGCGCCGTCGGCCGACTGAGCGGCCTCGGCCAGGCGATCGCCCAGTTGCAGCGGGTAGACCTTCTGACCGCCGGCCGCCAGCGCCGCGATCTCTGCGGCACCGCACCAGCGGTGACCGTGCAGGTAGCGATGCTCCAGCCCGGTCCGGCCGACCCCAGACGGCTCGAACCGCGCCGTGCGGTAGACGAAGAAGAACTCCTGGCTGTCAATGCGCTCACCGTTGAACTCGAACACCGCGTCGCGGCGCCAGATCGGTCCGATCAGCTCGGCCGGGTCGACCTGCAGACCGGTCTCCTCGGCCAGTTCGCGGGCCGCCGCGTCGGCGAGCGGCTCGTCAGGCAACACCTGCCCGCCGACGGTGAACCACCAACGTGGCGCGGGGCTTGCCGCATCATCCGGCAGCGCCGGATCGTGACCGCACAGCAGCAGCACCGATCCGGCTTCGTCGAGCAGCACCACCCGCGCCGAGACGCGCGGGTCCAGCACGCCGCGACCACCGTGGGCAACCATTCCCGCCCGCTCGACGATCTCGAAATACGTTGGCATCGGCGCTGTTCCACCCAAGTGCAGGGCTCTGACCAGCGGACGTTCCCGCAGTGCCACGGTGTCGCGGACCGCGTCGTTGTGGAACCGGCGTGCCAACAGAACCCGAGCTTCGGCGTCGGCCAACTCGGCAACCATCACATGCGGCAGCGACTCGGCATCGACCATCGCCAGCTCGGCCGACAGCGCATTCTCGGCGGCCTCCCGCGCGTCGCGCGGTGCCCGCTCGGCAACATCGGCCAGGGCAGCCAGTCGGCGGCCGGCCACCGCATCCCCGTAGGCATCGATCGCGACGGCCCGGGCGACCACCGCGCGACGAGCCAGCGCCCCGTCCAGCGCCTGCCACGACAGGTCGCAGCGCACGTGCAGCCGGTTGAGCCGGCTGGCGGTCTGGTATGCCCAGGCCACCGCGGCGGCCAGCACCGCCACCCCGACCAGCACCAATACGGTCGCCACGATGGTCAGCCCCATCAGTCGCCCACCGTCACCTTGCTGCCGACCCCGGCGACCGTCTCGTAGACCCGGATGATCTGATCGGCCACCACCGGCCAGTCGAAGCGGCGCACCGCCTCGGTGCCGGCCGCCACATACGACGCCCGCAGCGTGTCGTCGTCGAGTACCTCGATCAGGGCGGCGGCCAGTGCCGCGGAGTCGTCGACCGGCACCAGCTGGCCGGCCGCCCCGTCGTTGAGCACCCGGCGGAAGGCGTCCAAGTCACTGGCGACCACCGCGGTGCCGGCGGCCATCGCCTCGGCCAACACGATGCCGAAGCTCTCGCCGCCGGTGTTGGGCGCGCAGTACACGTCGGCGCTGCGCAGCGCCGACGCCTTCTCGGCGTCGTCGACCTGCCCCAAGAAGCGCAGATGGCTTGCCAGTTTCCCTGCGTTACGGCGTAATTCGTCTTCGTCGCCGCGGCCGACTATCAGCACCTGGACATCGGGGAACTTCTCGACCAGCGCCGGAAGTGCTCCCAGCAGCACCGCCATTCCCTTGCGCGGCTCGTCGTAGCGGCCGAGAAACAGCACCGTCCGCCCCGCTCGCGGATAACCCGGCAGGGGCTGCGCCGTGGCGAACGCCGCCACGTCGACCCCGTTGGGGATCTCCACCGCGTCAGACCCCAGGGCCTCCATCTGCCAGCGCCGAGCCAAATCCGAGACCGCGATGCGGCCGATGATCTTTTCGTGCATCGGCCGCAGTAGGCCCTGCACCACGCTCAGCGTCAACGATTTTGTCGTCGAGGTGTGAAAGGTGGCCACGATGGGCCCCTCGGCTATGTTCAGCGCCATCATCGACAGGCTCGGGGCGTTGGGCTCGTGCAGGTGCAATACGTCGAAATCGCCTTTGGCCAACCATTTCTTGACCTTGCGATGCGCGGCCGGGCTGAACTGTAGTCGGGCCACCGAGCCGTTGTACGGGATCGCGACGGACTTACCGGCCGACACCACGTAGTCGGGAAGTGCGACGTCCGGCGATGCCGGCGCCAGCACGCTGACCTCATGTCCGCGGGCGCGCAGCACCTCCGCCAGCTGCAGCACATGGGCCTGCACCCCGCCCGGTACATCGAACGAGTAGGGGCAGACCATGCCGATGCGCATCAGGTCTCCCCCAAGCGCGCCCGTCGCGATTCGGGAAGATCTGCCATCCACTGCGGCTGCATCATGTGCCAGTCCTGCGGGTACGCCGCGATGCCCTCGGCGAAGGTGTCGGCCAGCGCCTGGGTGATGACGCCGACATCGCCGCTGGAGCAGTCCAGCGGCGGCCCGATCCGCACCGCCCACCCGGCGCCCTCGAACCAGCAGTGCGCCGGCAACAGCGCCGCACCGGTCGCAAGAGCGAGTTTGGCCGGCCCGGCCGGCATCCGGGTGGACTCACCGAAGAAGTCGACCGGTACGCCGCTGCGCGTCAGGTCGCGGTCGGCCATCAGACACACCAGGCCGTTGTCACAGAGTCGCTCGGCGAGGATCTCGAACGGCGGCCGGGGTCCACCGGACAGCGGCAGCACCTCGAAGCCCAGGCTCTCCCGGAAGGCGAGGAACCGCCGATACAGCGACTCGGGTTTGAGACGCTCGGCGACGGTGGTGAATCCGCCGTGGGTCTGGGCCAGCCACACCCCGGCCATATCCCAGTTGCCACTGTGCGGCAGTGCCAGCACGGCCCCGCGACCGGCCGCCAGCGCCGCTGTCACGTTGTCACGGCCACGCACCGACTCGTGCAGCTGCACCGCCAGCGCCGCATGGTCCATGGTCGGCAGCCGGAACGCCTCCCGCCAGTACCGGGCGTAGGACGTCAGCGAGGCCCGCATCAGCTCCGACGGCACGTCGTCGGGCGCCGTCCCGATCACCCGGGCCAGGTTCTTGCGCAGCTGCTCGGGACCGCCGCCGCGGGCCGCGAAGAGGGCGCCCGCGTCGAACGCGTTGCGGGCGAGGAATTCCGGCATCGCACGCACCAACATCCAGCCCGCGGCGAATCCGGCGTCGGTGGCCCAGGCGTCTAGCTGACTGAGCCCGGGAACTCGCAACCCGCTCGGGATGAAGGTCACGGTCCCGTGGTTTCCTGGCCATCGGAGCCGTCGGCCACCGGTGGCAACGGCTCCACGGCGCCCGGCGAGGTCCGCACGGTGTGCAGCCGCTGGGCGCAGGTGATCAGGCTGGCCACCGCCAGCAGCCACATCGCCACGGGCAGCGCCCACGGCAGCGGGAAGACCGGCAGGCCGGACAAGCCGGCGCCGACCAGCACGATGATCAGCCGTTCGGGACGTTCGATGTAGCCGCCGTCACCGCGCAGCCCGCTGGCCTCCGCGCGGGCCTTGATGTAGGAGATCACCTGCGAGGTGACCAGGCAGATCAGGGTCGCCACCACCAGTGGCGGGTCGTCCAGACCGAACGCCGCCCACCAGGCCAGCCCGCAGAACACCGCGCCGTCGCTGATCCGGTCGCAGGTGGCATCCAGGACGGCGCCGAACGCGCTGCCGCCGCCGCTTTGCCGGGCCATCGCCCCGTCGACCATGTCGAAATGCACGAAGAACCAGACCACCAGGGTGCCGGCGAACAGCTGACCGGTCGGGAACAGCGTCAGCGCTGCCAGCACCGCGCCGGCGGTGCCCACCATGGTGACGATGTCGGCGGTCAGGCCGGCGCGCAACAGGACGCGCGCCACTGGCGTGGTGATGCCGGCGAACGTTGCCCGCGACAGGAACGGCAGTCTGCTCATTGCTGTCTGGCCCACTCGTCGGCGAGCAGCCGGCGGGTGTCGCGCAGCAGTTGCGGGATCACCTTGGAGCCGCCGACGATCGTGATGAAGTTCGCGTCACCGCCCCAGCGGGGCACCACGTGCACGTGCAGGTGTTCGGCCAGCGACCCGCCGGCCGACTCGCCGAGGTTCATCCCGACATTGAAGCCGTGTGGGCGTGAGACGGCCTTGATGACGCGGATCGCCTTCTGGATGAACGCCATCAGCTCACTGCCCTCATCATCGGTGAGGTCTTCGAACTCGGAGAACCGTCGGTAGGGCACCACCATCAGATGTCCCGGGTTGTACGGGTAGAGGTTGAGCACCGCGTAGACGTGCTCGCCGCGTGCCACCACCAGCCCGTCCTCATCGGACAACGTGGGGATATCGGTGAACGGTTGAGTGGATCGGGCCGACGACCCGGAATCCGCACGCTTCAGCGGCGCCTCGGCCAGATAGTTCATCCGGTACGGCGTCCACAGCCGCTCCAGCCGGTCGGGCTCACCGGCCCCGGTGTCGACGATCGTCTCCTCGCCCGGCTGGTCGCCGCTCATTGGGCCTCACCCTCCCCGAGACCCACCTTGAGCGTCTCCGCGGTCGGCACGGTGTTGTCTCGTGCCGCGATCCAGCCGGCGATGGCGGCCACCGCCTCGTCGCGTGGCACCCCGTTGATCTGGGTGCGGTCACCGAACCGGAAGCTGACCGCACCCGCCTCGACGTCGCGGTCGCCGGCCAGCAGCATGAACGGGACCTTCTGGTTGGTGTGATTGACGATCTTCTTGGGCATCCGGTCGTCGCTGGCGTCCACCTCGACCCGCACCCCGTGGCTGCGCAGTTGCGCGGCAACGTCTTCCAGGTAGGTGATGTGCTGGTCGGCGACCGGGATGCCGACCACCTGCACCGGCGCCAGCCAGGCCGGGAAAGCACCGGCGTAATGCTCGGTCAGCACACCGAAGAAGCGTTCGATCGAGCCGAACAGCGCCCGGTGGATTAGGACCGGCCGCTGGCGGGTGCCGTCGGAGGCGGTGTACTCCAGCTCGAAGCGATCGGGCATGTTGAAGTCGAGCTGGATGGTCGACATCTGCCAGCTGCGGCCGAGGGCATCCTTGACCTGCACCGAGATCTTCGGCCCGTAGAACGCCGCGCCGCCCGGGTCGGGCACCAGGGTCAGCCCGGACGCCTCGGCGACCTCGCGCAGGGTGTCGGTCGCCTCCTCCCACACCTCGTCGGAGCCGACGTACTTCTCCGGGTCTTTGGTGGACAGCTCCAGGAAGTAGTCGTCCAGGCCGTAGTCGGCGAGCAGGTCCAGCACGAAGCGCAGCAGCGAGGTCAGCTCGTCGCGCATGCTCTCCCGGGTGCAGTAGATGTGCGCGTCGTCCTGGGTCATCCCGCGCACCCGGGTCAGCCCGTGCACCACGCCGGAACGCTCGTAGCGGTAGACGCTGCCGAACTCGAAGAGCCGCAACGGAAGTTCCCGGTATGAGCGCCCACGCGACCGGAAGATCAGGTGGTGCATCGGGCAGTTCATCGGCTTGAGGTAGTAGTCCTGGCCGGGTTTGCGCAGGGTGCCGTCCTCGGCGAATTCCGCGTCGATGTGCATCGCCGGGTACATCCCCTCGCGGTACCACTCAAGGTGCCCGGAGGTCTCGTAGAGTTCGGACTTGGTGATGTGCGGGGTATTGACGAACTGGTAGCCGGCCTCGATGTGCTTGCGCCTCGAGTACTCTTCCAGCTCCCGGCGGATGATGCCGCCCTTGGGGTGGAAAACCGGTAGGCCCGAACCGATCTCGTCGGGGAAGCTGAACAGGTCCAACTCGACGCCGAGCTTGCGGTGGTCGCGGCGCAGCGCCTCCTCGATCACTTCGAGGTGGTGGTCGAGAGCCTCCTGCGATTCCCACGCGGTGCCATAGACGCGCTGCAGGCTGGCGTTCTTCTGGTCACCGCGCCAGTAGGCGGCCGAGGACCGGGTGAGTTTGAAAGCCGGGATGAACCGGGTGGTCGGAATGTGCGGGCCACGACACAGATCACCCCAAACCCGTTCCCGGGTACGGGGATTCAGGTTGTCGTAGGCGGTGAGCTCGTCGCCGCCGACTTCCATGATGTCGCTGTCGCCGGACTTGTCGTCCACCAGCTCCAGCTTGTAGGGCTCGCCGGCCAACTCGGCGCGGGCGGCGTCCTTGGACTCATAGACCCGCCGGGAGAACAGCTGCCCGTCTTTGATGATGGCGCGCATCCGCTTCTCCAGCTTGGCCAGATCCTCGGGAGTGAACGCCTCGGGTACGTCGAAGTCGTAGTAGAAGCCGTCGGTGATCGGCGGGCCGATGCCGAGTTTGGCGGCCGGGAACAGGTCTTGGACCGCCTGGGCCAGCACGTGGGCGCAGGAGTGCCGGATCACGCTGCGGCCGTCGTCGGTGTCGGCCGCCACCGGGGTCACCTCGACGTCGGCCTCGGGAATCCAGCTCAGGTCGCGCAGCCGGCCCTGGGCGTCGCGCACCACCACGATGGCATCCGGCGCACCCCGGTCGGGCAGGCCCGCCGCGCGCACCGCTGCGGCCGCGGTGGTCCCGGCGGGAACCCGGATCGGGCTTGCCGGGGCGGGGATGGCGGGCGCGCTCATGACGTGGTCTCCAAGGGGGTGCTAGGGGGTAGAAACGTCCGCGACCATGCTATCGGGGCGCTGGTGGCGAACCGTTCGGGAGTACACCGGCGTCATGGTTGGCCGGGTTTGAGCACCACGAACAACGCTTCCCCGTCGGTCAGCACGGTGTCGCCGTCGCACAGCCTGGTCTCGACGAAGATCTTGCGTCCCTCCGTCCGGCTGACCCACGCCTCGACCTGCAGCTCCTTGTCGATCGGGACGATCTGACGGTAGTTGAGGTGCAGGTAGGCGGTGCGCTGATAGGGGCCGCCGGTGAGCAGCCAGGATGCGGTTCCCAGCACCGAGTCGAACAACAGCCCGATGGCCCCGCCGTGCGCGGCGCCGTTGCGTCCCAGGTGGAATCGCCGGAACCGGGCCCAGCCGCGCAACCGTCCGTCGCCGTCTTTCTTCAGCTTCATCGGCACCGCTAGCAGGTTGCCGCGCATCGGCAGGTCCAGCCGCCGCCCGGACGGTGAGGACCATTCGTCGGTGTCGAACGGGGCCAGCAGGTCGCACACCTCTTGCAGCGCGTCGGCGGCCCGGCTGATCACCTCGGCGGGGGCGTCGGCGGCGCGCGCGTGGTCCTGCAGGGCGCGCACGTTGTCCAGGAACCGGCCGTAGTCCGGCCCGCCCTTGTCGGTCGGTTCGGGCGGGTTGAAGCCACCGCCGGCGTGTGAGGCACTCACCCCCCTATTTAACGTTCCGGCGATTGCGGTGCCGGCGGCGCGCCCGCGATGGCATGGTTGGGCCGTGGACTTGAGCACGCTGCGTGACTTGCCGCTCACCTACGCCGAAGTGGGCGCCACCGCGACAACACTGCCCGCCGGGTATCACCACCTCGACCTGACCGCCCCGATCGGTAAGGGACGGCGGCGTTTCGAGCAGGCCGGCGACGCGGTGCTGCGCTGGGGCATGCTGCGCGGCGCCGGGCTGGGTGTGCGGGTGGACGCCGACAGCGATATCGCCGCGGTGGATGCGGTGGCGCGGGTTCGGCTGGGTGTGCTGAGCGCGCCGTGCCGGGTGGTCTACGTCGTGTCCGAGCCCGACCGGCGCGGCTTCGCCTACGGCACGCTGGCCGGGCATCCCGAATCCGGCGAGGAGCTGTTCTCGGTGCGCTACGACCCGGCCGATGAGACGGTGTACGCGCAGGTACGCGCGTTTTCCCGGCCCGCCACCTGGTGGATCAGGGCGGCCGGCCCGCTCGGACGGTTGGCGCAGCGCACCATCGCCAAACGCTATCTGCGAGCGGTGTGACGCTCCGGTGGGTCAGTTCCAGCGCGACAGCAGGCGTTGCGCTCCAGCGCACAACTCGTCGAGGACCACTGCCACCGGACGGCTGCCGGTGAGCATGCCCACGCCCTGACCCGCATCGACCGGGGCGACGCGCTGATCGCCGGTGGCAATCCCGGCGGCCAGTTCCGCACCCGCTTCCCGATCACCGGCCAGCGCGTCCTCGCGGCCGGTCCAGCGCCCGGCGAAGTCGTTGCGCAGCACCCGCGACGGGAACCGCGCTGGCCAGTCCAGCCGCTGTCCGACGTCGAAGACCCGGGTGGTCATGGTGTCGGTGCCGGCAGCCGCGATCAGCGCGTTTCGGGCACTGTCGCCGGTCAGGGCCTCGGGGCATGCCGAGAGGACCGTGCCCAGCCACGCCCCGGCGGCACCGGCGGCCAACACGGCCGCCAGGCTGCGCGGACCGGCGATCCCGCCGGCGGCCAGCACCGGAACCTCGACGGTGTCCAGGACCGCGTCGAGCAGTGGCAGCGTGGCCAGCCGGATCTCGCCGTGGCCGCCGCCCTCGGCCCCGCGCGCCACCAGCACGTCCAGACCGGCGTCCTGGGCACGTCGGGCGGTCTCGGGGTCATAGACCTGAGTGGCAGCCAGGATCCCGGCCTCGTGGGCGCGCTGAACCCAGGACAGGTCGGCTCCGAAGCTGACCGAGAGCAGCGTCGGGCGGGCAGCCAGTGCCGCCTCGAGCAGGTCAGGCCGATCGCGGATCACCCAGTCCACCAGGCCGATCCCGAACCGCGGTACGTCCCCGAGCGCGGCCAGCTCGGTGGCCAGCGACGCCGCCGTGGCGGTGCTGCCCATCCCGATCATGCCCAGCCCGCCCGCCGCAGTGACGGCGGCGGCCAGCCGACCACCGGCCACCCCGCCCATCGGGGCATTCAGGATGGGCAGCCGCAGACCGGTCCCCTGCGACCAGGGTGTGCTCAGCGGCACGCTCAGTGCGAGGCGCTCTTGGCGACAGTCAGCAGCACCACCGAATCTTCCAGCGACTCCAGCGCGTGACGGGTGCGCGGCAGGGTGACGAACTCGCCGGCCACGCCCTCCCAGCTGTCGTCGCCGGCGGTCAGCCGCACCCGACCGCGCAACACCTGCAGGGTCGACTCCCCCGGGCTGTCGTGTTCGGCCAACGACTGGCCGGCCTGCAGTGCGACCAGGGTCTGGCGCAGGTGATGCACCGAACCGCCGTAGACGGTGTGGGCCGCGCGACCGCTGTGGTGCTGAGTGGCCTCGGCGAGCTTCTCGTCGGCCAACACATTCAGCGAGGTCGATTCCATCGGTACTCCTTCGGCTCGGTGAGTGGGTGAAACGGTGTGGGACAGTTCAGCGAGACAGCAGCAGGATGCCCAACGGCACCAGCGCGGCGACCTTGATCAGCTCCAGTGCGACATAGGCGTAGTGCGCACGCGAGCGGGGCCCTTCCAGCCCGGACAGCACCTGATCAGCGCGGCGGCCCAGGGCCGGGCGCACCGCGAACACCTGAGCCACCAGCATCGCCAGGGCGACCGCGTACGTCACAGCGATGCCGGCCGTCGGCCGCTCGCTCACGAACGCGACCGCGATGACCGCGGCCAGCACGAATTCGGCGGTGTTGAGCGCCCGAAACACCAACCGGCCGATGCTGAGGCAGATCGGGACGGTCGCGTTGGGCGCCCGGAACTTCAGCGGCGCCTCCATGAACGAAATCGCGGTCACCATCCCCAGCCAGACGAATGTCGCTGCGATCGCAACCGAGGCGCCGACACTCACCCGGTGGCCCCTTCCGCACGCACCGCGGTGGGAGGTGACGGGTCGACCGGGATTCCGTTGAGGGTCGCCGATTTCAGATGCGCCACACACAGATCGGGTTTGGCGAACGGGTCGAGTCGGTCGACGGTCACCGGCGCCTCCCAAGCCTCCAGCGCGCCCTGCATCAGCCCCAGATGGATCGGGCAGATTACGTCGGCGGCGTTCTCGGCGAGCTCCAGGAACGGGCAGTGCCGCAACCCGAGTTGCTCTGCTCCGGTGGCATCGGGTTCCAGGCGTTCGGGTTCGAAACCCAACTCATCGAGCATCTCGAGCAGATGGCCGGTGGATTCCTCGGCGTCCACCGGCCCGGACGGCTGGTGCAGCGGCCGCAGCCGATGACCCCATTCCCGGCCGGCAGCCAGCGCCTTGCCGCTGGGATCGGAGTCAGCGGCCAAACCGATGGTGAGGATCTCGGCGAGCAGCCGGAACCGGCGGGTTCCGCCCCGGTCCATCTGCCGAATGGCCCGGAACATCAGCGCCGGCCGTCCCCGCCCCTTGTGGTCGGGTTCGGTGTGCTCGACCCGGCCTTCCTCAACCAGGGTGTCCAGGTGAAAACGCACCGTGTTCGGGTGCACCCCCAACTGGTCGGCGATCTGCGCGATGCTCAGTGGTTCGTCGGCGGCCTGTACCAGCCGCAGAACGTCGAGGCGACGTCCTCCAGGTGGCACAGGCGGCTTGGCGATGTCGGTCACTCCCCCTGGGGAGGAAAGCTGGCCACCAGCGGGGTGTCGATGCCGAGCGGACCGATCTTGGCGGCGCCGCCGGGTGAGCCGAGCGCCTCGTCGCGTCCCGGCAGGGCCTCGGCGAAGAACGCCGCGTTGTCGGCCTGGTGCGGTTGGAGCTCGTCCGGGAGGTCATCTTCGTAGTAGATGGCCTCGACCGGGCACACCGGCTCGCAGGCTCCGCAGTCCACACACTCATCCGGGTGGATGTAAAGGGCTCGACCGCCTTCGTAGATGCAGTCAACCGGGCACTCCTCCACGCAGGCCCGGTCCATCACGTCAACGCACGGCTTCCCGATCACATATGCCATGGGCACAGAGTTTACACAAGGGATTTTGTAGAAACTAGAAAGGCGAACCTAAATCTCAAGGGCCGAAGACGACACCTCGACGCCGCCCCCGAGCCGCTGCCCTACCAACCCGAGAACGATTGCGTTCGTTGAGGATTCACTCAAATCAGCAGCTCCGGTGGAACGGTTCCCCGGGCGCGACAGGCGAGACCTGGCGGGGGCGGCGCGCAAGCCGTCGAGTAGAAACGAATGATGACTGATGCACCCCGCTACCGTGCCTCCTCCGACTTCCCCAGCCTTCGGTTCGAGCCCGGCGACAACGGCGTGCTGCAGCTGGTGCTGGACGCGCCCGGACTCAATTCGGTGGGCCCGCAGATGCACCGCGACCTCGCCGATGTGTGGCCGGTGATCGACCGCGACGACGACGTGCGCGCGGTACTGGTCCGCGGTGAGGGCAAGGCGTTCTCCGCCGGCGGCAGCTTCGAGCTGATCGAGAAGATCGTCGGCGATCACGCCGGACGGATGCAGGTGCTGCGGGAGGCCCGCGACCTGGTGCTGAACATGGTCAACTTCTCCAAACCGGTGATCTCGGCGATCAACGGGCCCGCCGTGGGCGCGGGCCTGGTGGTGGCACTGCTCTCGGACATTTCGGTGGCCGGGCGCACCGCCCGGTTGATCGACGGCCACACCAAGCTCGGGGTGGCCGCCGGGGATCACGCGGCGATCTGCTGGCCGTTGCTGGTGGGCATGGCCAAGGCCAAGTACTACCTGCTGACCTGCGAGACGCTGCACGGTGAGGAGGCCGAGCGGATCGGCCTGGTCTCCACGTGCGTCGACGACGACGAGGTGCTGGCCACCGCGACCCGCATCGCCGACGACCTGGCGCACGGCGCCCAAGACGCGATCCGCTTCACCAAGCACAGCCTCAACTACTGGTATCGGCAGTTCGCGCCGGCCTTCGAGACCGCATTGGGGCTGGAGTTCCTCGGCTTCTCCGGTCCGGACGTACACGAGGGCCTGGCCGCCATCCGGGAGAAGCGCAAGCCGCAGTTCGGCTGAGTCAGCCGGCGCCGCCGCTCAGACTCGTTGCGCGGCGAGCGCCTGCTCCTTGGCCCAGCGGTAGTCGGCCTTGCCCGACGGCGAGCGCTGCACCTGGGCGCAGAACACCACGTCTTTGGGCAGCTTGTAGCGCGCGATGTAGTTCGCCGCCTCGGTGACGATGTCGTCGGCGCCGGCGTCGGCGCCGGGCGCCAACTGCACCACCGCGACCACCTCGTTGCCCCACCGCTCGCTGGGCCGGCCCACCACCACCACGTCGTAGACGGCCGGATGGTGCGCAATCGCGGCTTCGACCTCCTCGGCGAAGATCTTTTCGCCGCCGGAGTTGATCGTCACCGAGTCTCGGCCCAGCAGCTCAATCCCACCGTCGGCGTCCCAGCGAGCCCGGTCACCGGGAACCGAGTGCCGGATCCCCTCGATGACCGGGAAGGTGCGCGCGGATTTCTCCGGGTCGCCCAGGTACCCCAGCGGCACATGTCCCTGCTGCGCCAGCCAGCCGATCTCGTCGTCGCCGGGCTTGAGAATGCGGGTCATGTCCTCGCTGACCACCACCGCGCCCGGGTTCGGGGTGAATCGGCCAGTGGAGGCCACATCGCGGCTGGTGGTCTGTCCCATCTGCGCCCCGGTCTCCGAAGAACCGCCGGCGTCCAGGATCGACAACTGCGGCAGCAGATCCACCATCCGCTGCTTGACCGGGACGGTGAGCGATGCACCGCCGCTGGCCAGCACGAACAGTCCCGACAGGTCGTCAGCCAGCTGGGGGCCACCGGCTGCCAGCGCGTCGGCGAGCGGACGTGCGAAGGCATCGCCCACGATCGACAGCGAGATGACCCGCTCCTTGGCCGCCAGTTCCCACGTGCGCACCGGGTCGAACCGGTCGGTGGTCGCCGACATCACGAACGGCCGCCCGCCCAGCAGCGTGATGAAGGCGGCCCACTGGGCTGCGCCGTGCATCAACGGCGCCACTGTCATCGAGCCCGCCGGCACGGCGGCGCAGGCGCGGTCGACGATCTCCTCCACCGTGGTGGGCACGGCACCGGTGCCGAACTCCCGGCCGCCCATCGCGCCGACGAAGATGTCGTGCTGACGCCACAGCACCCCCTTGGGCATGCCGGTGGTGCCGCCGGTGTAGAGCAGATACAGGTCGTCCGGGGACAGCGCCAGGCCCAACGGTTCGGCGGAAGTGGCGGCCAGCAGCTCCTCGTAGCGGACCGCACCGGGCAGCGGCTCGTTGCCGGAGTCGTCCTCGACGTGGATCAGCGGCATCGCGGGCAGCCGGTCACCGGCCTGCTGCAACGCTTCGGCCAGCGTGGGCGCGTACCGAGCGTGGTACATGATCGCCTCGGTGGAGGCATTGGTCAGCAGGTAGACCAGTTCGTCGGCGACGTAGCGGTAGTTGACGTTGAACGGCGCGACCCGGGCGTGGTAGGCGCCGAGCATGCCTTCCAGATACTCGTTGCCGTTGGCCAGGTACAGCGCGAGGTGGCTCTGCCCGGATTCGTGGCCGGCCAGCTCGGAGCGTTCGCGGCGCACCCCCAGGCCACGCTCGTGCAGGGCCCGCGCCAGCCGGCGGGACCGGTCCTCGATCTGCTGGTAGCTGAATCGACGGTCGCCGAAGACGATGCAATCCCGCTCTGGCACGGCCGCCGCCACGGCCGAGAACACTTGGGCGAGGTTGAATTCCACTGCCGCTCCTCGATTCGATCGCAACGCCTGGGTAACGCTACTAGGTGATTCCTATTCGGCCGCCGACGGTCGCGACGGGCTTTCCCGCCCGACGTCAGGCATGCTTGGCCGCATGTCGGTGGATGTCCTGCTGTACTCGATCCCGCCCGTGCTGGTCTATCTGCTCGTCGGCGCGGTTATCGGGATAGAGAGCCTGGGCGTGCCGTTGCCGGGCGAGCTCATGCTGGTCGGAGCGGCGCTGTTGTCGTCGCGGCATGAGTTGGCGGTCGACCCGGTCGGGGTCGCGGTGGCGGCGGTGATCGGCGCGGTGATCGGTGACTCGATCGGCTATTCGATCGGCCGGCGATTCGGTATGCCGCTCTTCGACCGCCTGGGCCGGCGATTTCCGAACCACTTCGGTCCCGGCCACATCGCTTTCGCCGAACAGTCCTTCGGCCGCTGGGGCGCCAGTGCGGTGTTCTTCGGCCGATTCGTGGCACTGCTGCGCATCCTGGCCGGCCCGCTGGCCGGAGCGTTGAAGATGCGTTACCCGCATTTCCTGGTCGCCAATGTGACCGGCGCGATTTTCTGGGCCGGGGGGACCACCGCCCTGGTGTACTACGCCGGGGTCGCGGCCGAGCACTGGCTGTCCCGGTTCTCCTGGGTGGCGCTGCTGATCGCGCTGCTCGCCGGGCTGATCGCGGCCCTTGCGCTGAGGGGCCGCGTCGGCGCCCGGATCGCAGAACTGGACGCCCAACATCGGGCCGAGCCGGACCCGGTCACCGAATAGCCAGCGAATTGGGGGCGAATAAGGGTTGTCCCCGCACCGAAGCGAGAGCATGGTGGAAGGGAGACCGGCGGCGCCGCCGGGGCGTCGCCCCGATCACTCGGAGGCCCCTATGTTCGCGCGCGCAACCACCATTCACGCCCATCCTTCCTTCCTCGATGAGGGGATCACCCACGTCCGCGGCGTGGTGATGCCGGCCCTGGCCGATATGGACGGCTGCGCGGGAATGTCCATGCTGGTCGACCGCGACGCCGGCCGGTGCATCGTCACCTCATCCTGGCTGGATGAAGACACCCTGCGAGCAAGCGAGGCCGCCGCTCAGCAGATGTGCGACCGCGCCGCCGAGATCTTCCACGCCACCGCCGAGATCACCCGCTGGGAGATCGCCGCGGCGCGCCGCGATCATCGGTCTCGGCGGCATGCGGGCGTGCGCGTCACCTGGCTGCGGACCGACCCGGCGGGCTGCGAGCGGATGATCGACACTTACAAGCTGGCGCTGATGCCTGAGCTGGAGGATCTGAACGGCTTCTGCAGCACCACCCTGCTGGTGGACCGCCATTCGGGCCGCGCGGTGTCTTCGGTCAGCTTCGACGACCGGGCGGCGCTGGTGGCCAGTCGCAGCGGCGAGCAGGCGATCTGGGCCCGGGCCGTCAACGATGCCGGCGCAGAGATACTGGAAGTCGCCGAATTCGATCTGGCGATCGCCCACCTGAACGTGCCCGAGATGGCGTAGGCCCCATCAGGCGCGAGGACTGACCCGCGAAACTTCGGCACGCCCGAACGCGTGGCGCTGGCTACGCTCGGCCTCATGACACGCCGACGGCGACCGCGCCCGGCCCCGAGTTATCCGAAGACTCGGCGGATCCGTTTCCGCTTCGACGACGGCTTCGACAGCAGCGACGGCTACGGCAAGTATTTCGCCGACGACGACATGGTGCTCAGCCACTTCCTGGCCGGGTTGTCCGGTGGCTTTCCGGCGGGGGAGGAATCTTTCATCCGCTCGGTGCGCCGCTTTGCCGATCGCGTCACCGACCCGGTGCTGAAAAAACAGGTGGCAGGGTTCATCGGTCAGGAGTCCACCCACGGCCAGGAGCACCGCCGGCTCAACGCGGTGCTCGCGGCCAAGGGCTATCCGATCCGCTGGCAGGACTCGGATGCGGTGCACCGCTGGCGGATTCGCGCCGAAGAACGCACCCCGGCCATGGTGCACCTGGCCCAGACCGCGGCGCTGGAGCACTACACCGCGGTCCTGGCGGAGCGCATTCTCTCCACTGACGAGATCCAGGCCATCCCGGGGACGCCCGAGGTATGGAACCTGCTGAATTGGCATGCGGTGGAAGAACTCGAGCACAAGTCGGTGGCCTTTGACCTCTATCGCGCCGTCGGGGGTTCCGAGACGATCCGGATCGCGGCGATGGCGGTGGTGATCGCCGCCACGGTTCCGCTCATCGCACTCGGACTGCTTGTCTCGCTGGGCCGCGACCCGGTGGCACGCCGGCAACCGCGGCGGGCGTTGCGGGGAATCGCCGACCTGTACCGCGGGCCGTTCTTCCGTGGATTTCTGCGGGACGCGGCGGTGTACCTGCGCCCGGGATTTCACCCCGACGACGTGGATACCGTTGCACTACTTGACCATTGGCGCTCGCGCCTGTTCGGCGCCGGGGGCACCCTCAACGACCATCTGCGCTGAAAGCTCATGGCGGCCTGCGTCGCTAGCCGTCGTTCGCTTTCAGCGCCGCAGCCAGTCTGGCGCGCGAGCGGATGCCGAGTTTGCGGTACACACTCGACAGCGTGCTCTCGATGGTCTTTTCGGACAGAAACAGTTCGGCGGCGATCTCGCGGTTGGTCAAACCGTGAGCCGCGAGAACGGCGGCGCGTCTTTCGGCGGGAGTCAGTCGCTGGCCATCACCGCGCGCGCCGCTCAGTCGAGCTAACTCCGCCCGCGCCCGCTCCGCCCAGAACGGCGCGCCGAGCTCCTCAAAGGCATGGAGCGCGGCGGTGAGAGTCGTGGTCGCGCTCCCCCGTTGGCGCCGGCGGCGTTGAAGTTGGCCCAACAGCAGCTGCGTGCGCGCTTGCTCGAAGGGCATCGGAAGCCGCTGGTGGTGCGCCATGGCGCGCTCCAGGGCGCGGAGTGCTGCGGCAAGGTCGCCACGAGCGGCCAGCACCGCGGCCCGCCCGCGTGCCCCGACCGCCAGCATCCAGGGACGATCACGGTCAGCGCCGTGCGTCTCGAGTGCGTCGACCAGCACTTCGGCCTCTGCGACGTGATCGAGTGAGGTGAGCGCTTCGATGGCGTCGGGAAGATGTTCGCCGCCCTCGATCTCCAGTTCGTGGGGCGGATCGAATTCGTCGAGCAGCGGCCGTAGGACGGCCAGCGCCGCAGCGTAGTCACCAAGGGATACCTCGAGGAAGGCCAGGACTCTGGTCGGTTCCTTGAGTTGGCGAAGCGCGCCGACGGAGCGGGCCGCCTCGATCGCAGCGCCGGCGTCGGCGCGGGCATCGACAGCGCGCCCCTGGAATGCCGCGACGGCCGCGCGCTTGGTCCATGCGGTTGCGCAGGACAGCCGCCCACCGAGTTGTTCGGCACGCTGCACAGCCGCGTGCGCGGCGCGGCCCGCGTCGTCGTACCGGCCCGCCCAGATCGCCACCGCGGCAATGCGATTGTCGACCCAGACGAGATCCACCTCGCTGCCGTCGGTAGTCATGCCGTGGCGAACCGCGTGTATCTGGGCGTCGGCGGTCTCGAGGTCACCGACGTACGCCGAGATCACCGCTTCGGTGGCTCGAGCGCGCAAGAACGTGGTGGCACCGCTGCGGGGGTCTTCGAGCTGCACGGCCAGCTGCAGCGCCTGACGGTCGACACCCCCGCCCCAGATGAACGTCGCTGTCACCCAAATCGCCAATGCCTGGCTGCGCAGCCCGGGCGCGTCGAGTTCCTCAGCCAACGCGATGGCGCGCTGAGCGTGTTCGATCGTCGCGCTCATCCGGCCGGCGATGGCCAGCGCCAAGGACAAACGCAAGAGGCACACGAGTCTCAGCATGGGCGCATCGGCAGCCTCATCGGCGGCCGCCGACAGCGCCTCGATAGCGCCGGACAAGTCGTCGTCGTAAGCCTTTACCGCGCCCAGGTGCGCCAGCGCCAAGGCACGCAACGGCCCAGGTGGCTGATCGACGAGTACGGACTGCAGATGGGTGCGCGCCAGCACTATCGATCCCGAGCGAAAGTGCAGTTCCGCCGAGCGGATACGACGCTGCGGACTATCACCACCGCGGTCCAGGACCAAGTCGATCAGCTCGGCAGCGGCGGCCAGCGCGCCCCGCGCCGCCAAGGTGTCGGTAGCCGCGTCTATCTCAGCCAGGGTGCCCGCGTCACTGGTTGTCGCCGCCAACGCCAGGTGACGTGCCCGTAGCCCGGAGTCGGCGACGACACCAGCCAGGGCTCGATGGGTGGCGCGACGGCGCGCCGGAGAAGCGTTGGCGGACACGCCATTGGCGTAGAGCGGATGGGCGAATCGGACGTGGTGACCGTCAAGGGTGACCACACCGAGTTTCTCGCAGGCTTCGATCGACTCCACCACACGTTCGGGTGACAGCGTGGTGACCCGACTCAGCTCCTCCGCCGTCGGCGATGCAGAGCAGGCCGCGGCCAACAGCACCGCGTGCGCGTCGTCGCCTAAGCGTTCGAGGCGGCGGCACACCAGGGCGGCCAGACTGTCCGGCAGATCGGCCGCGGCTCCCGGCATGTCCAGCTCGGCGCGGGCCAGTTCGAGCGCAAACATCGGGTTGCCGCCTGAGATGCCATGGACCCGCTTAAGTGCCGGGCGCGGCAGCGTGCGGCCCCACCGTGCGGCGATCAGATCGTGCACGCCGTCCAGATCCAACGGGCCCATCCGGACACGCGTGGCGACCGCGGGGTTGCGAAAGGTCAACCACTGAGCCAAGTCAGCGAGATTGGACTCACCGACGCGGACCGTGACCAGAAGCGCCGCCCCCTTCGGCAGGCGCCGGGCGGTGAACCCGATTACCGCACGACTGGAAGGGTCGAGCCACTGGACGTCGTCGACCGCCAGCAACACCGGCGATCTCGCGCTGAGGCGCTCGACAGCCGCGCAGAACGCAACGGCGAGCGCCCGTTCATCGATGCCCGGCACACCCGGGGTCAGGTCGCCTCGTGCCCGGTCCAGCGCAAGGCGCTGCTGACTGGGCAGTTCACCCAACACCGTGTCATCGATCCCGTCGAGCAAATCAGCAACCGCGGCGAACGCATACTCGACCTCCGTCACTGATCCCTGCGCCGACAGCACCGAAAACCCTTGAGAGCGAGCTGCTTCGGTGGCGCTCAGCATCAGCGTGGTCTTGCCGATGCCGGCCTGTCCCTCGACCACCAACGCCGCAGGCCCCGGTCGAGCACGTGCCAGCAAATCCGACACTGCCCGCGTCTCCGCGCGCGGCACCGTCGTTGACACCGTTTCATCCTCGCACCGCGGGTTAATCTTTGGGCACGGCGCGTTGCCGCGTTTGCTAGGAGGTATCACCCATGCGCTCTTTCAGCCTGGCCGTGGTCGCCACGGTTGCCGTCATGTTCGGTTGCGTGGCCGTGGCTGTGGCGGCCCCGAAGGATTACTGCGCCGAGCTCAAAGGCGGCAATACCGGCCGCACGTGTGAGATCCAGCTCTCCGACCCCGGGTACAGCGTCGACATCAGCATGCCGCTGAACTACCCGGATCAGAAGTCGGTTGCCGAGTACATCGCCCAGACACGCGACGCGTTCCTCAACTCGGCCAAGTCTGGCGCGCCAGGCAGCGCACCAGCCAAGTTGAGCATCAAGCCGACGGAGTACACCTCGTCGATTCCCCCGCGCGGCACGCAAGCGGTGGTGTTCACGGTGGACCAAAACGTCGGCGGGGCCCAGCCACAGACGACGTACAAAGCGTTCAACTGGGACCAGACCTATCGCAAGGCGATCACCTTCGCGGCCGCATCGGACGACAAGGAACATGCGCCGTTGTGGCAGGTGGATGATCCGCTCAAGACCGTCGCGCCGATCGTCCAGGCGGAACTGCAGCAGCAGCTGGCACCGGCGCCCACGCAATCAGGACAGTCGACTACCTCCACGTCCACGTCCACCACGGCGCCACCACCGTTGCCGTTCGCGCAAGCCGCGCTGTATGACCCCGCCAACTATCAGAATTTCGCGGTGGTCAACGACGGGGTGATCTTCTTCTTCGACCAGGGCGTCTTGTTGCCCGCTTCGTCGGGGGCGTTACACGTGCTGGTGCCCCGGTCGGCGATCGACCCGATGATCGCCTAACAACTCCGGACTCGAGTTTGCCGGAAGGGACACGAACCGTATCAACCTCCGGTGCAAGCGGATTACGAAGCTGATGTGTCACATTGCGTCAGCTTGCGACACCTGGCATACGCCCGCAAAACAAAAAAGCCACCTGCTTGCAGGTGGCTTTTTTGTGGTCCCGGCTGGGATCGAACCAGCGACCTTCCGCGTGTGAGGCGGACGCTCTCCCCCTGAGCTACGAGACCGGATGAACGAGGACGAACACTAGCACGCCGTGCCCGCTAAGCATCAATGCGCAGGCCCACTTTCGCGCGACTCGCCGCTCTGACATGCAAAGTTGTGTTGTCTCACATGTGTCCGCTAATGTTCTGCATCGCGACGGGCGACGATCTCGCCCGTGGCACGCGGATGTAGCGCAGTTGGTAGCGCATCACCTTGCCAAGGTGAGGGTCGCGGGTTCGAATCCCGTCATCCGCTCGAGGGTGTCAAGTGGCATCAACCCCTTGCGGTGGAGTGGCCGAGTGGTGAGGCAACGGCCTGCAAAGCCGTGCACACGGGTTCGATTCCCGTCTCCACCTCCGTCCCAAGGCTCTAAGCGCGGTTAGCTCAGCGGGAGAGCGCTTCCCTGACACGGAAGAGGTCGCTGGTTCAATCCCAGTACCGCGCACCAGGCTCAACCCAGCAAAAACCCCTGCCGCCACCGCGTGACGACAGGGGTTTTTCGGTTCAGCGGACTAGCTCTTGTTGGCCTTGACCACCATGCCGACGAGCGCGGTGACGATGGTGCCCAGCACCCCGCCGCCGACCAGGCTGCCGGCCGCGTTGGCGAGGTCGAACCCACCGGCAGCACCGCTGGTGAGAATGCTGTTCAAGAGGCCACCGCCGGCCAAGCCACCAAGGCCACCACTGATCAAGCTCCCGAGCCCGCCCGGACTGGGGATCTTTGCCGACATGTCGGCCCCTTTGCCCCCGAGCGCGCCCCCGATAGCCCCTGCGATCAGCGATTCGAGCATGGTGTACCCCTTTGTGAACGGTGCGCCGCTTTGTTAGCTGCGCCTACAGATCAGTTATAACGAAGATCACACTTCGCGAAGCTGCATTTGCGCAGATCTACCGGAATTCTGGGCCGGGCCGAGACCACGAGCCGGCAGGCACCACAATCGGTAGCACCGCACGAACCGGGAAAAGTCGCGAAAGGTGGTCCCATGAATCGACCCATCGTCGCCCTGTCGGTGTTCGCCCTGGCAGCCTCCGCTTTGTCGGCGGCGTGTTCGGGCCACACCGATCAGACGAGCGGGCCTCCCTCGGCCGCCACATCCGGCGAATCGGGTACGGCAACCCCGAAACCCGCCGGGCACGCCGGCGACGCCCTGACCCTCACCCGCGTCGACGGCAGCACCGTCACCGTCACCTTGGAGAAGGTGATCAACCCCGCGACCGTCACACCCGGCCCCGGCGATCCGGGCGTCACCTATGTCGCGACGCAGTTCACGATCGCCAACCCGGGAACCGCAACCATGAACGGCGACGTCAACACCAACGTCTGGGCGTTCGGTTCCGACGGCCGGCGCTACGCGCCGGATCTGAAAGATGTCGGCGAATGCACGAACTTCGACTCCGGCATGTTCCACGTCGCCCCGGGCGAGTCCGCGACCGGTTGCGTGGTCTTCGCGCTGCCGGCCGGTGTGAGCCCTGCGAAAGTCAGGTACGCGCCGTCGTCGGGATTCGCCGAAGGCTTCGGGGAATGGCTGCTTCCCTCCCCCACCCGAGCCACGCCGGCCCCCAACGTCAACTAACGGTTGACGCAAACCATGCCGTCAACCTAGAGTTGACGTCATGGTCGATCCCACCCCGCTCACCCAGTCGGTCCGTCTCGACGACCTCATCAACGCCATCACCGGCGTGCACGACAACCCGCTCGAGCGGTTGACCGACGCCGTGCTGGCCGCCGAGCACCTCGGCGAAGTCGCTGACCATCTGATCGGGCACTTCGTCGACCAGGCACGCCGATCGGGAGCGTCATGGACCGATATCGGCAAGTGCATGGGCGTCACCAAGCAAGCGGCGCAGAAGAAGTTCGTCCCGCGCCCCGAGGCCGCCACGCTCGATCCCGAACAGGGCTTCGCTCGCTTCACCCCACGGGCACGCAGTGCGGTGGTGGCGGCCCAGAACGCCGCCCACCGGGCACGCAACGCCGAGATCACCCCCGACCATCTGGTGCTGGGGCTGCTGCACGATCCCAACGCACTGGCCACCGCATTGCTCACCGCCCAGCGCGTCGACCCCGACGCCCTCGCGGCCTCGGTCACCTTGCCGCCCGGCGGTGCCGAATCACCCGCCTTGATTCCGTTCAGCGGTCCGGCCCGCAAGGCCCTGGAGTTGACTTTCCGCACCGCACTTCGCCTCGGCCACAACTACATCGGCACCGAGCACCTCCTGTTGGCGCTGCTGGAAGCAGAGGATGACACCGGTCCCCTGCATCGCGCCGGGGTCGACCGCGAGCGGGCGGAAGCCGACCTGGCCAAAGCCCTGGAGGCGATCACCGCGAACCTGGCCGCCCCCGGCACGGAAACCACGAACTGACCGGCGAAACCGCCTGTCTGCGAACCCGCCAGGCCAAGGCTGCTGCACCCGCGATCCCGATGTGCCATCATGCCCAGATGCATCGCTGGATTCTGGCCCTGGTCACTTCCGTCGTCACCGCGTTGGCTGCCCTGCTGACGCCCGCCGCCGGACACGCCACGCCGACCACCACCGCGGAGGCGCCGATCGGGCGCCTCGGCGACACGCTGCGCATCCAATACCACGACGAGGCATTCGGCCCGATCGTCGCCGATGTCACCGTCCACGACGTGGTGCCCAGCGAGATCCCCCCGGGCTGGGGCGCGAACGGCACGCCGCGCTGGCGCAACCAGGGCGGTCCGTGGCGGGCGAACGTGACCATCCACCCGATCGCGGTGCCCAACCCCTACATCATGGCGGCCTCGGTCACCTTCGACGGTGTCACGCCCGGCGGCGACGCCTACGTGTCCAAGCACACCGACGACCCCACCACCCTGGATGCGGTGCTCACCAACGCTCCCGCGGGCTCCACCGTCAACGGCGGTGTCTACTGGGATGTCTACCGCGGCTTGGTCACCCACGTGGTGATGCTGTCGCGCAACACCGGACTGCGCCTGGCGCAGTGGAATCTGTGAGCTAACCCCCCGGGTTTGATGCGGTGGTCGAGCCTCGCTAACCCCCGCTGCTCAACGCGAGCAGTCGCGAGGTGGCCCGCAGGTACTTCTTGCGATAACCGCCGGCCAGCATCTCGGCGCTGAAAATCTGGTCGAGTTTGGCGCCGGAAGCCACCACCGGGATGCCCGCGTCGTACAGGCGATCGGTGAGTGCCACCAACCGCAGCGCCACATTCTGGTCCTCAATGGCGTGCGCACCGGTGAGGAACACCGCGGTGACGCCCTCGATCAGCGTCAGGTAGCGCGACGGATGCATGGTGGCCAGGTGGGCGCACAGGCCGTCGAAGTCGTCCAGCGTCGCTCCCGGCCGCGCCGCGGCGCGCTGCGTGACCTGTTGCGCTGAGGGCGGTTCGGGCGCCGGCGGCAGGTCCCGGTGCCGATAGTCGGGGCCGTCAACCCGAACCGGGGTGAAAATGCTTGCCAACGCACTGATCTCGCGCAGAAAGTCCTGCACAGCGAAGCGGCCTTCGCCGAGCTGCTCGGGCAACGTGTTCGATGTCGCGGCAATCGAGACCCCGCGCGCCACCAGTTCGGACAGCAGCCGCGACACCAAGGTGGTGTTGCCGGGATCGTCGAGTTCGAACTCGTCGATGCACACCACGGTGTAGCCGCCGAGCAATTCGATGCACTCGGTGAAACCGAATACCCCGGCCAGCTGCGTCAGTTCCATGAACGTCGCGAACGCCGTGCCAGGCGCCTGGGCAGCGCCATGGCCGCTGCCGGTATCGGTGATCTCGTGGTAGACGGAGGCCAGCAGGTGGGTCTTGCCGACACCGAAGCCGCCGTCGAGGTAGATGCCCACGCCCGGCAACACCTCGCGTTTGCCCAGCAGCTTGCGCCGTCCGGCGCGCCGGGCCACCGCCTGAGCGCAGAACGCGGTGCACGCCGTCACCGCGGCGGCCTGGCTGGGTTGCGCCGGGTCCGGGCGGTAGCTGGCGAAGCTGGCCCCGGCGAACGTCGGGGGCGGTTTGAGCTGCGCGATCAACCGTTCCGGAGAGACCGCCGGCTGCCGGTCCACCAGGTGGTCGATCGACTCGGCGGCTGGATTGGGCACGCACGAACTGTAGTCACATGGTGCAATCGAGGCCATGTCCGACCTCAGCGCAGACCCCGGATTCACCCTGCTGGGCTCCACGGCGCCCGTCGACGACGCCGAACTGGGCCGGCTGTACGCCTATCCCGAAACCGGCGAGCCGCGCGTGTGGGTGCGGGCCAATTTCATCGGCAGCATCGACGGCGGCGCGACGGTCGCCGGCACGTCCGGTGGACTGGCCGGGCCCGGCGACCGGTCCCTGTTCATGCTGCTGCGGGCGCTGGCCGACATCGTCGTGGTCGGTGCGGGCACCGTACGGGTTGAGAATTACGGCGGAGCGCGGCTGAGCGTCGCGCAGCGCCAGGGCCGCCGCGACCGCGGACAATCCGAGGTACCCCGGCTGGCGATCGTGACCCAGTCGGGACAGCTGGACCGCAACCTGCGGGTGTTCAACGACACCGAACTGGCGCCGCTGGTCTTGACCTGCTCCGCAGTCGCCGACGACACTCGGCGGCGGCTGGCCGGGCACGCCGACGTCCTGGACTGCTCCGGTGATAACCCTGGGCGGGTGGACGAGGCCGTGCTGCTGGCCGCGTTGGCGCAGCGCGAGCAGTTCCGAGTGCTCACCGAAGGCGGACCGACCCTGCTGGGATCGTTCATCGAACGCGAGCTGCTCGACGAGCTCTGCCTGACCTTGGCCCCCTATCTGGTCGGCGGCCTGGCCCGCCGTATCGCCACCGGTCCGGGCGAGCTGACCACGCCGATGCGCTGCGCGCATCTGCTCGCCGACGAATCCGGCTACCTCTACGGCCGCTACGTCAAAAGCGCGCGCCTATAAGGTGACAGGCATGACCAGCTCTTCGAGGTTCGCCCGGATCGCGGTGGTGACGGCTGCGGCCGTACTGGCCGGGTCCGCGCCCCTGCTGGCCGGATGCGCGCCCGGGCTGGCCGCCAACCCGCGGTTTGCAACCAACTCCGGCGCTGGGGCCCAGGGCCAACCCGAGTCCACCTCGGACCACGCCGGACCCCCTCCGGTGGAGGTGCCCAAGAACGACCTGCCGTGGCATGACTGCACCGCCCGGGTCTTCGGCGACGCCGCGGTGCCCGCCACGCCCGGTGTGCGGCTGGACTGCGCCAGCTACGACGCCGACATCGATCCCCTCGGCGGCGGCTCCGGGGCGATCAGCATCGGGGTGGTGCGGGCCCGGTCCGTGCAGACCCCGGGCGACGCCGGCCCCGTGGTGTTCACCACCGGCTGGGATCTGCCGTCGTCGCTGCAGCTGCCGATCTGGCTGGCGCGGGCCGGCGCGGACGTGCTCAAGAGCCACCCGGTCGTCGCCGTGGACCGGCGCGGCATCGGAATGTCGAGCCCGGTGGACTGCCGCAATCGCAGCCAGCGCGACGAAATGTGGAACCAGGCGCAGTTCACCCCCGGCGACGACCCGGTGGCCAGCCTGGGCACGGTCACTCAGGAGGCCACCACCGACTGCACCGACTCCATCTCGCCGGGTGAGTCCTCCTACGACAACACCCACGCCGCCACGGATCTCGAACGACTGCGCAGCATCTGGGACATTCCCGCGCTGTCGCTGCTCGGTATCGGCAACGGCGCCCAGATCGCCTTGGCGTACGCCGGCTCTCATCCGGGGAAGGTGGCCCGGCTGGCACTGGATTCCCCCATCCCCCTCGGAGTCGCCGCCGAGGCCGCGGCCGAGGAACGGGTCAAGGGCCAGCAGGCGGCCTTCGAGGCGTTCGCCGCGCAGTGCGTCGCAGTCAGCTGTGCGCTGGGCCCGGACCCGAAGGGGGCCGTCGACGCGCTGCTGGGCGCGGCGCGCTCCGGGCATGGTCCGGGTGGCGCCTCGGTGGCCGCGGTGACCAACGCGATCGTCACGGCCCTGGGCTATCCCACCGGCGATCGGGTCAACACCACCAACGAGTTGGCCAAGGCACTGGCCTCGGCCAACTCCGGCGACGCCAATCTGTTGAACAACTTGATCAACCGGTCCCAAGGCACCACCGGCAGCGACGGGCACTTCATCAACTCGTGCGCCGACGCGCTCAACCGGCCCACGCCCGATCGGGTCCGGGAGCTGGTGGTCGCCTGGGGCAAGGAGTACCCACAGTTCGGCGCGGTCGGCGCGCTGGCGATGGCACAGTGCCTGAGCTGGCCCAGCAGCAGCACCCCCGACCTGCCGAAGGAACTCAAGATCGACGTGCTGCTGCTCGGCGCGCAAAACGATCCGATCGTCGGAGAGGAGGGCGTGGCGGCCACCGCCGCGGCCGTCATCAACGCCGGGTCGGCCAGCAAGCGGGTGATGTGGCAGGGCATCGGCCACGGCGCCGCGGTGTACTCGGCGTGCACGTTGCCGCCGCTGATCGGCTACCTCGACAGCGGCAAGCTGCCCGACACCGATGTGTACTGCCCGGCCTGACCCAACCTGATCCGGGCCCCCGGGCCCGGTCCGGGGTACGGTTCGCTGGTGACGGCAGCCGACTCCTTGATGCACCGGGCGAGCACCGCCCTGCTGGCCGCATTCCGGCCCCCCACGTCCCCGCCGAGCACCGCGACGGTACTGCGTTCGGTGCTGTGGCCGGTGGCCATCATGTCGTTGATCCACCGCGCCGTGATACTGCCGCTGAACGGCAACATCACCGACGACTTCAAACCGGTGTACCGGGCGGTGCTGAACTTCCGGCACGGCTTGGACATCTACAACGAGCACTTCGACTACGTCGATCCGCACTACCTGTACTCCCCCGGCGGCACCCTGCTGATGTCCCCGTTCGGGTACCTGCCGGAAACCCTGTCGCGGTACACCTTCATCGCCACCAACACGATCGCGATCGTCCTGGCCGCTTACCTGCTGCTGCGGATGTTCGGCTTGCGCCTGACCTCGGTGGCGGCCCCGGCCCTGCTGGCGGCGATGTTCCTCACCGAGAGTGTGAGCAGCACACTGGTGTTCACCAACATCAACGGCGTCATCCTGCTGGCCGAAGTGCTGTTCTTCCGCTGGCTGCTCGACGGCCGGGAGAGCCGCCAATGGTGGGCCGGTGTCGCGGTCGGGCTGACCCTGGTGGTCAAACCGGTGTTGGCGCCGCTACTGCTCTTACCGCTGCTGAGCCGGCAGTGGCGGCCGTTCGTCGGGGCGATCGGGGTGCCGGTGCTGTTCAACGTGGCGGCGTTCCCGCTGACCAGCGATCCGCGCAGTTACTTCACCCAGACGGTGCCCTACATCCTGGGCACCCGCGACTACTTCAACTCCTCGATCCTGGGCAACGGGGTGTTCTTCGGGCTGCCCTCGGGTCTGATCCTGTTCATGCGGGTGCTGTTCACCGTTCTGGCCGCCGTCAGCCTCTGGTTGCTCTACCGCTACTACCGCACCCGCGACCCGCGGTTCTGGATGCTGACTTCTTCGGGGGTGCTGCTGACCGCGTCGTTCCTGGTGCTGTCGCTGGGACAGGGCTACTACTCGATCGTGTTGTTCCCGTTCCTGATGACCGTGGTGCTGCCGAACTCGGTGCTGCGCAACTGGCCGGCGTGGCTGGGGGTCTACGGGTTCATGACCCTGGACAAGTGGCTGATCTTCCGGTGGATGAACATCGGGCGGCCGCTGGACTACCTCAAGATCACCTACGGCTGGTCGCTGCTGCTGATCGTGGTGTGCACCGTGCTGTGCTACCGCTACCTCGACGCCCGCGAACAGGGCCGCCTGGACGACGGAATCGATCCGGCGTGGCTGGCGCCCGAGCGTCAGCGGGCTAACGTGGAGGCATGACCCCCGAACCGACGGTGTCACTCACCGACGACGAGTGGCGCGCGAAACTGACCCCCGAAGAATTCGCCGTACTGCGCCGCGCCGGAACCGAGCCGCCGAACACCGGTGAATACACCGACACCACCACCGAAGGTGTCTACGAGTGCCGGGCGTGCGGTGCCGAATTGTTCCGCAGCACAGAGAAATTCCACTCGCACTGCGGCTGGCCGTCGTTCTTCGACCCGGCCGACTCCGACGCGGTGATCCTGCGCGCCGACAACTCGCTGGGGAGGCAGCGCACCGAGGTGTTGTGCGCGTCCTGCCACAGCCACCTGGGCCACGTGTTCACCGGCGAGGGCTACCCCACCCCCACCGACCAGCGCTACTGCATAAACAGCATCTGCCTGCGGCTGGTGCCGTCGTCATAGCCGCCGGGCTCACCACTGCCCGGTGAAGATGTCCTCGAAAACGTTGTAGGTCAACAGCGGAACCTGCTCAAGCGATGCACCGATGTTCTCCGCGCCGTCCACGAAGGCGTTTCCGATGCTGGTCGGGTCCCCGGACAGGGTCGCCTCGAGGAGGTTGTACGCGGCGAGCTGCGGCGGCAGGACCAGCTCGCGCCAGAGCAGGAACCCGTCGCCCAGCAGGCCCATGTCCGTCGAGACGGGTTGTCCGGCCCAGTTGACCAGCGTCCAGCCGTCCTCGGGGTTGCCGGTCAGCTCGACGATGCCCGCGTTGGGCAGCGGCTGCGGCACGCCGGTCGAGGAGACGTCGAACAGGCCCTTGAGCAGCACTTCGATGTCGGGGTTCTTGACGGTGTTCATCACCCAGATCATGGTGACCGCGGAGCTGCTGAAGACGGCCTCGTTGATCGCCCCGTTGTCACCGATGACGGGGTTGTCCATCGCGTGGTTGTACACGGCGTCGATCGCTTCGTTGTACTTCTCGAGCACGATCAGGCCGTTGTAGTCCAGGGCGCCCGGGATAGGCAGCACCGACGGCAGGGCCAACGTCCACAGCGCGCTGGACAGGGCGTAGAGGATCCCGGCGGGGCTGAGGTTGGGCAGGTCGGAGTAGATGCCACCGTCGACCTCGGTCAGCCCGTACAGGATTCCGATGTCGTCATGCGAGATGCCCATGAGGTCGGCAAACGGGTAGGCGGTTTCCTGCGCGTCGGTGTCGGGACCGGAGAAGATTCCGGCGACCTTGCCCAGGCCGATCTCGTCGAGGAGTTTCTGCGCCGTGTCGAGCGCTTCCTGTTCTCCATTGGCGCTGATTCCGGCCCCGGGAAAACTCGGGGCGAACGTGACCCGCTCGTTGCCCGGCGGCGCGTCTTCGGCATGCCGCACGATGTCCATGACGATGTCTTGGGCGGCCAGCAGAATATCGGCGAGCTGGACCGCGGGGAGCTGGACTGCCGCCGGGTTCGCGGCGAGCAGGCCGGCGGTCAGCAGCGCGGGGCCGGCGGCCGCGAAGCGGGGTGTCGAGCTAGCTGTCTGGGATCGACCGAGCATCGTTCGACACCTCCGTGAGGACGGGACCAAGGCGCAGCCTTAGAAAATAATTAGCGTCCCGGAAGATATCTTATGTTTGCTATCTACACAAGATGGCGACAGCTGTCGCGTCGGCTGTTATGGAAGTGCGGCCACCAGCTGCTCGACCTCGACCCGGGGGCCGGTGAAGAACGGCGTTTCCTCCCGCGCGTGCAAGCGGGCCTCGGTGTTACGCAGGTCGCGCATCAGGTCGACGATCCGGTCGAGTTCGGGCGCCTCGAACGCCAGGATCCACTCGTAGTCACCGAGCGCGAACGCGGGTACGGTGTTGGCCCGGACATCCTTGTACTCCCGGGCCGCCATCCCGTGCTCGGCCAGCATCCTGCGACGGTCCTCTTCGGGCAGGACGTACCACTCGAGCGACCGCACGAAGGGGTAGACGCAGACGTAGGCGCCGGCCGGTTCACCGGCGATGAACGCCGGGACATGACTGCGGTTGAACTCGGCCGGCCGGTGCAACGCCACGCTGCTCCACACCGGCTCGCAGAGCCGGCCCAGCGCGGTGCGGCGGAACCCGGAGTAGGTGGCCTGCAGGTCCTCGATGCGCTCGGCGTGGGTCCAGATCATAAAGTCGGCGTCCGCACGCAGACCGGCGACGTCGTAGATACCGCGGACCACCACGCCGCGCTCTTCTTGCTGCTTGAAGTAAGTGGCGGCCTGGTCGGCGATCGCCTCGCGGGTCTCAGTACCTGCGTCGAGTCCACCCGGATTCACCGAGAACACCGAGAACATCACGTAGCGGAGGGTGGAGTTCAGCTTGTCGTAGTCGAGGTGCGCCATGGCCCATATGCTGCCACGATGCGCTGTGAAGGTCGCTAGGGCGCCGGGGTGGCGCTGATCACGGCCGCCACCGCCCGATCAGCCGCAGCGATGCAGGCCGGTACTCCGATGCCGTCGAGATAGTTGCCGGCGACCGCCACGGTCGGTGGCAGGGCGGCGCGCAGCCCGGCGACCAGGCCGGCATGGCCGGACCGATATTGCGGCATCGCCGCAGGCCAGCGCTGCACGCGCACGTCGATCGGGTCCACCGTGACGCCGAAGACGGCCTCCAGGTCCTGCACCGACCACCCCACCAGCTCCGCGTCGGAGGCGCTGGTGCGGGAATCGCCGAACCGGCCGAAGGACAACCGCAACACCTCGACCCTGCCGCCGTAGCCGCGGTCGCCCCATTTGCGCGAGGTCAGGGTGATCGCCTTGGCGTGCAACCGCTCCCCGGTGGCAACCAGCACCCCGGAGTTGTTCGGGAACGCCGCGCCGGCGGGTACCGCCATCGCCACCACCACCGACGACGCGTTGCCGATCCGGCTGGCCGCCGCCGCGGCACGCGGAGCGAACCCGGTGGCCAGCCGGGCCAGCACGGGGGCGGGCACCGCGACGACTACCCGGTCGGCGCGGTGGTGGCCGCCACTGGTGTCCCGCAACAGCCATCCGTCGCCGACCGGGTCGATCTGGGTCACCGCCGCCTGCACCCAGCGCAGCCGGGCGCTGCGCACCAGCGCGTTGACCAGCACCTGATATCCGCCGGTGATTGCGCCGAAGACCGGTACGCCGGTCGTCGTGGGCAGTGCCCGCCGCACCGCCTCGGTCAGGCTGGGCACGCCTTCATCGAGCAGGGTGGCCAGGCCGGGCACCGCCGAGCGCAGCCCGACCGTCGCCGCCGAACCCGCGTACACCCCGCCGATCAGCGGGTCCACCGAGCAGGCCACCACCTGTGCACCGAACCGGTCGGCCACCAGCGCACCCAGCGCCGGATCACTGCCCGGTTCGAACGCCAACGGGCGGGTGGGCTCACCGGCGATCCGGGCAAGGGTCTCCGAGTCGACCAGCCCGGCCATCGACTCCGGCGACGACGGAATCCCGCTGAGCGTGTCCGGCGGCAACCGATGCAGCAGCCGGCGGCTGTACAGCAACGGCCGCACCCCGGTGGTACCGCGCTGCCGATCGGCCAAACCGAGCTCGGCCAGCAGGGCGGGCACTTCGGGCCGGCGGGCGACGAAGGCCTCGGCGCCCACGTCCACGCCGATCCCGCCCAGGGTCTCGGTACGCAACAACCCGCCGAGCCGGTCGGCCGGATCGAACACGGTGATGTCGACTGCGTCGCCGAGCGTAGCCCGCAGCCGGTAGGCGGCGGCCAGACCGGAGATGCCGCCCCCGACGACGCAGTACGACGTGGTCACAATGAATGAACCAGCGATACCAGGTCGGTCAGCACCCCGGGGTCCGTTTCCGGCAGCACGCCGTGGCCGAGGTTGAACACGTGCCCCGACGCTCCGGCGGCCACAGCGGCGCGGCCGTCGGCGACGACGGCCCGTGCGGCACGCTCCACTACCGGCCAGCCCGCCAGCAGCACCGCCGGGTCCAGGTTGCCCTGCAGGGCGGTGCCGGCACCCACGCGGGCGGCGGCGTCGGTCAGCGAGGTACGCCAGTCCACACCCACCACCGTGGCACCAGCCTCGGCCATGGCGCCCAGCAGCTCGCCGGTCTGCACCCCGAAGTGCGTCATCGGCACGTCCCGGTCGGCCAGGGTGGCGAACACCCGGGCACTGTGCGGTGCTACGAAACGCTGGTAGTCGGCCAGGCACAGCGTGCCGGCCCAGGAGTCGAACAATTGGATCGCGTCCACACCGTGGTCGAGTTGCACCGTCAGAAACGCGATGGTCAGGTCCGTGAGCCGCGTCATCAGCTCGTGCCAGCTGTCCGGGTCGGCCAGCATCATCGCCTTGGTGCGGGCGTGAGTCCGGCTGGGCCCGCCCTCGACCAGGTAGGAGGCCATGGTGAACGGCGCGCCGGCAAAGCCGATCAGCGGCACCGTGCCAAGCGCGTCCACCAGCAGTGATACCGCCGCGGCGACGGCCGTCACCTGCTGCGGGTCCAACGGCCGCAGGGCTGCGACATCGGCCGCACTGCGCACCGGGTTGGCGATCACCGGACCGACATCGGGGACGATGTCCAGATCCACCCCGGCGCCGCGCAGCGGCACCACGATGTCGGAGAACAGGATCGCCGCGTCGACGTCGTGGCGGCGCACCGGCTGCAGGGTGATCTCGCAGACCAGTTCGGGGTCGAAACAGGCCGCCAGCATGCTGTGCTGCGCGCGCAGCTCACGGTATTCGGGCAGGGATCGGCCGGCCTGGCGCATGAACCAGACCGGCACCCGGCTGGGTTGCCGGCCGGCAGCGGCGGTCAGGTACGGGGAATCAGGCAGTTCACGACGGGCACTCATCGTGCTCAATGCTGCCACGCCCGATTGCGGCAGGCCGAACCGTGCCGTTTCATGCGGCGGTCCCCCGGCTTCCGCTTGCCAATTCGGCGCGCCTGTCTGCGCCGACCGGCGCCGGGGGTTAGCGTGAGATTCGGTGACCCGCGTCGCGGCGGTGCACAACAGAACCCTGGGTGCCGGCCGCTGGCGACGCGGCGCACAGCGACCAGTTAAGGAGCGGCACCCGTGACATCAGCCGAGCCTGCCCCATTCCGGGAAGCGGTGGCGACGATGCACGCCGCAACCGTGCGGTCGGAAATCGAATTGGGCCCGATCCGTCCGCCGCAGCGCCTGGCGCCCTACAGTTACGCGCTGGGCGCCGAGGTCAAGCATCCCGAGACCGACTTCGTCCCGGAGGACTCCGACGGCGATGCCTTCGGGCGGCTGATCCTGCTGTATGACCCCGACGGCACCGACGCCTGGGACGGCACCATGCGGATGGTGGCCTTCATCCAGGCCGACCTGGATCCGCACGAGGCGATCGACCCGCTACTGCCCGAAGTCGCGTGGAGTTGGCTGGTCGAGGCGCTGGGCGCCCGCACCGAGCACGTCACCGCATTGGGCGGGACCGTCACCGCCACCACGTCAGTTCGGTACGGCGACATCTCCGGGCCGCCGCGGGGACACCAGTTGGAACTGCGTGCATCGTGGACCGCGACCACCCCGGAGCTGGGCACCCATGTCCAGGCGTTCTGCGAGGTGCTGGAACACGCCGCGGGCCTACCGCCGGTCGGAATCACTGATCTGAGCTCGCGAACCCGCGTCTGAGATGTCCGAGCAGACCACCGAACCGGCCACCGAAGAGCCCGAGCCGACACCGCTGCCGCATCCTGCGGAGGGGGTGCCGGAGGTGTCGGTCACCCGCACGCAGATCGGTGCCGCCGCCGATCTCCTGGCCGGCGGTCACGGCCCGTTCGCGGTGGATGCCGAGCGGGCATCAGGCTTCCGCTACTCCAACCGGGCCTACCTCATCCAGATCCGTCGTGCCGGTGCCGGGACGGTGCTGATCGATCCGGTCGGCGCCGGCGAGGATCCGGCTGCCCTGCTGCGCCCGGTTGCCGAGGTACTCGACGACGACGAGTGGATTCTGCACGCCGCCGACCAGGACTTGGCCTGCCTGGCCGAGGTCGGCATGTGGCCCAAAGCGTTGTACGACACCGAGCTGGCCGGGCGACTGGCCGGCTTCGACCGGGTGAACCTGGCCGCGATGGTTCAGCGACTGTTGGGACTGGGTCTGGCCAAGGGGCACGGCGCCGCGGACTGGTCGAAGCGGCCGCTGCCCGCGGATTGGCTCAACTATGCGGCGCTCGACGTCGAGGTGCTCATCGAACTGCGCCAGGCGATCGCTGAGGTGCTGTCCGAGCAGGGCAAAACCGATTGGGCGGCACAGGAGTTCAATCACCTTCGAGTCACCGACTTCACCACGACGACGCGCCGGGACCGCTGGCGGCGCACGTCGGGCATCCACAAGGTGCGCGATCGGCGCGGCCTAGCCGCCGTCCGTGAGCTGTGGACGGTGCGCGACCAGATCGCAGCGCGCCGCGACATCGCGCCCGGACGCATCCTGCCCGACTCGGCGATCATCGCCGCGGCCGTCGCCAACCCGACCACCGTTGACGAGCTGCTCGCCCTGCCGGTCTTCGGCGGGCCCAAACAACGTCGCAGCGCGGCGACCTGGCTGGCGGCACTGGCCGCGGCCCGCGACAACCCCGAGCCGCCGGAAGCCGGGGAGTCCACCAGCGGTCCACCGCCGCCGTCGCGCTGGGCGCGGCGCAAACCCGAGGCGGCCGCGCGGTTGGAGGCGTCCCGCGCCGCCCTGACTGCCGTGTCCGAGCAGGTGCAGGTGCCGACCGAGAACCTGCTCACCCCCGACCTGGTGCGCCGACTGTGCTGGGACTTCAAACCGGCGACACCAAACACCGCGGTGGTGATCGAGGAGTTCCTGGCCGCCGGCGGCGCACGCCCCTGGCAACGTGAGCTGACGGTGCCGGTGCTGACGGCGGCTCTCGGCCACCCGTAGCCGGGCCGGGTTCTGCGCGCCCGGTCGGGCCGGCTACTCCAGCCGCTCGCTGACCTCGTCGACGCAGTTGGAGGCGCCCATCGCCGCCACCCAGCCGGTGATCTGGCGAGCCACATCCTGTGCGGTCAGGCCGACCTCGGCCAGCAGCTGACCGCGCGAGGCGTGGTCGTAGAAACGCTGCGGCAGACCGACATCGCGGCAGGGCAGGTCGACCTCGGCACGCCGCAGCGCCGCCGACACCGCCGAGCCGATACCGCCGGCCACGCCGTTGTCCTCGCAGGTGACCACCAGCTTGTGCGCACCGGCCATCTCGACGAGCACCTCCGGCACCGGGAGCACCCACCGCGGGTCGACGACCGTCACCCCGATGCCCTGGTTGTGCAGCCGGTCGGCCACCGCCAGCGCCATGGGCGCGAAGGCGCCGACCGCGACCAGCAGGACGTCTTGGGGCAAACCGTCGGCCGGGACCGCGAGCACGTCCACCCCGGAGCGCCGCTCGATGGCGGGAATGTCTTCGCCCACATCCCCCTTCGGGAATCGCAGGGCGGTGGGCCCGTCGTTGACCTCGAGCGCTTCGCCGAGCTCCTCGCGCAGTCGGACGCCGTCGCGAGGCGCGGCCACCCGGATGCCGGGCACGATCCCCAGCACCGACAGATCCCACATACCGTTGTGACTCGCACCGTCGGGCCCGGTGATCCCGGACCGATCCAACACCAGCGTGACCGGCAGCTTGTGCAGCGCGACGTCCATCACAAGCTGGTCGAAGGCGCGGTTGAGGAACGTCGAATACACCGCCACCACCGGGTGCAGGCCGCCCATCGCCAGCCCGGCCGCGGAAGTCAGTGCGTGCTGCTCGGCGATCCCGACGTCGAACATCCGGTCCGGGAAGCGCTGCCCGAACGGCGCGAGCCCGGTGGGGCCGGGCATAGCGGCGGTGATGGCGACGACATCACGGCGCTTGGTGCCGTACTCGATGAGCGCGTCGGAGAACACCGCCGTCCAGCCGCGCCCAGCGGTTTCGGTGGCGTAGCCGGTCAGCGGATCGATCACCCCGCAGGCGTGCATCTGCTCGGCCTCGTCGTTCTCGGCCGGGCCATAGCCCTTGCCCTTGCGGGTGACCACGTGCACGATCACCGGCCCGCCGAAGCCCCTGGCGCGGCGCAGCGCGGACTCCACCGCGGCCTCGTCATGACCGTCGATCGGGCCCAGGTACTTCAGGCCCAGGTCGGTGAAGAGCGCCTGCGGCGCCAGCGCATCCTTGAGCCCCGCCTTGAAACTGTGGATCACCTGGTAGCCGAGTTCGCCGACGACCGGCATCCCGCGGATCGCGGTGCGGCCCCGCTCCAGCAGGCGCTCGTAGGCGGGCTGCAGCCGCAGTGCGGCCAGGTGGTCGGCGAAGCCACCGATGGTGGGCGCGTAGCTGCGGCCGTTGTCGTTGACCACGATCACCACCGGGCGGTTGCCCGCGGCGATGTTGTTCAGCGCCTCCCAGCACATCCCGCCGGTCAGGGCGCCGTCACCGACGACGGCCACCACATGCCGGTTGCGGTGCCCGGTCAGCTCGAAGGCTTTGGCCAGGCCGTCGGCGTAGGACAGCGCCGAGCTGGCGTGGCTGGACTCCACCCAGTCGTGCTCGCTCTCGGCGCGCGACGGGTAACCCGACAGCCCGCCCTTCTTGCGCAGGGTGTCGAACTCGCGACTGCGCCCGGTCAGCATCTTGTGCACGTAGGCCTGGTGCCCGGTGTCGAAGATGATCGGGTCGTGGGGCGAGTCGAACACCCGGTGCAGCGCCAGGGTCAGCTCCACCACACCCAGGTTGGGGCCCAGATGCCCGCCGGTCGCGGCGACCTTGTGGATCAGGAACTCACGGATTTCCGCCGCCAGATCGGTCAGCTGAGCCTGCGAAAGGTGCTGCAGATCGGCGGGGCCGCGGATCCCTTCAAGCATCCGGCCAGTCTACGCATGGCCGGAGGTGGCCACCGTATCGTCGTCGTGTGCACGCCGAACAGATCGCCGAGGAATTCCCGGTGGTGGCCATCGACTCCGACGCCTTGGACGCGGCCCGGTTGCTCGCTGAGCACCGGCTGCCCGGCCTCGTCGTCACCGACGCTGCCGGCAAGCCTTATGCGGTGCTGCCGGCCTCCCAGGTGGTGCGCTTCATCGTGCCGGGCTACATCCAGGACGACCCCGCCCTGGCGGGTGTGCTCAGTGAGAACGCGGCGGACCGTGCGGCCGAGAAGCTGCGGGGCAAGACGGTGCGCGACGTGCTGCCCGAGCACCTGAGCGACGTGCCGGCCGTCCACGCCGACGAGACCATCATCGAAGTCGCCGCCACCATGGCCCGTTTTCGCAGCCCCCTGCTGGCCGTCGTCAAGGACGGCGAGCTGACGGGCGTGATCACCGCATCGCGGCTGCTTGCCGCGGCGCTGAAAGTCTGATCCCGCGGATGGCATTCATCGCGGTCGCGGTGTTCCTGATCGCCTACGCGTTCATCGCCGCCGACCGGGTCAACAAGACCCTGGTGGCGTTGACCGGCGCGGCGGCCGTCGTCATCCTGCCGGTCATCTCGTCGGACGACATCTTTTACTCCCGCGAGACCGGAATCGACTGGGATGTCATCTTCCTGCTGCTGGGCATGATGATCATCGTCAGCGTGCTGCGCCAGACCGGTGTGTTCGAGTACATCGCGATCTGGGCCGCCAAGCGCGCCAAGGGTTCCCCGCTGCGGATCATGGTCCTGCTGGTGTTGGTGACCGCGGGGGCCTCGGCGCTGCTGGACAACGTCACCACGGTGCTGTTGATCGCCCCGGTCACCCTGCTGGTCTGCGACCGCCTCGACATCAACGCCGCGCCCTTTCTGATGGCCGAGGTGTTCGCCTCCAACATCGGCGGCGCCGCCACCCTGGTCGGCGACCCACCCAACATCATCATCGCCAGCCGAGCGGGGTTGTCGTTCAACTCCTTCCTGCTACACCTGGCGCCGATCGTCGCCATCGTGATCGTCGTATTCATCGCCATGCTGCCCCGGCTGTTTCCGGGATCGTTCGTCGTCGAAGCCGAGCGGGTCGCCGACGTGATGGCACTGGAAGAGGGCGAGGCGATCCGCGACCGGAGCCTGCTGATCAAGTGCGGCCTGGTGCTCGCCGCGGTGTTCGCCGCGTTCATCGGGCATTCGGCGCTGCACCTGGAGCCGTCGGTGGTGGCGTTGCTGGGCGCCGGGGTGCTGATCGTGGTCTCCGGGTTGGAGCGCTCGGACTACCTGTCCGGCGTCGAGTGGGAGACGCTGCTGTTCTTCGCCGGCCTGTTCGTAATGGTCGGCGCCCTGGTGGACACCGGCGCAATCGCCGCCCTGGCCAAGGCCGCCACCGAGGTGACCGGCGGCAACGCGCTGTTGACCACGATGGGAATCCTGGGTGTGTCCGCGCCGGTGTCCGGGATCATCGACAACATCCCCTACGTCGCGACCATGACGCCGATCGTGGCCGAGCTCAGCACCACCCTGCCCACCAACCTGCACCCCGATGCGCTGTGGTGGGCGTTGGCGCTGGGCGCCGACTTCGGCGGCAACCTGACCGCGGTCGGGGCCAGCGCCAACGTGGTGATGCTCGGAATCGCCCGCCGCGCAGGCAGTCCCATTTCATTTTGGGAGTTCACCCGCAAAGGGATTGTGGTCACCATCGTCTCGGTGGCATTGTCCGCGTCGTACCTGTGGTTGCGCTATTTCGTCTTCGGCTGATATCGCCCGCGGCGGCTCAGCGCGTCAACAACGCCACGCACTCCACGTGATGGGTCAAGGGGAACGCGTCGAACACTCGGATCTGCTCGACGGTGTAGCCGTGCCCGCGATACAGGCCGATGTCGCGAGCGAAGGCCGCCGCCTCACAACCGATATGCACCACACGCGGCACGTCCGCGGCCGCCAGCAGGTCGATGACCTCGCGACCGGCACCGGCGCGCGGCGGATCCAGCACCGCGACTCCGGCCGTCGCACGCTCGGCCCCGAGCACCCGGCGCACCGAGTCGGTGCGTACCGATACCTGCGGCAGATCGGCCAGCGCCGCCCGTGCGGCGCCCGTCGCGGCCCGTGAGGTGTCGACGCTGATCACCCGGCCGGACTCCCCCACCTGCTCGGCCAGCGCTGCGGCGAAGATTCCCGCTCCGCCGTAGAGGTCCCAGGCGGTGCTGCCGGGGTCAGGCTGCGCCCATTCGGCGATCAGCGCGCTGTACAGCGAGGCCGCGCGGCGGTGCGCCTGCCAGAACGCGGTCACCGGGATCTGCCAGCGGCGCCGGCCCACCCACTGAGTGGCGTGATAGTCGCCTTCGACGACCTCCGGCCGGTGGTCACGGCCGGTGCTCACCACGTGACGGACACCGTCGTCGTCGGCGACCACGTGCACGTGGTCGCCGGGCCGCCAACTCTGCTCGGCCAGTCCTTTGGTCATGCCGGTCGGCAGCTGACCGCATCGCAGGTCGGTGACCAGCTCATCGCTGTGGTAGCGGTGAAAGCCGGCCTGCCCGTCGGCGCCCACCTCCAGGCGAACCCGGCTGCGCCAGCCCGTCGGGCCGTCATCGCCGAGCGGTTCGGCCTCGCCCTGCCACTCGTGGCCACCGAGCCGGGCCAGCTGGTTGGACACCACCTCACCCTTGAGGGCGCGCACCGCGGCCGGGTCGGCGAACGCCAGATCGCAGCAGCCGGCACCGTCGACCCCCGCGATCGGGCAGAGCGAGTCGATGCGGCCGGTCGCGGGTTCGAGCACCTCGACACATTCACCGTGCCAGTACGAGCCCCGCTCGGCGGTGATCCGCACCCGCACCCGCTCGCCGGGCAGCGCGTACCGCACGAATACCACCCGACCGCCGGAGTCCGGGGGGCGGGCCACACAACTGCCGCCATTCGCCGGCGCCCCGGTTGTCAAGACCAATTCCTGGTCGATCACTCTAGGAAACCTCTCCGGGTGTCGCCGGGAGCGTGGTGCGGCTCCAAGACTTTGCGCCGCTCCGAGGAGTTCAGCTGCCAGGGCACCGAGGTGACCATGACCTGCGGCATGAACAACAGCCGGGTCTTGAGCCGCAACGCACTCTGGTTGTGCAGCAACTGCTCCCACCAGTGGCCCACCACGTATTCGGGGATGTAGACGGTCACCACGGTGCGCGGCGACTCCTTGCTGATGCGTTTGACGTATTCGAGCACCGGCCGGGTGACCTCCCGGTACGGCGATGCGATCACCTTGAGTGGAACGGTGATCTCGCTATCCTCCCACTCCCGCACCAGGGCCCGGGTCTCGGTGTCATCGACGTTGACGGTGATCGCCTCCAGGGCGTCCGGACGCGTCGCCCGCGCGTAGGCCAGCGCGCGGCGGGTCGGCAGATGCAGCTTGGACACCAGCACCAGGGCGTGGTTGCGGCTGGGCAGCACCGCCTGGTCGTCCAGCACGGCGGACTGTTCGGCCAGCTCCTGGCTGACGGTGTCGTAGTGCCGGCGGATCATCTTCATCATGGCGAACAGCACCGACATGGCGACGATCGCGATCCACGCGCCGGCCACGAACTTGGTGATGATCACCACGATCAACACCGTCCCGGTAGCGATGAAGCCGATGGTGTTGACCACCCGGGAGCGCATCATCTTGACGCGGGCCGCTCGGTCGGTTTCGTTGCGCAACAACCGGTTCCAGTGCCGCACCATGCCGATCTGACTCAGCGTGAAGGAGACGAACACCCCGACGATGTAGAGCTGGATCAGCGCGGTCACCTCCGCCCCGAATGCCACGATGAAGGCGATGGCCACCACCGCCAAGAACACGATGCCGTTGGAGAACGCCAGCCGGTCACCGCGGGTGTGCAGCTGACGCGGGAGATAGCGGTCCTGCGCCAGGATCGAGCCCAGCACCGGGAAACCGTTGAACGCGGTGTTGGCGGCCAGCGCCAGGATCAGCGCAGTCACCCCGGCGATGATCCACAGACCGGGCGGAAAGCCCCGGAACACCGTCTCGGCCAGCTGAGCCAGCAGGGTCTTCTGCTCGTAGTCCGCCGGCGCCCCGATCAGCTGTTCGTGCGGGCGGGCGGCGATCTTCACCCCGGTCTCGCGGGCCAGCACGATGATGCCCATCATCAGTGTCACCGCGATCACACCCAACATCAGCAGCGTGGTGGCGGCGTTGCGCGACTTGGGCTTGCGGAAGGCGGGCACGCCGTTGCTGATCGCTTCCACCCCCGTCAGTGCGGCACACCCCGACGAGAACGATTTCGCCACCAGGAACACCAGGGCCACGCCGACCACCTCACCATGAGTGGAGTGGATCTTGAACGCCGCCGACTCAGCCTGCAGCGGGTGGCCCAACACGAAGATCTGGAATAGCCCCCAGCCCAGCATCGCAAAGACACCGATCATGAACGCGTACGTCGGGAAGGCGAACGCGGTACCCGATTCGCGGATGCCGCGCAGATTGGCCGCCGCCACCAACACAACGGTGCCCACCGCGAACACGACCTTGTGGTCGGCGATGAACGGTATCGCCGAGCCGATGTTGGCTATTCCCGCCGAGATCGAGACCGCAACCGTCAGAACGTAATCCACCATCAACGCGCTGGCCACCGTCAAACCCGCGGTAGCACCCAGGTTGGTGGTGACCACCTCGTAGTCGCCGCCGCCGGAGGGGTAGGCATGCACATTCTGGCGATAGGAGGCCACCACCGTGATGAACACGAAGGAGACAGCCAGGCCGACCCACGGGGTCATCCGATAGGCCGCGAGTCCCGCCACCGACAACACCAGAAAGACTTCTTCGGGTCCGTAGGCCACCGAGGACAGCGCATCGGAGGCGAATACCGGCAGGGCGATGCGCTTGGGCAGCAGCGTGTGGCTCAGCCGATCACTGCGAAAGGGCCGGCCCAGAACCAAGCGCCGAGCAGCGGTGGAAATCTTCGACACGAGAGCCAAGGGTAAGCCAGCCGGGCACTGGCGGTAGCGTTCACCGAATACGGGCACTACTGCAGTCGATAACCAGCCGAAAGTCGGCCCAGAGGACCTGAAGGGACACAGCACGTGCGGGTAGTTGTGATGGGTTGCGGCCGGGTGGGCGCCTCGGTCGCCGACGGGCTGTCCCGGATCGGCCACGAGGTCGCCATCATCGACCGAGACAGCACCGCGTTCAACCGGCTCAGCCCGGAGTTCAACGGTGAGCGAGTGCTCGGCATGGGCTTCGACCGCGACGTACTGCTGCGAGCGGGCATCGAGGAGGCCGCTGCGTTTGCCGCGGTGTCCTCGGGTGACAACTCCAACATCATCGCCGCGCGGCTGGCCCGGGAGACGTTCGGCGTCTCGCGGGTGGTCGCCCGTATCTACGACGCCAAGCGGGCCGCGGTCTACGAACGCCTGGGCATTCCGACCATCGCCACCGTGCCGTGGACCACCGACCGGCTGCTCGACGCCCTGACCCGGGAAAGCGTGACCACGAAGTGGCGTGATCCCACCGGCACGGTCGCGGTGGCCGAGGTCGTCCTGCACGAGGACTGGATCGGTCGCCCCGTCACCGATCTGGAGGCTGCTACCAATGCCCGGGTGGCGTTCTTGATCCGATTCGGCACCGGCATCCTGCCCGAGCCCAAGACGGTGATTCAGGCCAGCGACCAGGTGTACATCGTGGCGGTGTCCGGCCGGGTCGCCGAAGCGATCGCCATCACCGCCCTGCCGCCCAGCGAAGACCTGGACAAATGAAGGTCGTGATAGCCGGGGCCGGCGCGGTCGGGCGATCCATTGCACGCGAGTTGCTCGACAGCGACCACCAGGTGACGTTGATCGAGCGCAACCCGGAACACGTCGACACCGAGGACATCGCCGATGCGCAGTGGCATCTGGGCGACGCCTGCGAGCTGAGCCTGCTGGAGACCGTGCACCTGGAGACCTTCGATGTGGTGATCGCGGCAACCGGCGACGACAAGGCCAATGTGGTGCTGTCGCTGCTGGCCAAAACCGAGTTCGCGGTGCCCCGGGTGGTGGCCCGGGTCAATGATCCCCGCAACGAATGGCTGTTCACCGACGCTTGGGGGGTGGACGTCGCGGTGTCCACGCCACGCATGCTGGCGTCGCTGGTCGAGGAGGCCGTCGCGGTCGGAGACCTGGTGCGGCTCATGGAGTTCCGCAAGGGTCAGGCCAATCTGCTGGAGATCACGCTGCCCGACGACACCCCGTGGGGCGGCAAGCCGGTGCGCAAGCTGACCCTGCCTCGCGACGCTGCACTCGTGACGATCCTGCGCGGGACACGGGTGATCGTGCCGCAGGACGACGAGCCCCTCGAGGGCGGCGACGAGCTGCTGTTCGTCGCGTCCAGCGGTGTCGAGACCGAACTGCGCGCGCTGTTGCTACCGGCCCACTGACCGGGGTTCGCGCTCGGGCTCGCCCGCGACAGGCCGCTCGTCCAGTGCGCGCTGCACGTACTTGACCGCCAGGTAGGTGGCCACCGCCGCCACCGCGGTCAGCGGCCAGCCCATGGCGATGCGGGCCACTCCGAGCCAGCCGGTCTGATCGGCGTTGTACAGCAGTCGCTGGACCACGAAACGAGAGCCGAACACCAGCACCCAGGTCAGCGTGGCGAGATCGTAGGCGTAGATCGCCGCCCGCAGCTCGCGCCAGGTCTGGGGCTGGCCGCTGGCCCACGACCAGATGTAGCCGACCACCGGGCGGCGGATCACCATCGACGCGGCGAACACCACCGCCCACACCAGCGACATCCAGATTCCGAGCAGGAAATAGGCCTTCGAGTCGCCCATCCGATAGGCGATCAGGGCGCAGACGGCCACCCCGAGGAAGCCGGATACCGCCGGCTGGCTGGATTGGCGCCGGATGAGGCGCCACACCAACACGGCCGCGGCCACCCCCAACGCCGCCAGGACTGCGACGCGCAGTCCGAAGAGACTGGAGGCCGGCACGAACACCACGATCGGCAACGAGGAGTAGATCACTCCGGCCAGCCCACCGATCTGCTCCAGGAGCCGCTGCGGTCCCTGGGCGCCCTCGGCGCTGTAGTCCTCGCTCATCGCTGCGCCGGCCCGACCGGAGGCGCGATCACTGCTGGATTTCGTAGTGGGGGTTGTAGATGGCCTTGCAGCCGCTTTCGAGTTTGCCCAGCCGGCCGTGCACCCGCAGCGTGCGGCCGGAGTCGATTCCGGGGATCCGTCGCTGCCCCAGCCACACCAGCGTCACGGTGTCGGTGCCGTCGAACAGCTCGGCGCGGACGCCGCCCACGCAGCCCTTGGCGTTGGCTTCGACGCTGCGCAGTACCCCGACCATGGTGACCTCTTGGCCGCGTTGGCAGTCGATCGCGCGCTGCGCGCCGGTATTGAGCGCCTCATCGGACAACTCTTCGACGTCACGCAGCTCGGGATCTTCTGTCAATCGCCGAGTCAGCCGGCGCAGGTACCCTTTCGGAGCAGCCATTGCCCTCTCCCTCATCCGTATGCGCACGCTACGGTAGACCTGTTGATTACCTAATGCCACATGACCTGCCCACGGGGTGGCTGACAACGCCCGAGACGATCAAGAGGTGGCATTGGTTCTGCGCGGCGTGACGGCCGTTCTGCTGCCGGGGACCGGATCCGACGACGACTACATCGGCCGGGCGTTTCGGCGCCCGTTGCAGCAGGTGGGTGCCGAATTGGTGACGCATCGCCCGCAGCCGGGCCGACTCATCGAGGGTTATCTGGAGGCGCTGGATGCGGCGGCCGCGCGATCCGGCCCGATCCTCGCCGGTGGTGTCTCGATCGGCGCGGCGGTGGCCACCGCGTGGGCACTGCGCCATCCCGAGCGAGTGGTCGGAGTGCTGGCCGCGCTGCCCGCCTGGACCGGCGCCCCCGATGACGCACCCGCCGCCCACGCCGCGCGCTACAGCGCCGAGCAGTTGCGCAACGACGGCCTGGCGGTGGTGGTGGCCCAGATGCGGGCATCGAGCCCGGGGTGGCTCGGCGACGAGTTGACCCGCTCGTGGACCGCTCAGTGGCCGCAGCTGCCCGACGCTTTAGAGGAGGCCGCGGCCTATGTCGCGCCGACGCACGCCGAGCTGGCGGCCCTGACCGTGCCGATGGGAGTGACCGCCGCGGTCGACGACGCGGTCCATCCGTTGCAGACGGCCTCCGAATGGGCCGCCGCCGTGCCGCGCGCGGCGCTGTGCACCGTCACCCTGGACCAGATCGGCGCCGACCCGACCGCCTTGGGCACCGCCTGCGTGACCGCGCTGACGATGGCGCAGGCGGATTGACTAACCGCCGGTGTTGACTCGGCGGTCCAGCTTCGGCTCTCCTGCGTCGAGCCTCGCTAACCGCCGGTGTTGATTCGGCGGTCCAGCTTCGGCTCTCCTGCGTCGAGCCTCGCTAACCGCCGGTAATAGTGCGCAACTGCTGCATCGCGGATCCCTCCACGCTGCGGCGAGCGGCCGGCGCGGGCGGTATGTCTCCGCCTCCACCGAACATGGTGGCCTCCTGCAGCGCGGCTGCCTGCTGCACGGCGGCCTGCTCGGCCGCCGCCTGCTGCGCCGCAGCCGCTCGCAACTGCTCGGCCATCGGCTCGGGCAGTCGTACCGGCAACGGGGTGCGCACCGGCAGCGGCGTGTCGCCGCGGCGGACGACGGTGTCGGCCAGCGCCTCTCGCGCCTGCTGGGCGAGCACCTCCATGGTCTCGGGCCGACCGTTGATCACGCAGCGCACCATCCAGCGGTAGCCGTCGACCCCGATGAACCGGACCGCCCCGGTCGCCGAACCGAGCACCTCCCGGCCCCACGGACCGTCGACGATGCTGACGTTCGCGTTGTCCCTGCGCAGCGCCTCGGCCAGCTCACCGGCCACCTCACGCCACAGACCCGCCGACTTGGGCGCGGCGTAGGCCGCGATGTTGAACCGGCCGTGGGACGTCACCAGCCACACCGCGCTGGGGACACCCGCCTCGCTCAACTCGACCTGGACCTGAGCGCCCGGCGGCATCGGCACCAGCACCGAGCCCAAGTCGAGCCGGGCCGTCGTCGCCGCCGCGGGGTCGTCGAAGTCCTCGATGTCGAAGGGGCCCTCCAGCTCTTCCGACTCGGATACGAACTCGTCCCCTTCTCCGTAGGCTTCCGGCCCGGCGCTCATCGGCTCGTCGGCCTCGCCTTTGCCTTTACCCCTACCGAATGCCATCACAGCCGCCCATCTTCGTCACTTCGTCATCACTAGCCGTCACAAACTCGCGTGCCCCCCTGAGGAGCCGTGACCACCGGCGCCGCGGGTCGTCGGGGCCAGCCCGGCCTCGTCGAACGACGCCACCTCCACCAGCTCCGGAAGCTCGACTCGCTGCACCAGCAACTGCGCAATCCGGTCGCCGCGGTGGATCTCGATCGGCGTCGCCGGGTCCAGGTTGATCAACGAGACCTTTATCTCACCACGATAGCCCGCGTCGACGGTTCCGGGACTGTTGACGATCGAAAGGCCCACCCGCGCAGCCAAACCCGACCGAGGGTGGATAAGGCCGACCATGCCGAACGGAATTGCCACCGCGATCCCGGTGGGCACCAGGGCACGCTGCCCCGGGCCCAACTCGACGTCGACCGCACTGAAGAGGTCGACGCCGGCATCGCCGGCGTGAGCACGGCTCGGCAGTGGAAGATCCGGATCCAGGCGAACAACCGCAAGACTGGGTGACACGAGGCGCAAGACTACTCTTAGCCGGATGTCGGGATCGCGCCTGAACCATCGGGCATCGCAGACAGTGCGCTACAGCGAACAGCTGTGGGTGCCGTGGTGGTGGTGGCCACTGGGGTTCCTGGGCAACGGCCTGATGGCCTACGAAGTCCGCTTGGGCCTGCGCACGCTGCCCGGCTGGCTGCCGTTCGCGGTGTTCTTCGCGATCACCGTCGCCGCCCTGCTGTGGCTGGGGCGCATCAAGGTGCAGGTCATCGAGAGCGGCGGGGAAACGCAGCTGTGGGCCGGTGACGCGCACCTGCCCGCGACCGTGATCGCACGCTCCGCCGAGGTCCCGCGGTCGGCCAAGTCCGCAGCACTGGGCCGCCAGCTCGATCCGGCGGCATACGTCCTACATCGCGGCTGGGTGGGGCCCATGATCTTGGTCGTCCTCGATGATCCCGACGACCCGACGCCGTACTGGCTGGTCAGCTGCCGCAACCCACAGCGGATGCTGGCGGCTTTGCGCACCTAAGCAGGATTGAGCGGGACAGGCCTGGTCAGGCCGCGCAATCGGTGCAGATCATCACACCGTTCTTCTCACTGGCCAGACGGCTGCGGTGCTGCACCAAAAAACAACTCGAGCAGGTGAACTCGTCGGCCTGCTTGGGCACGACCCGCACCGACAGCTCTTCGCCGGACAGGTCCGCGCCGGGCAGCTCGAACGACTCGGCCGATTCCGACTCGTCGACGTCGACCACGGCGGACTGCGCCTCGTTGCGCCGCGCCTTGAGTTCCTCCAACGAATCCTCGGAAACGTCGTCGGTCTCGGTGCGACGCGGGGCGTCGTAATCGGTAGCCATGGTCTTCTCCCCTCAAGTCCCCTCGAAAGCCTGCGCGAGCTTTGTACCAGCGTCGAACGCATCCACCAAATGATTCGTGCCCGGATCGCGGTCGGATCAAGTGTGATTTGCGTCACATTGCATTGCTGACCACGGTCATCGTCCGCGCGCGCGCCCTCTAGAGTGCGTACGTGGTCGCGCAAATCACTACCGGTACCGAGTTCGACAAACACGGTCGGCCGTTCCGGCGACGCAACAACCGACCGGCAGCCTACGCCTTGGCGGCGCTGGCGCTGCTGACCGCGGTGGCATGGGCGGTGGCGCTCACCCGGCCGGCCGACGTCCATGAGGTCGCGGTCTGCAATGCCCCACCGGCGCCGACCGAGCCGGACCAGCCGCGGCTGGGCACCCAGGTGCCGCGCGCCGCGATGATCAGCACCACCCCGGCCAAGCTGGCCGACATCAAGGCCCGGGTCCTCAACGCCAGCGGCCGCGCCGGACAGGCCGCCGACGTCGCCGATGCGTTACGCGACGACGGCTTCGCCCAGCCGACCGCCGCCAACGACCCCATCTACATCGAGGACCGGCTGGACTGCCAGGGCCAGATCCGCTTCGGCCCGGCGGGCCAGGCCGCCGCGGCGGCGCTCTGGCTGGTGGCGCCTTGCACAGAGCTGTTCCGCGACGACCGCGCCGACGATTCGGTGGATCTGGCGGTCGGCAGCGACTTCGTCAGCCTGGCCCACAGCGATGACATCGAGGCCGCGCTGGCCGGCCTGCGCCCCGACGCCACCGGGTTGCCCGACCCTGCGCTGCTGACCAAGATTCACTCCGGCACCTGCTGACGACCGATCGCCGAAGAGGAGATCCATGACCGGCACCGACCCCGCCCCTTCCCCGACTGAGGACCGTCCGACTGCCGGCGCACGGCGGCAACGACGCGGCTTCGGCGTCGACGTGGGCGGCAGCGGTATCAAGGGCGGCGTCGTCGATCTGGACACCGGTGCGCTGATCGGTGAGCGGTTCAAGCTGCCCACGCCGAGCCCCGCCACGCCCGCCTTGGTCGCCCAGACCGTCGCCGCTGTGGTCCGGGACTTCGGTTGGACCGGCCCGCTGGGCGTCACCTATCCGGGCGTGGTGGTCAACGGCGTCGTGCAGACGGCCGCCAACGTGGACAAGTCCTGGATCGGACTGAACGCGCAGGACACGATCGCCGCCGAACTCGACGGCCAGCAGATCGTCATCCTCAACGACGCCGACGCCGCCGGGCTCGCCGAGGAGCGCTTCGGAGCAGGCAAGAACAACAGCGGCGTGGTCGTATTGCTCACCTTCGGGACCGGGATCGGCTCGGCGGTGATCCACAACGGAAAGCTGCTGCCCAACACCGAACTCGGACATATCGAGGTGGGCGGTAAAGAAGCCGAGCACCGGGCCGCCGCGTCGGTCAAGGAGCGGAAGAACTGGTCCATGGAGAAGTGGGCCAAACAGGTGACCATGGTGCTGATGGCGATCGAGGATGCACTCTGCCCGGATCTGATCATCGTCGGCGGCGGTATCAGCCGCAAAGCCGATCGGTGGGTGCCACTGCTGGCCAACCGGACTCCGGTGGTCGCCGCGACACTGCAGAACACCGCGGGGATTGTCGGGGCCGCGATGGCGTCGTCGGCCGACGTGACCCGCTGAATAACGCCCGCTCGGCGATTACCGCCTCGCCCTGTCGTTACAATGGTCGACGGCGGCCGCCTAACCGATAGCGGCGACTATCCCAGTTGATCACCAACTGAAATAGAGCCGACATTCGACATACCCGACACTTTCGGTTGCGCACAACGCTGCAACCCGGAAGTCAGTCCGACCGAAGGGGTGGACGTGGCAGCGAGCAAGGCACAGCCGGCGACTGAGGAGCCCAAGAAGGGCAGCGCCACCAAGGCGCCCGCCAAAGCCGCCGTGAAGTCGCCTGCCAAGGCTCCCGCCAAGTCTGCCGCTGCAGCACCCGCCAAGCGGACCGCGGCCAAGGCCACCAAGGCAGCAGCGCCCGCCAAGAAGGCCACCAAGTCGACGGCGCGCGGCGCCGGCGCCGACGGCGAGGCCAAGCCCGCGACCCGGTCGACCCGGGGCCCGGCGAAGAAGGCCACCAAAGCCACCAAGGCAGGCGCGAAGAACGCCGATGCCGACTTGGCGCCCGAGGATCTCGACACCGATGTCGAGCTGGACGGCGAGCCCGGTGTGGACGACATCGACGAGGCCGACCTGAGCCTGGACGAACTCGACGACGACACCGAGGCGGCTGCCGACGGCGACGACACCGCGGCGACCGCGCCCGCCGACTCGGCCGACGAGGGCGAGGAAGGCGACGACGACGAGATCACCGAGCCCAGCGAGAAGGACAAGGCCTCAGGCGACTTCGTCTGGGACGAAGAGGAGTCCGAAGCGCTGCGGCAGGCCCGCAAGGACGCCGAGCTCACCGCGTCGGCCGACTCGGTCCGCGCCTACCTCAAGCAGATCGGCAAGGTGGCGCTGCTCAACGCCGAAGAGGAAGTCGAGCTGGCCAAGCGGATCGAAGCCGGCCTGTTCGCCACGCAGAAGATGGCCGAGCACGCCGAAAAGGGCGACAAGCTGGCGGTCGCCTACCGGCGTGACATGGCATGGATCTGTCGGGACGGCGATCGCGCCAAGAATCACCTGCTCGAAGCCAACCTGCGCTTGGTGGTGTCGCTGGCCAAGCGCTATACCGGCCGCGGAATGGCGTTCCTGGACCTGATCCAAGAGGGCAACCTCGGCCTGATCCGCGCGGTGGAGAAGTTCGACTACACCAAGGGCTACAAGTTCTCCACCTACGCCACCTGGTGGATCCGCCAGGCGATCACCCGGGCCATGGCCGACCAGGCACGCACCATCCGCATCCCGGTCCACATGGTCGAGGTGATCAACAAGCTCGGCCGCATCCAACGCGAGCTGCTGCAGGACCTGGGCCGCGAGCCCACCCCCGAGGAATTGGCCCGGGAGATGGACATCACCCCGGAGAAGGTGCTGGAGATCCAGCAGTACGCCCGCGAGCCCATCTCGCTGGACCAGACCATCGGCGACGAGGGCGACTCGCAGCTGGGCGACTTCATCGAAGACAGTGAGGCCGTGGTCGCCGTCGACGCGGTCTCGTTCACCCTGCTCCAGGACCAACTGCAGTCGGTGCTCGAGACGCTCTCCGAGCGCGAGGCCGGTGTGGTGCGGCTGCGGTTCGGCCTCACCGACGGCCAGCCACGCACCCTCGACGAGATCGGGCAGGTCTACGGCGTCACCCGGGAGCGCATCCGTCAGATCGAGTCGAAGACGATGTCGAAACTCCGGCACCCCAGCCGGTCTCAGGTCCTGCGCGACTACCTCGACTAGCCTGCAGCGACATGGCCAAGACACCCCCGGCGGCAGTACTCAGTGCCGTCAACGCGTTTCGTGGCGGTCTGCAGCGCCTGCGCCAGGCGACCGTCCCCGCCTCTGTCGCCGTCGTGGAGCTGGGGTTCGGCGGATGGCTGACCCAGGCGCTCAGTGCCGCGGTGCGACTCGGGATCGCCGATGCGCTCGCCGCCGGTCCGCTGACGGCCGACGAGGTCGCCCACCGAGTGGGCACCGACCCCCGCGCCACCTACCGGTTGATGCGCGCCTTGGCCAGCAACTCGGTGCTCAAGCTGCGCCGCGACGGCCGGTTCGCGCTGACCCGCACCGGGCGCGCCCTGGTCTCTGACAATCCGGCCAGTGTGGCCCCGATGATCGCGTTCGTCGGCCACCCGGCGCACCGGGAACATTGGTCGCACCTGGAACACTCCGTGCGCACCGGCGAGACCGCCGTCGGCAAGGTTCGCGGCATGCCCTTCTTCTCCTACCTGGACACCGATCCCGAACTGGCGCAGGTGTTCAACGACGCGATGACCGGGGCGTCGGCCGTGGCGATCGAAAGCGCTGTCCCCGCATATGATTTCAGCGCCAGCAAGCTGATCGTGGATGTGGGTGGCGGCCATGGCGCACTGCTTGCCGCGGTACTGCGTCAGGCGCCCGACGCTCGCGGTGTGCTGTTCGACCTGCCGCAGGTGGTGGCCGGCGCCGACGCGACGGTGGCGGACGTGGCGTCACGCTGCGACATCCAGGGCGGATCGTTCTTCTCCTCGGTCCCCGCCGGCGGCGACACCTATCTGCTCAAGACCGTCATCCACGACTGGGACGACGAACAGTCCCTGGCAATTCTGCGCAATGTCCGGGCCGCCATCGCGCCCGGCGGCAAGGTGCTGCTGTTCGAGATGGTGCTGCCCGAGGGAGCGCCCGCCCACTTGGGCCTGGTGCTCGACCTGGAGATGCTGGTTGCCGCCGGCGGACAGGAACGCACCCGGCGCGAGTACGCCGAGTTGCTGTCCCAGGCGGGATTCGAGCTGCAGCGCGTGGTGCCCACCACCAGCCCGCTGGCGATCGTCGAGGCCCGGGCTGTCTGAGACGCCGAGGCCGGCACCGCGGCGTAGGATCGCCCAGCATGCCGACCGATGACGCGTCGCCGGCGACTTTCGCCGCGTTGTTGAAGCGCGCGGCCACCCATGGCCACCGGGTGCCGCCCGAGGCCGATCTGAATCCCGCTGTGCTCGACGCGATCAACGCGGTCGCAGCCGCCTGGCCGCGCGTGCCCGCAGTTTTGATCAACAAGGCGCAAACGACGTTCGCCCGTAGCGAACTCACTCGGGCGTCCGCGGCCAAGCCGACCACCCCGATCAACCTCAACCAGCCGGGCCGAACACGCCGTCCGGACCGGGCCGATAATCACTGACACCGATCACGGCGTCAACCGGCAACGGCCCGTACAGATGCGGGAACAGCATCGCCTCCGGATCGCTTGGCACGCCCGGCTCCCAGCGCACCGGCGCACCGACTTTGGCCGGATCCACCTGCAGCAAAACCAGATCCGTGCAGCCTCGATACAGCCGGTTGGCGGGCAGGTGCACCTGCTGGGGCGTCGACATGTGCACGAATCCCACACTGTTCAACGACTCCGGACGCAGCGCCCCAGTCACCTGCGCCTGCGCCCAGTCGCCGGCACTGCACAGGTGGACCAAGACACCGGGCGGGTTCGCGGACTGCGTCATGTCACCGATCCTGCCGCACCCCGTCGCGAGGTGAGACACGACACAGCCGAACCGGGGAACAACGCCGAACGTGCAAGCGTCTGACACACTTGAGGACAACCGCGAGAAACGGAGGAGCCCATGAACGCGACTCTGACCAGTCCCGAACTCACTCGGGCTGATCGATGCGACCGGTGCGGCGCCGCCGCACGGGTACGAGCCACGCTGCCCTCCGGTGCCGAACTTCTCTTCTGCCAGCACCACGCCAACGAACACGAAGCCAAGCTGATCGAGCTGGCCGCCGTGATTCAGGTCAGCGCAGCCGCTGAGGCGTAACCAGAGCCGGCAGGCAACACGCCGTCTGCGCCGATTGTGCAATAGCAGCGCCCGTCAGGAATGCTGGGCTGGTCATGAGTGACCAGATCCCCAAACCTTCCCGTCATCACCTGCTCCGCATCGCACGTCGCACCCTGGTCAAGAGCTGGGACGATTCGATCTTCTCCGAATCGGCACAGGCGGGGTTCTGGTCGGTGTTGTCGCTGCCACCACTGCTGCTGGGGATGCTGGGCAGCCTGTCCTACGTGGCGCCGCTGTTCGGACCGGACACGCTGGCCACCATCCAGGATCGGCTGATCGGCATGGCCAGCAGCTTCTTCTCCAAGAACGTCGTGGTGGAGATCATCGAGCCGACCGTGCGGGACATCGTGGCCAATGCCCGCGGCGAGGTGGTCTCGCTGGGATTCGTGATTTCGCTGTGGGCCGGGTCGTCGGCGATCTCGGCGTTCGTCGACTCGGTGGTCGAGGCCCACGATCAGACCCCGCTGCGCCATCCGGTGCGGCAACGCTTCTTTGCGCTGGGCCTCTATGTCGCGATGCTGGTGATCGCCGTTGCTGCGGCCCCGTTCTTGGCGCTGGGCCCGCATGCGGTGGCCGAGCACCTGCCGGAGCGGTGGACCGACCTGCTGCGGTTCGGCTACTACCCGGCGCTGGTGTTGGGCCTGCTGCTGGCGGTCACCGTGCTCTACCGGGTGTCGCTGCCCAAACCCCTGCCCTCGCATCGCTTGGTGTTCGGCGCATTGCTGGCCACCACGGTGTTCGTCGTGGCGACCATGGGCTTGCGGATCTACCTGCGCTACATCACCAGCACCGGCTACACCTACGGGGCGCTGGCGACGCCGATCGCCTTCCTGTTGTTCGCGTTCCTGCTGGGCTTCGCCATCATGCTGGGCGCGGAACTGAACGCGGCGGTCCAAGAGGAGTGGCCGGCGCAGGCCACCCACCTGCACCAGCTGCGTACCTGGGTGGTGTCAGGACGGGGGCGTACCGACCCCGACAATGGCGCCACCGACCCGGTCAACCCTGCTTGAGAGTTGCGTAGATCCGCTTGCAGTCCGGGCAGACCGGGGAGCCCGGCTTGGCCGACTTGGTCACCGGGAAGACCTCACCGCACAGCGCCACCACGTGGGTGCCCATGACCGCGCTCTCGGCGATCTTGTCCTTCTTGACGTAGTGGAAGTACTTCGGGGTGTCGCCGCCGGTCCCGTCGTCGACGCGTTCCTCGGAATCGGTGCGTTCGAGGGTGTCGGTCTCTATGCCCATGTCCCCATTGTGCCCAGAACTGGAGATGATCCAAAACCCCACGTGCCACCAAATCCGTCGTGTGGGACAGTGGAGTAATGAAGCACGGCCCCGAGCTGGGTTTCGACGACGACGGTCGACCGGTCCTGATCACTGCGGCCGCCCCGTCCTACGAGCAGCAGCACCGCGAGCGGGTACGCAAGTACCTGACCTTGATGGCGTTCCGGGTGCCTGCGCTGATCCTCGCCGCGATCGCCTACGGAATATGGCACAACGGCCTGGTTTCCCTGCTGATCCTGGTGGCGTCGATACCGCTGCCGTGGATGGCAGTGCTGATCGCCAACGACCGGCCGCCCCGCAGCGCCGAAGAGCCCCGCCGGTATGACGCGGCTCCCACGAGAACTCCGCTTTTCCCCACCGGCACCCGCCCCGCCCTGGAACGGCCGGAGCGCCCGGAATCGGGCGGCAGCGCCAGCGGCGAAGCGCCGTACGGTACCGGTTCTTAGCACATTCTCAAAGTCATCGCCGTATTTCCGCACGTCAAGTGGTGTGGAAAAGCGATCGGCCGGGAACTCTGCACTCGTGTCGGGCGTTGACACGTGTGACAGCTGAAGCCGATCAACGGGAGGCCGCAATGGCAAAGGCAGATGCCACCACCAGTCGGATCGACGGCGATCTGGACGCGCAGAGCCCAGCCGCAGATCTGGTGCGGGTGTACCTCAACGGGATCGGCAAGACAGCATTGCTCAATGCCGCCGACGAGGTGGAACTCGCCAAAAGGATCGAGGCCGGGCTGTACGCCCAGCATCTGCTCGAGACCCGCAAGCGCTTCGGCGAGAAGCGCAAGCGCGAACTCGCCGCGGTGGTACGCGATGGTGAGGCCGCCCGCCGGCACCTGCTGGAAGCCAACCTGCGCCTGGTGGTCTCGCTGGCCAAGCGCTACACCGGCCGGGGTATGCCGCTTCTGGACCTGATCCAGGAGGGCAACCTGGGGTTGATCCGCGCGATGGAGAAGTTCGACTACGCAAAGGGTTTCAAGTTCTCCACGTACGCGACCTGGTGGATCCGCCAGGCCATCACCCGGGGGATGGCGGATCAGAGCCGCACCATCCGGCTGCCGGTCCACCTGGTTGAACAGGTCAACAAGTTGGCCCGGATCAAGCGGGAAATGCACCAGCAGCTGGGCCGGGAGGCCACCGATGAGGAGCTCGCCGCCGAATCCGGTATTCCGGCGGAGAAGATCAACGACCTGCTCGAGCACAGCCGCGACCCGGTCAGCCTCGACATGCCGGTCGGCTCCGACGAGGAGGCCCCGTTGGGTGACTTCATCGAGGACTCCGAGGCGATGTCGGCGGAGAACGCGGTGATCTCCGAGCTGCTGCACACCGACATCCGCAGTGTTCTGGCCACCCTCGATGAGCGCGAACACCAGGTGATCCGGCTGCGGTTCGGCCTCGACGACGGCCAGCCCCGCACGCTGGACCAGATCGGCAAGCTGTTCGGTCTGTCTCGCGAGCGGGTCCGCCAGATCGAGCGCGAGGTGATGGCCAAGCTGCGCCATGGCGAGCGCGCCGACCGGCTGCGCTCGTACGCCAGCTGACGCAGGCCGGGTCCGCCGTGGGCGGCCCCGGCCCGTCTGTCCCGCGCTCCGGCGGGCCGCCGATCTCGGTGGCCCGCCGGACGTGCGTTATCGCCGGAGCGCCGGGCGTCGCTTGCTCACCGTGTACTTGGCTGTCGAAGTAGACTCAGCTGCGACGGAAGGTGCCGAATGAATGACCTGGTTGATACCACCGAGATGTACCTCAGGACGATCTACGACCTTGAGGAAGAGGGTGTCACCCCGCTGCGCGCGCGGATAGCCGAGCGGCTGGAACAAAGTGGGCCGACCGTCAGCCAGACGGTGTCCCGGATGGAACGCGACGGTCTGCTGAAGGTGGCCGGCGACCGTCACCTCGAGCTCACCGAGAAGGGCCGCACGCTGGCCGTCTCCGTGATGCGCAAGCACCGGCTGGCCGAGCGCCTGCTCGTCGACATCATCGGGCTGCCGCTGGAAGAGGTGCATGCCGAGGCATGTCGCTGGGAGCACGTGATGAGCGAGGACGTCGAGCGGCGCCTGGTTCAGGTGCTCGACAACCCGACCACGTCGCCGTTCGGCAACCCCATCCCCGGCCTGCCGGACCTCGGATTCGGCGCGGGCTCCGCCGGTTGGGATTCCGACCTGGTACGGCTGACTGAATTGCCGGCCGGCTCCCCGGTGGCGGTGGTGGTCCGCCAGCTCACCGAGCACGTCCAGGGCGACATCGACCTGATCACCCGGCTGAAGGAAGCCGGTGTGGTGCCCAACGCCAGGGTGACCGTCCAGACCGATGGCGACGACGGCGTGACCATCGTGATTCCCGGCCACACCGACGTGAGCCTGCCCTACGAGATGGCCCATGCCGTGAAGGTCCAGAAGGTCTGAGCACCGCCGCTTCAGCCGGCTTGCTGGCCGAACCCCTGCCGCCCAGGCAGTTTCACCCCGATCTGCTTCGCCAGTCGATAACCGGTGTCCGCCAGTCCGCGGATGCGCTCGGGCCGCAGCCCCGACTGCAACGCGGTGTCGAGCAGGCCCGCCATCCGATGCCCTGGTTCGCCGCGCAAGGCGGCCTCCAGTGACACCCCGGCCAGCGGCCCGTCGCCGCGTGCGTAGGCGCTGAACGCCAGCAGAACCAGCGCCTCGGCCCGCCACGGCTCGGGCAGTGCCCGGGCCAACGCCGACCAGAGCCGCTCGGCTTCGACAGCGTGATCGCCGATTGCCAACGCACACAGGGTGTCCCGGACCAGTACATCGGTGAGCGGGCAGCCGAGCCGGGCCAGCTCCGCGGCGGTCGGCTCCCGGCCGCCCGCCAGCGCAACGATGGCGGCCAGCACCTGCTCGACGTCGCGGCGGGCCCGATCCCGGGTGTCGCCCTCCCCCGCCGCCCACTGCGCCGCACAGTCCCCGATCACTGCGGCAACCGCGGCACAGCGTGCCGGGTCATCGGGGGTGATCACCGCCTGCAGGTCCGCACGCCGGGCATAGAGCCGCCTGCCTTCCAGCACGGCGGCGGCCGCCAGCGGCGACGCCTCCGGGTCGTCGACCGGTCCACCGGCACCACAGCCGTCCGCGCAGTGCCACCGTCCGCCGTGGGCCACCTGGTCCACCACGTGCGCGCTGAGCAGCACGATGCCGTGGCCGGACAACTCCTCGGTCAGCGCAGCGATCAGCCGGCGGTGCTGGTCGTTGCAGACCGGGCAGCACGCGCCCGCGGCGTCGACGATCACCGCGATGGCCGCTGCCGGAGCGGCGGCCGCGGCGACGTCGGCGAGCCGACCGATGGTGTCGACGAGCGCGTCGGACAGGTCGACTCGCAGCACCGAGCCCAGTTCACCCCCGTCGACCGCCACCAGGATCAGGGATTTCTCCGGCACGAAGCCGAGGATGGCCGGCAGCGCAGCGATAAGGGCTCCGGGCCGATTCAGCGTGAATTCCGGTTGCTTCGTTGTCATGGCAGCAACGTTGACGACCTCCCCCGTCATCGGGGGCGCGTCCGCGCCTCGCCGCCCACCAGGTTGGGGATGAACCGGCAACTGTGAACAGATGGTGTTCGAGATGCATGACCGGACGAATGAGCGTAAGTGTCAGTGTCATGGATTCGAAGCGCGAGTACGACATCATCGTGATCGGTTCAGGTCCAGGGGGGCAGAAGGCGGCCATCGCATCGGCCAAACTCGGTAAGTCGGTCGCGGTGGTCGAACGCGGCCGAATGATCGGTGGCGTCTGCGTGAACACCGGCACCATCCCGTCCAAGACACTGCGCGAGGCGGTGCTGTACCTGACCGGGATGAATCAGCGTGACCTCTACGGCGCCAGCTACCGGGTCAAGGACAAGATCACTCCCGCGGATCTGCTGGCGCGCACCCAGCATGTGATCGGCAAGGAAACCGAGGTGGTGCGCAACCAGCTGATGCGTAACCGGGTCGATCTGCTGCTGGGACACGGCCGGTTCATCGACCCGCACACCATTGTCGTCGACGGTCACGGTGGCGCCGAAAAGACCACTATCACAGGCGATTACATCGTCATCGCCACCGGAACCAAACCGGTCCGCCCCGCCGGCGTCACGTTCGACGAGGAACGGGTGCTGGACTCCGACGGGATCCTCGACCTGCGATTCATCCCGGCCTCGATGGTGGTCGTGGGCGCCGGCGTGATCGGGATCGAGTACGCCTCGATGTTCGCTGCGCTGGGCACCCGCGTGACGGTGGTGGAGAAACGGGACTCGATGCTGGAATTCTGCGACCCGGAGGTCGTCGAGGCGCTGCGTTTTCACCTGCGCGACCTCGCCGTCACTTTCCGGTTCGGTGAGGAGGTGACCGCTGTCGACGTCAGTTCGAGCGGCACCGTCACCACGTTGGCCAGCGGCAAACAGATTCCCGCCGAGACGGTGATGTACTCGGCCGGGCGCCAAGGCCACACCGCCCACCTCGACCTGGCCAACGCCGGCCTGGCGGCCGACAAACGGGGCCGCATCGTCGTCGACGAGATGTTCCAGACCTCGGTCGACCACATCTACGCGGTCGGTGACGTGATCGGTTTCCCGGCGCTGGCGGCAACGTCGATGGAGCAGGGCCGGCTGGCCGCCTACCACGCGTTCGGCGAACCGACCGACGGGATCACCGACCTGCAACCGATCGGGATCTACTCGATCCCCGAGGTCTCCTATGTGGGGGCGACCGAATTGGAGCTGACCCGAAGCGCGATCCCCTACGAGGTGGGGGTGGCGCGATACCGGGAGCTGGCCCGCGGCCAGATCGCCGGTGACTCCTACGGAATGCTCAAGCTGCTGGTGTCGACGACCGACCTGTCGCTGCTCGGCGTGCACATCTTCGGCACCAATGCGACCGAGATGGTGCACATCGGCCAGGCCGTCATGGGATGCGGCGGCACGGTGGAATACCTGGTGGACGCGGTGTTCAACTACCCGACGTTCTCCGAGGCATACAAGAACGCCGCACTGGACGTGATGAATAAAATGCGGGCCTTGCAGCAATTCCGCAGTTGAGGCACCATCGGCAGACTTTTTCATCGCTCAGCGAACGCCGCCGGCGCCACGGAATGCCCGCGGTGCCCACGTACGTTGTCCACCACATGCGCGCACCGTTTTCGGCGCGCGGCCCCCGGTGGGGGAAAATAGACGGTGCGACCCGTTGCGGTCCGCACAATGAGGAGGCAGAAGACGATGGCCGACTACCCGGACAACGGTCCCGACCGGGGCCGGCACTACCAGGCCGACCAGAGCGGCATGTACGAGCTGGAGGTTCCGGCGCCGCAGCTGATGTCGGCGGACGGCGAGGGGCCGGTCCTGATTCACGCGCTGGAGGGTTTCTCCGACGCCGGCCACGCGATCCGGCTGGCCGCCAAGCACCTCAAGAGCAAGCTGGACAGCGAGTTGGTGGCGTCGTTCGCGATCGACGACCTGCTCGACTACCGGTCGCGCCGGCCGCTGATGACATTCAAGTCCGACCACTTCACCCACTACACCGAACCCGAGCTCAGCCTGCACGCGTTGCGGGACAGTGCGGGCACCCCGTTTCTGCTGCTGGCGGGCATGGAGCCCGACCTGAAGTGGGAGCGCTTCATCACCGCGGTGCGGCTGCTGGCCGAACAGCTCGGGGTGCGCCGGACCATCGGCTTGGGCACGATCCCGATGGCCGTTCCGCACACCCGGCCGGTGACCCTGACCGCGCATTCCAACAACCGTGAGTTGATCAGCGAATTCACCCCCTGGATCACCGAGGTTCAGGTTCCGGGCAGCGCGTCCAACTTGTTGGAGTACCGGATGGCGCAGCACGGCCATGAGGTCGTCGGCTTCACCGTGCATGTGCCGCATTACGTGGCCCAGACCGACTACCCCGAGGCCGCCGAGGCGCTGCTCAAGCAGGCCGCCCAGACCGGCGCCCTGGAGCTGCCGCTGACCGAGCTCCGCGACGCCGCGGCCGAGATCCGCGCCAAGATCGACCAGCAGGTCGAGGCGAGCGCCGAAGTGGCCCAGGTGGTCACGGCCCTGGAACGCCAGTACGACGCGTTCATCACCGCCCAGGAGAACCGGTCGCTGCTGTCGCGCGACGAGGAACTGCCCAGCGCCGACGAGCTCGGCGCCGAGTTCGAGCGCTTCCTGGCGCAGGAGGCGAAGAAAAACCTCGACGGCGACGACTGAGGTCCGTGCCGCGCGCTACCCGGTTCGACGCAGCGTGGCGGTGAGGTGGTTCTGCGCGGGCTGGCCGACTGCCCCCATGTCCAGCGTGTAAGACAACTCGTCGCCGTCGAGGCGATAGTGGCGGCGAAGCACGGTCACTTCTTTGGCGGTCGGCGCCAGCCCGATCGTCGGTGCCGACATTTGCAGTTCCACGCCGTTGGCGGTGACCGTGTAGCTGCCGACCTCGATCTCCGTGATGCCGCTGGGGTGCGCCAGCACCCACTCGATCTGGCCCAGTTGCGGCACCCGCAGGTAGCCGGCTTCGGCATGCAGAGGCAGGCCCTCGACGGGTGACTTGGTCTTCTGGCCGTAGACCAGGAACGGCTTGCCGACGTGTGAGAACACCACCTCTTCGAGGTAGTCGAATGACGCGATCGTGGGATACACCCCGGATCCTCGGCCTGACCAGGTGCCCAACAGCGGGGCCAGCTCCACAAGGTTGGGATGCAACTCGGGTGCCATGCCGCCAGCCTAGTGCGCGGGGTCGGCCCGCACCGCTCAACTGGTGCTGGGCATCTCGCGGTGTTCGCGCAGGGCCGCGATCTCTCGCTCGAAGTCGGCGGCCGAGGAAAACGACCGGTACACCGAGGCGAATCGCAGATAGGCCACTTCGTCGAGTTCGCGCAGCGGACCCAGAATCGCCAGGCCCACCTCGTGGCTGGGAATCTCCGGCGAACCCGCCGCTCGCACAGCGTCTTCCACCTGCTGCGCCAGCAGGTTCAGCGCGTCGTCATCGACCTGGCGGCCCTGGCAGGCCCGGCGCACCCCGCGCATGACCTTCTCCCGGCTGAACGGCTCGGTGACGCCACTGCGTTTGACCACCGCCAGCACCGCGGTTTCCACGGTGGAGAAACGGCGGCCGCATTCCGGACAGGAACGACGGCGGCGGATGGCCTGTCCTTCATCGGCTTCGCGGGAATCCACCACCCGGGAGTCTGGATGGCGGCAAAACGGGCAGTGCATTGCCGCTCCTTCGCCGTGCCGGGAACCCAGGCCCTCAGACAGCTGAGGCACCGTGGACCACTGGGACAACTGCGAGCGTACCTGCGCGGGTTGCCCGCGGCGCCCCGCAGTGGCTGCAATCGGCGGCCGAACCGACACTTCGACCTCAGCCCAACGGCGCGATCAGCGTCTGGCCGGCGTCCAGGGCCACCGACTCCAGGCTGTTGAGCTCGCGGATGCGCTCGATGACCTGTCCGGCCGGCGCGTCCGGTGCGACGCGGGCCGCCAGGTGCGCCAAGCTCTCCCCGCTCTGGACGCGCACCACACCGAGCTGGTCGGGCACGGCGGAGGCGCCGCCGGCCGCTGCCGCGCCGAACTGCGCGATCAGCCCGAGCCACACCGTGATCCCGGCCGCGAGAAGGGCCAGCACGACGGTGGTCGCCGGGGTGATGGCCTTGACTGGCTGTGGCCGGTGCGGAGCACGTGACATCAGCACCCCGGAACCGCGGTGGCGTAGCGGGGCGCCTCCCGGGCGCTGCCGGACCAGCCGTGCCGGTTGGGTGCGGATCGGGTACGCGCGACCCGACGTCCGGGGACCGCGCGGCTGCCGGGCTCGCTCGTACCCGGCCGGCTCGAACGTCGGAGCGATCGTGTCGATGAGCATCATGTGCGGTTCTCCCTCACTCGGCGTCGGCGACCCTGTTCGCTCGACTGTTCGAATACTAATCGATTGTATGTTCGATGTCCGAACATGTGATCGAATCGTTGTCGAAAACATTAGCGAAAGGGTCCGACAAGTCGCCGACCGTTTCGAACGTCCGCGCGACACACCTCGAACACATGTTTGATTAATCGCAGCGATGCGACTAGATTCGCCCCTATGAGTGACAGCAGCAGTAACCCGGCGAGCCCGGACTCAGCGCTCACCGCCCGGCAACGCACGATCCTGAACGTGATCCGCGCTTCGGTGAACGAGCGGGGTTATCCGCCGAGCATCCGCGAGATCGGCGACGCCGTCGGACTGACCTCGACCTCCTCGGTCGCTCACCAGCTGCGCACGCTCGAGCGCAAGGGCTACCTGCGCCGTGACCCCAACCGTCCCCGCGCTGTCGATGTCCGTAGCCAGGAGGACGCGGCCGGCGCCGCCGAGGCCGCGCAGCGGACGGAATTCGCCGGATCCGACGCGCTGCCGGAGCCCACTTTCGTTCCGGTTCTGGGCCGGATCGCGGCCGGCGGGCCGATCCTGGCCGAGGAAGCCGTCGAGGATATCTTCCCGCTCCCCCGCGAGCTGGTCGGTGAAGGTGAACTGTTCTTGCTGAAGGTGGTCGGCGAATCGATGGTGGACGCCGCGATCTGCGACGGCGACTGGGTCGTGGTGCGCCAGCAGAACGTCGCCGACAACGGCGACATCGTGGCCGCCATGATCGATGGCGAGGCGACTGTCAAGACGTTTAAACGCACCGGCGGCCAGGTCTGGCTGATGCCGCACAACCCCATTTTCGATCCCATTCCCGGTAACGACGCGGTGGTGCTGGGCAAGGTCGTGACCGTCATCCGCAAGATCTGACCAACACCGGAGATCCGCTGGCCTACACGGGGATCAAGGTTTTTCCGCGGCTGTCAGTACGAGTGCCGCGCCGCGGCGGTCAGCCGGCCCTGGTGAAGCCGTTGAGCCGCGCCGCGTCCTCGGTGGCGAACCAGATCTCGGCGAGGGTGTCGTCATACAGGGCGTTCTGCGGCGTGTAGTAGAGCCCCGACCCGATGTTCGCCTTGATCGGGTAGCCAGTCGGCTGCTGGTACGGGTCGTCCAGCGGCAGGTGCATCACCGGATGTACCGATTCGTCCATCCCGAACGTGCGCGTGTCCGCACTACCGCCGAAGGTGCGCGTGTCCGCACCACCGCCGAACCTGCGGGGCTCCGCGACAGAGCCGAACCCGCGCGGGTCCGGCCCGGCACCGCCGTGGCCCACGGCATGCCGACCGGTGCCGAAATCTTCTTCGGTCACCACCCGGGTGGGCGCGGTGTCGGCGTCGTCATCGTCGTCGGCTTCCGGCTCGGACTCGTGCTCGCCGTAGTGCAGCCACGGCGCATCCGGGATCGACGAAACCGGCAGCTCGGGCTCGGACGCATACGGCGACGCGCCATAGCGGCTCGGCAACCGGACCGTGCCCTCGTGCTCGCGGTGGTCCTCGCGCCGGTCGTGGTGGGCCCACTGCTCGTCATCGTCGTCGTAGTCGTCGGCGACCGGAGCCGGCACAGCGACCGGAGCGCCCGGCAGCACCGCGGCCGGCCGGCGCCGCTGCCACCACATCGCGGCCCCGGCGAGCGCGCCCAGCACCGCCAGTACCACGACCGGGATCAGCACCCACAGCCAGTTCCAGTGCGTCTCTTTGGCGACGCCGGTCGATGTGGCCTTACTGCCGTCAGGCAGGTTGGTCCCGGGAATCTGCAGGCCCGACAGCGATTGCGCCAGGTCGGCCGGTTCCGTGCTGAACGTGTTGGTGGCCTGGTTCCAGGCGATCGATCCGCCGGTGAACTTCTGCGACACCACGTCACCGTCGACGGTCTGGTCACCCACCGGGGCGCCCAGCTTTCCAGACGCGCCGTCGAGCTTGTCCCAGGCCGCCTTCATCGCGCTGCGCACCACGAAGGCGCCGTTGTCGGGGCTGAAGAAGATCACCGGCTCGTCGTCGGCGGCGAACGAGTTGAACTTGCTGCCTGCGATGGCTCCGTCAGCCGTGCTGGTGATCGGGAAGCCCAGATCGCTGCCGGCCGGCCCGCCCAGCGACTCGTACTTGGCCAGCACGTCGCCTTCGACCGCGTTGGCTCCGGTGACCGGGCTGAAATAGACCTTGCCGTGGGCGAAGTCCTGGCCCGCGCCGCCGTTGTCGCCTATCGCGTACTGGCCGCCCTGCTTGGCCCCCAGCGCTCCGGCGGGACCGCCGGCGGTTCGCCAGGTCTGGTCGATGGCCGCTGTCGGGTCGACCTGGGCCTGTAGATCGGCCAGCTGCGCCGCCAGCTCGGGCGGAACCGTGGTGAAAGTCCTGGTCGCGCTGTCGAAGGACAATGTCCCGGCGCTGAACTTCTGGGTGACGACGGCGCCGTCGTAGCTCTCGTCCTCGACCGGCACGCCGAGCGCACCGGTAGAGCTGCCCAGCTTGTCCCAGCCGGCGTTGATCGGTCCGCGCACCACATGAGCGCCGTGCTCGGGCGTCCAGAAGATCACCGGGTTGTCGGCGCCGGACAGGATGGCCACCCGACTGCCGGGGACCAGCCCGGGCACTTCGTCGCTGCTGGGGAATCCGAGGCCGTTGTCCGCCGCGCCGCCCAGCGCCTCGTACTTGTCCAGGATCGCGCCGTAGAGCGCCTTGGCGCCGGTTTCGGGCGTGAAGAAGACGGTGCCACCGGCGAAGTCCTGGGCGAACCCGACGCCGGCCGGGTGCACATCCCCCTTGGGGGCGCCCAGCGGCGATCCGTCGCCGCCGGCCGCCTGCCATGCCGCCGTGATGGCGTCGTGGGCATCGCTGTCGGGCGTCGCCGCGGCGGTCTGCACCGACAAGAGCACGGTGACCGTCGCTGCCAGGCCGAGCGCCATGCGCACCGCCGTCTTGCCGAACCGATCTTTCCGACTAGTCACCAGCCCTCCCAGGCATCATTATCGACGTTATCGACGCAAATGTTTCCGGCATAGACTTTCCCGCAATCGGCCCGTGTTTCGAAGCCAAGTCATCGATATTGCGGAAACAGATACCCACCCGATGCTGAAATGATGCGAAAGCCGGCGCCCGGAACGGAACGAGGGGCGCTACCAAACCTGCAGGTAGCGCCCCTTGCAGCACCCAGTTGGGCGCCGTAATCGTTCCCGGTTGCCTCGGCTAGACGCCGAGGCTGCGGCCGATGATCTCTTTCATGATCTCGGTGGTGCCGCCGTAAATGGTCTGAACGCGGGCATCCAGATAAGCCCGCGCGACCGGGTATTCGCGCATGTAGCCGTATCCGCCGTGCAGCTGCAGGCAGCGGTCGATCAGGTGCACCTGCTTCTCGGTGGAGTACCACTTGGCCATCGCTGCCTGCTCCACCGTCAGCTTCTTGTCCAGGTGCAGCTTGATGAACTCGTCGACCATCATCCGCACCACGGTTGCCTCGGTGGCCAGCTCGGCCAGCAGGAACCGGCTGTTCTGGAAGCTGCCGATCGGCTTGCCGAACGCTTTACGTTCCTTGGTGTACTGGATCGTCTGCTCCAAGACCGCCTCCATGGCGCCGGCGGCCATGATCGCGATCGAGATCCGTTCCTGCGGCAGGTTCTGCATCAGGTAGATGAAGCCCATGCCCTCCTGGCCGAGCAGGTTCTCCACCGGGACGTGCACGTCGGTGAACGACAGCTCGGCGGTGTCCTGGGCGTCCAAACCGATCTTGTCCAGGTGCCGGCCCCGTTCGAAGCCCTCCATCCCGCGCTCGACCACCAGCAGGGAGAACCCCTGCGCGCCCTTGTCGGGGTCGGTCTGGGCGACCACGATCACCAGGTCGGAGTGGATGCCGTTGGTGATGAACGTCTTGGAGCCGTTGAGCACGTAGTGGTCGCCCTGCTTGACGGCGCGGGTCTTGATGCCCTGCAGGTCGCTGCCGGTGCCCGGCTCGGTCATCGCGATCGCGGTGATCAGCTCACCGGTGCAGAACTTGGGCAGCCAGCGCTGCTTCTGCTCCTCGTTGCACAGTTCCAGCAGGTACGGCGCGCAGACGTCGTTGTGCAGGCTGAATCCCAGGCCGCTGTAGCGGCCCGCGGTGACTTCCTCGGTGATGATCGTGTTGTACCGGAAGTCCGGGTTGCCGCCGCCGCCGTACTCCTCCGGGACGGCCATGCCCAGGAAGCCCTGTTTGCCGGCTTCGAGCCACACCGAGCGGTCGACGATCTTGGCCTTCTCCCACTCCTCCTGGTAGGGAGCAGCGTGCCGGTCCAGGAAGGCGCGGAACGACTCCCGGAACAGCTCGTGCTCGGGCTCGAACAGGGTTCGCTGGTACTTCACTGCGGCACTCATTGCCTGACCTCCGGTCGACGGATCTTTCCGACGAGAATAGACCAACCGGATGGTTGGGCAGCTCAGTGGTGGGTGTCGGCGCTAGCGCCCGGCCGTGGTGGCCGCCGAGGCCCGGCCACCGCCCCGCTGCCGGCGCCGGGCGTCGACCTGGCCAGCCGGCTGCTGAGCACCGCCACCGCCACGGCGGCGGCGCGGGCGGCCGGGTTGGCCCGGCGACGTCTTGGCACGGCCCGGCGGGGCCTTCGGGGCCACCGGGGCCGGCGCCCGCAACGGCGCGACCTCCCCCACCAACTCGAGTACCGAAACCGAATCGGCGGCCACCTGTTGCGGAGCGACGGAGATGCCCGCGCGACGCAACAGCACCTGGGTCTCCTTGCGCTGCTCGGGCAGGACGACGGTGACGACGTCTCCGGCGCTGCCGGCCCGCGCCGTGCGCCCGGAACGGTGCAAGTAAGCCTTGTGCTCGGCGGGCGGATCCACGTGCACCACCAATTCGACCTCATCGACGTGGACACCACGCGCGGCGATGTCGGTGGCCACCAGGACCCGGACGTCCCCGTCGGCGAAAGCCGCGAGATTGCGCTCGCGGGCCGGCTGCGACAGGTTGCCGTGCAGATCGACCGACGGCACGCCGGACTCGGTGAGCTGCCGAGCAAGCTTGCGGGCCTGATGTTTGGTACGCAGGAACAGGATTCGTCGCCCGGTGCCCGATGCCAGCAGCTGTACCAGGTCCTTCTTGTCCTGCAGCCCGGAGACGTGGAACACGTGATGGGTCATCGCGGGAGGGGGCGCGTCGAGTTCATCGACGGAGTGCGACACCGGATTCCGCAAGAAACGCCGTACCAGCTTGTCGACGCCGTTGTCCAGGGTCGCCGAAAACAGCAGTCGCTGACCGGTTTCGGAGGTGGCGGCCAGAATGCGGGTGACCCCGGGCAGGAAGCCGAGGTCGGCCATGTGGTCGGCTTCATCCAGCACGCTGATGCGTACCGCGTCCAGGGTGATCAGCCGCTGCTTCATCAGGTCCTCGAGCCGGCCCGGGCAGGCCACCACGATGTCGGCGCCTGCGTTGAGCGCAGCCACCTGCCGGCTCTGCGCCACCCCGCCGAAGATGGTTGTCACCTTCAGCCCACTGGCCGCCGCCAACGGTTCCAGCGTTGCGGCGATCTGGGTGGCCAGTTCGCGGGTGGGGGCCAGCACCAGACCGCTCGGCCGGGCGGGGCGCCGCTTCTCGCCGGCCAGCCGAACTACCAGCGGCAGCGAGAAGGCCAGCGTCTTGCCGCTGCCGGTCTTGCCCCGGCCGAGCACGTCACGGCCGGCCAGACTGTCGGGCAGGGTCGCGACCTGGATGGGAAAAGGAGCAGCAATGCCGCGGTCGGCGAGCACACCGACAAGTGCGGCGGGCACGCCGAGGTCGGCGAAGGAATTGGTAGTCATGACATGCCTTTCCGGCATCGGCTGTGCGGCAGAGGCGCCACGACGGCGCCGATCTGTCTGCAACACAGGGGTTGGCGAAATTGCCTGTTGGCAATAACTTTCGCCGCGAGAAGAGCTCCACACGCCAGCTGAATCGGCACCAGGGGGCCGCGACGGCGGTGAGTAAGCGTTCCACGACGCGTGAGCACCAGCCTATCGCACCGGCGCGAGAATGCCTAAAACGCGGCGAATTCCCGCAGACTGGCCGCCAGCGCGGCGGGAACCCGTGCGCGGATGCGGGTACCGCCCTCGCCGTGCTCGGCCTGCTGCACCCGGCCCTGTTCATGCACCCTGGCCACCAAATCACCACGACCGTAAGGGATGACGACATCGACCGCGGTGTCGACCGGCGCCACTAGCTGGCTCATCCGTTGGCGCAGCGCGTCGATGCCCTCGCCGGTGTGCGCTGAGACGAACACCGCTTCCGGCAGGGCGCGGCGCAACTGGGCCAACGCGAGGTCTCCGGCGGCATCAATCTTGTTGACCACCAAAAGTTCCGGGGCAGACCGACCATTATGTTCGGCGATGACTTCGGAGATCACCTCGCGCACCGCGCTGATCTGCGCGAGCGGCGCGGGGTCGGAGCCGTCGACCACATGCACCAGCAGGTCGGCGTCGGCGACCTCCTCCAGCGTGGAACGGAACGCCTCCACCAACTGGGTGGGCAGATGCCGCACGAACCCGACTGTGTCGGTCAACACAAACGGCCGCTCGTCGTCGAATTGCCCACGGCGCGTAGTGGGTTCCAATGTGGCGAACAGTGCATCCTGAACCAGCACTCCGGCACCGGTCAGTGCGTTGAGCAAGCTGGACTTGCCGGCGTTGGTGTAGCCGACGATCGCCACCGAAGGGACGTCACTGTGCCGGCGGCGGCTACGCTGGGTGTCGCGCACCTGCTTCATCGCCTTGATTTCGCGGCGCAGCTTGGACATCCGTTCCCGGATCCGGCGCCGGTCGGTTTCGATCTTCGTCTCACCCGGACCGCGGGTGCCGACCCCGCCGCCGGCGCCGCCGGCCCGCCCACCGGCCTGCCGCGACATCGACTCACCCCAGCCGCGCAACCGCGGCAGCATGTACTGCATCTGCGCGAGCGCCACCTGCGCCTTGCCTTCGGCGCTGGTGGCGTGCTGGGCGAAGATGTCGAGAATCAGCGCGGTGCGGTCGATCACCTTGACCTTGACCGCCTTTTCCAGTGCGGTCAGCTGCGCCGGGGACAGCTCACCATCGCAGATGACGGTGTCGGCGCCGGTGGCCAGCACCATCTCCCGTAACTCCTGGGCCTTGCCGGAGCCGATGTAGGTGGCCGGGTCGGGCCGTTCGCGACGCTGGATCAGACCCTCGAGCACTTCTGAGCCGGCGGTTTCGGCCAACGCCGCCAGTTCCACCATGCTGGCGTCGGCCTCGGCGGCGGTGCCCTCGGTCCACACCCCGACCAGCACCACCCGCTCCAGGCGCAGTTGGCGGTATTCGACCTCGGAGATGTCGGCGAGCTCGGTGGACAGCCCGGCGACCCGGCGCAGCGCAGCGCGGTCGTCGAGGTTCAGCTCACCGGTGCTGGGCTGTTGCCTCGAGTCGGGGTGGCTCACTGCGCCGCCCACCACCTCGGAGCGATGTCGCCACGCGCCACCAGTTCCGACGGACCGCGCAGGTAGCTGCCGGCCTCGGTGACGGTGACGCTGACCTGCCCGCCGGGGATGTTGACCCGCAGCGTGCCGGTCGAGGCTCCGGTATGGGCCAGGGCCGCCACGACGGCGGCCACCGTGCCGGTGCCGCACGAGCGGGTCTCGCCGACGCCGCGCTCATGCACCCGCATCGCTACCGCGCCGTCCCGCGGCGCGGTCAGGATCTCCACGTTCACCCCGTTCGGGAACTGGGCGGTGTCGAACGACACCGGCGCCCCGACATCCAGGGCGGCCAGCTCGGCCTCGGACAACTCCGGAGCCACACAGGCCAGGTGTGGGTTGCCGACGTCGACGCCCAGACCCGCGAACCGCCGCCCGCCGACCAGTGCCTCGAATGCCGGGCCGGAACTCCCGAGCAGGTTCGGCTTGCCCATGTCGACGGTCACGTCGGCACGCACGTCGTCGGCGTGGTGCACGATCACCGGTCGCGGCCCGGCCAGCGAGCCGACGACGAACTCATCGCGGGATTCCAGGCCGGCGGCGCGTAGGTAGTGCGCGAAGACCCGGACGCCGTTGCCGCACATCTCGGCCACCGAGCCGTCGGCGTTGCGGTAGTCCATGAACCAGTCGCCGGGCGCCACCCCTTCGGGCAGCTGGTCGAGCACCCCCGCGGCCGACGCCGCGCCGGCGGTGGTCACCCGCAACAGACCGTCGGCGCCCAGCCCACGGCGGCGGTCGCACAGCGCGGCCACCGCAGCAGGAGTCAGCTCCAGTGCCGCGTCGAGGTCCGGCAGCAACACGAAGTCGTTCTGGGTGCCGTGGCCCTTGGCGAAAAGCATGTGCTCAGGATACGTGCCGCACCGCGGCCAGCGCGGCGTCCAGCAGGCCGCCGGCCGCGGCATCGAGCCACTGGATGCGGTGGTCGCGGCGGAACCAGGATCGCTGCCGACGTACGTAACGGCGAGTGCCGATGAAGGTCTGGTCCCGGGCAGCCGCAAGATCCCGGTCGTCGCCGCCCGCATCAAGCGCGGCGATCACCTGGGCGTAGCCCAATGCTCTGGCGGCGGTGACCCCGTCCCGCAACCCCGACTCCAGCAGTCCCTGGACTTCGGCGACCAGCCCCTGAGCGAACATGGTGTCGGTGCGGGCCGCCAATCGCTCATCGAGAATGACTGTGTCGCAGTCCAATCCGAGAATCACGGTGTCCCAGCGCGGCGCGCCGATAGTGGGTGCGGAGGCGGCGAACGGCTGCCCGGTCAGCTCCACCACCTCCAGCGCCCGCACGATCCGCCTGCCGTCGGTGGGCAGGATTGCCGCGGCAGCAGCGGGGTCGGCGCCGGCCAGTTCGGCATGCATCGCGGCGACCCCGACCTCGGCCAACCGCTGCTCGTAGCGGGCTCGCACCACCGGATCGGTGGCCGGGAAAGACCAGTCGTCGAGCAGGGCCTGCAGATAGAGCATCGACCCGCCGACGATGATCGGCACCGCGCCGCGGTCCATGATCGCCTCGACATCCGCCGCCGCGGCCTGCTGATAGCGGGCCACCGTCGCCGTCTGTACGACGTCGAGCACATCGAGTTGATGATGCGGGATGCCGCCACGCTCGGCCGGCGGCAGTTTCGCGGTGCCGATGTCCATGCCGCGGTAGAGCTGCATGGCGTCGGCGTTCACGATCTCGCCGCCCAGCCGCGCGGCCAGGTCCAGCGCCAGTTGTGATTTGCCGGTGCCGGTGGGCCCGACGACCGCGATCGGCCTCACGGCTGCCAGACCCCCACGAAGTAGCCGACTCCGTACGGGGCGTCCCGGTAGAGCTGCGTGACACCGCGCGGTGCGGTGCCGACCAGCCCGGCCAGGGCCGCGAACCCCGCCCGCCCGACGACCTGCGGCGGCAACCCGGTCAGTGCGGCGACGTCGCCGCCGGCCAGCGCGTCGTCCAGGGCGCGCTGGCGCTCGACGTCGGCCGGGTGGTGCCCGCCCGGGGCTGCCGGGCTCACGGTGTTGGCGCCGTCGGCAAGCACCAGCACGCCGGTGAGCTCGCCACCTCGGTCAATCTCGGTGCGCAGCCGCCCACCGGTGGCCAACGCCGCGCCCGGATCGGCGCAGCAGTGCACCACCACCTCGGCGTCCGGACAGACCTGACCGCGCACCCATCCGGCGACCAGTGCACACAACGGCAGATCGACGGGGTGCTGGGCGCCCGGTGACAACCGCACCGCGACGTCGGCGCCGAATCCGGCGAAACTGCCGGCACTGTCGGGCCCGTACACCGCATCCGGTCCGGCACCGACGGCCACCCAGCTGGCCGGCAGCGACCGGGCAGCGACCAGCGCTGCGGCCCGCAACTCGGCGGCCTCGGCGGCGGCGCCGGCCAGCTCGGGCACCAGCACCGGCGCCGACGGCATGATCGCGATCGGTCCCAGCACGGCACCCAAGCTAGCTGCTGGTCGGCGCAGCCACCGGCTCGGCCAGGTCGGCGCCGGCATCGGCGACGATGGTGGCTGCCTCACCGCGGGCCAGTGCCGCCGTGGCGATCACGATCAGCACCACCCCGATGATGACCGCAACGTCCTCTGCGCCGCCGGCCTGAATGGTCTCGTTGAGCAGCAGTACGCCCAGCGCACTGGCCACCAGCGGTTTGGCCACGGTCATGGTCGGCATGGACGCGGTCAGCGCACCGGCCCGAAACGCCGACTGCTGGAAGATCATCCCGGCCAGCGTCGCCACCAGCCAGGGCGCCAGGGCGGGTGCCCGCAGCACCGCGGCGACGCCGTCGGCCTTGAGCACCTCCACCAGAACCTTCGTCAGCAAGGCGAACACCGCCAGCGAGGTACCGGCCACCACCGCCAGCAGTACCGCCGCGGCCGGCCGGCCCTTGTAGATCCGGGCGGCCAGCACACAGCCCACGAGCACCGCCGCCAGCACCACCGACACGATGATCCAGGTGATCGCCGGCGCGTGGCGCTTGCCTTCGGTCGGGTCGCCGACGACCACCACCACCGCCAGCGCCGACGCCAGCAGGATGGCCCAGATCCATTCCCAGTTGGTCACCCGGCGATGGGTCAGCCAGGCATACATCGGCAGCGCGAACAGCAGCGCGGTCACCTGCAAACCGGTGACCAGCATCACCGAACCGACCGCCAGCGCCACCGCCTGCAGGGCGTAGTTGGCCACCGCCGCAGCACCGCCACCCCACCACCGCGGGTCGCGCAGCGACAGCCAGAACAGCTCCAGGTGGCCTACCTGCTGGTCGGTGATCTCCTGGGCCGACCGCTGGCGGATCACGTCGCCGATCGCGGACGCCAATGCAGCGCACAGCGCGAGCAACGCCGCTAGGACGTTTCCTGTCGACATGACCCCCTCCTCAGAGGGGCAACGATACCCGCTGTTCACCTTCCCGCCGGGTAACCGCTAGGCCGCAGCGACGGCCGGGTCGCCCGCGGTGGCCGCCTGGTCACGCGAGAGCGCCGCGACCGCGGCGACCAGCGTGGCCACCGCCAACGCCAGGGTGAACACGGCATCGCGGCCGGGCTTGAGCACCTCGCCGAGCAGGACCATGCCCAGCGTCGCGGCCACCATGGGCTCCAACACCGTGATCGTCGGCAACGAGGCTGTCAGGGAGCCGGCCCGAAACGACGATTGCTGATATACCGCGCCGGCCAGGGCGACGGCTCCCCATGCGTACAGCTCCGGTGCCGCGAGCAACGCGCGCGGGCCGTGGCCGATCAAGTCGACCACGCCCTTGGTCAGCACCGCGAAGATGCCCCACGAGATCGCCGACACCGCCGCCAGCAGCACGGCCGCCGCCGCGCGTCCCGCGTAGGCCCGCGCCCCGATCAGGCACAGCAACACGGTCGGCGCCAGCACCGCGACGACCCAGACCCAGGACTCCAGCGAGGCCCGAGCCTGTCCGGCAGTGGGATGACCGACGGTGATGATGATGGACTCGGCCGCCACCAGCAGCGCCGACCACAGCCAGACCGAACGCCCCAGGCGACGACCGGCTTGGCGGGCCCCGAGCGGCAGCGCGAACAACAGCGATGTGACGAGCACCGACTCCACCAGCAGTACCGACCCGAGTCCCAGAGCCACGGCCTGCAGACCCAAACCCACCAGGCCTGACATGGTGCCGACCCACCACCGCCGGTCGGTCAACAGCCGGGCGAACAGCGCTGCGGCTCCGATCCCCTGGTCACCAACCCGGTGGGCGCTGCGCTGCTGGATCACGTCGCTGATCGCGCTGAACAGCGCCGCCCCCAGTGCAAGCAGCACGGCGACGGTCTCTTTCGCCATTGCCGGCCTCCTCGGGAGTCTGCGGGTGCCGCGGATAACACCGGTGGCGATCGGACAGGCTACCGCCAGCTTCGCCTCTCCTCCGTCGAGCCTCGCTGAACCGCCCGGTCCAAGCGGCGGTCCCAGCTTCGCCTCTCCTCCGTCGAGCCTCGCTGAACCGCCCGGTCCAAGCGGCGGTCCCAGCTTCGCCTCTCCTCCGTCGAGCCTCGCTGAACCGCCGAGTTGGCGGCGCAGTGTGGCGGGCAACTGCTTCAATACTCTTGAATGCTTCTAGGCAGATCGAAGGCGCCGCGGTGCGCGGCAGATGCGCGGGTTATCCCGCGAAGGGTTAGGTGACGACAGCGATGACCACTGACAGCGGTTCGTCCGCCCCCGCCCCACGCCCGGGTCCGCGTCCAGGGCCCCGCCCCGGACCCAAACCGGGTGCCCGGCCTGCCCCGGTCGTCATCGGGCCGCCCACCGCTGATCCGCATCGATTCGGGCGGGTCGACGATGACGGCACGGTGTGGCTCATCACCTCGACCGGCGAGCGACAGATCGGCTCCTGGCAGGCCGGTGACCCTGAGGCCGCGTTCGCCCACTTCGGCCGCCGCTACGACGACCTGAGCACCGAAGTGACCCTGCTCGAGGAGCGGTTGACGTCCGGCAGCGGTGACGCACGCAAGATCAAGGCATCCGCGGCAGCACTGGCCGAGCAGTTGCCGACGGCCAGCGTGCTCGGGGACATCGAGGCGCTGGCGGCGCGGATCGCGGCGGTCAGCGAGCACGCCGACACCGTCGCCGCAGCCGGGCGCGCGCAGCGCGATGAGCAGCGGGCGGCGGCGACCGCACGCAAGGAGGCGCTGGCGGCCGAAGCCGAGGAATTGGCCGCGAACTCGACGCAGTGGAAGGCCACCGGCGACCGGCTGCGGGCCATTCTCGACGAGTGGCGCACGATCACCGGCCTGGACCGCAAGGTCGATGACGCGCTGTGGAAGCGCTACGCCGCGGCGCGGGACGGCTTCAACCGGCGGCGCGGCTCGCACTTCGCCGACCTCGACCGCGGCCGGGCCGGGGCGCGCGAGGAGAAGGAACGGCTGTGCAAGCGCGCCGAAGAACTGTCCGGTTCCACCGACTGGGCAGCGACCAGCGCCACGTTCCGGCAGCTGCTCGCCACCTGGAAGACGACCGGGCGGGCCTCGAAGGACGTCGACGAGGCACTGTGGCAGCGGTTCAAGGCCGCCCAGGACACGTTCTTCTCCGCCCGGAACGCCGCGAACGCCGAACGTGACGCCGAGCTGGAAGCCAATGCCACCGCCAAGGAGGCCCTGCTGGCCGAGGCGGAGCGGATCGACCCGTCCAACCAGAACGCCGCGCGTGCCGCCCTGCGCTCGATCGTCACCAAGTGGGATGCCCTCGGCAAGGCGCCCCGGGAACGTTCCGCCGAGCTGGAACGGCGACTGCGGGCGGTGGAGAAAAAGGTGCGCGACGCCGGTGCCGCCGCCGAGGCAGCCGTGGTGGACCCCGAAGCCGAAGCGCGGGCCGCGCAGTTCCGTATCCGCGCCGAACAGTTCGAACGTCAGGCACTCAAGGCACAGGCCGCGGGCCGCGCCAAAGAGGCCGCCGAGGCCAGCGCCAACGCTGAGCAGTGGCGGCAATGGGCCCAGGCCGCCGAGCAGGCGCTCAACCGGCGCTGACAACCGGCCGATGTTTGAGCATCGGCAACCTCGGGCTACCACCCCCAGTGACGGCAACAACCAACTCACTGGAGGTGGCAGATGAGCAATATCACCGCAGCACTCGACGTCAAGCGCCCGATCCGGACGGTCTACAACCAATGGACGCAGTTCGAGTCGTTCCCGAAGTTCATGGAGGGCGTCGAACAGGTACAACAGCGCGACGCCACCCACTTGCACTGGAAGATCAAGGTGGGTCCCGCGTCGCGCGAGTTCGACGCGACCATCACCGAGCAACATCCCGAAGAACGGGTCGCGTGGCGATCCGACACCGGGCCGAGTCACGGCGGGGTGGTCACGTTCCACAAGATCGATGACGGCACCACCCGGGTAACCACTCAGATGGACATCGACCCCGATGGCGTCCTGGAGAACGTGGCCGACAAGCTGAACATCCTCGACCACCGGGTCCATGCGGATCTCAAGCGGTTCAAGGACTTCATCGAGAACCAGCCCGCCGAAACCGGTGCCTGGCGCGGAGACGTGCCACGACGCTGATCAAGCCGTGCCGAGGACGGGCCTACTCGCCCGGCGGCTGGTCCTCGGGACGGCTGAGGTCGTCCAACAGGTTTCGTGACTGCAGCTGCGCGGTGCTCTGCCTGCGCTCGGCCTCGGCGGCGAGCTGCAGCGCGGTGCGTGACCAGACCACGCGCGCCCAGTGAAACGTCAGCACGATCAGCGTGATCCAGGCCAGGATCAGTCCGAAGCCCGGGCCCGGGTGGCCTTGTACCGCGGTCTGCCGGGCCCAGACGGCCAGCAGCCCCACCGCGCTGGCCACCGCCGAGCCCGCCAGTGCCACCCAGGCCACCGTCCAGCGCCGGGTCACCAAGGCCAGCAGCGAAAACCCCACCCCGAACACCAACGCCAACCACATGAACAGCTGCGACGGCAGCGTCACCAGGGCTTCGTCGGTGCCGTCGCCCGGGAACAGGACGTCCCAGCCGCGGACCGAGCCGGTGTGCGGCAACAGGAACGACCCCAGCAGCACGAATACGCAGATCGCGACGACCAGCCCTCGGCCGCCCGGGTCGATTTCCCCGGCGACGCGCCGTTCGGCGGCTTCCATGTCGGCGCGGTAGGCCTCCAAGTCGTGCTGGTTGTCCCCGCGGCCGCTCATCGCGCCACCTCCGGCATTTTGGGCATGCCCAGTCCGACACCGGGCGCTGGTTGGGCATGACTGTCACCGGCCCTGGTGCGCCGGTGGCTCAGCAGAGCGCCGTCGGCCAGCAGATGGTGCGGCGCCGCACCGGTCACCGTCGTGGTCACCACGTCGCCGGGACGCACCTGCGCGGTTCCCGGAGCGAAGTGCACCAGCCGGCCGTCGCGCGCTCGGCCGCTCATCCGCGCCGTCTGGGCGTCCTTGCGGCCCTCACCGACCGCCACCAGCAGTTCGACGGTGCGCCCGATCTGGGCCCGATTCTCGTCCCACGAGATCTGTTCCTGCAGCTCGATCAGCCGGTCGTAGCGTTGCTGGACAACCTCTTTGGGCAGTTGATCGGGAAGCTCGGCGGCCGGGGTTCCGGGCCGCTTGGAGTACTGGAAGGTGAACGCGGCCGAGAACCGGGCCGCGGCCACCACCTCGAGGGTCTCGGCGAAGTCCTGCTCGGTCTCACCGGGGAACCCGACGATCAGGTCGGTGGTGATGGCCGCGTCCGGGATGGCGGCCCGGACCCGGTCGAGGATGCCCAGGTAGCGCTCGGCCCGGTAGGAGCGGCGCATCGCCCGCAGAACCCGGTCCGAGCCGGACTGCAGCGGCATGTGCAGTGTGGGACAGACGTTCGGGGTCTGCGCCATCGCCTCGATGACGTCGTCGGTGAACTCGGCGGGATGCGGGGAGGTGAAGCGGACCCGCTCGAGGCCGTCGATGTCCCCGCAGGCCCGCAGCAGCGACGCGAACGCACCGCGGTCGCGCGGCAGGTCCGGGTCGGCGAACGAGACACCGTAGGCGTTGACGTTCTGGCCCAGCAGGGTCACCTCCAGGACGCCTTCGGCGGCCAGCGCCCGCACCTCGGCGAGGATGTCGTCGGGGCTGCGGTCCACCTCGCGGCCACGCAGCGACGGCACGATGCAGAAGGTGCAGCTGTTGTTGCAGCCGACGGAGATGGAAACCCAGGCTGAATAGGCCGAGTCCCGGGCGGCGGGCAGCGAGGACGGGAACTCCCGCAGCGATTCGACGATCTCGACCTGGGCGCTCCGGTTGTGCCGGGCACGCTCCAGCAGCACCGGCAACGACCCCAGGTTGTGGGTGCCGAAGACGACGTCCACCCACGGCGCGCGACTCAGCACGCTGTCCTTGTCTTTTTGCGCCAGGCAGCCGCCGACAGCGATCTGCATGTCGGGGTTGCTGCGCTTGTTGGGGGCCAGGTGGCTCAGGTTGCCGTAGAGCTTGTTGTCGGCGTTCTCCCGCACCGCGCAGGTGTTGAACACCACCAGGTCGGCGTCGGCGTCGGCGGAGGCGCGGCGGTAACCGGCCGCCTCCAGCATGCCGGCAATGCGTTCGGAGTCGTGAACATTCATCTGACAGCCGTAGGTACGCACCTCGTAGGTGCGTACCTGTTCGGAAATCGCCGGCGAACTCACCCGGTCTATGGTACGGCGGCGGGTGACGCCCGAGTCGGTGGGAGTGACCCGGCCGATAGCGGCGTCCCCGCGGTGGCTTCCTGGGTAGGGTCAGATCCCATGACCAGCGGCGGACCGGATCCGGTGCCGATGATCGCCATCCGAGACGTCAACAAGTACTTCGGCGGCCTGCATGTGCTCAAAGACATCAACCTCGAGGTCGCCCGCGGCGAGGTGGTGGCGATCCTCGGCCCGTCGGGCTCGGGCAAGTCCACCCTGTGCCGCACCATCAACCGACTCGAAGTCGTCGACTCCGGCGCGATAGCCGTCGACGGGCAGCCGCTGCCGGCTGAAGGCGCGGCGCTGGCCCGGCTGCGGGCCCAGGTCGGCATGGTGTTCCAGTCGTTCAACCTGTTTCCGCACAAGACCATCCTGGACAACGTCACACTGGCACCGATGAAGGTGCACAAGATGTCCCGGGCGCAGGCGCAGCGCCAGGCGATGGCCCTGCTGGAGCGGGTCGGGGTGGCCGATCAGGCCGGCAAACACCCGGCCCAGCTGTCCGGCGGACAGCAGCAGCGGGTGGCGATCGCACGTTCACTGGCGATGAACCCGAAAGTGATGCTGTTCGACGAGCCGACCAGCGCCCTGGACCCGGAGATGATCAGCGAAGTGCTCGATGTGATGACCACGCTGGCCGACGACGGGATGACCATGGTGGTGGTCACCCACGAAATGGGCTTCGCCCGCCGCGCAGCCGATCGGGTGGTGTTCATGGCCGACGGTGCCATCGTCGAGGAATCCGCCCCCGCGGAGTTCTTCGGCGCTCCGAAATCCGCACGCGCCCAAGACTTTCTCGCCAAGGTCCTCGACCACTGATGCTGACGGCGCGAACCCTGCACGTGCTGGCACGGGTCTGTGCCGTACTTCTGGCGTCACTTCTGGCGTCGGCACTGGCTGCGCTCTGCGGTGCGTGTGCGCCCCATGACAGCGGCAAGATCACCGTCGGCGTCAAGTTCGACCAGCCCGGATTGAGCGTCAAGAGGCCCGACGGCACGCTCAGCGGATTCGATGTCGACGTGGCCCGCTACGTGGCAGCCCGGCTGGGTTACCCGCCCGACCGCATCACCTGGATCGAGGCCCCGTCCGGCCAGCGCGAGATGCTGCTGCGCAACGGCCAGGTCGATTTCCTGGTGGCCACCTATTCGATCACCGATTCCCGGCGCCAGAAGGTCGACTTCGCCGGTCCCTACCTGCTGACCGGGCAGTCGCTGTTGGTGCGCGCCGACAACACCGACATCGCCGGTACCGCGTCGCTGCAGCGACACAAGAAACTGTGTTCGGTGTCGGGCTCGACCCCGGCCCAGCGGATCAAGGACCGTTATCCGGGCGTGCAGCTGCAGCGCTACGACACCTACTCGGCTTGTGTGGAGGCCCTGCGCAACGGTGCGATCGACGCGGTGACCACCGATGATGTGATCCTGGCCGGCTACGCCGCCCAGAGCCCCGGAGCCTTCAAGCTGGTGGGCGAGCGATTTTCCGAAGAGCTCTACGGGATAGGCGTGCAAAAGGGCAACGACGGGTTGCGGCAGCGGATCAACGACGCCCTCGAAGAGATGGAACGCGACGGTTCGTGGCGGGCGGCGTTCGTGGACAACTTCGGCCCCGCCGGGTTCGCGGTGCCCGAGCCTCCCCCGATCAGCCGATGATGTTCGACGAGTATCGGGGCCAGATCCTCCAATCCTTCACCGTCACTGTCGAGTTGGCGGTGTTGTCCGGCACCCTCGCGCTGGTCTTGGGCACCGGATTGGCTGCGATGCGACTGGCTCCGGTGCCGGTGCTGCGGTGGCTCGGCGGCGGCTACGTCCATCTGGTGCGCAACACCCCGCTGACCCTGCTGTTGCTGCTGTGCTCGTTCGGCCTGGCCCAGACACTGGGAGTCACCCTGACCGACCCGCAGTCGCCAACGTCGATCGACGACAGCAACTTCCGGCTGGCGGTGCTCGGGCTGAGCGTGTACACGGCATCATTCGTCTGCGAGGCGGTGCGCTCCGGTGTCAACACCGTGGGGATCGGGCAGGCCGAGGCCGCCCGCTCGCTGGGACTGAGCTTCACCCAGAATCTGCGGATCATCTTGCTTCCCCAGGCTTTTCGGGCTGTGATCATCCCGCTGGGCTCGGTGCTGATCGCGCTGACGAAAAACACCACGCTGGCCTCAGCGATCGGGGTCGCCGAGGCGGCGCTGCTGATGAAGTCGATGACCGAGAACACCGCGGCGCTGCTCGGGGTGGGTGCGGTGTTCGCCGCCGGCTTCGTCGTGCTCACCCTGCCGCTGGGCCTGTTGTTCGGATATCTGGGCCGGCGCTGGGCGGTGTCGCGGTGAGGCCCGCACCCCGCGCGACGGTGCTGTTCGACACTCCGGGGCCGCGGGCCCGCGCCCGCTACCGCGCCATGTCAGTGGCGACGGTCCTGGCGGCCGGACTGCTGGGCTGGGTGCTGTACTCGCGGATGTCAGCCAAAGGCCAACTGGCCGCGGAGAAGTGGACGCCGTTTCTGACCGCGGACCTGTGGCGGACCTATGTGCTGCCCGGGGTGGTGGGCACGCTGACCGCGGCGGCCTGGTCCATCGGTCTCGCGCTGATCCTCGGGGTCGGCCTCGGAGTCGGCCGGCTGTCGCAGGCCAGGCCGGTTCGCTGGAGTTGTGCGGTGGTGGTGGAATTCTTCCGGGCGATTCCCGTGCTGATCATGATGATCTTCGCCTACTTCGTCTATGGCCTGCTCAACGCATTCCCGCCGCAGCAGATCGCACTGGCCGGGGTGGTCACCGGCCTGACCCTCTACAACGGAGCCGTCATCGCCGAGATCGTGCGAGCCGGAGTGAACGCCCTGCCCGGCGGGCAGGGCGAGGCGGCCGCCGCACTGGGGCTGGGCTGGGGCCAGTCGATGCGGCTGGTCCTGCTGCCGCAGGCCGTCACCGCAATGCTGCCGGTGCTGGTCTCGCAACTGGTGGTGGTGCTCAAGGACACCGCCATCGGTTACCAGATCACGTTTGTCGAGATGGTGCGCCAAGGCACCGTCGTCGGCTCCCAGTACAGCAATTACCTGCCCGCACTGCTGGTGATCGCGGCACTGATGATCAGCGGAAACCTGGTGCTGTCGGCCGGTGCCAACGGGCTGGAGCGCCGGCTGCGCCGGGCCCGCCACTCCGCCTTGGAGGCGGCCACAATCGAGCCGGAGGGCACCCCCGGCGCCCGGGTCGTTTAGACACTGCGCGCACGGTGCCCGGCGTCTAGAGTCAGACTCGACAGCTACGACAGGAGACTCGGATGGCCATCACCCCCAAGGACGCATTCAACGCCGCACGCGACATCGCCGCTCACGCCGTAGAGAAGGCCTCGGACATCGTCGAGGACGCCAGCGACATCATTCGCGGCGACGTCTCCGGCGGCGTCAACGCGATCGTCGCGGACTCCATGGAGATCGCCACGCACGCCGTGGAGCGGACCCGGGAAGCCTTCACCGGCAAGGACGAGGCCGAAGCAGCCGAGGCCGAGGAAGACGCCTAGCGGAGACCCCTCACACCCGGCGACGTTCTCGTTCAGCGGCCAATTCGGTGCTGACCACGTCATAGGACATCGACGGGCTGTAACCGCGCCGGGCGAGCATAGCCACCAGCCGGCGGGTGATCTTCACGTCGTCGTCGCCGAGCGTCTCCCGGCGAAGCTTGGCATGCACCAGTTGCTCGGCCCGGTCACGCTCGGCGGCGGCGTCGATACTCTCCAGCGCTCCGGCGATCACGTCCTCGTCGACGCCTTTGGTGCGCAGCTCGGCGGCCAGCGCCTTGCGCCCTTTGCCCGCGTGCTCGCGCCGGGACCGCACCCATTGTTCGGCGAAATCGGCGTCATCGATCAAGCCGGCGGTGGCCAGCCGGTCCAGCACCCGGTCACTGACGTCGTCGGGGTAGCCGCGCTGGGCCAGCTGGCCGGCGAGCTCGGCGCGGGTGCGGGCCCGGGCGGTGAGCAGGCGAAGGCACAGTGACTTCGCCTGCTCCTCGCGTTTGGGCCCTGCTGCCTCGACCGGCTCAGAAGTCGACGGGGGCGGGCAGGACTTCATCGGCCAGCTCATCGGTCAGCACGGCGCCGATACCGAGCTTCTCCTTGATCTTCTTCTCGATCTCGTTGGCCACGTCGACGTTGGTCAGCAGGTAGTTGCGGGCGTTCTCCTTGCCCTGCCCCAGCTGTTCGCCGTCGTAGGTGAACCAGGAGCCGGACTTACGGATGAAGCCCTGGTCCACACCCATGTCGATCAGTGAGCCCTCACGGCTGATGCCCCGGCCGTAGAGGATGTCGAACTCAGCCTGCTTGAACGGCGGCGAGACCTTGTTCTTGACCACCTTGACCCGGGTGCGGTTGCCGACCGCGTCGGTGCCGTCCTTGAGGGTCTCGATCCGCCGAACATCCAGGCGCACCGAGGCGTAGAACTTCAAAGCCTTTCCACCCGTGGTGGTTTCGGGCGAGTTGTGCACCATCACCCCGTCGACGAAGTAATTGTGATTGCCCTCCACTTCGATGTCGAAGCGGTGCATCGAGCGAGTGGGCGGTTTGACGTGCACATCCAGCACCCGAGACGGCACCAGCCGTTGGGTGGGCTCGATGAACTGCGGTGTCACGGCACTTTGACCCCGGAATCGCGGCAACAGCTTGTACTCCATCGACGGGGCCATGTAAGGCGCCACCATCTCCTGGAACTGGGTGGTCGCCGCAGTCGAGAACACCAGCACCGCTTTACCTGCCGAGCCCGACGAACGCAGGCGCACATCCAGGCCATGGGTGTCGCGCAGATAGTCGCACAACCGGGTCCGGGTGCCTTCCGTCATCGCCTCGACGCAGATCTCGATGCGCCCGCTGCCGCCGGCGGCGCGTTCCTGCAATCCCTTGGAACGCAGGGAGAATGAACCGTCGTCCATATACCAGATGGCCAGCGCCAGCGGAGTGAGCGCCTTGAGATAGTCCTCGGAGAGGAACTTCTTGCCGTCCCCGAGATACACCGCGCGCTGTAATTCCCCCAGCTCGGGCAGTGGCTTGAAGTCGACGAAAGTCGCCCCCTTGGCGTTCTCCCGCACCGAGTGGCCGATGTTGCCCATCAGCGCGGTCTTCCACTGCAGGTACTCGATCTGCTTGGCGCCGTGCCCCAGCCGGAACCGGACGCCGTTGCGGTCGCGTCGATTGGGCGAGAGGTTCCCATCGCCCATCAGCGAACCAAGCACAACCTGGAATTGCTGGTCGCTGAGCAGGTGCGGTTCCGCGGTCAGAACCCGGTCGCCGGCGATGATCTCACCGGCTTCGGTCCAGCCCCCCGGAGTGCGAATGAGGTGGTTGGACGTCGCGGCGAACTGCGATTTGCCGTTCCCGCCGGACTTCTCAACCGTGAACTGCAAGAACTGCTCGGTGGGTCCGTTGTCGAACCAGTTGACCACCTTGTGCGGAACCACGCGATCGGTGTCGGGGTCGTAGGACAGCACCTCGACGTCCATCTTGTTGTTGACGATCTTGCCGATCTTCTCTGTCGTTCCGTCGGCGAGAGTCACGCGGGTGCTGTAGTTCATGCACCCGAACATCACCCCGATCTTCTCCCGCAGCTGGTTGATGAAGATGGCGGTGGTGCCCGAATTGTTCAGCGCGCCGGTCATCTTGCGCAGCGCCTGGCTCATCAGCCGGGCCTGCAGGCCGACGTGGCTGTCCCCCATCTCGCCTTCGATCTCCGCGCGCGGCACCAGGGCGGCCACCGAGTCGATGACCAGGATGTCCAGCGCGCCGGAGCGGATCAGCGTGTCGGCGATCTCCAGCGCCTGCTCGCCGGTGTCGGGCTGGGACACCAGCAGCGAATCGGTGTCCACGCCGAGCTTCTTGGCGTATTCGGGATCCAGTGCGTGCTCGGCGTCGATGAACGCCGCGATCCCGCCGGCCGCCTGGGCGTTGGCCACCGCGTGCAGCGCCACGGTGGTCTTGCCGGAGGACTCCGGGCCGTAGATCTCGACGACCCGGCCCCGGGGCAGGCCGCCGATGCCCAGCGCCACGTCCAGGGCGATCGAGCCGGTCGGGATGACCGAGATCGGCTGACGCACCTCGTCCCCGAGGCGCATCACCGAGCCTTTGCCGAAGTTCTTGTCGATCTGGGCCATCGCCAGTTCGAGTGCTTTTTCGCGATCGGGCGCTTGCGCCATGATGCCTCTCCTGTGGTTCGGTAGTTCGGTTGACCGGTTCTCGGTCGGTTGGCCGTGACGCTAGCGACGGGGTCTGACAAACCCGCCAGGCCGAACGAACTGCCTCCACAGTAGGCGAACGAATGTTCGAATCAAGTCAGACACGCGGCGTGTCGGCGTGCCGACTTTCCACGCGAGGTTAGGCCACCGCCATGACGTGCGCGGAAGCCCCGATGGTGGTGTCGTCGGCACCCATCATGGTGCGCATGAACGCCTCCTGCTCGCGCCGGCCGCGAACGGCCGCGCGCCGCGCCCCACCCGGCAGCAGCAGGGCCGCGCTGCGGACCAGGTTGACCGGTATACGCACCAACTGGTACCACGGCGGCACGTAGGGCGGCAGACCCAGCTCGCGCATCGTCCGCGGCCCCAGAAAGCCGCTCGTCACCGACAGATGCTGAGCTCGCGCGATGCGCCGACGCAATCCGGGCAATCGGCGGTAATGCCAGGCCAGCGGGTCGTCGGCCATCGGCACCGCCAGCTGCCTGGTGGTCTCGTCGGGCCTCGAGAGCGCACCGAGGGTGTGGTAGAGGATGCGCACCCCGTCCCGGAAGTTGCGGGGCAGCCACTCGTCTTGAAGCCCCATCAGCCAGCCGACATAGCGGGCCATATGCGCGATGTCGTCACAGTCGCGCCGAGACAGCAGCAGTCCGAATCCCACCCCGCCGATGGGTGGCGCGATCAGGGCTCCCACCAGGGTGGCGGCCATGTCGGTCTGGTTGACCGGCAGGCCCCATTCGTCAGCGCGCCAGTCCGGCAGCGCGGCCACGTGCCGGCGGACGTACTCGTGGATCAGACGCACCCGGATGGTGGCCTGATAGCCCACGCCGAGCGGGTCCAGGCCCCCTTCGGCGGTGATGTCCAGTGCCCATTGCAGGGTCTCGGCGAATCGCTTGTTCGAGCCCTTCTCCAGCACACCGGTGCGCAGCAGGGTCTGGTTGAACGAGGAGAACTGGTAGCCGCCCAGGAACGAGACGTCCCGCGCGATGTAGGTGCCGTCGGCGCCGCCCCGGCACAGCACCCGCTGGCCGCGTCGCACCCGGTCCAGATCCGCCCAGTCCGGGATCGGCTCGAACTCGCCGAAGAACTCCCGCAGCGGCTCGGGCGCGTCCGGCACGGCGGCCAGGCCGTGGGCAAGTATCCGCTCGAAGATCGGGCGGGTCTCGTTGGTGCCGGCACTCGACATCCACTCGACCAGCCGCGCCATCGGCTCGTCGCCGACGGTCAGCGCAGCACCGATCCGATCCCACTGCTCGGCGGTGGGCTTGGCGATACCCATCGCCGTCGCGATCATCCGAATACCGGACGGAATCGGGCCCGGGCTCACCGGATGGCGGGTAGGGATGACCGGTGCGGGTGCGTTCATCGGGCGGCCTCCAGCTATTTTGGATAACATCCGTATTCCGAATTTAGGGCCGCGAGTAGGGTGATGTCAATGAAACGCCCTGAGGTGGTGCGTGACTACGGCGGCATCAGCGCGGTGGACCGCCGCGCCGAGCGCCGTAGCAAGCTGCTGGCTGCCGGCCGCCAGATCTGGGGCGAATCGGGCATCGGCGAGGTCACGGTCCGCGGCGTGTGCACGGCCGCGGGGCTCACCCCGCGCTATTTCTACGAGCAGTTTCCCAGCCGGGACGCGCTGTTCTTTGCGGTCTCCGACGACGTCCGCGACCAGCTGCTCGAAGCGATGGTCACCGCCGGCGTCGGCGACCCCGGCACGCTCTCGGACAAACTCCGTTCCGCGCTGACGGCCTTTCTCGACCTCATCGCCGCCGACCCCTGCATCCACCGCATCGCCACCAGCGACCTGTCCGCGATCCCGGGGCTCAACGAGCATCGTGCGGGCATCCTCGACATGATCACCGACGCCATCGTCGAACATGCCCCGGGAGTTCTCGACGGTCAGGACCTCGCGCCCGAGGAGTTACGCCGCGGTGCGCTGTTCATCGTCGGCGGCGTCAACCAGATCATCGAAACCTGGCTCGCGAACCCGGTCGAGAGCACGACCGAACTGGCCGCGGTCTGCTCAGACCTGTCCGTCGCCCTGGTCCGCAGCATCGTGGCGCGCAGCGATCAGCCTCACCACTGATCGCGCGGCACGTCGAAGTCGGAACACAGCGCCCACCAGACATCACGCGGCTCCACACCGTCCTCGATGGCCTGCGCCGCGGTGCGTCCGCCCACCGCGGCCAGCACGTGGTCTGCCAGCACCGAGGTGCCGTAAGCGGCACCGAAACGCGCCGTGACCCGTTCGTGGAATTCGGTCAGGCGCACTCACCCAACCTACCCAGTGCCCGACAGTGCGTCGTGGCACACCCGTACCGGATCCGCGACGTCGGTGGCAGTGCTTGCGGCCCGCCGCGCAGCGTCGCGGTAGCTCGGCGACGCCAAGACGGCGCCCACCGCCTCGGCCAGGGCCGGCCCGGTCAACGGCCGGATCAGCCGCCCACTGCCCTGGCGCACCACACGATTGGCGATCTCCCACTGATCGCCGCCACCGGGCACCACCACCAGCGGCACCCCGCTCAGCAGCGTCTTGGCCACCATCCCGTGCCCGCCGCCGCAGACCACCACATCGGCGTGCGTCAACAGTTCGTCCTGGCGACCCAGGCCGGCGACGGCCCACGACGGCAGCTCCAGCGGCGGGCCACCCAGGCGCGACACCGCCAGCCGGGCGCCGTCGGGCAGTCCGGCACCGGGCACCAGATGCTCCAGGGCGAGCTCGGCCAGCCCGGCGGCCCCGGTCGATGCGGTGGAGGGCGCCACCACCACCAGCGGGCCGGAACCCGGCGGCACGGCCAGCACCTGCTCGGTGGGCTCGAAGTGCAGCGGCCCGACGACGACGGCCTCCGCGGGCCAGTCCGGCCGCGGCACCTCGAGTGCGGGCAGGGTGGCGATCAGGCGCCGCAGCGGCCCGGGGTCGTGACCCGGCAGGCCGATACCCACCCGCGCCTCGGCGCGCTGGCGCAGACCGCTGCGCACCGAGCGTGCCGTCAGCGAGCGCATCACCGCATCCCGCAGCCGGCCGCGCACCCCGGTTCCCGGCGCCAGCCCGCTGCCGATCGGCGGCAGTCCCTTCGACGGCAGGTACAGCGGGTGCGGGCTGAGTTCGACCCACCGGATGCCGAGCAGCTCGGCGGCCATTCCCCCACAGGCCGTGATGACGTCGGAGACCACCAGGTCCGGCGCCAGAGCCCGCACCTGATCGCGGTTCTCCACCGCCATCCGCGCCGCGCGGTGATGCAGCTTTGCCCCGTCGTCCGCGTCGTCATCGGCCGCGGTGGGATCGAGTCCCAGCAGCTCCGCGGCGTCCACCCCGGCGGCCCGCGCGGTGTCGAGCCACTGCACCCCGGTCAGCAGTGTCGGCGTGTCCCCGGCCGCCACGAAGCGCTTGCACAGCGCGATCGCCGGGAACGCGTGACCGGGATCTGGGCCGGCTACCACTACGACTCGCATCGGCCTACCGTGCCACAGCCCCACAGGCCTAGGGTGGCAGGCATGACCGAACTGACTGGCCAGCCCAGCGCTGTCGAGGCTGCCGCCAACATCCGCACCGTAGAGACCTTCCTCGACGCCCTGCGCGACGACGATCTCGACACCGCGGCCGCGGCACTCGCCGAGGACGTGGTGTATCAGAACGTCGGGCTGCCGACCATCTACGGTCGCAGCGCCACGATCGGGGTTTTTGGACGGATGGCCGGCCGGGCGGCCTTCGACGTGAAGATCCACCGCATCGCCGCCGACGGATCGGCGGTGCTCACCGAGCGCACCGACGCGCTGACGCTGGGACCGCTGCGGCTGCAGTTCTGGGTGTGCGGGGTCTTCGAGGTGCACCACGGTCGTATCACGTTGTGGCGCGACTACTTCGACTTCTTCGACATGTTCAAGGCGACGCTGCGGGCGGTGGCTGCCACCGTGTTCCCGGCGCTGCGACCGACGTTCTAAAGTCACCGCTGTGCGTCAAAGTCCCAAACCTCAGCGCCCTACTCCGATCCAATACTTCCGGTACTGCTACGGACGCCCGTTGCCCCCAGAGCTGCTGGACTGGGTCCGCAACGACCTGGCCGGCCCGGGTGCCACGGTCCGGATGATCCTGCGCGCCGCCGTGCCGACGACGCTCATCCTGATCCCGTTCTGGTTCTTTCCGACAGACTTCATGACGCGTTTCAGCATGACGTTTCCGATCTGGTTCATGGTGATTCTGTTCGCGCACGCGCTCAACAAGGTATGGCGCACGCACATGCTGCGGATGCACGGCCTGGACCCGGAGCTGGCCAACGCACGCAAGCGCCAGCGCGACGCCCACATTCACCGGTCCTACGTCGAACGCTACGGTCCGCGGCCGGAATCGGTCGATCAGCGCAGCGACGACATCTAGACGACCCGCGGCAACTCAGCCAGTTCGTCGAATGCCTGCGCCCAGCCCAGCATCTTCTCGGTCGCGCCGACCAGCTCCTCACGGTAGCGCCGCTGCGACATCGGAGAGTTCGCCGGATCGCCGGTAGACGTCGACGCGCCGTCGTTGGCCGAGGCCACCAATTGCGCTGCGGCGGTGACCATCTCGTTGTACTGGCGAACACCGGCACTGAGCTGAGCGGTGAACGCGTTAATGGTCGGCACCAGGTACTGACGTGACTGGGCGCTGTGCTGCACGGCGCGCTCCATGGACACCACCTCAGCCGCGGTGGCGGCCATGGTCGACGCGGCGCGGTTGACCGCGGCCGTCAGTTCGGTGATCTCGTCGGCGGGCAGCAGCCGGCCGCGCTCGAGCACGCCCAGCAGCGAGATCATCCCGCGCTCGGAGGCGCCCAGGGCGTACATCGCCGGTCGTGCCGCCGAGCCGGGCGGCGGCAGGCGCCGCGCGGCGGTGGACCGCACGGCCGGCAACGGCACCGCACGCAGCCAGCGGTAGCGCAGCAACAACAGCGTCGCCGGCGCCGCCGCCCCCGCGGCCACCAGCCCGGTGATCAGCAGCACCCACACCGGCGTCGACCACGATGCCAGCACGGCCGTCACCAGCGTCCAGAATCCGCAGGTGGCACCGAAGAACAGGCCCAGCCGCAGCGCCCACCGGCGCTTGCGCAGCATCCTGGCCCGCGGGTCGGCGATCGCACCCAGCTTGTCGGCGAGGATGTCGGCAGCCTCGCTGGCACGGTCTACGGCGCGCTGCAGCAGTGGGTGCCGAGCGCTGCCTCGGAGCACGGCGGCCACCTGACTAGCGTCCCAGCGGGTTCTCGGGAGTGGGATTGGCGCCGGACTGCGGAGTGGCCGGGGTGGCCTGGCCGGGGGCGGTGGCGGCTCCACCCGCGGGCAGCGACTCGCCCCTCATGGACGCCCGGATCTGCTCCAGCCGGGAGTGGCCGGCCATCTGCACACCGGCCTGCTCGACCTCGAGCATCCGGCCCTGCACCGAACCCTGCGCCAGCTCGGCCGCTCCGATCGCGTTGGCGTAGCGCCGTTCGATCTTGTCACGCACCTCGTCGAGGCTGGGAGTGGTTCCGGGAGCGGCGATCTCGCTCATCGAGCGCAGTGAGGCGCTGACCTGCTCCTGCATCTTGGCCTGCTCGAGTTGGCTGAGCAGTTTGGTGCGCTCGGCGATCTTCTGCTGCAACACCATGGCGTTCTGCTCGACGGCCTTCTTGGCCTGCATCGCCGCCGACAGCGCCTGGTCGTGCAGCGCCTTGAGGTCTTCGACGCTCTGTTCGGCGGTGACCAGCTGGGCCGCGAACGCCTCCGCGGCGTTGGTGTACTCGGTGGCTTTCGCGGCGTCCCCGGCGGCCGTGGCCTGGTCGGCCAAGGTCAGGGCCTGGCGCACGTTGACCTGAAGCTTCTCGATGTCGGCCAGTTGCCGGTTCAGCCGCATCTCCAACTGCCGCTGGTTGCCGATCACCTGCGCGGCCTGCTGGGTCAGCGCCTGGTGCTGGCGCTGCGCCTCTTCGATCGCCTGCTGGATCTGCACCTTGGGATCGGCGTGCTCGTCGATCTTCGAGTTGAACAGCGCCATCAGGTACTTCCACGCCTTGACGAACGGGTTGGCCATCAGTCAGCTCCGTCTGCTTGTTTTCCAGTGTTGTCGCACTACCGCCGGTACCGGTGATCAATTTATCGGGTCAACGGTGCTCGGGTGGGTGTTCAGGCCGGGCGCGTCACGCCGAGGCCACCGATGCCAGCGTACGAATCGGCGGGATCACCACCTTGGTGCCGGCATCGATGCGGGTCACTGCGCCGCTGCGGGCGGACCGCGCACTCAGTTCGGCCCGCTCCGCCTGAGCAAGCCGGGTTCCCGCGTCGAAGAGCACCGTCGACAACGGGATCCGCAACGCCGCGCAGATCGCGTTGAGCAGCTCACTGGACGCTTCCTTGCGGCCCCGTTCGACCTCGGAGAGGTAGCCGAGGCTGACCCGCGCCGAGTCCGACACCTCACGCAGCGTGCGGCCCTGGGCAGTCCGGGCTTGGCGCAGCACCTCGCCGACCGACTCCCGCAGCAATGTCGTCATCGTGCACTCCCCCTTAAGGGTCAACCCTGGAAATCTGACAGTCACCAAGGTCAACGCGCGCTACGCCCGTAAGGGTTCCCGAAACGGTGGTTTCATTCGGCGGTCCCAGCTTCGCCTATCCTCCGTCGAGCCTCGCTGAACCGCCGGTTTCATTCGGGTCAGCTTGCGCCCGATCCGCTGCGCAGGTCAGTGACCGCCGAAACCACGTAGTCCACGCCGGTCAGCACCGTCAGGATCACCGCCGCGGCCATCACCGTCCAGGCGGTCACCAGCCAGGGGCCTTCCATCGGCAAGATGAGCAGCCCGATACCGATGGCCTGCACCAGTGTCTTGAGCTTGCCGCCGCGGCTGGCTGGGATCACGCCACGGTGCAGCACGGCGAATCTCAGCAGGGTGATCCCGATCTCCCGGACCAGAATCAGCACCGTCACCCACCACCACAGGTCGCCCAGCATCGACAGACCGATCAGCGCTGCGCCGATCAGCGCCTTGTCGGCGATCGGGTCGGCCAGCGTGCCGAACTCGGTGACCATGCCGTAGTTGCGCGCCAGAGTGCCGTCCAGCCGGTCGGTGATGATGGCAACGGCAAAGATGACGAACGCCGCGATACGGGTCTTCGGATCGTGGCCGTCCTCGGCGAACAGCGCCAGCAAGAAGACCGGAACAAGTCCCAACCGCAGGACGGTCAACGCGTTCGCAAGATTGACCACCGGGACATGCGTCACCGTTGGACCGGTTTTAGGCTGCCCCGACACGGCAGTCAGACTATCTGTTGCCCAGCCCGAAATGAGAAACCGATACTGTGCAGCTGTGAATCTTGCGGCGGATCGACCGGCGGGGCAGCCCCTGGTTCGGCGCGCGCGCACCTCGGATGTTCCGGCGATCAAGAAGTTGGTGGACATCTACGCCGGCAAGATCCTGTTGGAAAAGAACCTGGTCACGCTGTATGAGGCGGTCCAGGAATTCTGGGTGGCAGAAGACGCCGATCGGCAGGTGGTGGGCTGCGGTGCCCTGCACGTGTTGTGGTCGGACCTCGGCGAGGTACGCACGATCGCGGTGGACCCGACCCTGACCGGTCGCGGTATCGGACACGCCATCGTCGACCGCCTGCTGCAGGTCGCCCGCGAGCTCGAGTTGCAGCGGCTGTTCGTGCTGACCTTCGAGACCGAGTTCTTCGCCCGGCACGGCTTCACCGAGATCGACGGAACGCCGGTGACTGCCGAGGTGTTCGAGGAGATGCAACGCTCCTACGACGTGGGCGTGGCCGAGTTCCTGGACCTGAGCTATGTCAAGCCGAACACCCTGGGCAACACCCGGATGTTGCTGATCCTTTAGTCGGCGACCATGTCGCGGATCCGGCGTGTCGCGCCGACGAGAAAGCTGAACTGCCCGTCGGATTCCATCCGGCCCTCACGGACGACGGAAAGGTCCGCAATCCCCTGTTTGCGAGCCTGCTCGCGAACCTGCTCCTCGGTGATCATCTCTTTGCGCATATTGGCGTAGAGGAACGCGCCCTCGTAGATCACCAGCAACGGCCCCGGCCGCAGCAGCCTCGCCACCGACGGCCAGCGGTGCGCCATCCAGTTCAGCAGGTAAGACCAGCCGATGATCACCCCGACGAGCAGGATGCCGTCGCTGATCGATCGGTAGCCGCCGGCCATGCCGTTCTGCGCCGCGTCGGCGATCAGCACCACAACGATCAGATCGGTGATGCCGTTGGTGCCCGCCTCACGTTTCAATACCACCCGCAGCAATGCGTAAATCGCGATGTAGATGACAGTTCCGCGGATAAAGATCTCCGACGGAGGTGTGTCGAAAGAGAAAAGTCGTGCCCAATCCACGTGGCGAGATTACGCGCACAACCCGGCCCGGGAAAACCACCGGTGTCTGGTGTGTGGCCGGTCCGTGTCCAGTCCGTGTCCCGCGCACGTCGAGCGCGCCCAGCTGGGGACTTCCGGCCCTGCCGCGGCACCGCCCGGACAAGCGATAGTGATACTGACAGTTGCAGATAACTGGAGGTAGCCATGGCCGAGCACCTGACCCCCTTGGACGCCGGCTTCCTGGGCGTTGAGGATTCCGACCACAACGTCAGCATGGCCACCGGAACACTGGCGGTGTTGGACGGGCCGCTGCCGGAACACTCCGAGCTGGTGGCGACACTGGCCGAGCGTCTGCGCGGGTGCCCCCGGTTCGGGCAGCGGCTGGTGCGCCATGCCTTGGATCTGGGCGCACCGGAATGGGTGGACGACCCCCACTTCGACATCGCCCACCACATCGGTCGGGTCGCGGTGCCGACTCCAGGCGGGGACGCCGAGCTACACGGGGTGGTCGCCGACGTGATGTCCTGGCGGCTGGACCGCGACCGTCCGCTGTGGGAGATCTGGGTGATCGGCGGGCTCAGCGGTGACCGCTGGGCGCTGCTGATGAAGGTCCACCACTGCATTGCCGACGCCAGCGCCACCGCACACATGCTCACCGGCCTATCGGACAACGGCGTCACTCACCACCGTGCACCGGCCGCCGGAGCGCCGCACGATGCGGCGCGACCGGCGCACGGCCGACCGCTGCTGGACCTCAACCCGGTGCATTGGCTCTACAACCTGCGCGGCGTCGTTGAGCTCGCGGCCGGTGTGCTGCAACCGGCCGCGTCGTCACCGAACGGGCCGATCACCAGCCGGCGCCGCTATAGCGCCGCGCGGGTCTCGCTCGACGATGTCCAGCAGATCTGCCAGCGTTTCGGCGTGACCGTCAACGACGTGGTGTTGGCGGCTCTGACCGACAGCTACCGCGACTTCATGATCCGGCGCGGTGAAGTGCCCCAACCCGATTCGCTGCGCACCCTGGTGCCGGTATCGATGAGGTCTGCGGAAGCACCCGAGCCCGATAACCGGGTTTCGTTGCTGTTGCCGAGTCTGCCGATCGAGGAGTCGAACCCGGTTCAGCGGCTGCTGACCGTACGCTACCGACTGTCGCAGGCCAAGGTCGGCGGGCAGCGCTACGCCGGACGCGCGGTCATGTCGGCGGCCGGGCTCTTCCCTGTCTCGTTGTCGTCCTGGGCGGCGCGGTTGCTCGGCCGGTTCCCCCAGCGCGGCGTCGTGGCGTTGGCGACCAGTGTCCCCGGCCCGGTGGAGCCGTTGCAGATCATGGGCTGCGACGTGGTTCAAGTGCTGCCGGTGCCACCGATCGCGATGCAGCTTCGCACCGGCGTGTCGATCCTCAGTTACGCCGGGAACCTCTTCATCGGGGTGCTGGCCGACTTCGAGTTCGCCGGTGTCGACGAACTGGCCCGCGGGCTGGAATCCGCGGTGGCCCGGCTGGTGGCGCGCAGCAAACGCCGCAAGCCGCTGCGCGACTGGCATGGGCTCACCCTGGTGCACAGTGCCTAGCCGGCCCGCCTAGAACTCGTCGTCGCCGCCATCGTCGTCGGGTGAGCCGCCACCGCGGATGGCCATCAGCGTCGCCGCCAGCTCATCCGGTTTGACCAGCACCTGCCGGGCTTTGGAGCCCTCGGAGGGGCCGACGATGCTGCGGGTCTCCATCAGGTCCATCAGCCGCCCGGCCTTGGCGAAGCCCACCCGCAGCTTGCGCTGCAGCATCGAGGTGGAGCCGAACTGGCTGGACACCACCAGCTCGACGGCCTGCAGGAAGACCTCCATGTCGTCGCCGATGTCGGGGTCGACGTCGGCGCGGTCACCACTGGGCTTCACGGCGGTGACGCCCTCGGTGTACTCGGGTTCGGCCTGGTCCTTGCAGGCGCTGACGACGGCCTGGATCTCCTCGTCGGAGATGAAGGCACCCTGCAGCCGGATCGGCTTGTTGGCGCCCATCGGCAGGAACAGGCCGTCGCCCATGCCGATCAGCTTCTCCGCGCCCGGCTGGTCCAGGATGACTCGGGAATCGGTCAGCGACGAGGTGGCGAACGCCAGCCGGGACGGCACGTTGGTCTTGATCAGGCCGGTGACGACGTCCACCGACGGCCGCTGGGTGGCCAGCACCAGGTGGATGCCGGCGGCGCGGGCCTTCTGGGTGATCCGCACGATCGCGTCTTCGACGTCGCGGGGGGCGGTCATCATCAGGTCGGCGAGCTCGTCGACGACCGCCAGGATGTAGGGGTAGGGCCGGTAGACCCGTTCGCTGCCCAGCGGTGTGGTGATCTCCCCTGAGCGCACCTTGGCGTTGAAGTCGTTGATGTGGCGCACCCGGGACGCCTTCATGTCCTGGTAACGCTGCTCCATCTCCTCGACCAGCCAGGCCAGCGCGGCCGCGGCCTTCTTCGGCTCGGTGATGATCGGGGTGATCAGGTGCGGAATACCTTCGTAGGGAGTGAGTTCCACCATCTTCGGGTCGATCAGGATCATCCTGACCTCTTCCGGGGTGGCCCGCGCCAGCAGCGACACCAGCATCGAGTTGACGAAGCTGGACTTACCCGAGCCGGTGGAGCCGGCCACCAGCAAGTGCGGCATCTTGGACAGGTTGGCACAGATGAAGTCGCCCTCGATGTCCTTGCCCAGCCCGATCACCAGCGGGTGGTGGTCGCCGCGGGTGGACGGCGCGGTCAGCACGTCGGCCAGCCGCACCAGTTCGCGGTCGGTGTTGGGCACCTCGATACCGACGGCGGACTTGCCCGGGATCGGGGCGAGCATCCGCACGCTCTCGGTGGCCACCGCGTAGGCGATATTGCGCTGCAGGGCGGTGATCTTCTCGACCTTCACCCCGGGACCCAGCTCCACCTCGTAGCGGGTGACGGTGGGACCGCGGGTGCAGCCGGTGACCGCCGCGTCGACCTTGAACTGCTCCAGCACCGAGGTGATGGCGTCGGCCATCTGGTCGTTGGCGGCGGTGCGGGTCTTCGGTGGGTCGCCGGCGACCAGCAGGCTCAGCGCCGGCAGCGTGTAGGGGCCCTCCACCACCCGGTCGAGCACGACGGTGGTGTCGGTGGGTTTGGACGTCTTGGGTTCCTTGGACGTCTTGCGGCGCGCGGGTTTCACCGGGGGCGGCGCAGCAGCGGGCTCTTCGTCGAGCGGGTAGTTGTCCAGCGGGGTGCGCGACTGCCAGTCCGGGGTGTCGTCGGTGACGTCTGGCTCGAGGGCTCCGAACCGGCTGGTGCCGCCGGCCGACGCACCCAAATCGGTGTCCTCGTAGGGCTCGTCGTCGTAGTACGCCTGATCGTCGTAGTCGTCGTAATCGTCGTAGTAGTCGTCGCCGTAGTCACCGCGGAACATGGTGCGCAGGGTTTCGGGCGCCTCGCGCAGCGTGGTCCCGGTCAGCAACAGGACGCCGAACAGCACGCCGATGCACAACAGCGGTGCGGCGATCCACGCCGTGAGTCCGTCGGCCAGTGGCCCACCGATCGCGAACCCGACAAAACCGGCGCCATGCAGACGGCCGTCGGGGGTCTGCGGGGAACCCGACCACAGGTGCCACAGACCCAGGATCGGCAGCCCGATCATGGCCGACCCGAGGATCAGCCGGGGCCGGTTCTCCGGGGCGGGTTCGGTGCGCATCAGCAGCACGGCGCCGGCCGCGGCCAGCACCGGAAGCAACACCACCGCGCCGCCGATCACGGTGCGCAGGCCGGTGTCGACCCACGCACCGAGCGGCCGGGCGGCGTCCACCCAGCAACTGGCGGCGGTCACCACGGCAAATCCCAGCAAAGCCAATGCGATGCCGTCGCGGCGATGGCCGGGGTCGATGTCGTGGGCACGGCCCACCGAGCGTGCCGCGCTACCAGCGCCCTTGGCCACCATCAGCCAGGTGGCGCGGGCGAGGCGCCCGCAGGCCATCCCGAGCGCCACGGGACCCGAATGCTGCCGGGTGGCGCGGCGGGGCTTGGCCGCCGAGCGGGACCGGGCGGGCCGCGATCCACCTTTGGCGGCCTTGGGACCGGCTTTGGCCCTGGTCGTTCGGGCGCCGGAACGCGCGGGGGCCCTACTAGTAGCGGTCTTACTAGCCATGTCGGCAAGCCTAGTCGCAATTACCCCATCTGCACCATAAGCCACACTGGCCCCGGCCGATCGGTTCACCGCGCATTCGGTCGGGGGCTGGGTAGGGTGGCCGGTGAATCCCTTTCAGCCAAGGAGCCGCATATGCCCGTGGTCGTCGTCGCCACCTTCGCCGTCAAGCCGGAATCGGTCGAGGCCGTCCGTGAGATCTGCACCAAGGCGGTGGCAGAGGTGCACGACGAACCGGGCTGCCAGCTGTACTCCCTGCACGAAGCCGACGGCGCTTTCGTGTTCGTGGAGCAGTGGGCCGACGCCGACGCGCTGAAAGCGCACTCGACGGCCCCGGCGATCGGCACGCTGTTCGGCAGCCTCAGTGAGCACCTGGTCGGCGCGCCCGACATCAAGATGCTCGCCCCGGTGCCCGCAGGCGACCCGGCCAAGGGCCAGTTGCGACCGTGACAGCCCGGCCCCTGCAGGGGAAGGTCGCGCTGATCACCGGCGCGGCCCGCGGCCAGGGCCGCGCCCATGCCCTGCGGCTGGCCGCCGATGGCGCCGACATCATCGCCGTCGACCTGTGTGGGCAGATCGCCAGCGTGCCCTATCCGCTGGCGGACGCCGAGGACTTGGCGGCCACGGTCAAGCTGGTCGAAGACACCGGTGCGCGCATCGTCGCCCGGCAGGCCGATGTGCGTGACCAGGCGGCGCTGGGCGCCGCCCTGCAGGCCGGCCTCGACGAGCTGGGCCGGGTGGACGTCGTGGTGGCCAACGCCGGCATCGCCCCGATGGCCGCGGCCGACGGCTGGCGCGACGTCATCGACGTCAACCTGACCGGTGTCTACCACACCATCGAGGCGGCGATCCCGACGATGATCGACCAAGGCGACGGAGGGTCGATCGTGCTGATCAGTTCGGCCGCGGGCCTGGCCGGCATCGGCAGTCACGACGCGGGGGCCATCGGTTACGCCGCGGCCAAGCACGGACTGGTCGGGTTGATGCGGGTGTACGCGAACCTGCTGGCGCAGCACAGCATTCGGGTGAACTCGGTGCACCCGGCGGGTGTCGACACGCCCATGATCAACAACGATTACGTCCGAGGGTGGCTGGCCCAGCTCACCGCCGAAACCGGGACGCCACCGGACATGGGCAATGCGCTGCCGGTAGCGGTGCTGCAACCGGAGGACATCGCCAATGCGGTGGCCTGGCTGGTATCGGATGCGGCCCGCTACGTCACCGGCATCACCTTGCCCGTGGACGCCGGCTTCATCAACAAGAGGTAATCCGTGGCACGCAACCAGGCAGCACAGACGGCCTACGGCCCGATGCTGCTGGCCGCCGTCGAACAGCACGAGCCGCCGAGCCGCCGGCTGGTCGACGACGACCTCGCGGCGGCGTTCCTGCCTGCCCGAATCCGCTGGCTGGTGGCGGCGACGCGGCCCGCGTTGCTGCGCAAGTGGGTCATCGCCGCGATGGATCGCTCCGGGCCGGGCCTGTGGGTCAACCTGACCTGCCGCAAGCGGTTCATCGCCGACCGGATCGATGAGGCCGGCGAGAACATCGACGCCGTGGTGATCCTCGGTGCCGGCCTGGACACCCTGGCCTACCGGCTCGCCCGGCGGACCCGTATCCCGGTCTTCGAAGTGGACCAGGCGGTCAACGTCGCCCGCAAGGCCACGACCGTACGCCGGGCGTTGGGCGCCCTACCGCTGTCGGTTCGGTTGGTGGCACTGGATTTCGAGCGCGACGACTTGTTGACCACACTCGCCGAACACGGTTATCGAACGGCGTTTCGCACTTTCTTCGTCTGTGAGGGGGTGACTCAGTACCTGACCGAGGCCGGAGTCCGCCGGACCATGGAGGGCCTGCGCCCGGCGGCACCGGGCAGCCGACTGGTGTTCACCTACGTCCACCGCGACTTCATCGACGGTAAGAATCTGTACGGCTCGCAGCGGTTGTATCGCAGGGTGGTCAAGAAGCTGTGGCACTTCGGGCTGCAGCCCGATCAGGTGGCGGATTTTCTCGCCGAATACGGCTGGCGACTGATCGAGCAGGCCGGACCAGAACAACTTCTCCAGCGCTACGTCGAGCCCACCGGCCGCGACCTGGACGCCAGCGACCTGGAATGGTCGGTGTACGCCGAGAAGCTCTGAGGCCGGGCCGGCTCAGATCTCGATCACCGTCGGCACGATCATCGGCTGACGCCGGTAGACCTCGCCCACCCACTTGCCCACCGTGCGGCGCACCGCCTGGGCGATCCGGACCGGATCGGTGACCTGTTCTGCGGCAAGGGATTCCAGCTCCGCCTCGACTTTTCGGGCTGCCGGCTCCAGCGCCTTGGGGTCTTCGGAGAAACCCCGCGAATGCAGGTGCGGCGGGGCCACCGGCTTGCCGGTCCCGCGGCGCACCACCACCGTTATCGCGACGAACCCGCTGGACAGGATCAACCGCTCCCCCAGCGTCGCATCGCCGACATCGCCGTCGACGAGACCGTCGACGAACATCTTGCCCACCGGCACCGCCCCGGCGATGCGGGCTTGTCCGGCAACCAGGTCGACGCTGACCCCGTTCTCGGCCAGCAGGATCGACTCCGCCGGCACCCCGGTACGGACGGCCAGCGCGGCGTTGGCCCGCAGCATCCGCCAGGTGCCGTGCACCGGCATCACATTGCGGGGCCGAATCCCGTTGTAGAGGAACAGTAGCTCGCCGGAGTAGGCGTGCCCGGAGACGTGCACCCGGGCCGCGGCGTTGGTGACCACTCGGGCACCGATCTTGGCGAGTGCGTCCATCACGCCGTAGATGGCTTCCTCGTTGCCGGGGATCAGCGACGACGACAGCACCACCAGGTCACCGGCGGTCAGCGTGATGGACCGGTGCTCGCCGCGCGACATCCGCGACAGCGCTGACAGCGGTTCGCCCTGGGTCCCGGTGGTGACCAGCACCACCTTCTCCGGCGGCATCATCTCGGCCGCCCCGATGTCCACCAGGTCCGAATCCGACACCCGCAGGAAGCCCAAATCCTTGGCAATGCTCATGTTGCGGACCATCGATCGCCCGACGAAGGCCACCCGGCGGCCCAGTGCGACCGCGGCGTCGACGATCTGCTGCACTCGGTCCACGTTCGAGGCAAAGCAGGCCACGATCACCCGGCCCTCGGCGCCGCGGATCAGCCGGTGCAGGGTGGGGCCGACTTCGCTCTCGCTCGGACCGACACCGGGAATCTCGGCGTTGGTCGAGTCGCACAGGAACAGGTCCACGCCCTTGTCGCCCAGACGTGACATCCCGGGCAGGTCGGTGGGGCGTCCGTCCGGAGGCAGCTGGTCGAGCTTGATGTCGCCGGTGTGCAGCACGGTGCCCGCGCCGGTGTGCACCGCGATCGCCAGTGCATCCGGGATGGAGTGGTTCACTGCGAAGTACTCGCATTCGAACACCCCGTGGGTGCTGCGCTGACCTTCGGCAACCTGGACGAAGACCGGCTTGATGCGGTGTTCCCGGCACTTGGCGGCGACCAAGGCCAGGGTGAACTTCGAGCCGACCACCGGGATGTCGGCCCGCAGCTTGAGCAGGAACGGGATCGCGCCGATGTGGTCCTCGTGGGCGTGGGTCAGCACCAGCGCCTCGACGTCGTCGAGCCGGTCTTGGATATGGCGGATGTCCGGCAGGATCAGGTCGACGCCGGGCTCGTCGTGGCCCGGGAACAGCACGCCGCAGTCGATGATCAGCAGCCGGCCGAGGTGCTCGAAAACGGTCATGTTGCGGCCGATTTCGCTGATACCGCCGAGCGCGGTGACGCGCAGCCCGCCTTCGGTCAGCGGCCCCGGCGGGGTGAGATCCTCAGTCACCCGCACCTCACCCGAGAACGGACGCGGCGCGCATGTCGATGGCAAGTTCGTCGACCTCGGCGGCGGTTGCCGGCACCATCGGCAACCGGGGGTCGCCGGCCTCGAAACCCTGCAACCTCAGACCGGCCTTGACGAAGGTCACCCCGCCGACGCGACCCATCGCGTTGGACAGCGACGCGATCGAGACGTTGATCTTGCGGGCGGTCTCGACGTCGCCGGCGGCGAAGGCGGTCAGCATGTCGCGCAGCTGGCCGGCCGCGAAGTGCGAGATCACGCTGACGAATCCGGTGGCGCCCATAGCCAGCCACGGCAGGTTGAGGGCATCATCGCCGGAGTAGTAGGCCAAGTCAGTCTCGGCCATGATCTGCGCTCCGGCATGCAGGTCCCCCTTGGCGTCCTTGATCGCGACGATGTTGGGGTGTTCGGCCAATTCGAAGATGGTGTCCGGCGCGATCGGCACCACCGAACGGGCCGGGATGTCGTAGAGCATCACCGGCAGCGCGCTGGCGTCGGCGACAGCGGTGAAATGCGCCAACAGGCCGGCCTGCGAGGGCCGCGAGTAGTACGGCGTCACCACCAGCAGGCCGTGCGCGCCGACCCCGGCGCAGGCCTCAGCCAGACGCACACTGTGCTCGGTGTCGTTGCTGCCGGCGCCGGCGATGATGCGAGCGCGGTCACCGACCGCCTCGACCACCGCACGCAGCAGCGTGAGCTTCTCGTAGTCCGCGGTGGTCGGCGACTCGCCGGTGGTGCCCGAGATCACCAAACCGTCGCAACCGGCGTCGATGAGGCGATTGGCCAGGCGTACGGCGGCGTCGGTGTCCACCGAGCCGTCCGCGCCGAAGGGGGTCACCATGGCGGTCAGCACGGTGCCGAACTGCGCCTTGGCGTCGAATCCGCTGCTGCTCACGGCCCTAAGATTACCTGGCCCCTGGAGTTGCTCAGACCTCGGTGGCGAGCGGACTGGTCGCGACTTCGGTGCCATCGGCCAGCGCGCTGATCTGGAAGTCCCCGAACGCCGCGGGGGCCACGTCGGTGAGCTGTCGCAGACACTCGACGGCCAGCCTGCGGATCTCGACATCGGCGTGCTCGCTGGCCCGCATCGCGATGAAATGCCGCCACGCCCGGTAATTGCCCGTCACCACGATGCGGGTCTCGGTGGCGTTGGGCAGCACGGCACGAGCGGCCTGCCGGGCCTGCTTGCGCCGCAGCGCACCCATGGTCTCGGTCGGCTGGCCCGCAGCGAATTTGGCTTCCAGGCGGGCCAGCAGCTCGGCGTAGGCGGCGTGACTGGCGTCGGCGGCTTCGGTCAGGATCCGCTGCAGCTCCGGGTCGTCCTCCATGCCGGGCGGCACCACGACCCGCGAGTCCGGTTCCGGCACGTAGCGCTGCGACAGCTGGGAGAACGAGAAATGCCGGTGCCGGATCAGCTCGTGGGTGGCCGACCGCGAGATACCGGTGATGTAGAAGGTCACCGAGGCGTGCTCGAGCACCGAGAAATGCCCGACGTCGATGATGTGCTTGAGGTAGGCCGCGTTGGTGGCGGTTCGCGGGTTGGGTTTTGACCAGCTCTGATAGCAGGCCCTGCCGGCGAATTCCAGCAGGGCCTGACCGCCGTCGGCGTCGGTGCTCCACGGCACGTCCGGCGGCGGAGTGAACTCGGTCTTGGCAATCAGTTGCACGCGCAGCGGCGCCGTCTCGGCCACGGCACTCACCTTAAGGCGTGCCGGGCCGGTGTCAGCGCCACCGCGCCCACACGTAAGGCACCAGCGAGCGCAGGAAGTCCAGATCCGGGCCGGGGCGGGCATCGGCGAACGCCTGCTCGAAGTACTCCTGGGCCGCCAGCAGAATGCCCTCGGCGTACTCACGGGTGAACGCGATGCTGCCGTAGTCGTCCATCATGGTGCGCACCCGCGCCACCAGCTCGGCTGAGCGCTGCGATCGACTGCGGCGCAGGTAGTCCGCCAGCAGGTCCCGGTCGGGTGTCCGCGCCACCGACAGCAGATGGACCAGCGGCAGTGTGCGCTTCCCTTCGTAAAGATCGCCCAGGATCTCCTTGCCGTAGACCCGTTCGTCGCCGACCAGGTTCAGCAGATCATCGCGGATCTGAAACGCCGCACCGAAATGAAATCCGAACCGCACCAGCGTCCCCAGTTCCGCGGTGCCTCGCGACCCCACCATCGCCCCGACCCGCAGCGGATGGATGGTGGTGTACCAGCAGGTCTTGTGCAGGATCAGGTTCAGGTAGTCCTCGGGCCGCAGGTCGTCCACCTGGTCGGCCTGCCAGCCCACTTCGATCGCCTGTCCCTCCAGGGTCCGCAACGCCATCGTGTCGAACTCGGCCCACACCAATTCGGCCAGGTCTCGGTCGAGCTGCCGGGTCGCGCGCCGCAGTACCTGCCCGGCGACCAACGCCAACGCATCACCGGTGTTGATCGCCGTCGCCATGCCGTACAGGGCTCCCAACGTCGGCCTGCCGCGGCGCATTTCGCTGCCATCGGCGATGTCGTCGTGCACCAGGAAAGCGTTGTGCAGCAACTCGATCGCCACGGCGATACCGAGTAAGGCGTCGGTGTCCGCGCCGAAGGCCCGGCCGGCCGACAGGCACAGCGCGGGCCGCAGCGCCTTACCCGGCCGCTGCGGATAAGCCCGCAGCGGTGCGTATAGCCACTTGGCAGGCTCACCGTCGGGCAGCGCGTCGAGCATCGAACGGCGGACCATCCTGGCGACCTCACCCAGTCGCTCATCGACCGCGGCCACCGATGCGCGGTCGGCGATGTCAGTCACGATTCCCGCGCCGCGACGGTGAGCACCACGGGCAGCCACAGATCGGGATACCCGACCGCCAGCAGGGTGCCGCGATAGGTGCCGGGACACACTTGAGGGCCGACGTCGACGGTGATCTGCACGCCACGGCTGGACCGGCGCGGCATCGGCACCGCGGCGGGGTCCAGCCGCACCGCGCCGGTCCCGATCACCTGGCCGCCGTGGCCGAGCAGCTCACTACAGCGCAGCCGGACCGCCGCGCGGTCGTCGGTCCCGCGGTTGTGCAACCAGACCTCGCCGGTGGCCGAGCCCGGGCCGGTGGCTTCCAGCCTGACGGCGTCCTTCGACGCCGGGTCATTGACGTCCAGTGTCACGGCCCCCGCGTCACCCTGCGGCCGCGCCGGAGACGACCGCAGCAGGAACTGCCCGGCCGTCGACCACCAAGCTCGGGTGAACCGTTCGAGGTCCGGCGGACCGGTGGGATCCGCGGCGGCGGCACCGTCGCGCGGCGCCGCAACTGCCTGAGCGAATTCGTCGATGATTCGGCGGGCAGCACGGAAGCCCTCGGCCTGGATCGCATTGAGTGCTCGCGCATTCGCAGCGGGATCAAAAATTGATGCCCAGGGTAAGTCGTCGATGGTGCCGTCACCGAGCGCTTTGTCCGACACCGATTCCCTCCTTAAGGAAATCAGCTGTGCTCTGCAAAAGAATTCACTTTCGGGGCTGCCGAGAATCAACCCGACCGCCGTATACTACCTGCTTACTTGGGTGATCGGAGACGCAATGGCGGCAACCGATATGGCAACTGCGGCGCAATCTCTGCTGGCGCTTTACGGCGCTCTCGATCAAGCGGTCATCAACACCTCAGACCCGGAAATCGAAGCTATCGTCGAGCGTTATCTTCCGGGCAGCACCGGTGCTAATGCGGGCTGGTACGACGAATTACTCGGCTTCCTGCGCCGGTCGGACCCGACCGATCCCGAGCGGCCGGAATCACCGGCCGTGCCCGATCTGGGCGAGGCGCTGACCGTACTGCGGAACCAGGGGTCGACGCCGGCACAGTCCCGGCGGATGACAGACGCCGGCCAAGCCGCTGCCGCCGACGCACCTGGGGCCGCGCAGCTGACACCGGTTGTGTTGTCCCGCATGGTGTATGCGATCGGTGCGCTTAGTCATCTGCCCGCCTACTACCCGCCCAGCGAGTGGGACGCGGCCTTCAGCCAGACCCTCGCCCTGGCCGGGACTGACGGCGGCGAGCTGCTCGATCTGCTGCGGCACGACTTCAACGGCCGCAGCGACTGGTCGCAGGTGGTGCTGTCTGGGTCGGTAAAGGCCGACATCGCGATGGTCCCGCTGTGCAACGCCAAACCCAAGTGGGTGCGGGGCCGGCTGTGCGTCGTGCTGACCACCGACTTCACCAGCACGAAGGTGTCGCTCAATGATTTGAAGGACGTCATCGACCCGCTGAACTGGGCGCGTTGCCTGCCGTTCTTCTGCTCGATGGACGCGATGCCGATCCGCCCGGACGGCTGGAGCCGGGTCCTCGAGCACTTCAGCACCACGTGCGGGATCGTCGGGATGCCTCAGATGCTGACGCCGCTGAAGTACTGGAAGGGGCCGGGGGTTGGCGAGCCGGTGTCCCCACCCACGGCGTGGGTCAACTACATGCTCGACGACGACCCGGCGCCCGGGGAACACGGCGACGGCGCCATGGTGATCGATGAAGGCTTCATCAGGATGACGTCGACGGTCGGCGATCCGACGCTGCACGGTGTGCAGGTGCGCACCAGGAAAGTCGTCGGCTTCCGCGACCTGGGCTGGTTCCCCACCGCCTTGTTCGCCTGCGTGCTGGGCTACGGCGACCAAGGCGTCGAGATGCTGCTCGGCGGAGTGGCCAAGCGGGCCAAGGACGGTCCAGTGGGCTGGACAGCGTGGGAACCGTCTACGCCGGCTGCCGGCCAGCCGAAGATCCCGGCCCCGCCGGCCCAACCGGACCCGACGCAGCGGGCTGTCGCAGTGGCGATCGAGATGCTCAATGAATGCATCGACGAGATGTCGCAGCGCAGTGCAGCATTGGCCGCCAAATGTGCGGGCGGAGTGCCGCCGGTTGAGGAGTCCATCGCGTTCGCCGCCGATCTGACCGCCCGGCTGGCGACCGACCCGTGGCGCTACCTGCAGCGGCTGCGCACACCACCCCAGGGCGGCGGCACATGAGAGACATCAACGAGGGCATCCACCGGTACGCCCAGGCGTCTCGGCAGCTGGTCGATGAGGCCGGCGCAATCGTGCTCGACGCCGACCACCGGATCGGCGAGGGCGCGTTCGGTTCCGCGCAATGGGCACAGGCGGTTCGCCGGCTGATCAACCTCGCAGCCACCGCAGGTTACGAGGTGTCCGACGCGCTGATGTCGCAGTGCGGCTCGCAGTGCGCCGACGACGTCGAACTCTCCGACTTCCTCGAGGCTCCACCCGGCACCGGATGCGAGCGGATGCTGTCGATCACCGCACCGTTCGTCGCCATCGGAACCTCGTACGCCATTCCCCCGCAGGCGATGGTGTTGGTGCCGGGCGTGCTACGGACCTTCGCCACCCGATTCCGGGTGGGGGTACGCGGACCCGATTACGTCAGCGGCACCTACCGCGGCCGAATTCGGTTGACCTGCTTGCCGGCCGGATCCGGGCAGGCCCAGGAAATGGACGTCGTCGTCGACCTATGAGCATCACCGACGAGCCCGACGAGATCGACGACCTGCTGGATCAAGCGATTCAGGCGGCGAACAGCGGCGACCGTGCCACCGCCAGCGCGCTCGCCGAGCAGGTGCTCACCGTCGACACCGGCAATCAGGACGCCGAAGACCTGCTCTGCGCGCCGCTCGCCGGCTCTGGTGAACTACGGCGGCTGACAATACTTTTCGCTGACGTAGTGAACTCGACCGCGTTGTCGACCCGCATCGAGCCGGAGATCTACCGGACGGTGATCGGTCGTTACCGCCAGCAGGTGGATGAGATCGTCAACCGCTATGAAGGCCACGTCTTCTCCACCAAGGGCGACGGTCTGCTCGCCGTGTTCGGCCACCCCAGCGCCCATGAGAACGACGTCCGGCGAGCGGTGCAGGCCGGCCTGGACGTCACCCGCGAAGTGGACCGGCTCAGCGATCGGGTGCGAGCGCGCTTCGGCTTCGACATCTCAGTACGGGTGGGCGTGCATCGGGGCATGGTGTATCTCGATGTGGCGCAGGACGACGTGTACGGCCTGGGCGCCAACCTGGCCTCTCGGGTATCGGGCCTGGCGCCCCCTGGAGGTGTCGTAGTGTCTGCGGCGGTGGCGCCGCTGGTGGCCGGCCACTTCGAGCTCGAAGCCCAACCCGCCCAACCGGTCAAAGGCATCGACGAGCCGGTCGAACACTACCGGGTCGTCAAGGAGCACGTCGGCCGCTCGCGGGTCCCGCTGGGGCAGTTGGTCGGCCGCGACGTCGAGCTCGCTCACCTGCACGAGGCCTGGAATCACGCCCGGCACGGCACGCTGAGTGTTCCGGGGGTCTGCTTCAGCGGCGAGGCGGGCATGGGCAAGAGCCGGTTGGCCACCGCCGCAGCGGATCTGGCCGAGCAGTCCGGCAGGCCGGTGCTCGCCCTGATCGGATCGCCGTTTCACGCCGACGCCGGGCTCCACCCCGTTCGTACGCTGCTGGAACAGCGGGCCGGGATCGAGCGGACGACGGCACCGGCCGACCGGCTGCGGCTGCTCGAAGACGAGGTCGCCGCGCGCGGACTCGATCCGGTCGCGACGGTGCCGTTGCTGGCGGCCGCGTTGGAGATCCCGGCCGAAGGCGGCTATCAGCCCACCCGTGTCGAGGGCGCCAAGCTCTACGGGCAGATCATCGATGCCGTCGTCCGTTACCTGCTCGCCTGCGCAGGCCAGGGCCCGGCGGTCCTGTTGGCCGAAGATCTGCAGTGGTTCGACCCGTCGACGCGTGACGTGGTCGCCTCGCTGCTCGCAGCCGACCCGGGCACGCTGCTGGTGGTGTTGACCGCCCGCGAGCTCAGCTCGCTGCCGGACCTCCCCCAGCTCAAGGCCTTCGAGCTCGCACCGTTGACGGCAGCACAGACCGACGAGTTGATCACCGCGCTGAATCCCGCCTTGTCCGGCGCGGAACACACCGAGGTCCGGCGACGCTGCGACGGCGTGCCGTTGTACATCGAAGAGGTGGTCGCCAAGCTGCACGAGCAGCCGCACGACGCAGCGGGGTGGGCGCGGGTTCCGGACGCCCTGTATGAGCCGCTGTTCTCGCGGCTTCGGGCCAGCAGCAACACGATCCAGGTCGTCGAAGCGGCCGCCACCATCGGCCGGGAATTCGATCGGGCCATGCTCAAAGCCGTCCTGGACATGACCGAGGCCGATCTCGATGACGCCGTTGCGGCGCTGGTGGCCGCGCGGGTCTTCCAGCCGATAACCAAGGACTGCTGGCGTTTCCGACATGAACTGCTCCGCGAGGTCGCCTACGAGCTGCCGCCGCCGAGTGTCCGGCACCAACTGCACGGCCGGGTCGCCGACACCCTGGTCGGCGATTCGGACAATCCGGATTGGCATCTGGTCGCTCTGCACTACCGGGTGGCGGAGCGATTCGAGGCCGCCGCCGACGCCCACCAGAAGGCGGCGCATGACGCCCGGCAGCGCGGCGCCCTCGACGAGGCCCGCGTCTGCCTCACCCAGGCCATCGAGCAGCTGCGCCGAGCCCCGGTCGGAGCGTCCCGCGATCGCCGCGAAGTGCTGTGCCGGCTTCGGCGCGGCTTCCTCACCTCGGCCGTGGAGGGAACTGCCAGCCCCAAGGCCGCCAAGGACTTCGAACGCTGCCTGAAGCTCGGCGCCACCGACCCACGCCAAGACGGCTTCCTGTCGACCATGACCGCGTTGTGGGCTTATTACCTGCCGCGAGGTGATCTGCGCCGCGCCCTGCGGGTGGCCGAGTACGCCCGATCGAAGCGACCCAACGAGCAGAAGTTGTTCGGGCCGACCAATGCCGCCGCATTCGGCATGGTCGCCTGGTTTCTCGGTGACTTCGGCAAAGCCCGGGCGCTGTTGGAGGAAGCCGTCGCGGCAATGAAAGACGCGCAGCTGCCCGATTTCGAATCCCTGTGGTTCATCCCCAGCGATGCGCTCGCGTCGATGCACATGCACCTGGCGATGGCGCGATTCATCCAAGGCGATCTTGCCGGCGCCGACGAGCAGTTCACCGAAACCGTCCGGCGGGCAAGGGATATCGGGTTTCCGCAGGGACCGTTCAGCCACTGCTATCAGCGGTTCACCGAAGTCTTCATGTGTATGGAAGCCGGCCTGCTCGACCGCGCCGGCGACGTGGTCGCAGCCCTGCGTGCGCAGGCCGAACGGCACGGCTTCGAGTACTGGACGATGATCGCCACCACTCAACAGGGTGCTATCGACGCATTGTCGGCGCTTTCGGGCCAGGACACCGGCCCTGACCGGTTGGCGCCGCACATCGCGACTATGACCGCGCTCGGGGCGGCGCTGCGGACAGCCGAGGTCAAACTGTTCTCCACCTACTACGACGGCGTGCTGGCCCGGCTGCTGCTGGCCGCCGGCGACACCAGCAGGGCACGCGAATGCCTCGACGGCGCGCTGGCACTGGCCGACGAGACCGCGGTGAACTTCTACCGCGCCGAGTTGCTGCGATTGCGCTCTCACACCTCCGGGGACGCGCAGGCCCGCGCCACCGACCTGCACTGCGCCATCGACACGGCACGCCGGCAGGCGGCGCACGTTTACGAACTGCAAGCGGCGATGGATCTTGTCGATCTGCGGGACGATTCCGCACGCGAACTGCTGGCCGAGGCGGTGGCACGCTGCCCAGCCGGCAGCGACTGGCCGCAGCTGGATCGAGCCAGAACGCTGCTCGGGTGAATCGGCCGGGTGGCAAGGTAGCCATCCTTGGCGGCGGTATGGCCGGGCTGAGCGCCGCCTGGCGGCTGAGCGAACCCGGCTGGCGAGACCGCTTCGACTCCATCACCGTCTACCAGCGCGGTTGGCGTCTCGGCGGCAAAGGCGCTTCCAGCCGTGGCCGGCACGGCCGCATCGAAGAGCACGGCCTGCACATCTGGCTGGGCTCCTACCAGAACGCCTTCACTCTGCTTCGTGAGTGCTATGCCGAACTCGACCGGGCCACAACCGATCCGGCAGCGCCGATCAGCATCTGGGACCAGGCCCTGATTCCGGCGGACAACGTGGGGCTGGCCGACCGGGTCGGCAGCGATTGGTTGGTCTGGCTGGGCAGCTTCACCCGAACCGACGGACTGCCCGGTGACCCGGACGGCACCGGCCTGGAGATGACGGTGGTGGAATTCACCGTCCGGGCGCTGCGACTGGTCCGCGATTTCGCCGAATCCCTGCGCGGCACCGTCGCTCCCGGACTCACGTTGTCCATCCACCCGGACCCGCCGCCCACCGAGCGATGGATCGACGCGGTCATCGACGCGACGCTGGCAGCACTGCTTGCGCTGGGCGATCCGCAGACGGCCCGCCGGGGCCTGTCCGCGGTGATCGACGGCGCGGTGGCGGCGGCGCGCGCCGCGCTGGACTACGAGCGGCGGCCCGACCATCGACGGTCGTGGCTGCTGCTGTCTCTGATGACCGCGGTGATCCGCGGAATCCTTGCCGACCACCTGGTGACCGACCCACGCGGGATGCGGGCCATCAACGACGAAGATTTCAACGACTGGATCCTGCGCCACGGTGCGCACCCCGACGTCACCGAATTCGCGCTGGTGCGTGGCATGTACGACCTGGTCTTCGGGTACCGCGACGCCGATCCCGGCCAGCCGGCGTTCGCCGCCGGGCTGGCGGTCTTTCTGACCGGTCAGGTGCTGTTCGGCTACCAGGGGTCGATCTTCTGGAAGATGACCGCCGGGATGGGTGACGTCGTCATCGCTCCGCTGTACCAGGCGTTGCGGCGGCGCGGTGTGGAGTTCGAGTTCTTCCACCGACTCGACGCGCTGCAGCTGGACGCCGCGCGACAAGCGGTCGACACCATCACGTTTGGCCGGCAGGTGCGGCTCGCGGACGGCCTCACCGGCTACCAGCCGTTGACTACGGTGCACGGCTTGCCGGTGTTCCCCAGCGCTCCGCTGACCAACCAACTCGCCACGCCCGACCAGATCCCCGAGGGTGGTTGGCATGCCTTGGAAACCCATTGGTCGGACAGCGCCGACGCCGAGTCCCGGGTGCTGCGGCGGGGTGTCGACTTCGACCACATCGTCCTGGCCGTGTCCCTGGGCATGCTGCCGGTGGTCGCCGCGGAGCTGATCGAAGACCAGCCGGAGTGGCGGCAGATGACCACGAAGATACAAACCGTCGCCACCCAGGCCTTCCAGATCTGGTTGCGCGCGTGCGAACCGGCGCTGGGCTGGAACGATCCGGGCGTGACGCTCAGTGCCTACGTTCCCCCGTTCGAGACCTGGGCGTCCATGCCGCAGACCCTGTGGGCCGAAGACTGGCCCGAGCAGGATCGCCCCGCAACGGTGGCCTATTTCTGCGGCACCCTGGATGCGGCCTGGCCCACCGACGAGGTCGGGCCGGGTTACCTGCACCGACACCAGCAGCGGGTCCATCGGCAGGTCGCCGACCACCTCGACAAGCACCTGCACCGGTTCCTTCCCGGCGCGGCCGGTGAAGACGGATTCGACTGGCGGTTGCTCAGCGGCGCCGACGGCGAAACCGGCTGCGCCGCAGTGGAAACCCAGCATGTCAGCGTCAACGTCGATCCCTCGGACCGGTATGTGCAGTCGATCCCCGGCACCGACCGATACCGGCTGCGCGCGGACGAGAGCGGCTACGACAACCTGGTTCTGGCCGGCGATTGGACCGACTCCGGAATGAACGCCGGGTGCATCGAGGCGGCCGTCATGTCGGGCCTGCAGGCCGCGAACGCCCTGGCGGGACGGCACCGGTACCACCGCATTCGCGGCCTGTACCTGCCCTAGCCGTTCGGTACTTTCGCCGCGATCTGCCGGGCGATGACCACCGCGGAGTCCTTGGGGTCCGCGCTGCAGGTGTTGACATCAACCACGACGTTGTTGGCCACGGTCAACGCCCGGCCGCAGGCCCAGCTCACGTCGTTGCCCGCGTTGTCCTGGGTCGCGACGGTGCTCAGCATGCCGTCGGCGTTGACGATAGGCCCGGCGGTCCAGGTGGTGCCGCTCTGCAGGTGGCTGTATTCGTGGCAGGCCGGCCATTGTCGGGCGGCGTCGGCAAAGAATGCGGCGGCCTGCTGGGCTGACGGAAACGCGACGACGGCCTGCTCGACGAAGTGCTCGAAGTCGTCGCCCTCACTGAGCGCCTGCTCCCGCACCCCGGTGTAGCCGCTGTCGGCGTATACCGGGGCCTGGGCCGCACCGTCGATGGCCAGGCATTCTTGCGGTTGCATGGTGGCGCTGTCATCGGACAGGGCGGTGTGGGTGCGAGTGACGGCCATGTCGGTCGCCGCCATGATCGGGTTGATCTGTTCGGGGGTGAGCAGCAGAGCGCGCAGGGCGTCCTCGGCGACGGGCGCGACGGCATGGGTCGTCGCCGGCGACGTAGGGGTGGTGGCGGCCGGTTTCAAGACGCCCCCCGGGCGGCCACACCCGGCGGCCAGCACAGCGCCCGCGACAACAAGTACCCACGCAGAAGAAACCCGCATGCGATCACCCCGACATCCCGACCCCCGGACCAGCGCGCCAGTCATCAGCGTCGCCGATCAGCTCCCGTCGCCACCCTAGCGCCGTCCGGGCCGCTTCGCCGGTCTCACCGCCGGGGCGACGGCCCCGGACGATCGAAGTTTACGTCGTAAGCATCGGCGGGTATCCCGAGCCAATCGGCGGCCACCCCGGCCCGCCGAAGGAGGGAGACACACCCCATGAGCGACCAGGACAGTGGGCCCGAGGCCGGCATCAAAGGCGTTGTCGAAGATGTCAAGGGCAAAGCCAAAGAAGCTCTAGGCACAGTGACCGGTGACGACTCACTGAAGCGGGAAGGCCAAGCGCAGCAGGACAAGGCCGAAGCTCAACGCGAGGTTGCGGCCAAGGAAGCGGAGGCCGAAAAGGCCCGCGCCAAGGCCGCTGCGGACGAGGCACGCGAGCGTGCCGAACAGTAATCCCACCGGCGACAAGGGGCTCCCGTGTTGATGCGAAAGATCGCCCGTCCGCTGCTCGCGGCAGCGTTTATCGGTCAAGGCGTGGACGCGTTGCGCCGGCCGCAGCAAGCCGGGCAGACGGCCCGTCCGGCGTTCGACGGACTCAAACAGTTGCCCGACGAGATAGCGGCGAAGGTGCCCTCCGACGTCGAAGCATTCGCCAAAGCCAACGCGCTGGTGCAGATCGGCGGTGGCGCTTTGCTGGCCAGCGGCAGGCTGCCGCGGGTTGCGGCTGCGGTGCTGGCATGCACGGTCGTTCCGGGCAGCGCAGGGGGGCACATGTTCTGGGCGGAGTCCGATCCGCAACGCAGGACCGAACAGCGCCAAGCGTTCCTGACCGACGTCAGCCTGATCGGCGGACTGATGATCGCCGCCGCCGACACCGAAGGAAAACCTTCGCTGGGCTGGCGGGCCCGTCGGGCCGCGCGTCGCACCTATCGGCGGGCCGCCACCGCCTTGCCCACCACGTCCGGTGATACCGCGCTGGAGGCAGTCGGCGACAAGGTGAGCGCAGGCTTGCTGACCGGCCTGGAACACGGTCGCGAACTCGCCGAGCGGGTGAGTGCGAAGGCCGGACCGTTGCTCGAGTCGGCCGGCGAACGGGGAGCACAACTCGCCGAAGTCGCCGCCGACCGCGGAACCGAGCTGGCGCAGGCGGCCCGAGAAGGCGCGACCACACTGGCTGGCAGCGCCCGGCGGCGCCTGTTCAGTTGACGAGCACCCGCCGGCGCAGCTCGGCTGCCAGGTCCCCGCGCTCCCCCACGCTCACCTGGCTCAACCCGAGCCAGGACGCCATCGACCTCAGCTCGTCGATCAGCGCCTCGGCCACCCGCCCGCGCGACCGCCCCTCTTCGGCGAACGCCCCGACCACGTGCAGGGCATCGTGTTGCCGGTCGGCCTTGAGGTCCACCCGGCCCACCAGCTCCCCGTCCAGCAGGAACGGCCACACGTAATAGCCGTACTGGCGTTTGGGCGCCGGGGTATAGATCTCGATGCGATAAAAGAAATTGAACAGCCGCTGCACCCGCGGCCGGAAGAAGATCAGCGGATCGAACGGGCAGAGCAGCGCGGTGCCGCGGTCGGTTCGCGGAATCGACTGCCCGGAACGCAGATAAGCGGCAGCGTTCCAGCCATCCACCTGTACGGGTTCCAGTTCGCCGTCTGCCACCAGCTTCGCGATCGCCGGTTTCACCTGGGCGGCCGACAGCCGGAAATAGTCGCGCAGGTCGGCCTCGGTCCCCACCCCCAGCGCGCCGGCGGCGCGGCGGACCAGCTCTTGTACCGCTTCGTCGTCGTCGACCTCTCGGGCCAGCACCTGGGCCGGGAGCACGTTCTCCACCAGGTCGTAGTGCCGGGCGAACCCGACCCGGGTGGCGGTGGTCAGCACTCCGGCGGCGAACAGCGCCTCGGCCACCCATTTGGTGTCACTGCGGTTCCACCAGGGCCCACTGCCCGCCCGACCCGAGCCGGCGGCCAGGTGCTCCTCGATCTCGCCGGCGGTGGCCGGGCCCAACTCGGAGACCGCTGCGACGATGCCGTCGGCCAGCTCAGGGTTGGGTCGTACGTTGCCCCACCGGCCGTGGGTGTAGTGCCGCATCCGCCACCGCAACAGCGGCCAGTCCTCGACGGCCATCAACGCCGCCTCGTGTGCCCAGTACTCGACCAACAACCGCGGCGAGCGAGCGCTGTGGCTCCACGCGGCACGGTCCAGCACGGTCCGGTCATAGGGGCCGAGCCGGCTGAACACCGGCGCGTAGTGGGCACGTACCGCCACCGACACCGAGTCGAGTTGCAGTACCTGAATGCGGGAGACCAGCCGCTTCAGGTGCGCCCTGGTGACAGTCGCAGCGGGCTTGGTCTGCGTGAAACCCTGTGCCGCAACGGCGATTCGGCGCGCCTGCGCGGCGGTCAGGACCGGCACGAAGTCCGGTGATAGGTCAGATAGCGGTAGCGCAGACCGGTTCGGCTGGTCAACCACTCCCCGGTGCTGGCCTGCCAGGACTGGTCGAGCACCGGCGCCACGGTGTCGCCGTCCTGCACCGGCAGGTCGATATCGACCTCGGTCACTTCGCAGCGGCTGGCCAGTGGCAACGCCAGCGCGTAGATCTCCGCGCCGCCCACCACCCAGATGTCGTCGCCGTCGAGGGCTTGTTCCAGGGTCGGCACGACGGTGGCGCCGTCGGCGACATAGTCCGGCTGTCGCGTGAGCACTACATTGCGCCGGTCCGGCAACGGCCGGACCTTGGCGGGCAGCGATTCCCAGGTCAGCCGCCCCATCACCACGGTGTGGCCCACGGTGAGCTGCTTGTAGCGGGCCTGGTCCTCAGGCACCCGCCAGGGGATGCCACCGGCACGGCCGATCACCCCGGACTTCGACTGAGCCCAGATCAGACTGATCGTCATACCGCCACGGGCGCCTTGATCGCCGGGTGCGGATCATAGTCGCAGATCTCGATGTCGTCGTAGGTGTAATCGAAGATCGAATCACGTTTCCCCAGAACCAGTTTGGGGTATGCCCGGGGCTGCCGGGACAGCTGCTCGCGCACCTGATCGACGTGATTGTCATAGATGTGACAGTCCCCGCCGGTCCAGACGAACTCACCGACGCCCAGCCCGGCCTGCGCGGCCATCATGTGGGTGAGCAGCGCGTAACTGGCGATGTTGAACGGCACGCCGAGGAACAGGTCGGCGCTGCGCTGATAGAGCTGGCAGGACAGCTTCTGATCGGCGACGTAGAACTGGAACAGGGCGTGGCAGGGCGCCAGCGCCATCTTGTCCAGTTCGCTGACGTTCCACGCCGAGACGATGATGCGGCGCGAATCCGGGTCGGTGCGCAGCAACTCCACCGCGCGCGCGATCTGATCGATGTGTTCTCCGGATGGGGTCGGCCAAGACCGCCACTGCACGCCGTAGACCGGTCCGAGATCACCGGTCGCGCTAGCCCATTCGTCCCAAATGGTGACCCCGTGTTCGTTAAGCCAGGCGATGTTGGAGTCACCGCGCAGAAACCACAGCAGCTCGTAGATCACCGACTTGAGGTGCACCTTCTTGGTAGTGATCAGCGGGAATCCGGCGGCCAGGTCGTAGCGCAACTGGTGGCCGAACAGGCTGCGGGTGCCGGTGCCGGTACGGTCCGCCTTCGGGGTTCCGCTCTCAAGCACCAACCGCAGCAGATCCTCGTACGGGGTCGCGATCGGCACGCCGCCAGCTTAGCGGCGATCGCAAGCGCGGCGAAGCCACGCGCCGCGGGTCGCCGCAATCAACACAGCGGCGATCGGTCGGAGTACAACGGAGGCCATGCCCACGATCACCGACACCATCACCACGCCCGACGGCGACTGCCCCGTTCACCTGTTCACGCCGGAGGGGCCCGGGCCCTGGCCCGGCGTCGTGATGTATCCCGACGCCGGCGGGGTCCGGGCGGCCTTCGACCAGATGGCCGCCGAACTGGCCGGCTACGGCTACGCCGTGCTGCTTCCCGATGTGTATTACCGGCAGCCCGGCTGGGCGCCGTTCGACATGGCCACGGTGTTCGCCGACGCCAAGGAGCGCGGTCGGCTGTTCTCGATGATCGGGCAGGTGACCCCGGACCGGATGGCCACCGACGCCCAGGCGTTCTTCGACTATCTGTCCGGCCGGCCCGAAGTGCGCGGGGAGAAGTTCGGCGTGTGCGGCTACTGCATGGGCGGACGCACGTCGGTCGTGGTCGCCGGGCGCGTGCCCGACCGGGTGGCGGCGGCGGCGTCGTTCCATGGCGGCGGCTTGGTCACCGACGCCGCGGACAGTCCGCACCTGCTGGCCGACCGGATGACGGCCACCGTCTATGTGGCCGGCGCCGAGAACGACGCGTCGTTCACGCAGGCGCATGCCGCGACCCTGGACGAGGCGCTCAGTGCCGCGGGCGTCACGCACACCGTGGAGTTCTATCCGGCCGCGCACGGTTTCGCGGTGCCCGACAACGCGCCCTATGACGCCGACGCCGCGGCCCGGCACTGGGCGGCGATGCGGCAGGTGTTCGGCGCCACGCTGACCGGATAGATTCGGTCCAATATTTGCCTTAAAGGCATTTTTGCCTAGTGGGCAATATTTCTGTACGCTGGCGCCATGACCGGGTTGCGTGAACGCAAGAAAGCCGACACCCGTCGTGCCCTCTCCGACGCCACCCTCCAACTGGCCCTCGATCGCGGTCTGGAGAACGTGACCCGGGAAGACATCGCAGGTCTCGCCGGAGTGTCACTGCGGACGTTCAGCAATTACTTCTCCACCAAGTACGAAGCGCTGGCCTACCGGCAGACCGAGCGTCTGCGCCGCAGTGTCGCCCTGCTGCGTGAGCGTCCCGATCACGAGCCGCTGTGGACATCGATCACCGAAGCCATCCTCGGGCCGATCCAAGACAACTTCGCCGCCGCAACCGGTGACGCGAACAGGCCACCGAACCGCGCCGAACTTGCCGCGCTCCGCACGATGCTGGCGAACAGCGACCTCCGTAACACCTTTCCCCGCACCCTGTTCGACGACTTCGCCACGGCGATCGCCGAGCGCACCGGCACCGATTCGGAGCGTGACACCTTTCCGCGCCTCGCCGCAGCGGTGGTCCACGCGGTCGTCGAGGCCACCATGGACAGCTACGTGATGCTGGACCCGCCGGTCGCCTACCCGCGGTTGCTGCGCGCCGCGTTCGCCGACGTCGCCGCGGGGCTTCCCGCACCCGCCGACAGGAAGGCCGAAGCGTGACCGCTGCAGCAGAGCACCCCGTGATCGTCGCCGGCGCCGGGCCCAACGGGCTGATGTTGGCGTGCGAGCTCGCCCTGGCCGGAGTCCACCCCGTGGTGCTCGACCAGCTGCCCGGCCCCAGCTCGGAGCCCAAGGCTAATGGCCTTGTCGGGCAAGTGGTTCGGATGCTCGACCTGCGAGGGCTCTACAACAGGTTCAGCGGCGTAGCCGGTCCCCCACAGCCCGTCCCCGCGTGGATGTTCTCCGGGATGGCCCTGGATCTGTCGATGAGCTTCACCGGCGCCCGGCCCAACCCGATGTATCTACTCCCGGTGGCCCAGCCGCAGTTGGTGCGCCAGCTCCTGGAGCGGGCCGGCGAGCTCGGCGTCGAAGTTCGCTGGGGCCACCGGCTCACCGGCCTGGCCACCCGGGACGACGCAGTGGTGGCTAAGGTCAGCTCCCCCGACGGCGACTACCTCCTGCGCACCGACTATCTGGTTGGCGCCGACGGCGGCCACAGCATCGTGCGCAAGACGGCCGGAATCGCCTTTCCCGGGACCACGGCGCCGACGGTTTCCCGGTTGGCCCATGTGCACATCCCGGAGCGCCTGCGCGCCGCCGATCGCAGCCTTCGGATACCGGGATTCGGTCGGATCGCCCATGGCCACAACCGGTTTGACAACGGAATGGTGATCTTCGGCGAGCTCGAACCCGATCGGTCACTGTTGGGCACACTGGAGTTCGGCCGGTCGGGGGACACCGGCCCGATGACGCTTGCCGAGCTCCGGCAAAGCCTGCAGCGCATCCTGGGCGTCGACGTCGCGTTCGCCGAGCCGCCCGGGCCCGGCCCGCACGCGTTGCGCCGGATCGACGGGCAGAACAGCCGCCAGGCCGAGCACTACCGCGCTGGACGGGTGCTGCTCCTGGGCGACGCCGCTCATGTCCACAGCGCAATGGGTGGCCCGGGTCTGAATCTGGGATTGCAGGACACTGCCAACCTCGGCTGGAAGCTGGCCGCTCAGATCAACGGTTGGGCGCCCGACGGGTTGCTGGACACCTACGAGTCCGAGCGTCAGCCGCTGGGACAGCGGGTGATGATGCACTCGATGGCCCAGACCGCACTGATATCTCCCGGACCGCATGTCGCCGCGCTGCGGGAGCTTTTCGGTGAACTGACCGCGATCCCGGCGGTGTCGGCACATCTTGCCGAACTGCTCGCCGGCAGCCATGTCCGTTACGACGTCGGCGACGACCACCGATTGTCCGGCTGGCATGTCCCCGACCTCACCTTCGATGACGGCAGCCGGGTCGCCGAACTTTTGCACCGTGGTCGTGCGGTGCTGCTCGACCTGTCCGACGGCACCGCAGCAGCTGCCGCACGGCCGTGGGCCGATCGGGTCGACGCCACCACGGCTGCGATGTCCGAGCCCCCGGCTGCGGCCATGCTCATCCGTCCCGATGGCTACGTCGCCTGGGCGACCGATGACTTCGACTCCAGCCGGCGGCCTTCCCTGGAGGCCGCGCTGAGCCGTTGGTTCGGCGCGCCACGCCCCTGACCTCGCCAGGCACCCGCGAAGATCAGCCGGGGTGCAGGGCGTCACCGACGTGGTCGGCGACTCCGACGTCATGCAGCTCGGTATCCCGAGTCTCATGCATCGCCAGCAGCGCGACGAACGATAGGGCGGCCGCCGTCGACAGATAGCCGCCCACCCAGGCCACGCCGTGGCTGGCGGCCAGCCAGGTGGTGATGAACGGCGCCACCGCCGCCCCCAGAATGCTCGCCGCGTTGTAGGCGACGCCGGAACCGGTGTAGCGAACATTGGTCGGGAACAGTTCGGGCAGCACCGCACTCATCGGACCGAACGCCAACCCCATCAATGTCATCCCGATGATCAGGAAGGCCAGCATCGCGCCGGTGGATGCGGTCGGCTTCAAGAATGCGCCGAAAGTGGTCCCGTACACCATGATTCCGGCGGTGAAGATCAGCAGCAACGGGCGCCGGCCGAAGTGGTCGGCCAGCCTGCCGACGATGGGCAGCACGCAGACGAAGAACAGCACGGCGATCAGCTGGAGTCCGAGGAAGTCGGCGTAGCCGTAGCCCAGTCCGAAGCCCTCGGGCGGGCGTTTGGCGGTGCCGTAGCTCAGACTCCAGGTGGTCACGGTGTAGAAGAGCGTGTAGGGCACCACCATCACCAACGTGCCGATAATCAGCCGGCGCCAGCTCCTCCGCAGCAACTGGGCGATCGGAGCGTTCACCGGCGCGCCGGTGGCGATCGCCTGCGCGAAGACCGGGGTTTCGGTGAGCCGCAGCCGGACATACAGTCCGACGGCCACCATGACGGCGCTCAGCAGAAACGGAATGCGCCAACCCCAGGTGAGAAATGCACCGTCCGGGGCCGCGCCGCCGGTGACCGGTCCCAGCCACGCGAACAGGATCAGGAAGATCGCGGTGGCGATCAGATAGCCCAGGGGCGCACCCAGTTGCGGCCAGATGCCCGCCGTCGCCCGGCGGCCCGGTTTGGCGGTCTCGGTGGCCAGCAGCGCGGCACCGCTCCATTCACCGCCGAGCGCCAAGCCCTGGCAGAACCGCAGGGCAGCCAGTAGCACCGGGGCGAGCAGACCGATGTGGTGGTAGGTGGGCAGCACACCGATCAGGAATGTGGCGACACCCATGAGCAACAACGAGGCGACCAGGGTGGATTTGCGGCCCAGCCGATCACCGTAGTGCCCGAACAGGATCGAGCCCAGCGGTCGGGCCACGAACGCCAAGCCGAACGTCGCCAACGAGGCCAACAGCGCCGCAGTGGGGTTGCCCTTCGGAAAGAACAGCTGCGGGAAGACGGTGACCGCGGCCGCCGCGTAGACGTAGAAGTCGTAGAACTCGATCGTGGTGCCGACCATCGCCGCCACCGCGATTCTCCGGCGCGGGACACCGTCGACGAGGTCGGCCCCGCCGGCGGCGGCGCCGGCGCGATACGACGTGCTCACCTCAGATACCCGCCTCGTCGGCGACCTCACACGCCTTGTCCGCCAGGGCATCGATCCACGCGGTGATCGGGGTGCCCGCGGCGGCCTTGTTCGCCGGGTTGTCCAGCACCCGCCGCACGATGCCCTCGGCGATGATCGCGACCTTCCACAGCCCCAGCGCATGCCAGTACTGCAGCGACGCCGCGTCACGTCCGGTCTCTTCCAGATAGACCCGGGCCAACTCGGCCCGGTCCGGGAAGCCCTCCAGGGTGCTGATGATGAATTCCCCGGCGATGTGCTCCTCGCCGACCTGCGGCCAGTACGCGAGCAGGCTGCCCATGTCGGCCAGCGGGTCGCCGAGAGTGGACAACTCCCAGTCGAGCACCGCGATCACCTCGCCGCTCTTCGGTGAGGTGATCACGTTGCGCAGGTGAAAGTCCCCGTGCACCAGAGTCAGTTCCTGCTGAGGCGGAACAGCGGCGGTCAGACGCCGGGTCAGGTCATCGAGTGCGGGCAGCTCTCGCGTCTTGGACTTCTCCCACTGCCCGGCCCAGCGTTTGAGCTGACGCTGGGCGTAGGGCTTGTGGCTGGCCAGATCATCCAGGCCCACCGCGGTGATGTCGACGGCGTGAATCTTGGCCAGCGTCTTGGGCATCGACAGCCCGATCTGCCGACGCCGCTCGGGAGAAAGCGACTGCGCCACCGACATCCGGTCGGCCACCACGCCGTCTATGAACTCCATCAGCAGCAACGGCGTGTCTTCTGCGTCCCGCGTCAGCCCGTACACCTTCGGGGTGGGGACGTCGGTGTCGTCCAGCGCCGCGAGGATCCGGGCTTCGCGGGCCACGTCGTGGGCCGAGGCCAGCAATGTTCCCAGCGGGGGCCGGCGCAGCACCCAGCTGTGGCCGGCGCCGTCGGACACCCGGTAGGTCAGATTCGACTGTCCGATCCCGATCCGCTCGAAGCTCAGCGGCCCGCGCACCGGCAGGCCTAGCTCGGTGATCCACGCGGTCGCAGCCGCCGGGTCGATCCCCAGTGGCTCCTCAGCCACCGAGACCTGCCCGGAATCCGGTTGCGTCGCCGAGGATCTGGCCACCGTCCATGACCAGGGTCTGTCCGGTGATCCAGCTCGCCGCGTCCGATGCCAGGAACAACACCGCGTCGGCCACGTCACCCGGCTCGCCGATCCGGCCCAGCGGTATGGCACCCGAGAGCCCCTGCTCGTGTTCCTTCCAGAGCACCTCGGCCAGCTTGGTGCGCACCACACCCGGACAGATCGCGTTGACCCGGATGCCGGGCGAAAGCTCCAGCGCCAGCTGTTTGGTGACATGGATCAGCGCCGCCTTGGTGGCGTTGTACATGCCCATCAGCGGCGCGAAACTCATCCCGCCGATGGAGGCCGTGTTCACCACGACGCCACTGTGCTCGCCCATCCACGCCTTGACCGCGCAGGACGTCCACAACAGTGGCCCCCACAGGTTGATGTCGAAGATCTTAGCGAACCGGGCGTGGTCCTGGTCGATCAGCGGTCCGAACGCCGGGTTCGTGCCGGCGTTGTTGACCAGGACATCGATGCTGCCGAACCGTTCCAGGGTCAGGTCGATGCAGCGCTGGGCGGCGTCGTCGTCGGCGACATGGGCGGCCACGCCCAGCGCGTTGCCGTTGACCTGGGCCGCCGCCGCGTCGGCACTCTCCTGGTCGCGTGAGGTCAGGACCACGTTGGCGCCCGCCTCGGCGAGCCGCTGCCCGATCGCCAGCCCGATCCCCCGCGAGCCGCCGGTGATGACCGCGGTGCGCCCCGCGAAATCCTGTGTCGTCATCGGGCGTCCTCGCGGTACTTGTGCAGCTCCTGGCGGGCAATAGCACGCTTGTGCACCTCATCGGGGCCGTCGGCCAGCCGCAGGGTGCGCAGGTGGGCCCAGAACCCGGCCAGCGGGAAGTCTTCGGTGACCCCGCCGCCGCCGTGCACCTGGATGGCCCGGTCGACGATCTTGAGCGCGATGTTGGGCGCCGCGACCTTGATCGCCGCGATCTCGACCTGTGCCGCCTTGTTGCCGACGGTGTCCATCAGGTAGGCGGTCTTGAGCGTCAGCAGCCGGATCATCTCGATATCGATGCGCGCCTCGGCGATCCAGTCGCGGATGTTGGCGTTGTCGGAGACCGGCCGGCCGAACGCGACCCGTGACCGTGCCCGCCTGCACAGCAGCTCCAGGGCCCGCTCGGCCATGCCGATGGCCCGCATGCAGTGGTGGATGCGGCCGGGGCCGAGCCGGGCCTGGGCAATCGCGAACCCCTCACCCTCACCCTTCAGCACGTCTTTGGCGGGCACCCGAACGTCTTTGAAGTCGATCTCGGCGTGGCCTTCGCGGTCCTGGTAGCCGAAGACCGGCAGCCCGCGCATGACCGTAACGCCCGGGGCGTCGATGGGGACCACCATCATGGACTGCTGCTGGTAGACATTGGTGTCGGGATCGGTCTTGCCCATCACGATCATCACCTTGCAGTTCTGATGCAAGGCGTTGGAGGCGAACCATTTCCGGCCGTTGAGCACGTAGCCGTCGCCGTCGCGCACCATCGACAGCTGCACATTGGTGGCGTCCGAGCTGGCCACCTGCGGCTCGGTCATCGCAAATGCCGACCGGATGGTGCCCTCCAGCAACGGCTTGAGGTAGCGCTCCTTGTGCTCGTCGCTGCCGAACAGCGTTAACACCTCCATGTTGCCGGTGTCCGGCGCGCTACAGTTACAGGCTTCGGGAGCCAGATGCGGGCTGCGGCCCATGATCTCGGCCAGCGGCGCGTATTCCAGATTGGTCAGGCCCGGACCCCATTCCGGGTGGGGGTGAAACAGATTCCACAGACCGCGCTGGCGCGCCTGCGCCTTCAGCTCCTCCAGGATCGGCGGCTGAAAGTGCGGATTGCCGGATTCGGCCATCTGCGTCTCGTAGACCGACTCGGCCGGATAGACGCACTCGTCCATGAACTCCAGCAGATCCGTCTGGTATTTCGTTGCGCGCTCAGACATTTCAAACAGGGACATACAGGCTCCTCACCTAGGACACTTCGGAGTCGAGCAGGCCGCGCTGGTAGCGGCGCATGCCGCGCAGCCAACGGTCGTAATCGCCTGCCTTGTGCCGGAACATCTCCAGCACCACCGGGTGCGGCAGGATCAGAAAACGCTCGTCGTCGATGGCGGCGAGCACCTCCGCGGCGACGTCGGCGGGCTCCAGCACCTCACCGGCGGTGGTGACCGCACGGGTGGCCAGATCGCCCAGCCGGTCGCCGGATTGTTCACCGGCGTAGAGCAACTTGGTGTTGACACCCATCGGGCACAGGCAGCTGACCCGCACGCCCTGGTCGCCGTAGGTGATGTTGAGCCATTCGGCGAATCCGACCGCCGCGTGCTTGGTCACCGAGTAGGTGGCGGCGCCGAGTTGGGTGAGCAGTCCGGCGGCGGATGCAGTCGAGACGAAGTATCCCTCCCCGCGGCTTACCCAGTCGGGAATCAGCAGCTGCGCGGCGCGGATGTGCGAGCGCAGATTGACGTCGATGGCCTGGTCCCAGTCGGCTTCTCCGGGCAGGCCGGGGGCACCGGTGATCCCGGCGTTGGCGAAGTAGAAGTCGACCGGACCGTACCGCTCCTGCGCCAACGCGATCAGCTCGCGAATGGTCTCGGTGTCGGAAACGTCGCCGCCGCGAGCGACCGCAGTGCCGGGATGCTCGGCGTTGATCGCCTCGGCTACCGCCGCCGCGGCGTCCGCGTCGAGGTCGACGACCACCACTTTTGCTCCGGCCTGGACCAGCGCCGCGGCCAGCGCTCCACCGATGCCGCCACCGCCACCGGTGACGATCGCGACCCGCTCGGCAACCTTCATAAGCAACGACCCCGTTCTTCAGTGCGCAGCGGCAGTGACACTAGTTGAATCCGATCTCATGTTCGACTTTTGGTGGTTTGGAATTGCAGGGCATTGGCCCACAGCCGGGTGACGGTCGCGACCAAGGCCTCAAAGTCGGTGCCCGAACTGTGCGCGGCCTCCTCACCCACGAAGGTGCCGTATGCCAGTCGGCTGACCATCCCCGACAGTGCCCGCGACGCCAGCAGCGGATCGACATCGGCGGCGGCGATTCCGCGTTCCTGCAGATCGGCGATGCCGGCGGCATTGCGTTGGACGAACGCGTCGGCCCGTCGCGCGCGGAAGGCACGGAATTTCGGATCGATCTGGGCCACCTGCTCGAGCAGCCCCATCAACTGTGCATTGCGCCGATACGCCTCCAAATAGGCGCGATTGCTCGCTTCCAGCACCGCATAGGGGTCGTCGGAGTCACTGACGCGGCCCATGCCCGGATGCATCATGTCCTGCTGGGCCTGCTCGAGGACCGCGGCGAAAATCTCTTCTTTGTTCGCGAAGTAGGTGTAGAACGACCCGGTCGCACAACCGGCGGCCTTGGTGATGTCGGTCAGCTTGGCGTCGAGGTAGCCGTCGCGCTCGAAGACCTTGCGCGCCGCGGCGACCAGCCCCGCCCGGGTGCGTGCCCCGCGTACCGTGGCCGGCAACTGGCGGGCCGGGGCGGTCGGGACGGCATCCATCCGGGCAGACTAACTGAATTCGATGTCAACTTCATTGACTTCTTCCGAGTCGTTGCCGAGTTCACCGAGCAAGGCTTCGACCTCTCGTTCGGGCAGCGACTCCACCCCGCGCAGCTTGCGTTCGATGGCGCGGGTGCGGACTCCGGCGGTGTCGATGGTGTTACGAGCGGTGTCGAGTTGCTTGCGGGTCTTCTCCAGCACCGCCGCGAACTTGCCGAATTCGGTCTTGACCGCTCCGAGCACCTGCCAGACCTCGCTGCTGCGCTGTTCGATCGCCAGGGTGCGAAAGCCCATCCGCAGGCTGTTGAGCAGCGCGGCCAAGGTGGTCGGTCCGGCCAGCGTGACGTTGTACTTGGCCTGAATCTGCTCGAACAGCCCAGGCTGACGCAGCACCTCGGCGTACAGACTCTCGGTGGCCAGGAACAGGATCGCGAAGTCCGTGGTGTGCGGCGGCTCGAGGTACTTGTCACAGATATCGCCGGCCTCGGCTTCGATCCGCCGGATCAGCGCCTGACGCGCGGCGGCCTCCCCGGCGATGTCGGCGTGCTCCTGTGCGTCGAGTAGGCGCTCGAAGTCCTCACGCGGAAACTTGGCGTCGATCGGCAACAACACCTCGCGAGCGCCGGTGGCGCCGGGCAATCGGATCGCGAACTCCACCCGGGCGTTCGAACCCGGCACGGTGATGACGTTGGTGGCGTACTGCTCGGGCGTCAGCGTCTCGGCCAGCAGCGCGGCCAATTGCGTCTCACCGAAGATGCCGCGGGTTTTGACATTGGCCAGCACCCGCTTCAGATCACCTACCCCGGTGGCCAGCGTCTGCATTTCGCCCAGGCCCCGTTGCACGGCTTCCAGGCGCTCCGAGATCTGCGTAAAAGACTGCGCCAGGCGGGTTTCCAGCGTGGCCTGCAACTTTTCGTCCACCGTGGCGCGCATCTTCTCCAGTTGCGCGGTGTTCTCGGTCTGCAGGCTCCGCAGCTGACGATCCAGCGTGGCGCCCAGCTTGTCTTGTGTTCCCTGCAGGGTCGATCCGAAGCGGTGCAGGGTCAGCTGCCATTGGTGGAATGCCTGCGCGAGTTCGGCACGCCCGGCATGCTGCTCTTCGCGCAGGGTTCGCTCCACGCGTTCACTGTCACCGCGCAGCGCGGCGAGCTGTTCCGGCGAGATCGCCCCGCCGGCGGGGCGCACGAGCACCACCACCTGCAGGATCACCGCCAGTAGCGCCAGTGAGGTGAGGAGGATCAGCAGTGCTGTGTCCATGCCGGCAAGGTAACGCGCCCCACCGACATTTCCGGCGTTACCGCAGCGGCGAGCCCCATCGCACCTGCTCGCGCAGCTGCGCCTTGAGCAGTTTGCCGCTGGCGGTGCGTGGCAGCGCCTCGGTCACCACGCTGATGTACTGCGGCACCTTGAAGTCCGCCAGTTGGCCGCGGCAGTACTCCAGTACCGCGCCCACGTCGATCTCGTGCTGGTCGCCGAGCAGCACCGCGCCGACCTTCTCCCCCATCACCTCGTCGGGCACCGCGAGCACACACGCGTCGGCCACGCCGGGCGCCGACAACAGTGCGGCTTCCACCTCGACGCTGGAGACGTTCTCGCCGCCGCGGTTGATGATGTCTTTGAGCCGGTCGATGATGTGCACCCGGCCGGCCTCGTCGACGCGCACCACATCGCCGGTGTGTAGCCAGCCGTCGATGATCGTGGCGGCGGTCGCCTCGGGCCGGTTCCAGTAGCCCCGCATCACATTCGCGCCGCGCACCACCAGTTCACCGGTGCTCGGGTCATCACCGAGCGGGACGATGCCGATGTCTCCCGAGGGCACGGCGTAGCCGACCGAGTCCGCGTGCGCCACCGCGTCGGAGTCCGGCAGCACCGTCATCAGCGAGGCGGTCTCGGTCATGCCGTAGCCGTTGAACACCGTTGCCGCGCCGAATGCGTCGCGCAGCGACCGCACCAGCGCCGGTGCCGTTGGCGCCCCGCCGTAGCCGACCCACCGCACTCCGCTCACGTCGACCGCGGCGAATTCGGGATGCCGAAGCAGCAGCGCGTAGATCGCCGGTACCGTCACCATCGATGAGATCCGTTGTGCGGGAAGCGTTGCGATCAACTCGGGAAGATTCAGCGATCCCATGATGACCGCCGTGCCGCCGGTGTAGGCCGCGACCAGCAGTTGGGAATTGCAGCCGGTCACATGGAACAGCGGCACCGAGATCAGCGTGCGATATTCCTCGCCCAGCGCCCGGGACCGGCCCAAGGTGCGCATCATGTTCTCGGCGTTGGTCACAAACGCCTCGTGCGTGGTGGGCACTCCCTTGGGGCTGCCGGTGGTGCCGGAGGTGTAGAACAGCGCCGCGGTGTCGCCCGCTTCGAGCCCGTCCACCACATACGGTTGGCCGTCGGGCAGTGCAGTGCCGGGCGCCAGGTCCACGCTGACTCCGGCATCGGTGAGCACAAACTCGACTTCCGGTGCGGCCGAGCGGGTATTGACGGCCACCGGTATTCCGCCGCCCATCAGCGTGCCCCAAAACCCCAGCACCCAGTCCAGCCCCGCCGGGTAGCGCAACGCGACCCGGTCACCGCGCGTCAGTCCGTCGGCACGCAGCCCGCCGGCCACCCGCGCGGCCCGCTGCCACAACTGCCGGTAGGTCAGCCGGTCACCCCCGAGTTCGACCACGGCCTCACTGTCGGGCCGCTGCTCGGCCTGCTCGGCCAGCACATGGAGCAGCGTCGCCGGCAGCTGTTGGTAGTGCGCAACACCGTTGTGGTCGCGAATCAGCCCGGTCGCCGGAAAAGGGTTGTGGCTCCGCGTTATTTCGACGACGTGTGTCATGAGCAGCCCGTCATCGCCGACGCCGCCAGCCGTGCGTCACCACCCGCAACGTCCCGCGCAGTGCGTAGGCCGCGGACACGATGCACGCGAGGATCAGCACGACGAACATCGGCAGCCAATTGCCGCGGTCATGGTTGACGTGCCACCAGACATAGGTGAACAGCAGCGAGGACACGAAGAAGACCACGTCACGCCAGTTGCCCTGATAGGACAGCGCCGCCTCCCGCAGCGCCCTGGCGCGATCGGAGGCGGCTACCAAGTCGTCGATGCGCTCATCGATGGTGCGCTGCAAATCCGCTCGCCGCTGCGTCTGCTCCGCGGGAAGCCGGTCAAGCAGATCGAGGTCCTGTTTGATCAGCGCGCGTACGTCCGGGCCTTTGAGCTGCCCGGCCGCCGCCGTCAGCAGGGCTCCGCCGAAGATCGGTGCCGCGCCCAGCGCCGTACTCAGCAGTGAGGGCATCGTCGTGGGGGTTCCTTTCCCGTTGCTCCCGGCCACCCTACGACGTCAGCCGAGACTTACCGTGCCATCGGGCGCGATCCGCCAGCCGGGGTTGTGGGCGATCTCCCAGATGAGTCCGTTGGGGTCTTGGACATGGGCGTGGAATACCCCACCGAACTGGCCGGGTTGCGGCGGTTTGATGACGACACCGCCCGCGGCGGCCATGGCGTCGGCCAGCGCGATGACGGCGTCGGGACTGCCGACGTTGTGCGCCACGGTGATCCCCGAGACCCGGGAATGATCGCCGGGCAGCGCCAAGTCTTCGTTGAACTTGTCGGCGTCGAAAAAGCCCAGCACCTGGCCCGGCGCCGCCTGGTAGAAGACGATCTCGCCCTCGACGTCCAACAGGGGCTGCCAGCCCAGCGCAGCGTAGAAATTCCTGGTCGCGGCCAGATCGGTGGCCGCGATGGTGACGAAGTGCACCTGTTGTTCCATGCGGCCGAGCCTAAGACTCACCGCCGTGTCGGACCCCCTCGCTAGAATCGCACGTATGTTCGAATCGAAGGCGCTGGAGCCGGAGTCGTTGGCCGAGGCCGACGACAAGGCCCTGGTGGCGGCCATCTCGGGGTGGGCCCGACTGGAGGCCGCCGCAGCTGCGCGCCGGCTGGCCGTCATCGGCGAATTGGTGGCACGGCGCACCCGCGGGGTCGATGCGGTGAACCGGTCACGCTGGTCATGCGACTACTGGGATGCCGCAGCCGCCGAGGTCGCCGCCGCCGAGCAGATCAGCCACGGTATGGCGTCCTCGCAGATGTATCTCGCCTCGGCATTGCGGGACCGCCTGCCGAAGGTCGCCGCATTGTTTCTCGACGGGGCGATCAGCACCCGCCTCGTCGCCACGATGGTCTGGCGCACGACCTTGATCACCGACCCCTACGTGCTGCATGTCATCGACACCGAACTCGCCGAGATCGCCACCGGCCTAGGACCGCTGTCCGCGGCCAAAACTGCTGCCGCCATCGATGCCCTCATCGACCGGCACGACCCCGAAGCCATTCGGCGTTACCAGCGGGGCGCCCGCGGCCGCGAAGTGGTTGTCGATACCCGCAACAGCGAAAACGGCACCACTGCGCTGTGGGGCCGGTTGCTCTCCACCGATGGCGCCGCACTCGACCGGCGCCTGACACAACTGGCCCATACCGTCTGCGACGACGATCCTCGCACTCTCGCCCAACGCCGCGCCGACGCCCTCGGTGCCCTGGCCGCCGGTGCCGACAACCTGGCCTGCGCCTGCGGCAACAGCGACTGCCCGGCAGCCGGCGCCGACGCCCGCGCGACCAACGTCACCGTCTACGTCCTCGCCGACCAAGCCGCACTGAACAACCCGGCCGACCCCAGGTTCGGCGCCGGCGCCCCCGACCAAAACTCCGAGCCAGCCGGTGCGGCAACCACGCCGGCGCCCCAGACGCGTCCGGCACCGTCCGGGCACATCATCGGCGGCGGCACCATACCCGCACCGCTGCTGGCCCACCTCGTCAACAACGGCGCCACCGTCAAACCGCTGCGGCACCCGACCGACCTGCCGGCCGAACCGCACTACCGGCCCTCTACAGCGTTGGCTGCTTTCGTCCGGGCCCGCGACCTCACCTGCCGATTCCCCGGCTGCGACCAGCCCGCCACCCACTGCGACATCGACCACGCCGTGGCCCACCCGCGGGGGGCCACCCACCCGGCCAACCTGCGCTGCCTGTGCCGAAAACACCACTTGCTGAAGACTTTTTGGACCGGTGCCCACGGCTGGAGCGATATTCAGTACCCGGACGGCACGGTGAAATGGACCAGCCCCACTGGCCACACCTACACCACCCGGCCTGGCAGCACTCTGCTATTCCCTGCCCTGTGCCAAGCCGCCGCCACACCAGCGGTAACACCGTCACCAGCGACATCGACCGCCGACCGCGGCCTGATGATGCCTACGCGCAAGCGCACCCGCATCCAAGACCGCGCCCACCGCATCAACAGCGAACGTGCTCTCAATAAGGCGCCACCCTGACGAGGGCGGGCAACTAGCTCTTGAAGGGCAGGATCTTGTTGAGCTGGTCGAGTTGCTTGCGCAGGTCGTGGATCAGCGCGGTGCCCCTCGCGGTCTGGGCAACGGCGTAGATGCCGTTCTGTTGCTCTGCCAGCTCCGCGATGTTGTCGTGGGCGACGCGGACAGACTCCAGGGTGCGCGCAAGCAGGTCCGTAGTGGACTCCGTCGTGGACGCAGTGTCGTTTGCATGGCTCACGGCATCGCAGCCTATCGCTTCACGATAGGAACTGTGTGGGAACCGCGGGCATAATCTGCGACAAACATCGGCCGCGTCCGGCATAGTCACTCGACAACACGACGCACTGAGGAGGGGTCGACCGTGAAGCGCTACCTCACCGGAGGCCTGGCCACCGCGCTGGCGGCAGCCGGACTCGCGACCGGGTGGCTGATCGCCTCGGCGCCGGCGGCCCATGCCGGTTGTCAGGACAACCCGCTGCTGTTCTTCTCCACCGCCCAGAAGTGCGACGGCCCGATTCAGCCCGACGGCAGCTGGCAGCGCTGCGTCATCTATTACTACGAGCCGCCGAAATCACCACCGTCGCAACAGGACTGCCATCAGATGGGGCCGGTGGGCCAGCAGTACCCGTTCCACTCGTTCTACATGCCGGAAACCCACATCGACCCGTAGCGGGGCTCAGTCCATCAACTGCGCGGCCACCGTCGCGCCAAGCTCCCAGCACGCTTCCAGGTCGGACTTGTCCGGCTTGCCCGAAACCACCACGTAGTCGGCCGCTTTGACCCATCCCAGCCCCGTCGTGATGGAGTCGACGGCCCGTTCGGCGCCTTCGGTGCCTTCGTTGCCGTGCAGGTAGAGGCCGAACGGCCTGCCGCGGGTCGAGTCCAGGATCGGGTAATAGCAGACGTCGAAGGCGTGCTTGAGCGCCCCGCTGATATAGCCCAGGTTGGCCGGGCTGCCCAGCAGGTAGCCGTCGGCGGCCAGCATGTCGCTGGGCGACACCTCGAGCGCGGCGCGGCGCACCACGTCGACGCCCTCGATCTGCGGGTCCGTCGCCCCGGACAGCACCGCCTCGAACATCGCCTGGCAGAACGGCGAAGGCGTGTGATGCACCACCAGCAACGTCTTGCTCACTGCTGCCCCTGCAGCTGGACCGCGGTCTTCATCGCCTCCCGCGCGCGACGACGGTCCCCGGCGAACTCGTAGGCCCGGGCCAGCCGGTACCAGCGCCGCCAGTTGTCCGGGTCGGCATCGAGCTCGGCACGAACGGCGTGGAACAGGGCATCGGCGGCGTCGCGTTCGATGCGTCCGGACGGACGCCGCGGCAAGGCGCCGGCGTCGAGTTCCATTCCTTCCTCGGCGATCAGCCGCGACAGCCGCTGGTGGGCGAACCCGTCCCGCAGGGTGGCGATCATCGCCCACAGCCCGAGGAACGGCATGATCAGCAGCGCCAGCCCCATCCCGATCGCCGGCACCGAACCGGAGGCGATCAGCAGCACCGCGATCCGGCCCAGAAACGCCAGATACATCAGCAGCGCCAGGCACATGAAGGCGATGAGCACCTTCACCCGGGCGGCCGGCGACACCTTGTTCACGACTACTTCAGGTCGAGGAGGGACTCGATGCCGATCGTGAGCCCGGGGAATTCGGCGACCCGGCGCACCGCCAGCAGCACCCCGGGAACGAATGAGGTCCGGTCAATGCTGTCGTGCCGGATGGTCAGCGTCTCCCCCATGGTGCCGAACAGCACTTCCTGGTGGGCGACCAGCCCGGCCAGCCGAACCGAGTGCACCGGCACGCCGTCCACGTCTGCGCCGCGCGCTCCGGGCAGGCCGGTGCTGGTGGCGTCGGGGTTGGGCGGAAGCCCTTTCCGGGCTTCGGCGATCAGCGCGGCGGTGCGAGCGGCCGTACCCGACGGCGCATCGGCCTTCTGCGGGTGGTGCAGCTCGATGACCTCCACCGATTCGAAGTACTTTGCGGCCTGGGTCGCGAAATGCATCGACAGCACCGCGCCAATCGCGAAGTTGGGTGCGATCAGCACCGCCGAACCGGGCTTGGCCTCGATCCAGGAACGCACCTGGGCCAGCCGCTCGTCGGTGAACCCGGTGGTGCCCACCACCGCGTGAATCCCGTTGTCGATCAAGAACTTCAGGTTGTCCATCACGACGGCGGGGTGGGTGAAGTCGATCACCACCTCGGTGCCGCTGTCGGTCAACAGGCTCAGTTCATCGCCGGCGTCGACCTCGGCGGACAGGGTGAGATCTTGCGCGGCGTGCACCGCCGCAACCATCGTGGCACCGACTTTGCCCTTGGCGCCCAGTACTGCTACTCGCATAGCTGCCACCCTAGTGGCAGCGGGCTTCAGGACACCTCTCGGCGGGTCTCGCCGGACTCACCGGGGTCAGCAAGGCGTTCGGCGACGAAACGGACGATCAGGTCAAACGCCGCCCGACTCTCGGGCAGGAAGGGGAACAGTGCCGGGAACGCGTGCACCTGATGAGCCCACAGCTCGAGCCGGCTGGACCGGCCGTGCTGAAGCAGTGCCGCGTGTAACCGTTCGTTATCGCAGCGCAGGATCTCCGACTCGGCGGCGATCAGCAGCGCCGGCGGCATGGTTTCCAGCTGGCCGTTGATCGGAGAGAGCTCATACCGCATCGGCGGTGACGGGCACACATGGTCGACGAGGTCGGGCAGCGCGTCCGCGATGCCGAATGCGTCGGTGCCCATGTTCGGGTGAGTACTGCGGGCCGTTCCGTCGAGCTCCAGCAGCGCTGAGATCCCGATGACGCCGGCCGGTGCCGGCAACCCCTCCTGCTGGGACCGAAGCGCGGTGGCAAACGTGAGAAAGCCTCCTGCGGAGTCTCCGGCGATCACCGTTTTGGCCGGGTCTGCCCCCTGTTCCAGCAGCCAGCGGTAGGCGCCGACGCAGTCCTCCACCGAGCCGTCCACGCTCACGTCGGGGAATTGCCGATAGTCGACGTGCACTACCGGCAACCCGGTGCGCCGGGCCAGGGCCGCCACGACATGCAGGTGGGTGTCGAAACCGCCGGTGAAGAACCCACCGCCGTGAAAGTACAAGATGGCGCCGTCGCCCAGCGGGGCGACGCAGTCTGCTCTGCGAACAGTCTCGACCGGAACCCCTGCGGCGAGTTCGCGGGTGAAACGGATCCTGAAGTACGGGCGCAGCCGTTGCAGGCGGGCGACGGTGTTGGTACGCCGGCCCAACTGCGCCAACATTCCGGGCATGGCCTCGGGGCCCCCGCGGCGGCTGACCCACCGCACCAACCGCGGCATCACCGCCGCGAAGACGGCGTAGATGATCCTGGCCCGCAAACTCGCGCGATGGATCTCAGCAACACCAGACATCCGGGCATCCTATCGCCACCGATACGGCTCGACTCACGCGTCGATGACGATCCGCCCCCCATTGGCCCGCGAGACGCAGACCAGCATCTCGTCCTCGCCCTCTGCGGTGCGTCCACGCCGGTCGACTTGTCCCGCACTGCCGGCAATGACCTTGACCTTGCAGGTGCCGCAGAATCCCTGCCGGCAGGAGTATGCGGTCGTCGGATCGGCGTCGAGCATCACGTCCAGCGCCGAGCGGTCCGCGGGAATCTTCAGTACGCGGCCCGACCGGGCCAGCTCCAACTCGAAGGGCACCCCGTCGACCACCGGTGGCGGACTGAATCGTTCATAGTGCAGCGGGGCTTGGATATTCGAGGCCTGCCCGTCGCGGGTGACGCGCACCGCCTCGAGCATCGCGGTCGGCCCGCACACGTACACCGCGGTGTGCGGTCCGGCTCCGGCCAACAGTTCGTCGGTGCCGGCGAAACGGCCGTGCTCGTCGTCGGCCCACACCGTGACCCGCCCGGGATCCACGGCCAGCACCTCGTCCAGCAACGGCATGTCGGCTCGGCTGCGGCCGGCATACACCGCGCGCCAATCGATTCCGCGCTGGGCAGCCTCGCGCAGCATCGGCAGCATCGGGGTCACGCCGATTCCGCCGATGACGAACAGCACGTCGCTCTCACCGGTGCCCAGATAGAACGCGTTGCGCGGCCCCTCAAACAGCAACGTGTCGCCTTCGGCGTAGGACTCGTGCATCTCGACCGAGCCGCCGCCGCCGTCATCGAGCCGGCGCACCGCGATGCGGTACTCGGTGCGACGTCCCGGCACGCCGCACAGCGAGTACTGCCGGCGGCGGCCCGACGGCAGCTGCACATCGATGTGACCGCCCGGCGTCCAGGACGGCAACAGTCCGCCGTCGGGGTCTGCCAGGGTGAGGGCCACCACGTCGCTGGTCACCATCTCCCGCTTGGTGACGACGGCCGCGATCGTCCGGGACACCGGGGCTACTCGGGACGGCTTCCACCGCGAAAGTGCGGCCATGCCACCGAATACCGTGACCGCTGCCCAGAGCGCGTTGAACAACCGGTCATGCTTTCGCCGGCCGTACAGGTCGGCGGGACGCGAATCCCAGATCTGCGGCGCCATGTCAGGCGTGTCGAAGGTCATCGCCGGACGCGCCGGCACCGCCGGCCACGCTCTGTTGCACCCACTCGTCGGTGAGCCGGGCGATGACCTCGGGGCGATCGATGACCACCCAGTGGCCGCCGTCGATGTCGAGCACCCGATGGTTGGCCGGGATCGATCCGGTGTACCGCTGCAGGGCCGGGCTGACGAACAGATCCAAGCGGGGCGCGAGCACCTGCACCGCGACATCGGTGGCGGGCAGCGGCCGCGACGGCTTCAGAAAAGGCCTCGGCATGTTCGCGCGGTACAGGTTGAGCCCGTTGACGTAGTCGTTCTCGCCTCGGGGCATGGTCGGCTGCGGCTTGCCAGAGCGACCGATACGGTCAAGCCAGCCAAGGACTCTGACGCCCAGACCGGACCGGAAGGCCGCCTCGGGAACCCGCGGGGTCAGGAACAACCAGATGTAGCTCGACTCCAGCAGCTGCCTGACGACGTCGGCGAGCGTGCGAAGGTTGCGCGCCGAGCGCAGGAACCGGCCGGCGTAATCCAGGTGTGGACCCGAAATCGAGGTGTAGGAGCCGACTTTGGCCGCCACGGCCGGGTCGGTGATGGCGGCCCAACCCTGGATCGAACCCCAGTCGTGGCCTAGGAGGTGAACCTGGTTCACACCCAGTCGGCCCAAGTGTTCGATCACCGCGGCGACATCGGCGATCAGGTGCGGGAATCGGTAACCCGACCGATCCGCCGGCGCCGAGGACGTCCCCGCACCGCGTACGTCGTAGGCGACGACGTTGTAGCGGCCCGGGTGCTGTTCGATGAGCTCACGAGCCACCCCGTCCCACACGTGGTGGTTGTCCGGGTAGCCGTGGATCGCCAGGATGGTCGTCCGCTTCGGGTCCAGATCCGTGTAGGCGTGCACCGCCAGGGTCACACCGTCGGCTGACGTCACAGTGGTAGTGGTGGGGGTGGTCATCGACTGCACTCCTCGTTGTTCGCCTGCGGTACCGGTCAGTGCGTGGCGCGGGCAGCGGGCGAAATGGCCAGGTAGTTGACCGCCTTCTCCACCCCGCCCAGTTGCGACGGGTGAAAACCCGGACGGTAGTAGGAGGCGATCGCGGGCAGGAACTCGAACGGCGAGGGCACCAGCCCACGGCGCGCAGCGATGAACCAGTCCCGCCAGCGCGGCTTGGTTCCGGCCGACAGTTGCGGGTCCACCTTGTACATGAACCGCAGGCCGCGCACCCACAACAGCAGCATCAGGGGGGTGACGGCCAACTGCGTACGGACCTGCCGGAAGAAGCCGGCCTTCAGGTGCTTCATCACGTCGAACGCGACAGCCTTGTGCTCGACCTCTTCGGCGCCGTGCCAGCGCAACATGTCCAGCATCACCGGATGGGTGCCGATCTCGTCCAGCGCGGGGCTCTCCAGGACCCACTCGCCGAGAATCGCCGTGTAGTGCTCGACCGCGGACACCAGGGCCACCCGTTCCAGCAGCCAGCGCTGCTGACGGCGCTCACTCCAAGTCGGCCGGTCACCGAGCAACTTGTCGAACAGCCACTTGATCTGGCCGGTGAACGGCGACATGTCGACACCGCGGGCGGCCAGGTGGTCGACGACTGCGCTGTGCGCCTGGGAGTGAGTGGCCTCCTGCCCGATGAACCCCTGGACGTCGAGCCGCAGCTGGTCGTCCTTGATCAGCGGTAGCGCCTGCTTGAACACCTCGACGAAGAACTCCTCGCCGGCGGGCAGCAGCAGGTGCAGCACGTTGCAGAAGTGGGTGACGAAGGGCTCGCCGGGCACGTAGTGCACGGGCAGGTCCGACCAGTCGAATCCGACGTCGCGGGCCTGCAGGACGATGCGTTCGTGGTCTAGCGATCCGTCGTGCGGACCCGCGGCGCTGTCGTCGACCTTGAGCATGCCCAACCCCTCGTCAGATTTACAAACCAGTCTGATTTGTACAACGGTACCACCGGTACCGCATTCACGAAATGGCCGCCGTTGTCACGGACAGGCGTCAGCGCCCTGACTCTGCCTTCTGCTTGAGCCGGTCCAGGGTGAGCCGGATGTGGTCGGCGTTGGCGGCGCTCCGATCGGCGACGCCGCTGACCAGCCGGCTGATCCCGAGGGCCCAGCGGGGCCGGTGGTCCCACGTGCTCTCGGTGACCTGGCAACCTCCATCGACGGGGGTGATCTCGTAGGCCCAGCGGGCCACCGGGATGACCGACGAGCGCACGTCGAAGGAGAACAGGCGGCCGGGTTCGGCGTCAACGACGGTGCAGACGGTGTTCCAGCTGTGCGAACCGTTGCGGTTGGCGCCGCTGAACTTCGCCCCGGGACGCACTGAATCGCCTTTGCGCCACCGCATGGCGACGGTCTCCTCGGCGCAGTCCGCCAAGGCGGACAGGTCGGTGATCAGCGCATAGACCACCTCGGGGGCGGCGTCGATGTGCACGGTGCCGGTTGCTGACGGGCCGGATGTATCAGTCATGCGGCGATCATAACGACGCGGTACCGCCGGTTCAGGGTGTCAGAGCGGCGATGATCTCGGCGGCGGGAGCCGAGCGGGCGGTCCGGTAGGCGGTCCCGGCCCACAGGCTGGTCCCGTGCGGGTCGTCCAGGGCCACCGCCGCCGCCCGGATCGGGGTGGTCATGTGGTTGATCTCGGGGTATCCCACCGGAGCCACATCCTCGAAGGCCCGGGTGAAGTCGTTCTCCAGGCCGCGTGCGTAGCGGCCGGAGAACGCACACGTCACCGTGGTGTTGGTGAATTCCGGGTTGGTCAGGGCCGCACGGTGCGTCGGGTTGGTCCCGGCTTCGTGCGCCAGCAGCAGCGCGGTGCCGACCTGGGCTGCCACCACACCGTCGTGCAGTACCCCGGCCACGTCGGCCGCGGTGCCGAGCCCGCCCGCCGCCACCAACGGGACATGGCCGTGGGCGTGGGTGATCTCCGCCAGCACATGCTCCAGGGAGTCGGTGCCCGGGTGCACGTCCGGTGCGAAGGTGCCCCGGTGTCCGCCCGCCTTGGGGCCCTGCACCACCAGTGCGTCGGCACCGTGTCCCAGGGCGACACCGGCCTCGTAGGCCGAGGTCACCGTGACCATCGTCAGGATGCGCAACGCCCGCAGCGCCTCCAAGTCATCGGGCGACGGCGTCCCGAACGTGAACGACACCACCGTGGGCCGCAGGTCGGCGATCACCTCGAGCTTCTCCGGCCAGCAGTCGTCGTCACCGAAGCGCGGCCGGCCCAGCTCCACGCCGTAATGTTCGGCCAGCGGATCCAGGAGGTCGGCGTACTCGTCGAGCAGCACCACATCGGCGCCACTGGGTTGGGGCACAAACAGATTCACCCCGAGCGGGCCGCTGGTGGCCGCGCGCGCGGCGGTGATCTCGTCGGCCAGCTGTTGAGCGGTGCGATAGCCGCCGGCGACAAACCCCAGGCCGCCCGCCTCCGACACCGCGGCCGCCAGCGCCGGTGTGCTGGGACCGCCTGCCATCGGCGCGCCGATCAATGGGACAGTGAGCTCAGAGAAGCTGAACGCCATTCCCCTAGCCTGCCATCAACCGGCAAGCGCCCGCAGACGGGTTGGCAGCGCGCCTTTCGAGCGGTAGGGACCCAGAACCGCGACGCCGTAGGGCTGTCGCAGCAGTTTATGGGCCACCGCGTTGACCTCGTCGACAGTGACCGCGGACAGCTCCCGCAGGGTGCGCGCGATGGGCCGATGCCGACCGTAGTTCAGTTCGGTACGGCCCAAGCGGTTCATCCGGGAACCGGAATCCTCTAGGCCCAGCACCAATCCCCCACGCAACGATCCCTTTGCGATCCGGCACTCTTCGGCGGTGATGCCATCGCGCGCCACCGAGTCGAGCACCTCGGCCGTCACGGCCGCCACTTCGGCGAACCGGTCCGGCTGGCAGGCGGTGTACACCGACAGCGCACCGGCGTCGGCAAAGGTATCCACCGATGAGTAGATCGAGTACGCCAGGCCGCGGGTTTCCCGAACCTGTTGGAACAGCCGGGAACTCAGGCCCCCGCCCAGGGCGGTGTTGAGCACCGCCAGCGCCTGACGGTGCTGCCAATAGCGTCCGGGCGCGCGTACCCCCAGGGACATGTGCGTCTGATCGGCGTCGCGGTTGACCACGGTCAGCCCGGGCGAGCCCGGAACCCGGGCGGCGCCGCGCCGCGGCGGGGCGGGCTGCTGGCCACGAATCAGCCGGTGCCCGAAATGTTCTCGCACCAACGCCACCACCGTGTCGTGGTCGATGTTGCCGGCAACGGCGACCACCATGCGCTCCGGTGTGTAGCGGCGCTGGTGGAACGACCGCAACTGTGCGCGAGTCATCGTCGACACCGACTCGACGTTGCCGATCACCGGCCGTCCGATCGGATGGTCGCCGAACAGCGTCGACAAGAACACATCGCCCAGCGCATCCTCGGGGTCGTCATCGCGCATCGCGAGTTCCTCAAGGACCACGTCGCGTTCGAGGTCGACGTCGGCAGCCGCGCAGGATCCGTTGAGCACGACGTCGCTCACCAGCGCGACCGCCAGCTCCAGGTCGGTGTCCAGCACGTGGGCGTAGTAGCAGGTGTGCTCTTTGCCGGTGAAGGCGTTGAGTTCACCCCCGACGGCGTCCATCGCCTGGGCTATGCCGGCCGCCGTGCGGGTCGGGGTGGCCTTGAACAGCAGATGCTCCAGGAAGTGCGCCGCGCCGGCCACCGTGGTGCCTTCGTCGCGCGATCCGACGCCCACCCAGACGCCCACCGACGCCGAACGAACCGCGGGGAGGTACTCGGTAACCACCCGCAGTCCGCCCGGCAGGGTGGTGCGTCGCAGGGCGCGCGACGGCGGGATGTCAGCTTTCGACAGCCGCGGCATCGGCAGGCTCAGCGGACCCCGCGTCTGGGACTGGAGCGGCGTCCGCTGCGTCTTCTACGGGCACCAGCGAGATCTTGCCGCGGTTGTCGATGTCGGCGATCTCCACGCGCAGCTTGTCGCCGACCTTCACCACGTCTTCGACCTTGGCCACCCGCTTGCCCTTGCCGAGCTTGGAGATGTGCACCAGGCCGTCGCGACCCGGCAGCAGCGACACGAAGGCGCCGAAGTCGGTGGTCTTGACCACGGTGCCCAGGAACCGCTCGCCGATCTTGGGCAGCTGCGGGTTGGCGATCGCGTTGATCTTGTCGATCGCGGCCTGCGCCGACGGGCCGTCGGTGGCGCCGACGAACACGGTGCCGTCGTCCTCGATGGAGATCTGGGCGCCGGTCTCCTCGGTGATCGAGTTGATCATCTTGCCCTTGGGCCCGATCACCTCGCCGATCTTGTCCACCGGAACCTTGATGGTGGTGACACGCGGCGCGTACGGGCTCATCTCGTCGGGGGCGTCGATGGCCTCGGCCATGACCTCGAGGATGGTCAGACGCGCGTCCTTGGCCTGCGCCAGTGCTCCGGCGAGCACCTGGGACGGGATCCCGTCGAGCTTGGTGTCCAGCTGCAGCGCGGTGACGAAGTCCTTGGTGCCGGCGACCTTGAAGTCCATGTCGCCGAACGCGTCCTCGGCGCCCAGGATGTCGGTGAGCGCGACGAAGCGACGCTCGGTCTTGCCGTCGACCTCGACGTCGTCGGAGACCAGGCCCATCGCGATACCGGCGACCGGAGCCTTCAGCGGCACCCCGGCGTTGAGCAGCGCCAGCGTGGACGCACAGACCGAGCCCATCGAGGTGGATCCGTTGGAGCTCAGGGCTTCCGACACCTGACGGATGGCGTAGGGGAACTCCTCGACGCTGGGCAGCACCGGGACCAGGGCCCGCTCGGCCAGGGCACCGTGGCCGATCTCGCGGCGCTTGGGCGAACCGACCCGGCCGGTCTCACCGGTCGAGTACGGCGGGAAGTTGTAGTGGTGCATGTAGCGCTTGGACTTCTCCGGCCCGAGCGAGTCGATCTGCTGCGCCATCTTCATCATGTCCAGCGTGGTGACGCCCATGATCTGGGTCTCGCCACGCTCGAACAGCGCGCTGCCGTGCGCCCGGGGGATCACCGCGACCTCGGCGGACAGCGCCCGGATGTCGGTGATGCCACGGCCGTCGATGCGGAAGTGGTCGGTCAGGATGCGCTGGCGCACCAGCTTCTTGGTGAGGCTCCGGTAGGCCGCGCTGATCTCCTTCTCGCGACCCTCGTAAGTCTCGGCGAGGCGCTCGATGACCTCGGCCTTGATCTCGTCGGTGCGGTCGTCACGCTCGGCCTTACCGGCGATGGTCAGTGCCTTCGCCAGCTCATCGGTCGCGATGGAGGCCACCGCGTAGTAGACGTCCTCGCCGTAAGGCGGGAACAGCGGGTATTCGGCGGTCGGGCGGGCGGCCGCGTCGGCCAGCTCCTGCTGGGCCTTGCACAGCGCCGCGATGAACGGCTTGGCCGCTTCGAGGCCCTCGGCCACCACGGTCTCGGTCGGCGCCTGGGCGCCGGCTTCGATGAGCTCGATGACGTTCTCGGTGGCCTCGGCTTCGACCATCATGATGGCGACGTCTGTGCCCCCGCCTGCGGCATCTACCGCACGTCCGGCCAGCACCATGTCGAACGCCGCGCGCTCCAGCTGCTCGACGGTGGGGAACGCCACCCAGGTGCCGTCGATCAGGGCCACCCGCGCGGCACCGACCGGGCCGGAGAACGGCAGGCCGGCGAGCTGGGTGGAAGCCGACGCGGCGTTGATCGCCACCACGTCGTACAGGTCGTTCGGGTTGAGGCTCAGCACGGTCACCACGACCTGGACCTCGTTGCGCAGGCCGTCGACGAACGACGGGCGCAACGGGCGGTCGGTGAGACGGCAGGTCAGGATCGCGTCGGTGGACGGCCGGCCCTCGCGGCGGAAGAACGAGCCGGGAATGCGGCCGGCCGCATACATCCGCTCCTCGACGTCGACGGTGAGCGGGAAGAAGTCGAAGTGCTCCTTGGGAGCCTTGCTGGCGGTGGTCGCCGACAGCAGCATGGTCTCGTCGTCGAGGTAGGCGACGACGCTGCCGGCGGCTTGCTGGGCCAGCCGGCCGGTCTCGAAGCGGATGGTGCGCTTGCCGAAGCTGCCGTTGTCGATGACAGCGGTCGACTCGAATACGCCTTCTTCAATTTCAATTGCAGACATGGAAGCCCGTGCGGCCTTTCCTGGTTCGTTCAGCTGTTTCGCAACGTCAGACGTGCGTCAGCCAACGACCTGGATGCGGCTACGGTCGTCGATCGAAGCGGCCGGATCTTTTGAAGACGTACTTTTCAGACCCGGCTGCCACTACCGAAGACCGCCCGATGCAAGTCTGGCTGTTCGCAGGGACATGTCCCGTCGTGACGTGCCGGAGTGGCGCACGCGGATGCGGGGCCACACCGATGTCCGGGCCTGGCAGGCCCGGAACGGTCTCACTCTACACGGCAGCGGCTGACGCCGGCCGGAATGTCAGCGACGCAGGCCCAGGCGCTCGATGAGCGAGCGGTAGCGCGCCACATCGGTCTGGGTCAGGTACTTGAGCAGACGACGCCGCCGGCCGACCAGCAGCAGCAGTCCGCGCCGGGAGTGGTGGTCGTGCTTGTGCTTCTTGAGGTGCTCGGTGAGGTCGACGATCCGCTTGGTCAGCAGGGCGACCTGAGCTTCGGGCGAGCCGGTGTCGGTCTCGTGCAGGCCGTAGTTGGCCAGGATCTCTTTTTTCTGCTCGACGGTCAGCGCCACGAAAAAATCTCCATCAATCGGTCCCGCGAATATGCAAGTCGGCGGCCACCGCGGACTGCAGCACGCCGAGGGGCGAGTCTAGCAGCGCCCTGGGCAGCCGTCCCAATCGCGCGGGCGGTCAGTCGCCGGAGAGCAGGCCGCGGGTTTTCTCGACATCGGTGTTCATCACCGCCACCAGGTCCGCCACCGAGTCGAACTTCTCCTGGCCGCGGATCCGGCTGACGAAGTCGACGGCGACGCGCTGTCCGTACAGGTCGGCGGTTTCGTCGATCAGGAACGCCTCCACGGTCCGGGCCCGCCCGGAGAACGTCGGGTTGGTGCCCACCGACACCGCGGCCCGGCAGCGTTGACCTGCGACGACCGTGCCCGGCACCTGACCGTGGCCCAAGACGGTGAACCATGCGGCGTACACCCCGTCGGCCGGAATCGCCGCAAAGGCCGACGGGGCCACGTTGGCGGTCGGGAAGCCCAGGCCACGCCCGCGACCGTCACCGCGCACCACCAGACCTTCGACCCGGTGGGGCCGGCCCAGCGCCTCAGCGGCGGCCGACACATCGCCGGCGTCGACACAGGATCGGATGTAGGTCGAGGAGAAGGTGACCGACTGGGTGGCGTCGGCGCGCTCGGCCACCAGCGACACCGATTCGACCCCGAACCCGAACTGCTCGCCGGCGCGGCGCAGGGTCTCGACGTTGCCGGCCGCCTTACGGCCGAAGGTGAAGTTCTCCCCCACCACCACTTCCACCACGTGCAGGTGCTCGACCAGCAGTTGGTGGATGTAACGGTCCGGGGTGAGCTTCATGAATTCGGGCGTGAACGGAATCACCAGGAAGACGTCGATGCCGAACTGCTCGACCAGCTCGGCACGGCGCGCCAGCGTGGTGAGCTGCGCGGGATGGTTGCCGGGGTAGACGACCTCCATGGGATGCGGGTCGAAGGTCATCAGCACCGTCGGCACGCCGCGCGCCTGGCCGGCCTTCACCGCATGGGCAATCAGCTCCGCATGACCACGGTGCACACCGTCGAACACGCCGATGGTGAGCACGCACCTGCCCCAGTCTGTGGGGATCTCGTCCTGCCCCCGCCACCGCTGCACGAGGACAGCCTAAACTGTCCCGTTGTGAGCCCTTGGGAGCAGTCGGATGGGCTGAGTAGCGTCGCCCAGGACTATCTGAAAGTCATCTGGACCGCCCAGGAATGGTCACCGGACAAGGTCAGCACCAAGATGCTGGCGGAGAAGATCGGCGTGTCGGCCAGCACCGCCTCGGAGTCGATCCGCAAGCTCGCCGATGCGGGCTTGGTGGACCACGAGAAGTACGGCGCGGTGACCCTGACCGACGAGGGGCGCCGGGCCGCGCTCGCCATGGTGCGCCGGCACCGCCTGATCGAGACCTTTCTGGTGCGCGAACTGGGCTACAGCTGGGATGAGGTGCACGACGAAGCCGAAGTCCTCGAGCACGCGGTGTCCGACCGGCTGATCGCACGTATCGACGCCAAGCTGGGCTTCCCGCAGCGCGACCCGCACGGCGACCCGATCCCGGCGACGGACGGTCAGGTGCCGACTCCTCCGGCCCGCCAACTGTGGGCGTGCGCCGAGGGCGAGACCGGCACGGTGGCCCGCATCTCCGACAACGATCCGGAGATGCTGCGCTACTTCGCCCAGGTGGGCATCAGCCTCGATGCCCGGTTGCGGGTGCTGACTCGCCGCGACTTCGCCGGGATCATCTCGATAGCCCTTGATTCGCCCGCGGGCTCCGATCGCGAGCAGGCCACCGTTGACCTGGGCAGCCCTGCCGCCCAGGCGATCTGGGTGGTCTAGCCCTTACTTCACGTGGTCGGCCAGCTGGCCTTCCGCCCCGAAGAGTTCCTGCTGCCAGTACGCGATGAGTTCGGTGGTGTCGATCTGGTCGGGGTGAAAGTCACGCTTCTTGAAGGGCCGCATATCGAAGTAGAAGCCCTTCCACATCGGGTTGCGCAGCATCTGCACCGTTTCCTTGAGGATCCGGAACGGTTGACGGCGGCCCTCGACGTCGGTGGTGGCGATCGAAAGCCAAGAGAACAGCACCAGAATCGGGATTCCGCAGTTCTGCGCGAAGCGCATCCAGCGGATACGCGTCGACTCCGGTACGCCGACAGCCCGGTACACGTCGAAAGCAACCGACTTGTGCTCCAGCTCTTCCAGCGCATGCCAGTTCAGCAGATTGCGGATCTCGGGGTCGTACATCATCGCCTGGACCGCCGGGCGTTTCAGGATGTTCTCCGCCCACACCGCGGTGAAATGTTCTGCGGCCACCGTGAACCCGAGGAAGAAGTGGCGAAGGCGAGGCAGCCGGTCCGGGTTGGGGAACTGCTGGTCGAGGAACTTCTCCATCCGCTCGGTGCTGCCCAGCAGGTACTCGAACCACGCGGTCGGGTATCCCATGACCGCGAGTTGCTCATTGAGCTCACGGTGCTGGCGGCCGTGCGTCTTCTCCTGCCCGACGAAGCCGGCCACCCGCTTCTTCAAGTCGGGGTCGGTGAGCTGGTCGGAGTAGCGGCGCACCGAGCGCACGAAGATGTCCTCGCCCGGCGGGAAGATCGCCGACAAGATGGCCACCAGATGGCTGAACACAATGCTGCCGTCGGCGAAATACCGGTCGCCGGCGGGCTGTTCACCGAAACCGAAGTTCAGTCGTCGGACGGCCGGGTATGTCATCACGTTCGTCATGCCAACGACGCTAGGTCCGACTTCCGGGCGGGCGGAATGTGCGAGCCGGACAAGGATTTGATGTTTTCGGACAGCCGACCGTCAGGGCCTTCGTCCCCGGTGTTTGCTGGGCGGTGTGCCGACCCACCGGATAAAGGCACGACTGAAAGCGGCCGTCTCCGAATATCCCAGTTGACGGGCCGTTTCCTCGACGGTGAGGCCCGATTCGAGCATGGCTGCCGCCAGGGTCACCCGCACCTCGTCGACCAACGCGCGGTAGCTGGTGTGTTCGCCTGCAAGGCGGCGATGCAGGGTGCGCTCGGTGATGCACAGTTCGTCGGCGATCACCGCCATCGACGGCAGCACGCCGGGGTCCCGGACCAGCCGGGAGCGCACCTGTGCGGCGATTCCCCGCCGCCGACGACGGGTCTGCAAGAGCTCTTCGCACTGCAGGGCGCACGCCTCGGCGGCAGCGGGGTCCGCCGCCGGCATCGGTAGCGCCAGCACTTCGACGGGGATGGTGATCGCACTGCGCTTCGCGGCGACGTCGACTTCGATTGTCACCCAGGGAAACTCGAGACGTTCGACGGGAAATTCGATGCCCGGCAGCTCGACCTTGATCGGCGCGTCCGAGTTCAGCTGGCCGATCAGCAGCGGCACCATGTTGGTCAGCGCGAACAGATCCCGTTCCAACATGAAGGTCCGGACGTCGGCGGGCACGGCACTGTCGTCGAACTCGAGCACGGCGCCCTCAGGGGTGTCGTGGCGGGTCAGCCGCAGAAACGTCGACGACAACGTCGCGTACCGGCAGGCCGTGTTGACCGCATCGCCCAGGGTCGGGCTGGCCAGCAGCGCATAGCCGAGCACACCGGTGTTCGCGAAGTTGTACTGCAGACCGACGTCACGGGCGAACTCGTGTGGATCTGTTACCCGGCCAAGGATGTTACGCAGGATCGCGAGTTCCTGGCCGGCTTGGACCTCGATCGCACTGTCCTCGATGTCAGCCGGCGTGACACCGGTACCCGCAAGACACCCCGCCGCATCGATGCCATGCAGGCGGGCGGCCTGAAGAAGATGCCGACAGGTCGCCACCGGCCGGGGAATGTCCCAATCCGCCTGCGCGGCACCGCCGATCGACACGTGTCCGAATATATCAAATTTGGATCGGCGCGCACCTACCGCTCTACGATTTGCCGATGGCCAAACTTGAGTTGTCCCGCGAGCTGTCACTGCCTCCCGACGAAGCCTGGTCTCATGCGTCGGATCTGGCCGAATTGGGTGACTGGCTGTCCCTGCACCAGGGCTGGCGCTGTGAGATACCGGCCGAACTCGAGGCAGGAACCACCTTGATCGGAGTGGCGGGAGCCAAGGGCATGCGTAACCGCGTCACCTGGACGGTCCGCAGGGTCGACCCGCCCGCCCTGCTGGAACTGACCGGCGACGGAGTGGGCGGTACGAAGTACGCGCTGACCCTGGCCATCGCCCCAGCCGTCTCCGGTTCGAAGTTCACTCTGCGGATGGACCTGGGTGGCCGGCCGCTGTTCGGCCCGATCGGGGCCACCGCCGCCCGCGCGGTCAAGGGCGACATCGAGCGGTCCATCAAGCACTTCGAATCGCTGTACACCTGAGTGAGCTTCCTCATGACCTGGTCCCGCCGGCGGTCGTTCTCGACGGTAGCGCCGCGACTACGTACTCCCCCAGCTCGTAGTGTTCGGCGTCGGGAGTCGCGGCGAGCCGGCGTCGATACGTATTGGGTGTCCATGGCCACAACTCGGGCAGGCCATCGGCACCCAGATACCAACTCGTGCAACCGGTCGCCCACACGGTGCCCGGCATGGCGTCATGCATGCTCGCGTTGAACTCGTCGGTGGCATGCAATGTGGGTGCGACGGTGTCGAATTCACCATCGCACCAACGCTGGATCCAGCCCAGAATGTACCCGGCCTGCGCCTCGGCGATCGCAGTCAACGAGTAGTTGCCGACCGGGCTATGCGGCCCGATCAGCATGAAGAAGTTCGGAAAGCCGGGCAGTGCCACGCCCAGGTGGGCCTTGGGGCCGGCTGCCCACAACTGCTCGACGGTGAGCCCACCGGGACCCGCCACCGCCATCGGCCGCATGAACGCATGGGCGTCGAACCCGGTGGCCAGCACGATGGCGTCGAGTTCATGCAACATGCCATCGCGGGTGACGATGCCGCGTCGCTCGATGCGGTCGATCCCGGTGTCGATCAGGTGCACGTTGCGGCGTTGCACGGCCGAATAGAAGCCCGCAGAGATCACCAGCCGCCGGCACATCGGCTGGTAGTCCGGAGTGAGCCTGCGACGCAGGTCGGGCTCACGCACCGTGCGCAGATTGATCCGGCAGGCGCGAGATAAGAACGTGCGCCGCCACCCCGGGCGCACCAGGGCGCGAGCGAAGAACTCGAATGCGTGGTCAAAGCCACGGTAGGCCAGGGCGTCCAGCACGGGGAACCGGCGGTGCAACGCGCCGGTCCAGCGCCGGTAGCTCGGATTGGGCAGCGGCAGAATCCATTGCGCACTGCGCTGATACAGCTCCAGAACGCCGACCGAGTCGGCCAGACCGCACACCAGCTGCACACCGGTTGACCCGGTGCCGATGACCGCGACGCGCTTGCCGGCCAGCTCCGCGCTGTGGTCCCACCTCGCCGAGTGCATGACCGGTCCGCAAAAGTCCGACAGCCCTTCGATGTCGGGCATCCGCGGTTCCCGCAGCACCCCGGCGGCCGAAATGAGGAAGTCGTGCGTAGCCGTCTGCCCGGTCGTGGTGGAAAGCTGCCAGCTGCGACCGTCGAAACGCGCCTCGGTGATCTCGACACCGAATCGGATCCGGTCCCTCAGGCGGTATTCGTCGGTCACCCAACGGAAGTAGTCGAAGATCTCGCCGCCCGGGGAGAAGAATCTGCTCCAGCCGGGTTTGGACGCGAAGGTGAATTGATAAAACCGGGACGGCACGTCGCAGGACAGGCCGGGATAGGTGTTGTCCCGCCAGGTTCCGCCGACGTCGTGCGCCTTCTCGTAGAGGGTGACGTCGCAGATACCGGCCCGAAGCAGCATGATCGCCTGACACAGACCCGACATGCCGGCCCCTACGATGCCGACCGAAGGCTTGCGTCGCGTCACGGGCCGTCCTCCCCCTGTTCTGCGGCGCGCACCGCACGGCGCATCACGGGCGACCACGCCAGCAACCGGTCGCCCAGGACGAGCGGTGCCCGCAGGTCGACCAGGAGGGGCACCCAGCGGGGCGCATAGACCCGACGGGCGCGTCGGGCGATACCGGCGACGATCTGCGCGGCCGCCACCTCGACCCGGATGGGCTTGCCGACCGCTCCCGGCAGTCTCGCCATCACCGCGCCCAGTCCGGGGCGATTCAGCATCTCCTGCGCCAATCCGGTGTCGATCAACCCGAAGTAGCCGATACCGACGTCGACCCCACTGCCACCGAGTTCGATGCGCAGGGAGCGAACCAGCGACTCCACTCCGGATTTGGACGCCATGTACGCGCTGACCGTGGGCCCCGGTATCACCGCTCCGATGGACGCGACAGCCAGCAGATAGCCGCGCCGTTGCCGCAGGTAGGGCAGCGCAGTCGCCATGGTGTGGAACACGCCCACCAGGTTGACGTCGATGACCGCCCGCCAGTCGCTCGGGTCGACCACCGTGACGGTGGCGGACGGGCCGGGGATGCCGGCGTTGGCCACCACGGCATCCAGCCCGCCGAAGTGCTCGGCCGCCGCCGCGCAGGCGATCGTCATCGACTCAACGGACGTCACGTCGGCCTCGAACGCGGCTGCGGCGCCGCCGAGTTCACCGACCAGCCGGTTCGCACGCGCGATGTCTCGATCCAGGATTGCCACCCGCGCCCCATGGTCGACCAGTTGCCTGGCGACTTGAGCACCGATCCCCTGCGCCCCACCGGTGATCAGGACCGTGGTGCCGGCAATTCGTTGCCGCACGGAGGCTCTCATGCGGTCTTCCTGACCCGCAGCGGCACCGACACCGGACCCTGCAGCGACGGCGTTGTCCCCCACCGCACCGGTCCGGCCAACTCCAGACCGTCGACCTCGTCGAGTAGGTAGTCGATGGCGGTAACGACCTCGAGTCGTGCCAGGTGCGCTCCGAGACAGAAGTGGATGCCATGCCCGAAGCCGAGGTGGGCCGCCGTCGCTCGGTGGACGTCGAATCGGTTCGGGTCGGGGAACTTACGCGGGTCGCGGTTGGCCGATGCGTAGAACAAGACCACCCGGGCGTCGCGCGGCACAACCGCTCCGCCGATCTCGCAGTCCGCGGTGGCGATCCTGGTCACCCATTGCACCGGCGAGCCCCAGCGGGCGGTTTCCTCGACCGCCGCGCCCAGCAGGCTGCGGTCCGCACGCAACGCGGCGAACAGTTCCGGGTCTTGCGCGAGCCGGATCAACAGCATGCCCAGCAGGTTGGTGGTGGTCTCATTGCCGGCAACCAGCACGATCAAGGCGTAGTAGAACGCCTCTTGGTCAGAGATTTCTCCGGTATCGACGGCCAGCCGCAGCCTGTCCAGCACTTCGGCGCCCGCACTTCCGGCGCGGCGTTTGAGTTCGGCCGCGACGAAGCTGCGGTATTGGATGTAGGCCGAGAAACTCGTCGATGTGAGACGAAGAACCTCGAAAATCGTTCTGGGGCTGAATATCTGCGCCCACCGATCGGAGACGGCCCGAAACTGTTCCCATTGATCGCGGGGTACCCCGAGAACTCGGGCGATCACGTTGACCGGCAACGGGATGGTCAACGCCGGCACCATGTCGACGACTTCGCCACGTTGAAGCTGTTTGACTCCGTCGGCGGCCAATTCCCTGATGTCGTCGGTGAAAGACGCGATCGACTTCTTACTGAACATGGGCTGGGTGACCCGCCGCAGCCGCTCGTGGTTCGGCGGATCAGTGGTGATGATCGAGGGACCCGGCGTAGAGCGCAGCATGATCCCGTGCGACGACGAGAAGATCTCGTTGTCGCGGGCGGCGGCGTGGACGTCGGCATAGCGCCCGAGCATCCACACGCCGAGTCGTTCGTTGACCACCACCGGGTGCTCCCGGATCCGTTCGAAGTCCGGATGCGGGTTCGCGATGCTCTCCGGCAGTGTGGGATCGAAGGTGGTGCGCGGTACGGCGGCTGGCGCGAGCCGGGCGCGCGGACGACGGAGATCGCGATAGGCACCGACGGCGAAGGGGCGCCCCAGATCGCCGATCGCGGTGCGGGCCGCCGCCGCGATCGCTCTGGCCGGGGGGTGCAGCAGGTCGCTGGGCATATCCCGACGTTAGGACTGTTGAGCCCGGACCGGAATGCGCGGAACGGACACCTATTTGATCGTTTCAGACAGACTGCGCGTCATCGTCGTGGCTCAGCGACAGGACACCCGGGCTTGGGTGACGGTCACCGATCAGCCGCCCAGCAGCCCCTTGGCGATGTGGGTGACCTGAACCTCGTTGCTGCCGGCGTAGATCATCAGCGACTTGGCGTCGCGGGCCAACTGCTCGACCCGGTATTCGGCCATGTAGCCGTTGCCGCCGAACAGCTGCACAGCGTCCATCGCGACCTCGGTGGCAGCCTCCGAGGAATACAGTTTCATCGCCGACGCCTCGGCCAGCGACGGAATCTTGCCGGCCTGCACTTTCTCCAGCGTCTGAAACACCATGTTCTGCACGTTGATCCGGGCAACCTCCATCTTGGCCAGCTTGAGTTGGATCAGCTGGAACTGGCCGATGTTCTGGCCCCACAGCGTGCGGGTCTTGGCGTAGTCGAGGCAGAGCCGATGGCATTCGTTGATGATGCCCAGCGACATCAGGGCCACGCCCGCGCGTTCGGCGACGAAATTGGCTCGGGCGCTTTCTCGCCCGTCACCACCGGTGTGCTGTTCGGTCTCGCCGAGCAACCGGTCCGGGGTGAGCCGCACGTTGTCGAAGAACAACTCACCGGTCGGTGAGGACATCATGCCCATCTTCTTGAACGGCTTGCCCTGAGTCAGTCCCGGCATCCCGGCGTCCAGAACAAAGGTCAGCACCGGCCGGTTGCGCTTGTCGATGCTCGGATCACCCTCGTCCAGCTTGGCGTAGACGATCAGCACGTCGGCGTAGGGGCCGTTGGTGATGAACGTCTTCTGCCCGTTGAGGATGTAGTTGTCACCGTCGCGTCTGACGTAGGTCTTCATTCCGCCGAACGCGTCCGAGCCGGCGTCGGGTTCGGTGATGGCCCAGCAGGCAATCTTCTCCAACGTCATCAATTCCGGCAGCCAGCGCTCCTTCTGCGCCAGCGTGCCACGGCTGAGGATCGTGGCCGCGCCGAGCCCGAGGCTGACGCCGACGGTGCTCAGCAGCCCGATGCTGACTCCGGACAGTTCGGAGACCATGATCGCGGCCATCGACAGTTGCCCGCCGAGATCGCCCATTCCGCCCGAGGATTCGCGGTCGGCCGCCGGCGCATCGGACTCGGCCTTGGCGCGTTGTTTGTCCAGCATGTTCTTGACCGCTTCGCCGGCCAGCACGTCCAGGCCGAACTCGCTGAACAGCTTGCGTGCGATCGGATAGGGCGGTATCTCTCCGGTTTCCAGTGCGTCCAGGTGCGGGCGGATCTCTTTGTCGATGAAGCCGCGAACTGTGTCGCGCATGATGAGGTCGGTTTCGGACCACTCGAACATGGCTGTTCTCCCCGGGGTCAGTGCGGCAGCCGTGCCGCGATGTCGTCGAGCTGCCAGATGCCGTCGGTCTCGATGGTGTCGGTGTCGTGCCAACCGGACAGCCGCGAGATGGCGCCACCCTGTACCGCGTACACGGTGCCGGTGACCGGGCACTTCTCGGTGGCCAGATAGGCCACCAGCGGGGAGATGTTGGCCGGGCTGAACAGGTCCAGCTCCCCTTCCTCGGGCTCGGCCATCAGCGCACCCATGCCGGGCGTGGCCAGGGTGAGGCGGGTACGTGCGATCGGAGCGATGGCGTTGACGCGCACTCCGTAGCGGTCCAGTTCCTCCGCCGCGATCAGGGTCAGTGCGGCAATCCCTGCCTTGGCCGCACCGTAGTTCGCCTGCCCGGGGTTGGGCAGCGTGACCCCGGACCCCGAGGCGGTGTTGATCACCGCGGCGTTCGGCTGGTCACCGGCCTTGGACTGCGCCTTCCAATACGCCGCGGCGTGGTGCAGCATCGCGAAATGCCCCTTGAGGTGCACGGCGATCACCGCATCCCATTGTGATTCCTCCATACCGGGGATGAAGGCATCACGCAGAATGCCGGCGTTGTTGACCAGCACGTCCAACCGGCCGAACTCGTCGATGGCCTGCTGGACAATGCCTTTCGCGGCACTCCAATCTGCGACACTGTCGGTGTTGGCGACCGCTCGTCCGCCGGCCGCCACGATCTCGTCAACGACCTGCTGCGCGGTGGTGGTGTCGGAGCCCTCGCCGGCATTACTGCCGCCCAGGTCGTTAACCACGACGCTGGCGCCCTCGCGGGCGAACAGCAACGCGTGTTCCCGGCCGATTCCTCGGCCGGCTCCGGTGATGACGGCGACACGGCCTTCCAATACACCCATGTATGACTCCTTGCTGTGTTCTAGTCTGCGATGACGGCCAAGCCGTCGGTAATGGCCAATTCGTCGGTGCCGACGCGCGCCGTCTCGAATGCGTAACTGGTCGTGTTGTCCGCCGATCCGGTTTTCCAGATCCGGGTCTCCAGGTCATCGCCGGGCAGCACCATCTTGGAGAACCGCACCGCAAATCGCTTGAGCCGAGATACATCCGACCCACCGACCTCGGTGAGCACCGCCCAGGACGTGAACGCCATGGTGCATAGGCCGTGCGCGATGATGCCCGGCAGTCCGGCCGACTTCGCAACCTCCTCGTCGAGGTGGATCGGCATCGGGTCACCGGAAGCCGGTGCGTAGCGGAACGTCTGGTCGGCATCGACGTGCTGGACGACCTTGGCGATGGGCGCCCCGTCCTGCAATGTCGGGTCGAACTTGTGCTCCGGACTGAGCTCACCGATCTTCTTGCCGGCGTTGTGTCCGCGGAAAAAGCAGGTCACGTACTGCTCGTTGACCAGTTCGCCGTCCTCGGTGCGGCATTCGAGCAGAATCGCCGCGCGAGTGCCCTTCTCCAGTCCTTCGTAGCCGATCATCTTGCCGCGAGAGACCAGCTTGTCTCCCGGTCGGATGGGCCGGTGGAAATGGAAGTCCTGTTCGCCGTGCACCACCCGCGGGATCAGCTCGACCGGTGCTACCTCGACCGCTGGAACCAGCAGTGACTCGAACACCGGCACGATCGCAAACACCGGCGGTGCGAGCTCACCGCTGCGGTGCGCGGCGATCGGATCGTTGGTCGCCGCGGCGTACTCGGCGATCCGATCCCGGGTGACCTCGAAGCGGTCCTCGTCGCTCCACTTGTCCAGCCCGGCATCGTCGAATGCCAGATCGTCGTCCACCTCAGGCCGCCGCCGACGCCAACGCCTCGAGCTGCACAAGGGTCTTGTCGAGTTGCTTGGCGCCGTCCTTCTCGACCGCCTTACCTAGCGCACCCTTGATCAGCGCGCCCTCGAAGTCGCCGGCCACGCTGAATTGGGAGCCGTCACCATCGGGTGTAACGGTGAAGTCGAAGCGGCACTTCACGCCCGCCATACCGGTCCCCGAGAGCGTCAGGCTGGTCGGGGCGTCGACCTTCTCGACGGTCCATTCGATCTTGTTCGCCATCCCCAGCATGACGATCTTGGCGGTCAGCGCCGATCCCTCGGCCAGTGCGGCCGGTGGTTCGGTGAGCCACTTCTCGTGGATGGTGAACCACTGGTCCCAGCTGGACAGGTCGCTGATGGTGTCCCACAGCGCGTTCGGGCTGACGGCCAGGCTTTTGGTGGCTTCGATGTGTCCCATGGGGTGTTCTCCTCGGCTATCGATGGTTTAGCGCTCGGCGCGCTGGTAGGCGGTGACCACGGCGGCTCCGCCGAGGCCGATGTTGTGTTGCAGGGCGGCGGTGACGCCCGGCACCTGGCGTTTGTCGGCGTCGCCCCGGAGCTGCCAGGTCAGTTCGGAGCACTGCGCCAACCCGGTGGCGCCCAGCGGATGTCCCTTGGAGATCAAGCCGCCAGAGGGGTTGACCACCCAGCGCCCGCCGTAGGTGGTGTCGCCGGCGTCGATCAGCTTGGGCGCGTCGCCCTCGGCGCAGAGCCCCAGCGCTTCATAGAGCAGCAGCTCGTTCGCCGAGAAGCAGTCATGCAGCTCGATCACCTGGAAGTCTTCCGGACCCAGGCCGGACTGCTGGTAGACACGTTGCGCGGCTTGCACATTCATGTCGTAGCCGATCAGGTTCTTGGCGCTGCCGTCGAAGGTGGAGGCGAAGTCGGTGGTCATCGCCTGCCCGACGATTTCGACCGCTCGCCCGGCCAGGCCGTGCTTGTCGACAAACGCCTCGCTGGCCAGAATCGCCGCACCCGACCCGTCCGAGGTCGGCGAGCACTGGAGCTTGGTCAGCGGGTCGTAGATCATTCGCGAGCCCAGGATGTCGTCGAGGCTGTATTCGTCCTGGAACTGGGCGTAGGGGTTGTTGACCGAATGTTTGTGGTTCTTGTAGCCGATCTTGGCGAAATGCTCGGCGGTCGAGCCGTGTTGCTTGATGTGTTCGCGGCCCGCGGCGCCGAACATCCACGGCGCAACCGGGAACAGCACTTCGGAGATCTCGGCCATCGCGAGCACATGCTTTTCCATCGGCTGGGCACGGTCGTCGTAGGTGGACTCCAGCGAACCGGGCTTCATCTTCTCGAAGCCCAGCGCGATGGTGCAGTCGGCCAGCCCGCCCCGGATCGCTTGGGCGGCGAGGTAGAGCGCTGTCGACCCGGTCGAACAGTTGTTGTTGACGTTGACGACCGGGATCCCGGTCAGCCCCAGCTCGTACAGGGCCCGCTGACCGGAGGTGGACTCGCCGTAGACGTAACCGACGTAGCCCTGTTCCACCTCGCGGTAGTCGATCCCGGCGTCGGCCAGCGCCTTGGTGCCGGATTCCCGGGCCATGTCCGGGTAGTCCCATGCCGACCCGTCGTCGTTGAGTCGACGGCCCGGCTTCTCGAACTTCGTCATGCCAACGCCGATCACATACACCTTGTTCGCCATCAGGCTCCTCCCGTATTGCGCATCAGGGCCGACTCCAGCCCCTACACATAGAAACATACAAGCCAGATTGTATCTTGACTAATTCTGCCAGATGGTGGACCGTATGGGCGTGAAGGGCAGCTGAGGACACCCTGAGCTTCTGCTCATCGTTCGAAGCTGAACGTGGTTACTTTGGCTCCGCGGAGGTCGCCATGACAGCTCGCAGAATCGGTTCGTCGCGCGCCGCGCCCTGGGCGATCGCGGGCTCCACTCTGCTGGCGGCGGCCTCCACGGTCGCGTCAGCGCCTGCTATCGGGACAACGCCGTGGACGGTGCAAACACTGTTGCTCGCCGGCGACACGGCATTGGTGATGGGCGGCACCGGAATCCAGGTCCCAAACCCCAGCCCCGACTACATCGTTGATGTCACCACCAAATACATCACCCCGAATTTCCCGGACTTCACCGCGGACCAAGCACAAGGCCTGTTCACGCCCGAGAACCTGTACCCACTGACCGGCACCAAGAGCTTGACTCTCGACCAGTCACTGGACCAGGGGGTCCAGATCCTCCATGACGCGATCATGCAGGAAGTCGGCACTGGAAACCGCGTCGCCGTCCTGGGCTATTCGCAGAGCGCCGTGATCGCCAGCTTGGAAATGCAGAAGCTGGCCGGACTGCCGCCCGGGGAGCAACCAAGCCCCGACGACCTCCACTTCGTGCTGATCGGCGATCCCAGCAATCCCAATGGCGGGTTCTTCGAGCGCCTCGTCGGGTTCACCGCGCCGAGCCTGGGTGCGACCCTGACCGGCGCGACACCGTCCGATACCCCCTACCCGACCGATATCTACACGATCCAGTACGACGGCTATGCCGACTTCCCGAAGTATCCGCTCAATCTGCTGTCGGACCTCAACGCACTCTTGGGCGTCTTGTACGGGCATGGCATGTACCCGGCCCTCACGGCCGAACAGATCTCTGACGCCAGGGAATTGGCGACGTCACCGGGGTACGACGGTGCCACCACCTACTACATGATCCCGACCGAGAATCTGCCACTGCTGGAACCGCTGCGGTCGATCCCCGTCGTCGGCGATCCGTTGGCCGATCTGCTCCAGCCGGCCTTGAAAGTCCTCGTCGACTTGGGCTATGACGATCCCTTTGCGGCGACCACCTACGCCGACGTTCCCACCCCGATCGGATTGTTCCCCAACATTGACGTCGGCACGGTCCTCGACGACCTGGCGCGTGGGGCGCAGCAAGGATTCCAACAGTTCGTGAACGATCTCGGGTCGCTGTCCATGCCGGACCCGGCGGCGCTGGTCGCGGCGACTCTGCCGTCGATACCCTCTGGCCCCGGCGATCTCGTATCGGAGCTCACCCACATCGTCAATACCGTCACCTCGGTAGTCGCGACCAACTACGCGGCGCTGCTTCCCACCGCGGATCTGCTCCTGACATTGCTGACCAGTGTGCCGCTGTACAACGCCCAACTGTTCATGGCCGGCATCGAGGCCGGCAACCTTGTCGACGCGATCGGTAACCCGCTCGCAGCCGACGCGGCGCTGATCTCGATGGGGCTGGGCCTTCTTGGCTTAAACGTCTTGAATACAGCCACATTCACCGTGGACGCACTCGCGGGACTCTTCTCATGACCTTCGCGCCGCACCCGAATGGGCCGATCCGGGCAGGTCTCCGGCTTGCCGCCGCCGCGGGTATCGGTCTCTTGGCGCTGACCGCAACGATCAGCGTGCCGTTCGCGTACGCCGACGACGTCACGTTGGTCCTGGGCGGCACCGGGCTTTCGGTACCCAACCCGCCGCCCGGCTTCATCATTGGCGGCACCGACAAATTCGTCACACCGAATTTCCCCGGTTTCACCAGCGCCCATGCGCAGGGTGTCTATACCCCCGAACAACTTTATCCGTTGACCGGAGTCAGCAGCCTCACGCTGAACCAGTCGGTAGCCGCGGGCGCCAACACGCTGAACAATGCCATTCTGCGTCAGATCGCTGAGGGGAACCATGTCGTCGTCCTCACCGACTCGCAAAGCAGCGTCGTCGCCGGCGAAGTGATGCGCCTGCTGGCCGCCCTGCCCGCCGACCAACAACCCAGCGCCGACGCGCTGGGATTCGTGCTACTCGTCGACCCGAACAATCCGAACGGCGGGCTCTTCGCCCGCTATCCCGATCTTGCCTTCCCGGCGCTGGGCGTGACATTCAACGGTGCGACGCCACCGGACACGATTTACCCGACGGCTGTCTACACGCTTGAATACGACGGCGCCTCAGACTATCCGCAGTACCCGATCAATATCCTGGCCGACCTCAATGCGATCGCCGGCTTTCTGTTTGTACACCCGACCGCCGGCAATCTGACACCGGAACAGATCGCGTCGGCGATCGAGCTGCCGACCGACCCGGCCTACGGCACCGCGACCACCTACTACATGGTCCCCACGGAGAACCTTCCCCTGCTGGAGCCGCTGCGTGCCCTGCCGATTATCGGAAACCCCCTGGCCGACCTGATCCAGCCGGATCTGAGGGTGCTGGTCAACCTCGGTTACGGGGATCCCGACTTCGGCTATTCGACGGGGCCGGCGAACGTGCCCACGCCGGCCGGCTTCCTGCCCAACGTCGACCTCATCGATCTCTTGACCGACTTGGTCAAGGGCGCGCAGCAGGGTTGGAATGACGCGTTTAACAGCGTGACCTTCGAAGCGTTGGGATCGAACTTCGCCGCGGCTGCGACGGGTTCGCCGCTGGACATCCTCACCGGGGTCACCGGCATCACCGCCCCTCCGGTTCCGGTACCCACGATCATTCCGGGTGACACCGTCGGCAACATCATTTCGGTAGTACAGGCGCTGGGTGCCAATACGTTCGCAAATCTGACCTTGGCGCTGGGAGTTAACGCCGCGGCGTTCCTGCCGCCGGTGCAGATGGCCCTAGAGGCCGTGACCACCCTGCCGTCGGTCAACATCAACGCCGTCCTCTCTGCGGTCGACGCGCTGGCCGGGGGCGACGTCGCCGGTTTCATCAGCACTCTTGGTGCCATACCCGGCGAGGACATCACCATCGGCCTTTTCGCGGCGCTGGTGTTCGCCGACGACATTCTCAATGCCGTGGCGGCCGACCTCGTGGCGCTGCAGGGAGCTGTTGACGGTGGCCTCGAAATCCTTTCCGCCGTTGTGCCGTAACCGGGAAACCGCACTGCCGCCATCTCCTGAGGAGGTCGGGTAATGACATCGCCGAGGCGCCTTTCTGGTCTGCCCTGCGCCATCGCCGGCAGCGCCCTGCTGTGGCTGACGGCGTCCACACCAATCCCGTTCGGGGTGCCGACAACCCGGGTAGTGACGTTGCTGGACAGCGAGGCGTGGATCATGGGCGGCACCGGACCGTGTTGCAGGACACCCGAATCGCCGTGGCCGCAGCCGCCGGCGGAGCTGATCCAGCCGGTGATCGACCGTTTCATCACCGGCACCATTGCGCCGGCGAACGTCGGCCCGCATTACTCCATCGACAGCTCCTACGGTCTGGCCACCCCCGAGCAGCTTCACCCGTTCACCGGCTTGGAAAGCCTGTCCTTCGACACGTCGGTGCAGTGGGGCGCCGACGTCCTCGACGAACAGATCCGGACCCAGATCGCCGCCGGCAACAGCGTGGTGGTGTTGGGCGTCTCGCAGAGCGCGTCGATCATCACCCGTGAGATGAGCTACTTGGCCACCCTTCCCGCCGATGAGCGGCCGGACATCGATCAGTTGGCCTTCGTCCTGCTCGGGGACGGCAACAATCCCAACGGCGGCCTGCTGGAACGCTTCGACGGTGCCGACATCCCCGCCCTGCTGACGTTCTCCGGCGCGACCCCGAACAATCTGTATCCGACGGACGTCTTCACGCTCGAGTACGACGGGTGGGCGGACTTCCCGAAGTACCCGCTCAATATCGTGGCCGACCTCAACGCCCTGCTGGGCATGGCTACCGTGCACGGCACCTACGCGGCTCTCACGCCCGAGCAACTTGCGACGGCTATCGAGCTGCCGACGGCCGGCGACACCATGACCCACTATTGGATGATTCCCACCGGTTATCTGCCACTGCTCCTACCGTTCCAGCAACTCGGCGTCCCGGCGTGGCTGATTCACCTGATCGAGCCGGACTTGCGGGTGATCGTCAATCTTGGCTACGGCGACCCCGACCATGGGTGGTCAGCCGGACCGGCGAACGTTCCCACCGTGGCCGGACTTTTCCCCACGGACGTCAATCCGTTCGCGGTCCTCGAAGATCTGGTCGACGGCGCCCTACGCGGAGCAGACGCGGCGCTCACCGACCTCGGGCTGCCAACGTTGCCGTCGCTGATCACCGACCCCGTCACTTACCTGGCGACTGCTCTCGGTTCCTTGGCTGATCAGACCGATCCGCTTATCCACGCCGTGAGTTCCGGTCTGCACGACGCGGTGAACAGTGTCGTCATTCCCGACTGGCTCGCGGCCGCACTCAGTCCGGTGTCCGGCGCGCTCAATAGCCTCGACAGCGTGGTCGGCCATGTCATCAACGATCAGCTCGATCCGCTGATCCAGCAGGCCGTTTACGCCCTCGGCGACCCGCTGCGAGACGCCCTCACCGACATCGGCGCCGACGACCGGCTCACCAATGCCGTCTACGTCATCGAGCAGCTGTTGCCCGTCGTTCTGGGCGCGCCGGGCAACTTCGTCACCAACGACCTGCATTTCCTCGCCGAAGGGACGAACCAGTTAGTCGCCGGTGACTTCGGCGGGTTTGTGGACCAACTCGAGCTCATCCCCGCCGGCGACATCACCATGGCCGCGCTGATGGGCCTCGGGTTGCCGTTTCTGGCGCTGCAGTCCATCCTCGCCGGCGTTCCGCTCACCATCTGACCCGGGCTGGGCTCGGCGGTCCGATGGCGAATCACGGATCGCGTCTGCCGCAATCTGGCGCAGGTGGCCGCAGACGCGTTCCCAACGCCGCCGCGCGCGCTCAGTGTCCTGATCCACGAAGCTTGCCACCAGGATTCCGCGCAGCGCGTCCATGGCGGTGTAGACGACGTTGCGGATCTCCTTTTGCGCGGGATGCCCGGGCATCAGCTGGGCGATCGCAGCGACCAGGGTGCCGTTGACGACGGCTTCCACCCTCTCGATGTGCTGAGCGAGGACCCGGTCGGTGCGGGCGGCGACCCAAAGTTCCACGGTGGCAATGAACATCGGCCCCTGGTGGGCCTCCCACAGGAAGTCGAGGGCCGTCGCCACCGGGTCCGGGATCGACCGAATCTGACCGAGCTCCCGAATGGCGGCCTGGGTGCGCTGCTGGGCGAGATGTTCGATCGCGGCGACGACGAGGTCTTCCTTCGACCGGAAATGGTGGATCTGGGCGCCCCGGGTGACGCCGGCCAACTCGGCGATGCGCGGCGTGGTGGTGCCGGCGTAGCCGTAGGTCACCAAGCATTCGATGGTGGCGTCGAGCAGTCGGGTCCGCATCGCTGCACTGCGCTCTGCCTGGGTGCGCCGTACTGGAGGTGCAGTGCCGCTCGCGGCCATCCACCCACCTCCCCGATTGGTCCTGTCGCAGCTCCCTGCGTCGGCCTAACTTTGCAGAGAAGCGTTTACATACGTTCCCGAGGGTATGCAACTTCCTCAGCATAACCGCGCCGGACGGGGACGCCTCCCACGCCACGCGGAGGTCGCGGACTGCCTCGCCTGCGCAGCATTCGGGGGTCTGAGCCAGCTCCGCTCACCAGAGCATGTGCACCTGCTCGGCCCAGCCGAGCAGACCGTTGACGGCAACACTCGTCCCGTCGTCGGTGCGGATCCGACCGTCGTAGTGCCCGAAACACTGGTGGGTGCCGGGCAGCGGTGACCGGTGGTGGAACGGGGTGAACGTCAGCTCCACCTGGTCGGAGCCGGGCGTGCGGATCGTCCACGGCCCGGCGTATTCGGGGTAATGCCAGTCCAGTTCGGCACCGATCTTGCTCAGTCGGCCGTCGACGCAGAGCGCATTCTCGGTGCTGCCGGTGCCCACCGTCCACTTGCCGCCCAGCTGCAGGCCGACCGTGTGGCCGTCGGTGGGCCCGGAGGCGGCACCCCAGTTCCATACGGTGTTGGCCGGCCAGCGGCCGCGCCCGTGGTCGAGCACACCCCATCCGCCGTCGAAGTCGTAGCTGGTGTCACCGACCCGCACGACGCCCGACGCCGGCCGCGCGGTGTGCTTGGCGGTGTACTGGAATCTCCGCTCGCCCCACGGCACCACCACCGCCAGCGTCTCGTGTCCGGGCGGCAATGCCACCAACAGGTCACCGGTCATGGGTCCGGCAGAGGTCTTGCAGGAGAACCGGATCCGGGTGCCGTCGGGCTCGGTGGTGAGGTCGATCGTGATCAGGCCGCGGGCGGCGGCCGGTCCGTCTCCGAGACTGGGCGGCAGGGTGATTCCCCAGCCGGCCGGGTGCAGACAGCTCCGACTCACCTCACGGCCGGAATAGTCGAAGAAGTACACATTGCTCACGCCGAGATAGTCCAGGCTCGCGACGGTCACCGCGATCAGGTGGGTGGGCGTCGTCACGCACCAGTACTCCCACCGCTTGGTGCGGCCCCACCCGCGAAGATTACTGCGGTGCAACGGGGTTCGGGTCCAGCCCACCGCGGCCGGGTTCAGCGACCCGGATGGGGTGCACAGATCGACCGGGTCGGTGATCTCGCGCTCATGGGTCACCATCGGCGAACTATAGCGTTGCCGGCCGGACGACGACCACCGACTTGGTCCGTCGTCCCGAGTCCTCCAGTAATGCGATCACTCGCCCCTCGGCGTCGGTTGCCGCGTAGATGCCGTCGATGCCTGCCGGTGCCAGCGGCCGGCCGTGACTGACGTCGAGTGCCTCGTCGACGGTGAGGTCCCGGCGCGGAAAGGTTTGCAGGCAGGCGGCATCCAGGCTGTAGCTCAGCGCTGCACTCTCCCCCAGTTCGTCGAGGGTGCGAGCCTGGTCCAGCCCGAAGCTGCCGGCGCGGGTGCGCCGCAGTGCCCTCAGGTGCCCGCCCACTCCCAGCTCGCTGCCCACGTCACGGGCCAGTGCCCGGATGTAGGTTCCCGCCGAGCAGTCCACCTCGACGTCCAGATCGACGAACGGCTCGTCGCGCCGTACCGCCAGCAACTCGAAGCGTTCGATGCGTACCGGCCGGGCGGGCAGTTCGACGGCGCGGCCTTCCCTGGCCAGCTGGTAGGACCGCTTGCCGGCGACCTTGATGGCGCTGACCGCGGAGGGGACCTGCTCGATATCACCGCACAGTCCGGCGATTGCCGCGGCGATCTGGTCATCGGTGATGTGCGCCGCCGAAGTCGTCGCCAGCACCTCGCCCTCGGCGTCCTCTGTCGAGGTGGTTTGGCCCAATCGGATGGTGGCGGCGTAGGACTTCTGCGAGGTGGTCAGTAATCCCAGAATCTTGGTCGCCCGTTCGATGCCGATCACCAGCACACCGGTGGCCATCGGGTCCAGCGTGCCGGCGTGGCCGACCTTGCGGGTCCCGAAGAGCCTGCGACACCGCGAAACGACGTCGTGACTGGTGATTCCGGCGGGCTTGTCGACGATCACCAGGCCGGCCGGCGGCGGCGCGCTCACAGCACGATCGCCGTCAGCACCAGACCGCTCGCCACCGACCAGCGCCCGCGCAGCTCGGTCAACGGCGGCCCGGACAGCGCCGCGGGGTCGATCAGGATGCGGGAGGCAAAGGTTCCGTCGGGGTCAAAAGTGATGTGGGCATCCTCGAAGCCCAGCCACCGCCTGGTCAGCGGAAACCACGCCTTGTAGGTGGCCTCCTTGGCGCAGAACAGGATTCGGTCCCAGTGCCGGTCCTGCGGCAGCGCCTCAAGCTCGACACGCTCGGCGGGAAGGCTGACCGCGTTGAGCACGCCGTCGGGCAACACGTCATGCGGCTCGGCGTCGATACCCACCGACCGCACGTCGACGCTGCGGCCCACCACCGCGCCGCGGAAACCCGCGCAGTGCGTCAGGCTGCCGACAACGCCGTCCGGCCAAGCAGGCTCGCCCTTCTCCCCTTTGAGGATCGCGACCGGCGGTTGCCCGAGTTCTTCCAACGCCAGCCGGGCGCAGTAGCGCGCGGTGACGAATTCGTTGCGGCGTTTGGCGACCGAGCGGGCAACCAGCGGCTCTTCCTCGGGCAGTGGAGCCAGCCCGGGCGGATCGTCGTAGCGCTCGGCCCAGGCCAGCGAACCTGTCGGCGCTCCTTCGAGCACCCCGTCCAGCAGCTTGCTCATCGCGCCTGCCGTTGGCGTAGCCGTTCGGCGAACTTCGCACTGGCCTCGCGCATCTCGTCGGTGATGGCGAAGTGGCCGCCGAACTCGTTGAGGTAACCGGGCGGGTACTGCGGATCGGGCAGTATCTGGCGCAGCCACCGATGTGGCCGGCGACGACGCCATTCCCGCGGATAGCCCACCGAGACCTCTTCGAAGCGCACGCCGTCGTAGAACGTGGTGCGCGGGATGTGCAGGTGGCCATAGACCGAACACGTCGCGTTGTAACGGGTGTGCCAGTCGGCGGTTTCGACGGTGCCGCACCACAGCGAGAACTCCGGGTAGAACAGCGCGTCGCAGGGCTGGCGCACCATCGGGAAATGGTTGACCAGCACGGTCGGCGTCATCCAGTCGAGGTCTTCGAGGCGTTTGCGGGTCACCGCGACCCGGTCGCGGCACCACGCGTCACGGGTGCCGTAGGGCTCGGGCGACAGCAGGAACTCGTCGGTGGCCACCACGTTGTTCTCCCGCGCGATGGCCAGACCTTCGGCCTTGCTCGTCGCGCCGGCCGGCAGGAAGGTGTAGTCGTAGAGCAGGAACATCGGCACGATGGTGGCGGGGCCACCCTGCTCGGTCCAGACCGGGAAGGGGTGCTCGGGCGTGATGACGCCCATCTGGTCACACATGTCGACCAGATAGTCGTAGCGCGAGCGCCCGAATATCTGCATCGGATCCTTGTTGGTGGTCCACAGCTCGTGGTTGCCGGGAACCCAGATCACCTTGTCGAAGCATTTCCGCAGCAGATCCAGTGCCCAGCGGATCTCGTCGGTGCGCTCCGCGACGTCGCCGGCGACGATCAACCAGTCGTCCCCGGTGGCCGGATGCAGCGCCTCGGTGATCGGCTTATTGCCCAGGTGGCCGGTGTGCAAATCGGAGATCGCCCACAGGGTCGGGCCGTCTGCAGCCCTTGGCTCGTGGGTGTTCACGAGGGTCGAGCCTAATAGGTGCGCAGAATTAGAACGTGTTCTCGCCTTCGGGGCAGTGGCCGCCGCCACAACTTGTACACTCCCGGCAGAACACCGGGCGGAAGCGAGGAGTGTCATGCTCACCAAACTGCGTCTGATCACCGCGTTGGGGGCGCTGGTGATGGCCGTCGTGATGGTCTGGCAACAGACACCCCCCAGCACAGACGTCGCCGGCAGGTCCGGGGTCCAGTTGCGGTCCACCGCGATGCCGCTGGCACCCCCGACTACCTCGAGCAAAGCGGTTAACATCACCAACCCACGCCCGTTCGACGCCTGCGAGGACATCCCCTACGACGTCATCGCGCAGTTGGGGCTGGCGTTCACGCCGCCCAAGCCGGTCGAGGGCGTGCGCTGCGAATTCGACGCCGGCAACTACCAGATGGCCGTCGAGACCTACGTCTGGCGCAGCTACGACGAGTCCATCCCGGCCGATGCGATCGAGATGGACATCAACGGGCACCGGGCGGCGCAGTACTGGGTGATGAAGCCCACCGAGTGGAACAACCGGTGGTGGTTCTCCTGCATGGTGGCGTTCAAGACCAGCTACGGCCTGATCCAGCAGTCGCTGTACTACTCGCCGGTGTACTCCAGCCCGGACGTGGACTGCCCCACCGAGAACCTGATGCGCGCCCACCAGTTGGCTCCGCACTACAAGTACTGACCTGCATGGCGAGTACCTCACCCCGTTTCGCCGACGCCATCGTCAATCGGGCGCTGCGGCGGCTGCCGCCGCCCACCACCGGCTACACCGTGCGCCGGGAGCACATCCCGATGCGCGATGGGGTCCAGCTGCGCGCCGACCACTATCAGCCGACCGGCAACGTGGCCGGCACCCTGCTGGTGCGCTGCCCCTACGGCCGCAAATTTCCGTTCTCGCTGGTGTTCGCTCGGATGTACGCCGCCCGCGGGTACCGGGTGATTCTGCAGAGTGTGCGCGGCACCTTCGGCTCCGGTGGGGTGTTCGAGCCGATGGTCAACGAGGCCGCCGACGGTGCCGACACCGTGGCCTGGCTGCGCGCCCAGCCGTGGTTCACCGGGTCCTTCGGCACCATCGGGTTGTCGTATCTGGGTTTCACTCAGTGGGCGTTGCTGGCCGACCCACCACCGGAGCTGACCGCGGCGGTGATCACCGTCGGGCCGCACGATCTGTACCAGTCGACGTGGGGCGTCGGGTCGTTCGCGCTCAACGACTTCTTGGGCTGGAGTCACATGATGGCCCACCAGGAGGTTCGGCCACGGATCCGTGCCGGCTTGGCGCAGCTGACCGCGCAACGCCGGGTCAAACGTGCCGCGGCTGCGTTGCCGCTGGGCTCGGCCGGCCGGGCGCTGCTGGGCGGCGGCTCCCCCTGGTACGAGTCGTGGGTTGAGCACCCCGATCGCGATGACCCGTTCTGGGACCGCTTGCGTCACCCGGTGGCGCTGGAGCGGACCCAGGTGCCGGTGCTGCTGCTCAGTGGCTGGCAAGACCTGTTCTTGGATCAGACGCTGGCTCAGTTCGCGACACTGCGCGACCGGGGAGCCGAGGTTGCGCTGACCGTCGGCCCGTGGACCCACACCGAGATGCTGACCAAGGGATTGCGCACTGTCACCGCGGAATCCCTGGACTGGCTCGACACTCATCTGGCCGGCGCGGACGGGCCGTCGCGAACCAGCCCGGTCCGCGTCTACGTCACCGGCGGCGGGGGCTGGCGTGAATTTCCGGACTGGGCCCCCGAACCGACCGGCCGAAGCTGGTGGCTGCAGACCGGCGGGCGGCTGGCCGACTCACCCGTGGCCGACGGTGCGACCGACTCGGCCAGCTTCAGCTATGACCCGGCCGATCCCACGCCGACGGTGGGCGGGCGGCTGCTCGCCCCCGGCGGCGGCTATCAGCGCGACGACGCGCTGGCGCGCCGTGCCGACGTGCTGACCTTCACCGGGGAGCCCCTGACCGAGGATGTCTACGTCTTCGGCAGCCCGGTGGTGGAGCTGGCGCATTCCAGCGACCACCCGCATGTCGACGTGTTCGTCAGGGTCAGCGAGGTCGACGGTCGCGGACGCTCACGCAATGTCAGTGACGGCTACCGTCGGTTGGACCAGAACACTGGCACGGTTCGTATCGACCTGGACCAGATCGCCCACCGTTTTGCGGCCGGCTCTCGCATCCGGCTGCTGATCGCCGGCGGCTGTCATCCCCGGTTCGCCCGCAACCTGGGCACCGGCGAGCCCGCGATCAGCGGCGCCGCCGCGCGACCGGCAACTCACACGGTGCGGCTGGCCGGCTCACGGTTGCTGCTGCCCGCGGACCGCCGAGACCGCCTTGACCAGTAGGTCTGACATCAGCCGCTGCGGATCCAACTGCGCATCCGCACTGCCCATGACGACCACCGACGTTCGTTGGTCGAGCGCCGCCGTGTACAGATAGTCGGGGTCCTCCTCGGGGTCCGCCACGCTCAGCTTCACCCCGGTCGTGGTGGCGCCGGCAATGGCGGGTGCCGCGATACGCTCCACGGTCCCGGTCGCCTCCGGCGAACCGGACAGCGAGATCCGGTCACAGCCGTCCGGATCAGCCGCAGCCACAATGGGATTGGGTGATCGCAAGGCCACGACGTACATGTTGCCCTGGTCTCCCTGCCCGATCACGCCGGCAGCTTCGGTGCCGACCGTTGGATCGACATACGGCGGGATAACCACCGAGCGGCACTGCGGCGGGTCGACCTGGGCGTCGGTGAACGCGGCGACCGCGGACCCGTCGATGTCGGACTGCCCCAGTGTCTTTGCCGGGTGCGCCTGCGGCGTGAAGCCCTGCGGAAAGTCGTTGGAGACGGCGTCGACTCGTGAGATGTCGTACGGCGCCGGGCTCGGCTCAGCGGCGGGCGGCTGGGACGCAACCGGCCCGGCCGGGGCGACTTCGGCACTGGTACCGCACCCGGCGAGGGTTGCCCCGACGCCGAGTGCGGCCAGCAGTGCCAGCCCATTCCGGGTAGCACGCAGCCCACCGCGGTCAAAGGCCGACATCTCGATCACCACCACCACCACCAGCGGTGCCAGAAGTGGTGATGACGCCACCAGTGGTGCCGGCCCCACTGCGGCATGGGCGCCGAGCGCCAGTCGGTGGCGAACACGGTATCGGCCGGTGCGCGATCGATGGCGACGCGATTCCCGACCGCGGCCGGGAGCCCGAGCGGGGTCCCGGCCATGTGGACCGCCGCGGGCGGTTGTGCACCGACCTCCCCCGGGGATGCCTGCGCCGGGCCCGCGGCGCCGACCAACAGCGCACCGGCGACGGTGCCGGCACTGATCGCTCCGGCGGCCACGCGTCGGCACGAATTGCGTGAAATCAACATGATTTCCTCCCTCGTCAAGATTCCCGAATCATCTTGATATTCGGAGAGTAGCACCGGCACGAGTGCTCAACAACGGTCTGATTGACAATTTTTTTGTGTGCCGGATATTTCGCACCAGACGCGCCACATCCGTGTAGAAGACGTCTATATATGCAGCTCAAAACCCATCTACTGATCTACTGACCCACTGATTCACGGAGGTCCGTATTTAATGGAATCATCACCGATAGAGCTCATCTAACATTTCTTTAATCTTGTATAGATAATGGCGCGAAGAATTGCCACACCGTGGCTTTGTGCGCATCCGACCGGTGAGCGGGCCCCTGCGCGACGCCATCACCGGGGCGAGGGCCCGCTTAGGCCGCTCTGGTCTTACCCGACGGGTGACGGGCTACTCTGGCGTTAGTACCAGGGTGAGGTTCCACCGCAACCGAAGGTCCACACGATGAGCGCTGCCAGCGATTCCCTCAATAACCGCAGTTTCAGCGCCCCGGCCACCGGCTGGGCACCGCCACGCGAGACGGGAATGAAGCCGACGGAGCCGATTCCGCTGCGTCAAACCCGGACCCGCCGCACCGTCGATCTGTCGCCGGCTCAACATCGCGGGCTCGACCTCTGGCAGCGCGATGCCGCCGACCGAGTGGGATGCGCTCGCATCACCGGGCAGGAAGTCATGACGGCGCTGATCGATCAACTGCTCGCCGACCCGGAACTCTCAGCGCAGATCATTCGGACCCTGCGGTCCCGCCGGTAACACCCGCCGGAGGTCACTCGGCCTGGATCGCGGCGCAGTTCGAGTTGGTCGGCACACCGTTGAAGCGATCGCTGACCCACGCCATACTCCGCTCACCGTCGACGAACTGCGGCAGCAGGATGTTGATGTCCATCTTGTTCAGAAACGGCGGCTGTTCGTTGGTCCACAGTTCTACGTCTGCACCCAGTCGGCACCAGTCGCGCGCCGTGTCATGGGCCGACGTGTAGGGCGCCAACGGATCCCAGCGGTTGTGCGAGATATACACCGGTCCATGGGGTTTGATGTTTCCCACCCGTTGGGAGGCGAAAATCGTCTTCAGCGGTTCAGCGGAGGCGACCGCATTCAGGTCGTCCTTGAACCAGAACTCAAGGTGACGGAACGCATAGTCGACGCCACCCTGCACCAGGCAGGTGTGTCCACTCCAGTCCAGCATCTGGACCCCGCGCGGGGTCAGTGCATCCCAAATGGCTTGTTCGGTCTCCGGATAGGACGCCTGGATGCCGCGCAACAGATAGCCCGCGAGCACCGCCAAGAAGTTGCCGTCTACGGCGGGGATCGCCTCGACCACGTTGGTCAGCGGCGCGTTGGCGTAGCTACCCACCACGTTGAGTTCGGGTGCATAGGTCGACGCCAGCTCGGCAGCCGACAACGATGCTTGCCCGCCGGATGCCCAGCCCCAGAACGCGACCGGTCCGTGCGGATCCAGGGATGTGCCGGGCAGCTTCTGAGCCGCGCGGGCCGCGTCGATCAGCGCGGTCCCGGCCGCAACCCGGTTCAAGAACTGGGGCGACTGCGGCCCATGAGTGCCCAATCCGATTCCGTCGGTCACCACGATGGCGAAACCGCGGGCCAGCAGCGTCGCGATGAAGCCCTCTTCGTAGTTGAAGGTCAGGTCGAAGCCTTGCGAGAAGTGAATACCCTGGTCCAACAGTCGCGACGGCGCGCACTGCTCGCCGACGCCGTACGGTCCTGTCGCATAGGCAATCAGCGGGCGCGGTCCGCGCCCCGGCCAGGGCACGTCGGGCTCGATATAGGCCCCGGTGACCGCCACCGGATGCGCCTGAGCATCCGTGCCCCGGTACATGATTCGGGTACCGGACCCGACGAAGGCGCCCAATTGACCGGATGGTTCCAGTACCAGGTGCAGCGGCTCGGTCCGGAGCAGATCACCGGGACTCCCGGCCGGAAGCGGAGCCGGCGGCGTGTAGAACGCTTCGTATTTGATGTCGTCGGCGCGCGCCACCGGGTCGGCCACCACGGTCAGCGAACCGGCGGCCACCAAGACGGCAGCAGCTGCCGCTGCCACGCGGATTCCCGCTCGCCACCGATCGATCACCCTGGACCAGTCCCCACGATTAATCGAAACCCTCATTGGCTCTTCCTCTTTGGATGATCGGGATGGTGGCGGGACTCCAGACGCGCGAGATCACCGTGCGTCGGAAGGCGATTCAGCACCGAATGAAATTTCAGTCGCCGCTCATCCGCAACAGGCCGTCTGCTGGCAGCCACAGGTCACGGAGTCGTGAACAGCGGCTTAGCGTTTGATAACGATTAGCTCCAGGGCGAGCGGAATTTGGCACGTCGGCCAGCCGGACCGCCGGTAGCCGCCGGGAGCGCCGCACCCGGGCCTTCCGAGTTCCCGCCTGGTTCGAATCAGCTTGTTTCTAGCACCATCGGCGGCAAAAGCGCTGATCAGGGGGGGTTAGAGCGGCGCAGTCGGCAAATGCCCGTCTTGCTCGAGGACGAAGAGTCCGCGTTGTATCTCGTTCAAGTCTCGTCAAATCGAGTTATCCGTTGTGCCACACATAGTCCGCGAGGAGCACCCATGACCGTCGTCACCGAGCGCACCGCAGCCAGCGACGGGGCGATCGCCGACGTGCTGGCTACCGCCGACCGCGTCGCCGAGCAGCTGCGCCAGACCGCTGCCGCCCGGGACCGGGCCAACGCGACGCCACGCGCCGAGATCGAACTGCTGCGCGACAACGATCTGCTACAGATTCAGGAGCCGGTCGAATACGGCGGCTCTGGACTCGATTTCGCGCAGGCCGCCCAGGTCACCCGGCGAATCTCTCGTGGCGACACCTCAATTGCTCACCTGCTCGGCTATCACTACGCCCAAACCCGGGTCGCCACGCTGTTCGGCACGCCGGCGCAGGCGGACGCCCAGTCTCGTCGCAATGCCGCCGAAAAGCTGTTCTGGGGCGGGATTCAAAACCCGCGCGGCAGCGCGGGCCTGGTCTTGACCCGCGACGGCGACGGCTTCCTGCTCAACGGCAGCCGGACGTTCGCCAGTGGCGCCAGCACCGGGGATCAACTCTCGGTCACCGCCTTGCTGGACGGCTCGCAGGTGTTCCTGTCGCTCGACGCCCGCGGGGGTCGACAAGGTTTCACCTTCCTCGACGACTGGGACAACATCGGTCAGCGCCTGACGGACTCCGGCGGGGTCCGCGTCGTCGACGCGCGCATCGAACATCACGAGGTGCTCGGCGAGGAGCCATTCACCGGAGGCACCCTGAGCCCCTACCAGACGCTGATCACCCCGCACTGGCAGCTGGCATTCGTCAACTTCTATGTCGGCACCGCCGAGGGCGCGCTCACCGAAGCGGTGAATTGGACCCGGGACCACGCCACACCGTGGGAGTCCTCGGGTGTAGGCCGAGCCACCGACGATCCCTACATCCTGCAGACCGTCGGCGAATTGGTCAGTCAGGTCCGTGCTGTGGGGCTGTTGGCCGACCGGGCCGGCGAGGCCCTGCAGGGAGCCGTCAATATCGGCCCGGGACTCACTGAGGATCAGCGCGCCGAGGCCGCCATCGCCGTGTACGAAGCCAAATATCTCGCTACCGAAGTCGGCTTGCAGACCGTCAGCCGACTCTTCGAAATCCAGGGCGCCCGCGCCACCACCAGCGCGTACGGTTTCGACCGGCATTGGCGCAACCTGCGAACCCACACCCTGCACGACCCGGTCGCCTACAAGGCACGCGAGGTCGGCGACTGGGTGCTCAACCATCGGCACCCCGAGTTCTCGCTCTACCGCTGATGCCCATCACCCTGCACTGGTTCCTGCCCACCAACGGAGATTCCCGCAGTGATCTCAGTCTGGGAAACGCCGTCGGTGTCGCGGGTAGCCGCGCGAACGCCTACGGAGCCGACCGCGCCCCAGATCTGGACTATCTGCGCCTGGTCGCGGGATCGGCGGAGAAGCTGGGGTTCACCGGGGCCCTGACACCGACCAGCAGTTGGTGTGAGGACGCCTGGGTGTTCACCGCCGCGCTGAGCCAACTCACCACACGATTCAAGTTTCTGGTGGCCTTCCGTCCGGGGTTGCAGGCTCCGACGCTGGTGGCCCAAGCAGCGGCCACCTTCCAGCGGATATCGGGGGGACGGCTGCTGCTGAATGTCGTGACCGGCGGTGACGACGCCGAGCAGCGGCGGTTCGGCGACGACTTGGACAAGACCGCGCGCTATCGGCGGGCCGGCGAGTTCCTCACCGTCTTCCGGCAGCTGTGGTCCGGGGAGCCCGTCACCTTCCGCGGCGATCACCTGTTCGTCGACGATGCGACCATCGTGCCCGCAGCCACGTGGCCCGACATCTATCTCGGCGGATCGTCGGCGGAAGCGATGGATGTGGCGGCCGAGCACGCCGATGTCTACCTGACCTGGGGCGAACCGCCCGCGCAGGTCGCCGACAAGCTCGATGCGGTTCGCCGGCGGGTCAAGGATCTGGGCTCCGCTCGGGCAGCCTCCGGCGAGCTGCGGTTCGGGATCCGCCTGCACGTCATCAGCCGGCCCACCGCGGCGGAGGCGTGGGCCCAGGCAGATCGGTTACTGGCCGGAATCAGCCCCGAGCAGATTCACCGCGCTCAGCAGGTCCAGCGCAATTCCGGATCCGAGGGCCAGCGCCGGATGACCGAGCTACACGGCGGCCGAACCGACCAGCTCGAAGTCTCACCGAACCTGTGGGCCGGTGTGGGCCTGGTGCGAGGAGGCGCCGGGACCGCACTGGTGGGCAGCCATGAGGAGGTCGCCGACCGCATCGAGGAATACCACCGCCTGGGGCTGGACGAGTTCGTCCTGTCCGGCTACCCGCACCTGGAGGAGGCGTTCTCGTTCGGGGAGGGTGTGCTGCCGATCCTGGCCGAGCGGGGCCTGCTCGCCCACCCCCCTGCCCCACTGACCACGTAAGGAAGACAAGCCATGCCGACCGACCCCACCACACCGCTGAGCTTCGCCTACTGGGTGCCCAACGTCAGCGGCGGGCTGGTCACCTCGACGATCGAGCAGCGCACCGACTGGAGCTATGACTACAACGTCGCCCTGGCCCGGATCGCCGAGGAAGCCGGCTTCGAATATGCGCTGACCCAAGTCCGCTACACGGCCAGCTATAGCGCCGAATATCAGCACGAGTCAACCAGTTTCAGCCTGGCCTTGCTGCTGGCCACGCAGCGACTCAAAGTGATCGCCGCGGTCCACCCGGGATTGTGGCAGCCGGGCGTGCTGGCGAAATGGCTGGCGACCGCCGATCATCTGTCGAACGGACGGGCGGCGGTCAACGTCGTCAGCGGCTGGCTCAAGGACGAATTCACCCAGCTCGGCGAGCCGTGGCTTGAGCACGACGAACGCTACCGGCGCAGCGCCGAATTCATTCAGGCGCTCCGGGCGATCTGGACCGAGGACCCCGCCAACTTGGCCGGCGACTTCTACCGCATCCGCAACTTCCGCCTGCAGCCCAAGCCACTTTCGTGGGATGGCCGGCCCCACCCGGAGATCTTTCAGGGCGGCAACTCCACCGCAGCCCGCAACAACGGCGGCCGCTACTCCGACTGGTATTTCTCCAACGGCAACGACTTCGACGGGGTCAACGCCCAACTGGCCGACCTTCGCCGGGTCGCTGCCGATTCCGGCCGCGCAGCACCGCCCCGCTTCGGCCTCAACGGCTTCGTCATCGTCCGTGACACCGAGGCAGAGGCCAAAGAGGTACTGCGGGAGATCATCGCCAAAGCCGATGTTCCCGCGGTCCAGGGATTCGGTGCGGCGGTGCGGCAGGCCGGCGCGTCGACCGCCGACCATCGTGGCATGTGGGCTGATTCCAGCTTCGAGGACCTGGTGCAGTACAACGACGGCTTCCGCACGCAGCTGATCGGCACCGCCGAACAAGTCGCCGAACGCATCGTCGAGTACCGCAAACTGGGGGTGAATCTGATCCTGGCCGGCTTCCTGCACTTCCAGGAGGAGGTTGAGGCTTTCGGCCGAAACGTGCTGCCGCTGGTGCGCGAACTGGAGGCACATGCCGGCTTGGCACCCGTGCCCGCGCCGGCGCTGCCGTGACGGCGGGCCGCGTGCGGTGCCTCGGTAGCCACGCCGAAGCCGTCGCTGCCGCTGAGGCATTCGCCGCCGCGGTGCGCCCCGGCGCCGCCGAGCGGGACCGGGCCGGGGGTGTGCCGCGCGGCGAGCTGGCCGATTTCGACCGTTCGGGTCTGCCGGCCATCACTGTCCCGGTCGCCGACGGCGGATCCGGTCTGGGCCCGGTGACCCTGGCCGAGGTGATCAGAACCATCGCCGCCGCCGACCCGGCGCTGGCGCAGATCCCGCAGGGCCACTTTCTGGCCATCGACATCCTGCGCCGGCTCGGTACGCCAGAACAACGCAGCCGGATCCTGCCCGCGGTCACCGAAGGCGGACGCATCGCCCCGGTGCTGGCCGAACGCGGCGGCACACACGCGCTCGACTTGAAGACCCGGCTGGTTGCCGACGGACCAGGCTGGCGGTTGGACGGCGTCAAGTACTACAGCACCGGCGCCATCACGGCCCGTTGGCTGGCCGCCAGCGCGCTGGACCCCGACGACAAGCTGGTGCTGGCGCTCATCGAACGCGACAGTCCCGGAGTCGCCATCGGTGAGGACTGGTCGGCGATGGGACAGCGCGCCACGGTCAGCGGCACAACAACTTTCGTTGGTGTGCGCGTCGAATCCGGCTTCGTGGTGCCGTACTGGACGGCGTTCACCGAACCACAGCTACTCGGTGCACGAACACAGCTGGTGCACGCGGCTATCGAAGCAGGGATCGCCGAGGGGGCGCTGGCCGACGCCGCGGAATTCGTCCGCACCCGCAGCCGGCCGTTCTTCGAGGCGTACCGGTCCGACCAGGCGCCGACGGCGGCCGAGGACCCGCACATCCGGTTGCGGTTCGGCCGGTTGGCCACCCGCACGCGTGCCGCGGTGCAGCTGCTGCGCTGGGCGGCCGAAGTCCTCGAGGAGCTGGGCCTGATCCCGGCCGGTCCCGACACCGCAGCGCAGGGGTCGATCGCCGTTGCCCAGGCCAAGGCGTTCGCCAGCGAGGTGGCCGTCGAGGTGGCCAGCGAGCTGTTCGCGCTGACCGGAACCAGCGGAACCGACCTCAAGTACGGATTGGATCGACATTGGCGCAATGCCCGAACGCACAGCGTGCACGATCCGGTGGACTGGAAGTATCACCACATCGGAGCCTGGGAGCTCACCGCGGTCCGGCCGCCGAGTCACGGGCAGATCTGACCCGCCGAGTGCGTCAGCCGACGGTGTCGCGAACCCGGGTGGCCACCGCCTCGAGCTGTTCGCCGGTGTACACCGGGGACCCGAGCTCAGGGTCGGCGATCGGTAGCCGCACCCAGCTGGCACAACCGGCATAGTCGGGGCTGCGCGGAAGCCGCACCGGTGTGGACAGCGGGAACACCTGGACCACCAGCGCCGTCAGCCGATGCTTGGGCCGGAAATCCAGCCGATCGGCGCGCACCGAGTCGGCGGTCCAGATATGCAGGTCCGCGATCTCCTCCAATGCGTCGGGGCGCTCGACGGGCAGCGCTGCAACGACTTTCGCCGCGGCCCGTACCAGCACCTGCTCAGCGGTGGAATCGACGGCCGCCGGCGCGAGCAGGTCGCGGTGTTCGGGACGGACCCGCTCGGCGTGGCTGTGCACCGAGGTCGGAAACAGCAGAAACTCCTCAGCATGGGTGTCGAAGCGCTTCTCGTGAATGCCGCCTTTACGCAGCAGGATTCGTTGCCGGCCGGCCAGCAGCGCGGCAACGACAGCGCTCCACTCCTTCAACGCCATACCGTGCATTCCCCTCAGCGTAGCCGGGGCTACGGTGAACCGGTGAGCGACAACATTCTGCTGGTCCAGACACAGGACCGCGTCCGCACCCTGACGTTCAACCGCCCGCAGGCCCGCAATGCGCTGTCCGGCGCGCTGCGGGACGCCATCTTCGGTGCGCTGGCCGACGCTGACGCCGACGACGACGTCGACGTGGTGATCCTGACCGGCGCCGATCCGGTGTTCTGCGCCGGGCTGGACCTCAAGGAGTTCGGCGAATCCACTGCACTGACAGACATTTCCCCGCAGTGGCCACCGATGACCAAGCCGGTGATCGGCGCCATCAACGGTGCGGCGGTGACCGGCGGGCTCGAGCTGGCGTTGTACTGCGATGTCCTGATCGCCTCGGAGCAAGCCCGATTCGCCGACACCCACGCCCGGGTCGGTTTGCTGCCGTCCTGGGGACTCAGCGTCCGGCTCCCCCAGAAGGTCGGCGTGGGCTTGGCCCGCCGGATGAGCCTGACCGGCGATTACCTCTCCGCTGCCGACGCGCTGCGGGCCGGGTTGGTCACCGAGGTGGTGCCGCATGCCGAGCTGCTGTCCGCGGCGCGCCGGGTGGCTGCCTCGATCGTCGGCAACAACCAGGCCGCGGTACGGGCACTGCTGGCCTCCTATCACCGCATCGACGAGTCGCAGACCGCCACCGGACTCTGGATCGAAGCGATGGCGGCCAAGCAGTGGCTGCACACCGTGACCGGCGCCGACGTCGCCGCCAACCGGGCGGCCGTGTTGGAACGTGGGCGCGCCCAGGTGCAGTGACACGACACGTCCCGGGCGGCGCTTGCGCACCGCCCGGGACGTGTCAGGTGTGGCGAACCGCTAGAAGTCGAGACCCAGGAACGCAGCGCCCGGGTCCATCAGCGCCGAGGCGTCGAAGCCACCGAACAACCCGCTCAGGTCGAAGTCGCCGAACGGGGTCACGAAGGTGTCCGTGACGGTGCTGTCGGCGCCGTCCAGACCGGGGATGGCCGAGTAGACGTTGGCGAAGCCACCACCGATGTTCAAAACGCTGTACACCGAACCGAGCACCGGCAGGTCCGCGGCCTCGCCATCACCGGGAGTCACACCATCGATGACGAACTCCGTGGTGGTCAGGCCCAACAACTGGGTGACGGTCTCCTGCGCATGCGCGGTGCCCAGCAGGTCCGTGCCGTCATAGATGTTGAAGTCCTGTCCGGTCACCGGCAGGGGGAACCAGGTGCCGCCGAGGTTGAGTCCCGGGTATCCGCCGCCGATGTTGAGCAAGGGCAGCGCGCCGACCGTCTGGTAGACCGGCGCGAATCCCGGGCTGGTGTCGGCTCCGGACCCGGTGAACGGGTCGAAAGTGGTGCCGCCGATGCTGAAGGCTTCCGCGCCCACGGCACTGTCGCTCAGGGCGGCGAATGCGGCGCCCGGGTCCATCGAGACCCCGGTGGCCATGCCACTGAACAGCGAGCTCAGGTCCATGCTGCCGAACGGCGTTACGAAAGTGTCGGTGATGGTGCCGTTTTCGCCCGGGGTGGCCACGTAGACGTTCGCGAAGCCGCCACCGAAGTTGAACGCGTCGTAGATCGTGCCCGCGGCCGGCAGGCCGTCGCCGGTGTCCGAACCGTCGGTGACGACGAGCTGGGTGTTGGTCATGCCGAACAGATTGGTCACGTCCACCGCGGTGTTGATGGTGCCGAGGTGCGTGGCGTCGTCGCCGGTACCGCTGTAGACATCGAAATTCTGTGGCGCGAGACCGTTGCCCTGGTGGCTCGGGTCACCCAGCGATGCGCCGCCGATGGCCAGCAGGGGCGCGGCGCCACCGAGCGCGGCGACCGGGGTGAAGCCCTCCCCCACATTGGCGCCGTTGCTGTCGACCAGGAACGGGTCCAGCGTCAGGCCACCGATGGCGAAGGCGTCGTCGCCACCGCCCGACGCCCCGGCCTGCAGCGCGGCGAAGGCGTCACCCGGCTGCAGCGGGTCCGCCGCGTTGAAGCCGGCGAACATCGAGCTCAGGTCCATGCTGCCCCAGGGCGTCACGAAGGTGTCGGTGACGGTCCCGTCCTCGCCCGGGGTGGCGATGTAGACATTCGCAAAGCCACCGCCGAAGTTGAACACGTCATAGACCGACCCCGACGTCGGCAGGTCCGCCGCCGACCCGCCGGATGCGGTGTTGACGTCGGTGATGGTGAACTGAGTGTTGGTCAAGCCCGCCAGGTTGGTGACGACCACGCTGGAGTTGACGCTGCCCAGGCTGGCGCCGTCCGCGCCGTACACCTCGAAGTTCTGGGGTGCGATCGGCAGCAGGCCGCCGGGGCTGCCACCACCGAGAGTCAACAGCGGCGCAGAGCCGGTGAGCGTGTGAACAAGGTCGAAGCCCTCCTGCGCGGAGGAGCCGGTTCCTGTGTACGGGTCAAACGTATATCCGCCGAGCGTGAAGGCGTCGGCACCGGTGGCACTCGGCGCCACAGCGTCGTCGCCCGGGCCCGCCACGGCGACCGCAGCCTGCAAAAACGCCGCAGTAAGCAGCCCACCCCCGGTGGCCAGGCCTGCGGCGATCAGTCGGTAATGCATCATTTTCGAGCTTCCCCATCTCGGTCGTTTTCCCATGCCGGTGGGTTACATCCGGACAGTCAGATGTATGCCACCGGTAACAACGAGCAGAATGCTACCCACGAGTAACCTAAATGTATAGATAGGGATTGTAGGTTTTTCCTGTCAGTTAGCTGGACAAACAGAACGCCCCGGCGTGCTGGAACACCGTTACCGTGGGACAGCAAACCGGACCTACTCAGGTGGACTCAGTCGTGGCACAGAACTACCCGCCCTATCCCCCGTGGCCCTATTGCGACGTCGCTTCGCCGTGGGAGTCTGACGGCTGGTGGGCTAGTGGATCGGCCGAAGGATCCGGCACGGATTTCCTGCAGCCAGTACACCGGCCGGCAAATCCCGAGTCACCACGCTGCCGGCCCCCACGACCGTGTCGTCTCCGATCGACACCCCGGGGCAGACGATCACCCCCGCCGCCAGCCAGACGTTGTCGCCAAGGGTGACCGGAGCGGCTGATTCCCAGCCGCCCCGCCGCGCATCGATGTCGTCGATGGGATGCAGCGCCGTCAGCAGTTGGGCGCGGGGTCCGATCGACACGTGGTCGCCGATGGTAATGGGCGCGCAGTCCAGAAAGACCGCGTCATAGTTGACGAAGCAGTTGGCACCGATGCTGATGTATGTTCCGTAGTCGCAACAGAATCGGGGCAAGATCTCTGAGTTCGCCCCGAATGATCCCAGCAGTTTGTCCAGGAGTTCACGGCGGGCGTCCGCGTCGTCTGGACCGGTGGCGTTGAACGCCGCCACCACGCGTTGGCAATCCCGCCGGCCGGCGACCAAGTCCGGGTCGTCGGGCCGATACAGCGCCCCGCGCAGCATCCGATCTCGCTGACTGCTCACTCCAGCCGATCCTACGGCCGTCCGGCTCGCACCCAGCGCCCGGAAAGCGCCCGCCACCCGACGAACAGCAACCGCAGCATGATGAACGTGGTCAACCCCGACCAGATCCCGGCCAGCCCCCAACCCAGCGCCAACGACAGCCAGATCAGCGGCAGGAACCCGATCAAGGCGCTGATCACCGTGGCGGTACGCATGAACGCGGCGTCCCCGGCGCCCAGCAGCACGCCGTCGAGCGCGAAGACGATTCCGGCGACGGGTAACTGAGCCACCATGAACCACCACGGCACCGCGACGGCGGCCAGCACCGCGCCGTCGCCGGTGAACAGGCCGGGCAGCGTGCCGGAGCCGACGGCAAGCAACACGGCCAGCACCCCGGCGGCCATGCCCGAGAACACGGTAGCCCGCATGGCCACCGACCTGGCTTGATCGGCCTCTCCGGCACCCAGTGCCGCGCCGACCAGGGCCTGGGCGGCGATCGCCAGCGAATCAAGCACCAACGCCAGAAACATCCACAGCTGCAGCACAATCTGGTGGGCGGCCAACGCTGCCGCCCCGAACCTGGCCGCCACTGCGGCTGCCGAGACAAAACACGCCTGAAAAGCCAGCGACCGCACCATCAAGTCTCGGCCCATCGCCAGCTGCGCGCGTAGCACCGCAGTGTCGAACCGCAGCGAAACCTGCTCGGAGGCAAGCGCACGCAAGAACAACAGTGCCGAAAGCCACTGGCCCGCACAGTTGGCCACCGCGGAGCCGGCCAGGCCCCAGTGCGGCATGCCCAGCGCCCCGAAGACCAGCAGCGGGCACAGCAGCGCCGAAAGCGCAAAGCCTGCAACCACATAGCGCGGAGGGCGCGAGGTGTCTTGCACTCCGCGCAGCCATCCGTTTCCGGCCAGCGACACCAGGATCGCCGGAGCGCCGAGGATCGCGATCCGCAGCCACGGCAAGGCGGCCTGCGCGATGGCGTCACGACCTGCGGCAGCCGAGACCAGCGGCACCGCTGCAGCCTGCACCACGACGACGATCAGCACCCCCAGGCCCAGTGCCAGCCAGGTCGCCTGCACCCCCTCGGCGACCGCGGCGCGACGGTCACCGGCCCCGAAGTGGCGTGCCGCCCGTGCCGTGGTGCCGTAGGACAGGAATGTGCCCTGCGAGCCCACCAGGCCCAGGATCAACCCGCCGATCGCCAGCCCCGCCAGGCCCAGCGCACCCAGTCGGCCGACCACCGCGGTGTCGAACAGCAGATACAACGGTTCAGCGGCCAGCACCACCAGCGCCGGCAACGCCAGCGCCATGATCTGGCGGCCGCCGGCCGCGGCGCGGTCCGTCACCGCTCGAGCGCGGTGACCAGGGCGGCGATCACGTCCTGCGCCGTTCCGGTCGCCGTGTAGCCGGCGGCCAGCCGGTGTCCGCCACCGCCGAATGAGACGGCCACTGCGCTCAGATCCACCGCCGACTTGGCGCGCATCGACACCGCCCAGCGCCCCGGCTCGGTCTCCTTGAACACCGCCGCCACTTCGGCCTGTGCGGTGGTGCGCACGATGTCGACGATGCTCTCCACCTCCTCGGACCGCGCCGCGGTCCACTCGGCGTGGTCGACCGCCGCATAGACCAGCCCGCGCCCGCCCGCCGCGTCAGGCAGCAGTCGCGCATTGGCCAGCACGCGCGACAGCATCGTCAGCCAGCCGAAAGGGTGGGTGTCCATCACGGTCCGGGTGATCGCCGCGTTGTCCACGCCGACGTCCACCAGCCGCGCCGCCAGCCGGTGCGCGCGGGCACTGGCCCAACGGAACGACCCGGTGTCGGTGGCCAGCCCCGCATACAGGCAGTGCGCCACCTCCACGTCGATCGGCTCGCCCCAGGCGTCGATCAGTTCAGCCACCATCATCGTGGTCGAATCCGCGGACGCGTCAACGAAGTTGGCGGTGCCGAACAGCTGGTTCGATGCATGATGGTCGATCACCAGCAGCTCGCGGCCGGCGGCCAGCTCCCGCAGCTCCCCGAGCCGATCCGCGCTCGAGACGTCGACTGTGACCACCAGATCGACGTCCCGGCGCATCGCATCGGCAGCGACCAGCAGGTCGCCGCCCGGCAACGACTGCAGCGTCTGCGGCAGCACCGCCGGGCGGGCGAAACTGACTTCGACCGCCTTGCCGCGCCGTCGCAGGACCGACGCCAGCGCCAGCCCCGCACCGATGGTGTCGGCGTCGGGATTCACATGGCAGATCACCGCCAGCGTGCTCGCGCCCGCCAGCAGTGCCACTGCTCCGGCGGCGTCGACCCGCCGGCCCGTGGGCAGCGGGTCAGTCGCCCGATTGCTCACCGTCACCGCTGTCGTCGGCGCCCGCTTGTCCGGGCGCCTCCCGGTACGGGTTGGGGTCCCCGACCGGTTGCTTGCCCTCCCGTATCCGGGCCAGGTCGGCGTCGGCGGCTTGGGCTGCGGCCAGCAGTTCCGCCATCCGATGGGCAGCGTCGGGCACGGTGTCCCGGACGAACGTCAGGGTCGGGGTGAACCGCACCCCGGTGCCTGCGCCGACCTTGGACCGCAGCACCCCCTTGGCCCCCTCCAGCGCGGCAGCGGCCCCGCCGTAGTCGGGGTCCTCGTCCAGGGAGGGGCCCAGCACCGTGTAGTACAGGGTCGCGTCGTGCAGATCGGCGGTCACCTTCGCGTCGGTGATCGTCACGCCGGCCAGCCGCGGATCTTTGATCTCGTACTCGATCGCCGAGGCGACGATCGTGGAGATCCGCTTGGCCAGCCGGCGTGCCCGTGCCGGGTCAGCCATGATGACCGCGCCTACACACGTGCTTTTTCTACGAGCTCGTAGGTCTCGATGACGTCGCCTTCCTTGATGTCGCTGTAGGTCAGCGTCAGACCACACTCGTAGCCGTCGCGAACCTCGGTGACATCGTCCTTCTCCCGGCGCAGCGAGGAGACCGTGATGTTTTCGGCGACCACCACGTTGTCACGCAGCAGCCGCGCCTTGGCGTTGCGGCGGATGAGACCGGAGGTGACCAAGCAGCCGGCGATGTTGCCAACCTTGGAGGACCGGAAGATGGCGCGAATCTCCGCCCGCCCCAGCTCCTTCTCCTCGTAGATCGGCTTGAGCATGCCCTTGAGCGCGCTCTCGATCTCTTCGATGGCCTGGTAGATGACCGAGTAGTACCGGATCTCCACACCCTCGCGGTTGGCCAGCTCGGTGGCCTTGCCCTCCGCACGCACGTTGAACCCGATGATGATCGCGTCCGACGCCGACGCCAGGTTGACGTTGGTCTCGGTGATGCCACCGACACCGCGGTCGATCACCCGCAGCTGCACCTCGTCGTCGACCTGGATTCCCATCAGGGCCTCTTCCAGCGCCTCGACGGTACCGGCGTTGTCGCCCTTGAGGATCAGGTTCAGCTGACTGGTTTCCTTCAGCGCCGAGTCCAGGTCCTCCAGCGAGATCCGCTTGCGCGAGCGCGCCGCCAGCGCGTTGCGCTTACGCGCGCTGCGCTTGTCGGCGATCTGGCGAGCGATCCGGTCCTCGTCGACCACCAGCAGGTTGTCGCCGGCGCCCGGCACCGAGGTGAACCCGATGACCTGCACGGGCCTCGACGGCAGCGCCTCTTCCACGTCGTCGCCGTGCTCGTCGACCATGCGCCGCACCCGGCCGTAGGCATCCCCGGCGACGATCGAGTCGCCGACTCGCAGCGTGCCGCGCTGGATCAGCACGGTGGCCACCGGACCGCGGCCGCGGTCCAGGTGGGCCTCGATCGCCACACCCTGGGCCTCCATGTCGGGGTTGGCCCGCAGGTCCAGGGCCGCGTCGGCGGTCAGCAGCACCGCCTCTTCCAGGGCCGCGATGTTGGTGCCCTGCTTGGCGGAGATGTCGACGAACATGGTGTCGCCGCCGAAGTCCTCGGCAACCAGTCCGTACTCGGTGAGCTGCCCCCGGATCTTGGCCGGGTCGGCACCTTCCTTGTCGATCTTGTTGACCGCCACCACGATCGGCACATCGGCAGCCTGGGCGTGGTTGATCGCCTCCACCGTCTGGGGCATCACACCGTCGTCGGCGGCCACCACCAGGATCGCGATGTCGGTGGCCTTGGCGCCACGGGCACGCATGGCCGTGAACGCCTCGTGACCCGGGGTGTCGATGAACGTGATCAGCCGTTCGGAGCCGTCGAAGTCGACCGACACCTGGTAGGCGCCGATGTGCTGGGTGATGCCACCGGCCTCGCCCTCGCGGACGTTGGCCTTGCGGATGGTGTCCAGCAGTCGGGTCTTGCCGTGGTCGACGTGACCCATGACGGTCACCACTGGCGGCCGGCTCTGCAGGTCCTCCTCGCCGCCCTCGTCCTCGCCGTAGGTCAGGTCGAAGGACTCCAGCAGCTCGCGGTCCTCGTCCTCGGGCGAGACCACCTGCACCACGAAGTTCATCTCGCTGCCCAGCAGCTCCAGCGTCTCGTCGCCCACCGACTGGGTGGCGGTCACCATCTCACCGAGGTTGAACAGCGCCTGCACCAGGGCAGCCGGGTTGGCGTCGATCTTCTCGGCGAAGTCGCTCAGCGATGCGCCGCGGGCCAGCCGGATGGTCTCGCCGTTGCCGTGCGGCAACCGCACACCACCGACGACCGGCGCCTGCATGTTCTCGTACTCGGCGCGTTTCGCCCGCTTCGACTTGCGTCCGCGCTTGGGTGCACCGCCGGGCCGGCCGAAGGCACCGGCCGCGCCACCGCGCTGGCCGGGACGACCGCCGCCGCCACCACCGCCGGGACGACCCCGAAAACCTCCGGCACCGGCGCCTGCGGGGGCGCCTCCGCCGCCGGGACCACCGGCACCGCCACCGCGGTAGTTACCACCGGGACCGCCGCCGGGACCGCCCGGGCGACCGCCGGGCGCACCGGGTCGGCCACCGCCACCGGGACGCGGCGGACCGCCGGGGCGCGCCGGGCGACCCTGCGCGCCGAAGTTGCTGGTGCGACCGGGCATGTTGCCCGGTGTCGCGCCGCCGCCGGGACGCGGCATGCCGGGCCGGGGTGCGCCCCCAGGCCGGGGCGCCTGCGGGTGCGGACGCGGAATGGCGCGCTCAACCGGCTGCGCCGAGGAGAACGGGTTGTTGCCGACGCGCGGGGTGCGGGCGCCGGGCTTGGGGCCCGGTGCTGCCGGCCGCGGGCCGGGAGCGGGCGGCGCCGCCGGGGACGGTGCCGCAGCTGCCGGCGGCGGGGCCTCGGCCGCAGGCGGAGCCGCCGGGGCTGCCGGAGCGGACGGCTTGGCCGCGGGTGCGGCGGGCTTCGCAGCCTCGCCGTCAGCCGCAGCGGCCGGTGCCGGCTTCGCCGGTCCCGGAGTCGCCGCCGGGGACGGAGCCGGAGCGGCCTTGGCAGGCGCCGGGGCCGCGGGCGCTTCGGCCTTCGGCGCGGGCTTACCGCCGCCGAAGGACTCGCGCAGCCGCCGCGCGACGGGGGCTTCCACGGTTGAGGACGCCGATTTGACGAATTCGCCCTGCTCGCTCAGGCGGGCGAGGACTTCCTTGCTGGTGACACCGAGTTCCTTGGCCAACTCGTGTACGCGGGCCTTTGCCACTACATCTCCTGTCTATGAGGCGACAGCGGTGGTGGGCCGCGCCTCGGGTTTAGCTATGACGCATGGTCATCGGGACTTCACGGTGTGCTCATGTTCTTCGCTACCTGTTCTGTTGACCGGGGCGGTGAGCCGATCTTCGAATCCTTCGAAGTACTCCTCCACCCCGGATACATCCGGAGAACCGCTGATCCGCAGCGCGCGCACGAATGCCCGTCTCCGAATCGCCGCGTGCAGGCACTCCGACGCGGGATGCAACCACGCACCCCGCCCCGGTTGGTTGCCCGCGCGGTCAACGATCACGGCACCGTTGCCGTTCTCGGTTGACACCGCGACCACCCGAAGCAATTCGACGGTCAACGCACGTTTCCGGCATCCGACACACGTGCGCACCGGTCCCTCTGGGGAGCGGTGCGTCCGCGAGGCGGCTGTCGAAGTCTCGCGCTGGATCACGGCTCAGTCTACCCATACAACGGGGATCACCCGAACCACCCGAATCCGTGCCGGTGGTTCAGCGAGGCTCGACGAAGGAGAGGCGAAGCTGGGACCGCCAAACAAACCCCGTAGCGCCCCGCTCAGCGCCCCGCCGGTCCGTGTCCCGCTCAGTGTTCCTGCGGCACGCCCCGGCCGGCCTCGTGCTCGGCGCCGTTGGCGCCGGGCTCCGGGGTATCGCTGCGGATGTCGATGCGCCAGCCGGTCAGCCGGGCCGCCAACCGGGCGTTCTGGCCCTCTTTGCCGATGGCCAGGGACAGCTGGAAGTCCGGAACCACTACCCGGGCGGCCCGGGCAGCCTGGTCGATGACGGTCACCGACATCACCTTGGCCGGCGACAGCGCGTTGCCGACGAAGCGCGCCGGGTCCTCGTCGTAGTCGATGATGTCGATCTTCTCGCCGGCCAGCTCGCTCATCACGTTGCGCACCCGCTGGCCCATCGGACCGATGCAGGCGCCTTTGGCGTTCAGGCCGGGCACCTGCGAGGCCACCGCGATCTTGGAGCGGTGGCCGGCCTCGCGGGCGACCGCGACGATCTCCACCGACCCGTCGGCGATCTCGGGGACTTCCAGGGCGAACAGCTTGCGGACCAGGTTCGGGTGGGTACGGGACAGCTCGATACGCGGCTCGCGCAGGCCGCGGGTCACCCCGATCACGTAGCAGCGCAGCCGGTCGCCGTGCTCGTAGGCCTCGCCGGGTGCCTGCTCTGCGGGGCGGATGACGCCGTCGAAACCCTTGGCTTCGGTACCCAGGCGCACCACGATGACACCGCGGGCGTTCTCCCGGGCGTCGCGCTGGACGACGCCGGCGACGATGTCGCCCTCCCGCGCGGAGAACTCGCCGTAGGCCTTCTCGTTCTCGGCGTCACGCAGCCGCTGCAGGATCACCTGGCGCGCGGTGGTCGCCGCGATCCGGCCGAAGCCCTCGGGGGTGTCGTCGTATTCGCTGATCACGTTGCCGTCGGCGTCGGTCTCGCGGGCCAGCACCCGCACCACGCCGCTCTTGCGGTCGACGTCGATCACCGCGTCGGCCTGATGACCTTCGGTGTGACGGTATGCGGTGAGCAACGCCGATTTGATGGTGTCCACGACCACGTCGACCGAGATGCCCTTGTCGGCCTCGATCGCGTGCAGCGCGGCCATGTCGATATTCATGCTCCGGCCTCCGTTCCCGCCTCGGGGGCCTGTAGGCCCGCCAACTCCAACTCACGTTCGCTCGGCGGCGAGAACTCGACTTGTACCACCGCTCGGCTGATCTCGCTCAGTGGCAGGCGGCGACGGTTCCAGTCCCGCCCGGCACGCACCACCAGCGTCAGGACGTCGTCATCGACGACGCCCACCCGACCGGTCAGACCCGACCCGTCGGACAGCGTCAGCTCAACTTTGCGACCGTGCGCGCGCCGAAACTGCTTCGCTGTGGTCAGCGGCCGCCCCACACCGGGCGAGCTGACCTCCAACACGTATTGGCCGTCGAACTCCAGGGTGTCGAGCAGTTCCGACGCCGAACGCGCCAGCGCCGCGGCAGTGTCCAGATCCAGCGGAGTGTCGCCGTCGGCGACCACGGTGATTCGCGGCAGCGGGTCCTGATCATCGACGACGACGTCTTCGATCTCGTATCCGGCGCGGGTGAACTCAGCATCGAGCAGCTCGATCACCTGTGTCTGGGAAGGTAGCCCGGTGGCCACGGCGAGCTCCTCGTCTTGAGTTGTTCAGTCGGCGCGTTCCCACGCGCCAGGCGCGGCCGGGAACCAGTCATCAACGATACGCCGTGGGAAACACAGCCACAGCAAACCGGCAAAAGCGCCCGTCAGCGTACCGCGGCCCGGTCCCGGCCACGTCACGTCCCTCCGCTTCTGTCGCAATGGCAGGATGTCAGGGTGCCTGGCCCCCTGTCCGTCATCGACCGCCGGCGCGTGCTCACCGGCGCCGGGATGTTCGCCCTGCTGGCCCTCGCGGCCCCGGCCTGCGGCTCTGCTCCTACGACGCCCGTCGTGGACGACCTGGAAGCCCAACGACAGCTGGCCCTACACGACAGTGAACTGGCCACCGCAGCCGCTGCGGCGCTGACCGACCCGGACTCCAAGGTGCTGGCCGCAGCACTGGAGCAGGTGTCGCAGGAGCGAACTGAGCATGCCCGGGCGCTGGCAGCCGAGATCGCCCGCGCCGCCGGAAAGACGCCGGCGGATGAGACCGAAACCACCACCGCCAACGCTGCGCCGGACGCGCCGGCCCCGACGGTCTCGCAGGTGATCAACGCGTTACGGGCCGCCGCCGACAGCTCCGGAAAGCTGGCGGTCGCCTCGTCGGGTTACCGGGCCGGGCTGCTGGCCTCTATCGCCGCGGCGTGCACCGCCGCCTACGCGGTCGCCTTGGTGGCGCAGACATGACATCTCCCGAGCCCAGCCCGGCCTCCGGCCCCGAATCGGCCCTGATCGATGCCCTGGCCACCGAATACGGGGTCGTCTACGGCTACGGGCTGGTGTCGGCGTACTCGCTGCCGGAATTCAACGATCTGGTGGTCACCACCATCCGTCAGCACCGCGAACGCCGGGACCGCACCATCGCGATCCTGACCAGCCGCTCGGTTGCGGTTCCACCCGCCGCCGCCGGATATCAGGTGCCCATGCCGGTGACCACGTCCAATGACGCACTGCGGCTGGCGGTCCGGATGGAAGACGACACCGCGGCAGCCTGGCGTGCAGTCGTCGAGCAGGCCAGCGAAGCCACCGACCGGGAATTCGCGGCGACCGCGCTCGGCCAGAGTGCCGTGCTGGCCGCGCACTGGAACCGCGCGCTCGGGAATTGGCCGATCACCCAGGCCTTCCCGGGCGGCCAGGACTAGACGGGGACTAGACCGGGACCAGCTAGCGGCCCAGCGCCGCCAGAATCTCCCCGGCCAACTCCGCACCGACGGCCAGCTCACGGGTCTGCCCGGAGAAGCGATCCCGCAGTTCGACAACCCCCTCGGCCCAGCCACGCCCCAGCACCACGATCCACGGCACCCCGAGCAACTCGGCGTCTTTGAACTTCACTCCCGGCGAAGCCTGCCGGTCATCGAAGAGCACCTCCAGACCGAGCCGGTCCAGTTCGGCGGCCAGCTCGGTCGCGCCGGCGCGGGCGGCGTCGTCCTTGTTGGCGATCACCACGTGCACGTCGAACGGCGCGACCTGCGACGGCCAGCGCAGGCCCAGCTCGTCATGCTGCTGTTCGGCGATGACAGCCACCAGCCGGGACACGCCGACACCGTAGGAGCCCATGGTGAGCCGCACCGGCCGGCCATCCTCGCCGAGAACGTCGACCGCGAACGCGTCGGTGTACTTGCGGCCGAGCTGGAAGATGTGGGCGATCTCGATCCCCCGGGCACTGACCAGCGGGCCGGCCCCGTCCGGTGACGGGTCCCCGTCCCGGACCTCGGCCGCCTCGATGGTGCCGTCGGCGACGAAATCACGCCCGGCGACCAGCCCCACGACGTGCTTGCCGGGTGCGTCGGCGCCGGTGATCCAGCTGGTGCCGTCCACCACACGCGGATCGACCAGGTAGCGGACCCCGTTGTCCTGCAATGCCTTCGGACCGATGTAGCCCTTCACCAAGAAGGGGTGTTTGGCGAAATCACCGTCATCGAGCAGTGCGTGCTCGGCGGGCTCGAGCGCCGCGCCGAGCCGCTTCTCGTCGATCTCGCGGTCGCCCGGCACTCCGATGCCCAGCAGCTCCCAGTCGCCGTCGGGTTGGCGGACCTTGAGCAGGACGTTCTTGAGGGTGTCGGCGGCGGTGACCGTACGGTCCAGCGCGCCGTTGGCCCAATCCACCAGGGTGGCAATCGTCGGAGTGTCGCCGGTGTCGTACACCTTCGCCTCGGGCAGGCCCTCGATCGATTGCGGTTCGGGGCGGGCGGTGGTCACCGCTTCGACATTGGCGGCGTAGCCGGACTCATGGCAGCGCACGAATGTGTCTTCACCGACCGCGCTCTCGGCGAGGAACTCCTCGGAGGCCGATCCGCCCATGGCGCCGGACACCGCGGAGACGATCACGTAGCGCACACCGAGCCGGTCGAAGATCCGCTGATAGGCCACCCGGTGCGCCTCGTAGGCGGCGGCCAGGCCGGCATCGTCCACGTCGAAGGAATACGAATCCTTCATCACGAACTCGCGGCCGCGCAGGATGCCGGCTCGCGGCCGCGCCTCATCGCGGTACTTGGTCTGGATCTGATACAGCACCACCGGGAAGTCCTTGTAGGAGTTGTACTCCCCCTTGACTGTCAGGGCGAACAGCTCCTCGTGGGTGGGGCCCAGCAAGTAGTCGTTGTCGCGGCGGTCCTTGAGCCGGAACAGGCCGTCGCCGTATTCCGTCCAGCGGTTGGTGGTCTCATAGGGTGCGCGGGGCAGCAGCGCCGGGAACAGGATCTCCTGGCCGCCGATGGCGTTCATCTCCTCGCGCACCACTTGCTCGATGTTGCGCAGCACTCGCAGACCCAGCGGCAGCCAGCTGTACAGACCGGGTGCGATCGGCCGGATGTAGCCGGCCCGGATCAGCAGCTTGTGGCTGGGGACTTCGGCATCGGCGGGGTCGTCGCGCAGGGTGCGCAGGAACAGTTGGGACATCCGGGTGATCACAGGCCGAGAGCCTATCTTCAGCCGCGAGCAGACGCGGACTTGCCCGGCGCGCCTACAGCTCCCCGGCCTCCACGGCCTCACGGGTGCGCTGGGCGCGGGCGATCTGGTCGGCCGAGAACCCGATGAGCAACGCCGCCCCGCCCACCAGGATCGCGATCGCCGCCACCCACAGCAGCGAATACGTGTAGCCGGCGCCCAGCGCAGCAGGCCGGCTTAGCGGGGACCGTAAGTGCGGTGAAGCCAGGCGAAGTTACAGGTCGCCGAAGGCGTCCTGCACATCTTGGGCGTGCGCGACCTGCTTGGCGGTGTAACCGATCAGCAGGGAGATCGCGCCGACCAGGACGGCCACGGCCGCCACCCACAGCAGGCCGTAGGTATACCCGGCGTCCAACGCGGCGATCTGCGCGGGATTCATGGTCTTGACCGGCATGTTGGTGCCGCCCAGGTAGAGCGTGCGCGAGGTGATGACGGCCTGCACGACCGCCAGCACGATCGGCCCTCCGAGGTTCTGCAGCATCAGCGCGATCGCCGAGGTCGGGCCGATCTGGTCGAAGCCCACACCGGTGATCGCCGACAAGGTCAGCGGCACCACGATCATGCCGATGCCGAACCCGCCGAGCACGATCAACGTCACGAAGTTCGGGAAGTACGGGAGGTTCCGGTCGACGGTCGAGCCGTAGATCATCGCCCCGAGCACCACGATGCCACCGGCGATCACCAACGCCCGGGGCGGGAACCGCCGGACCAGCTGCGAGGACGCCGCCAGGCCGATGCCCAGCCCGATGACGAACGGGATGAATCCGACTCCGGCGCGCAGCGCCGAGTAGCCCATCAGATCCTGCACGTACAGGCCGATGGTCACAGTCACGGTGAACAGCACCCCGCCGGCCAGGAAGATCGCCGCGAAGGTCGCCACCCGGTTGCGGTCCTTGAACAGGCTGAACGGCACCACCGGGTTCTGGGCGGTGCGCTCGACGACGACGAACGCCAGCATCGCCACGATCGCGACCACGCCCGAGCCGATGGTGATGACCGAGATCCAGCCCTTCTCCGGGCCGATCGTGAACGCGAATACCGCGGCGGTGCAGCCCAGGGTCGCCAGCAGCGCCCCGGCGGCGTCGAGCTTCATCCGCTCCCGATGGGTCTCGGTCAGTGCGGTGCGGGCCAAGTAGATCATCAGCAGGCCGATCGGCACGTTGACACCGAACGCCAGCCGCCACGACAGCTCGGTCAGCGCACCACCGACCACCAAGCCCATCACCGAACCGACGGCGGTCATCGCGCCGAATACCGCGGTTGCGGCATTACGGGCCGGCCCCTTCGGGAAGGTGGTGGCGATCAGCGCCAGTGCGGTCGGTGAGGCGATGGCCGAGCCGACCCCCTGCAGCAGTCGGGCGATGACCAGCGTGGGCGCATCCCAGGCCACCGCGCACAGGACCGACGCGATGGTGAACAGCGCGACCCCGCTGATGAAGGTGCGCTTGCGGCCGATGGTGTCGCCGAGTCGGCCGCCGAGCAGCATCAGGCCGCCGAAGGTCAGCACGTAGGCACTGATCACCCAGCCGCGACCCGCGTCGGACAGGCCCAGATCGTCTTGGATCTTAGGAAGCGCGACGATGGCGACCGTGCTGTCCATGGTGGCCAGCAGCTGCATGCCACCGATCGCGATCACGGCGTAGATAAAGCGACGAGACGGCAGCCAGGACGACACATACTTGCTGGTCCAGCTCACGAGATCGGAGCCGGCTCGCCCCCGGGGAACCTGCCCGGCAGCGCCTTCGGACCGCTGCACGGTCGCACGCCCTGCATCATCAAGTGCAGTCATAACCGGCTACCCTACAGTAATATTAAGAGCTGTTTAAACCCCGAAACCTGCGACGGCCCCGATAATGACGATCGCGGGAGGTCGGATGCCCTCCGCGCGGATTTTCTCGGGCGCGTCGGCCAGGGTCGCTCGTAGCGTGTGCTGGGCCGGCGTGGTGCCGTGTTGCACCACCAGAACCGGCGTATCCGCAGGTCGTTCGCCTTTTTGCAGCACCGCGCAGAATTGTTCGATGCGTTCGATAGCCATCAGCAACACGATGGTTCCGCGCAGTGCGGCCAGGGCGTCCCAATTCACTAACGATTCGGGATCGTCGGGTGCGACATGCCCGCTGACCACCACAAACTCGTGGTTGACAGCCCGGTGGGTGACCGGCACTCCGGCCAGAGCCGGTACCGCTATGGCACTGGTCACACCCGGTACCACCGTCACCGGGATACCGGCCTCGGCGCAGGCCAGGACCTCTTCGTAGCCGCGGGCGAACACGAACGGGTCGCCGCCCTTGAGGCGCACCACGAACTTGCCGACCTTGGCGCGTTCGATCATCAGCGCGTTGATGGCGTCCTGCGCCATTGCCCGCCCGTAGGGAATCTTGGCGGCGTCGATGACTTCGACGTTCGGCGGCAGTTCGGCGAGCAGTTCGGGCGGGGCAAGCCGGTCGGTCACCACGACGTCGGCGTGCGAGAGCATGCGACGGCCGCGCACCGTGATCAGTTCCGGATCGCCGGGTCCGCCGCCTACCAGCGCCACACCGCCGCGCACCACGTCGGAGGTCTCTGCGGTAATGGCTCCGGACTGCAGGGCCTCCCGGATCGCCGAGCGGATCGCCGCCGACCGGTTGTGCTCGCCGCCGGCCAGAACGCCCACCGACAGACCGGAGTAACCGAAGGTGGCCGGGGTGACCGCGGATCCCTCGACGGCCAGATCGGCCCGCACACAGAAGATCTGGCGACGATCGGCCTCAGCCACAATGGCGGCGTTGACCTCCGGGTCGTCGGTGGCCGCGATCGCATACCAAGCGTCGGCCAGATCTCCGTCGCGGTAGGCGCGCGAGACCAGCGTGATGCCGGGCTTGCGCTCCCCCAGCGCTTCGACCGCCGGGGTGGCGCTGGGTGCGATCACCAGCACCTGCGCGCCGCTGTCCACCAACAGCGGAAGTCGTCGCTGCGCGACGCTTCCCGCGCCCACAACGACAACCTTGCGGCCGGCCAGCCGTAAACCGGCCAGGTAGGGGTTCTCGGTCACCCGGCAACTCTAGTGGCCCATCAGGTGAGCTGAAGCTGTCGGCTGCCCCACTGCCACACCTGCTCGTATAACGCGGGCTCTTCGGAGAGTCGCGTGCCCAACGAGGGCACCATCTCTTTGAGCGTCGGCAGCCACTGCGCGAACTTCCCGGCGAAACAGCGCGCCAGCACCTCCAGCATCGCCGGCACCGCGGTCGAAGCGCCGGGTGAGGCACCGAGCAGTCCCGCGATGCTGCCGTCGCCGGCGCTGACGATCGTGGTGTCGAAATCGAGTTGTCCGCCGCGGATCACCTGCACGCGCTGGCCGGCCCGGATCTCATGCCAGTCCGCTTGATCGGCAGGCGGCAGGAACTCCCGCAGCGCCTCGACACGGGTGGCGTGTGTCCGCCGCAGTTGGCCGAGCAGGTACCCGACCAGTTCGCGCTCCCGGATCCCGGCGCTCAGCAGTGACTTCACGTTGTCGAAGCGGACCGATCTCGGCAGGTCCGTGGCGCGCCCGTGCTTGAGGAACTTCGGAGACCAGCCGGCAAACGGCCCGAACAGCAGCCACGACGCACCATTGACCATCCGGGAGTCCAGGTGCGGGGCCGTCGTCGACGGCGCACCCGGGACCGGGGCGCCGTACACCTTGGCGCGGTGTCCGGCGGTCAGCTGCGCGGCGCCACAGCGCAGGAACACCCCACCGATCGGGAAGCCGCCGTAGCCCCGCACTTCGGGGATCCCCGCGCGCTGCAACAAGCCCAGCGTCGCTCCCCCGGCGCCGATGAAGACGAATTTGGCATTGAGCCTTCGGGTTTCGCCGGTTCGGCGGTTGGCCAGGCCCAACGTCCAGCTGCCGTCGGACTCCCGGCGCAGCGAGCGCAACTCGTGGCCGAAGAACACCGCAGTGCCGTGGCGCACGCCGTAGCCGATGAGCTGGCCGGCCAGCGCACCGAAGTCGACGTCGGTGCCATGCGGCGCCCAGTCCAGGGCCACCGGCACGTCGGGATCTCTCCCGGCGGCCATCGCGGGCAGGCGCGCGGCGAACTCGCCGAAGTCGGTGATGAACTCGGTTCCGGCGAACAACGGGTTGCCGGCCAGCGCACGATGGCGCCGCCGCAGGTAGTCCACGCCCTCGGTGCCGTACACGAAGCTGACGTGCGGGATCGGATGCACGAAGTCGCGCGGTTGCTCCAGCAGGCCGTTTTCCACGGCATACGCCCAGAACTGCCGGGTCACCTGGAACTGCTCGTTGACGCGCACCGCTTTGGCGGTGTCGATCGAGCCGTCGGGCTGCTGCGGTGTGTAGAACAGTTCGCACAGTCCGGCGTGGCCGGTTCCGGCGTTGTTCCACGGATCGCTGCTCTCGCCGGCGGCGGATTCCAACCGCTCAACGATGGTGATTGCGGCGTTGGGTTCCAGGCGGCGCAGGATCGCCCCCAAGGTGGCGCTCATGATGCCCGCGCCGATCAGCGCTACGTCGGTCATCTCGGTCTGAACCGATGTGGACACGCCATCAGATTAGCCCGCACACCGTTTAGGCTGACGCAATGGAGAGCTACGACCTGGCGATCATCGGAACCGGTTCGGGCAACAGCATTCTCGACGAGCGCTACGCGGACAAGCGGGTGGCGATCTGCGAGCAGGGCACTTTCGGCGGCACCTGCCTCAATGTGGGCTGCATCCCGACCAAGATGTTCGTCTACGCCGCCGAGGTCGCCAAGACGGTGACCGAGGCGTCGCGCTACGGGATTGACGCTCACATCGACGGTGTGCGCTGGGACGACATCGTCTCGCGGGTGTTCGGGCGGATCGACCCGATCGCCGCCGGCGGCGAGCAGTACCGCCGCAGCCTGCCAAACGTCGACGTCTACGGCGAGCACACCCGGTTCGGCCCGGTCGGCGCGTGCGGCCGGTACCTATTGCTCACCGCCGGCGGCGAGCAGTTCAGCGCCGAGCAGGTGGTGATCGCGGCCGGGTCGCGCTCGGCAATCCCGCCCGCCATCGCCAACAGCGGGGCGCATTACTACACCAGCGACGACATCATGCGGATCGCTGAGCTGCCCGAGCATCTGGTGATCGTGGGCGGCGGCTTCATCGCCGCCGAGTTCGCCCACGTTTTCTCCGCCTTGGGAGTCCGGGTCACGGTGGTGATCCGCGGCTCGACCTTGCTACGGCACTGCGACGAGACCGTGGCCGAACGCTTCACCCGGATCGCCGCGGCCAAGTGGGAGCTGCGCTCGCACCGCAACGTGGTCGCAGCCCGCCAGGAAGGATCCGCCGGGCCGGGTGTCGTCGTGGAGCTTGACGACGGCTCGGTGCTGCGGGCCGACGCGATGCTGGTGGCCACCGGGCGGGTGCCCAACGGTGACCTGCTGGACGCCGAGCAGGCCGGTGTCGTCGTCGCAGGCGGGCGGGTGACCGTCGACAAGTACCAACGTACTTCGGCGCGCGGAGTTTTCGCGCTCGGCGACGTGTCCTCGCCCTACGAGCTCAAGCATGTCGCCAACCACGAAGCCAGGGTGGTGCAACACAACCTGCTGTGCGACTGGGACGACGTGGACTCGATGCGGATCACCGACCACCGCTATGTGCCGGCCGCGGTCTTCACCGATCCGCAGATCGCTGCGGTCGGACTGACCGAAACACAGGCGTTGGCAAAGGGTCTCGATATCTCGGTGAAGATCCAGGATTACGGTGACGTCGCCTACGGCTGGGCGATGGAGGACAGCAACGGATTTGTCAAGCTCATCGCCGAACGCGGCACCGGACGGCTCCTCGGCGCACACATCATGGGCTACCAGGCGTCGTCGATCATCCAGCCGCTGATTCAGGCGATGAGCTTCGGTCTCACCGCGCCGGAGATGGCCCGCGGTCAATACTGGATCCACCCGGCGCTGCCCGAGGTCGTGGAGAACGCACTGCTCGGCCTGGAGTGAAAGGTTCGCCAGATGAAGTCCACCCTGCTGTCCCGCCAAGACCTCGATTTCCTGCTGTTCGACTGGCTGCGCGTCGACGAACTCACCGGGCGAGACCGCTTCTCCGAACATTCCCGGGAAACCTTCTCCGACACACTCGATTTGTGCGAGCAGTTGGCCACTCGCTATTTCGCCCCGCACAACAAGAAGAGCGACGCTCACGAGCCCACCTTCGACGGGACGAAAGTCACCATCATCGGTGAAGTCAAGGAGGCACTGGCGGCCTGCGCCGAGGCTGAGCTGATCGGCATGGCCATGGACTACTCGCTGGGCGGTGCGCAATTGCCGGCAACGGTGGCCCAGGCCGGCTTCGCCTGGCTGTTCGCCGCCAACGTCAGCACCGCCGGCTATCCGATGCTGACCATGGCCAACGCGAACCTGCTCGCCAAGTTCGGCAGCGAAGAACAGGTCACCGCCTTCGTCAAACCCATGCTCGCCGGCCGCTTCTTCGGGACGATGTGCCTCTCGGAGACTCAGGCCGGTTCATCGCTGGCCGACATCACCACCCGTGCGGAGCCCCGGGCCGACGGCACCTTCCGGCTGTTCGGATCGAAGATGTGGATCTCCGGTGGCGAACACGACCTGACCGACAACATCGTCCACCTGGTGCTGGCCAAGATCCCGGGCGGCCCGGCCGGCACCAAAGGGATCTCGCTGTTCATCGTGCCGAAGTATCTGGTGAATACCGACGGCACGCTGGGTGAGCGCAACGACGTCGTGCTGGCTGGGCTCAACCACAAGATGGGCTATCGCGGAATCACCAACACCGTGCTCAACTTCGGGGAGGGCGGCCACCGACCCGGCGGCGAGCCGGGCGCGGTCGGCTATCTCGTGGGCGACGAGCACCGCGGCTTGACCTACATGTTCCACATGATGAACGAAGCCCGCCTCGGCGTGGGCATGGGTGCCATCGCGCTCGGCTACACCGGCTACCTGAAGTCGCTGGACTACGCGCGCAGCCGTCCACAGGGGCGTCCGGCGACCACGAAAGACCCTGCGATGCCGCAGGTTCCGATCATCGAGCACGCGGATGTCAGGCGGATGCTGCTCGCGCAGAAGTCCTACGTCGAGGGAGCGCTCGCCTTGGCTCTCTATTGCGCGCGGGTCGTCGACATCGCGCACACCGCCGAATCCGCTGAGGAACTTGACCACGCCACCGCGCTGCTGGACATCCTCACCCCGATCGCCAAGAGCTGGCCGTCGCAGTGGTGCCTGGCGGCCAACGATCTGGCGATCCAGGTGCACGGCGGTTACGGCTACACCCGCGAGTACGACGTCGAACAGCACTACCGGGACAACCGGCTCAACCCGATCCACGAGGGCACCCACGGCATCCAGAGCCTGGACCTGTTGGGCCGCAAGGTGGTGCAACGCGACGGGGCCAGCCTGGCCGCGCTACACCGGACAATGACCGAGAGCACCGCGGCCGCGCATGGGGCCGGCGGCGAACTGGCCGATATGGCCACCCAACTCGACACGGTGATCCAGCGACTGGTATCCGTCACCGCGGGCATGTTCGCCGCCGGCGACATCGATGCCGCGCTGGCCAACAGCGCGGTCTATCTGGAGGCCTTCGGCCATGTGGTGATCGCCTGGATCTGGCTGGAGCAGCTGTTGGCCGCCCAGGGGCGCACCGGGGACTTTTTCGACGGCAAACGCCAGGCGGCCCGGTACTTCTTCCGGTATGAGCTGCCGAAGACCGGTCCGCAGCTCGACCTGCTGGAAAGCCTGGACCGCACGACTCTGGAGATGCGGCCGGAGTGGTTCTGACGTAGGCCGAAGCGGCTTTAGGGCGTGAAGACCACCCGGGTGCCCGACGGCTCCCGCTGAGTCCACACCTGCTCGACGTCCGCCAAGGGCTGCCGCTGGGTCGCGAGCTGAAGTTGGCCGTCGGCGAGCATGGCGAACAGCCGGGGCAGGAATTCCTGGTTGGCCTGCCGCAGCACGTCCATCGGGACACTGCCGAGGCCCACCCCGCGCAGCGTCACCGCGGCGCTGCGCAGAATTCCACCGGCGAGGTTGATGGTGGGGCCGGCCATCGTGCCGACCTGGATGAACTGTGTCGCGTGGGCGACTGCGCCCAGTCCCTGATTGCCCAGGGCGGCCAGCACCTGCTCGGCCGGTTCCCCCCACAGGTAGTCGATGACCACGTCGAACGGGCGGTCTCGGTGCACCGCGGCGACCCGGGCCGCCAGGTCGTCGTGGCCCAGCCGGATGGTGTCGGCGCCGAGACCGCGCAGCCAGTCGAGCCTGTCGGCGTCACGTCCGACAGCGACCACCCGCTCGACCCCGAACTCGGACTTGGCCAACTGAACCGCCAGTGACCCGGTGACGCCGGTCGCGCCCAGTACCAGTACGTGATGTTCGGGGCGGACCTGTGCGGCGTGCTGTAGCGACACCCACGCCGACACGCCGGGGTTGGGCGCGGCCGCAGCGAGTACCGGATCGATGCCGTCTGGCAGCTCGACGATCCGGCCCGGGGCAAGCAGGGTGCGTTCGGCCATCATTCCGTATGGCGTGACCGCGGTGCCGTACACCCGGCGGCCGTCGGCGAGGCGGGCCACCCCGTCCACTCCGGCCACCCCGGGCAGCGTCAAACCCGAACTGCCGTAGTGCGTACCGGCGACCAACCCGCGGGTGAGGTTGGTCAGTGCCGACGCCTCCACTGTCGCAATGACCGCGCCGTCATGTGCTTCGGGCTCGGGGAAATCGGTGTATACCGGCACCCGCCCCAACGCCTCGATCACTGCTGCCTTCATCGGTGCCTCCTTTTGGTTTCTATGGAAACCATACTCGGAGAGTGTCAGCCGTGGCAATATGGTTTCGGTGAAAACCAAAGCGGACGTGATCGCCCGGATCGGCGACCTGGTCCAAGCCGTGGGCGACAAGTTCGACGACTCCGGCGGCGACGCCGAGCGTGACTTCATGGCGCAGCACTGCCCTCGGCGGCTAGAGGCGGCAGTGCGCGAACTGCCCACCCTGAGCATGCATCTGCTCGATCGCATCGGCGACGATCCGGTCAATATCGTCACCCTGGCCGCCCGATCCGGGCAGCTCAAGGGCACCGTATCCAAGCATGTGCAGCGCTTGGTGGCGGCCGGCCTGGTCGAACGCCTGCCCGTGCCGGGCAACCGCAAGGAGATCGCCCTGCGACTCACCGCGGACGGCCGCATCGTGGTGCGCGCCCACCGCCGCCTGCACGATGAGATGAACCTCGGCATGAGCGACTTCTTGTCCCGCTACACCCATGCCGAATTGGCGACGGTGGCGAAGATCCTGGGCGACCTGCTGGCGACCGAGCGGGTGGGTGTGCGGCTGGCGCCGTAGCCGAATGGTTCCGAGGAACGCCTACTAGAACTCGGTCGAAGGGAGAGTGTCGAAGAGGGTGAAGTCCTGGCCGCCGAAATCGATGACATCCGACATACCGATCACGACTCCAGAGGAGTTCAACTCCTCGGTGAAGGTGTTGCCCCACAGCTCAGTCCCGGTGGCGTCGGATGCGACGAAGTTGGAATACTCCTCGATGTAGTCATGGCTGTCGGCGCCGTTGACGTACAGCTCGTAGCCGGCGGTATTCGAGTAGAAATCCAGTCCAGCGAAGATTTGATTGGTCGCGATCCAGTTGCCGACCACCCCGTCTCCGTGAATCCCGACCGTCGGATGAGATAAGTCTTTGACTCCACCTGTGAAGAAGTACTCTCCCGGTTGACCGGCGTCGGGACCGTTGGACGATATCGGCTCGTATACGACGTAATCGGGGTCGGCGGCCGCCAGGGCGCTGGTGGCCAGCGCGATCAGCGGTGCGCCCAAAGCGAAGCCAAGCAGTGTCGCGCGGCGAATCGTGTGAGTAATCATGGTGAGCCCCCAATGCTTTGCTGTGTTTATGCTAAGAATTCGGGACGCTATCGGGTTGCTGTCGCAGCGATCAACACACCGTTCCACTCAATGGAACACCCACGACACAGCCCGTTCAGCCCAACCCTTCCCGGTCCGGTACTGTCACCGTATCCACTTGTGTCACTGTGGTTTTGGTTGTGGATAGCTTCGGCGACGTGGATCGGGCGCCGGGGCTGGATTTCGAGGCCCTGACGGCACGGGAATGCCTGGCTTTGTTGTGGCGCTGCGAGACGCTACGGCGGCGGCTCCCGGCGGTGGAACATCCCCTGGTCAATCAGATCGCCGCCGCCGACCCCGCCGAGATCGGTGGCAGCGCCCGCTGGGCCCTAGCCGGGCGACTACAGCGGCGTGACGTACGCCGAGCTGATCCCACCGTCCACCAGGAACGTCGAGCCGGTGATGAACGACGCGTCATCGCTGGCCAGGAAGGCGACGGCGGCGGCGATCTCCTCCGGTTCGGCAAACCGGCCCACCGGCACGTGCACCAGCCGGCGGGCGGCGCGCTCCGGGTCGGCGGCGAACAGCTCCTGCAGCAGCGGGGTGTTCACCGGCCCGGGGCACAACGCGTTGACCCGGATGCCTTGCCGGGCGTACTGCACCCCGAGCTCACGCGACATGGCCAGCACGCCGCCCTTGGAGGCTGTGTAGGAGATCTGGGAGGTGGCCGAACCCATCACCGCCACGAACGATGCGGTGTTGATGATCGACCCGCGTCCGGCGGGCGCCATGTGCCGCAGTGCCGCCCGGCAGCACAGGTACACCGACTTCAGGTTGACATCCTGAACCCGTTGCCAGGCAGGAAGTTCCGTGGTTTCAATCACGTCGTCGTCGGGCGGCGAGATGCCGGCGTTGTTGAAGGCGATCTCCACCGAGCCGAACGTCTGGGCCGCGGTGTCGAACAGCGCGTCGACCTGGTCCTGATCGGAGACGTCGACCTGAACGAACAGGCCGTCGAGCTCATCGGCGACCGCGGTGCCGGCCGCCTGGTCGAGGTCGCCGACCACGATCTGGGCGCCTTCGGCGCGCATCCGCCGCGCGGATGCCAAGCCGATTCCGCCACCGGCGCCGGTCACCACGGCTACCCGTCCGGCCAGGCGTTGGGTCAGATCGGTCACTGCATCTCCTTCACTGCGATGAATACGTTTTTGGTCTCGGTGAACGACAGTGGGGCGTCCGCGCCCAGCTCCCTGCCCAGCCCCGACTGTTTGAAGCCGCCGAACGGCGTGGTGAAGCGCACCGAGGAGTGCGAATTCACCGACAGGTTCCCGGCTTCCACCGCCCGCGAGACGCGCAGCGCCCGGGACAGGTCGTTGGTCCAGATCGAGCCCGACAGCCCGTAGACGGTGTTGTTGGCCAGGGCGATGGCGTCGGCTTCATCGTCGAACGGCAGCACCGTCACCACCGGGCCGAATATCTCCTCGCTGACGCACCGGTCGGTGGCCGCGGGAGTCAGGACCGTGGGCGGGAACCAGAAACCGGGGCCGGTGGGAGCCTGACCTCGGAAGGCGACCGGCGCGTCGTCGGGCACGTAGGAGGCCACCTTTTCCCAGTGGGGGCGCGACACCAGCGGGCCCATCTCGGTGTCGCGGGACGTCGGGTCGCCGACGACCACACCGGCCACCGCGGGCTCCAGCAACTCCATGAAGCGGTCATAGACGCTGCGCTGCACAAGGATCCGGCTACGCGCACAGCAGTCCTGCCCGGCGTTGTCGAACACGCCGTAGGGTGCCGTCGCGGCCGCATGCTCCAGGTCGCAGTCGCCGAACACGATGTTGGCGCTCTTGCCGCCGAGTTCCAGCGTCACCCGTTTGACCCCGGCCGCGCCGGCCTGCAGGACCCGGGTGCCGGTGGTGGTGGAACCGGTGAACACGATCTTGGCCACGCCCGGGTGGGTGACCAGGCGCTCCCCCACCTCTGCACCGCGACCGGGCAGCACCTGCAAGAGGTCGCCATCCAGACCCGACTCCACAGCCAGCTCCGCCAACCGCAGTGTGGTCAGCGGCGTCCACTCGGCGGGCTTGATCAGCACCGCGTTTCCGGCGGCCAGCGCCGGTGCGAAACCCCACGCGGCGATCGGCATCGGGAAATTCCACGGGGTGATGATCCCGACGACGCCCAGCGGCTCGTGGAAGGTGACGTCGAGCCCGCCGGCGACCGGTATCTGCTTGCCGGACAGCCGTTCCGGGCTGGCCGCATAGAACTGCAGCACGTCGCGGACATGCCCGGCTTCCCATTCGGCGGCCGACACCGGATGGCCGGAGTTGGTGACCTCGAGCGCGGCCAGCTCGTCGATGTGGGCGCCGACAACCGCGGCGAAGTCTCGCAGCGCCGCGGCCCGCTCGGCCGGGGCACGTTTGGCCCACCGCTTCTGGGCGGCCTGTGCGCGGCGCACCGCATCGTCGACGGCGGCGGCGTCGACGTGGTCGACGGTGCCGAAGACTGCCCCGGTGGCCGGGTTGATCAGTTCGTGGATCATTCGCTCACCCGAGCCAACGCGTACTTGCCCGCTTCGGCCACGATCGCGGCGAACAGCCGCAGATCGTCCGGGGATTCCTCGGGATGCCACTGAACCGCGAGCACGAAATCCTCCCCGGGAAGCTCGATCGCCTCGATGACCCCGTCGTCATCGCGCGCACTGACGACAAGTTTCGCACCCACGTCCGCGATCGCCTGATGGTGGTAGCACTGCACCTGGCAGGTCTCGCCCAGAAGCTCGGCCAGCCGAGTGCCGGCCACGGTGCGCACCGACATCGGGGTGAAGACACCGCCGCCCGCCCGGTGCCCGGTGCTACCGATGACGTCGGGCAGGTGCTGGTGCAGCGTCCCGCCGAGCGCCACGTTGAGCACTTGGGCGCCACGACAGATCCCCAGCACCGGCATCCCGCGCCGCATCGCCTCCGCCAACAGGGCGAATTCCCAGGCGTCCCGGGTGGTGTCGGGCCGATCAGTCTCATCGTGCGGGGTCTGGCCGTACCCGGCGGGGTCCAGGTCGCGGCCGCCGGTGATCACCAGGGCGCTGACACCGGCGAGCACACGCGCCGCGATGTCGGGTGTCACCGGCTGCGGCGGCAACAGCACCGCGATTCCGCCTGCGGCGGTGATGCTCTGGATGTATTGGGCGGGCAGCAGGCCGGCCCGCGCATCCCAGACTCCGAACTTCGCTCGGTCCAGATAGGTCGTCAGTCCGATAACGGGTTCAGAAGCGCTCAAAACCCCGGACCCTCTCCCAGTCGGTCACCGCGGTGTTGAATGCGTCCAACTCGACCCGGGCACTGTGCAGGTAATGCTCGACGACCTCATCGCCGAACGCCTTGCGCGCTAACGCCGATTCGGCGAACAGCTCCACGGCGCCGCCGAGCGTCGTGGGCAGGTGCGGCAGTCCCGCCCGGTAGGCGTCGCCGTCGACCGGCTCGGGCAGCGCCAGATCATTGTCGATGCCGTGCAGCCCCGCCGCAATCAGTGCCGCGACCGCCAGATAGGGGTTCACGTCGCCGCCGGGCACCCGGCACTCCACCCGCATCGAGTTGCCGTGGCCGAGTACTCGCAGCGCACAGGTGCGATTGTCCAGGCCCCACGCTATCGCCGTGGGGGCGAAACTACCGCCGACGAATCGCTTGTAGGAGTTGATGTTCGGGGCATAACACAGGGTCAGCTCGGGCAGCGTGGCCAGCACGCCGGCCAGGAAACCCCGGAACAACGCCGACATGCCGTGCGGCGCCTCGGGATCAGCGAACACCGGAGATCCTTCGGTGTTGCGCAGTGACAGATGTACATGGCAGCTGTTGCCTTCGCGTTGGTCGAACTTCGCCATGAACGTCAGGCTCTTGCCGTGCTGGTCGGCGATCTCCTTGGCGCCGCTCTTGTAGACGCTGTGGTTGTCGCAAGTGGTCAGCGCCTCTTCGTAGCGGAAGGTGATCTCCTGCTGGCCGTTGTTGCACTCCCCTTTGACGCCCTCGCAGCGCAGGCCCGCGCCGGCCATCCCCAGCCGAATGTCACGCAGCAGCGGTTCCAGCCGCGTGCCGGCGACCAGACCATAGTCGGCGTTGTAGTCGGTCCCCGCGGTCAGGCCGCGATACCCACCGGCCCACGCCTGCCGGTAGCTCTCCTCGAAGACCAGGAACTCCAGTTCGGTGGCGGCGTAGGCGATCAGCCCGCGCTCGGCCAGCCGGGCGAGTTGGGCGGCCAGTATCTGGCGGGGCGCCACCGTGACCGGACCGCCGTCCGGCCAGTGCGCGTCGGCCAGCACGTGCGCGGTGCCGGGCAACCACGGGATGCGCCGCAGTGTGGCGAAGTCCGGTTTGAGCACCAGATCGCCGTAGCCGGTGCCCCAGTCGGCGATCGAGTAGCCGGGGACGGTGTGCATCTCCACGTCGACGGCCAGCAGGTAGCTGCAGCACTCCACGCCGTGTTCGGCAACCTCGGCGACGAAGTGCTCGGCCGCGACTCTCTTGCCGACCAACCGGCCCTGCATGTCGGCGAACGCCACCACAACGGTATCGATCTCCCCGGAGGCGACCAGTGGTTGCAGCTCTGTCAGGGACAGCATCGTAGGCCGACTCATTGTGCTCCTTCGCCGACGACGATCTTCCCTGACAGTTGAGTGCTGTCAGGCTACCCGCCCGCGGTCAGTCGACGGTCTCCAGCCGACGGAACTGCGCCGCACGGTAGCAGTCGGCGCATGTGGAGCGGCGGATCTTGCCACTGGTGGTGATCGGCAGCGAGCCGGGAGCGACCAGTACGAGGTCGGCGACCCGGACCCCGTGGGACCGCGAAACCGACGCCGCCACATCCTTTTTCAGAGCCGCTATCCGGTGCAATTGCTCTTCGACGGTATTGCCCCGGTTCTTGACCTCGGCGATGACCACCAGCTGCTCACCACCGTCACCGGCGACCGGCACCGCGGCGACGCGACCCCCGGTGAGCTCCTGCACGGTGGCCTCGATGTCATCGGGGTAGTGATTTCGGCCGTCGACGATCAACAGGTCCTTGATACGCCCGACCACCAGCAGCTCGCCGTCGTGGATGACGCCCAGGTCGCCGGTGCGCAACCACGGCCCCACCGGTGTGCCGGCGGACGGAGACTCGAGGTGCCCGCCGAAGGTGCGCTCGGTGGCCTCCGCGTTGTGCCAGTAACCGCCGGCGACGTTGGGCCCGTGCACCCAGATCTCCCCGACGCGCCCGTCCGGGTTCTCGGTGTGCACCTCGGGGTCGACGATCCGCACCGTGCAGGCCCGCGGAGCGCCGATGCTGACCAGCTCGGCCCCGCCCGGACCGGCCTGCGCGGTGCCGGCCACCAGTTTCTCGTAGTCGAGCCGGACCGTCACCGGACGGTTCGCGCGCGGCGCCGAGGCGACGTAGACCATTGCCTCGGCCAGCCCGTACGACGGTGCCAGTGCACTGGCGGGCAGATTGAAGCGGGTGAAGCGGTCGGTGAAACGGCGGATCGTCGCCGCGTGGATGCGCTCGCTGCCGCTCAAGATGGTGTGCACGCTTCCCAAGTCGAGACCGGCCATGTCCGCATCGGTGGTCCGGCGCGCGGCCAGTTCGAACGCGAAGTTGGGTCCGGCGGTGAACGCACAGGAGTTGGTGGCCAGCTGTTGGATCCATCGGGACGGCTTCTGCAGGAACGCTATCGGGCTCATCACCACCGAGTGGCGGCCCAGCAAGACGGCTCCCATCACACCGAGCAGCAGGCCCATGTCGTGGTAAAAGGGCAGCCAGGACACCAGCGTGGTGTCCGGCGGTGGCGCTCCCCCGTCGTCGCCGAAGTAGTCCGCGATCACCTGCTCGATGTTGGCGAACACGTTGCGGTGCGAGACCACGACGCCCCTCGGCGAGCCGGTTGACCCGGAAGTGTATTGCAGCAGTGCGGTTTTCGTTGTCAACGCACCGGTCCCGCGCCAGGAGACGGGGGCGTCGAGATCGATCAGATCCACTTCGATGATCGCGGGCGAACTTCCGCCGACAGCACTGACGCATCCGTGGATGTCGCCGGCGACCGCCGACGTGGTGAGAACCGCCGCCGGTGCGCAGTCTTTCAACGCCGCGGTGACTCGCTCGTCGTGGCTGCCGAACGCCGGTACCGGCAACGGCACCACGATGCAGCCCGCCTCCATCGCACCGAAGAAGCCGGCGATGTACTCGAGGCCTTGCGGCGCGAGCAGCGCGACGCGGTCACCCGGCGAGGCAACCGCGGCCACTTCCACGGCGACGGCCTCAGTGCGCGCCAAAATCCGGGACCACGTCAAGGTGTCGGCGTAACCGGCCGGATCGACCTCGTAGTCGATATAGGTGAACGCCGGCCGGTCAGGCCACTGTTGGGCGCGTTCACGCAGCAACGCCGGTATTGATTGCCCCCACGACAACATTTGGTATCCCCCCAGATACGTATGTGATTTTTCCCCCGCCGACGCACCACCCCCGGTCGTCGGCTACGCCGGAACCTACTCTTCCGCGCCTGGCATTACCAGGTACTGGCCCGCAACACGATCTCCATCGCCAGTTGTGCGGTGAATTCCTGGGCGCTGCGCCGCCCGGGCAGCATCACCAGGCGATGTTCGCCGTAGACAAACCGTTGGCTGGCGTTGGCCACCGCTGCCGTGGCCCGGGAACTGACCAGAACGGTGGTGTTGATCTCCACCGGAGGGCAGCGCTCGTCACGGATCACGCCGCTGAGATCCGGCGCGCGCGGATGGCCCCGGTCGAGCGCCACCAGACCGGTGAAGCGGTCCGGGCGCGTCGCCGCGAGTTCCCAGGCATTGTCCGCGCCGGTGCGGTCGCCCACCAGAACGCCGCACTGCACGCCCAGCGAATCGAGAATGCCGATCACCGACTTGGGTGTCAGACGCGGATCTGCGCCGATCACGATGGTTCGCAGGGAGGCGGTGTGCAACCGTTGGCAGACCGCGTCGTAGGCGGTGAGGGGGTGCTGCGCCGCGGCAAGCACGACGACGACGGGCCCGTTTTGCGGACCTGCCACATCGACCGGGATCGGGAACCCGTCGATGGTCATCATCGTGCCCGGCATTTGCGCCACGCTACAGCCCATCGGGCGGCACGGGGCGATTTTGGCGGGCCCCTCAGCGGCTCAACAGACTGTGCCTTAACAGCGGCCAGCCGGAAGTCACGGCAGGGTGAGGATCTCGGCTCCGTCGTCCGTCACCACCAGGGTGTGTTCGAACTGGGCGCTCCACTGTCCGTCGCTGGTGACCACCGTCCAGTCGTCGTCCCAGATGTCGTAGTCCAGGCTGCCGAGGTTGATCATCGGCTCGATGGTGAAGGTCATGCCCGGCTCGATGATGGTGTCGACTTCGGGCTGGTCGTAGTGCAGGATCACCAGACCGTTGTGGAAGGTCGGGCCGATCCCGTGGCCGGTGAAGTCGCGGACCACGTTGTAGCCGAACCGGTTCGCATAGGACTCGATGACCCGGCCGATCACCGACAGCGCGCGGCCGGGTTTCACCGCCTTGATGGCACGCATGGTGGCCTCGTGGGTGCGTTCGACCAGCAGCCGGTGTTCTTGTGAGACGTCACCGGCCAGGAAGGTGGCGTTGGTGTCGCCGTGCACTCCGTCGATGTACGCGGTGACGTCGATGTTGACGATGTCGCCGTCGGCGATCACCGTCGAGTCCGGGATGCCGTGACAGATGACTTCGTTGAGCGACGTGCAGCACGACTTGGGAAAACCCTTGTAACCCAACGTCGAGGGGTAGGCGCCGTGGTCGACCATGAACTCGTGGGCGATGCGATCCAGCTCATCGGTGGTCACACCGGGCGCCACGGCCTTGCCCGCCTCGGCAAGCGCACCCGCCGCGATCCGGCTTGCCACCCGCATCTTCTCGATCACCTCAGGCGTCTGCACCCAGGGCTCGGACCCCTCGGCGGCCGTGGCGCGGCCGACGTATTCCGGACGCGGGATGGAGCGGGGCACCGGCAGCGTCGGAGACAGCACGCCAGGGGAAAGTGGGGCACGAACGGGCATTACGCCAGCTTAACGGAGCTGGTCAGCGCCGCCAGCGGAGCTTGCGCCGTGGGCCCCTGATGTCCACCGAGCCGCACACCACCCGCCCGGTCAACACCAGGTGCGGGGCTCCTTCGGCGGGCGGGTCGGGGCGACGGTCCCGGGCGCTGCCGCCGTAGACCTCGACGTCGTCGATCGAGGCACTGGCGCCGTCGGGCAGGCGGATGTCGACCGAGCCGAATCGCATGTCGAGCTCGATGACGACGACCGGCCCGGCGAACCGCGCCTTGGTGAGGTCGAGGTCAACCGAGCCCAGGCGCCGCACCAATGCCAGCCGGGTCGGCACGATCCATTCCCCGTGGCGCTTGAGCGAGCCGGCCCAGCCACGCAGCTCGACGCGGTCGGCCGCCGAGGTGACGATGGCGCGCGGTCCGGGCAGGTCACCGATCAGGGTGTCGAGGTCCGAGCGCATCCGCGCCTGCGACACCTGCGCCGCGCGCTCCTCGAACTCCCCGATGTCGATCAACCCGAGGGAGACGGCATTGTGCAGGCGCCGCAGGGTGCCGTTGCGGTCCGCATCCGAGATACGCAAGGCCACGTCGGCCATGTCGTCGCTGAGACCCGTCATGGCTTCTCAATTTACGCCGCTACAGCAGGAAGTTGTCCGGCAGCGAGTCGAACATCACCTTGGTCATCCGGACCGCGTACTGCGAGCTGCCGCCGCCGACGATCAGCGACGCGAAGGCCATGTCGCCCCGATATCCGGCGAACCAGGAGTGCGAACCACCGGCGAATTCGGCCTCTCCGGTCTTGCCGTAGACCGGGCCGCAGCCGGCGATGTCGCGTGCGGTCCCGTCGGTCACCACCAGCCGCATCATCTCGCGCAGTCCGTCGAGCATCTCCGCGCTCACCGGGGCAGCGGCCGGACCGTTGACCGCGGTCGGTCGGCCCTCGATCAGTCGGGGTACCGGTGTCCGGCCCGCGGCCACCGTCGCCGCAGCCAGGGCGACGCCGAACGGGCTGGCCAGTACCTTGCCCTGTCCGAATCCGTCCTCGGTGCGTTCGGCCAGGTCGACGGTCGGCGGAACCGAGCCGGTGACCGTGGTGATCCCGTCCACCAGGTAGTCCACCCCGATTCCGTAGCGACTGGCCGCCTGCGACAGCGCCCGCGGCGGCATCCGGCTGGCCAACTCGGCAAAGGTGGTGTTACACGAGTTTGCGAAGGCCCGCGACATCGACACCAGGCCCAGGTCGAACCCACCGTAGTTGGGGATGGTGCGCTGGCCGATGTCGAGTTCGCCGGGACAGCCCACCATGGAGTTCGGTGTCGCCATGTCCCGTTCGATCGCCGCGCCCGCGGTGACCATCTTGAACGTCGACCCGGGCGGGTACAGACCGCTGGTCGCGACCAGGCCGTCGGCATCAGCCGCTGCGTTCTGCGCAACGGCGAGCAGTTCTCCGGTCGATGGCTTAATCACCACCATCATCGCCTTGTCACCGCGGGTGTTGACCGCGTTCTGGGCGGCGCGCTGCACCGATCGGTCCAAGCTGATCGTCAGCGAAGGTGCCGGTGCGGGATCGACCTCGTGCAGTACCGCGACGTCGACGCCGTTCTGGTTCACGCTGACCACCCGCCAGCCCGCAGCACCTTCGAGTTGGGTCCCGACGGCTTTTTTGACCTCGCTGATGAGCATCGGCGCGAAGTGGTCATCGGTGGGCAGCAGGTCGGGGCGCGGAGTGACCACGACTCCCGGAAGGGCGCCGATGGCGGCTTCGACACGGTCGTGGTCGGCCTTGCGCAGCGTGATCAGGTCGAGCGGAGACCTCAAGGAGCTGGCCTGCTCGGCCAGTCGCTGCGGGTCGCCCAGCGCGTCGTCGAACGGCCGCAAGGTGTCGACCACCGCACGGGCGGTGCGCATCAGGTTGCGTCCGGCCCGGCTGGCGTCCAACTCGTAGTGGTACACGTAGCCCGGCACCAGCACGTCGGTGCCGCCCACCTCGTTGACCGCCGCCCGACGCGGCGGGTCGGCCCGCAGCGCGAAGGTCTGGTGTTCACCGAGCTTGGGGTGCAGGCCGGTGGCCGTCCAGCGAACCGTCCAGTGGCCTTCGTTGCGGACCATCTTGAGCTGGCCGTCGTAGGCCCAGCTCCGGTTCTTCGGCAGCTTCCAGGTGTAGCGGTAGGCCACGCTGCCGGTGTCGTCGTTGTAGCGCGAGCTCAGCACCTGCGCATCCAGGTGTTCGGCCTGCAGGCCCGCCCACGCGGCGTTGAGTGCGCTGCGTGCCGCAGACGGGTCGTCGCTGAGCTCGGCGGCGGTCGCGGTGTCGCCGGTGGCCAGGGCGGCGAAGAACCGCTCGGCGACCGGCCCTGGGCCGTCGGGGCGCGGCGTGCAGGCCGCCAGGCCGGCTGCGGTGAGCAGCGCGGTGACCAGGCCCGTGACGCGTGTGACTAATGAGCTTGCAGTTGTCATTGGGGCTGATGTTACGAAATAGAAACGGCTCGCAGGCGGAGGCACACCGAGACAGCGGTTAGCGTGTCCGCTACTCGAACTCTTCCGCGCCAACCACAGTTTCGGCGGACAGCACCCCGAGATCAGTCGAGCAGCACCGTCGCGAAAGTGCCGACTTGGGTGAACCCCACCCGCTCGTAGGTGGACCGCGCCACCTCGTTGAAGTCGTTGACGTACAGGCTGGCGATGCGTCCGGTGCCGACGATCACCGCGGCCAGCATCGCGGTGCCGCCGGCGCCCAGCCCGCGGCCGCGCCGGTCCGGGTGCACCCACACGCCCTGGATCTGCCCGACCGTCGGCGACTGCGAACCCACCTCGGCCTTGAACACCACCTCGCCGCGCTCGAAGCGCGCCCAGGCCCGCCCCGACGCGATCAGGTTGGCCACCCGCCGGCGGTAGGCGCGGCCGCCGTCACCGGCCCGCGGGTCCACCCCGACCTCACCGATGAACATGTCGACGGCGGCCACCAGGTACGCGTCGAGCTCGTCGGGACGCACCTGGCGCACTTCGGCATCCATCGGGCACGCGGGCATGGTGTGCAGTGCCATCAACGGTTGGCTCTCGCGCACGTCGCGGGCCGGGCCCCAGGAATCGGCGAGGCGCTGCCACATCGGCAGCACCAGTTCGGCCCGGCCCACCAACGACGAACAGCGCCGGATCGCACCCACCGCCTTGTCGGCGAACGCAGTGAGGTCGGCCGGGGCGCCGCGCAGCGGGATCAGGTTCGCGCCTGCGTAACACAGGGATTCGTCCACGCCGCCGCGCGTCCACAACTCCCCGCCGATGGACCGGGGATCGACACCGTGATCGGCGACGCGGGCCGCGACCATGCAGGAGCCGATCGGATCCTCCTCCAGCACCCGCCAGACCGCCGCGGCGTCCCGCGCCACAGAAACCCGTCGCTGGTCGAGACGGAAATCGGGTGGAGCCGACATGGTGACTCAGCTTACGGCGACGGTGGGCGAGCCGCCGGGAGATCCGTCACCCATCTCGGCCGCCAGGCGCAGAGCCTCCTCGATCAGGGTCTCCACGATCTGCGCCTCGGGAACGGTTTTGATCACCTCGCCCTTGACGAAGATCTGGCCCTTGCCGTTGCCGGACGCCACACCCAGATCAGCCTCGCGGGCCTCACCGGGACCGTTGACCACACAACCCATCACCGCGACCCGCAGCGGGACGTCGATCCCCTCCAGCCCGGCGGTGACCTCGTTGGCCAGCCGATACACGTCCACCTGAGCCCGCCCGCACGACGGACACGACACGATCTCCAGACCCCGCGGCCGCAGGTTGAGCGACTCCAGGATCTGGTTGCCGACCTTGACCTCTTCGACCGGCGGCGCCGACAGCGACACCCGGATGGTGTCGCCGATGCCGCGGGACAGCAGCGCGCCGAACGCCACGGCGGACTTGATGGTGCCCTGGAAGGCCGGGCCGGCCTCGGTGACGCCCAGGTGCAGCGGGTAGTCGCAACGCTCGGCCAGCTGTTGATAGGCCGCCACCATCACGACCGGGTCGTTGTGCTTGACACTGATCTTGAGATCGCCGAAGCCGTGCTCCTCGAACAACGAGGCTTCCCACAGCGCGGACTCCACCAGCGCTTCGGGGGTGGCCTTGCCGTACTTGGCCAAGAACCGCTGGTCCAACGAACCGGCGTTGACGCCGATCCGGATCGGGATGCCGGCTGCGCCGGCCGCCTTGGCCACCTCGCCGACTCGGCCGTCGAACTCCTTGATGTTGCCCGGGTTCACCCGGACCGCGGCACAGCCGGCGTCGATCGCGGCGAAGATGTACTTGGGCTGGAAGTGGATGTCGGCGATCACCGGGATCTGGCTGTGCCGGGCGATCTCGGCGAGCGCGTCGGCGTCCTCCTGCCGGGGGCAGGCCACCCGCACGATGTCACAGCCCGAGGCGGTCAGCGCCGCGATCTGTTGCAATGTCGCGTTGACGTCATGGGTCTTGGTGGTGCACATCGACTGCACCGCGATCGGATAGTCGCTGCCCACCCCGACCCCGCCGACCATCAGCTGGCGAGTCTTGCGACGCGGCGCCAGCGTCGGCGGAGGGGCGGTCGGCATTCCTAGGCCGACGCTCATGAGGGGGTCTCCTATCAAAACAGCCTGATCGGATTGACCAAGTCGGCGGTCACGGTGAGCAGCATGTAGCCGACCACCACCACCAAGACTACGTAAGTCGCCGGCATCAGCTTGAGATAGTTCACCGGTGCCGCGGCGACCTTCCCGCGGGCCGACCGGACCATGTTGCGGAGCTTCTCGTAGAGCGCGATCGCGATATGCCCGCCGTCGAACGGCAGCAGTGGCACCAGGTTCAGCACACCCAGAATGAAGTTCAGCTGAGCCAGGAAGAACCAGAACGCCACCCACAGGCCGTGGTCGACGGTGTCGCCGCCGATGATCGACGCGCCCACCACACTGATCGGGGTCTCCGGGTCGCGCTCCCCGTGCGGGTTGCCGATGGCGTGCACCAGCGCACCGACCTTGGAGGGGATGTTGGCCAGCGACTTCCCCAGCAGCACCGACAGGTCTCCGCTGAAGGCGAAGGTGGCCGGCACCGCGGTGACCGGGTTGTACTTGGTCGGGCCGAATTGGGCGGCGCCCACCCCGATGGCGCCGACGGTACTGGGGACGGCCTCGCGGTCGGGGCCGTCGGCGATCCAGCGCTGGGTGGGCGTCACGTCGACGTATTTGGTGAGTGTGCTGCCGTCGCGTTCGACGACGATCGGGGTCCGGCCGTGCTGTTTGCGTACCGCGGCGGCCATCTCCTCGAAGGTCGTCACCGGCGTGTCGCCGACCTTCACCACCACGTCACCCGATTCGATGCCGGCAAGCGCAGCCGGGCCGGGGCCCGAGCAGCTGCCCAGTTCGCCCTTGACGACTTCGGGTGCCACACAAGCTGTTTCGCCGATGACCGCGGTGGTGGGCGCGTGCAGGTTGGGCAGGCCCCAGATCACCGCGATGGAGTAGACCAGCACCAGACCGATGACGAAGTTCATGGCGGGGCCGGCGGCCAGCACGGCCACCCGCTTCCAGGTCTTCTGCTTGTACATGGCGCGGTCGACCTCGTCGGGCTCCAATTCCTCCACCGCGGTCATGCCCGCGATGTCACAGAAGCCGCCGGCCGGGATCGCCTTGAGGCCGTATTCGGTCTCGCCGCGTCGCGTCGACCACAACGTCGTTCCGAAGCCGACGAAATAGCGCCGCACCTTCATACCGGTGGCGCGCGCCACCCACATGTGACCGCATTCATGCAGCGCCACCGAAACCAGGATGGCCAGCGCGAACAGCGCGATGCCGACCGCGAACATCATCGGGTGCTTCCGACCTTTCTTGTAGCTGTCGCCTCGACGGCGCGAGCCGCTCGTTCCTTGGCCCAGCGCTGCGCATCGAGTACCTCATCCACGGTAGCGGGTTGCGCGGCCCACTGGTCGGCGGCGCCCAGCACCTCGGCGATGGTGGCCACGATCGCGGGGAAGCTGATCCGCCCGCTGAGGAAGGCTTCGGCGGCCTCCTCGTTGGCGGCGTTGTAGACCGCGGTCATGCAGCCGCCGGTCTGACCGGCCTGGCGAGCCAGCTGCACCGCCGGGAATACGGCGTCGTCCAGCGGCTCGAACTCCCAGGTAGAGGCGCATGTGAAGTCGCAGGCCGCGGCCGCCCCGGGCACCCGAGCCGGCCAGCCGAGGGCCAGCGCGATCGGCAGGCGCATGTCCGGCGGGCTGGCCTGGGCGATCGTCGAGCCGTCGGTGAAGGTGACCATGGAATGCACGATCGACTGCGGGTGAACGACCACGTCGATTCGCTCGTAGGGAACACCGAACAGCAGGTGGGTTTCGATGAGCTCGAGGCCCTTGTTCACCAGCGAGGCCGAGTTCAGCGTGTTCATCGGGCCCATCGACCAGGTCGGGTGGGCACCGGCCTGTTCGGGCGTGACGCCTTCCAGCTCGGCAGCGCTGAAACCCCGGAACGGCCCACCGGAAGCGGTGAGCACGATCTTGGCGACCTCATCGGGCGTGCCGGAGCGCAAGCACTGGGCGATCGCCGAGTGCTCGGAGTCCACCGGCACGATCTGGCCGGGCTGGGCGGCCTGCAGCACCAGCGGGCCGCCGGCGATCAGCGATTCCTTGTTGGCCAGGGCCAGCCGGGCCCCGGTTTCCAGCGCCGCCAGCGTGGGCCGCAGTCCGAGCGCGCCGACCAAGGCGTTGAGGACCACGTCGGCCTCGGTGTCGTACACCAAGCGGGTGACGGCCTCAGGTCCGCAGTAGGGGGCATCGAGCGCTTCGCCGACCTGTGCGTCGGCGACGGCGATGTTGGCGACCCCGGTCTCGGCGCGTTGGGCCGCCAGCAGCGCCGCGTTACCGCCTCCGGCGGCCAGTCCGACGATTTCGAAGCGGTCCGGGTTCGCCGCGACGACCTGCAACGCCTGGGTTCCGATCGAGCCGGTGGAGCCCAACAGCAGAACTTTGATCCGGCGGCCCTCCGCAGACGCTGTCACCCACCTATTGTGCTCCCGCGTAGTTGCCGAAGCTCCACAGGTTGCCCTCCGGGTCGCGGACGGCGAACTCACGGGCGCCGTAGTCGGTGTCGGTGAGCGGTCGGATCACCTCGGCGTGGCGTTCCACGACCCGCCGGTAGAGGCCGTCGGGGTCGGTGGTGACGACGAAGCCACCCGCGGTGCCGGGTTCCCGGCACCAGTCGCTACCGGGTTTGTAGCTGCCGAGCATGACGCCGCCGACGCCCTCTGGCCAGCGCAGTTCGGCGTGGGCGACGGTCTCGCCGTCATCGCCGTGGCGGGCCGTGACGACGAAACCGAAGGTGTCGACGTAGTAGTCGATGAGTTTGCGCGCGTCATGCGCTTGCAGGGTCAACCAGACGGTCGGATTCGAAGCTGTCATGTCCCCACTGTGAGCGCTGCGCATGGCCGCCGTCTTGAATGTTTTGGAACTCCTCGGCCAGCCAGGCTCCCGGTGAGAGCCCGGCGTACCGAACGAAGTCGCGGGTCAGGTGAGCCTGATCGGCGTATCCGGCAGCAACCGCAATACCCGCCAGGTCGACATGCCGACACCGGCGAGCCTCGTCGGCCATTTGGGTGGTCGCGTATTCGAAGCGCATCAGCATGGCCACCGCCTTCGGAGTGCGGCCGACCTCGCGGCGAAACAGCGTGGTCAGATGGCGTTGGCTCAGTCCCACGTGCTCGGCGATGCGCGCGACGGGAGTCCTCCCCCGGCTGCGCTGCAGCAGCTGCCAGGCGTAGGCGACCTCGGGCCGCACGCTGTTGTCGCGTCGACGCTGTTCGGCCACCAGGTACGCCGATACCAGCGCGAACGCGTCCGGCCAGGATCGTGCGGCGGCGAGCTGCTCATGCAGGCGCACCGCCCGGCCACCCAACATCGGTGCCGCGTCGAAGTCGGTCACGCTCAGCTCGGCGGCCGGCACACCGAACAGTGCGCGCGAGGCCAGCGGATGCACCGCCAGTTGAACGCCGGATTGACCGCGACGCTGTCGCACATGGCTGGCGTGTTCGTGCAATCCACCCAGGATGATCGGGGTCGGCCGGGCCGCCACAAGCGCGTCGGCCCGATCGGCCGCCTCGACCCCCTCGTCGAGGCTGACGATGAAGGTCACCGTCGACGACGGCATCCCCCGGTGAACGCGGTCGGGGACGTCGAGCGCGCGATAGCCCACCATCGACACCACACCCGGCGCGATGCGGGGTGGGGCCACCGCGAATTCCCAGATCGGCGGCGCTTCTGCGACGTGCAGGGCCATGACGTCCACGGTAGGTGGCTGCGTTGCGATATGTCAGAATGTCGCGCAGGAGTAGTTGCACGGGCGAACTGAAGGAGTCGAAGTGGCCAGTACCGAGGTGGAGCGCCACAACGGAGTTGACCCTGTCGAGGTGCCATCTGCGGCGTGGGGTTGGAGCGCGATCAACTACCGCACCTGGCACATCGTCGGTTTCGGCATCGTCGGTTTCTTGCTGCTCATGCTGCGTGGCAACCACATCGGCCACGTCGAGGACTACTTCCTGCTGGGCTTCGCCGCCCTGACGCTGTTCGTCGTGGTGCGCGACATCATCGGCCGCAACCGCGGCTGGCTGCGCTAAGCGCACCGCACTTTCCGCGAGATCGGGCTGACGCAGCGGTCTACTCGACCTTTTCCTGCGTGGTTCCGATCTCGCGACGGATTCACTGGTTTTCGGCGGCCAATTGCCCACACGCCGCGGCGATTTCGCGGCCGCGGGTGTCGCGGACCGTGCATTCCACGCCTTGGGCCCGGACGCGCCGGACGAATTCCCGCTCCACCGGCTTGGGGCTGGCGTCCCACTCGCTGCCGGGCGTGGGATTGAGCGGAATCAGGTTGACGTGCACCAACGGTCCCAGCGCTCGGTGCAGCTTTTTGCCCAATAGGTCTGCCCGCCACGGCTGGTCGTTGACGTCGCGGATCAGCGCGTATTCCACGGACACCCGCCGGCCGGTCACGTCCGCGTAGTAGCGCGCGGCATCGAGGGTTTCAGACACCTTCCACCGGTTGTTGACCGGAACAAGCGTGTCGCGCAGCTCGTCGTCGGGAGTGTGCAGCGACAGCGCGAGCGTCACCCCGAGGCGCTCGTCGGCGAGCTTGCGGATCGCCGGGGCCAGTCCCACCGTGGAGACCGTCACCGATCGCGCCGAGATCCCGAAGCCGTTGGGTGCCGGCTCGGTGATGCGCCGTACCGCGGCCACCACCCGGGCGTAGTTGGCCAGCGGCTCTCCCATGCCCATGAACACGATGTTGGAGAGTCTGCCGTGGTCTCTGTCGCGGAGTTCGACGGACGCCGCCCGCACCTGTTCGAGAATCTCGGCGGTGGACAGGTTGCGGGTGAGGCCGGCCTGGCCGGTCGCACAGAATGGGCAGGCCATGCCGCAGCCGGCCTGCGAGGAGATGCAGACGGTGTTGCGGCGGGGATAGCGCATCAGCACCGACTCGAACTTGGTGTGATCGTGCGCCCGCCACAACGTTTTACGCGTCTCACCGGCGTCGCACTCGATCTCGCTGGCGGCGGTCAGCAGAGGGGGAAACAGCGCCTCAGCCACCGAGGAGCGCACCGCAGCGGGCAGGTCGGTCATCTGCTGCGGATCGGCGATCAGCCGGCCGTAGTACTGGTTCGCCAGCTGCTTGGCGCGAAAGGCCGGCAGCCCCAGCTCGGCGACCGCGGCCACCACACCGTCGGCGTCGAGGTCCGCCAGATGCCGCGGCGGAAGTGCCCGCCGCGGTGCGGTGAACACCAGCTGTTGCGTCATGATCGGTTCCAGTATGCCGGTGACTCAGGGCAGCACGGTCAGCACGATCCAGGTCACCACGGCCGACGGAAGCAGCGCGTCGAGCCGGTCCATGATCCCGCCGTGGCCGGGCAGCAGCCGGCCCATGTCCTTGATGCCCAGATCGCGTTTGACCTGGGATTCGATCAGGTCGCCGAAGACCCCGGTGACCACGAGCAGCAGGCCCAGCGGCAGGCCCACCCACCACGGCCGGTCGAGGAACATCGTCACCGCGAACACCGCCGCGGCAACACCGAGCACCAGTGATCCCGCCAGACCCTCCCAGGATTTCTTCGGGCTGATCGCCGGCGCCATCGGATGCTTGCCGAACAGCACGCCCACGGCGTAGCCGCCGATGTCGGAGAAGACCACCGGGAACAGCAGGCACAGCACCCGGCCCGGGCCGTCGTCGCGAAAGACCAGCAGCGCCGCGAAGCTCATGCACAGCGGCACCCAGACCGCGATCAGAATCGTCGCCGACATGTCCCGCAGGTAGTTCACCGGGGCGTTGTGCAGCCCTTGACCGACCAGCCGCCACATCATGACGATCACCACGGTGGCACCGAAGGCGCCCAGCACTCCCCTCGCGCCGAACAGCAGCGACAGCCACAGCATGGCCTGGCCGCCGAGTGCCAGCGGGATGAACGGCACGTCGTAGCCGACTTCACGCAGCCGCCTGGTGATCTCATGGGTGGCAACCGGAGCGGCCACCGCCAGAATCAGCACCCAGAAGCGCGGCGCGAACAGCAGCGTGTAGACCAGCGTCCCGCCCAGCAGTACACCCACGGCGATGGCGGCGGGGAGATTGCGTCCGGCTCGCGACTGTTTCGGCTGCGAATCCGCGGCGTCTACGCCGGTGTCGTGGTCTGCCACGGGTGTGCCTGCTGGACGGCCGCTAGACCTCCAGCAGCTCGCCTTCTTTGTGCTTGACCAGCTCGTCGATCTGAGTCACGTATTGCTGGGTGGAGCGGTCCAGGTCCTTCTCCGCCCGGCCGACCTCGTCCTCGCCGGCCTCGCCGTCTTTGCGGATGCGGTGCAGCTCTTCCATCGCCTTGCGACGAATGTTGCGCACCGAGACCTTGGCGTCCTCCCCCTTGGCCTTGGCCTGCTTGACCAGCTCCTTGCGCCGTTCCTCGGTCAGCTGCGGCACCGCCACCCGGATCAGCGAACCGTCGTTGCTGGGGTTCAGGCCGAGGTCGGAGTTGCGGATCGCGTTCTCGATGGGGCCCAGCTGCGACGCCTCGTAGGGCTTGATCACCACCAGCCGTGCCTCGGGCACGTTGATACTGCACAACTGGGTGATCGGGGTGATCGACCCGTAGTAGTCGATGACGATCCGCGAGAACATGCCCGGGTTGGCCCGGCCGGTGCGGATGGTCGAGAGGTCGTCACGGGCCACCGACACGGCCTTTTCCATTTTCTCTTCGGCATCGAAGAGAGCCTCGTCGATCATGTGCCCCGCTCCTCGTTATCGCTCCGCTGTGACACCGGCGTCCTCAGCTGGTGACCAGTGTCCCGATCTTCTCACCCGCGACCGCGCGCGCGATATTTCCATCGGTCAACAGGTTGAACACCAGGATCGGCATGCCATTGTCCATGCACAGGCTGAACGCGGTGGCATCGGCCACCTTCAGCCCGCGGTCGATGACCTCGCGATGGGTGATCGAGGTGAGCAGTTCGGCGTCGGGGTGGGTGCGCGGGTCGGCGGTGAACACCCCGTCGACCGCCTTGGCCATCAGCACCACCTGGGCGCCGATCTCCAGCGCCCGTTGGGCCGCGGTGGTGTCGGTGGAGAAGTACGGCAGACCCATGCCGGCGCCGAAGATCACCACCCGGCCCTTCTCCAGGTGCCGCTGGGCCCGCAGCGGGATGTAGGGTTCGGCGACCTGACCCATGGTGATCGCGGTCTGCACCCGGGTGTCGATGCCTTCCTTTTCCAGGAAGTCTTGCAGCGCAAGGCTGTTCATCACGGTGCCGAGCATGCCCATATAGTCGCTGCGCATCCGTTCCATGCCGCGCTGCTGAAGCTGGGCGCCCCGGAAGAAGTTGCCGCCACCGATCACCACCGCGACCTGCACACCGTCGCGGACCACTTCGGCGATCTGGCGGGCCACCTGGGCGACCACATCGGGGTCGAGGCCGACTTGCCCGCCGCCGAACATCTCCCCGCCGAGCTTGAGCAAAACCCGGGAGTAAGGGGGACGGCCGGACGGCCGGCTTTCGTCGGTACTCGTCGGCTCCGTCATCAGGCTCCTCGGGGCTGCGCGGATATGACAGCGCCATCGCGGAAATCGTCCGCGACGGCATTCTCATCCTGCCCTACCGGACCGGTCAAACAGAGCCCGGGGTGGCGACACCGGACGTGACCATCACAACATATGAAGAAATTTTCAATTGTTGCATCCGCTGCTATGGTCTGGGCTGTGCCGAACTCGCTGCATCAGGTGAAAGCCGAGTTCTTCAAGACCCTCGGGCACCCCGCCCGGATCCGGGTCCTCGAATTGCTCGCCGAACGTGACCACACCGTCAGCGAGCTGATCCCGGAGACCGGGCTCGAGGCGTCGAATCTGTCCCAACAGCTGGGTGTCCTGCGCCGCGCAGGCGTGGTGACGGCCGTCAAAGACGGCAACGCGGTGGTCTACTCCATCGCCTCGCCGGTGATCACCGAACTGCTCGCCGTGGCACGCAAAGCGCTGACCGGGATGCTCAACGAGCAAGTTGCCATCCTCGATGACCTGCGGGCGGGGCAATGAGCTGGCTCACCAGAATCCGTGCGCTGGGCCGAATCACCGAACCGGCCGGTGCCCGCCCACCGGCCGCCACCGACCCGCCGGCAGGCGTCGCGGGGTCATTGCAGATTCGCCATGTCGACGCCGGATCGTGCAACGGTTGCGAGATCGAGATAGCCGGGGCGTTCGGCCCGGTGTATGACGCCGAACGATTCGGCGCCCGGCTCGTCGCCTCGCCGCGTCACGCCGACGCCCTGCTGGTCACCGGGGTGGTCACCCGCAATATGGCCGAGCCGCTGCGCAACACCCTGGAGGCCACCCCGCAGCCCCGAAAGGTCATCGCGTGCGGCGACTGCGCGCTCAATCGCGGGGTGTTCGCGAAGTCCTACGCAACCGTGGGGGCGGTCGGCGAGGTGGTCGAAGTCGATGTCGAAATTCCCGGTTGTCCGCCGACACCGGAGCAGATCCTCGCCGCGCTGCGGTCGGTGACCGGCCGGTGAGCACGCCGGCGGTTTCCTCCCCCGAAACATCGCACCACCGAGCGCTTCCGGCGGCCCTCAGCGGTGCCGCCACGGCCGGGATCGGTGCGGCCGGAGTCGGCATCGGCCTGGCCGGCGTGTTCGGCTCCATCCCCGTGCTTCGCATCGACTGGCTGGTGCCGCTGCTGGGCGTGCAGCTGCGCATCGATCCGCTCGGCGGATTCTTCATGGCGCTGACCGGTGCGGTGGCCGTGGCCGCCGGCCTGTACTGGGTCGGCTACGCACGCCACGAGCGATACGGCGCAGTCCCGCTGCTGACGCTGCCGCTGTTCGTCGCCACGCTGCTGGCGGTCCCCGCGGCAGGCTCGGTGACGACGTTCCTGCTCGCCTGGGAGCTGATGGCGCTGACGTCGCTGGTGCTGGTGCTCACCGATCAACAGCGCAGCGAGGTGCGTTCGGCCGCGCTGATCTACGCGGTGATGACCCAATTGGGCTTCGTGTCGCTGCTGCTGGGACTGGTGGTGCTGGCAGCCCAGGCCGGCGACGACTTCGCCGGTGTCGGTGCGTTGCCCGATCCCGTGCGCAACACCGTATTCGTGTTGACCCTGATCGGTTTCGGCTCCAAAGCCGGTCTGCTCCCGCTACACGCGTGGCTGCCCAGGGCGCACCCGGAGGCACCCAGCCCGGTCTCGGCGTTGCTCAGCGCCGCCATGGTCAACCTGGGCATCTACGGGATCATCCGCGTCGACGTGCAGCTGCTCGGTCCCGGCCCGCGGTGGTGGGGTCTGACGCTGCTGATCGCCGGTGGCGCGTCGGCGCTGTACGGGGTGCTGCAGGCGTCGGTGGCAACCGACCTCAAACGCCTGCTTGCCTATTCGACGACGGAGAACATCGGGCTGATCACCCTGGCCCTGGGTGCGGCGATGCTGTTGTCGGGCGCGGGATCACGCGATGCCGCAGCCGTTGCCGCGGTGGCGGCACTGCTGCATCTTCTCGCCCACGGTGCGTTCAAGAGCCTCGGGTTCCTGGCCGCCGGCTCGGTGCTGGTCGCCACCGGCTTGCGCGACCTGGATCGGCTCGGCGGGCTGGTCCGCCGAATGCCGGGCACCACAGCGCTGTTCGGAGTGGCCGCGCTCGGCGCCGCCGGCCTGCCACTGGGCGCGGGTTTCGTCAGCGAATGGCTGCTGATCCAGTCGCTGATGCACGCCCGAGCCGACCACGACCTCACGATCACCCTGGTGACCCCGCTGGCGGTGGGTGCGATCGCACTGACCGCCGGCTTGGGGGTGGCCGCCATGGTCAAAGCGTTCGGAATCGGGTTCCTGGCCCGCCCGCGCTCGGACGCCGCGGCGGCGGCCCGGGAAGCGCCCACCGCGATGCTCGCCGGGATGACGCTGGCCGCACTGGCCTGCCTGGTGCTGGCCGTCGCGCCGGGGACCGTGGGCCCGCTGTTGCAGCGGGCGCTCGAGACGCTGCCGGTGTCGGGAGCAGCCCCGGCGCTCGGAACCTACCTGCGCATTCCCGGGCTAGACGCGTCCATGTCCCCGGGCCTACTGGCCGTCGTTCTGGCGGCCGCCGTCGTGGTGGTGCTGATCGGTTCACGCTGGCGGGCGCGTGCGCGCCCGAGCACCGCCACGGTGCCGCTGTGGGCCTGCGGCGCAGACGAACTGAGCGCGCGCATGCAATACACCGCGACGTCGTTCGCCCAACCGCTGCAGCAGGTTTTCGACGATGTGCTGCACACCGACGCCGCCGTCGAGGTGACTCGGCAGGCTCCGTCGAGCTATTACGTGGACCGGATCGCCTACCGGGCGCGGGTGGCCGACGTCGTCGAAGACCGTTGGTATGCCCCGCTGCTTCAGGGCGTGGCCGCCGCCGCGCAACTGGTGCGCCGCGCCCACACCGGCAGCGTGCACCTCTACCTGGCCTACGGCGCGGTGGGAGTGCTGATCGCCATGTTGGTGGCGCGATGAACCTGATGGCTTACCTAGCGGGCTTCGTGCAGGTCGCCGGTGTCATCGCCGGCGCCCCACTGGTCATCGGCCTGACGCGTCAGGTCCGGGCCCGCGCCGAGGGCCGCACCGGTGCCGGGATCTGGCAACCATGGCGTGATATCCGCAAACTGCTGGGCAAGCAGAACCTCAAGCCGCTCGGCACCACCTGGGTGTTCGCCGCGGCACCGGCCGCCCTGGCCGCCACCACGCTGGTCATCGTCGCCACCGCGCCCCTGGTGGCGACCGGCTCGCCGCTGGACCCGATCGCCGACCTGATCACGGTCGTGGGCCTGCTGTTCCTGGGCACGGTGGCCCTGACCTTGGCCGGCATCGACACCGCGACGGCCTTCGGTGGCATGGGCGCCAGCCGCGAGATCACCATCGCGGCGCTGGTGGAACCGACCATCCTGGTTGCCGTATTCGCACTGTCGATCCCGGCGAACTCGGCCAACCTGGGGGCCATCGTCGGCTACACCAGCGAGCATCCCGGTCAGGTGATCTCACTGGCGAGCGCGCTGGCATTCGTCGCGCTGGTCATCGTGATCGTCGCCGAGACCGGCCGACTACCGGTGGACAACCCGTCCACCCATCTGGAGCTGACCATGGTGCACGAGGCCATGGTGCTCGAATATGCCGGCCCCAAGCTGGCCATGGTCGAGTGGGCCAGCGGCATGCGGCTGACCGTGCTGCTGGCGCTGCTGGCCAATCTGTTCTTTCCCTGGGGCATCGCGGGCGCGGACCCCAGTGCGCTCGCCGTGATCGTCGGCGCCGGCGCGATCGCGCTCAAAGTGGCCGTGCTGGCCGCAGTCATGGCCGCCGTGGAGGTATTCCTCGCCAAGCTGCGACTGTTTCGGGTGCCCGAATTACTCGCCGGGTCCTTCGTGCTGGCGTTGCTGGCCGTGACGGCGGCGAACTTCTTCACAGGAGCGGGTGGGTGAACTACGTCAACATGCTGGACCTGGCTGCCGGTGGCGTGCTGCTGGCCGCGGTGCTGGCCGTCTGGCACCGGGACCTGTCGGTGGTGGTGCGCCGGTTGCTCGTCGCCCAAGGCGTCGCGCTGGCCGCCATCCCGATGATTCGTGGCGCGCACGAACACGATCGGGCCCTGCTCCTGGTAGGCCTCGGCGTGCTGGCGGTACGTGCGGTACTGCTGCCGTGGCTGCTCCACCGGGCATTGGGCGCCGAACGCCAAGAACGCCGTGAGTCCGCTCCCCTGGTCAGCACCACCGCCTCGCTGCTGATGGTCACCGCGCTGGTGGTCGCGGCGTTCACCATCGCCCAACCCGTGGTCGCGCTGGCGCCCAGCACCTCGACCAACGCCGCCCCGGCGGCCATCGCTACGGTGCTGATCGCGCTGTTCATCATGGCGACCCGCCGCCACGCCATCTCCCAGACGGTCGGGCTGCTGATGCTGGACAACGGGATCGCCGCGACCGCGTTCCTGCTCACCGCCGGCGTCCCGCTGATCGTCGAGCTCGGCGCCTCGCTCGATGTGCTGTTCGTCTTGATCGTGCTCGGAGTGCTGACGGGACAGCTGCGCAACGCCTTTGGCGGCGTGGACCTGGACCTGCTGCGGGAGCTACGCGACTGATGACACTTCTGATCCTGCTTCCGCTGCTGGCGCCGGTGCTGGCAGCGCTGTGCTCGGTGGCGCTCGGCTGGCGCCGGCTCAGTGCCGGCCTCACGGTGATCTCGGCGTGGGTGATCCTCGGATGCGGTGTCGCCCTGGGTTTTCAGGTCGGCGACCACGCTCATCTGGCATTGAACGGCCTGCTGCGTGCCGATGCCCTGTCGGTGACCATGCTGATCGTCATCGGGGTCGTCGGCAGCCTGGCCACCTGGGCGAGCATCGGTTACATCGACGCCGAACTGGCTCGCGGGCACACCGACGAGCGCGGTGCGCGGTTGTACGGCATCCTGACTCCGGCGTTCTTGGCGGCGATGGCTCTGGCGGTGTCGGCCAACAACATCGGCGTGGTGTGGATCGCGGTGGAGGCCACCACAGTGGTCACTGCGTTTCTGGTCGGGCATCACCGCAGCCGGTCCGCCCTGGAGGCCACCTGGAAGTACGTCATGGTGTGTTCGGTGGGCATCACGATCGCGTTCCTGGGCACCGTGTTGCTGCACTTCGCCGCGCTGCATGCCGGGGCGGGCGGCGAGGACGCGTTGGACCTCGACGTGCTGGCCGCCCACGCCGGTGGACTCGACCCGGCGGTGACCCGGTTGGCGGGCGCACTGCTGCTGATCGGCTACGGAGCCAAGATGGGCCTGGCGCCGTTTCACACCTGGCTCGCCGATGCGCACAGCCAGGCCCCGGCGCCGGTTTCGGCGTTGATGAGCGGGGTGCTGCTCTCCGTCGCATTCTCGGTGCTGATCCGGATCAAGCCGATCATCGATGCCGCGGTGGGCCCGGCCTTTCTGCGGACCGCACTGTTGGCCGCCGGCTTGGTGACGCTGCTGATCGCGGCGCTGCTGCTCACCGTCACGACCGATCTCAAACGGATGCTGGCCTATTCATCGATGGAGACGATGGGGTTGATCGCGGTTGCCGCGGCCGCCGGCACCCGGCTGGCGATCGCCGCCCTGCTGCTGCATGTGCTGGCTCACGGTGTCGGTAAGACGGTGCTGTTCCTGGCCGGCGGGCAGTTGCAGGCCGCCCACGGTACGACCGCCATCGGCGAGATCACCGCGGTGCTCGGCAGGTCGCGGCTGATCGGTGGCGCGTTCGCGGCCGGAATGGTGGTCCTGCTCGGATTGCCGCCGTTCGCGATGTTCGCCAGCGAGGTCGCGATCGCGATGTCGCTGGCCGACGCCCGGCTGGCATGGGCGCTCGGCCTGGCACTGGTGGCGCTGGTGGTGGCGTTCGCCGCGCTGCTGCGCAACACCGGCCGGATGCTGCTGGGCACCCCGGACACCGGCAGTCCGGCGATCCGGGTTCCGGTGACGGTTGCGGGCGCCCTGGTGGCCGGGGTGCTGGCCTCGCTCGTCCTGGGAGTCACCGCGGGCCCGCTGTCCGACTTGTTCGCAGTCGCCGCAAGCCAACTCGGAGTCCGCTGATGAATCCGATCACCCGCGAACAGCCGGTCACCGCTAGTCAACTCGTCGGCGCGGCCACCGCCCTGTTCGCCGACGGGTTCCGGCTCGCCCTGATGGCCGCCCACGACGACGGCGACACCCTGCGGGTGGTGTACCTGTTCCTGGCCGGCCGCCCGGACCGCCGTACCGAGCTCACCCTGACCGTTCCGGCGGACAACCCGGAGATCCCTTCGTTGGCCCGGTTGTCTTTTCAGGCCGGCCGATTCGAGCGCGAGATGCTCGATCTGTACGGGATCACCCCGGTCGATCATCCGCAACCTCGCCGCCTGGTGCGACACGCGCATTGGCCGCAGGGTTGGCATCCGATGCGCAACGACGCCGAGCCGCCTGGAGAATTCGTTGCTACGGACCACTTTCCCTTCCTGACCGTGGACGGCGCCGGGGTCTACGAGATCCCGGTCGGCCCGGTACACGCCGGCCTGATCGAGCCGGGCCACTTCCGGTTCTCGGTCGTCGGCGAGTCGGTGTTACGACTCAAGGCGCGACTGTGGTTCGTGCACCGCGGAATCGAGCGGCTCTTTCAGGGCCGCGCCGCGGTCGGGGCGGTCGACCTGGCCGAACGAATCAGCGGTGACACCTCCGCCGGCCACGCGCTCGCGCACAGCCTGGCCGTCGAAGACGCCCTCGGTGTCGAGCTGCCCGATCCGGTGCACCGGCTGCGCGCTCTGCTCGTCGAGCTCGAGCGGCTCTACAACCACGCCGCCGACCTGGGCGCCCTGGCCAACGATGTGGGCTTCGGCCTGGCCAACGCACACGCCCAGCGCGTCCGCGAACTTGCGCTGCGCATCAACGCGCAGGTGACCGGACACCGACTGTTGCGCGGGGCGGTCAAGCCCGGAGGCGTTGTGCTGCAAGAACTTCCCTCCCCGGACCGGCTGCAGGACCTAGCTGATGACGTCGCCGAGATCGCCGAGCTGACGTTGGGTAACTCGGTGATCTACGACCGGTTCGCCGGCACCTCGGTATTGCACCGCGATGACGCCGTGGCGATGGGCACCCTGGGATATGTGGCCCGGGCCAGCGGGATTGTCACCGACGCTCGCCTCGACCACCCCACCACCGAGCTGCCGGTCACCGAGGCGACGGCGAGCGCCGGCGATGTACTCGCCCGCTACACCATTCGCCGCGACGAGTTCGCGGCGTCAGTCGCCCTGTGCCGCAACCTGATCGACAATCACGTTGGCCCGATCGAAGTCCGGCAGCCGGTTCCGGCAGCGACCGGACCTCGCCGCGGGGTCGGCATCGTCGAGGGCTGGCGTGGCACCATCGTGCACCGGGTCGAGATCGGGGCCGACGGCGTCGTCACCCGCGCCAAGATCGTCGACCCGTCCTGGTTCAACTGGCCCGCACTGCCGGTGTCGATGGCCGACACCATCGTCCCGGACTTCCCGCTGACCAATAAGAGCTTCAACCTGTCCTACGCGGGAAACGATCTATAGCCAGCGGCTCAGCGCAGAGACCCTGGTATGTCAGGATATTTGACATGGATGACGTGGACGGTGCTCCGCTGGGCTATCTGCTGTACCGGGTCAGCTCGGCGCTGCGCCCGCAGGTGACCGCGGTCCTCGGACCGCTGGGGCTGACCTTGCCCGAATTCGTCTGCATGCGGGCATTGTTGCTGCGTCCCGGACTCTCCAGCGCCGAGCTGGCCCGCCACACCGGCGTCACCCCGCAGGCCATGAACACCGTGCTGCACCGGCTGGAGAACCGCGGCGCGGTGAGCCGCCCGGAGTCGGTGCCGTCCGGGCGCGCACTGCCGGCGAACTTGACCGAGGCCGGCCGGAATCTGCTGAAACAGGCCGAGGATGCCGTGCGCGTCGCCGACAGTCGTGTGCTGGCTGCGCTGAGCGCGGCCGAGCAGCACCGGCTGCGGCAGATGTTGGAGCGAATCGGCGCGGAGTGACTAGTCAGGCCCGGGCGGCGATCGTCGGCCAGGGCTTCGCGGCCTCCAGTTCGTAGGCCAGCTCCAACAGCCGGGCGTCCTGCCCGAGAGGGGCGCTGAACATCATGCCGACCGGCAACCCGGCCGCGGACTCGGCCAGCGGCAGCGAGATCGCCGGTTCACCGGTGGCGTTCTGCAGCGGCGTGAACGCCACCCAGTCCATCAGCCGGTCGATGACCTGCTCATAGCTGGCCGTGGGGTCCAGGTGGCCCACCCGCGGGGTCTCGTGGGCGAGCGTCGGAGTGAGCACGACGTCGTAGTCGCCGTACAGCCGTGAGGTGTGCCGCCGGCGCACGGCCGCCAGCCGGGCAACCGCCAGCGGCAGCCGGTAGAGGTGGCGGGTGGCGTGGCGATCCAGCCCCAGTGTCAGGTTGTCCAACCGGGTGCGGTCGAAGGTGGGGCCGAACATCCGCCGCCCGCCCTTGACCAATGCGGTCGCCAAAAACGCCCAGTAGAGCAGGAAGTCGTCGGCGAAGTGGCCCGGGACCGGTGGCCGGTCGAGATACTCGACGCGGTGACCCAGTTCCTCGAGCAGCGCCGCGGTCTTCAAGGTCAGCTCGCGCATCTCCGCCGACGTCTCGCGCGCGATCGACCGAGTGATCACCCCCACCCGCAGCCGCTGGGCGCTCGGTGCCCGGACATCACCGATCGGCGGCAGCTTGGTGTTGCGCCAAATCCGTTCCGCTTCTGCGTAAAAGGCGGCGGTGTCACGTACCGAACGGGTCACCACACCGTTGAAGACGATCCGCACCGGCATGGCACGCAGGTCCTTGTCCAGCGGCAGCCGGCCCCGCGACGGCTTGAGCCCGACCAGTCCGTTGCAGGCCGCGGGAATGCGGATGGACCCGCCGCCGTCGTTGGCATGCGCGATCGGCACCACCCCGGCGGCAACGAATGCCGCCGATCCCGACGACGACGCCGCCGCGGTGTAGTCGGTGTTCCACGGGTTGCGTACGGCGCCGATCCGCGGATGCTCGGCCGAGGCACTGAATCCGAACTCGCTCAACTGGGTCTTGCCCAGCGCGATCAGCCCGGTGTTCAGGTAGAGCTTGGCGAAGTCGCCGTCGGCCGCGGCTGGGTGCGGTTGCCAGGCGTCGGTGCCCTGCATGGTCGGCATCCCGGCGACGTCGACGTTGTCCTTGATAAACGTCGGGACGCCCTGGAAGAACCCCGAAGACCCGGCCCGCGGCCCCTGCTGGGCGGCCTCCCGGGCCCGGTCGAACGCCCGATAGGCCAGGCCGTTCAGCTGCGGATTGACCGCTTCGGTGCGCGCGATCGCAGCGTCGACCAGCTCGCCGGGCGACACCTCGCCCGATCGGAGTCGCTCGACCAGGCCGACCGTGTCCGAGTCACCGAGCGCGTCGTCGCCGAAGGCGTGCACATGTTGCATGTCGGTGACACTATCCGACGGACCGGGCGGGTCCGTGAGGCCCAAACGAAAATCACCGCCAGGCCCGATTGACGGGCGCTGGCGGTGATTTTCGTACGACGGGGACTAGGCCTGGCCGACCTCGAACCGCACGAAGCGGGTCACGGTCACGCCGGCCTCGTCGAGCAACGCCTTGACGCTCTTCTTCGAGTCCGACACCGACGACTGCTCCAGCAGCACGACGTCCTTGAAGAAGCCGGTCACCCGGCCTTCGACGATCTTGGGCAGGGCAGCCTCGGGCTTGCCCTCCTCCTTGGCCGTCTCTTCGGCGATGCGCCGCTCGTTGGCCACCAGGTCGGCGGGAACGTCGTCGCGGGTCAGGTACTTGGCCTTGAGCGCGGCGATCTGCAGCGCGACCGCGTGGGCCGCGTTTTTGTCCGAGCCGGAGTACTCCACCAGCACGCCCACCGCCGGCGGCAGGTCGGAGGCCCGCTTGTGCAGGTAGGTCTCCACGGTGCCGTCGAAGTAGGCGACGCGGCGCAGTTCGAGCTTCTCGCCGATCTTGGCCGACAGCGCCTCGATGGCCTCACCGACGGTGCGGTCACCGATCTTGGCGCTCTTGAGCTCCTCGACATCGGAGGTCTTGGCCGCCGCGGCGGCGGTGACGACCTCGTCGGCGAGCGACTTGAACTCGTCGTTCTTGGCGACGAAGTCGGTCTCGGAGTTCAGCTCGATCAGGGCGCCGTCCTTGGCGGCGACCAGACCTTCGGCGGTGGCACGCTCGGCGCGCTTGCCGACGTCCTTGGCGCCCTTGATGCGCAGCACCTCGACGGCCTTGTCGAAGTCGCCGTCACTCTCGGCCAGCGCGTTCTTGCAGTCCATCATGCCTGAGCCGGTGAGTTCCCGAAGCCGCTTAACGTCGGCAGCGGTGTAGTTCGCCACTGTGTGTGCCTTTCCTACGATGCGTCGGTGGTGGTTTCGGCGCCGGCTTCGGCGTCGGGTGCAGACGTGGTGGCGCCCGCCAGCAGCTCCTGCTCCCACTCGGCCAGCGGCTCAACCGCTTCGGCCGCAGCCTTGCCCTCGCCGTTGCCCTGACCTGCCCGGGCCTGCAGCCCCTCGGCCACCGCGGAGGCGATGACCTTGGTCAGCAGAGCCGCCGAGCGGATCGCGTCGTCATTGCCCGGGATCGGGTAGTCGACCAGGTCGGGGTCGCAGTTGGTGTCCAGGATCGCGATGACCGGGATGCCCAGCTTGCGGGCCTCGCCGACGGCGATGTGCTCCTTGTTGGTGTCGACGACCCAGACGGCCGACGGCACCTTGGCCATGTCGCGGATACCGCCGAGGCTGCGCTCCAGCTTGTTCTTCTCACGGGTCAGCATCAAGATTTCCTTCTTGGTGCGTCCCTCGAAGCCGCCGGTCTGCTCCATGGCCTCGAGTTCCTTGAGGCGCTGCAGGCGCTTGTGCACGGTGGAGAAGTTGGTGAGCATGCCGCCCAGCCAGCGCTGGTTGACGTACGGCATTCCGACCCGGGTGGCCTCGGCCGCGACCGATTCCTGGGCCTGCTTCTTGGTGCCGACGAACATGATGGACCCGCCGTGCGCGACGGTCTCCTTGACGAACTCGTACGCCTTGTCGATGAACGTCAGCGTCTGCTGCAAGTCGATGATGTAGATGCCGTTGCGGTCGGTGAAGATGAACCGCTTCATCTTGGGATTCCAACGACGGGTCTGATGCCCGAAGTGGGCGCCGCTGTCGAGCAGCTGTTTCATGGTTACGACAGCCATGAGTCCATGGTTCCTTTTTTGTCGGTTGTCGCCCGGCGTCGGGTGAGGCCGGGCCCTGGTGCCTGCTGAGATGCCGGACCCCTGTCGGGGACCACCCGGCATCCGGTTGTGGTGCAGGCACGCGAAGTCAGTCCGCATACGCGAACTGCGCAGATGAGTTTACACGGTCCGAACGGGTGGTTTGGCGAGCCTCGACGAAGGAGAGGCGAAGCTGGAACCGCCCCATGAACCAGGTGCTTTGTCCACAGCGGTGACTGGCCGGATTCGGGGCTGCCGGGGTGCACTAGGCGCATGCGATGCGTGGCGTTGTTGCTGGTCGGCGGTTTTTTGCTGGCCGCGCCGGCGCGCGGGGACACGATTCGGCTGCAGTGGCCGCTGCGGCCGCGCCCGGTGGTGGTGCGGCAATTCGACGCGCCGCGCCCGGATTGGCAGCGCGGCCACCGGGGCGTGGACCTGGCCGGAGCACCGGGCCAACCGGTGTATGCCGCCGGTGCGGCGACGGTGGTGTTCGCCGGGCGTTCCGGTGGGCAGCCGGTGGTGTCGCTGGCCCATCCCGGGGGGTTGCGCACCAGCTACCAGCCGGTGTCCGCGTCAGTCCGGATCGGGCAGCTGGTGGCCGCGGGATCGGTGATCGGCACGTTGGAGCCCGGCCATCCGGGGTGCGCTGCCTGCCTGCACTGGGGCGCGATGTGGGGACCGGCGTCGCGGGCCGATTATGTCGATCCGTTGGGACTGCTGGCCTCGACACCGATCCGGCTCAAGCCGGTGGCGCCGGGCTGAGGTCAGCCGGCGCTGGCCAGAAACTCCGTCATAGCGGCCAGCGTTTCGGCCGGACGGTCCCGCTGCACCCAGTGGCCGGCACCTGGAAGGACCACCAGCCGGGCACCCGGGATGAGCCAGGCTGCGGCGCGGGCGCGTGCCACCGGAACACCAGTGTCCTTGTCGCCGTGAATAATCAGCACCGGGCACCGCAGTGCCGACAGTCTCGGGGTGTAATCGGTCTTGAGCCGGTTCCAGCTGACCTCATCGCGCTGCCATTGTTCGAAGACGCCGGAGTCCTGCTGCACCGCCGCCGTCACCTCAGCCATCAGTTCGGGGGTGCGTCGAGCGGGGTCGCGAATCAGCGCGGTCTTGACGCTCCACGCCAACACCGCCGGGCTGCGGGCCGTAAGGCGGCCCACGAGCGCGAGCGCTCCACTGCGAAGCATCGCCCACGTCAAGCCCTGTCGCACACCGGCCAGCGGCCCGTCGGAGACTCGCGACATCAGCCCGTAACTACCCAGCAGCATCACCCCGGTTGTCTGCTCGGGCCGCCGCAAAGCATGGCCGAGGGCCATTCCGCCCCCGAGCGACAGCCCGCCGACGACATAGCGGTCGAGGGCCAGCGCGTCGACGAACTCCCCGACGTAGCCGACCAGCCGGTCCTGGGTTAACCGCCACGGCGGCGGCGGGCTCTGGCCGAAGCCGGGGTGATCTGGGGCGATGACGCGGTAGCCCTCCGCCGCCAACCGGGGACCGATCTCGTCCCAGGACAGCGACGCGTTGTCCACGCCGCCGCCGTGCAGCAGCACCACGGTGCCGGCCGCTGAGAAAGCTGGATTGTCGGGACGAAAATCGAGGTAGGAGACCGGTCCCGACGCCAGTTCGACACTTGATCGCGCCGTCATGCCCGCGGGTGGGCCTGATCGTGCACGGCACGCAGCCGGGCGACCGTGACATGGGTGTACAGCTGAGTGGTGGCCAGGCTGGAGTGACCTAGCAGTTCCTGCACGATCCGCAGGTCCGCCCCACCCTCCAACAGATGGGTGGCCGCCGTATGGCGCAGCCCGTGCGGTCCCATATCCGGCGCTCCCCCGACCGCGGCGACGGTCTGGTGCACCACGGTGCGGGCCTGACGCGGATCGAGGCGCCCGCCGCGCGCGCCGAGCAGCAGCGCCGGTCCGGAATCCACCGTCGCCAGCGGCGGGCGCCCGCGGGTGAGCCATGCCTGCAGCGCTTCGGCGGCGGGCTCCCCGAATGGCACCGTGCGTTGCTTGTTGCCTTTGCCCACCACCCGCAACACCCGTCGTGAGCTGTCCACGTCGTCGATATCAAGGCCACACAGTTCGCTGACCCGCACCGCGGTCGCGTAAAGCAACTCGGCGATCAGCCTGTCCCGCAAAGCAAGAGGATCATTCTGTTGCGCACCGGATTTGGCGGCAGTCATCGCGTCGTGCGCCTGGTCTCGGCGCAGTACCGCCGGCAGCGTCCGGCGCGCCTTCGGCAGCTGCAGGCGCGCACCGGGATCTGATGCCAGCAGTCCGCGCCGCGCCGCCCACGCGGTGAAGGTCTTGACCGTCGACGTGCGGCGCGCCAGTGTGCTGCGGGCGGCACCGGCACCGGCCTGCGCGGCCAGCCAGCTGCGCAGCAGCGGAAGGCTCAGGTCTTGGATGCCGGTATGCCCCTGCTCGGCCAGGAACCCGAACAGCGATCGCAGGTCGCCGAGGTAGGCGCGCCGGGTGTGGTCGGACCGGCCCCGCTCCAAAGCCAGGTACTCGTCGAACTCGTCGAGAATCGCGTCCACACCGGCCACGGTCTCAGACGGTGCCCGAGCTCCTCAGATGACGCGCCGCAGCGTTTCCGGGGTGAGATCAAGCCGTGACGGATAGCCGTCCACTGCCATGATCAAGTCGGCTTCGGCCAACAACGAGCGCAGGACGTGGACGATGCCAGCGGTTCCGCCCAGAGCCAGGCCGTAGGCATACGGTCGGCCGATTCCCACCGCCGTCGCCCCCAACGCAAGGGCCTTGATGATGTCGGCGCCGGTGCGGATGCCCGAGTCGAACAGCACCGGCATCCCGTCGGCGGCCGCCACCACGTCGGGCAGGCAGTCCAGGGCCGGCAGCCCGCCGTTGGCCTGACGACCGCCGTGCGTGGAGCAGTAGATTCCGTCGACGCCGCCGTCCCGGGCGCGCCGCACGTCGTCGGGGTGGCAGATGCCCTTGACGATCAACGGCAGGTCGGTCAACGACCGCAGCCACGGCAGATCATCCCAGGTCAGCGGAGCGCCGAAGGTCTGGATCCAGGACAAGATGGCGGCCTGCGGATTCTCCTCGGGCGGCTGGGCCAGCCCCGCCCGGAACACGGGGTCGGAGAAGTAGTTGGACAGGCAGTGCCCGCGCAGCTGCGGGAAGTTCGACGTGGCCAGGTCGCGGGGACGCCAGCCCGGGACCCAGGTGTCGAGGGTGACGACGATCGCCCGGTAACCGGCCGCCTCCGCGCGATGCACCAGGCTGGCGGCCAGCTCCCGGTCTTTGGGCGTGTACAGCTGGAAAAATCCTGGGGTGTCGCCGAATTCGGCAGCGATGTCCTCGAGCGGGTCGGCGGTGAGGGTGGACACCATCATCGGAACTCCGGTGGCCGCCGCAGCACGTGCGCTGGCCAAGTCGCCGTGCCCATCCTGGGCGCAGATCCCGATGACACCGATCGGCGCCATGAAGACCGGCGAGGGCAGCCGCAATCCGAACATCTCGATCGACAAGTCGCGCTCGGCGGCGCCGACGAACATTCGCGGTATGAGGCCCCACCCGTCGAAGGCGGTGACGTTGGCCCGCTGGGTCCGCTCGTCACCGGCGCCGCCGGCCACATACGACCACACCGATGGGGACAGCGCCGCAGCGGCTTTGGCCTCCAACTCGGAATAGGTCATCGGCAGTGGGGGCACCACCCCGGCCAGGCCCTGCAGGTAGATCTCGAACTGGTAATCCCCGAATGCCATGGCTTCAGCCTGTTTTCTCTTCAGCCGCCGCTGCGGTTTCCGTCGCTTCTTTGGCGGCGAGTTCCTTCTTCCACTGCCGGAAGGTCTCTTCGGTGCGACCGCGCCGCCAGTAACCCGAGATCGACGCCCATTTGGCGTCGACGCCGCGTTCCTTGCGAATGTAGGGCCGCAGATTGTGCATGACGGCCTGGGCTTCGCCGTGGATGAACACCTGGACCTGGCCCGACGGCCACGCGGCGGTGGTGACCGCCTTGATCAGCGGCGCGTTATCGCCGGCCCGCTCCTGCCCGACCAGGTCCGCACGCCCTCCGCGGTGCAGCCAGTTCAGCTCGACCCCGTCCGGCGCGTCCAGCGCGATCTCGTCGTCGGGCCCGGCGACTTCGATGAACACCTTGCCCACTGCGCCGGTCGGCAGGGCCTCCAGCGCCGCCGCGATCGCCGGCAGCGCGCTCTCGTCACCGGCCAGCAGGTGCCAGTCGGCATCGGGGTCGGGCGTGTAGGCACCACCGGGGCCCATCAGGTACACGGAATCGCCGGGCTGAGCGCTGCTTGCCCACGGTCCGACAACACCGTGGTCACCGTGCACGGAGACATCGATGGCGATCTCCCGGGCGAGCGGATCCGCACGCCGCACCGTGAGGGTCCGGATCACCGGACACTGCTCGTCGGGCAGCCCGTCGAAGCTGTCCAGCGTCAACGGCTGCGGGAGCGCTGCAACGTCGACGTCATAGCGCACAAAGACCACCTTGACGTACGAATCGGTGAAAACGCTGGGCTTGAACGTGTCGAAACCGTTGCCGCCCAACACGACTCGAATCATATGTGCCGACAGCTGCTCGGTGCGGACAACTTCGAAGGTGTGAACTGGTCGTCCCGCCACGCTGTCTCCCGTCTTTCGCCTTGCCCCAGCCGACTATACGAGCTACCGCTTCGGGCGAGCTATCCCCCAGCTGCCGTCGCGCCGCTGCACCAGGCCGGCGACCTCCAACATCGCCAGTGGGCCGAACACCTGCGCCGGCGCCAGACCGGAGGCCACCGCGATCTGATCGACGGTGACCACGCCGCGGCCGGGCAGCGCTTCGTAGACCTGACGTTCGGCGCCGCTGAGGCCGTCCAACGCAGTGACCGGCCGCGGCGGGTCGTCCGCCAATTCCCCAACCCGCCCCGCCAACTCGATCACCTCGTCGGCCCGGGTCACCAATTCGGCGCCGCCGCGCACCAGCACGTGACAACCGGCCGATGCCGCACTTGTGACCGGACCCGGGACGGCGGCCACCGGCCGGCCCAGCAGCCGCGCCCAGGCCGCGGTGTTGGCCGCGCCGCTGCGCAGTCCCGCCTCCACCACCACCGTCACCCCTGCCAGCGCCGCCACCAGCCGGTTGCGGGTCAGAAACCGATAGCGGGCCGGGCGAACCCCGGGTGGGTATTCGGTGACCAGTAGGCCGGTGGCGCCGACCCGATGCAGCAGCGCGGAATGCCCTGCCGGGTAGGCGATGTCGATACCGCCGGCGAGTACCGCCACGGTGGTGCCGTCTGCGGCGAGCGTGGCGCGGTGCGCCGCGCCGTCGATTCCGTAGGCGCCGCCAGAGACCACCGCCACGTCGCGTTCGGCCAGTCCGGCGGCCAGATCCGCGGCCACCAGCTCGCCGTAGGCGGTTGCGGCCCGGGTTCCGACGATCGCGGTGGCCCGCTCGGCGATCTCGTCAAGGCGCGCCGGACCCACCGCCCAGAGCACGAGCGGTGGCCGGCAATCCGGTTTGTCCGCGGTGTCGGCGCCCCCGAAGGCGGCGAACGCCAGCGCCGGCCACTCGTCGTCATCGGGGGTGATCAGGCGTCCTCCGCGGCGGGCGAGCCCCGCCAGATCGTCAGCGGCGACATCGATCTCACGTCGGGCTTCGGTGTGACGGGCCAGCTCCGGAGCTACGGCACCGCGGCGAATCCGTTCCGCTGCCTCCACCGGACCGATCCGATCGACCAGCGCAGCCAGCTCCGGGCGCGGTGGCTCGGCAACCCGGGACAGGTAGGCCCAGGCCTGCATCCTGGTGTCCGCGGCGCTCATCGGGCCGCGCCTGGCTGGCGGAAGCTCAGGGCTGCGGAGACCTCGTCCAACCCGGGTGAGGTCCGCCCGGCCAGGTCGGTCAGGGTCCACGCGACCCGCAGCGTGCGGTTGGCGCCGCGGATGGACAGCAGACCGCGATCCAGTGCAGCACGCAGCGGCGCCATCGCCGCGGTGCTGAGCCGGAACTTGCGGCGCAGCAGCGCTCCGCTGACCTCGGCGTTGGTGTGAAAGCCGTGCGGTGCCCACCGTTGGGCCGCGGCGGCCCGGGCCTGCGCGACCCGGGCCCGCACCGCAGCCGTCGGCTCCCCGTCTGCCGCCGAGAACGCGCCCGCCCGCACCGGATGCATCTCCACCCGCAGGTCCACTCGGTCCAGCAGCGGACCCGACAACCGGCCGAGGTAGCGCCGCTTCTCCATCGACTTACATGTGCAGTCCCTGGGGTCGGCCGGCGCGCACGGGCACGGGTTGGCGGCCAAGACCAGCTGGAAGCGGGCCGGGTAACAGGCCACCCCGTCGCGCCGGGCCAGCCGGATCTCACCGTCTTCCAGCGGGGTACGAAGCGCCTCTAAGGCGCTGACCCGGATCTCGGCGCACTCGTCGAGGAACAGCACGCCTCGATGTGCGCGGCTGACCGCGCCGGGCCGGGCCATCCCGGACCCACCGCCGACCAGCGCCGCGACGCTCGAGCTGTGATGCGGTGCGATGAAGGGTGGCCGGGTGATCAGTGGTGCGCTGCCCGACAGTAGACCCGCGACCGAGTGGATGGCGGTGACCTCCAGTGACTCGGTTTCGGTCAGTGGCGGCAGCAGTCCGGGAAGACGTTGGGCCAGCATAGTTTTACCGATTCCGGGCGGTCCGGTCAGCATCAGATGATGTGAGCCCGCGGCGGCCACCTCGACGGCGAACCGGGCCTGTGCCTGGCCGACCACCTCAGCCAGGTCCGCGACCGGCTCGGCCACCGGAGCCACGGTCGTGATCCGGTCCTGTAGCCGTGCGGTCCCCTCCAGCCAGCCGTGCAGCCGGCTCAGCGTTGCCACGCCGTAGACGTCGATGCCGTCCACCAGGCTGGCTTCGGCGAGGTTGTCCACTGGAACCACGGCGGCAGCCCAGCCGCCGTTCTTGGCGGCCAACACCGCGGGCAGTATCCCGTGGACCGGCCGCACGCGCCCGTCGAGTGCCAGCTCTCCGAGCAGCACCGTCTTCTCCAACCGGGACCACGGCGTTTTGCGGTCGGCGGAAAGCACGGCGGCGGCCAGGGCGATGTCGTAGACCGAGCCCATCTTCGGCAGCGTCGCCGGCGAGAGCGCCAACGTCAGCCGGGCCGCGGGCCAACGTTGCCCACTGTTGGTGATCGCCGCCCGCACGCGATCCCGCGACTCCTGCAGTGCGGCGTCGGGCAGCCCCACCAGATGCACCCCGGGAAGCCCGGAGGTGATGTCTGCCTCGATCTCCACGATCAAGCCGTCGAGGCCGCGCACCGCGACTGAGAACGCCCGGCCCAGTGCCATTCAGCCCACCCCCTGCAGGTGGCTGACCTCCGGGGTTCGGCTCCGCCCGATCCGCACCCGGATCACGTCGAGACGGACCTGGTCCCAGTGCGACTGCTGACCCACAAGCCACGCTCCGGCCAGCCGGCGCAACCTGCGCACCTTCTCGGGTGGCACCGCGTACGCCAGCCCGCCGAAACCGTCACCGCTGCGCGTCTTGACTTCGACGAAAACCACGGTGCGCGCGTTCTGGTCCGCGGCGATCACGTCCAGTTCGCCGTATCGGCAGCGCCAGTTGCGGGCGAGAATGGCCCACCCCTGCCCGATCAGGTGGTCGACGGCCACTTGTTCTCCGAGCGCCCCCAGCTCGGCACGAGACATGGTTGTCATGCCGGTCAGGGTCGGCCAGGACTCCGACAGCGTCGAGCCGGCCAGATCCGAAACCAGCTGCCGCGCGGTCAGTTATCCCCAGTGCGGCCTTCATCCACAGACACCTCGGAACGACGGCCCGGAGCTAAACCAGGCAAGGCCGTGCGTCACACCAGATCCACCTCTACGCCGATGACCGTCACAATTACGCCGGAGATCACCAGCCCGATTGCCCACAGCGAACGCCGGCCACCGACATGCACCGCGAGCAGCACGCCCAATCCTCCTAGCGCCGCCACCGACGCCAGCAACGCCGTCCAGCGTGCCGACGGCACCAGCGCACCGATTACCAGCGGCAGTGCGGCACCGGCGAAGCTGGCGGCACCCGCGACGGCGGCGACGGTGACCGCGTCACGCAGCACGGCCCTGCCCAGGCTGGTCGCCGCGAGACGACCCGACCGGGTGAACAGCAGTTGACGCTCGGCCCGCATCAACTCGGAGCGGTACTGGGTGTACTCCGCGACGAACACGGTCAGCAGCGCCGAGCACAGGGCGACCACACCGACTCGCGCGCCCAAGCCCAGGTTCAGGCCAACACCGCGGAGCACGGTTGCCGAAGCCAAGATGAGCGCGTTGAGGATGCCGTCCGACACGCCCAGCGCGGTCGCGAACAACACCCGGCCGCGGGAGCGCACCCGAATTCGGCGGTGCGGCCGCCAGCGTGTCACCGGGTTCGGGGCACGCGCTCGACGATGCGGTTGCCGACGACAAGCTCATCGATGCTGTGCACGGCCGCGCCCGCCTTCTCGATCTCTCGAATCAACCGGGGCGCATCGATATTCTCGCCTTCGACGGTGATCTCCAAGCCGACGGTTTCCAGGTCGATCTCGGCGACGGTGATGTTGAGTGCTTCCACACCGGGAGCGTTCTCGATCGCTTCGGCCAGCTCTAACAGGTCGGGTCTGGGTATGGCTTTGTCGACGTCGAGCTGCAGCCGGCGGACGTTCATCGGTCCGCTCCGCAACGAGTCGTCGGGACAGATTTCTGCGCACCTGACATGCCCCACTCCCTCTCAGTCATCGATGTTCACTCCCCTTGCCGTGCAACCACTATCGCGCCAACGGCGCCGCTGGTAGGCTGACTGGCGCACCCGGCGGTGGGGCTCGCCACAACTGCACGTCCATATCGGACTGCCAACGGTCCCTGCGGAAGACAACAACGTCCGGCCGGGTGCCACCCGGCCGCCAGCGGGGAGGTACGCAGGTGGTTGTGGAGTTTTCATCGATATCTGCCATCGAAATACTCGATTCTCGAGGCCGGCCGACCCTGTCGGTGTGTGCGATCCTCGCCGACTACACCGAGGTGTGCGCGGGTGTCCCCGCCGGCGCCTCCACCGGCTCCCGCGAAGCGGTCGAGCTGCGCGACCACGACAGCACCCGCTACGCGGGCCTGGGCGTACGCCGAGCCGTCGACCATGTCAATGGACCGATCGCCGCTGCGCTGACCGAGCGCCCGTTCACCTCCTTGGAAGAGGTGGACCAAACCCTGCTGGAGTTGGACGGCACCACCGACAAGTCTCAGTTGGGCGCCAACGCGATCGTCGGGGCATCGATGGTCGCCGCCCGGGCATTCGCCGCCAAAGCCGAACAGCCACTGTGGCAGTGGCTTGTTCCGCCCGGAGTCGGTGCCCGATTGCCGGTCCCCTCCTTCAACGTGATCAATGGTGGCGTGCACGCGCTCAACGGCCTGGACTTTCAGGAATTCATGATCGCTCCGCTCGGTGCGCCATCGCTGCCGGAAGCCGTCCGTGCCGGCGCCGAGGTGTACCGGCAACTGCGCACGGTGCTGGCCGACCGCAAGCTGGCCACCGGGCTGGGTGACGAGGGTGGCTTTGCGCCCGAAATCGACCGACCCGAAGAAGCGCTGGAACTGCTCACCCAAGCCATCGGCGACGCCGGGTATATCACCGGGCCGTCCGGGGTGGCCATTGCGCTGGACCCCGCCGCCAGCGAATTCCACCGAGACGGAGCCTACTTGCTCAACGGCGAATCGCTGTCCAGCAAGGACCTGATCGACCGCTACGTCGACATCGTGTCCAGGTACCCGGTGTGGAGTATCGAGGACGGGATGGGCGAGCACGACACCGCCGGATGGCGCCGACTGACTGAGACACTGGGTCATCGGGTGCAGTTGGTGGGTGACGACAACTTCGTCACCAACCCGGACATCATCGGGTCCGCGATACGCTCTGGCATCGGTAACGCCGCACTGATCAAGGTCAACCAGATCGGCACCGTGTCGGAAACCCTTGAAGCGCTTGCTCTGTGCCGACAGTCCGGGTATGGCGCGATGATCTCGCATCGGTCCGGCGAGACCGTCGACGCGTTCATCGCCGACCTGGCCGTCGGTTCGGGTTGCGGCCAGATCAAGTCCGGCGCACCCGCCCGCGGCGAGCGAGTGGCCAAGTACAACCGGCTGCTCGCCATCGCGGCCGCAGCACCGCAGCTGCCGTTCGGCCTGCCGGCGCCCGCAGAACCGTGAGCCGTTCATGAGGTCGCGATGACGACGGCGAGGACGGCCAGCACCGCGATCAGCATGTAGGCCATATAGGCGTCCAACCGTCCGGACTGAAGTCGTTTCGCCGACCGGGCCACGATCAGCAGCCCGCGGCTCAATGGCCGATAGAAGTAACGTTCGACCATGTCGACGACGTCAACCCGATAGGTGTAGAGCAACGGCGCCACGTCCTGACCGGGTGATTGGTCGACCGTCTCGACCAATTCGGTACGGGTCAACAAGACGGTGGACAAGATGTTGCGCACCGGGTTGGCGTAGGCGAACGAGGTGTATCCGACCCCCCGATGCACGCCGGGCGATGCCGACGACCACGGTGCCACCACGCGTGCCCGAAACGGGTTGCGGCCGGCGAACATCGCGGTGCACGCCACGATCACCAAGGCCATTGTGGGCAGGACCAGCCACAGCCACGTCGGTGAGAGCGCGGAGAAGTCGGCGAACACCGGCTGCAGCACCCATCGTGCGGCGTTGGCGCCGGCGGCTCGATCCCCGACGATGGGGACTAGGCCGGCTCCAATCAACCGCACCTCAAGCGGCGCGAACATCGCGGCGCCCAGGCAGCCCGCCACCAACAGGGCAATCCCGAAACGGTAGGGCCATTGCCCGTCCACGGCAGCGCCGACGGGATCGAGGGCAGGCTCACCGATGCGCGCCGGCCCGAAGGCCGTCAACGCCACCACGCGCACGAAGGTCACCCCGGCGATGCCGATCGTCAGCGCGATCAGCGCCCCGGCCACCGTAATGCACAGTTGCATCGCCAGGTTCGACACCCGGAACTGCTGCATCAACGCCTCCAGCGTGAACCACTCCGAGGCGAACCCGGCGGTCAGCGGCAGGCCGGCCAGGGTGAAAGATCCGATCACCAAACCGGTTCCGGCCCAGGGCAGGCGACGTACAACGGCACCCAAACAGTCGAGATCGGTGGTTCCCAGCGCATGCTCAATCGTCGACGTCGACACGAACAGCAGCGTCTTGCCCAGCGCATGCGCCACCACCTGGGCGGTGCCGGCTACCAGTCCGGCGGCCACCAGCTGCGGTTCACCGGTCGCCGCACCGACCAACCCCACCCCGAACCCGGTGGTGATGACGCCCGCGTTTTCCACGCTGGACCACGAGATGAGCCTGGCCAGATCGGGATTGACGGCCGCGTGGGCAATCCCCAAGATCGCGGTGACGCCACCGACCACCAGCACCACGCAGGCCAGCCAGACCTCCGGGGCGCCCAGCACTTCCAGTGTTCGCCACATGCCGTAGAAACCGACGTTGACGGCGGCACCCGCCATCACCGCGCGGGCCGGACCGGCAGCGGCGGTGTATCCGCGCGGCATCCAGATGTGGGCTGGCACGAGTCCGACCTTGACGCCGAAACCGAGCAGCAGCAGCGCATAGGCGGCTTGGCCAACGGCACTGTGCGGATCGATCCCGTCCACGGTGTAGACGAAAGTGTGGGTCTGCCCGGCCAGCAACAGTGCGCCCATCAAGACCGCGGCGCCGCTGGCTTTGCCGAACACCACCGTCACCACCGACCCGCCCACCCGGCCGGGCAGCTCCCGGTCATACCCGGCCAGTAGGTAGAAGGCGATGCTGAGCAGCTCCCACCCGAACAGCAGGACAAACAGGTTGTCGGTGGTGATGATCACCGCGACCGCGGCCAGTGCCACACCGACGGCGCCGGGCAAGCGCGGACGCGGGCGATTGGCGGTGGCACCGGCGGCGGCCAGGGCGGGAATCGCGACACCGAACGCGATGACCAGAAACAGTCCGGACAGTGGGTCCACGCTCAGGCTTGCCGGGCCGATCCCCGCCCAGTCTCTTATACA